>JAJFGS010000001.1 GCA_021775995.1 Alphaproteobacteria bacterium
AGCGGAAGCTTATATCTTGTCAAAAGATGAAGGCGGCCGTCATACACCATTCTTTGCGAATTATCGTCCACAGTTCTACTTCAGAACAACAGACGTAACAGGCGAGGTTATTCTTCCTGAAGGCACAGAAATGGTTATGCCAGGTGATAATTGTGAAATGACAGTGAAGTTGATCGCACCGATTGCGATGAATGAAGGCTTACGCTTTGCGATCCGTGAAGGCGGTCGTACAGTGGGCGCCGGTGTCGTTGCTAAAATTGTTAAATAATCACTTATTGAAATAATAATTTAAGAAGGTCGCAGAAATGCGGCCTTTTTTATTGGCAAATATGATAAACTATTGTTATAAAGCCAGTGTCTTGTAGGGGTATAGCTCAGTTGGTAGAGCGACGGTCTCCAAAACCGTAGGCCGAGGGTTCAAATCCTTCTGCCCCTGCCATTTTCAAGATTTCATCCACCGAATGGGACACTCATGGGACACTTTTTTCTAGGCTAATGTCCCATTTTGGATTATCCTTCTCTTCATGGGTACTATTGAAGAACGTAAAAGTGATACAGGCAACGACACAACTTACCGCGCAAAAGTAAGATTAAAAGGTACGCCTGTCCAATCAGCAACCTTCCAAAGAAAGACAGATGCGAAGAAATGGATTCAGAAAACTGAAACCGAAATTCGTGAAGGTCGATATTTCCAAAAATCTCAAGGAAAGAAAAATACCGTTTCAGATGTGATAGAACGGTATTTATCTATTCTTGAGAAGAACAATCCTAAACGCGCCAAAGATGTCACAAGGCTACTTGATTGGTGGAAGGAAGAGATTGGCTATTATTGCCTCTCTGATCTCAATAAGGATATTTTTATCAAAGCGCGAGAGAACCTTCAAAATAGGTCGCGAGAGCGTAAGAAAGCCAAGGGGGCTGTTAAAACACTTAGCAGTTCCACAATTAACCGTTATTGGGTTGCTATGCAGACAGCCCTGAATATGTCGGTTAAAGAATGGGACTGGATGGATAAGAACCCTATGGCGAGCATAGCGAAGCTAAAAGAGCCAGAGGGACGTAAGCGGTTTCTATCAGATAAAGAGCGCGAAGCACTATTAAAAGCCTGCAAGCAGTCAAATAACCCCTATCTCTATACAATCGTTATTGTTGCTTTAAGCACAGGGGCGAGACGAAGCGAAATTCTGAATCTAAAATGGAGTCAGGTAGATTTTAAACGCAATACGATTTACCTCTATGAAACGAAAAATAAGGAATCTAGAGCCTTATTCCTGCACAGTCAGGCGTTGGATTGTATCAAAGCATTAAGACCAAAAGGCTACGATGAAAACGACTTGGTTTTTAAATCCCTTAAAGTTCCTAATAAGCCTTATGAGATTAAAAAATCTTGGGAGGGTGCATTAAAAGAAGCCAACATTAAAGATTTCCGTTTTCATGATTTGCGCCATAGTGCCGCTTCTTATCTTGCAATGAATGGTGCAACATTAGCCGAAATTGCAGAAGTTTTAGGTCATAAAACTTTGGCAATGGTAAAACGCTATGCCCATCTAAGTGAAAGCCACACCTCTAACGTTGTAAAAAATATGAATAATAAAATTTTTGGTAACGATGATTAGAAAACCAAGAATATTTAGACGTGATAATGATGATAGCGATTTAGAAAAAGCAGCTATTGGAACAATTAACTACTATCACGAGATGATTAGACAAATAGCGTCAGGACGAAAACCAGACAGGCTATTTGCTCAAAATTGCTTATTTATTTTAGAAGAATGCGTAAAGGAGATATGGCTTTCCCCTGAAATGCAGTTAAAAGTAAAACCATACAACAAACTATTTGATAACTATTTGCATCATGCTTTTAATCCAGTCTTAGGACACACTTCAAAATCAAAAGAAAAGCTAAATCATAAAAAACAAGAAATAATTGTTATTGTAATTTTGTTTGATTTTTATATTCAAAATTATGCCAAAACAAACATGAAGTTATCTTCTATTCGCTCAAATTTTATCCAAGATTTAGCGGACTGGTATCGAGATAGTGAACATAAACCTATTAATCTTAGCAGTGTTTACGAATATATAGGGGAAAGCAATTTAGGAATAGAAATAGATCATGAGACTTACAGCGATGAAATTCGCTTTAGAAAATGGCTTTTAAATGATTTTTTTCAAAGAAATAAGGCTGAAAATTTTCCTGATGAGTTTTCTGATGTCAAAAGGACTTTCATAGAATTTCACGATTTTGTACAGAATATCATAAAAAAATAATTTTCATATTTTTTCAGAAAAACTTTGGAAGGAATAAAGATTCCAAAACGTAACAAGTGGTCATAGCCTGTAACAATAAAAACAGGAGATATATATGACTTATTACACAATTAAACAAATTAATGAACTTCACCCAGGTATATCTATTAGCCATTTGAGAAAACTTCACTTTCATAAAACAACAAATGGGATGAATAACATATTTAAAAAAATGGGCGGCAAAGTCCTTGTTCATGAAGAACGGCTATTAGAATGGATTAACCTTCAAAATGAGAAAGAAATTTACGGAAAAATAAATAAAGATGACCTGAAAAGTCTTAATTATTCAGAATTAGATGGAAATTTTATTTCTAAAAGTAAGGATTTAATACTTTGGGTAGAAGATATTATATCTAGAAAAGTAAGAGAAAAATTGGTTAAAAAACGTCATCCCTATTAATAGTAAAATAGGTTTTTTTACCATTCCCATTCATTTTTATCAAAATCATTTAGAAAATCAAGGAGTTCTGACTCACAAGGCTTTGCCTTCTTAAATGATTCAGAACATCCTTTCCGAACATATTCTTCTTCTACAGCACGGCCTATTTTGACCCAATGTTCAATTTGCTCGGAAACAGATCGTCTTTTATCTTTTCCATGAATTTTTGCAATTTCAATTATCTTCTCTGGAAGTTGTATATTTATCGGCATTTTGGACACCAAGTACCTTTAGATATAACGTTATCATAAATAGCAGACCAGATATGACCTTTGTTGCATTTCCAATTTAACTTCGTGCGGTTGTTAATGTATGTCTTAGAAAGACATTCTCCACCTTTAGCATGAGCCATTTCTTGCATTTTTTCTATTCCAAGGCGGCGTTTTACAGGACGACTTTCCTTCGCGCAGACAGGACAGCCACGGCCTTTTTTATAATTCTTGGTGGTGCATTCATATTTATGACCTTCAGCACATTCAAATAGTATTTTATGGCTTTGGTTAATATAAGTATCAGATAAACAAGATTCACCACGTTTTAGAGCTAACTTCTTCACAATATCTATGTTTAAGGGGTAAGAACCACCGCACTTCCAACACCAGTTCCCTTTGCGAATAGAATTGGCATGTATCTCAAATATATGACCTTTGGAGCATTTAAATTGTAATAAAGTACGAGCGTTGAGGTAGTATTTACTTAAGCATCTTCCGCCTTTATCAAAGGCTATTTTTTGCATTTCTTTAAGATCAGGGCAATAGCCATAAAATTTATAATTTCCTTTACGGCTATCCCAGTTTTTAGGAATTTCTATCCCTGCTTTGCGAACGCAGCTTTCTACAAATTTGATAATCTCTTCTAAATTATTTAGTTTTTTAAAATAAGGAATAATGATTAACTTTACGCCATATTTTTTACAGGCATTGGCTTTTAATAGATCTACTCTTTGACGTTCTTTCATATCAATTTTCTTATAAATACCATAGCCTTTATAATGTTGAACACCTTGATACTCGAAAGCAATTTTTGCTTCTTTATTATAACCATCTAGCTCTAATCTCTTGCTTGTAAGTTCTAAAAGCCAATTAGGCTTTTTCTTTGGAAAAGAAATTTCAAGCATAGATTCTAGAATGGATTTTGAAAGTCGTTCACCATTACTTCCTGCACAATCAGGACAGCCTTTACCTTCTTTTAACCCCTCAAAAGAACCATGCCATATATGACCGAAAGGGCATTCTAATCTATACTTATGCTTTGTGCCTTTATACTCAGTTTCGTGAAGTATAAATTCACGTTTTTGAGCGTATTCTTTCACGTTATTGATTGTATATTTATAAGCCATTGACCTACCTTTCTGTTCGTTTTTTGAAAATTATTGAGTGATTTTGAGGAGATAATTAGGAATTATTTCAGTGAATATCATTATGTAGACAAGCCATTCGGCAACGATAAAAGCGATCAAAATAATATTAAAAGTTCTAATAACACGTAGGCCAAAACGTGCGCGATTGACAAAATATTCTAATATATTGGCAAAGATTAAAAATGTGTTTTTGCTAATAAAATTAACAATTTTACGCCATAACGGCAGTTGTTTTATGGGCTTATTTTGGTCAATTTGGTTAGTTTTTTCTTCTAAATTGGTGTCTTTTTCAGTTTCTTGTTCGGGTATTTCCATTATTACAAACTCTCTGTTTATTAACAAAACAGCCACCAGATTTCTCTGGTAGCTGGGGAGTTTGTAACCGCTCAAGGAACGGCGCAGCGTATTCACGCAAGCGCTATTTTATTTCGCCGCCTCCCCAACCATAGTTGAGAAAGCAGCATCTAAATTAACGGTCTGATGCTGATTAGACCGCCTTGATGAGGTTACAACGCCCCAAGCATTAAGCTCATATCAACAGTAGGGTCAGAAGCTACTACGGTCAAATTAATTCGTTATTTTTGAACAGTTTAAGACACGTACAAAATTATTTTTTGTTACCAGTTGTTACTGATTGTTATGGCTTATAAATGGACAAAAAAGGTCTTGGAATAAAGCAAAAAAGTGTGAGAGTATTTAGTTATGGTAATTATTGCTGGATAGGCATTTGTTTAACTTTATCTCAAGGAGGTATCTTCGATGGTAAAAAAAATAGTAATGGTTGGCTTTAAAACAACTCTATTGGAAAAAAATATTTTATATCAACAAGCAGCTGAATTAGGCTTCCTCAAAGGGGGTGGGAAGCCTAATTTCAGTAGCTTTTGTCGTTGGATTTTGAATAAAGGGAAGTACCCAATATGTAGAAAACGTTACGATGATTTAGTTCGCGTAAATTTAAATTTAATCCGCTTAGGAGGGCTATTTAACCAGACAATTCATAACATCAATAAAGAGCGTTTTATCCTGAATGATAAGGGATTTTATGATGAAAATAACAAACTGTTATTGAAAAGTTTAAATTCATTACAGGCACAATATACATCTTTAAAAAACGAACTTGATAAAATGAAAAAAATCACGCAAGAGATCGTTAATATTGAAGGGGCGTAAGTATGTCTCCACGAGATTTTATATATCCAAATTCACCTTATATTGATTCTGAATTTGAAGATTTTATAAAATTATTGAAAGGGCGTGGTGACTATGAAGAAAAAGAACTTCGTTTTAAGTACAGTCTTTTAAATAAGAATTATACCAATCATATTCAACGCACTACCACTCAAAATGTTGTTTTAAAAATTATTACGAAAGGCTCAACAAACTCACATCTTAATACTCTTTTAAACTATGTTTCCAGGAATTTAGAAAGTCAAAAAGATGAAGAAAAGCCATCAATGTTTGATCAAAATAATGAAGAAATCACCAAAGATGACTTTAGTGATTTAATTAAAGATTGGTCGGATAAATTTGATCAGTTTGATATAAAAAAAACTGATAAAGAGATTATAGATAAGATAGATGTGATTAAAAATGACCTTAATGATAAGTATTTTGACGAAGGGCTGAATCAAAAAGAGGCAGAATTTTTAAAATCTATTAAATTATTTGAAAAAGCTGAATTTAGAGAAAATAAACGCTATGAAGGGGCATTATACGAAAATAAAACTACAAAAGAGCTAGGCTTTATTCTGCGTAGCGAGCATCCTGAAAATGCTTCTTTTTATTGTATTGATCATTATCCATATATTTCAAAAACTACTGTTCCTTTAAATAATTTGAAATCAATGGATCGTGATATTCAAAAAATATCTCGTACAAAACCGAATAATTTTTCTCATATTATACTATCAGCTGGAGGGGATAATCCTGATCCTAAAGCTATATTAGAGGGAACAAAAGACTTTTTAGAATTGAATTTTAAGTCCCAAGGGTATGATTATGCTTACACTCTTCATACAGATACTAAACACCCTCATGTTCATGTGGTTTTAAACAACCATAGCAAGCAGCATGACTATAAATTTATTCCTGATAAATATGATTTACAGGAATTACGAATGGATTATACGCGTCATCTTGATGGATATGGTGTTAATAGGACGGCAGTTTTAAAATACGACCAAAAAAAGTCCCTAGATATTGCTATTAAAGAAATCAAGAACAACGAAAATTATAATATAGATTGGTACAGGCATAAGCTTAATGACAAACAAGATAAAAACTTTGATTTACTAAAGTTTAAGAAAAAATCTTTATCCGCCTTAAATAGAATGAGTAAAACACTTGAGTTTTCTGATCAGCACGAATTAGCTAAAAAAGTTAAAGAGCAGAAACAAAGTTTTATTGATGCAGAAAAAGAGCATATTCCTAAAATCATAGAAAATACGATGAAAATATTAGAGAAAGACGATCAAAAATGGCGAGAGCATTGTGAAAAGCCATTTAAGAAAAGTCTTGGCGCACCTAAAAATTATTACAAATCTAAAGAGGTTCAGGAAGAAATGCTTGAAAAGTATGAGAAGCATTTAGAAACAGTCAAAGAAGACTTGGAGAATCTACCTTATTATGGAGTGTCAGAAGAAATAATAATTAGACAGGAAAAAGCGGTGGAATATATAGATAAAAAATTAGCACAGTTGGATAAGAAACTAGATAGAGAGCCTAGGGATCAAGGCCGTTGTTTGGAAATGGAGCGGTAATACAAGGAATTAAAAAACCAGAGGGTTTTAATCCTCTGGTTTTATGTGATGGGGAGAATCTCGTGATGAAGGCATGAGTAAAGGTAGGTAGTGCGACAGTTCAAAAATTAAATGCTGTATGGAGTAAAAAACGCAATATTCCATAAATAAATAGTAACTTAACTAATCTTTTATCCGAATGGGATATAACGATTGTATGAAATTTTTTTTAGGTATGTTAGAATGGTGATCTAATGAAAAAGTTAACGCTTACATTTTTAACGCTTCTTATGGTTATGCCGAGTTTAGTATGCGGCATGGCATTGTGTCCAATGCAATCGGCACAAGCGGCGGAAGTTAGCGCTGACAAACCAGTTCCTTGCCATGAACAATCACAAGAAGATACTGATAGTGGTGTTATGCTAATGCAGGATTGTATGGGTATAGATCTTCAAAAATCAGATACTGCCAGTATTGATAAACCTGACTTAAAAACTGATTTTGTCGTTTATGCATCTTTAACAGATGTTTTAACTAATCAGCTTACACAGATAGATAGTAACGCTATCCGTGGCCCCCCGATGAGGCCTGATATTGTTGCAATATATCTGCCTGTATATCAAACTACCCAACGCTTCCGTTTATAAGAACTGATCTCTTTTGTTGCCTGTCATAATTTTATGACGGGTATGTTTTGCATATTTTTTATGCTTTTCGTCAAAAAAGGAGATCAATCTCATGCGAAAAAATACTACCTATTTATCTTTATTCTCAGTTTTTCTTGTCACTATAGGCGCAATTAACCCTGTATATGCCGCATCTTTTGAAGATTATGTTCAAAAGCTTGCAGAGCATCCCCAAGCGTTGAGCCTATTAAGCGAAAGCGAAGCTACAAAGGCACAAGCCAAAGGTGAGCTTGGCTTACCTGACCCTATGCTGATGATTGGCATTGATAATGTGCCAATTTCTGACCCAGCCTTTGATCGTTTTCTACCAACATCTAAAGTGATTGGATTTTCACAAGCTATTCCTAACCCTGTCTTATTAGGAGCTAAGTCCCGTAAATTTGAGGAGGTTTCTGCTAAGCACAAGTTATTGGCGGATTATACGACAGAACGTCTTGGCTACATGTTTATCAGTAAATTAGCAGAGTACGAGAATATTAAGACGCAAGAAGATGTGATCCATCATCAGTTATCCCATTACAAAGAGCTTGAAAATGCTTTCAAAGGTCAGTTGGAATCTGGACGGTCTGTCTATCAAAGGTTCTCAGAAATAGATGTAGAGCGTGCAGAAGCAGAGCGTAAGTTAAATAACCTACAAGCGCAGAAAGAAGCGATCAGAGCCGAGTTTGTTAGGCTTGTTGATGAAGTCCCTGAAATGGAAGTGCCAGAAGTAACGGCCATTATATGGGATAGGAACCCGAATACTCTATACCCTGTGCTTGTAGCGGCTAAAAACGTTGATATATCCAGAAAAGATATAAAGGTGGCTGATGCGGCATTCTTACCTAATTTTGGTGTGAACGCAGTATATAAACAGCGCGAAGATGGCCAGAACAGAAGCTTTTCTGGCGATGATTGGTTTTCAGTTCAAGCACAAATTTCAATTCCATTATGGGCAGCTAAGAACCAAGTTCCTAAGTTACGGGCGGCAAAAGCCCGTGAGCAGAGTGCTATTCATTCCTATGATGATGTAGCAGGACAGTGGGTTAAACAAATGACCACTCTTGAAAGCGCAAGTAATGCTGCGGCTAAAAATATCAAAGTCTTGCAAAATAAAGATCATTCTATGAAACAAAAAATAAAAGCGGTTCAGCGTAATTATGAAGCTGGAACGGCTAACTTGGATTCTGTTTTATTGGCTAAAATTGATCGCGCTAATATTCGAGTGCAACTCGCTGATGCAAGGCAAGAATATATATCCAGACTAGCAGAATATAATTCAAATATTGCTCCATCCAATAAAAATATTATCACTGAAAAAATTCCTGCTCAGGAGAACTTAAAATGAGATATCAATTTTCAAAAACGCTATTCTTATTAATTTTTCTGGTGACGATCATCATGGCTATGCCTTCAATGGCACAAGCACAGAAGTATACCTGTCCTATGCACCCGCATTATATTGCGCTTGATGAAGGGACATGCCCGATATGTGGAATGGATCTTGTACCTCTTGGCGGTGAAGAAACAGAGGATACGAAAGCGCAGAATACGTCAGCTCCTTCAGGAGAGAAGAAAATCTTATATTGGCAAGCCCCAATGGATCCAAATTACAAGATGGACAAGCCTGGTAAATCTCCAATGGGCATGGATTTAGTGCCTATCTATGCAGAAGAGCCAATCGCTGCAATAGGCCGAACAATCGTTAAAATTGACTCTGAAATGATTCAAAATTCAGGTGTGCGGAGTGAAAAAGCGCAAATGAGTAATTTAGGTGTTTTAGTGCGTAGTTATGGCGATATTACAGAGAACACGCGTAACCAGTTTGATATTTCTAGCCGTGTAGAAGGATGGATTAATAAGTTAAATGTGAAGGCTGAAGGTGATGTTGTAAAAAAAGGCGACTTGCTTTTGACGTTATATAGTCCGCAGCTTGTATCTTCTCAAAGCGATTTAATCAGCGCGTTAAAATCAGGCAGTACAGGTATTGCAAATTCCGCGTCTAAAAGACTTGTGGCTTTAGGGATGCAAGAGCAGGCTATTGCAGAACTAAAGAAAAGACGCAAAGTTTTTCAAAACGTCCCATTTTATGCTGAGAACGATGGTTTGGTGAGTAAAATAGATATGCGTGAAGGTGGTTTTGTTAGACCTGCAATGACGATCATATCTCTGCAAAACTATGACACTGTTTGGATAGAAGCCAGTTTGGCAGAAAAAGATATAGCTTTTGTAAGTGAAAAGTCAGAGGTGATGGTTTCTTTTCCAACGCTCGGCGTTTCTGATATCAAGGCAGAAGTTGATTATATTTACCCAACGGTTGATCGTGCCACACGCACAGGACGTTTACGCCTTGTAATTGATAACAAGGATGGAATGTTAAAGCCTGGCGCTTATGCTGATATTGAATTTGAAACAGATGCGAAGCCACGTTTATCAATTCCTAGCGATGCTATTCTAAAAAGCAAAGAAGGTGATTTTGTTGTCACTGATCTTGGTGATGGCCGTTTCCAACCACGCTCTATTAAAACAGGCTTAAAATATAAAGGTCGAACAGAAGTTGTTGATGGTTTAAGTGACAGTGATAACGTCGTGGTCAGTGGCCAATTCCTGATTGATTCTGAAAGTGCCTTAAGGGAGTCATTCCGCAAGATGCAGCAAATGCAGTTATCCCTTTCTGCGCTTGATGTAGGTGATGACCAAATGGCGATGATTAATCATTTGGTAGATGCAGCTCTCTATCTTCATGCAGAATTAGTAGCAGACCGTTTCCCAAATAAGAAAATGATAATGCCTGCTATTTCGACAGGTGATCATTTAATATCAACTTTCCGTGGCACAAAATTGCAGTTCATTTTGGAGGATGCTGAGCGCGCGTTACAAAAAGCGCAAGAGAGCAATACGCGGGCGCAATGGCAGGATGGATTAAACGGGCTGGTAACAGCTTTAAAACCTTGGCTATTAGAGGGTCGCCCTCAATATTATAAATCCAAAAATCTTAATCTTTATATGGCTCACGGCCTTGATAAGTATTGGCTACAATTTAAAGGCTCACCCGAACTTCCTTATGAAAGCGGTATGCCAATGCCGATTGAATGGCCAGATGAAGGACAACAATCTGCACCTGTAATGCAAAAAGAAGCCCCTACAATGCCAGCAGGAGGTTCTCATGCAGGACACTGATCAAAACGAAACCCGTGATCCGTCTGGATCTGCGGTAGCAAAAATTATTGAATATTCAGTCAATAATCAGCTTTTGATTATTGTGATGATGATAGCACTACTCGTGGCTGGAATTTTAGCGGTACAAAAAACACCGCTCGATGCCATCCCTGATATGTCTGATACGCAAGTAATTATTCGTACAGATTTTGCAGGACAGTCACCCCAAATTGTAGAAGATTTGGTTACTTATCCGCTCTCTACAACCATGCTTGGCTTACCAAAGACAAAAGATGTGCGCGGCTTTTCAATGTTTGGCACTTCCTTTGTTTATATTATTTTTGAAGATGATGTAGATCAGTATTGGGCAAGAAGTCGCGTGATTGAGGCGCTTTCCAAAATTCAAGGCGATCTACCGCCTAATGTCCAACCGCAAATTGGGCCAGATGCAACGGGTGTGGGTTGGGTTTATCAATACGCGCTCGTTGATAAAAGTGGCAATTATGATTTGTCACAACTTCGTAGCTTACAAGATTGGTTTTTAAAATTTGAATTGGCTACCGTCAATGGCGTCTCGGAAGTAGCTTCAGTTGGTGGGTTTGTAAAAGAGTACCAAGTTCTTATTGATCCTAATCGCCTTCGTGCGTTCGATATTCCGCTTAAACGTCTGATGGAAGCCGTGCGTAGTGCCAGTATGGATGCTGGTGGTCGTGTCATTGAAAAAGCTGAAATGGAACTGATGATCCGCTCAAAAGGGTATGTCACTAATATTAATCAGTTGAAGAAAATCGTTGTTTTTGCTCGTGATGGCACGCCTGTAAAATTAGAAGATGTTGCCCGTGTAATTGAAGGTCCAGAGTTACGGCGCGGCGTTACTGAACTCAATGGTGAAGGTGAAGTTGTAGCTGGTGTTGTTATAATGCGGGCTGGTGAAAATGCTCTTCACGTTATTGAAGGCGTTAAAGAAAAGCTAGCTGAATTGCAGCAGGGTTTACCTGAAGGTGTTGAGATTGTGCCAGTTTATGATCGAGCGCCATTGATTGAAGGCGCAGTTGATTATTTGACAGACACGCTCTTTAAACAAGCGATTATTGTTTCATTGGTTGTGTTTATATTCTTACTTCATGTCCGTTCTGCTTTTGTGGCGTTGATTGTCTTACCTCTTGGTGTATTGGGCGCATTTATTGTTATGTCGGCACAAGGCATAACGGCCAATATTGTATCATTAGGCGGGATTGCAATTGCGATAGGAACAATGGTGGATGCCTCCATTGTTATGGTTGAAAATGCACATAGGAAACTGGCGGAGCTTGGTGAAGAGGCTAATAGGGAAGAAAAAAATAAAGCTATCCTAGCTGCGGCCAAGGAAGTTGGCCCTGGGTTATTCTTCTCACTGCTTATTATTACAATTTCATTCCTGCCTGTATTGGCGCTCACAGGCCAATCTTACCGTTTGTTTTCACCATTGGCTTTTACAAAAACTTATGTACTTGGATTTGCCGCTATTTTGTCGGTCACTGTCATTCCAATATTAATGCTTTGGACATTACGCGGAAAAATTAAAAAGGCAGAAGCCAATCCTGTGAATGCAGGGCTTTTGAAGATATATCGACCATTATTACGCCATGTACTGGCAAAGCCTGCCGTGACGATTGTTTTAACAATCGTTTTGATAGCAAGTATGGCTATACCGATTATGCGCACAGGTTCAGAGTTTATGCCCGCTCTTTATGAGGGTGAATTGCTTTACATGCCAACGACAATGCCTGGGGTTTCTATTACGAAAGCCAAGGAGATCCTTCAGCAGACTAATCGTATGATAAAGCAAGTGCCAGAAGTCCATCATGTCTTTGGTAAAGTTGGACGCGCTGATACGGCTACTGATCCAGCACCAATTACGATGATTGAGACATGGATTAAATTAAAACCACGCGAAGAATGGCGAAAGGGTATGTCGCCAGACGATATAATAAAAGATTTAAATGCCCGTGTTAAATTGCCAGGGGTTGTTAATTCATGGGGTTATCCGATTAAAATTCGTATGGATATGATTTCTACAGGAATTCGTACTCCCATTGGAATTAAAATTTCAGGTGATGATTTAGAGACGATTGGCCGTGTTGCGCTTGATATTGAAGCAACCATTAAAGATGTTGCTGGAACACGCTCTGCTTTTGCTGATCGTGTGACGGGTGGTAAATATTTAGAAATTACGCCTGATAGAGACGAATTAGCGCGACGTAATATTGATTTAGGTGTTTTTCAAAACATTATTGGTACGGCACTTGGCGGTATGAAAATGGCTGAATCTATCCAAGGGCGTGAACGCTATAACATTATGCTACGTTATGACCGTCCGTTTAGAGAAGATCCTGACGACTTAAGCAACATTTTAATACCAACCCCACAAGGACAACATATACCACTTGGCGAAGTAGCAAAAATCGAATTTGTTGAAGGTCCACCAATGATTAAGTCTGAAAACGCTAGACTGACTGGTTGGGTATTTGTCGATATTGAAGGGCGTGACATTGGCTCTTACGTTAAAGACGCTCAAAAAGCTGTGATGAACTCGGTTGATCTACCTGCTGGATACGCAGTGGAATGGTCAGGTCAGTTTAAACAAATGCTAGAGGCTAAAAAACAGCTTAGTATTGCTATTCCTGCGGCTGGCTTTGCAATCTTTGTTTTGTTGATGATTTATTTTGGAAGGACGGATCGAACATTGATGGTCATGCTCTCTCTACCAGTCGCTATGGTTGGTGGTATGTGGGCGATTTATCTAGCTAATTATAATCTCTCTGTAGCAGCGGGGGTAGGATTTATCGCGCTTGGTGGGTTGGCCGTTGAAACGGCCACGATCATGATGGTGTATATAGACCTGCGCGTTCGAGAAACCAATCCCACAAATAAGGAGCAACTTAGCGAAGCTGTATTTGAAGGTGCGCTTATGCGTATCCGTCCCGTACTCATGACAGTTATAACAGAATTTGCAGGATTGTTACCGATCTTCATATTTGCAGGATTGGGGGCAGATGTAATGCGCCGTATTGCCCTGCCAATGGTGGGAGGCATGATTACAACCACTTTGCTTACTCTCATAGTTATTCCTGTTGTTTATTATCTTTGGGAAAGCCGCCGCTATAAACATCAAGAAGTGGAGGTTTTGTAATGTATCAAAATATGCCAGTAACTATTTTTATCAGCATTGCTTTGGTGCTTGTCACAACGGCTATCTTTTATGAGATTTTGGGTATCGTGCTACGGATTGTTGCCAGACACGATTTGCGTAATCGCCCCCTTATGTTTTTTTTAGTAGTGGCCATTTTCTCGGCACATACTATTGCCATTTGGATTTACGGCACTGTCTATTGGGTGATGGTGCATTCATTTGGTGTAGAGCCGTTAAGCGGCATCGCCCACGATAACTTTTTTGGCTATATCTATTTTTCAGCCGCAACTTATTCATCGCTCGGTATAGGCGATGTATTTCCACATGGCGCTATGCAGTTCATCACTGGTGTTCAGGTCTTAAATGGTCTGATCCTTATAGGGTGGTCTGTCATGGTGACCTATTTTGCCGTGCAAAAGCTGTGGGACATTCATTTACCAACCATTAACTCAAAGGAGACTACCAAATGAAAATAATATTAACATTATTATTGGCCTTTATAGCTTTTCCCGCTATGGCCGCAGAAGACACCACAAATAAGCTTAGAATAGTTGAATCCAAATACATTTGCATGGTGAATGACAGTGTATTTAATAAAGAACAAATTTCCGTTCCTGTAGGAGATAAGACTTATTATGGTTGCTGTTCAATGTGCGAAGAAAGATTGAAAACCGATGAATCAATACGCACAGCTATTGACCCTGTAAGTGGTAATCCAGTCGATAAAGCTGAAGCTGTCATTGCCGTAGATTCAAGCAACAATGTTTATTATTTTGAGAGTGAGGAAACGATGAGAAATTACGTTTTTAACGCAGCTCAAGGAAAAACTACTAAGCAAATGCCTATGGATCACTCTGGCCATGATATGTCAGGAGATAGCAAAGTGGTCATGGGTAAAGGTGTTATTCATAGCGTTAGTAAAATGAATAAGAAGGTTAATCTAACTCATGAACCAATACCTGCTTTAGGTTGGCCAGAAATGACAATGGATTTAGCCGTTGCAGATGATGTTGATTTAAAATCTGTCGCGCCAGATCAAGAAGTAATGTTTCACATGGTTTTAGGTGAAGATAAAGTTTATCGCATTACAGAATTTATGAAGCCAGATGCAAAAATGGACCATAGCAAAATGGATCACGGTGACATGAAGCATGATAATAGCGACGGTCATCATGGCGACAAAAGTCATCATTAATAAATAAAAAAAGAAAGGTTTATCATATGATGGACATGGAAATAATACCAAACTGGCATCCGATGTTAGTACATTTTACGGTAGCCTTATTTAGTGTATCAGCCCTGCTATATTTAGCAGGACTGGTACTAAAGAAACCAAATTTGTTGATTGTTGCCCGATGGAATCTTTGGATTGGTGCTTTAGCAACAATACTAACCGTAATTGCTGGTTTTAATGCGTATAATTCAATCCCTCATGATGGGCCACTTCATGCAGCCATGACAGACCATAAGAATTGGGCACTTATAACAGTTTCAGTATTTGGAGCGCTTGCCTTATGGGCTCTTTTCAAGCATCGGGGAGCTAAAACTGTAGGCGTTACTTTTGTCGGTCTTATACTTCTCGCTTCAGGGCTATTGACTGTGACAGGCTATAAGGGCGGTGAAGTTGTTTACCGTCATGGTGGCGGTGTAATGCGTATGCCTGAAATATCAGGTGATGGTGGACATGGAAGTCATGCTCATGGTGAAGGTGAGGAACATGATGTTATGTCTGCTCAGGAATCAATGGATATGACGTCTATGGAAGATAATCATTCAAATCATGATCATGGCTCTAAGTCTGAACATGACGATATGCAGATGCCTAATCAAAAAGCGATAGGACAAGGTGTTATCAATTCAGTTGATACGGTTAATCGAAAAGTAAATTTAAACCATGAAGCCATTATAGATATTGGCTGGCCAGCAATGACAATGGATTTGGATGTTTCTAAGGATGTTGATCTTGAAGCATTATCCATTAATCAACCAGTTCAGTTTTATATGAAGCTTGGTAAAGACAAAATATACCGTATTACAAAGATTATAAAGACGGATGAAAATAACTTAAATGATAATCAAAAAGAATATGATCATGGTGGTCATGAGCATTAAATATTAAAGGAAAACTGCAATGTTAAAACAAGCTAAACTTTATCGTATGGTGACCGATAAGCATGTATGCCCATATGGAATTAAATCTAAAGATCTCCTAGAACGCCAAGGATATGAGGTAGAAGACAATCACCTCAAAACCCGCGAAGAAACAGATGTATTTAAAGAAAAGCATAATGTTGAAACGACACCACAAACTTTTGTTGATGGTAAATGTATAGGCGGACATGATGACCTTCTGAATTATTTTGATGTAAAAACCTTGAAGCAGGAAGGCACAACCTATCAGCCTATTATTGCTATTTTTGCGACGACTTTTCTAATGGCGCTCACTACGAATTGGGCTATCACAGGTGGATTATCTTTCATTAGAGTTACAGAATTGTTTATAGCCATCAGTATGTGCGTATTGGCTATTCAGAAACTGCGCGACCTAGATTCATTTTCCAATCAATTTATAACCTATGATCTGCTTGCAATGCGCTGGGTAAGGTATGCTTACATCTATCCGTTTGTAGAAATGTTAGCAGGCGTTGCAATGATTGCAGGCTTATTTACGCCTGTTGCCGCACCTGCTGCTTTGTTCATAGGAGCTATCGGGGCAATATCAGTTGTAAAAGCCGTTTATATTGATAAGCGTGAATTAAAATGTGCCTGTGTTGGCGGTGATAGCAATGTGCCTCTTGGATTTATCTCTTTGACAGAAAACATTATGATGATGGCGATGGCTGTTTGGATGCTGTTTAATATTTAAAATTGACAACAGCACTAATTTTTATGATAAGATTATTTTAATGAAACACTTAATTCTCATTTTAGCCCTTGTTGCGTTCGTCACTGGTAGTTATGCCAGCAACGTTTTCGCGGCTGCGCCTGATGTGAATTGTGTTGATTGCTTAGATCATGAGAATGAAGCTGCTGATGACCAATGCAATGATTGCGAATGTCATCACAGTCACGTTATTGGTTTTACAATTTATAATGTTTCCAATGCTTTTCCAGTAAGTGGTCTAACGTTAATAGAGCCAACAGATAATTTGGTTTCTAATGCTTTATTCTCTCTATATCGCCCTCCAATAGCTTAAGTTCACAGGCGTATTGCGCCTTTTTCATGTCTTTTCATAAGGCATAGGACTTTTATTACTTAAGCTATAAGGAATTTACCAATGTTACCCCATAGAATTTTACGTGGAAGATATATCCTTCCTGTAATTGTCGTGATGATCTTTTCTATCACACAGGCAAAAGCCGACAATGAATTAACGCTCAATCAAGCCTACAATCTTGTTTTAAGCCAAAACCCAATGGTGCAAAGCTACCAAGCGCGATACATAGGCGCAGAAGGCAATCGTATCCAGCAATCTTTAATGCCTAACCCCGAAGCCAGTTTTGAAGTTGAAAACTTTGCTGGTGATGAAGGGCGTAGCGGTGTTGATGGTGCGGAACTAACGCTGGGTATTGAACAAAAGATTGAGATTGCAGGAAAACGGTCAAATCGTGTTCGCGTTGCTGATCTAGAAAAACAACAGATTAAACAAGAAGCGATTGCTTCTATTCAATCGGTTTTAGCACAAACAAATCAAGCGTTCGTCGATATAGCCATTGCAGAGAAACAGCTTCAATACGCTCAAAACCGTCTTGGTGTGGCCGATAAAATGCATAAAGCGGTGAAAGTACGTGTAAATGCTGCTAAAGCCCCCAAGATTCAACATACGAAGGTTGATATTGAACAAGCAACGGCAGAGTTAGAAAAACGTAAGGCGGAAAAAGAACTGACTTTGGCCAAAACAGTTTTAGCCAACCTCATGGGTGTGCCTTCTATTAACCAAGCTATAAAGGCTGATATATCAAAACTTCCTGAAACACCAAGTTATGATGATGTTGTAAATGCTTTAGAGCAAACACCTATGGCGACGATGAGCCAGCTTGCTATTATGAAGCAAGAAAGTGTTTTGAATTTAGAGCGTTCTAATGCCATTTCTGACCCAACGGTTGGTTTAGGGGTTAGACGGTTTAATGAAGATGATGGGACAGCTTTTTTAGCAAGCGTTTCTATTCCGCTTAATTTCTTTGATCGTAATCAGGGCAATATATTAAGCGCAAAAGCGAACGTTAAATCAGCGCAAGCGCAAGATACCAGTTTACGCTTAAACATGAACAAACAAGCTGTAGAGATATGGCAGGCGATGAATAATGCGCGTGATGAGGCAAAAGATTATCAAGCGAACATCATACCGTCAGCCCGTAAAGCCCTTGAGCAAGCGGAATACGGTTATGGCCGTGGAGCATTTTCGTTTTTAGATTTGCTCGATGCGCAGCGCACCTTGTTTGATGTTCAGGAAAATTATCTGAAAGCCTTACGCGTCTTTTACAAAAACAAATCCCAAATTGATATGTTAAGCGGGACTTACACTCCTTATACAGCATCACTTCTAAATGAAAAGGAATAGCAAAATGAAAAAAATTATACTGACAATTTTAGCTTTATTAAGTTTAGGTGGATTTTATTTATACACCCAATCTAGCCATACGGAAGATGTACACGATCATTCAGAGCATAAAGAAGAAAGTCATGAGAGCCATGAAGGACATGGGCATGATGAAGATGATGGTGACGATCACAGCGATGATCATGGTAAAGACGGTGACTCACATGACGAACATGGTCATGAGAGCCATGAAGATGAGGATAGTCATGATGATCATGGACATAAAGATGAACACGGTCATGGTGATGAACATGAAGAAGGAAAAACAGAAATAGAGCCAGAACACGCAAAACAAGCAGGGGTTGTTTTATCAAAAGCGCAAGGCGGGACTATTTCTCAAAATGTTTCCCTAACAGGCCAAATCATTCTTAATTCTAATAGGTCTGCCGATGTAAAGGCACGTTTTACAGGTGCGGTGAAGAGCGTCAAAGTGGAATTGGGTCAAAAGGTAACAAAGGGGCAAGTGCTTGCAACGGTTGAGAGCAATGAAAGCCTTCAAGTGTTTAATGTGACTGCACCTATTTCAGGGACGATCTTAAAGCGGAATACGAATATCGGGAATTTAACCAGTGATGATCCAATGTTTACGATTGTTGATTTATCAAAGGTCTGGGCGAAATTTCATATTTTTCCAAAAGACACTAATCAAATAAAGGAAGGTCAAAGTGTTAAAGTCCACACGTTAGGAAATGTTGAAAAAGAAGCAACATCTACAATCAAAATGTTATTACCAACTGCTGATGCCCTAAGTCAAACTTATATAGCGATAGTTGAATTAGATAATGAAAATAGTGATTGGCGACCTGGCATGACCGTTGAAGGTGATGTTGCTGTATCACAACAAAATGCCACTATTATTGTTTCTGAAAGTGCAATCCAAACGATGGAAGATCAAACTGTCGTATTTGTAGAAAGCAATAATAGCTATGAAATGCGCCCTGTTAAGACAGGTAAAACAGACAATGAAAATATCGAGATAGTAAGTGGTTTAAATGAAGGTGAAAGTTATGTCAGTCAAGGCAGCTTCATCGTCAAAGCAGATATTTTAAAGTCTGGTGCGGCGCACGAGCATTAAGACCTATTGAACAATCGTATGATCAAAAATTTACTTAGGAACGCTTTATGTTAGAAAAAATAATTTATGCCTCTATTCGCCATCGTTGGCTTGTTTTTATTGCCGTGTTTGGCTTGTGTGTTTTGGGAGTCTATAATTTCCAAAAACTATCCATTGATGCTGTTCCTGATATTACTAATGTTCAGGTGCAAATTAACACAGAAGCGCGTGGTTACTCGCCTTTAGAAGTTGAGCAGCGCATTACATTCCCTATTGAGACAACTTTAGCGGGTATTCCTAAATTGGATTATACCCGTTCTATCTCGCGGTATGGCCTCTCACAAATCACAGTTGTCTTTGAAGATGGCACAGATATTTATTTTGCGCGTCAGCTTTTAGCGGAGAGGCTATCAACAATTAAAACGGAAATTCCTGCTGGTTTAGAGCCTATGATGGGGCCGATTGCTACAGGTCTAGGCGAGGTTTTAATGTATACGGTTGAGGCCATTGAGGGCGCAACGAAAGGAGACGGTACAGACTATACGCCGATGGATTTATTGACCATTCAGGAATGGGTTATTATGCCCCAACTTCGCAATTTGAAAGGTGTCGTGGAGGTAAATACGATAGGTGGATATGAACAGCAATATCATGTCTTGCCTTACCCCGATAAGTTGCTTGCTTATGATTTAACCATTCATGATGTGATTGAATCTTTAGAAGTAAATAATAGTAATGTTGGCGCAGGATATATTGAGCGCAATGGTGAACAATACCTTGTTCGTGTGCCAGGTCAGGTAAAAGATATTAGTGATATTCAGGGCATTATCCTTGCTAAACGTGATGAAGTGACTATCCGTATTCGTGATGTTGCGGATGTTCAGCTTGGATCACCGTTAAGAACTGGTGCAGCGACACAAAACGGTAAAGAAAATGTTCTAGGCACAGTGATGATGTTAATGGGACAAAACTCACAAGATGTTGCGCAGCGTGCTGCTGCTAAATTAGAGATTGTGAATGATAGTTTGCCTAAAGGGGTTGTAGCCAAAACGGTTTATGACCGTACAGCCCTTGTCGAGCGTACGATTAAGACTGTTGAAAAGAACCTTGTTGAAGGGGCTTTACTGGTCGTGGTTATTCTATTTTTACTGTTGGGTAATTTACGTGCCGCTTTGATCACGGCAGCCGTTATTCCTATTTCAATGTTAATGACAATTACGGGCATGGTCGAAAACAAAGTTTCAGGAAACTTGATGAGCCTTGGTGCATTAGATTTTGGCCTGATTGTTGATGGTGCGGTGATTATCATTGAAAATTGTTTAAGACGATTTGGGTTAGAGCAAAAAAAGTTAGGCCGTTTGCTTAATAAAGAAGAAAGGTTTTCTTTAGCGGCTTCGGCAACAAGTGAGGTAATTAAACCAAGTATCTTTGGTATTCTTATTATTACGATTGTGTATTTACCTATTTTTGCCTTGAGTGGAGTAGAAGGCAAGATGTTCCATCCAATGGCATTAACAGTTGTGATGGCGTTATTATCTGCTCTTATTTTGTCTTTAACATTTGTGCCTGCGGCAGTTGCTATTTTTGTAAAAGGTAAAGTTGAAGAAAAAGATAGCTTCCTTATTCGTGGCGCAAAAATTGGTTATGAACCTGTATTGAAGTGGTCACTTCTACACCCAACGCCTATTATTGCGGGTGCGCTTATCCTCGTGGTTTTAAGCCTATTTTCGGCATCACGTATGGGGGCGGAGTTTATTCCAAGCCTTGATGAAGGGGATATAGCCATGCACGCGATGCGTATTCCTGGCACAAGCCTCTCACAATCTGTTGAAATGCAGTACGCAGTAGAAAAAGGTGTTCTTAAATTCCCAGAAGTCAAAGAAGTGTTCAGTAAGATAGGAACGCCCGAAGTGGCAACTGACCCTATGCCGCCTAATGTGGCTGATACCTTTATCATGTTAAAGCCACGTAAAGAGTGGCCTGACCCTAAAAAGTCTAAAGCACAACTGGTTGAGGAGATGGAAGAGGCTTTGACTAAAATTCCAGGGAATAACTATGAGTTTACCCAGCCTATTCAAATGCGTTTCAATGAACTTATATCAGGGGTACGAAGTGATTTGGCGGTTAAGATATATGGTGATGATCTTGATCAACTTTTAAAATCAGCTCAAGATGTAGAAGCAATAGTAAAAAACGTTGAAGGTTCTGCAGATGTGAAAACTGAGCAAACCTCTGGCTTACCTGTTTTAAGCATTACCCCTAATCGTAAAAAACTAGATTTATACGGTTTAAATATCGCCGATGTTCAAGATGTGATTGGAACAGCAATGGGGGGGCAAGAAGCAGGTCAGCTTTTTAAAGGTGATCAGCGATTTGATATTGTTGTCCGACTTCCTGAAAAGTTGCGTGAAGATATAAATATCTTGAAAAACCTTCCTATTCCACTTCCTCTAGCAGAAATAGAAGGCAAGGAAAACACACCTGATTACGTGCCGCTAAGTGAAGTGGCTGATTTTGACATTGCTTATGGTTATGCCCAGATCAGCCGTGAGAACGGTAAAAGACGTATCGTTGTAACTTCAAATGTGCGGGGACGTGATTTAGCAAGTTTTGTTAAAGATGTGCAAGTTGCCGTAAGAGCAAAAGCAAATCTACCTGCGGGTTATTGGTTTGATTACGGAGGAACGTTTGAACAGCTTATATCAGCCAAACAACGCCTTGCTATTGTTGTTCCTGTGGCATTGCTTTTGATATTTGGTTTGCTCTTCATGGCGTTTAATTCTGCAAGGGCGGCTTTATTGGTTTTCTCTGGCGTGCCTTTGGCTTTAACAGGTGGTATAGCGGCCTTGGCTTTGCGTGATATTCCATTGTCTATATCAGCAGGTGTTGGCTTTATCGCTTTATCAGGTGTCGCGGTTTTGAACGGTGTTGTGATGTTGTCCTTTATCCGTGATTTACAAGAAAAAGGTATGGGATTAGATGAAGCTATTATTAAGGGGGCTATGACGCGCCTTAGGCCTGTCTTAATGACTGCTTTGGTGGCCTCACTTGGTTTTGTGCCAATGGCCTTCAATATTGGTGCAGGATCGGAAGTACAAAGACCACTCGCAACTGTTGTAATCGGTGGAATTATTTCTTCCACTATACTGACTTTGTTGGTATTGCCCGCCTTATACAAATGGTTTCCAAGTCGTATAGGGTTTCATCGCAAATCTAAAAATCAAACTCAATCAATTTCATAAAAAGGAGAAAACTATGAAAAAACTAGTAATTTTAACCGTCTCTATTTTAGTTGTGAGTATAGGGGCTGCTTCTGCTCAACATAAAGGCTATACAGAAGAACAGGTTAAGGAAATGCCGCGCTTCGCCAGTATTGAACAGCAACGTTGCCCAAAAGCACGCCACTGCTCTGTAAAAAGTAGACTAGAATGTAAGCATGAAGTTCGTGTAGAAATATATGAAAAGCGTTTGAAGCAGAAAAATAACTTAGATGATTAATACGAAAAAAAATACTATAAAGGAATGTTTAATATGAATGTGGAACAATCACCAATAGGTTTTTTTGAGCGTTACCTGTCTCTTTGGGTCGGGCTTTGTATTGCTGCGGGTGTTGTTTTAGGCTTAATTTTTCCAAGTGCATTTCAATTTATTACTTCTCTTGAATATGCCAATGTCAATTTGATTATAGCGTTCTTTATCTGGGTAATGATTTACCCGATGATGGTCAATGTAGATTTTTCAAGTCTTAAAGATGTAGGGAAAAAGCCTAAAGGCTTGTGCATTACGCTAGTTGTAAACTGGTTAATTAAGCCTTTTACAATGGCTGCGCTTGGTATCTTGTTTTTTGAACATATCTTTTCGGGACTGGTTAGTCCACAAGACGCGAAAGAATATATTGCAGGGATGATACTACTCGGCGTTGCACCCTGTACGGCAATGGTATTTGTGTGGAGTCAGCTTGTAAAAGGTGACGCCAATTATACGATAGTTCAGGTATCGGTTAACGATATTATTATGATTTTCGCTTTCGCACCTATTGCCGCGCTTCTTCTTGGTATAACTGATATTATCGTGCCGTGGCAGACGTTGCTCTTATCGGTCATTCTTTATGTGCTTATTCCTTTGGTGGCTGGATATATCACCCGTAAAAAGCTGGGTAGTTCAGATAGCGATGAACGCATTACCAAATTTACGGCCAAGGTAAAACCATTTTCAATTATGGGCTTACTGGCGACAGTCATATTACTATTCGGTTTTCAAGCTGGTACTATTATTGAAAAACCAATGGTCATTGCTTTGATTGCCATACCCTTACTTATTCAAAGTTACGGCATATTCGCAATTTCTTATGGTTGGGGATATTTCTGGCGTGTACCTTTTAGTACTGCCGCACCCGCCGCACTTATTGGTACGTCAAATTTCTTTGAATTGGCCGTAGCGGTGGCTATAAGTTTGTTTGGTCTTAATTCGGGTGCTGCTTTGGCTACTGTTGTTGGAGTATTGGTTGAAGTACCCGTTATGCTTTCACTAGTTGCTTTGGCAAATAGAACGCGTATTTACTTTGATCGTTAACAGTGAAAAATATCAGGCTAGAGAAGCTACAAAGAAAACCAACGATTAAGAAAGAA
This sequence comes from Alphaproteobacteria bacterium, assembly GCA_021775995.1. Classification (GTDB taxonomy): domain Bacteria; phylum Pseudomonadota; class Alphaproteobacteria; order Micavibrionales; family Micavibrionaceae. The sequence continues at coordinate 24,127 of JAJFGS010000001.1, forward strand.
AAATTATTGTCTAAAAACTGTAATGACTCATGCGGTAGTCAGTCCTTTGAAGGGCTTTCAGCCAAATATATAAAAATTTTATGGGTAGTTGTATCCATTAATTTCCTTATGTTTCTGGTTGAGAGCGTAGCTGGTTTTCTAGCCGATTCAACAGCTTTGAAAGCCGACGCTCTGGACTTTCTCGGTGACGCTGCCACTTATGCGGCAACACTTCTTGTGATTGGAAAACCGTTAAAAACAAGATCCTTGATAGCTTTACTAAAAGGGTTGAGCTTGGGGGCAATGGCAATTTTTGTCCTCGGTTTTACTCTCTATCGTGTTTTTGTTACAGGTGAGCCAGAGCCATTCACTATGGGCGCAATAGGCTTTTTAGCCCTTGCAGCAAATATGGTTAGTGTCCTGCTTTTAATGAAATATCGTGATGGCGACTCCAATGTTCGCTCAGTTTGGCTGTGCAGCCGTAATGATGCTATTGGCAATGTAGCTGTAATAATTGCTGGTGCTGGTGTTTTTGCTACTGGAACAGTATGGCCAGATATCTTAGTCGCTTTCATTATAGCAGGGCTATTTATGCATTCATCCGTGAATATTACTGTACAAGCCTTAAAAGAACATAAAGGAGTTAAGGTTTAATCAGGGTTAAAAGCCAGTGTATAAAATTACCCATATTAATTTGTAATTTGATTGCACTGCTTTCTAATTATTTAGTATCTTTGGCTTATTGAACGTAAAGAGATACTAAGGTTTATGATTTCATGAAACAGGTCGATATTGATAGTTTTGAAAAAGAATCTAAATGCACTTACAAGGATGAACATTATTCTGTTCGTGATAACGGGGCGGTGCTTCGCCATACCCCAAAAGAAAAGAAAAAACGTCCAACAGACTTGAAGTGGACTTTTGGAAAACCAAACATAAAAACTGGGTATATGGAGATTGCTTCTGTTAGGGTGCATAGAATAGTAGCCACCGCTTTTCATGGCGAACCGCCAACCCCTGAACACGTTGTTGATCACATTGATACCAACCGTCAGAATAATAGACCTAATAATCTACGTTGGCTAACCCGCTTAGAAAATGCTCTTAAAAATCCCATTACAAGAAAACGTATTGAATTTATTTGCGGCAGTATTGATGCCTTTATAAAAGACCCTTCAATATTAGGTCAAAGTACCGTCGATCCGAATTTTCAATGGATGCGTACTGTTACTGTAAAAGAAGCTCAAGCCTGCCGAAAACGTTTGGAATTATGGGCTGAAAGCGACAAACAACCCTCTGGTGGCTCTTTGGGAGAATGGGTTTATAAACCTTTGAAAGCCTCAAATCAGCAAGATAAACCATTTCAACCTGCACCGCCGAGAGATCGCTCAAGCCCTTTGGTCAGAGAAGCAGAAAAGGCACATCGTCTTAATGGCTTAGTGATGGCAAAAACGGAAGGTGCGGCACAACAAAACTGGCAAGTTCCTTCGGAATTTCCGTGTTGTCCGAACGAAGCAGAGGAAGAGCCAATTAAAGCTTATGCAAAAAAGCTTAAAGTAGGCTCAATCTTTGCAACCAATGACTATTCAGAAACAGAGGTTTTTAAAGTTGCTACTATAGATGATGGTCAGTCACTATTGGTCATGTGTCTGCAGAAAAAAAGTGGCGTTAAGCCTTGGTCTCTTGCCAAGGTTTTTTATGAAGACGGGTTATACATTCATACTAGTCTTGGGACTTTCTTTGATGACCAAGGGGCTGAAAAATCGTTTACAATTAAGCAGGGACTTGAGTGGGCTGGTGGCGATAGTATTGATGATTATTGCTGAACACAGTTTAATTGCCATGTATCACGCCCTTCAAAAGCGAAAATTCTGAAGTAATACTCACATAACTTGGAACGAATCGCCAAATCCATGACTTCAATATAGAAATTTTACTCCAGAAGTGCTTATCTAGCTGATAAATATAATTAATCGGATAGTAATTTGCAGCTTTTTCACAATAAAGTATTAAAAAAAATAACAGATACAAAAGCTGAAATTCCAGCCGATCATTTGGCAATTTTAGAAAATTGGTCGCGTTCTATCAAAGACGGCAGTATTCTAAAACAAAAAGAAACCGCGCTTCATGGTATATTCACTGAAAATATTGTTACCAAAGTATTAGGGTATAAGCCATTCGGCGCAACGGTTGATCATTATGATGTTGCCGTTGAATATCCAATCGCAGGAACGCGTGTTGACCTTGCTTTGGGTAAGTTTATTGACCCTAACACCCCTGAAAAGAATGATTGTATCGCTCCCTTTGAATTAAAAGGGGCAAAAACCAAGCTTAATGCCATTATGTCAGGACGCAATAAAACCCCAGTACAACAAGCTTGGGATTACGCAATGGACGTAAAAGGCGCAAAATGGGTTCTTGTGTCCAATTATATTGAAATACGATTGTATGCAGTCGGTCATGGTCGAACAGAAGACGATTGCATCAAATTTCAATTAGAAACAATAACCGAGCCTGAACAATATCAAAAATTTTACCGACTTCTTTGCAAAGAAAACTTGCTTGGAGGTCAAACGGCAGAGTGGCTTAAGCAATCAGAAGAACAAGATAAAGACATTACGACCAAGCTTTATCAAGATTATAAAATCATTCGGCATAATGTTATTCACGCCATTACATCTAATAATCCAGAAGTTGAATTTCAAAATGCGGTAGGAATGGCACAGGTTATTCTTGATCGCGTTTTGTTTATCGCTTTTGCCGAAGATAAAGGCTTATTACCAGACGAAAGCCTTAAAAAAGCGTATGAATTTAAGAACCCTTACAGCACATCGGATAACCCAAGTAAAATCTGGGATACTTACAAATCTCTCTTCAAATCTATTGATGAAGGGAATGCTAATTTGGGTATTCCTAAATATAATGGTGGCTTATTTTCTCCAAACGATAATATAGATAATTTAAATTTACCTGATGATATATTCCAAGGGTTTAAAAAGATTGGTGATTATGACTTCAAGAGTGAGGTTGGTGTTACAATATTGGGGCATATTTTTGAACAGTCAATTTCTGATATTGAAGCCCTTAAAGAATTTGGTGATTTAAACCTTAAGAAAAAAGACGGTAAGCGTAAAAAAGAAGGCGTTGTTTATACACCTGACTCTATCACGCGCTTTATTGTTGAAAAGACGTTGGGCGAATATGTCATTAAATGCCGTACAGAATTACTAGAAGAATTTATTACCAAAGGTAGTTGGCAACAATTTACAGCGGGTAGTGCCGTAGGTGAGCCATTAGCAAAATGGAAGTCTAAAGCCGCAGAGCTTGAATATTGGCGTGCTTATCAAGAACTTCTTAAAACCATTCGTATTGTTGATCCTGCCTGTGGGTCGGGAGCGTTTTTGGTGGCGGCGTTTGATTATATGTATGGCGAATATGACCGCGTGAATATGCGTATTGCAGACTTGCGTGGTGGTACAGGTGATGTTTTTGATCTAAACAAAGAGATTCTGAATAACAACCTCTATGGTGTAGATGTTAATGAAGAATCCATTGAAATTACGAAGTTGTCATTGTGGTTAAAAACAGCGCAGCGCGGTAAAATCCTTAATTCATTGGATGATAATTTACGCGTGGGCGATAGCGTCATTGAAGATTCCAGCTTTACCCATCGGGCTTTTTCATGGAAAGAAGCTTTCCCTGAAGTATTCAAGGATGGCGGCTTTGATATTGTTTTAGGAAACCCGCCTTACGTGCGCCAAGAATTTATATCCCCTATGAAGCCATATTTAGAAAAACGATACGAGGTTTATAATGGTGTTGCCGATCTCTATACCTATTTCTTTGAATTGGCATTGCGGATTCTAAAGCCCAATACAGGACGCATGGGCTATATCAGCTCCGCCACTTTTTTTAAAACAAGTAGCGGTGAAAATCTTCGTAAATATTTAAGTGAAAAATCACAAATAGATACGATTATAGATTTTGGCGATGTGCAGATATTTGAAGGTGTGACGACCTATCCCGCAATTTTTGTTCTTAATAATAAATCAGTCAATAAAGACCATAAGATTGATTTTTTAAGCCTGACTTCAAAACCAGAAGAAGATATAGCAAAGATGTTTACCGAGTCTGCTTTGTCTATGCCACAAAAGTGGTTAGGTGTAGAACAATGGAATTTACAAAGTGAAGAATATCAGAATATTTTAATAAAAATTAAGTCTAGAGGTACTAAATTAAAAGAGGTAAAATCCTCTCCTCTTAATGGCATAAAAACAGGACTTAATGAAGCGTTTGTAATTAGTGAAAATGAATATAAATCTTTGATAAAAAAAGATCCTAAATCAAATCATCTTATAAAACCTTTCTTAGAGGGCAAAGATCCCAAAAAATGGAGAGTAGAATCTAGAAAAATTTATATAATTTTAATTTCGAATGGTTGGACTAAATCCCAAATACAAGCTTCAAGCGAAAAAGATTCTTGGAATTGGTTTTGTAATAATTATCCTGCAATTTCAGAACATTTGGAAAAATTTGAAGAAAAGGCTAGAAAGAGATATGACCAAGGAGATTTTTGGTGGGAATTGAGGGCTTGCGCCTACTTAGAAAAATTTAAAAAAGAAAAAATTATATGGTCACATTTTCAGAGCGAGCCGTTCTTTTCGTATGACCGAAATGGTTATTATCTAAATAATAAATGCTATATTCTAGATGATGTCGGTTTCTATGAGTTAGCTATATTTAATAGTAATGTTAATTGGTTAGTATTTAAGTCGATGACCACTATGGTTCGGGGTGGTTATTATGAAGCAACAACTCAAAATACAGAGCAATTTCCTATCCCTGAAGCATCTGATACAGAAAAAACGCTTATCGGCTCATTGGCGGAACAAGCGCAAGATACTGCCGAACAACGTTATGCCTTGCAGGAACAAGTGCGTAATCGTATCCATGACATTGCCCCAGAAGGCAAAGCATTTGATTTAAACAATAAACTCAAATCTTGGTGGATGCTTGATTTCAAAGAATTTCAAAAGGAAATCAAAAAAGTTTTTAAACGTGAATTAAAACTATCAGAGCGTGATGAATGGCAAACCTATATCACCGAAAAACAAAAACAGGTAGAGGCACTAACAAATACCCTGACAGCAATAGAAAATGACCTAAATACCGAAGTCTATAAACTTTTCGACCTCACCCCTGATGAAATAAAACTAATCGAGGAGAATGTCTGATGGAAAATGGTATTCAAAAAATCTCAAAATTGAAAAAATTTGGAATTTACAAAGATTTCTCATGGGGCGATTTAACTGACTTTAAAAAGTCTGGTCTTATTTATGGTTGGAATTATTCGGGGAAAACCACACTTTCTAAATTGTTCCAGATTTTGGAATTTCAGGAAGATAGAACACGATTTGAAGAATCAGAATTTAAAATTGATTATGTAGAAAATAATGTTTCAAAGTCAGTTACAAAAGCTAATATCACCAACTTTCCCTTTATTGTGAAGGTTTTTAATTCTGATTATATCTCGCGAATTTTTACATGGGATGAGCCTGAATCATCTTTCGATCCAATATCCTTCTACCTTGGTGATCCTGCGGGAGACATAGATAAGAAAATCAAAAAACTAGAGAGCGATAATAAAAGATGGAAATCTATTTTAGAAAAACGCCATCAAAAATCTATCGATTGCTTTGCAGAGTATGAAAAAAATAATGGTAAATTTTCATCAAAATCAAAAAATATAAGAGAAGAATCCTTACCAAGATTATTGCAACCGCATGAGTTCAATAAATCTAAGTTTTCAGATATTGCGAACGAGGTGTTAGATGACTTAGATAGCCATATCTTATCTGAAGAAAATAAAGAAATTAACAGAAGAGGCGCGTTAGCAACTAACACGTACGCACCTCAACAAGAAAACTTTGATTATTCTAAAAACTTAAAAGAGCTATCGGGTGCTGTTAAATCTATATTGGAAGATAGTGCGCCGCAATCCATTGCTTTGCCGAGTTTAGATGCTAATGAAGAACTTTTTAAATGGGTGCAAGAGGGACTAAAGTTTCACCAAGATAAAGATGAGTGTCAATTTTGCACTGAAAAAATACCAGAAAATAGAATGTATAATCTTAATGCTTATTATTCTAAAAAATTAAAGGAAATTCAGGCATCAATTAGTTCTGTTAGTCAGGAAATAACTAATGATAAAACAGGTTTAGATATTAATTTCCCAAAAGTTGATGAATTGGCGGAAGAATATAAAGAAAAGTATTCCCAAAAAATAAAAGCATATAAAAATGATGCTTTAAAATATCAAAAACAACTTGAAGTTTTAGAAAAAGACTTAAAACGCAAGCCAGAAGACTTTTTTAATAGTATCGATGCTACTGAAATAGTAGATATATCACTTAAAAGCAGTATTGAGGCTATAGAAGCGATTATTAAAGAGTTCAACATTTGGATAAACGCTTTTGACCAAAGAAAACAAGAAGCTTTAGATAGAATTTTAAAGCATTATGTGGCTGAATATCTGAAAGCTGAGAATTATATTCCTAAGAAAAAAGCAGCAGAGCTAGCAGAAAAAAATAAGCTTCTTATTGAAGCTCAAATTTCTAGTAATGAAGAGGAAATTCAATCTTTAAATGCTCAGTTAAGCGATAAAGTTCAGGGACAAGAAGAGCTTAATCAAAGTCTTAAAATATTGCTTAATAGAGATGATATTAAAATTGAGATAGAAGAAGAAAAATTTATATTAAAACGAAACGATTATCCCGCTTATAGTTTAAGTGAAGGAGAAAAATCTGCGATAGCCTTTTCATATTTCTTAACAGAGTTGAAGTCTCTTAAAAAAGAAGGTGACATAGAAAAGACTATATCTTTTATTGACGATCCTATATCGAGCTTAGATAGTAACCATGTTTTTCAAGTACGTTCATTAATCAGTAATTTCTTTAAAAACTGTGATTATTGTCAGCTATTTGTTTCGACACATAACTTTGAATTTTTCTCAATGCTATTAGACAGTAAAACTTTTGGCCGTATTACTAGTAGCACCCAAGAAGATAAAAGAAATCTGTACTTTATAGAAAGAAGTAAAGAGGGCGCAGCAATTATTAAAAAACTACCTAAATCTTTTAGTAGCTATAAATCGGAATATGTAGGTTTATACTCTATATTAAAAGACTATAGAGATTTAGCTGATAAAAACGATTACCCGAATGTTTTAATTTTACCAAACGCCTTAAGACGTTTTGTTGAATTATATACATTAATGAAATATCCCAGTGATACTGAAGTTGATGATAGGATTAATCATATCTTTAGTCCCAATAGTCAAACAAAGCATAATACTAAGTTATTGCATTGGTTTTCACATCAGAATGAATTTGAAAAAATTCAAACTCATGATGGAAAAATTCTTCAAATTGAAGAAGCTATAGATGAATTACTCACTCATATTGAAAACGAAGACAAACTTCATTGGGAAGGCCTTCAAAAAGTCGCTTAAAAGAAATTATTAATACAAATAAAAGAGATATAGAAAATGACAAAGAAAATTAGTGCTGCAGAACAGCCTTTATCAAAGATATTTAGTTCAGATTTTGAATATATTATTCCGTCATATCAACGCCCCTACGCTTGGAGTGTTTTAAATACTTACGATTTATTTGATGATTTATATGATTTTTATAAATCAGGGACAGATGAAGGTTATTTTCTTGGTAGTATTGTTTTAATCAAACAAGAAAATAAGGCATTTTCACAAGTTATTGATGGCCAGCAAAGACTTACGACATTAACTATTTTATTGGCCGCAATAGCTTCAAAAATGAGCGGTGGAAGCCAAGAACGCTTAAAGCAATACATAAAAGAACCAGGAAATCATTTTGAAGGATTAAAATCTAAGCCTAGATTGACGTTACGCGATAAAGATAAAGATTTTTTTGAAAAATATGTTCAGTCTTTAGATTTTGATGCATTACATAAACTTGATCCTGAAACACTAGCTAGCGAAGCACAAAAAAATATCTATAAAAATAGTAGAAGTATTTTATCTTGCCTTGATAAATATTTTCCTACCGACCAAGAGGAACTAACCTCGTTTACAAGTTTTATCTTACAACGTTGTTTTCTTGTTGCTGTATCAACGCCAAGCCAAGAATCTGCATTTCGTGTATTTTCCGTTATGAATACTAGGGGTATGAGTTTGCAAGCTACAGATATTATAAAAGCCGATATAATTGGTCAAATTAAAGATGAGTTACAAAATAATGCTTATAATGAGCGTTGGGAAGATATGGAAGTGGAGCTTGGTCGCGATGGGTTTAATGACCTCTTCTCTTATATTCGTATGATTTATAGTAAAGAAAAGGCTCAACGCTCTATTTTAGAAGAATTTCGTACGCACGTACTATCTAAAGTTTCCTCCCCTACAGGATTGATTGAAACAGTTTTAGAGCCTTATGCTGATGCCTTAACCATTATTAAGAAATCTAACTATCAAGCTTCATCTAATGCTGAAAATATTAATGATTATCTGAAGTGGTTAAACCGTATTGATAATTCTGACTGGATACCTCCAGCAATAAAATTTTTATCACAACATAAAAACAATCCTGAATATGTAGATTGGTTTTTTAAAAAACTAGAACGTCTTGCTGCGTACTTGCATATATGTAGCAAAAATATTAATGAGCGTATTTCAAGGTATGCGGGACTTTTAGAAGAAATGGAAAAACCTCACAGTTTTTTAACACCTCTAGAAAGTATAGAGCTTACAAGTGCTGAAAAAATGCTGATGAGTCAAACCTTGAATGGGGATGTATATGAATTAACCGCTCGTCGTAGAAATTATATAATTCTTCGGCTTGATGCTTTTATGTCAGATGGTGCTGCTACTTATGACCCTTCAATTTTAACGATTGAGCATATTTTACCTCAAACGGTAAACCCTGATAGCGAATGGGCAAAAAATTGGCCTGTAATTGAAAATAGGCAAGAGTGGGTTCATCGAATTTCTAATTTAGTTCCCCTTAATCAAAGGAGAAACTCACAGGCACAAAATTTTGATTTTGAAAGAAAAAAATCTGCATATTTTACTGGTAAGAAAAAAGTCTCTTCATACATTTTGACAACACAAGTTTTAAATGAAGAAAAATGGACACCTAGCGTAGTTGAAAATCGCCAGAAAGAATTATTATCTGTAATGAATGATAATTGGGAATTAAATGAGATTTCTTCAATAATTTAATTTTTAAAAGATGGCAAAAAAAGAAGAAAATGCGGATTTTTTAAAACCTATTACAAAGGTTCTAGATGCTGACCCCAGAACAAATAGCTTTGTTAAATATAACAGTACAAAAGGCACATGGGATAACTTAAGTATTGAAGATTATCATAATGATGTTCAATACATTAATTTAAATGCAAGCGTTCCTGAAGATATATTAGTTCATTTTGAAACCGCTAAAAACCTTCATCTATACTCTTGGTTTGTATATCGCTTTTTTCCTATTGCTGATCAACAAGCAATGTTTTGTGTTGAGTTTGCTTTACGAGAACGCTTTAGAGATGATGAAAATGCCCCAAGAAACAAAACCTTAAAGAAATTGTTAAATTATGCAATTAAGACATCAAGAGTGAAAAATGAAGGGTTTAGCGTATGGAAAAACAGAGTGCGGATGAACAGTGAAAATAGACATAGATTTGATTTAATAAAGAAAATGAATGATGAAGGTTTAGAAGAAATTATTATTGATGAGTCTGATATAGAAATTAAAGAAGAGGATATGCAGTTTAATTATGTTGAAACATTGAAAGAGAGTTTACCTTTTCTAAGAAATGAGTATGCACACGGCAGTTCAATGTTACACAATCATTCTTTAACGACCATTATAATTGCTTCTGAAATTATTAATCAGCTTTATCCTGAAGCATAGAAACTACCCACTTGATTTATTTTTCATATAGTTTACTTTGGCGGTAATTCTAAATCTATTTATTCTCTCCCCAAACAAGAAACCGTAGGTCGCAAATGGGACACTCATGGGACACTAGAAGTTCAAAAGAGGGTGTAAGCAGTAACTATTATGTTAATATAAAGTTAACTAACTTATTGATAAATAATTAAAATTATTATTATATATTTTTACCGTTTTCCGTAATTTAAGTCTCCAAAACCGTAGGTCGAGGGTTCAAATCCTTCTGCCCCTGCCATTATCTTTAATCCATTGATATCAGAGAATTTATGCTCGTAAGCCCTGCATGTTGCGGGGTTTTGTGTATGGGGGTGTTCCGTCAATAAATCTCTTTAAAAGCCAGTGAGGAAATGTCAGTATTCCTAATGATCACTCTGTAACTCAATAGGATAATTAAGCGAATTGAAGACTAGATAATTAAACCAAAGGAGATAAATAAATGGAAATGCCGTCACATGATTTTGTAATGACCAGCTTGGACTATCTTTCAACTTTATTCGTATTTTCTCTTGGTCTTGGTTTTTTGGTCGTGATTATCATGTTCATACTGGATGTAACTCAGACGAAAGATGCAGTTCGTAAGAACTATCCCGTCGTTGGTCGTTTCCGTTATTTATTTTCAACGCTTGGTGAATTTTTCCGTCAATATTTCTTTGCGATGGATCGAGAAGAAATGCCTTTTAACCGGGCCGAGCGTGAATGGATACATAGAGCTGCCCATAACCGTGATAACACAGTGGCATTTGGGTCGAGTAAGAATCTAACCCCACCGGGCACAGCTATTTTTGTAAACTGCCCTTTTCCAACTTTGGATGAAGATGCGGTTGAAATGCAAGCTCTCCAAATTGGTCCATATTGTAAAAAACCTTATGATGCTCCATCTTTTTTTAATATTTCAGGGATGAGCTATGGTGCTCTTTCTACGCCTGCTGTCAGAGCTCTGTCAAAGGGTGCAAAAATGGCAGGGTGTTGGATGAATACAGGGGAAGGGGGGCTATCTCCCCATCATCTGGAAGGTGGTGCTGACATTGTGATGCAAATTGGTACGGCCAAATATGGTGTGCGTGATGAAGCAGGTAATTTATCTGATAAAAAATTAAAAGAAGTGGCAGCTCATGAACAAGTCAGAATGTTTGAACTCAAAATGAGTCAAGGAGCGAAGCCTGGAAAAGGTGGAATTTTACCTGCGGTTAAAGTTACGCCAGAAATTGCAAAAATTAGAGGCATTGCCGAAGGAAAAGATTCCATCTCTCCAAATCGTCATCCTGAAATTGACGATGGTGCTGAAATGCTGAATATGATTAATCATATTCGGGACGTTACAGGAAAACCGACTGGGTTTAAGGCTGTGGTAGGTACTTTTGGTTGGCTTGAAACAATGTGCCAAGAAATTCATGTACGCGGCATTGAAAGCGCACCTGATTTTATTACAATTGACAGTGGCGATGGTGGAACGGGTGCGGCGCCAATGCCGCTCATGGATAATGTTGGATTGGTTATTAAAGAATCACTTCCGATGGTTTCAGATATCCTACATAAATATGGTTTGCGCGATCGGATTAGAGTTATAACATCAGGAAAACTTGTGACACCATCGGAAGTAGCGTGGGCCTTGGCAACCGGGGCAGATTTTATCACATCTGCGCGTGGCTTTATGTTCTCACTAGGCTGTATTCAGGCGTTAAAATGCAACAAAAATACTTGCCCAACAGGAATTACAACCCATAATCCACGCTTACAAAAAGGGTTAAATCCCGAAGACAAGTCTGTAAAAGTAGCTAGTTATTGCAAAAACATGATTCATGAGGTGCAGATTATTTCTCATTCTTGTGGTGTAACACGCCCTCGTTTAATGCGGCGTTACCATGTGCGCATTGTGCAGAATAATGGTAGATCGATACCAATGGATGAACTTTACCCGCGTCCTGAAGTTCTATCTGAATATAAGGCTACTGCTGAAGCGTTGGCTCCGGAGCCTGAGAAGATACAAGGCGGTTATTGTGCCTGAGTAGAATATTTATGAAAGGAGCGAAGATGACTCAGGATAAAATGGCTGTCATTAAGTTTTCATGATTTATTGTCTGATATTTTTTCTGGCTTTTTGGGCAGGATTCTCTGTAAGGAGGGCAAGCCTTTGCCTTGTTCGAGCAACTCATGAAATTATTGATCATAAACCTCCGAAAACAATTTTTTTTGTTGTGCAAGCAATGATGGTTGCATTGTCAATTACTATCCCAGCGATGATATTATTTCCTGAAAAAATATTTTTAGCGCAATCTTATAGTATATCTCCATATTTACTTGTAGGTGCTTGCCTCTACGGTGTAGGGGCTTCTGTAAACGGGGCCTGTGCTTTAGGAACATTAAATAAACTTATGAACGGTAAAATTGAGTATATAGCTTCTATCTTAGGGATTTCTTTAGGGTTTTTCATTTTTTTTAACTATTCAACACATGGTTTCTCTACAAGAGTTAGATAACTCTAATATGGTTGATTATAAATTTTTCTATCTTCTCCCTTTAATGTTGTCTGTTTGGGGCATTACAATTTTTCAAACTCAAAAATTCTTTGTTAAAAGTGAAGGAAATAGACTTAAAAAATTAAAGCAATATATGACCTCACCAGTTGCCAGAGATTATATTGGTATATCTGTTTTTGGTTTTTGCAGTGGTGCGCTTTATTTGATTTTTGGAAGTTCATGGAATTACACACATTTTATAAAAAACACAGCAATTATTTTATTTGATAAAGGGATTCCTGATACTAGTGTTTTTCCTATTTTAATAACAACCCTTGCTCTTATGCTTGGTATTGCCTTTGCATCCACTCTGTCTAAAGATTTTAAATTGAGTAAGGGAAAGCCTAAAGATTTTCTTATTAAAATTTTTGCAGGAGGTTTGATGGGGTTTGGTGCGGGTTTAATTCCTGGCGGGAATGATACGCTTATCCTTCACGGCATACCAGGTGTAGCTCTTCATGCGCCTGTTGCGTTGATTATAATGATGGGCTCAATCGCTGCTATGGCACTTATAAAAAAAGGGTTCAAATGACAGAACATGATAATTGCTGTGACCGCAAAAAAGATAACAATAAATTTAAATGGATTACTTCAGCGCACGCAACGTTTCATTGCCTTACAGGTTGTGTGATTGGCGAGGTTCTTGGTCTCTTAATCGGCGTATCATTAGGCTTTACTGCAAGTGCAACCATACTTCTTGCGTTTATTTTAGCTTATGTTTTTGGCTTTACTCTCGGGATTATTCCCGTAATGAAGCGTGAAAAAATGAGCGCCTTGTCTGCTTTTAAAGTGATTTGGTTGGGGGAGGTTATATCTATTTTTGTAATGGAAGTGGCCATGAATACTGTTGATTATAGCATAGGCGGGGTACAGGCTCCTTCCGTGTTTTCATTAATATTTTGGATAGGGATTACTGTTGCTATTCCAGCAGGTTTTTTAGCGACTTGGCCTGTAAATCATTGGCTTTTAAAGAAACAATTGAAGAAATGTCATTAAACTAACCCGTGGCGTAAAAATGTTGAAAAAAGAGCTTGAAATTACGTCTCGATTATTTTAATAGTAGCCCATGGATTTTAATTCTTTAGAAAACTGCTTTTTTTCTTGCTGCTGCCCTTGTGGGGCTGCATAAATTTCCTATGGCTTATTGATAAGCCGATTTTTCACAACATTTTAAATTAAACGCGCAGACAAATTATTTTGTTGGCGTCTGTACTTTTGGAGTAATTATGATACCTGTACGTAACAGTGTGCTTGATACTATTGGACAAACACCGATGATTAAGCTTGATAGAGTTTTTCATGCCTATAAACAGGCTAATGTTTTTGCAAAACTTGAATTTTTAAATCCTGGCGGATCGATGAAGGATCGCATTGCCTTAAGCATGGTTGAGCGTGCTGAAAGAGAAGGGCGTATTAAACCTGGGGACACGCTTGTGGAGCCAAGCAGTGGTAATACTGGAATTGGTCTGGCGATGGTTGCCGCCGTAAAGGGGTATAAAATGATCATCACAATGCCAGAAAAAATGAGCGAAGAGAAAAGAAGGCTTATTCGTGCTTACGGTGCAGAGTTAATTTTAACACCAACGGAGCTTTCGTATGACCATCCTGGTAACTATATTCAGGTAGCACATAGATTAGCGCAAGAAAATAAAAACATACATTTATTAAATCAATATACAAATGAAGGAAATCCAGAGGCGCATTTTAGTACCACAGGTGTAGAAATATGGGAGCAAACAAACGGAAAGATAGATTATCTGGTTTGTGGTATGGGAACAGGTGGAACTATTAGTGGAACGGCTAAATACCTTAAACAACAAAACGCAGAGATTAAAATTATCGGGACAGATCCTGAGGGGTCAATTTACACCGGTGAAGTCGGGCAATATCAGGTTGAGGGCATTGGTTATGATTTTTATCCTGAGGTCTTTGCTCCTGAAATTGTAGATGAAATGTACCGTATTGGTGATGAAGAAAGTTTTTCTGAAGCTCGTCTGTTGGCAAAAACAGAAGGAATTTTGGCTGGTGGTTCTACCGGAAATGTTTTAGCTGGAACACGGCGGTTATTGGACACCCTTAATAAAAATAATAATTTAGCTGGAAAAAATATTGTCATGTTTGTACATGATAGTGGTCGCAGTTACTTAAGCAAAATTTATAATGATGATTGGATGGAAGGGCACGGCTTTAGCATTCAAGATGACAATGAAAATAACTTCTTAGAAAAGGAAATGGCGGCATGAAAAGCGCGACAATCTCAATACATGAATCACAAAAACCAGATGGTGAGTATGGATCAGTAACAACACCTATTCATCAAACCTCTACATTTGCGCAACATGCGCCTGCAGAAATGATGGAGGGTACGTTAGGAAAGTATGACTATTCCAGATCTGGAAATCCCACTCGAAGCGTTCTTGAAAATGTTTTGGCACGTTTAGAAAATGGGAAGCATGGATTTGTTTTTGCAAGTGGTATGGCGGCCATAACAAACCTTGCGCTGGGATTCTTGTCCTCTGGTGACCATGTTATATTAGGGGATGATGTCTATGGTGGAACTTTTCGGTTATTCGATAAAGTTTTTAAGCGGTTCGATATTGAATCGTCTTATGTAGATATGACCGTGCCAAATAATATTGCTAAGGCAATAAAGAGCAATACAAAAATGTTGATTTTGGAAACGCCAACGAACCCACTTTTGAAATTAGCAGATATTAAGGCGATTACAGATATAACAACAAAATATAAGGTTATGAGCGTTGTTGATAATACATTTGCTTCGCCGATTTTACAGCGTCCTTTAGATTTGGGTGCTGATATCATATTGCACAGCACGACGAAATATATTAATGGGCATAGTGATGTGGTTGGCGGCGCTTTGATTACTAATAATGAAGAGTATTCGGAATCTATTGCTTTTTATCAAAATACTATTGGGGCGACAGCAGATCCGCTCGCCAGTTGGTTAACATTGCGAGGTCTTAAAACACTCACCCTTCGTATGGAAAGGCATAATAAGAATGCAAAAATTCTAGCTGAATTTTTAGAAGGGCATGATGGTGTTGAAAAAGTTATTTACCCTGGATTGGCATCTCATCCACAATATGAACTGGCCAAAAAACAGATGGATGATTTTGGTGGAATGATTAGTTTTTACTTGAAAGGCGATGCCGAAACAACGAAGAAGTTTTTTTCACAGCTTGAATATTTTATTCTAGCAGAGAGTCTTGGCGGCGTAGAAAGCCTTATCGAAATCCCAGCTGTGATGACGCATGCTGCCCTTACGCCAGAGGCGCGGCAGGATTTAGGCATTAGTGATACGCTCATACGTCTTTCGGTTGGAATTGAAGACATAGAAGATTTAAAGAGTGATCTTGAGCAGGCATTAGAGAGTATAACGGAAAACAGTTTTTTACAGAGAAAAGCTGTCGGGTAATTGTAAGCACTTGTCCTAGTTCATCACGAAAATCCTTCTCTAATATTCAAAATCAGTAACTTAACGTGCCAATATCAGCAGATTCTAGGTAAAATTATCCGATTTGGGTGCTGAATGTGACAATAGCGTTGTAATGAATGCACCATGCTATATTCTTTTGTGAGAATAAATGAATATGAACTAAGGATAGTTAAGATCAATGGACAAAGACCTCGAAACTTTAAAAAATATGGTGATTGATGTTTGGACCCACGGGTTCATGGGGATTGATATTGGTAAAATCATTATTGCACTCTTAATTTTTTTAGCATTTTTATTAATCCGTGGACTATTTAGCAAATTCGTTCTTAAATATTTACGAAATTTAGTGACAAAGTCGACGAACGAGCTAGATGATAAAATCATTGATGCGCTGATCCCTCCAGTCAAATTTATTCCTGTTATTCTTGGGATTTTCTTTGCCAGCAAATACATGGATTTATCAGAAGAAGCAAATGAAGTTATCATGAGACTCGAACGTTCATTGATAGTTTTTACAATTTTCTGGGCTCTCCACCGTACATGCACACCTTTATCATATGGTCTTAAAAGGCTTGAAAAAATTCTAACACGTCAAATGATGATATGGATTTTCAAGGCACTCAAAGTTCTCATTATATTTTTAGGTGCTGCTATCATCTTAGAAATTTGGGGTATTGCCGTTGGACCATTACTCGCAGGCCTTGGTCTATTTGGGGCGGCTGTGGCATTGGGTGCGCAAGATTTATTCAAGAACCTCATTGGTGGTATTACCATTATAGCAGAAAAACGCTTTCATCCTGGTGAATGGATTTTGGTTGATGGTGTTGTTGAAGGTACAGTAGAAGATATTGGCTTTCGTTCTACCAAAGTGCGTCGTTTTGATAAAGCGCCTGTGCATGTTCCAAATTCAAATCTTTCTGACGCTGTTGTTACAAATTTTTCTCGTATGACGCATAGACGTATCAAATGGAAAATCGGCGTAACTTATAGTACTGATGTGCAACAACTTCAGATTATTCGTGATGGTATAATGAATTATCTCATAGAAAACGATGCTTTTGCTAAGGCAGATGAGGTAAGTACCTTCGTACGTGTTGATAGCTTCAACGCAAGCTCGATTGATTTTCTTGTTTATTGTTTTACTAAAACAATAAACTGGGGTGAATGGCTAGAAATAAAAGAAGCCTTCGCAATGGAAATCAAACGCATTGTTGAAGAAGAGGCTAAAACTGGCTTTGCATTTCCTTCGCAAAGCATTTATATCGAGAGCATACAGAGCGAGGCCCCAGAGATATTTGTTCCTCCTAGAGGCTAACAACATAATAGTGTCATATTTTATTAATTAGATTTTTGTTTTTATTCTATAATTAAAGAACCGTTGTTAATAAAATCAGTTAAATCAACGCCTGTTACATTTTCAAGCAGAACAACTTCTATAGCTCTTGTAGATGGGTCGCTGCCAGAAGTATCAACAAGAACTTTCGTATCACCATTTTGTTCGAATAATAGTACAAAATCATCAATAGAATGTTGAGTGGAATCATAAGCCGTCAGTAAGTCTGATAGATCAAGAGCGTCACCTTCGGATGCATCAAAATCTTTAATGGTATCAAAGCGATCGTCTAATGTTTCAAATAAGAATGTATCAGCGCCAGAGCCGCCATATAAAGTATCATCTCCAAGACCACCACTGATAATATCATCACCTTCTTGGCCAAAAATTAAGTCATCGCCATCGCCGCCATGGATAATGTCATTTCCGCCAATACGTGCAACACCTTCATCTGTTACGACTTCTACGGCAAGTTCGTCGGCATTGTTACGGATGTAGGCTGTACTGTCCGCCCTGTTCCATCCTGAATCAATAGTGCTTTGGCCAGCTTCTAATTGTACAAAAACTTCCCACCCATCGCCCTGTTCTGTCATAAGACCGTGAGTTATTGCTAGGGCATCTGTATTGAGCGCATCACCAAAAATAATGTCATTACCTGCATTTCCGTTAATGACATCATCACCTACGGAGGCGAGCTTTGTCATAGGATTGGTTTCTTGCATAACAGCAGAGAGTTGATCTGCAGGAACGTTGAGCGCATTACCGTCCGAGTCAATGAGTTCAATATTAGAAATACTGTCACCAATACTAATACCAACACCGATAACTTCATCACTTAAAGACTGTAATTGTTCTACTTCGTTTGTTCCGTCTAAACCAAGGATGTGATCCATCGCCGATAGAGGCGTTCCTGATGCCGATTGCGAGTTTCCTGTTGCATCATCAACGGCAAAATTTGGAAAACCATCACTTAAAAAATAAGAAGTAGTGGTAGCATTTTCAATAGCATCACCATTTTCTAACCAATCAACAGCGCTTTTAAGACCTGCTTCATAGTTTGTATAACCACCATGTGTGAGGCTATTCATTAAATCAATAGCATCATTAAACTCACCTTCATTTGTAACCGTAAAGGTACCACTACTACCGCTATCGGTGCTAAAAGCTGAGATATGAACTTTTATTTCCCCACCTTCAAAGCTGGAGAAAGTTGTCAAAAGTTCATTTACTGAGCGAACCATGAGCTCTAATCGGCTTTCACCTGTAACAGATCCTGCGCGCATAGAGCCACTGGTGTCTAGAACAAAAACAACATTATAATTTTGGGTCTGTCCTTCTAATGTCGAACCGCCATAATCTCCAACGAGAACCTCATTAATATTGAAACCATTGATTTCACCGCGATTGTGACCAACGGCGTAGTATTCGGACGCACCTGCAACATCATCTATATTTTGACCAACAATTAATCCAGGGGGATCGATAACCGTAATAGCGTCTAACGGTTCATCTACAATAATACTATTTTCTTGTGCTGATAAAACGGAAGGTGAGATCAGTTGATCTGGGTTATCTAACTCATAATAGGAATCATAGTCATATTCATAGTTACTATCGGTAATATTGGCATAAACATAGTTACTATCACCACCACCTAAGGCGACCGAAAACAATAGGTCTGTTGACATTGTATCTAGATAAAACTGAGCACCCATACTCTTTATTCCCTAAATTTTTTTATTCGTTATGCCCCTATCCTACAATTTAAGCATAATAAGCGTTTAAATTTGCATAATTATACATAAAGTTTTAACTATTATGTGTTCAAAATGCCTTAAAATTTAAAGGAATTTGTAGCTATCTGATTGTTTTTAAATGGTTTTTTGGGAAAATAAGTAAAATTAATTTAAATCGCCACTAAGCGCTTTTTTTCTTCATCCCATAGTTTTAAGCGCGCGCATTTTAAGCTCTGTAAAAGAGTTAGTTTGTTGATTTCCTTTAGTTCTGGTCGTGCATCCATACATTCTTGCAGTTTGTAATTGGGTATCGTACTGCACATATGGTGAATGTGATGCAAGCCAATATTACCTGAGAACCACTGTAGAACTTTAGGTAAAGCAAAATAAGAACTACCCATGAGCGCAGCTTCTTGTCTGCTCCAGTTTTCATTTCTTTCCCAATGGGTATTTTCGAATTGATGCTGTACAAAAAATGCCCAACCATAAAACCATGCTGCAACAATTAAAATTGGTAGCGCAATACTCACAAGGGGAATAATTCCAACAAGTAATGAGATGGATCCATAGAATAGGATAAGCGTAACATTGGTCAACATGGTGCTTTTCCATGTTATCGATAAAGAAAGCGTTTTATACGTATCGCGGAAATAGGCACCTTGATTATATGGGATACGCTGCATGAGCATGATATAAAGTGGGGTTCCGACAATTAATAGAACAAATGGATTACGATATATGCGGTACAGAGCCTTTTTCCATTTAGACAATGCTTGATATTCTTTGACGGTAATGACATCAATATCACCAACACCGCAACGATCAAGATTTCCAGATGTTGAATGATGTATGTTATGAGAGCGACGCCAAAAATCATAAGGAATAGCAGTTAAGGTACTCAAAAACCTACCTGTCCAGTCATTAGCTTTTTTTGAAACGAAAAATGATCCATGACCACAATCATGTTGGAATATAAAAATTCTGGCTAGTAAGCCTGCGGTTGGAAACGTAAGTAAAATTGTTACCCAGTAAGAAAAGTTTAAGCTGTAAAACATCAAACTACAGGCCATTATAAAAAGGCCAAGTGTTGTTGTAAGCTGAAAAATACTCCGCCATTTATCAGCACCTTTATATGCATTACAATGGGCGGCTATTTCTTTAAAAAATTGTGGAGAGTAATGATCTGAAGTGCTCATAAAAGTGCTTTAATATTACAATTACATACTTAACTATTAGAATCTAAAACTAATGATAAAGCCCTTAATTATAATTTCAATGTTGAAAACGCAAATCTAAGGATTTCATACCAGCACAAACAGCACGAACTGTTTTTTATTATGGTAAAATTACTATTAATTGTTTTTTAAGCAGCTTTTTCTTTTTGTACTTGTGTTCGTAAAAACTTTGCCGCTTTCACCATATTTTCAAGTGCAGGCTTAACCTCTGTCCAACCACGGGTTTTTAAGCCACAATCAGGGTTAACCCAAAGTTGATCTGCATTGAGCACTCTGCGTGCTTTTTCTAGTAAGGTAACCATTTCTTCAACAGATGGCACACGCGGTGAATGTATATCATAAACACCAGGTCCGATTTCGTTTGGATAATCATAGGTGCCAAAAGCTTCTAGAAGTTCCATTTGTGAACGAGAGGTTTCAATAGAGATCACATCTGCGTCCATGGCACCAATTGACTCAATAACATCATTAAATTCCGAATAACACATATGAGTATGAATTTGTGTTTCATCAGATACACATGATGAGCTTAGGCGAAAATCATCAACTGCATTATCCAGATAAGCTTGCCAGTCGGCGCGGCGTAGGGGAAGACCCTCACGAAAAGCTGCTTCATCAATTTGAATCATGCGAATGCCCGCTTTTTCTAAATCTGCGACTTCGTCACGGATGGCTAATGCAATTTGTGTGGCTGTGACAGAGCGAGGCTGGTCATCACGTACGAACGACCATTGTAAAATAGTAATGGGTCCTGTAAGCATGCCTTTCATAATTTTATCCGTTTGGCTCTGGGCATATTTTGACCATTCTACAGTCATCGGATTTGGTCGAGAGACATCTCCAAAGATGATGGGTGGTTTCACACATCGTGAACCATAAGATTGTACCCAAGCTTTCTTTGTAAAAATAAAACCTGCAAGTTGTTCTCCAAAATATTCTACCATGTCATTACGCTCTGGTTCACCATGGACAAGAACATCAAGACCAGCTTCATGTTGGTAATCTACGACAAGACGAATTTCTGCTTCCATAGCGGCTTGGTATTCAGCTTTATCAATTTTACCTTTCTTAAAACTCGCTCTGGTTTGGCGAATATCTTTTGTTTGTGGAAAAGAACCAATCGTTGTCGTTGGAAAAGTAGGGAGGTTGAGTGCTTCTCGCTGTATTGTTTGACGTTGTGCGAAAGGTGATAGGCGTTTTTTTTGTTTTGGTGTAATAGAAGAGAGTCTTTCTTTAACAGAAGAGTCATGAATACGTGTAGAGGTTTGACGTTCACTTTGTGCATTATCACTATTATATAAAGCTTCAGATATAACCTCTCGTCCATTATTTACACCATTGGCTAAGGTAACAATTTCATCTAACTTTTGTGTTGCAAAAGATAACCAATTTTTAATTTCAGGTTCTAATTCGGTCTCACTCTCCAAATCGACAGGTGTGTGAAGAAGAGAGCTACTACTTGCTACAAATACTCTTTCTTTTCCTAAGGCTTGTACTGCTTTTTCGATATGACCTAAAGATTTGTTGAGGTTGTTTTTCCAAATATTGCGACCATCAACAACACCAAGGGAGAGAGTTTTTTCTGTACCGGCTTGTGCCAAAGCTTCTGTTAATTGCGCATCAGGGTTATTGGTATTGCAATTAGCTTGCCCTGCACCACGGCATAAATCAATATGTACCCCATCAACTGGTAAGCTAAATGCTAAATCAGTATTATCACGGAGACCATCAAAATAGCTGGTGAGTAATATTTTTAGACCTGTGGGCGTTTTTATATCTTTGTATGCTAGTTCAATAGCAGTACGTTGAATATTTGATAAATCAAGTGCCAGAATGGGTTCGTCAATCTGTACCCATGTTGCTCCTTTTTTGGCTAGTTTTTCAAAAATTTCATTATACACCGGGATTAAGCTTTGAACGAAAGATATAGGATCAAACCCTTCATACTGTGCTTTGCCGATAAAGGTATAGGTTGCAGGTCCGACGATAACAGGGCGCGTAATGATACCAAGCGATTTGGCTTCATCAAAGTCATCAAATATTTTATTGCTAGAAAGTTTAGGTTTCGCATCTTTTTCAAATTCAGGGACAAGATAGTGGTAATTCGTATCAAACCATTTGCTCATATCCATAGCAGTTACATCTAAGTTATCTTTTTGCGCACCGCGTGCCATAGCGAAATAGGTATCCAAGTCTACCTCATCTTGATCAATCCATTGGTAACGTTGTGGGATTAAACCAAGAGTCGCTGTTAAATCTAAAATATGATCGTAAAAGGAGAAATCATTGGAAGGAATATGGTCTAGTCCCGCTTTTTGTTGTAATTTCCAGTTAAGGGTACGTAAGCGTTTACCCTCTTTTAATAAGGCTTTAGAATCACTTTGACCTTTCCAGTAGCTTTCAACAGCTTTTTTAAGTTCTCTATTTGCCCCTATGCGCGGGAACCCTAAATTTGTTGCTTGTACCATAGTTGTCTTTCCTTTTTATCTTAACTCTAAGCAGTTTTTTCTGTTTGATTTAAATTTAACAATGCTGTGCAGCTTTCTTGCGTAATTGAAGCCTTATTTAAAGTATAAAAGTGAAAATGATCCACTCCCTCTGCGGCAAGTTCTACAGATTGGTTTCTTAGTAGGTCTATTGCTATGGATTTTGCTTCATCTGGTTTGTTCTCTAGGCCTTCAAATTTTTCGTGTAACCAATCAGGAACATTGGTTCGGCAACGTGTTGCAAAATCTTGCATGGTTTTAAAATTATGAATTGGTAATAAGCCTGGACTGATAGGCAATTGAATATTTGCTTTATTGCAAGTATCACGAAAACGTAAGAATACATCATTATCAAAAAAGAATTGTGTGATTGCACGATCTGCACCAGCGTCACATTTTTTCTTTAACGCTTCAATGTCATCTTTTAGAGATACTGCATCAGGATGTTTTTCAGGATACGCCCCAACAAAAATTTCAAAATCTTGACATGCTTTAAGGGCGGCAACAAAATGACTGGTATATTGAAAATAATTTTTATCATTATCTAATGGCCAGTTTAAGTCTTCTGGAAGATCACCACGTAGAGCGACTATATGTTTTATATTTTTTTTCCAAAGGGTGTCGGCTAATTGATAAAGCTCTTTTCGTGTTGTATCAATATATGTTAGATGCATAGCAATAGGTGTATCTGTTCGGTTTTGAAACTCTTGAATAGTATCAAGTGTTTTTTCTGATGAAGAACCATTGGAACTACAGGTGACTGTCATACAAGATGGAGTAAATTCTAGGAGTTTGCCAAGCTGTTCCCATAGTAGTTCTGACCCCTTACTTGTTTTGGGAGGGAAAAATTCAAAGCTTAATGTTGGTGTATGCGCACCCATGAAAAATAATTCCTATTCAATATTCATACTTATTAAAGCCAATAACTATAAAAAAACCCGTCTTATTGTGGAGCATAAAACGGGATTCCTGAGCTTAGAAATCGTTTTAGCTGTATATTTTAAGTGCCCGCAAGTTGAAGTAAATCAACACTATTGTAAATGCTATAATAAAGGTATTAATCACGTCAAGCTTTTAACAAATAATTCATTTATAACAGGAAATGTCCCATTTTTGACTATAGAGATTAAATTACTCTTTAGTGTTAAAAAATATTTTCTGTAGCTTAAATTTCAAAAGACATGCGCGCAATTTCATAGTCAGCTGTGATTACAAAATAAAATGTAAATGCCATAGCCGTTAAAAATAACGCGATAAATGTAATGCCAAAAGAGACCTCGGTCATCATTCTGTCAATCTATTGTTTAAAATTATGATTAAATTGGGGTTTAACGGCATAGTGAGCGTATGTCAATAAGTATTTAACATATTATTAATTTGTTAGATATGAATTACCATTATTGAATGGTGGTGATGTTGCCTTTCATATTGCAACATTTGAAAATGTGAATACTCTTAAACAGAGAATGCTTTCTAGATTGATAAATAAGGTTTTAGAGTATGTTTGAATTTTTTGGGTTTAGAATCGCTCGTTTTTTACAAAAAACATCTTCTGGCTATAAACCACTTGCTCATACAGATCCGGATAAACTTAAAAAAATTATCAGACCAGGAGATATTCTTTTGGTTGAGGGTAATTTACGCATCAGCATAGCCATTAAATATCTAACTCAATCAACATGGTCGCATGCTGCTGTTTATGTTGGTCCAGATGATAATGAAGATACAGATTCGCCGTGTCTTATCGAAGCAGATGTTGTGGACGGCGTTATTAAGGTCCCCTTATCAAAATATGCAGGGTTAAGTACGCGTATTTGTCGACCGGTAGGCGTTGCTCCTGAAGAGTTAGAAAAAGTAATCGATTTTTTAAATAGTAAAATCGGCATGCATTATGATATGTCGAATACGATGGATTTAGCGCGGTACTTATTTCCAATGCCGCCCATCCCTGTACGGTGGCGTCGTAAAATGCTAGCTTTGGGGAGCGGCGAACCTACGAAAGCCATATGTTCGACATTAATTGCGCAAGCTTACCAATCAATCCAATATCCTATTCTACCGACTGTTTCTGAGCGGGTCGTTTTAGATGAAGAAACTGGCGAAGATATTAGGGAAGAGATTCTTCATATTCGTCACTACTCCTTATTTACGCCGCGTGACTTTGATATTTCTCCGTATTTTCAAGTCATAAAACCAACCATTGAATCAGGTTTTGATTATAAAAATATTCGTTGGGGAAAGAAAAAATTGTGATGGCGTTTATGAGCAAGTAAAAGCCATGAATTTTACTGTTGATATATTCACTAATATAAAGCTGTTAAATAAAAACCCCTTCGGTTTAATTGAAGGGGTTTTTATTTAATAAGTAAATTTTTGTCTTTTAAAATTTCTTGTTTAAGCTGAAGAAGAATTGAGGTTCACGATTGCCTCTGGTTTGAATATCTCTATTCAAGGGCTGTGCCGCAACCACTTCAGCATTGACGTCCATTGGTAAGTCTACACGAACGCCCACTCCTGTTGAGGTCAATGAATTACGTTTAGCATTGCTGGTGGTGGCATCTTGGTTCCATACAGTGCCCGAATCTAAGAAGCCGAAAACTTGAGTTTTTCTTGAGGGCGTATTCCACTGAACTTCAACCGTTCCGCCGATACCATCATCTCCAACAGTTTCAGAAGGATCATAACCGCGTACTGAACTAATACCGCCTAGACCAAACTCTTCAGAGCTGAGAAGTGGGTCGCTTGAAATTTGCGCACGTCCAGATAGAACAACATTTACACTCTTTGTAACGCGTTGTAGGCGCTCTACACGAAGATTTGCTTTTGTGAAAGTAGGGTCACCTGCTGGGCGTGTAAGGTTTGCATCGCCTTCATCGCTCGAACCTAAAATATCAACTCCTTGGGACACTTGAAAATCTATGGAGTTAACAGCAACACCAAGAAGTCTGTCCAGAAAATCAGCTTTTACACCTGCGCGTATGGCGCGGATTTTATCTTTACGTGTAGCCTCAACATTGTTTTTACTCTCAACATTGCGAAAATCTAAAAGTAAACGAGCAAATATATTTGTGTTACGTGATCTTAAGACAGGATGTTCAGCACCGACAAAAAGACTTCTAGACAGACCTTCTACGTCAAACGTATCTAAAGTAAAGCCCGGGTCTGTGTCTGTTATACTGACGCCAGCCGAAACAGTTGTTCCAAAAGGTCCAACAGGTTGCTGGTATCCCAGTGAACCAAAAGCCAATTCAATACCAGCATCTGGTGCAATA
Organism: Alphaproteobacteria bacterium; assembly: GCA_021775995.1. Lineage (GTDB taxonomy): Bacteria > Pseudomonadota > Alphaproteobacteria > Micavibrionales > Micavibrionaceae. Next base: position 50,124 of record JAJFGS010000001.1, read on the forward strand.
ACAGCTTGTGCTGTGATTTGTTCATTGTGACCAAAAGCAGAATTGAAAATTGTAGCACCACTAAATTGTAATGGACCAAGAAAGCGGCTGCCAAAATTATCAACACTAACAAGTGCTTCAAATGGATCGCGTTCTAAAATGATAAGAAGGTCAGCTGCCCCAGTAGCCGAAGGGGAAGGGCTAATAACTGTTCTTGCTTCGATACCAGGCAAGTCGTTAATTAATAAGAGATAGCGCTCTAGGCTTTCTATATTAAGTGGACCACCTTTGCTAATTTGACCAGCATAATCTTCAACGGTTCTTAATGCAGAAGCATTTTCTTCACCACCATTAATAGTAATGTTGTCAACAAAACCTTCAACAACAAGAAGGTTTGGTAAGCCGCTTTCAATTGTTTGTGGGGGAACAACAACGCGTGATAAAATATAGCCGTCATTTCTATATTTTAAAGCTATATTGTTAGCAATTGTATAAAGATCTGCTAAGGAAATTTCAGTGCCAATTTTATCTCTATATATTGAAGCTAATTCTTCTTGGTTATAAATGCTAACACCGTTAAATTTTATACCGCCGAAATTAAACTTAATATTCTCTGCCCCTGCTGGAGCGTTTTGAAGCTCCATTTTTTTAATGCTAATATTTGGTGCAGATTGAGGAATCAAAGTGCTTTCTATTAAACGGTCTCCTGCGCGACCTGGATCAGCAATAACAGTTTGCTGTTCGAGCTGTGCAAAAGCGGCATTGGTGAACATAAGTGATGAGATAAGAATCGCTGTAAAAGCAAAGTTCTTTGCCATCGTTTTTTTAGATGTTGTCATGACGGACCCCAGATTTAGTTAATTATTATTATTGATGTAACGAAAAAATACAAAGAAGACAATAGAAAAAGAGGACAATAAAAGAAGTTATTTACTCCTAATAATTGACTTAATATAGCTTTTTTGACCCTATTTTACAATAAATAACCCTATATTATTTTTGTAATATAATTGCGTATTGCCAATTATTTAAAGAATCCTTAATTTATTATTGCAAATAGGCCAAAAAAGTGGCATTAGAGCCTTATATTCCATTTGTAAAATATTGCTTGAAAGGCCATAAATGGCTCTAAGCATAGAAAACACTGATTTAATTTAAACCATTTCATATTTTGAAATGTAACCTGAATTTAACGGAGAAAAAAATGACCCAACATAATCACACCAATAAAATTGCTCATATATTAGGTGGCGCAAGTAAAAAGCTTTTGGCAACGACAGCGATGACGGCAGTTGGCCTTCTTGCCATGTCAGGAAATGCGAAAGCTGATAACTGGGTTGATTTGTCAACAACGTCTGGAAGTACGACGACAGATCTTAGTCAAGCGAATACAACTAATCTTGGTATAAATTCAGGCAGAGCGGTTGTTGAAGGTGATTTGGATATTAATGCAAATTGGACAGTTAATGTTGGTAAAGGTGATTTGGTTGCTATCGATCGTGAAAATGATCCGACATTTATTTATGGGCGTTTAAATTGTGCGGGTTCTTGTCATGTTTTAGATAACAATGGTGTTTTCGTTGGTGAAGGTGGATCTGTTGATGCTGTTGGTATTGCAACATTGTCCGATGGTGAACTGATGGATACAACGCGTTTTATGGAGACTGGCGATGTGACGCTAGGCAACTTTTCTAACGTAAGTACTGGTGTTACAAATAAAGGTACAATTACTGCTGGTTTTGTAGGCTTAGTTTCTCCTGTCATCAATAATGACGGTCTTATTAGTGCCAAAATGGGTAAAGTCGTTATGGCGGCTGGTGAAGTTGTTACGCTTGATATGTACGGTGATGGTCTTGTTGAAGTTGCCGTTGATGGAGAGTTGGCCGATGGTTTAATCCAAAACACTGGTAGAATTGAAGCAGAAGGCGGTGAAGTTCTTATCACTGCTTCCGTTGCTAAACAGGCTGTTGAGAATGTCATTAATATGGGTGGTGTTGTTGATGTTTCTTCGGCCACTGTTAAAGGTGGAAAAATTATTCTTTCTGGTGGTTCAAAAGGTAAAGTTACTGTTGCTGGGAAGTTGAAAGCTTCTGGTACAAAGGGTGGTAACGTCGACGTAACTGGTCAAATTGTTGACATCGCTGACACAGCAGAAATTACGGCTGATGGTGATAACGAAGGTGGTAGAGTTTATGCTTACGGTACAGACAAAGCTATTTTCCGTGGAAGCATTTCTGCACGTGACTTAGCCGATGGCGGAAACGGTGGATTTATAGAGGTTTCTGGTGAAGATCTTAAATTGGCTGGTACGGCACTTGTTGGGCAAGGCGGTACAATTGTTTATGATCCGCACACACTTAACATTGATGCAGCAGCGGCAGCATCGCTTGTTGTATCTCTGGGTGGTGGTGGAACAATTATTGCTCAGGCACGTAACACAATTAATGTGAATGCTGCGATCGATTCTTCCGCACAGGCCAACGTGGCAACATTGCGTTTGAAAGATCAAAACAGTAATGGATTTTTGCGTGTTAATTTGAATGATACAATTGTACTCGGTGCTAGTCAGAATTTAATCGGGGACGGAACAGAAGTTAATGTTGCGAGCACTGGTTTAATTCAAAACGGTGTTGATGTTTCAGCTTCTGGTGCAACTGTGAACGTTGCTGATGGTACTTATAATGAGTATATTCTTGTTGATAAAGCGCTTACGCTTTTAGGTGCGAACGCTGGTGTTGATCCGAATGCTGGTCCACGTGGTCCGGAGAGTACAGTTTTTGCTGCTCCTGGTCCATTCGGTACAGCTTACGGCTTTAAAGTCACATCAAGCGACGTCACTATTGATGGCTTCAATATTGATGCCGATGGTGCGGGCATTACGCTTGATGGCGGTGTCGGCGGCACAAGCAACCTGACGGTTAAAAATAACATTATTACAACCCAAAACATTGTTGACGCCGATGATGAAGGTGTTCAGGGCGACAATGTTGACAATGTTGTGGTCATGAACAACCAGCTCAACACAATTGGTAACTCAGCCATTAGATTTGGTGGTTCTTCCAATGTTGATGTCCTGGGTAACGTCATCAACAACCCAGATTCTGATGGCGTTGTATTCAATGACGTGACGGGCGGTCAGATTGACGGCAACACAATCAATGATACCAATGTTGGTATCAGAGTTACGGACTCTGAAGATATTCTTGTCGGTAACAAAGACGGCGACAATGATAATGGTAACACTGTTGACGGTGCGGCAACTGGTGTTGAGGTTAACGGCGGCGATGACATTGAAGTGGTTGATAATACGATCACTGATGTTGATAACGGTGTTGTAGCAAATTCTTCCGAAAACATTCAGATTGCTGAAAACTCAATTACTGGTTCAAGTTCTATCGGTATTGATGTTGATGATTCTGAAAGTGCAGATATTGACAACAATATTGTGACGCATTTCACAACTGGTATCCAGGTGACAGATTCTGATTTGGCTGACATTGAAGGCAACACTGTGACTGACATTACAGCCAACGGTATTGAAGCTGATGGTTCTCTTGGTGTTGACATCAAAGACAATAATATTGGTAACGCTGCCGTTGCAGGTGACATTGGTGGCGATGCTGTCCATGTGACAAATAGTGTGGCTGCAGACGTTCGTGGTAACACAATCCGCAATGCTGATGGTGACGGTATTGAACTGATTTCTTCAGATTCCGCAACTGTTGGTGGTCTGGGTGTTGGTGATGCCAATAATATTGCCAACGTTCTTGGTCATGGTATCGCATCATTCTTCGGTACATCACCTGATATTATCGGTAACATTGTTAGCCGTATTGGCATGAATGGTATTCACCTTCAAGATGGTACCGACGCGCAGGTTCGTTCTAATACTGTTAGCAATACAGTTGGTGATGGTATCGAATCCAACAACAACTTTAATATCCAGATTACTGATAACATGATTGGTACTGGTAGCTTTGCGAATAATATTCGTGGGCAAGGTGTAGACGTAAACGGTTCAGATAATGCTGACATTCTGCGCAATACTGTTACTGAAACTGTTGGTATTGGTGTTTCTGTTAACCCAAGCGATGATGTTGTGATTGATGACAACACAATTAGCAATACAGACCAACATGGTATTCATGTTCAGGGCGGTAATGATATCCAGATTACGAATAACAATTTGACCAACACAGGCGCGTTTGGTTGGAGTGGTATTGTTACTAATGGCTCTACGCTAGTTCGGATTTTGTCCAACGTTATTAATGGAACTGGCTGGGACGGTATTCAAGTTGCTAATGGTTCAGACATTGAAGTTAGAGATAACGATCTTGATAACATCACAATCTCTGGTATTGCTGCACTTACAGTTGATGATGTTCTGGTTGACAACAACACAGTGGATGTAGCTCAACGTGGTATCTACACGGGCAATGCAACAAACACAACATTGAATAACAACAATATTGATACAACATCCAATGATGGTATCGAAGCGAATAACAGTGCCAACATCCAAATTACAAATAACAAAGTGGGTACAGATGCTGGTGCTTTAAATATTGGTGCAGAAGGTATTGATGTAAATAATTCACCAAGTGCTGATATTTTGGGCAATATGGTCAACAATACCGGACATAACGGTATTTCTGTTAACCCAAGTCCGGGCAGTATTATTAATGGTAACACTATTAATAATGCCGGTTGGGATGGTGTGAACGTTTCTGGTTCTGACAATGTTCAGGTCATTAACAATATAATCACCAATACGTTGGGAGCATCTGGTGTTGCCATCATTAATTCTGCAGATGCGTTGGTTGATAACAATGATATCGATCGTTCAGCCCGTCTTGGCGTTTATGTCGGTAATGGCGATCGCGTTAATATTAACAATAACCGCATCACAAATTCTGGCCTTGAAACCGGTCTGGATTGGAGCGGTATTCAGATTGAAGTTTCAGATGCGGGTAGAGTGACAGATAATGTTGTTAGATATGCAACACTGGACGGCATCAATCTTGGCGGGCCTATTAATACTGTGAACGGTGGTAACACGGGTCTGTTTGTTGTTGATAACAACAGAGTCGATAACACAGGTCGCGATGGTGCCCATGTGGTTTCTACTGACAATGCTCAGGTAACGAACAACCGTATCGGTACAGTCGGCGGTGCGAATAATATTGGTGATGATGGTGTTCACATTAATGGCTCTAACGGTGCTTTGGTTAATCTCAATACGATTGTCAATACAGTTGGCGCTGGTGTTCACGTTAACCCATCAAGTGGTGTAACGGTTAGTAACACCACGATTGATAATACTGGTAGTCACGGTATCTTTGTTGAAGATAGTGAAAATACGAACATATTGACCAATTTAATCGGAACCAATGGTGGTGCTGAAAACATTAATGGCGACGGTGTTCTACTGGATAATTCTGATGGTAGTAACATTAAAGGCAACACAATCACAGAAACCAAATCTCCAGCCAATGGCTTCGGAAGTGGTATCCAGGTTGTTGATAGTGATGATGTAACAGTTGGTGGAGATGGTGCTGATAAAAACTTCATTAAAGGTGTTGATTGGGATGGTATTCGCGTTGTTAATGCCGATAACATCAATATCCGCAAAAACGAAATTACAAATGTTGAGCGTACAGGTATCTTTGGTAAGGATCTGACAAACAGCAGAATAGTACGCAACATTATAGATGGTGCGAAGAAATTCCACGGTATTCACTTGAAGAATGGCGACAATGTTCTTGTTCACCGTAATAAAATTGATGATGTTAAGAAAAATGGTATTCTTACTGATGGCACTGCCAATCTGACAGTCAGCAAAAATAATGTAGATACGACAGGTATTGACGGTATTCACATTAAAGCTAGCCATGGTGCTCAAGTTACTGAAAATAAAGTAGGTACGGATGCTGGGCCAGCCAACATTGGTGAAGACGGTATTCACATTAACGGTTCTAACGGTGCTAATGTTGCTGGTAACACTGTGAACAACACTGTTGCTAACGGTATCCTTGTAAACCCAAGTGATAATGTTCAGGTTCATGACAACATCATTGCTGATGTTGCTGAAAACGGTGTTAAAATTCTTGGTGGAACGGGTCACGATGTCCGTCGCAATAATATCCGCCGCGCTGGAAATGACGGTATTACCATCAGAGATCATGAGGGTGATAAATTCGGTTCTGCTTGGATTGCTTATAATGATATCAAATGGACTGGTGATGACGGTATCCACGTTGAAAACGGTAACTTTGTTTCTATCTATGATAACTACATTGATCTATCTGGTTTCTTACCAAATCCGGGTCCTTTCCCAGCGAATGTTGAAGTTGGTAAAGATGCTAACGGTATTTATGCAGAAAATATTGGTGGCGGTGATTTACCACCTCTTGCTGAAGAGTCTGAAGGTTTTGGTCACAGCTACTATGGTGCCGCTGTTGAGATCCACGGCAATGATATTGCCAATGTTGAAGATGATGGTGTTCAGGTTAAAGACAGCGACTCTACCTATATCGGACGCAACATTATAGGTCACGTTGGCGATGATGGTGTCGATGTTGATGATGTTGATTACACTAAAGTTGCACACAATGCTGTTACATTGGCTGGCGATAAAGGAATTACCATTGATGGTGGTCACTATGCAGGTGTCTTTGATAACCGCGTTCTTTTGACTGGTAGTGATGGTATTCAAGTTGAGAATGTTCGTTACGACCATGAGACAGACATTGCTGCGTTTGGTGATGAAGAATATGGTCATGGTTGGGCTGTGAATGTCTCTGGTAACGACGTCGCTTTGACTGGTGATGATGGTATCGAAGTTCGTAATAGTGATGCAACGAAAGTTCAGAAAAACAATGTCTTTATGGCAGGTTTAGGTGAAGGTTTTGGTGGAATTGTTGACACAATCAACAGTTTTGCAAGTGAAACGTTTAATCCAGCTCTTGCTTTCGCAGCAGCGCCAAAAGTTGTTCCTGAAGAGTATTACAACGGCTTTGAATGGGAATGGGGCAATGGTCATGGTATTAATGTCCATGGTATTGACGGTGCTTACTACAGCCCGAATGGCTGGGCGGCTGATATTCGCGGTAATAACGTGAAATACACAGGTGGTCACGGTATTCGCGCTGAAGACAATGATCGTACACGCATTAATAATAACACTGTGAAATATGCTGGTATTGATTATACAGCCTTCCACGGCGCGCATAACATGCTTGAAATGCTGAATAGCGGACCTTTCAAAAGCGAAGGTCGTCGTGATCTATGGATGTCTACAGACGAAAGCCTTGTTTCTGTGATGGAAGGTTACTTCGGACAAGAGTCTGAAGAAGAGCCTGATGAAGAAAAACCATACATCTCTATCAGCCATGTTGGGTTTGATAACCATGATGGTATCCATGCTGGAAACATCTTCAATCAATTCCTCGACGGTGAGAGTGGGGCAAATTATCTCTTCGCACTAAAAATCAAAGGCAATGATGTTCGCATCACTGGCGATGATGGTATCGAAGTACATGACTCTGGTCGTACCCTAATCGCAGAAAATACAATTCGTGATGCCGGTTATGGCGGTGGTGAAGAATATGGCTCTGGTGGTTATGACGGTGCCGATGGTATCCGTGTGACTAACGTGATTGCCCCAGTAGGTGATGTTATCGTAAGAGCTTCTGGTCTTGAAGAAGAGCCTGCTCCTGAAGAAGAAGGTTACAATTACGAGCCTAATGAAAACTATGCACTTATCATTCGTAATAATGATATTGAACGCACAGCCGACGATGGTATTGAAGTTGTCGGTGGAAACAACATTCTTGCTTCAAAAGTTCTAGAAACAGGTCCTCAAGACGAAGACACTAAAAAAGTGCCGCACTATTACGGCATCACAGACCGTGTTTTGATTGCTGAAAATACTGTTTCAGAAACAGGTTATTTTGATAATGACTTTGATGTTCCAGAGCCAGGACTTAAACATGGTTACGAAAATGTAGGCCCAGATGGTTACGGTCATGATGGTATTCATGTTCGCAACATCAATGGTGCAAACTTCTATGGTGACGTACTTAATGTAGCTGCTTCTGGTTATGCTGGTGGTGGTGATGGTGCACGTTTCACTGGTTACGCTGTTGATGTTTTAAACAATGACGTTCGTAAAACTGGTGATGATGGTATCGAAGTCTTCAATTCAGACTCAACATTGATCTTGGGTAATACAGTTCGTCAATCTGGTGTTTATTGGAACCGTAAAGGTCGTCCAAACACTGATGGTGCCGATTACTATGGCGCGGATGGTATCCATGTTCGTAATGTTGGCGGCAATAATATCGCTCAGATGCAAACATTGTTTGCAGGTGAAGGCGAATACAGCGGCGATGGGTTTGAACCTTACTCTGTAGCCATCGTTGATAATGACGTTCGTAAAACGGCTGATGATGGTATTGAAGTTGTTGGTGAAAACAATGACCAAGATGATTGGAATGACGACTGGGATGAAATCGAAACAGTTCTCACCATTTCAGATGATTGGGATGAAGATGCTTACCAATATAATGGTACAGGTCGTACGTTAATTCTGGCGAACACAACACGTGATAATGGCGTGTCTGGATATTACGGGCACTCAGAAAGCAATTCTTATGACTCTAGAACAGGTAGTTCCTATAGCCATGAACGTTACGGTAATCGTGGATCTTATGACGGTTACGGCGGTGATGGCATCCATGTTCGTGGTGTAGGTTCTAACAACAACCCTAACCCATGGATTGGTGATACGATCACAGCGGGATCTGCTGGTGATGCTGGTGGTCCAGTTTATGGTCGTGGTGATTACGTTGTGAAGATCATTGGTAACAATGGACGCCGCACAGGTGATGACGGTATCGAAGTTATCGGTACTGCTTTTGATGATCGTAACTTAAACATTAACGCATTAGATGGTGGTTGGTATCCTTCAGAAGGTGGTGATTACCGCGTTCTGATCGAAGGAAACTTCGTGAAGAAAGCTGGCCTGTCTGGCGGATCGTACCATTCTGATTACCATGATTATGCTGGTTATGACGAAGGTGGTTATTTCTGGGGTCACAGCAATAACTATGGATATGATTATCACGGCAATGCAGGTGATGATGGCTATGGTGCAGATGGTATCCATGTCCGTAATGTTGGTGCTGGTTACAATGACAGTCCTTGGACGATGGCTGGCTTAGCTGGTTCTGGTGATGAAGGTGGTTCCTATGTTGGTTACGCCGTTGATATTATTGGTAATACTGTTCGTAAAACAGGTGATGATGGTATTGAAGTTCGTAACTCCGATTCAACATTCATTGCACACAATGACGTGAAGAATGCTGGAAAACTAAGCAGAAGCCGCTATTCTTATCACTATGAGAACAGTGGTGATAACGAAGGTTCCTATGACAACCATAGTTCTGAAAGCGAAACATGGAGAGGTGGCTCTAGCGATGAAGGTAACTACACTGGTGGTGACGGAATCCATGTTGAAAATGTTGGAACCAATGGTTTTGTGCAATCACCAGGTTTTGCTGGTGGTGTTGATACTGGTAATGGTTTCGAGGAATATGCTGTTGTTATCTATGATAACACCGTAGACAAATCTTCTGATGATGGTATTGAAGTTCTTGACTCTGGCCGTACACGCATCGAAATGAATGACGTTTCTAACTCTGGTTTGGCTAGATTTAGTGGTTACGAAGAGTATAGCGAATCATCAGCTTATGATGATTATGGTTACATGAATACTGGAAGTAACGGCCGTTCTAGTCGTGGTGCAGGTGCGCACGATGGTCGCGGGTCTGATGGTATCCATGTCGGCGGTGTTGATATTGATGAAAACCATGAATCTGATGGATGGGAAACAGCGCAAATCTTAGATGATGGTCCATATGATGACTATGATCATGAGCGTCGTCGTATTGACAGTGTTGAAATTATTGGTAACACCGTTGATGAATCTGCTGATGATGGTATCCAAGTTGTAGATAGTGGTGACACTCTTATTAAAAAGAACACTGTTTCTAACTCTGGTACAGCGACATTTGAAGGCGATGAAGAAGGCGAAGGTGGTCCTGCTCCTGTTGCTGTTACGGATGACTACGATGATTACTACGAAGATTACGGTTATCGTCGTGAATATAGTGGTGTTGGTGAACTCGACGCAACGGGCGGCGATGGCATCAATGTAAGCCGTGATCGTATTCGTCCTAGCAAAAAGAAACCTCCTAGAGGTGGTCGTCTTGCTTTAGCGAGTGAGTCTCTTGACGTCCAAAAATATGAAGATGAAGGTCGACCAGTAAGAGTTCGTATCATTAACAATGATGTAACTAATTCAGCAGACGATGGTGTTGAGGTTATTGGCTCTATGACGATGATGGACGGTTACGACTACGACTACGATCATGACTATAGACCAAGCAGAAGAGATATAACCAATGTTATTGTAAAACGTAATGAAATCGAAAATTCTGGTGATAATGGAATTGCTTTGATTACAGGTAATATCTTTGGACACGATGATGATAATGAGAAACCTGAAATATCTTTGATTTCTGGGTATGGATATGGCTCTGGTTCTCGTATGAACTCTAGAACTATTGATAATGAAGTTACAAATTCTGGTAACAATGGTCTGTTTGTTGGTGGTCCAAATCATAATCGCGTTATTGTGTCTGGTAACACATTCACTGATTTTGATATCGGTGCGCATTTTGAAAGTGGTAAGATCAACTTAACAGGTGATGGCAATAGATTTAATGGTGGTCGTGTCGGTATGCGTTTTGCGCCTGCTGAAATACATTCACACTATGATGTTAAAACTCTTGGCCCAGATCCAATGTATGCTCCTATGAAGCTTATCGATGATACAATCGGGGCGCAAACATTTGACGGTCAAAGTCAGTTCTACGTCGAGTTGGATAACGGAGCATTCTTTAATCCGGGTACACCAACTCTCTTGAGAGAGAATGATAGTACTTTTGTAAACACACCGTTTGGTACATTTACGCCATCCGTTGACTATCCTGGCGGTTATCCTCCTGCTGTTCTGGCTTACTTGGAAAGCATGTTCTATCACTATAATGATGATGGATCATTGGGATTATTCTTCCTTGAGCCTGGTGGAGACATTGCTCAAGAAAGAATTTTCAATGAGTTTGATCCATTTGATGGTGGATTGGGTGGATTGAATGTCACTATTCTTGGCTTACCTACTGTTCCAGGAGGACCTGCGCCAACACCAACGGGTGGGCCACTAACGCCAGCACAGCTTAACAATATTCAAACAGCGGCTGGTGGTGAAACTGATCCAGAGGCTCTGAATGCGATTGAAACAGCGGCTGGTAGTGGTGAAGAAACAAGTTGTTGGAATGATGCACTAAACGGTGCAGGTGCTGGTCAGACAACAACGCTAAACTATGATGGAAGTGCAGAAGGTCTTCTAAATGGTGAAGTTGGTTGTGCTGCACCAAGTATCTAAAATCTAGACGTTAGAATAATATAATTAAAATGCGCTTAAATTTATTAGGCGCATTTTTTTATGACTTAAAAATATTATTTTATTGTAAGCGATTAAAGGCAGATAAAAGGGCTTTAATAGAGGCGCGGGTAATGTTGGAATGGACGCCAGCACCATAAAATTCTGTGCCGTCTTGCGCAATTAGAGAAATATAAGCGGCTGCTTCGGCACCACTACCTGTTGATAGTGTATGTTCTTCATAGTTACTGAGTTTAAAGTCTGTGTCTGTTATTTGGCGCAAGCCTTCAGCAAAGGCGTTAATAGGACCATTGCCTTCTGATGTGAATTCAATTTTTTTACCAGATTGATCAATTAATTTAGCAACGCATTTCACTTTATCATCGGTTCCCATTAAATTCTCATAATTAAAAGATTCTAATTTGTAACCAATATCTTGATCTAAATATTCTTTAGAGAAAACATCCCAAATTTGGTTGGCCAAGATTTCTTTGGCAGTTTTATCTGCTAATCTCTGGATAGAACGTGCAAATTCAATCTGCATAGCTTTAGGTAATTTAAAGCCGAATTCTTGCTCTAATATGTAGGCAATGCCGCTTTTTCCAGACTGGCTGTTGATACGGATTGCGGTTTCATATGTTCGTCCAATATCATTGGGATCAAGTGGTAGATAAGGAATATCCCAGTGATTGCGTTTTTCTTTTTTATAGGCGTCCAATCCTTTTTTAATGGCATCTTGGTGAGAGCCAGAAAGGGCGGTGAAAACCAATTCACCGGCATAAGGGTGACGCACATGGGTTGGAATTTGATTGCATTCCTCAATAGTTTTTATGATGCCTGGTAAATCAGAAAAATCTAGTTCTGGGTCAACGCCCTGAGTAAATAAGTTTAAAGCAAGCGTTACAAGATCTGCATTGCCTGTGCGCTCACCATTGCCTAGTAATGTTCCTTCTACACGTTGTGCGCCTGCCATGATGGCTAATTCTGTGCTAGCAATGGCACCACCGCGGTCATTATGTGTATGCACACTTAAGGTAACAGAATCTCTACGTACCAAATTACGGCTCATCCATTCAATTTGGTCGGCATAAATATTTGGTGTCGACATTTCAACTGTTGAAGGGAGGTTAATAATCATTTTGTTGTCTGGTGTTGGTTGCCATGTTTCGATGACGGCATTACAAATATCGGCGGCGACTTCTAATTCTGTACCAGTAAAGCTTTCAGGAGAATATTCTAAAACCCATTCAGTTTCTGGATTCTCTTCAGCGAGTTTTTTTATTAATGCCACACCCTCACAGGCAAGTTTAGAGATACCATCAGGATCCATTTGAAAGACATCACGACGTTGAGCCACAGATGTTGAATTATATAAATGAACGATGGCACGTTTTGCACCTTTCATAGATTCAAAAGTTTTTTCAATCAAATGCGCGCGTGATTGTACTAAGGCTTGCGGGGTTACATCATCGGGGATTAGGTCGTTTTCAATGATATGGCGGGCAAAATCAAATTCAATCTGAGAAGCTGATGGGAAGCCAATTTCAATCTCTTTGAAACCCATAGAGAGCAGAAGGTTGTACATCTTCATTTTACGCTCATGATTCATAGGGTTAATCAGAGCTTGGTTGCCATCACGTAAATCAACAGCGCACCAAATGGGTGCTTTATTTATGTTAACATCTGGCCATTTGCGGTCTTGGATAGAAACAGGGGTATAGGGCGTATACTTTGAATGGCTGCCTGTTGTCATTTGAGCACCTGAGCACCTTTATATTGAATTTTTGGCTACTTTGTTGTTTATAGACCTTACTAATAATACATATATTACAGGCTTTCAATATCAAGTATGAGGTCTATGAAAAGAACTCGAGTGGCTAAATGAAGCAGTGACATGCTTATGAACAAATTATTTATTAAAAACTGAGATGAGAAAACCTATTGCCATTACAATGGGTGAACCAGCAGGAGTCGGCAGTGAGCTGACTTTAAAAGCATGGGCTTTGCGTCAGGAAAAATCATTACCACCCTTTTTTGCCATTGATAACATTGCTCGCCTTCAAGCTTTGAGCCCTGATATTCCCATAAAGGAAATCCAAGACCCTACGCAAGCTTTAGATGTGTTTGATACGGCACTCCCTGTTTTAAATATTGAGCTGGCGGTGCCTTCAATAGTTGGTACGTTGAATCCATTAAATGGACAGGCTGTTTTGACCAGTATTAAGAAGGCTGTTGAGTTTTGTATGGCGGGACAGGCTGCTGGTGTTGTGACCAATCCTATTCATAAGGCTGCACTCTATGATATTGGCTTTCAACATCCAGGGCATACAGAATTTGTGGCGGCACTCTGTGGTAAGGATGAAACGCCTGTTATGATGCTTGTGGCAAAGGATTTACGTGTTGTTCCGCTAACTGTTCATATTCCTCTAAAAGATGTACCAGCCGCCGTTACAGAAGAATTAATTTTGGAGAAGGCTCGTATCGTTAATGAATCCCTCAAGGGCGATTTTAAACTCGATACGCCGCGTATCGCTATAGCTGGGTTAAACCCACACGCAGGCGAAAATGGTAAAATTGGCTTGGAAGATCAACAGGTTATTACGCCTGCCATTGAAAAATTAAAGGCTGAGGGTGTTCATGTGACGGGGCCTCACCCTGCAGATACATTATTCCATGAAGAGGCACGTGCTCAATATGATATTGCGTTGGGTATGTATCATGATCAAGCCCTTATCCCTTTGAAAACATTAGATTTTTATGGTGGGGTGAATGTGACGTTGGGTTTGTCTGTTGTGCGTACTTCGCCTGACCACGGGACAGCACTGGATATAGCGGGGCAGGGCATTGCCAATCCGAATAGCTTCATTAATGCTATTCTAATGGCGTCAGAAATTGACAGAAATCGTGTTTAAATTATTTTAAAAAACTTCTGGATTTTATTGCCGTCTTGGAGTATCACTTCCCTATTCCCTAAACTTTAGGTTTCTAACAGCGGTCACAAGACCTTACGAACCTATGGTCAAAAAGGGAAGAACAAGGATAAAAGCGTCCTCGCGTTTATGCGTATGACGGCACTTAAAAGGAATAAAAAAATGGCGAAAACAAGCCCTATTGAATTTGTAAATCAGGTTAAAGCCGAAGTTAAAAAAGTGACTTGGCCTTCGCGTAAAGAAACGACGGTTAGCACAATCGCTGTCTTCATAATGGTAGCGTTGGCTTCAACATTTTTGTTTTTTGCAGATCAGCTTTTGGCTCTGGTTGTTAATTTTATTTTGGATTTTGGGCAGTAATAATTAATTTAGCCTCCTCCCGCTTGCGGGCATGAGGGTTTTTAAAAAAGAAAAGGATTTAAGACAATGGCAATGCGTTGGTACGTACTACACGTTTATTCAGGCTTTGAAAATAAAGTTGCGGAAGCGATTAATGATAAGGCTCGTAAGCTTAAATTGGTGGATCGTGTTGGTGAAATTATGGTGCCGACTGAGGAAGTCGTTGAGGTTAAGCGTGGACAACGTGTTCAGGCTGAGCGTAAATTTTTCCCTGGCTATGTGCTGGCAAAATTAGATATGAGCGATCAGGTTTGGCATATGGTTAAGGATACGCCAAAGGTGACTGGATTTTTGGGGGCAAGTAATAAGCCTTCACCAATCACGCAAAAAGAAGCCGAGGCGCTGATTAAACAAATTCAAGAAGGGGTTGATAGCCCACGGCCATCTATTATCTTTGATATTGGTGAAGAGGTTAAGGTTGTTGATGGTCCATTTGCGTCATTCAACGGTATGGTTGAAGAAGTCGATGAAGAAAAAGGTAAGTTGAAAGTGTCTGTTTCTATCTTTGGCCGTGCAACGCCTGTTGAGCTGGAATACAGCCAAGTTGAAAAGCTTTAATTAAAGAATTAACAAATTAAGATTTGAAACGCCTCTTAAAGACTTTAGGGGGCGTTTTTTCCTTGCATAATCATCCAAAACCTCTATAAATCGCCTCATTAATGACTGTAGGAAGCATTTCTTCGACTTCAAGACCATTGAAGGAAGCTGTACTACGGACACTCTTTAAATTTAAAAAAGGAGCTAGAAATGGCAAAAGACGATAAACCAGTTGGTTTTATTAATTTGATCATTCCTGCGGGAATGGCAACACCGGCCCCACCTATTGGTCCAGCTTTGGGTCAACATGGGGTAAATATCAAAGCATTTACGGATGAATATAATGCGAAAACATCTGACATGGAAAAAGGTATTCCTATTCCTGTTGTGATTTCGGTTTATAAAGATAAATCATTCAGTTTTATTACGAAACAGCCACCGAACAGCTATTTCATCAAAAAAGCGACGAAGCTTAAATCTGGTGCGAATAGCCCAGGTCATGAAGTGGCGGGACAAATTCGTCTATCGCAAGTTAAGAAAATTGCGGAAGATAAAATGGTTGATTTAAATGCGGTCAATATAGAAGGCGCGATGAAAATTATCGAAGGTTCCGCTCGCTCTATGGGCATCGAAGTGGTGGAAGGATAAGATCATGGCTAAAAATACTAAAAAAATGAAAGCTGCGAACGAAAAATTTGATCGTGAAACACTTTATTCTGTAATGGATGCTGTGAAGATGATTAAAGAATGTGCTTCGAAGCGTAAATTCGATGAAACTATTGATGTTGCTATGAATTTGGGAATTGACCCAAAACATGCTGATCAACAGGTTCGTGGTATGGTTTCCCTTCCTAGTGGAACGGGTGCAACGGTTCGTGTTGCTGTGTTCGCACGTGATGCTAAAGCTGATGAAGCGAAAGCAGCTGGTGCAGATATTGTTGGTGCAGAAGATTTGGCCGATAAAATTAAAGCCGGTGAGATGAACTTTGATCGTTGTATTGCAACACCTGACATGATGCCGCTTGTTGGTCAATTAGGTCAGGTTTTGGGTCCAAAGGGTCTGATGCCAAATCCAAAATTGGGTACAGTGACACCAGATGTAAAAAAAGCTGTTGAAGCTGCTAAAGGGGGTGCTCTTGAATATCGTGCGGAGAAAAGCGGGATTATTCATGCGGGTATTGGTAAAGCAAGCTTTAGCGAAAAGGAAATTATTGAGAACGTGAATGCGTTTATTGAGACTATTCAAAAAGCACGTCCAGCTGGTGCCAAAGGAGCGTTTATTAAGCGTGTAACGCTGTCCTCAACAATGGGTCCTGGGATCAAGATTGATTTGGAAGCGTCTGCACAAGCCAAAGCAGCTTAAGCTTAGTTTTTAAAGAAATTCGTAAAATAGGCGTTCTTGACAGAATGCCTATTTTTTTATTAAAAAACCCTTGACGTAGGGGCTAAAACCCTTATAACAGCGTCATTACCTATCCAAGACCGCAGGTGCGAAAGCTTAATGACCCTGTGATAGATGGGGTTTATAAGAAAACAGCAGGATTTTAGGGCTGTTTCGTTATTAACCTAATTTATTTGTATTGGATGGGCGGTTTTATTTAAAAACCGCTTTTTTATTGCCCTCCCGTTTACGGGTATGGCGTATTTATTTGGAGGACTACCCATGGGAATGACCCGTGCACGCAAACAAGAAGAAATTGAAGACCTAAAAGGCCGTATGGAGAATAGCGAGATTATCGTTTTGACTCAAAATACTGGTTTGGACGCAAAAAGCATTACTGATTTACGTTTAGAAATGCGTAAAAATGAAGTTGGCTTTAAAGTTGTTAAGAATACATTGGCTAAAATTGCTGCTAAAGGGACGAATGGTGAGAAAATCATCGATATGTTCGCTGGTCCTGTTGGGATGGCAACATCTCAAGATCCAGTAGCGGCGGCGAAAGTGGCTCATAATTTTGCCAAAGGGAATGACAAGCTTGTTATTCTTGGTGGTATTTATGGTGATATGATTTTGGATGTGGCTGGCGTTAAGCAATTAGCAAGCCTTCCTTCATTGGACGAGCTTCGTTCCAAAATTATTGGTCTTATTCAAGCGCCAGCACAAAAAATTGCGCAGATTACTCAAATACCTGCGCAACAATTGGTTGGTGTTACAAAGGCTTATGCCGAAAAGGGTTAAGTATAGAAGTTTTTATTATTAATTAAGTACATTTTAAGAGGAGAAAAGAAAATGGCTGCAAATATCGAAAAAATCGTTGATGACTTATCAGCACTAACTGTTATGGAAGCTGCTGAGCTTTCAAAAGCACTAGAAGAAAAATGGGGCGTAACTGCTGCCGCTGCTGCTGCACCTGTTGCTGCTGCCGCTGGTGGTGCTGAAGCTGCTGGTGAAGAGAAAACAGACTTTACTGTTGTTCTTGCTGCTGCTGGTGGTAACAAAATCGCTGTTATTAAAGAAGTTCGTGCAATTACAGGTCTTGGCTTGAAAGAAGCAAAAGACATGGTTGAAGGCGCACCTAAAGACCTTAAAGAAGGGGTCAAGAAGGATGAAGCCGAAGAAATGAAGAAGAAGCTTGAAGAAGCGGGTGCGACTGTCGAACTTAAGTAATCTTGTTTAAACTTACATAATGCCATGTCCCATGGTGGGGCATGCGCATCGGTTTTGAACAATTTTTTATTTGAGGGTAGACATTGAAATTTATTTCAGCTAATTAACGGTACAATTTAAAGGCGGAAGCGGTATAGCTTGTCGCCTTTAAGTGCGTTTTTATACGCAAACGATTATTGATAATATTTTTGGCGTAATCGCCAATATAAAGGGACAAAGCGTTCAGCAGGAAAGCGATACTGAGATAGGCTTTCAATTTGTTCCTAATATCTGCCTTTTGATAAGGCAGTAAAACTGAACAATTAAAAATCTCCTCCCGCCTGCGGGTATGAGGATTAAATAAGACGATTAAAGGATCTCGGACACATGGCAAAACAAGCAAATAAATCAGGTAAAATCCTAGCGGCGAACAAAGATGTTACGCGCGGACATACAGGTGTAGCCAACGACATTAATTCTTATACGGGCCGTAAACGTGTTCGTCGTTCATTTGGGAAAATTCGGGAAGTGGCATCTATGCCAAACTTGATCGAAGTGCAGCGCGATTCTTATGAAGCATTCTTACAGGCTGGTATTGCGGCGAGTGAGCGTGCCATGCAAGGTCTTCATAAAGTTTTGACTGAAGTATTTCCGATCAAAGATTTTTCTGATAAGGCCGAGATTGATTACGTGTCTTATGAACTTGAACAGCCTAAATATGATGTTGAAGAATGTCAGCAACGCGGCATGACTTTTTCTGCACCGCTTCGTGTAACTCTTCGTCTATCTGTATTTGATGTTGATGAAGATACAGGTCTTCGTTCTATTCGTGATATTAAAGAGCAAGATGTTTACATGGTTGACATGCCATTGATGACAGATAATGGTACATTTGTTGTGAACGGAACTGAGCGTGTTATCGTTTCTCAAATGCACAGATCTCCTGGTGTGTTCTTTGACCATGATGGTGGTAAAACTCACGTATCAGGTAAATATTTATTCTCAACACGTGTGATTCCTTACCGTGGTTCATGGTTAGATTTTGAATTTGACGCTAAAGACTTAATGTTTGTTCGTATTGACCGTCGTCGTAAATTACCGGTGACAACATTCATGCGTGCCTTGAATTCTGAATCTACAGAAAAATATTTGGCTGAATGTGAAGCAAAAGATCAGGAGCCTGATCCACTTCGTATTCAAGGTATGTCTAATGAAGAGATTCTTTCAACTTTTTACGAAACAGTTTCCTATGTGAAGGATTCTAAGGGTTGGAAAACACCATTTATGTCTGAAAGCTATCGTGGTGTAAAACTACCTTATGATCTTATCGATGCCAAAACAGGTAAAATTGTTGTTGAGGCTGGTGAAAAAATCACACCGCGTAAAGGTAAAAAATTAGTTGAAGATGGTCTGAAAGAAATTTTGGTTCAAGATGAACAGCTATTGGGTGCTTATCTGGCGGAAGATATTTTTGATGGTGGGACTGGTCAGGTTTACTTTGAAGCTGGCCATGAAATTACAGAAGAAGATTTAGGGGAGCTAGATGACTTCTCTATTAAAACACTTCCTATCTTACAAATTGATCACACAAATGTTGGTCCTTATGTTCGTAATACAATGCAGGTTGATAAATGTGATACACGTGAAGAAGCGTTGATCGATATTTACCGTGTGATGCGTCCAGGTGAGCCGCCAACAGTTGAATCTGCTGAAAATTTATTTAACTCACTATTCTTTGATGCAGAGCGTTATGATTTATCAGATGTTGGTCGTAACAAAATGAATACGCGTCTTGATCTTGAAACATCAGACGAAGTTCGTGTTTTAACAAAAGCCGATATCATTGCGATGTTGGAATATCTTCATGGTCTTAAAGACGGTAGAGGTGAGGTTGATGATATTGATAACCTTGGTAACCGTCGTGTGCGTTCTGTTGGTGAATTGATGGAAAACCAAATTCGTGTTGGTTTGCTTCGTATGGAACGCGCTATTCGTGAGCGTATGTCTTCTGTAGAGATTGATACTTATATGCCGCATGATTTGATTAATGCAAAACCTGCGGCTGCGGCTGTGCGTGAGTTTTTTGGCTCATCACAATTGTCACAATTTATGGATCAAACAAATCCTTTGTCTGAAATTACGCATAAGCGTCGTTTGTCTGCTCTTGGACCGGGTGGTTTGACACGTGAGCGTGCTGGTTTTGAAGTTCGTGACGTGCATCCTACGCATTATGGTCGTATTTGTCCGATTGAAACACCTGAGGGACCAAATATTGGTCTAATTAACTCATTGGCTACTTTTGCTCGCGTTAATAAATATGGTTTCATCGAAGGACCTTACCGTCGTGTTCAAAACGGTAAAGTAACCGACGAAGTTATTTACATGTCTGCCATGGAAGAAGCCAAATACACAGTTGCGCAAGCAAATGCGACGCTAACTGATAAAGGTGGTTTTGAAAATGACCTTGTTTCCTGTCGTAAGGGCGGCGATAACTTGATGTCACAAGCCGAACAAATTGAATTTATGGATGTGTCACCAAAACAGATTGTTTCTGTTGCGGCTTCTCTTATCCCGTTTCTTGAAAATGATGATGCGAACCGTGCTTTGATGGGGTCAAACATGATGCGTCAGGCTGTGCCATTGTTGAAAGCAGATGCTCCGCTTGTTGGTACGGGTATGGAAGCGACTGTTGCTCGTGATTCTGGTGCGGCTGTAACGGCGCGCCGTTCAGGTATTGTTGTTCAAATTGATGCAAAACGTATTGTTATTCGTGCAACCGAAGATTTGGATGCGTCTGAAGCTGTGGTTGATATTTATAAGATGCAAAAATTTCAACGTTCAAACCAATCAACTTGTATTTTGCAAAAACCACTTGTGAAAGTTGGTGATGAAATCAAGGCAGGTGATATTATTGCTGATGGTCCATCAACTGAATTTGGTGAATTGGCTTTGGGACGTAACGTGCTTGTCGCCTTTATGCCTTGGAATGGTTACAACTTTGAAGATTCAATCTTACTGTCTGAGCGTATCGTGAAAGATGATGTTTATACATCTATTCATATTGAAGAATATGAAGTGATGGCACGTGATACGAAGTTGGGTACTGAAGAAATTACACGTGATATTCCAAATGTTGGTGAAGAAGCTCTGAAACATCTTGATGAGTCAGGTATTGTTCATATCGGTGCCGAAGTTGGCCCTGGTGATATCTTGGTTGGTAAAGTAACACCAAAAGGGGAGTCGCCCATGACTCCTGAAGAAAAACTTCTTCGTGCTATCTTTGGTGAAAAAGCGGCTGATGTAAAAGATACATCGCTTCGTCTTCCTTCTGGTGCAATTGGAACTATTGTTGATGTTCGTGTCTTTAACCGTCGTGGCGTCGATAAAGACTCTCGTGCAATGGCAATTGAACGTGAAGAAATTGAACGTCTCGCAAAAGACCGTGATGATGAACGCCGTATTTTGGAAGATGGTTTCTATGGCCGTTTGGAAGAATTATTGATGGGTCAAAGCGTTGCCAAAGCTTACAAAGAAGGTGGCTTGAAAAAAAGTGACAAACTGACAAAAGCGAACTTGGGTGAAATCAAGCGTGGTCATTGGCGTCAAATCGTTATTGAAAAAGAAAAAGTCATGGAAGAAATCGAAGCGATTTCTAAAACCGTTGATGCTTCTGTCGATGATATTAAAGAGCGTTTTGAAAACAAAGTTGAAAAACTTCAACGTGGTGATGAACTTATGCCAGGCGTGATGAAGATGGTTAAAATCTTTGTTGCGATTAAACGTAAGATGCAACCCGGTGATAAAATGGCAGGTCGTCATGGTAATAAAGGGGTTGTATCCCGTATTATGCCACAAGAAGACATGCCATATACGGAAGATGGTCAGCCTGTTGATATCGTGTTGAACCCACTTGGGGTGCCGTCACGTATGAACGTGGGTCAGATTTTGGAAACACATCTGGGTTGGGCTTCCGCGAATTTAGGTAAGCAAATTGGTGATATCATTGATGGTTTTGATGATAAGAAAAATCCTGCTGCTGGTGAAGTTAAAGAACTTAAAGCGAAATTACATGAAGCTTATGGTGATTCAGAATTTGATAGCAAAGTTCAAGAGCTTGACGATAAGGAAGTTGTCGAAATGGCTGGTAACTTGCGTAAGGGTGTGCCGATGGCAACACCCGTCTTTGATGGCGCGCATGAAGCAGATATTGATATTCTTCTTGAAAAAGCTGGTTTGAACACAACAGGTCAGGTGACATTGATTGATGGTCGTACAGGTGAAAGATTTGATCGCCCCGTGACGGTTGGTTACATCTATATGTTGAAGTTACACCACTTGGTTGATGATAAAATTCATGCTCGTTCAATCGGACCATATTCATTGGTTACGCAACAACCATTGGGCGGTAAGGCTCAATTTGGTGGTCAACGTTTCGGCGAGATGGAGTGTTGGGCACTGCAAGCTTATGGTGCGGCTTATACGCTACAGGAAATGCTGACCATTAAGTCAGATGACGTTGCGGGTCGTTCGAAAGTCTACGAAAGTATCGTGCGTGGTGAAGACACATTTGAAATCGGTGTTCCTGAATCCTTTAACGTTCTGACGAAAGAGTTAAAAGCTCTCGGTCTGAATGTTGATATGAAACAATCAGGTAAATAATTAAGATGAAAAAAATACTTTTACTATCATTTTTAATACTGTTCTCTATTCCTGCCTTTGCAGGAGTAGAGGGTGACGCCACAGATCAAGAAAAAAGTGCTGGGCAAACTTTTATGCCACTTGCTTTAGACTTTGGTATGGATGATTACGTTTTTGCTACCAGAACGACACCAATCTCTATTTTGTATGAATATATACCGAAGGGCCAAAATTTGAAAAGCTGGAACGATATGGCGACTATGACTATGTATGCTCCTAGCAAGCAGTCGGAAGAAATGTTGTCAAAAATAATTCAAAGTACAATGAAGGCACTTAAAGGTAATATTAAAAATTCTAAAGTTTATGGCTCGGGATCGAAAAAAGTAGGTTTCGTTGAGTATGTAATTGGCACGGGGGCAATTCAGGAACACAATTTAAATATGACTTGGTTAGTTGCCCCTTACACAGTTGGAAGTTTCCAAATTCAAAAACGTGGTGGGGCACCGAGTGAAGAGACTAAAGAAAAATTTTTAGAATTAGTAAATAAAACAGCAAAACAAGAACAATTAAAATAGATTCTGACTTACGTCGGGATAAAGATTTAAAAGAAAAAGGTAGAAAATTATGAACGAACTCATGAACCTATTTGGTAATCCACAAGGCCCACAAAGCTTTGATTCCATCCGTATTGCACTGGCTTCGCCAGAGCAGATTATGAGCTGGTCTTTCGGGGAAGTTAAAAAACCAGAAACGATTAATTATCGTACATTTAAACCAGAAAAAGATGGTTTGTTCTGTGCCCGTATTTTTGGTCCAGTGAAAGATTACGAATGTCTCTGCGGTAAATATAAGCGTATGAAGTACAAAGGGATTGTTTGTGAAAAATGTGGTGTTGAAGTCACATTGACTAAGGTTCGTCGTGAGCGCATGGGTATTATCGAGCTTGCGTCTCCTGTGGCGCACATCTGGTTCTTAAAGTCTTTACCATCTCGTATTGGTTTGATGACCAACATGACATTGAAAGAGCTTGAAAAAGTTCTTTATTTCGAAGCTTACATGGTTATTGAGCCAGGTATGACTCCGCTTAAACCTTTTCAATTGTTGAGTGAAGAAGATTACTTCAATGCTCAAGATGAATTTGGTGAAGAAAATTTCCGTGCCGGTATTGGGGCGGAAGCGATTAAAGAAATTCTAATGGGTATTAATCTTGAAGAAGAATTAGCCCAAACAGAGGAAGATCTTCGTGAAACTGGTTCTGAAGCGAAGCGTAAAAAATACGTGAAGCGTTTGAAGCTTCTTGAAGCGTTTATTTCTTCTGGTACACGTCCTGAATGGATGATCTTGGATGTTGTTCCTGTGCTTCCGCCAGAACTTCGTCCACTCGTGCCACTTGATGGTGGTCGTTTTGCGACATCTGATTTGAATGATCTTTACCGTCGTGTGATTAATCGTAACAATCGTTTAAAACGTCTGATGGAATTGAAAGCACCTGATATTATCGTGCGTAACGAGAAACGCATGCTTCAAGAATCTGTTGATGCGCTCTTTGATAATGGTCGTCGTGGTCGTGTTATTACAGGTGCGAATAAACGTCCATTGAAATCTCTTTCAGATATGTTGAAAGGGAAGCAAGGTCGTTTCCGTCAAAACTTGCTTGGAAAACGTGTTGATTACTCTGGTCGTTCCGTGATTGTTGTGGGGCCAGAACTTAAGCTTCATCAATGTGGTATTCCGAAGAAAATGGCGCTCGAACTCTTTAAGCCATTTATTTATCACAAATTAGAAATTTATGGCATGGCGTCTACTGTTAAGGCGGCCAAGAAAATGGTTGAAAAAGAACGTCCAGAAGTTTGGGATATTCTAGAAGAAGTTATTCGCGAACATCCTGTGATGTTGAACCGTGCGCCAACATTGCACAGACTCGGTATTCAAGCGTTTGAACCAACATTGATTGAAGGTAAAGCGATTCAACTGCACCCACTTGTTTGTACAGCGTTTAACGCTGACTTTGATGGTGACCAAATGGCTGTTCACGTACCGCTTTCTATTGAAGCGCAGCTTGAAGCACGTTGCTTGATGATGTCTACAAACAATATTTTGTCACCTGCCAGTGGTAAACCGATTATTGTACCCTCTCAGGATATTGTTTTGGGTCTTTACTATCTGACAATTGCTCTTGATGGACAAAAAGGGGAAGGCATGATCTTCCGTGGTCCTGGTGAAATTCAGCATGCGTTGACTGAAGGGCATGTTCATGTTCATTCTAAAATTAAATGTCGTTATCATTATCTTGATGAGGACGGTAACAAGAAAACAACACTGGTTGAATCAACGGCTGGTCGTATGTTGCTTTCTGAGCTTCTGCCTCGTCATCCAAAAATTTCATTTGATGAAATTAATAAAGTGATGACCAAGAAAGAGCTAACTAATTTGATTGACGTTGTTTATCGTCACTGTGGTCAAAAAGAAACAGTTATCTTCTGTGACCGCATGATGAAGCTCGGCTTCCGTAATGCTTGTACGGCTGGTATTTCTTTTGGTAAATCTGATCTTATTATTCCTGAATCCAAAAAAGCATTGGTTCAAGAAGCGACAGATAAAGTTGCTGAATATGAGCAACAATATCAAGATGGTTTGATTACAAAAGGTGAAAAATATAACAAGGTTGTCGATATCTGGTCTAAATGTACCGATGATGTTGCTGATGAAATGATGAACCATATTTCAAATGTTGATGCTGTTGGTTTAAATTCCGTTTACATGATGGCTCATTCTGGTGCGCGTGGTTCTGCTGCGCAGATCAGACAGCTTGCCGGTATGCGTGGTTTGATGGCGAAACCTTCTGGTGAAATCATTGAAACACCGATTATTTCTAACTTTAAAGAAGGTCTGTCGGTTCTTGAATACTTTAACTCCACCCATGGGGCGCGTAAAGGTTTGGCTGATACGGCTCTTAAAACTGCGAACTCTGGTTATCTAACACGTCGTCTGGTTGATGTAGCGCAAGATGCTGTTGTTCTTGAAGAAGATTGTGGAACAGAGGATGGTATTACAATCAGTGCTGTGATGAGTGGTGCAGATGTTGTTGTCTCTTTGGCAGAGCGTATCTTGGGCCGTGTCCCTGCCACTGCTGTAAAGGATCCATTGTCTGGTAAAGTGATTGTGCCTGCAGGTCAAATTATTGACGAGGTGACTTCTGAGGAAATCGAAACTGCTGGTGTTGATACTTTAAAAGTTCGTTCTGTTTTGACTTGTGAAACACGTACCGGTGTTTGTGCGGCTTGTTATGGTCGTGACTTGGCACGCGGAACACCAGTTAATATGGGTGAAGCGGTTGGTGTTATGGCTGCTCAGTCAATTGGTGAGCCTGGTACTCAGCTAACAATGCGTACCTTCCACATTGGTGGTGCGGCGCAACGTGGTGTTGAAACTTCTTCTTACGAAGCAACAATGGATGCCATTGTTGAAGTCACAAATAAAAATACTGTGACAAATTCATCTGGTATTGAAATTGTGATGGGACGTAATACTGAAATCATCTTGAAAGATGCTAAAGGTAAAGAACGTGCAACACATCGTGTTCCTTATGGTGCAAGGTTGCTTGTTCAAGATGGTGGAAAAGTTAAAGCTGGCGATAAAATGGCCGACTGGGACCCATTCACTATGCCAATTATTACAGAAAAAGATGGTATCGTTAAATATGAAGACCTTATCGAAGGTATTTCTATTGCCGAACAAGTTGATGAAGCAACTGGTATTACATCTAAAGTTGTTATTGATTGGAGAAGCCAACCTAAAGGTGGTGATCTTAAACCACGTATCAGTTTGACTGGTCCGGGTGGTAAAGTTCTGAAATTACCGAATGGTATGGACGCAAATTACCACATGTCAACGGATGCGATTATTTCAGCTGAAAATGGTCAAGAGATCAAAGCGGGTGATATTGTTGCGCGTATTCCACGTGAGGCTGGTAAAACGCGTGATATTACAGGGGGTCTTCCTCGTGTGGCTGAATTGTTCGAAGCACGTCGTCCGAAAGACTTTGCGATTATCTCTGAAGTTGATGGTCAAGTGGAGTTTGGTAAAGATTATAAAGCCAAACGTCGTATTATTGTTAATCCTACGGATAAGACAATAGAGCCTTCAGAATATCTTATCCCTAAAGGGCGCCATATGGCTGTTCAGGAAGGTGATTTTGTCCGTAAGGGTGATCCATTGTTAGATGGCGCACTTGTGCCACATGATATTTTAGATGTTATGGGTGTTGAGGCATTGGCTGAATATCTCGTGAATGAAATTCAAGATGTTTATCGTCTGCAAGGGGTGAAAATCAATGATAAGCATATTGAGGTGATTGCCCGTCAAATGATGCAAAAAATTGAAATTCAAGAAGTTGGTGATACAACTTTCCTTGTTGGAGAGAATGTTGACCGTGAAGAATTTGAAGCTGCTAACAATAAATATGTTGGTGATGGCAAACAGCCTGCGGTTGGAAAACCTGTTCTTCAAGGTATTACGAAAGCATCGTTGCAAACGCGTTCCTTTATTTCTGCGGCATCTTTCCAAGAAACAACTCGCGTCCTTACCGAGGCGGCTGTAAATGGTAAAGTTGATGAACTTTATGGCTTGAAAGAGAATGTTATTGTTGGTCGCTTGATTCCTGCGGGAACAGGAGCTTACGTAAACCAGATCCGTAAAGTGGCTAGCGATCGTGATAAAGTCACGTTGGCTGCTCAGCAACAGGCTGCGGCTTTGGAAGAGGCTCAAAGAGAGACCTTGGAAGCACCGGAAGCTATTGAAGCACCGGAAACAAAAGAGGTCGCAACAGGATAAGCTGCTGTTTTCATAACAATTTAAAAAGCGACCTATCATAAGCCGCTTTTTTTTATAGGTTGTTATTTTTTTTATAAGATAAAAAATTGCTCACCACATATTTGAGCATAAGCGCAGAAGAAACTTTACAAAAAACACCGCAACAGATACAAAAAAGGCTTATTATTCTTAATATGAAAGTATTTATTATGGTTCGTTTGTTTATTGTTTCTTTAATTTTAATATCATTTGCGACACCGGCCTATGCCTACATTGATGCGGCAACAGGCGGGCTTATTTTACAAGCTATCATTGCTGGATTTGTTGGCCTTATGGTGATGTGGCGTAGTTGGGTTTATAAAGTAAAAGCTTTCTTTGGTTGTGTTCCTCCTGAGGAAGAAATAGACGAAGCTGACGCCGATACGCTTAAAAAAGAAGAACAAGCCTAGTTAGTGCAACGAGATACAGCCTCTTATCGTGATCCGGATGGTTATGTTGCCCATGACGGCGATAAGGTTTTTCGTTGTGTCACAGATACTAATGCCCCTATTTGTCAAGAAAAATTTAAAGATTTTTTTGCAGAAGCTATAAAAAAGGGTCTTCTTGTCCCATTTGAAGCCACTTCTGATAAAAATGTATTTGAATTAAAAAAACTTCCGATTGTTACTTACCCGTATGAATGGAGCTTTTCTCAGCTTAAGCAAGCTGCTTTTTTAACATTGAATATAACATTATTGGCATTAAAGTATGGTCTTACGCTTAAAGATGCGACGGCGTTTAATGTGCAGCCTTTTGAAGGACGCATGGTTTTTATTGATCACACGTCGTTTGAAGAAACGGATAAGAAAATGCCTTGGCGGCCTTATTCTCAATTTTGTAAGCATTTTCTTGCGCCTTTATTAATGGCATCACGCACTGGTCGGCATGTTAATAAACATTTTCGCCTTAACCTTGATGGCGTTGATTTAGGGGAGGCTAAAGATTCCCTATCGTTTAAGGATCGTTTTAATCCAACAATTTTTACACATATTTATATGCACCATGCTTTGACAAAAAAGCACGAGCACAGCAATGACCAACCTCAAAATATTGAACGCAAAGGCGATCAGAAAGCTTACATTGAACATCTTCGCCGTGTGATAGATGCTGTTAAGCCTCCTAAATATTGTACGGAGTGGTATGATTACTATGATAAAACCAATTATGAAGATGCTGCTTTCTTGGAAAAAGAAAGTTTAATTAAACAAATAATCAACGATAAACATTATGGCTGTATTTGGGATATGGGTGCTAATAATGGACATTTTTCACGGCTCATTGCTCCTAATACGGATATGGTTGTTTCAATGGATATTGACCATGCGGCCGTTGACTATAATGTCGTTGAAAATAACCGTAAAAATCTTAAAAATATTTATCCGCTTGTCATGGATATCACCAATCCATCACCTGCGCTGGGCTTTGCTAATCAAGAACGCCTGCCCATAGGTTACCGTGCTCAGCCAGATTTGATGATGGCACTGGCTCTTATTCATCATTTAACCATTACCTATAATTTGCCTTTTTCTATGGTGGCAGAGCATATTCGAAGTTATGACGCTGAGTTAATTATAGAGTTTGTCGATCGAGAAGATTCTCAAGTTAAAAAACTTTTGTGTAATAAAGATGATGATTATGCTCATTATAATCGTGAAGAATTTGAAAAAGCGTTTTTAGTTTATTTTAAGTGCGATACGCAAAAGGATGTGGCTGGTACGCATCGTACAATTTATCATTTTAAACCTAAATAAAGATAATGAATAAAAGTAACGTATTTCGCTTTCCTCAAGTTTCACTTTTGATTCTTTTTACTGTTTTGGCTGGTTTTTGGACTCTAAGTCAAAATGAAGGAGAATTCACGGCGAGTGAGATGAAATTCTATTGTCTTTTTGTTGTGGGTGTTTTGTTTTTGCAAATACTTGGTGTGGGTTTACTTGCCTGGCTTAAACAATCTGTTTTATCAAAGGGGCTGGCGACAGTTTTTGCCGCTTTTAATATTTATACCTTAGTTTTGGTACATAATGCCAGGTTTTCTGGTTTAGGAGAGCCTTTATGGACACTGTTTATTATTGGGTTAACATTATGTTTTGCTATACCGTTTTTTATTCGCCAAGAAAATTTTTTAAAGTTCATTCATATTTCCAGCGTAATTTTTATCCTCATTAGTGCGGTTGATTTTTTAGGGAATTTTAAAGATGCATTCCGGGATAGCTTTCATAGCCTGCCTGAGAATTTTACGGCGGTTGATTTTAAACAAAAACCCAATGTTTATTTAATCTCTTTTGATGCCATGGTGCCTGAAGCAATTGCCAAAAACATTATTGGAATTAAGGATGTTGCTTATGTTACGGCGTTTGAAAAAGCTAATGTTCGCTTTATACCTAATACATTCGCGGACGTGATTCCAACGCAGTTTTCTCTTAATGCTTTAATGGCCATGGATATGGCCTATTATGATAAGATTGAAAATAAAAGGTCTTTTATCCGCAATGCGGTGCCTACACCAGGTTATGAAATTTTTCGCCATAATGGTTATAAGTTGCAATTTATGTTTAGTAATACCTATTTCGGTGGTGGGGTGGATAATTTAGATTATTATGGCATTGCAAGAAAAGATGGTTTGTGTCAGCACGCTATTAAACCGTATAGCTTTATGGGATTTTGCCTTCCTGTAACACAGGATTTTATTGCAACACTTATTGATACGAAAAACTATCCTTATCCAGAAATGCTGTTTGACCGCATTAAAAAGACGGCCGCTATGGATGAGCCATGGTTAACTTATGCTTATATTTATGAACCTGGCCATGCTAAAAATTCCTTTAACCCTCATAAGGATTCTGATTGGGAAGAATATCGTACACAACTCGCTAAGAATGTAAAAACAGCTGCTCGGTTATTTGAAGAACTTATGGCCATCATTAATAAGCATGATCCTGAAGCAATTACCCTGATTTTTGGCGACCATGGCGCGATGACATCTAAAGGATTATTAAATGACGCTAGCCGTATGTTGATAGATTCCAGGACATATGAGGGGCCTAAACCCTTGTCAAAAGACACGCCATTGACTTATGAACAGGTGGTTCAGGATCGCCATGCTGTCATTAATGCTATTTATCCAGCGGATGTCTGTTCAGATAATTTCAAACAAAACCCGTTCAGCCTTGTTCGCACCGTGCGAGAGCTCGCCAAATGTTTGTCAGGAGGTCAGGATCCTTTGCCAGCAGATTATCAGCCCAATGATGAGGTGTGGCGTGACTATATGTATGAGTAGTATTTATGGCTATCATTTCTGTTATCTCAAGTAACGGCCTGTCATCCTTCTATTTTATATCATTATTTCAATAAGTTAGGGTGCTTATAGGTTTAGTTTTCTATATATGGAATTTTATTTTTAAGTTTTTATTAACAAGTACTTGACGGGGAAGGGCTTTTCGCCTTATAGTCCGCTCAAATTTAAGGAATCGGATGGGTTGGCTGTAGCCAAATCCCTTGGTTTTCAAGGCTTTTGCTAGACGCAGCTCAATATTCCTAAATTGCAGAAAAAGCGTATCGCCTTCCAACTCAAGGTGGTCTATTTTTTCTTTTCCTGCAAAAACCATCCGAAACATATTTAAGATGCCATTCTCGCAAGCGGGAGGGCTTAATGATTTGATAAAAAAGAGAGGGCTTAATGCCAACGATAAACCAACTCATCCGTAAACCACGCTTAATTGGTGGTAAAAAAGCGACAAAGTCCAAAAAGAATCGGGCTTTAAAGCAAAGTCCACAAGTGCGCGGTGTGTGTACACGTGTTTATACAACGACACCAAAGAAACCAAACTCTGCGCTGCGTAAAGTTGCGAAGGTTCGTTTGACAACTGGTTTTGAAGTTATTTGTTATATTCCGGGTGAAGGTCATAATCTTCAAGAACACTCCGTTGTACTTGTTCGTGGTGGTCGTGTGAAAGATTTGCCAGGGGTTCGTTATACTATCGTTCGTGGAACGTTGGATACGCAAGGTGTTAAAGATCGTAAACAATCACGTTCACGTTACGGCGTGAAGCGTCCGAAATAATTGAAGGAATTTTAAATGTCACGTCGTCACGCTGCAGAAAAAAGACAAATTCTCCCCGATCCAAAATTTGGGGATTTAGTTTTATCAAAATTCATGAACAATCTTATGATGGATGGTAAAAAATCCGTTGCCGAAGACATTGTTTATGGTGCGATTACAATCATGGATGAAAAAGGCCAAGCTATTGCAACTGATGATGAGGGTGAAGAGGGTTCAACATCTTCAACAGGCGCTGCTGGTTCAAAGGGTTTAAGTATCTTTCATAAAGCATTAAAAAAGGTTCGTCCTCAGGTTGAGGTTCGTTCTCGTCGTGTTGGTGGAGCAACTTATCAGGTTCCTGTTGAGGTTCGTTCAGACCGTGCGATGGCTTTGGCAATGCGTTGGTTAATTGGTTCGGCGCGTAAGCGTTCAGAAAATACAATGATTGAACGTTTGGCAGCAGAAATTTTAGATGCTGCAAATGATCGTGGTTCAGCCGTGAAAAAACGTGATGACACACATAAAATGGCGGAAGCAAACAAAGCGTTTGCTCATTATCGTTGGTAACAAGAATATAAAAATAAAGAAAAGTAGTAGAGAATAAAATGGCACGCGAACACGCAATTGAGAATTATCGTAACTTTGGAATTATGGCGCATATTGATGCGGGTAAGACGACGGCTACTGAGCGTATTTTATTTTACTCTGGTAAATCACATAAAATTGGTGAAGTGCATGATGGTGCGGCAACAATGGATTGGATGGAGCAAGAACAAGAGCGTGGTATTACAATTACATCTGCTGCGACAACAACTTTTTGGGATGCGGCCAAAGGTGGTAACTTTGATGGTCAGCGTTTCCGTTTGAATATTATTGATACACCAGGACACGTTGACTTTACAATTGAAGTCGAGCGTTCATTGCGTGTGCTTGATGGAGCGATTGCTGTTTTTGATGCGAATGCGGGTGTTGAGCCACAAACTGAGACAGTTTGGCGTCAAGGCGATAAGTATCAAGTACCGCGTATGTGTTTCGTGAACAAAATGGATAAAATTGGCGCAGATTTTTACAATACTGTTGATATGATTGTTGATCGTTTGGGGGCTGTGCCTTGTGTTATTCAGTTGCCGATTGGTGCTGAGAATGATTTTGCGGGTTGTGTTGACCTTGTTAAAATGAAAGCAATCGTTTGGGATGGTGAGCAACTCGGTGCTTCATACTCTGAGCAAGATATTTCTGCTGATTTGGCCGATAAAGCGGCTGAGTATCGTGAAAAATTGGTTGAGTTGGTTGTTGATCAAGATGATGCGGCGATGGAAGCTTATCTTGAAGGAAACGAGCCTGATGAAAAAACTTTAAAGGCCTGTATTCGTAAGGGAACAATTAATAATTCTTTCGTTCCAGTGATGTGTGGTTCTGCTTTCAAAAATAAAGGTGTTCAACCTCTTCTTGATGCTGTTGTTGATTATCTTCCGTCGCCTATTGATATTGGCGAAACAAAAGGGATGAAGGTTGATTCTGATGAGCCAATGGGTCGTAAGCCAACAGATGATGAGCCATTTTCTGCTCTTGCTTTTAAAATTATGAATGACCCATTTGTTGGCTCGCTAACATTTGCACGTATTTATTCTGGTAAAATTGAATCTGGTTCTTACGTTCAAAATTCTGTGAAAGACAAACGCGAACGTGTTGGTCGTATGTTGTTGATGCATTCAAATAATCGTGAAGAGCTAACAGAAGCTTTCGCTGGTGATATTGTTGCTTTCGTTGGTATGAAGGACACAACAACGGGGGATACACTTTGCGATGCGGCTAAGCCAGTTGTTCTTGAGCGTATGGAGTTCCCTGAGCCAGTTATTGAGATTGCTGTTGAGCCTAAAACAAAAGCTGACCAAGAAAAAATGTCTACTGCGTTACAACGTTTGGCGGCAGAAGATCCATCTTTCCGTGTGAAGGTTGACCATGAGTCAGGTCAAACAATCATTGCGGGTATGGGTGAGCTTCACTTGGATATTCTTGTTGATCGTATGAAGCGCGAATTTAAAGTGGAAGCAAATATTGGTGCACCGCAGGTTGCTTATCGTGAAACTATTTCACGTGAGGCGGATATTGATTACACGCATAAGAAACAATCTGGTGGTTCTGGTCAGTTTGCTCGTGCGCAATTTAAATTACGTCCATCTGGTGATAATGAAGATGGGTCACGTCAAGATTATAACTTCATCAACAAAGTTGTTGGCGGTAATATTCCTAAGGAATACATCCCTGGTTTTGAAAAAGGTATCAAGATGGCCAAGGAGACAGGTATTATTGCAGGTTTCCCTGTTATTAATATCGAGGTTGAGCTTTATGATGGTGCTTACCATGATGTTGACTCTTCTGCGCTTGCTTTTGAAATTGCGGGACGCTCTTCATTTAAAGAAGCAATGCAAAAGGCAGGTCCTCAGTTGCTTGAGCCGATGATGAAAGTTGAAGTAGTCACACCTGAAGATTATATGGGTGATGTTATTGGTGATTTGAACTCGCGCCGTGGTCAAGTTTCTTCAATGGAAGATCGTGGGAATGCGAAAGTGGTGACAGCTGCTGTGCCATTGGCAAATATGTTTGGTTATATCAACACGCTTCGTTCTATGTCGCAAGGTCGCGCACAATATACGATGCAGTTTGATCATTATGAAGCAGTGCCAAATGCGGTTGCTGAAGAAGTAAAAGAAAAGTTAGCTGGTTAATTAAGAATTTAAATAAAAGAAAGCCTTGGGGCTTTGTTGAGTAAAGGAGAAGTATTATGTTTTGGTCAAAGAAAGTCCCTATAGCGGTGAAGGGTCCGATAGGATCGATTAGTAAAATTATTAATGCCGTGGGCAAGTCCTCAGGAGAGGTAGAGTGGGGAGGCAATTCAGGAGTAAATTCGCCTGTAAAGTATGATTATATATATGCAACTGTACCGAGTAATAATCTTAGTACTATTATTGCAGCAGGGTTTCAGATTCAGCAACGTGGAGTTAATTGTAAACTGTAAGCTATAGAGATTTTAAAAGAGAAGGAACAAAAATGTCGAAAGAAAAATTTGAGCGGAATAAACCGCATTGTAATATTGGAACAATTGGTCATGTTGACCATGGTAAGACGACGCTAACGGCGGCGATTGCAAAATTGTATGGTGCAGGTGAAGCTGTGGATGCGATTGATAA
>JAJFGS010000002.1 GCA_021775995.1 Alphaproteobacteria bacterium
ACATGAATATACGCTATACCATCCGCTTACTGGAGCAGGTCAATCACAGCCGTGCTTTGGTAATAGAAAAGGGTAAGGCCCTCGGCGTTATTACCATGTATGACCTGGTGATGCATTACATGGATGATAGTACCGCATAACTTCTTGATATGTGCCAGACGGTGGTGAATGTTACGGGTAGCAGCTGTTTTATTGCGCAATGTTGGAGCGTTCTTGGAACAGGTTCAGGCTATTCCGTCAGGAAATTCTGATGAATAAAAAACTTATTTTGATGGGGATATTTATTGTTGGCCTTGGAACCTTGGGCACAGTAATATATACACTTGCAGATGATATACCAACAATCTCGCCTAGAGGGCATCAAGCGATTAAAGCAAAAATAGTCAGTAATGACCCCAAACGGTTTACAATCAACGTGAAAAGCTTGAGGAATTTAGGGGTGAATGAAGATGCCCTAACTTTTGCTTTATATGTTAGCCAGCGCCTCCCGCCGCAATGTGGAAATTTTCTACATTTAAGTCTCAAGTATGATAAGCCTAAGAAATATCAGCGGGTTTTTGATCTTTCTAAGAATAATGATGTTTTAAGAGCTATCAACACGCATAAATGTATTGTGATTAAAAATACGTCGGCTCAATAAACGGATAAAAATAAGTGTCATACAGAGAAAAGTTAGCGGTAAACTGCAAACACCACCATTTATTCTTTAAAATCTTCGCCATCAGTCTCATTATAGTTTGAGCTATATAGTGCTCTGGAATATCTAGATAAGTTTTTGCGGGGTTTAACCAATAAAAGCTTGCCAAAGTGCAAACACCAGCATTCCGCTGCAGATAACAAAACCGACAAGAGGCAGGATGAAATTCACAGTAAACAAATCATGGGATCTGGTTTCTTCCGAGTATTTCAGTTTCAAAAGTGCGGCGTTTACAGAGGCAAAAACAAACAACACAATCGCGCTGGTCATTTTTGCCAACGTGGTCAGATCAGATAAAAGAGCAAAAACGAGAACCACGGCAATGACTAGCCCTGTAGCTCTGAGCGGCGTTTGCGTTTTTGGATGAACTTGGCCAAACCACGCAGGCGCTTCTCCGCCTTTGGCCATGCCGTATAACACGCGGGCACCCATAATTATCTGAACCAGAACGCCATTCACGGTGGCCAGCATACTGATCAGACCCATCAACCAGGACGGTATGTTTGATCCATTATGCGTCATAATGCTGGCCATGGGCGTGTTACTTTGAGCAAGAACATCGGGTGGTACGGCCATGACAGCGACCAACGATACCAGCGCGAAAATCACCAAGGTTGTAATAATACAGATTATAATTGCCAGTGGCATAGAGCGGCGCACATCCTTCACTTCCTCGGCGACATTCACCATGTCCTCAAACCCGATAAAAGCATAGAAGGCCAGAAAGGCACCACTAAAAATGCTGCTCCAGACAGCCAGATTGTGCAGTCCTATGGGTGGAATAAATTCAGGCCAGCGTGTGCCGAATGTTGAGAGGTCATGCCAGCCTGTAAAGATAATTAAAAGCAAACCACCAATCTCGATTAATGTGATCAGCGTTACCAGCACAACAGATTCTGTAATCCCCCAAGCGGCAACAAGACCAAGTATGAGTACGATTGAGCTAGTTAGCAGCAGGGTGGGTAGGTCTATAAAATCCCGAATAAACCCAGCGGTAGCATGGGCCAGTGCTGCGGCAGACACGATGCCAGTGAACACAACCAGCCAGCCAATCAGAGAGGCAAACTTTTTGCGTGCAAATGCGGCATTAACGTACCGGACTTCACCAGCACTTAAAGGAAAACGCGCGGCAAGCTCGGCGAAGGACAATGCAGTGATCAGCGCCAGACATGCTGAAAGTACAAAAGATACAGGCGCATACATGCCAGCAATACCAGCCACTTTGCCAGTTAGAGCGTAAATGCCACCACCGATCATCGTACCGAGGCCATAGAAAATTAGAAACGGCAAGGAGATACTGCGCTTAAGGTTTTCTTCCTGTTTATCATTTGTAATCACATTTCTTGCTCCTTACCTAACGGCTTAAACAAGACAAGCAATAATGGTAATAACGTCAGATCAGCAATTAAAGCTACCAGCATTGAAAATCCAGTCAAAAGTCCAAAATAAATTGTAGGAACAAAGTTAGAGAACGCCAGAATAGAAAAACCGAGTGTGACAGTAATGGTTGTATAATACATTGCACGACCGATTGTGTTATGAGATTTTTTAACAGCTATCCAATAGTTATTATTATCCTTATACTCTTCCGCAAATCGATGAATGTAATGGATGGTGTTATCATCTGCCGCACCAAAGCATATAGCAGCAATTGTGATTGTCATGATATCAAGTGGAATACCGAGCCAGCCCATTGTTCCCAACACAATGGCAACGATTGTAATATTAGGAATAACTGCAATCATCGCGATTTTTATATTGCGAAAGAGAAAGATGAATACGCCAAACATTATAAGAAAAACAACGCCAATGGTCAGAATTTGTGATTGGAAAAGTGTTTCAAGTAAGTTGTTATAAAGAACAAGCATACCCGTAAAATGAATTTCTCTTTTATTGATTTGAAATTTTTGAGATAAATCAGTTTTAATTTTATTCAGCATTTTAGTGCGGTTTAAGCTACCTTGAGATTCAAATACACGGATACTAAAACGGAGTTGATTACCATCTTTAGAAAGGTAAGGGTAAAATAGTGTCTTTTTTACTTCTTCGGGGAGTTTATTGTATAAAATACCGAGATACATGCGATCCATAAGTTGGTTTTCATCTAAATCCTGTAACGTTAGTGCCGTTGTATGAAAGGATAAAACCTTTCCTGTTTCTGGTAGGCCATCCAAGTAATCATGAATGTTTGAAATAACATCTAGCGTTGTACCGCTAAACCAATAACCGTCAATAATAGCTGGAGTTTCAACCCCTGATGAAAAACCACTTTCGATTAAATATTGCTGTTCTTCTTTTTGGTAGTCTAAAAATTCTTGTGGTGCGTCAATGATAACATCCAACGGTGTTGTTCCTCCGAGTTTCTCATCAATAAATTTCATGCCTTGGTAAATTTCTGTGTCTTTTTTGTAATAATCAATAAAACGATTTTGAACATAAAGATGAGATATTCCCCATAGGTTGAAAATTAAAAATAGTGAAAAGAAAATGAGAATATGTTTTCTTTTGGATTGGATGAGGTTAGAAAAAAAATCTGTAATATGCCTTGTGAGATCATTTTTCTGTTTTGCTTGATAAGTAGGCAAGAGCATTAAGCAGGCAGGGAGTAGGATAAACGAAATAATAAAAGAAAAGATCAACCCCACCGTCATCATCCAGCCAAAATCAATAATGGGGCGGATATTGCTGACGATAAGAGAGGCAAAGCCAATAGCGGTTGTAAAAGCCATAAAAAAGCAAGGATTAACAATATCAAAAACGGTTTTTTTAATCAGCAAATGTTGATCTGCTGAAGGAAATTCAATTTGAAATTCTTGATAACGAACAATTTGATGAACGCAAAATGAAAGTGTAAATATCAATAATAGAGATATAAAATTGGCAGACACAATTGTTACAGGCCAATTCATCAAGCCCAAAAATCCAGTCACAATAATCCCAACGGTTAAGCATGTTATCATAGGTACAATAACCCATTGTATTTTTTGAAAAATTAAACTTAAGAGTATGATGAGAAACGAAAATATTACTGCTCCAAAAACAACTAAATCTTTTCGAATATAATTAATTGAATCTATGACAATCATCGGGACACCACCCAAGTAAATTTGAGCTGTATTATTATAAGAAGATACAATCTCTCTAACGGCTGCAATGTTAGCCTCTTCCATTTTTTGAGTGCGGGAGTTTTCAATCTTGTATAACTGTTCAATCTTTTTGTCTTTGAACGTTGCGGTATTCTCTCGTTTTTGAATGATTTCAAGTAATTTTGTATTAGGTTTAAAATTCACGAGCAACGCTGTTGTTTGGCCGTCATGACTAACGATTAAATCCTTATATATAGGGCTGTTCAGAAGCTCTTGACTCGCAAGATTGATATCTGTTTTGGGATGCAAAAGGTTTGGTACAAGCTCCCTTAAGTCTTCTAAATCAATCGGCGGACTGTTAATTATAGGAACATTAAGGATACTGATTACGGATTCAACACCCTCAATATTTTCTATTTGTTGTTGAAAATTATCTAACTCATTCAGTGTTTCCAGATTAAATAATTTTTGTCGTGGCGTATAAGTGATAAGCAGAAAGTTATCAGAGCCATATTTTTTTGAAATCTGACGATAATATTCTAGAGCTTTATCATTTTCCAACGATAAAGATTCAGATGAGGCATCAAGGCGAAAGTTAGGTATTTGGAATGCAAAAAATAAAGTCATAAGAAATACTGATAAAATAACAAACTTTGGATGCTTAAGGACGCTATGTTCATATATCTTTGTGATGAGGTTTCTCAATATAGGCCTTTCTTATTTTTTGCTGAATTTTATACAAAATATAAACACTAAACCTTGATATTTATCAAGCCTTCCAGATACTTAGATGGTACAATGCCCAAGTCGATAATATTAAAATAGAGGGTTATTCATATGGATTTAGTATATTGGGATCACAGCTATAACGGCGTTATATTGTTGAATTTGCTTATTGTTATTGCATTGTTCACTTGCTTACGACTGTTCTCAGGCACTATCGCACATATTAATGCTTCTGATGAATTGCTCAAAAAAGATAATGCTGCTTTTGGCCTTACACTGGCTGGTGTTACTTTCGCTGTTACAATTCTTTTAAGTGGGACCATATACGGTGATCCGGGTGGTGACTTGGCCGATTCAGCCTTTTTTGTCGGTGCTTTTGGCATTCTTGGTATTTCTCTTATGGCATTAACACGCCTTATTTTTGATAAGATCACGCTACCTGATATTTCTTT
The DNA here is from genome assembly GCA_021775995.1 of Alphaproteobacteria bacterium. Lineage (GTDB taxonomy): Bacteria > Pseudomonadota > Alphaproteobacteria > Micavibrionales > Micavibrionaceae. The sequence goes on from JAJFGS010000002.1 coordinate 4,962, forward strand.
ACGAGATGAAATTTCCAAAGGTAACATGGCAGTTGCTATTGCTGATGTATCAAATGTTTTAGCTACAGCCATTATCATTCGTGCCATCATGATCTGGGTAACTGACAATTCCTTTGAAGGTTTAATCGCTTTAATCATCGCCTTTTTTGTTTCTCAAATTATTTTGACGTTAGCAACATATTTAAAACGTCGTATGTTTTCTAAACTATATGCAGGGAGATCTGTTCAAGAAGAATTGAAGAATGGTAATATTGCCTTGGCTCTATCTTTCGCTGGATGGAAGATAGGAACAGCCTTTGCTATCAGTGTAGCGGCAAACATTGTTGTCTACGAAGTCTATGATATAAAAACAATTTTTCTACCGTGGATTATTGTTTCTATTGCCGCCATTCTTATTTTAAAGATCATCTCTTATATTGCGGAGCGTATTGTTTTATTTCAAGTTAACACAATGCGTGAAATATTGGATGACAGAAACATTGCGATTGGTGCTTTACAGGCTGTGATTTATGTTTCTATGGCATTGTTGATTGCAGAATTGTAGAATTTCACGTTTTTATCAAAAACCACAAAGCTATAACTATGAGCATGCAGGCCATCACCCTGCGTATGATTAGTCTTTGCCTATCATTTTCAATGAAGGTTCTGGCTGTCCCTGCCATAGTTACAATGATGCTATGAATTGATGTTGCAACAATAATGTATATTGCAGTTAGGGTAATGGCTTGAAAAGTTGCTTGGCTATCAAGGTTTATAAATTTTGGTAAAATTGTGATATAGAAAACAGCAGCTTTCGGATTTAATAAGTTAGTGATAAGCCCACGTTTAAAAAATTTAGCATGATACAGGAGGCTCTCCAGTTCCTTTGCGGGCATAATCGCTTGTGGTTTCCATGTGTCCCAAGCCAGCCAAAGCAGGTAAAACGTCCCCGCGTATCTTAAGAGTTGATAAGCTACAGACGAATTGGAAATTAATGTTGCAATACCTAATGCAGCAATAACCCCAATTGTTAAAAGACCAAACGCAATACCTGCGGTGGCGGCAAAACCCGCTTTCTTTCCTTCGCTAATGCTTAAAACAGAAAGGTAAGCCATGTTCGGGCCTGGCGTTAATTCAATAACGATGCAGGTTATTATGAAGGAAATCAGCACCTATTAATTAGAATTTTGGTAGTAAGCCTGTGGTAACTTCTAAATCATATAACAATAGAATGCCTATCAGGGTTAAAACCGTCCCCTCTAAAGGGATGATACAATTAAATTTTGGGGCTAATGCATTCAATATTTTTAAAGCTGTTCTTGGCATAATGAGTATCAAACAGCTCTCACACACTATTAAAACACCTATAATGGTGATAATCGTAGCTAAGCCCTCCCATATCCAATGAAAGCTGACGATGATTGATCCCATGAACAAATAAATCATGCCTAATGAAAGCATTGCAGGAACGCCTTTTTCTTGAATATTGTTTACCCATTCTATCCACAGATGAGGACGAAATGCCATTGATAGTCCAATAGCTATAAAATTAATAACAACGATGATTTGAATAAAGTCTTCCATGTTTTAATCTCCTTTAAGCGACTGCTTTATATAGAACATGCTTAACAACATTTGTAATATCATCTGTCTTGGCTTCATATCGTAATATACTGCCAAAAGACAAGATACCAACTACTTCCCCGCCGTGATTTCTGACAATTAAACGACTCACTTTATGATCTTTCATTTTTTTTGCCGCATCTTCTAGAAAATCATCCTCGTTACAGCCGTACGCAGCAACAGTCATGTAATCTTTTACCTGTTCCTCCGAAGGGGTTTTATTTTCTGCTATCGCATTAACGATTATATCTCGGTCTGTAATAACACCTTCTATTCTATCTGCTGTTCCAACAGGTAAAAAACCACAGTCAACGGCTTTCATCATTTCTGATGCTTCTTGTAGGCTACTCTTTCCAGAAATAATCACTGGATTTTTGCTCATCACATCACTTACTTTTAAGTTATTCATTTCATCCTCCATCAAGTTATATGAGTTTAGGAAAGCACAATTTATTCTCTATAGTTTTGATTTTTATCAAGAAATAAAACTTAAGTTTTTTTGAAACTGTTCATAGAGTAATTTTGTTAGAGTGATAAACAACAATGGTGTATTGTAATTTTGATTTCATTAAAAAGATCAAGGGTTGCTTTTATTTTGTACGGCAATCACAAATTTCATACCAAATTAGTTATATTCAATATTAGCAACAGTAGGAGTAACCGCGCCTGTTGCGGCACCCTGAGTATCGATCAAAGTTGACATAGACTCTGTGATAATTGGTAGGGCAAATAACGCGCCACCCGAAGCCAAACGGATCATTCCGTGTTGCAATGGTGTTTGACCTGGGTTTTCTACATGATCTTTAATTTTTAAGATACCAAGAACACCAAGTAAAATACCCAGCATATAAGAAATACCTGTTATCAATCCTGGTAATTCAGCAATACCGCCAATGATATTTTCACCGACATCGTTGAATGTTTTTTGAGCAAGGGCATTATCTGCTCCACTCAACATACCAAGCACAACAAGTGCGCTTATTATCAAACTTTGGCTTTTAATAGAATTTTTCATTTTATCCACCCATATATGTTTATGGGTGGATAAAAGCATAAAATAGGTAACCTAATATTGATCATTATCAAGAAATAAAACTTAAGTTTTTTTGACAAAAATCAAGAGAACGAAGGCATGAATATGCTCTACTGACCCTATGGAGAAATATTTTAAAGAGAATATCGTAAGGAAAATATTGGCGGTTTTTTTTATGACTCTGGTCATACTCACCCTTTTTGTTCTGACTGCTTTTGCAGAGGAGAAAAAAGAAGAAGTCGAAATAGAGTTTCATAAAGCGGACGTTGTCAATGATGGAAAGATCGACAGAGGCGAATTTGATATATACCATCATGATGTTTTTAAAGAATTAGATAGTAATCACGATCAGGTTATTACCCCAGAAGAGTGCGTTAGCAACTGCTTTACCGATAAAAGCAAGGTTCAGAAAATGGATAATGTGAAATATGAATTCAATAATATAGATATAGACGGAAGTGGTGTTATTCAGATATATGAATTTATTCTTCATGGTCGAGAAAAATTTAGAGTTCATGACGTTAATGGAGATAATTTAATTGATAAAAATGAATTTTGTAGTTTTTACCAAGCTACAATGCCGTGCGCTTTCATTGTAGCAGAAGAAGGAAATTTAAAATGAAAAAAATATTACTTGCGACTGATTTGACGGCTAGATCTGACCGTGCAATGGGACGTGCTATACAAATTGCTAAAGAACAAAATGCGCAGCTTCATATTTTACATGTTGTTCCCCCTTATAAAAAAAGCCCTGCGAATTCTTCTTTAAAAGAACAAGCAGAAGACTTAATTAGAGTTTTTTTAGACGGTTACCAAGGGCATGCAAGTATAAGAAAGCATATTGAAATTGTTGAGAGCAGTGAAATCTATCAATCAGTCTTGGATTATGCCCATAAAATCAAAGTAGACCTTATTGTGATGGGACTTCATGGTAAAACAAAATTTCGTGATTTATTTGTAGGTACAAATATTGAGCGTGTTGTTCGTATTGGAAATAAACCTGTTTTAATGGTTAAAGATAAAGCGATTGAACCATATAAGGAGGTTGTTTCTGCAGTAGATTTTGCGCTGGCTTCGCGTAATGCTCTGCGCTTTGCTTATGGTGTTTGTCCTAAAGCGGAGTTTGAGGTTATTCATACTTATTTTATACCCACTGCTTATGCATCGGGCGCAGGTATGGCGTATGCCGTGCAAATAAATGACAATACTGAAAAAGAACAACATAAAGCGATGGTTTCCTTCGTTAATACAGAAGAGAGTTATTATAAAAAAACGTATGGTGGTAAAACATTGAAGCTGATTTATGAGTTATCAGAAGGAAGTCCGTATAGAACGCTTGTGAATAAGGTAAAAAAGAAAAAAGCTGATTTGATAACAATTGGAGCGCACAGTAAGTCTATTATAACTCCCTCAAAATTAGGGGGTGTTGCAGAAGATATTTTGTCCAATCCGCCTTGTGACGTTCTTGTTTTGAGTGAATAGATATGAGTTATGTTGCCAAAGCAATTAGCGATGAAGAGCGTCTACTAACGCTTGCACGCCCACACTGGATATATTTGATGACTGGATTTGTCTGGTGGATGATATTTATCTTAATCGGACTTTTTCTGGATAAATATTTTGATGAATATTTAAGTCGTTATTCTCTAGATTTTTTTCTTAATCTAAAAATTATCTATTTTAGTGGGCAGGTAACTCCTATATCGGTCATGTTCACATTGATAGGTATTACTGCTTTTTGGCCGTTCTTCATGACTTATATTTCTTCTGAAATTGGGCTTACAAATGAACGTATCATTTATAAAACAGGGCTTATTTTTGTTCAAATAGATCAAGTTGATTTAGATGATATTCGTGCCGAACATATTTACCATGGGTGGTTAGGATGGTTTTTAGGCTATGGCAAGATTAGGATTGATTGCCGTTTTATTGAAGATCTCAAATTACCAGCAATCAGTAAGCCTTATAGATTAGTCAAGGCATCTCATAATGCTAGATACAGACATCCTGAAATTGAATATGGCCATGATGAGTTTTCTGGTAGATTAAAACAAATTGAACATCATCAAACACAAGCCACACCAGCCAAAAAAATAGAAAAATTAAAAAATCAATTCAAAATAAGTTTTTGGAAATCAGCGAGAGATAAATCGGCTTGAATCATGCAAGAAAATATTCCAGATTTATGGCGACACTTATTGCCAGAGAAAACAAAAGAAGGTCATAAATATGATTATGGTTCGGTAGTTCTGTATGGTGCGGATGAATTAACGGGTGCCACAAGACTAGCAGCAAGTGCCTGCGCTAGAATGGGGGCTGGATTGGTTACTGTTTTAGCGAATTCTAAAATTGCAAACGTCTATCGCACTACCTTACCAGCCCATATTATGGTTCGAGATGATTTGAATTGGCAGAATGATAGCGTGAACGTAAAAATTTATGGCTGTGGTGGTTTATCTGTTAGACCCGATTATAAATCAAAAATATTAACAGTTTTGGATGCAGCAGCATTAGAAAATTTACCCAACAAGTTGTCTTCAAACTATGTTTTAACACCGCATGAGGGAGAATTTGATAAGGCCTTTCCGCATTTAAAAGGAAGCCGAGAAGAAAGAGCTATTGAAGCAGCAAAACAGATAAAGGCGTATATTATTTTAAAAGGATCTGAAACGATCATAGCCTGTCCTGATGGAAAGCATATTATTAGCCGCCATGCCTCTCCTACGTTAGCCACAGCGGGCAGTGGCGATGTTTTAGCAGGGATTATCGGTGGGCTTCTCGCACAAAAAATGCCCATTTTTCAAGCCTGTATGGCAGCAACATGGATACATGGAGAGTGTGCCTATAAATTTGGTAAAGGACTGGTGGCGACAGACATTATTGATATGCTACCTTCCGTTTTACAGAATCTATAATTCTTTATGGCTTATTGAGTTGTTTGAGCGTATAAGGCTTCTATAAAGGGGATTTATACATGGATGTTTCTGCCGAACATATTGATAGGTTTTTTAAAGATTTACCTTTTTTTAAAGGCATGGATGAAGCGGATATTTCTGATTTCATTAAAAAGTCTAATCTCAAAAAATATTCAAAAAATCAGGTTGTGTTTTTGCACGGAGATAAGGCTGAGAAATTTTTTATTGTCTTCAATGGTTGGATTAAACTGCACCGTGAAACACCAGAAGGGGAGGAAGCAGTAATCGGTTTATTAACACGAGGTGATATGTTTGGTGATGCTGCTATTTTCTGTGAAGCAAAATACCCGTTTTCTGCACATTGCGCGGAGGAAACGCAGTTAATTGAAATTCCTACATATTTTTTAAGAGAAAAAGGCAAATCACACCCCGAAGTCATGGAAAATTTATTGAGCATGATGTGCCATGACATGAAATCTGTTCGACTAGAAAACGAGCATATGGCACTTATGAGTACGCCCCAGCGTGTTGGTTGTCTTCTTCTTCAATTATCTTCTGGTATGGTTGGAAAAGGAGGGACGTTTTCTTTCCCTTACGATAAGTCTCTTGCCGCCATAAGGCTTGGTATGAAACCAGAAACTTTTTCTAGGGCTTTGGTGCAGTTAAGGCCATTCGGAGTAAGCGTTAAAGGTTCCGAAATTACAATTGATAGTTTTGAAACTCTTGTTGAATATACCTGTAGTCACTGTTCTGCAACGCCAGGAGAGTGTAGGCGGGCTGATCATTGTAACGCCGATTGCCCTAAGAAAAAATTATGTTCTGCGGCTTAGGTTTCTAAAACCAGACAATTTTTTCTATAGCTTTTTCAAACTCTCTATCATTTAGCTTGGTTAAGTCTTTATCAACCTCAGCAATAATAAGGCTTTTTACCAATTTGCTTAAATTTGATCGTAAATTCCCTAACATTTTAGGAGAGGCAACTATGACTAACCGATCAAAAGCATCTGCTGTTTTAACTCGTTCTAAGAAATTTGATACTTCACGCGCGAAAGTTAATTCTTCTTGTCTTGTTTCATTCATGTGAGGTTCAAATTTGTGATGCACTGTACTTCCTGCTGCACTTACCATTCGTCCCATCGTTTTATTGTTAATTTCAGATTCGACAAGGCTTTTTTCTGGCTCGGCCTCACCAATTAACTCCATGCGGTTATTAACTTTCTTATATATTCTAGCTAGATGATTATCTGCGGTTAATACCCAAATTCGTGCTGTTTTTTTTCCATTTTTTAAAGGCGGCTTCTTTGTAAAAGATACAAGCCCATCATCCATTAATTTTCCAGTGAGTTTCATTTTCTATCTCATAAAAATGGAAAGGTTAGAAAACAGGGGGGAAATCTAACCTTTCCAAAGTCGGGGTTAATTAAGCGGCTTTTTTAATTTCTAGCTTTCTGGGCTTTTGCAAAGCTTCTGCTTTTTTTGGTACTTCAATTTTTAAGACGCCATTTTTAAAACTAGCTTCGGCTTTATCGCAGTCTGCTGTTTCAGGTAGAGCAATAACTCGTTGAAAAGAACCATAAGATGTTTCTTGGCGTAAATAATTTTCTCCTTCTTCATCTTTTTCTTCTTCCTTTTCACCTTTAATTGTTAAAAATCCATCTGTTACAGATATTTCAACATCTTTTGGGGACATCCCTGCTATTTCAGCTTTGACTCTGAAACTTTCTCCATTTTCAACAACGTCAATAGACGGAAATTTATCTTGGCTTAGCCAAGTAGGAAAATCCGTATCATGAAAAAAATCATGAACCATACGATCCATATCCTCATGTAAAGAGCTTAAAGAACGTCCAAAACGGCTTCTTTGAAGCACAGGCACTTTAGAGGGGCGATTCCAATGAATGAGTTCGTTTAATGTCATTTAATTATCCTCCTAATGATTGGTGTTTATAAGGGGCATCAAAGCATAAAAAACTTTGGTCTTATTTGATAAAAATCAAGAAAATATAAAATTAAATTTTGTACAGTAAGCAAACAAGGAGGTACTTGTTATGTCTGACAATGTTGCAAAAGGATTTTCTGCTCAGAGTGGCGGTGCTGCTGTTGGGAATGCTATTGGGATGGCACATTCTCAGTCTGGTAGGACGCATATGGTTTTGTTAAGTGTTGTCGCTGTTGCTGGTGGGTGGGTGGCTTCTGTTCTTATTGTGTCTGAACCAGAACCAAAGCTTGAATCTATTCTTGAGAAGCGGCTCGAACAAAAACACTATGATGAAGAATATGAAAGAACACATCCTAGTGAAAAACAGAAAGGAGAGAAGTTACAAGAATATAATATGGAGCAACATATATCAGACACTATTCATTTATATATCTCTTCTGATATGGAAGACGAATTATTGGAGGAAATGGCCGTATTGAAAGAGGATTTTGCTGATACTTATGAGAAGGATCTTCATTATCACTTTCAAAAAAATATTGGAGAAATATTTCTTGATTACGATTTTCACCTAGCTGTTCTTTCTGATGAACCAGAACCAATTATTCAGGGTGATGCCAGAACACCTAAAACATTAAACAAGGAACCAGAATTAAGAAATGAGCCAAATAGACAATATAATAAAAATCGCGCATTACTTGAGCGTTTGGAATTAGATGGGTGAGAATTTCAGATTATAATTTCTTTAATCAGTATAGTATTTTTTGGCTCTAAAATTCACGTTTAGCCACAAATAATACTTAGAGAATAGTTAGGGTGTGACTACTCCCTCCACCATTTATCCTCAATTTCTGCTACTGTAGAGAATTTATGCTCGTGAGCCCCGCCGTTTGCGGGGTTTTGCGTATGCGGTCTATTTTGAGTGCCGTGAACACGGCGGTCAAAAAGGGTTATGAATAGGAATGGGATATATTGGCTTCAGCTTTCCAGCTTTAATATTCTTCTGCGAAATTTCCAAATTTTCTAGGGTTTCTTCAATATCGCCCTTGAGTCTGTTGCTAAGAGGTCTCCTACCAGTGGAAGATTTAACACTTTCATAGTTTGTTTTTATTTCTGCTGTAACTTCCGTAAGAAATTTCAAGACCGTCTCAGCTTGTGCTGGATCCTGTTCCAGGATTTCTTCTGCAATATCCAAAGCCGCGCCGCCCGCATCATCGCTCGATTCAACGATTGCGTCAGAATCACCTATTTGTTTGTAATCGTCTACCCAACACACTATTGTTTTCCATTCTTCTGCCCCATCCAAAAGGCTCCTTATATTTTCTAAACACTCGGGCACTGTGTCTGGCAATTTTATGTTGTTAAAATGCTTTGCTAAGTTATTTTCTGTAAGTTCTTTTAGAGCCATTGCTTCATTCCTTTGGTTTTCGTAGTCTAATACGGCTTTTATGTTAGTGTCAAATTTGTGGACCTCTAGCCCAACGCTTTCTTACCATATTATCAATGGGTGTTGTCAATTTTGTACTTTGAGACGGTGTGTTTTTTTCAATTAAACCGTCCAGTTCGTTGATAATCTTTTCACGAATTGGTTTAGCGACACCAAACTTTCTTAAATTACCAGATAATTTTTCTCGATACCGCACCAGATGGTCTTGGCCCATTCTGATTTGCACGTGATTGTCTTCGGATTTTACCTGCGCCATCTTTGAAAAACCTGTCATCAACAGTTTACCCAACGGGCGCAGTACGCTTTAGTGCCAAGCCAGCTGGTGATGGTGATCGCGTTATCGACACAGGCGCTTTTGCTGCTGTCGATAGTGTTCATGTTTCTGGTGCCGAAGCGGCTGGTGTTTTTGGTCCGGTTAGTTTCCAAGGTGAATATTTCAAAACAGATGTAAGTCGTGAAAATGGTATGCCTGATGCCGAATTTGACGGTTATTATGCGCAGGCTGGTGTTTTCTTGACCGGTGAATCGCGTCCTTATAAAGGCAAAGTTGGTAATTTCAGCCGCGTGAAACCCAAAAATCCATTTAGCCTGAAAAACGGTGGTTGGGGTGCCTGGGAACTTGTAGCACGTCATTCAAATACGGACCTTAATGATATGGGCAGCGGTATTATGGGCGGTGAACTTGAACAAACAAGCGGCGGTGTGAACTGGCACTTAACAGATCGTATTCGTGTGATGGGGAATGTCGTTGCCGTAGATACGGACAGTAATGCCGTGGTCGCAGACGATGATCCAATTGTCTACAATGTTCGTGGTCAGTGGGATTTTTAAATAATTCACCTTATTGGGTGAAATTGCCGTTTGGACTTTAGGCTACTATTTTCCTGGAAACGCTGGATTTCTTTTAAGGGCATCAAAAAGGCGCCCCAGACTGACGAGGTCCTTAGCTTCTGATTTAAATTCATCGTCCTCTTTTAAACGTTCAAGGTCAAAAGCTTTGCGTGATTCTACAATCATATTTTTCAGTGCTTCAGGATCAATGCGGCTCATTTGAATGTCTTTTAAACGGCTAAAAATTTCTTCTTCCTGACGATCGTAATCTCCATCACACCAAACCATCAATCGGGCAAATCCAAAAAATTCAGCTTGGTCTACCGGTTCTGTGATTTGGTTAAACATCTCTTCAATATTTTGTGCTTCTAGCAAATCTTCTTGAAGTATTGTTTTTTGATCTTCTGAAAAAGGAACATTTGCTAGATAGCTTTCTGCCAATTCTTTTTCTTCAGGTGTCACAACGTGGTCGGCATGCACTATCGCAATAACTGCGCGCCACATGTAAAGCCGACTTTCTGAAATGCTATCAGTCATAAAAAATTCCTTCCATTTGAATCATCTTGTTCCATTGAAACCCCTTTAATAGATTAACGCAAGGATGCTTTAGGTGTTTGGTCACAAAAAATTACCCCAGTATAGTTAGATGGTGGCTATCCTCACCACCATTAAGTCTGCCTGAATGCTGTGCTCGCTATCAAATTTACTGTCTATTGATCTAGTTATTGAAAAATAGTAATTTTATTATTTAACAGTATCTTAGTGGTATTTTAAAATGGTATTCTGTTCATGAAAAAAATTAGAAAAACCATAGGGTCAGTTCGCTTACGATAAGAAGAGGAACTAAAATGGATACACAACACACTTGGAAAGAAGCTTTTTTATCTTATAAACACCCGCGTGTGTTGGGGATGTTGTTTTTGGGTTTTTCTGCTGGTTTGCCGTTCTTGCTTGTTTTTTCAACCTTGTCGGCTTGGCTCAGAGATGAAGGGGTCTCACTGGCAGTGATTGGATTTTTTGGTTGGATTGGTATGACCTATTCAATCAAAGTTTTTTGGGCGCCCGTTGTCGACCATATTCGGTTGCCGCGTTTTTTGGGACGTTTAGGGCGTCGCCGCAGTTGGATTTTATTGGCGCAGCTCGGTATTGTTAGTGGTCTTGTTGGTATGGCTTTGAGCGACCCTTCCGTGAACTTACATGCGATTATTGCCTTTGCCTTCTTGGTCGCTTTTTCTTCGGCAACGCAAGATATTGCCTTGGATGCCTATCGTATTGAAGCGGTTGAAACAGAACTGCAAGGCAACATGGCGACAACCTATCAGTTGGGATATCGTTTGGCTTTACTGGTGGCGGGTGGTGGTGCGCTTTTCATTGCTGATTTTTGGAACTGGTCTGCCGCTTATTTTTCTATGGCGGCCTGTATGATGGTGGGGGTCATCACTATTTTTATTATTCGTGAACCGCAGGTTGGACAAGAGACTCTCCAAAATGCCCCGCAAGAAGAAGCGTTAGGAAAACGTATTACCCATTGGTTCTACCGATCTGTTGTGGCACCGTTTCATGATTTCTTTCAACGTTATGGTTGGACGGCACTAACAATCTTATTGTTAATCGGGCTTTATCGATTGCCAGATTTGGCAATGGGCATCATGGCAAACCCATTCTATCTTGATCTTGGTTTTACAAAAACGGAGATTGCACAAATTGTGAAAGTTTATGGTTTTGTGATGACGGTTTTGGGCGCAACGATTGGGGGTCTTGCAGTTGTTCGTTTTGGCATTGCAGCACCGTTATTACTGGGCGCAATTTTAATATCGGCCAGTAATCTTTTATTTGCTTGGTTAGCAATCAAAGGGGCCGATACAAATTTTTTGGTTTTGACCATTAGTGCCGATAATTTATCGAGCGGTATTGCGGGTTCAGTTTTTATTGCGTACTTATCAAGTTTGACCAATACAGCCTATACTGCAACACAATATGCGTTATTTTCGTCATTAATGACGTTGCCGGGTAAATTCCTGAGTGGTTTTTCGGGGCTGGTTGTTGAATCGCAAGGGTTCGCAATATTTTTCACGCTCACCGCGTTTCTGGGTTTGCCGGCTATTTTATTGGTGATTTATTTAATTAAGAAAACCAAGAACCAACTTTTGAAGATTTAAACATACAGTCGTATTTTTAAGAACAGGGTGCTATTTCTACGTTCGCCTGACAGTAGCACTATTCAGTTTATGCTCAGTCTTTATTGAACTCTATAAAATTGTATTAAGGCCGTAGGGGTTCGTGGACATAATAATCACGCTATTTTTAATGTGGTAGTTGCCCAATAGCTTGTTTCAAGAGTTTGTGAAATGTGTAACACTTCAATTTTAAGGAGTCATCATTATACGATGTTTGCAAAAATATTATATTTTTCTTCTACCATACTGGATAAACATATTATACCTGTAATCATTGTTTTTGCCATTATGGGCACTTCAGCTGTTTTTATTAATATCCTTCTATTCGAGAGAAAATTACGTGAAACGATGGTACTGGAAAGCGCAGAAAGTCTGTCTAAGACATTGACAACTTTCCGTACTTTATACACTTCAGAGGTGGTTGGCTCTGCTGAAGAGGCTGGAGTAGAAGTTACGCATGATTATAAAGAAAAAGAACATGCCATACCACTGCCTGCGACACTCAGTATGTTGATTGGGAACAAAATATCAGAACATTTGGACGGTGGAGAAACACGACTTTACAGCCCATACCCCTTTCCATGGAGAAAAGAGGAAGGGGGAATGCGTGATGATTTTGAAAAAGAAGCCTGGGAGAAACTTACACAAAACCCCGATCAACCATATTACCGTTTCGAAGAAAGGGATGGTAGGAAATTTATACGTTATACAATATCTGATGTGATGCGTCCTCAGTGTATAAACTGTCATAATACACATCCTGATACCCCTAAAAATGATTGGAAAGTTGGTGATGTGCGTGGCGTACTTGAAATTATTAAGCCATTAGATCGTGCGGCTATTGTCACAAGATCCAATATGAATCAAACTTTTCTTCTTCTCTTTGGACTTACTATTTTTAGTATAGTGGTGTTTTATTTTATTGTTGTGTCTTTGCGGGCGCGTGGAGAAAAAGCAGAAAAAGCCAATCAGGCAAAGACTGATTTTTTAGCGAATATGTCTCACGAACTAAGGACACCGCTTAATAGCATTTTAGGCTTAACACGAATGTTTGTTGAGGATCCAAAAATGAGTACAGATAACAAAGAGATGGCTGGCATCGTTTATAAATCAGCAACAAACTTGCTTGAAAGTGTGAATGATATTCTGGATATTTCTAAAGTTGAATCTGGCGGTATAGTACTGGAAAATATTGGCTTTAATGTAAAAAATATGATGACCAACATAATGGAATCTATGTCCCCTATAGCCAGTGCCAGAGGGGTTTCTCTAAATCACCATTATAAAAGCACCAATATTCCCGACCTTCGTGGAGACCCTTTTCGTATCAACCGGATTTTAATTAATCTTATTAGTAACGCAATAAAATACACAGATAAAGGTACAGTAAATGTTATTATTAGTGTTAAATCCATAACAGAAAATCAGGTTGAAGTTTATTTTTCAATTACAGATACAGGTATTGGAATCCCTGAAGATAAACTAGATTCTATTTTTGATAAATTTACTCAAGCAAATGTCTCAACAACAAGAAAATATGGCGGCACAGGATTGGGATTGGCCATTACCAAAGAACTCGTTGAAATTATGGGTGGTGAAATAGGTGTTGAAAGTGAAATTGGTAGGGGTTCCCATTTTTGGTTTAAAATTCCGCTTGAAATTACAGATAAGATTGAGGAGGAAGAAACAGATAAGAGACGAATAGAGCGTAGAAGAAGGAATAGGAATGAAGACAGAACGCGGATACCTGTTCAGGATGTTCGTATTTTGGTAGCAGAAGACCATCTTTTAAATCAGGATTTAATGAGCCGTTTGCTGAAGCATATGGGTGTTAAGCACTATGATATTGTTGAAAATGGATTACTGGCTGTAGAGGCCTTTGAAAGGGATGACTATGATCTCATCTTAATGGATTGCCACATGCCAGAGAAAAATGGTTATCAGGCAACACAAGATATTAGAAATAGCCAGAAAGATACACATAAAGATATCCCCATCATTGCCCTAACGGCAGATGCCATGGTTGGAACAAGAGAAAAATGTCTTAAAGCGGGTATGAGTGAATATCTCAGTAAACCAATTGATTCAGATGAATTTAAACATATTCTTGAAGAATGGGTTTTATTTTCTAAAGAGGGAGAAAATAAACATCAAAAAAATAAGGATGAAGAAGAAATGAATAGTTCTATTGATATGACCCTGCTTGAAGGATATGCCGATACACCCGAAGATATTCAACAATTCGTAGATGTATTCCTGAAGCAAAGCGACGAAAGTATCAAGCTTATGGAAGATCATTGTGTGGATGGAGAATGTAGAGAATGGGTGGAAGCTGCTCATAAATTTAAAGGGGGTTCTGGAATGATTGGCGCAAAAAAATTACACAGTCTTTGTGAACAAGCGCAGGGAATGGACGACGTTTCCAGCAAAGAACGAAATGAAAAGTTCGAAGAAATAAAGAAAGAATATGAGATCGTTAAGAACGAGTTGAATAATTCTACGTTTTAATGAAATTAAATATTCTGTAACGCTGAATCGAGGTCGCCGCCTACAGGGAGACTCTCTACGGCTTTCAAAAATTCTTCCTTTTTAAAAGGCTTGGTTAACGTATCATCAGCAAAGTAATTTGCAAAATCAAGCATCCCTCCGCCTTCGCCATGAGAGCTAACAGCAAGTATGGCAATAGGTAATTCGTGGCTTCTAATATATTCTCCAACAGAAACACCGCTTTGACCAGGCATAACAACATCTGTGATAACAACATCGTATGTGTTGCACCCTAGTTTTGCGATTGCATCTGTTCCATCACAACTTTCTTCTACCTCATGGCCAACTGATTTAAGCGCTTGAATCATCACGGCGCGAATAAAATCATCATCATCTACAACAAGAATTTTCATTGATTGTACCCCTTTAATTGACCCATATAGTCATGTAAAATTTTACAGAAAAAGGGTTAAGATAAGCTTACCTTTTTATTTTCAATGAATTGTTGGTAAAAGGAAAGCTATTTCAAGCTTTTGACTACCATTGTATGGTTTGTACCACTCTAGTTAGTCAGGCCTTTTATGAGGTCGGCATGATGATAACGATGAACATTATCGGGTTTTTTGACGATGTCATGAATGGCACGACCTCCTAGAAAATCAAACCCTGCACAGACGGCTGTTGTTGTAATGCTAAGACTGGCAACATTGAGAACAAATATTTGAGGAATTTTGAGTGTTTTTGCCTTTGCGCTAAAATTATTAAGCAGATTCAATATTTCTTGTTCTGTCATGGATTTCTTGTTCAACCTAACGCCCGCAACATCAACGCCTGAATTATGTAGGTAACTAAAATTTATATCGCGGCGCAAGGGAATTTCTGCAAAAACATGAGGGCATAAAACACGAAGAGGTTTTGCAAACCAATATGCATCTTTGAGAAGTTGGGTATCATCCATATCCATGACCAATAAGAATAGAAATTTTCTGTGTTCTTCGGGAATTTCAGAAAGAAGTTTCTTGTATTCCTCATAACTTTCCATGTTGTAAACGACACTGTGTTGAACTGGGCAAACGACAAAAAACTGACGGCCATCATTTTCCATGTTTTTCAATTCTTCTGCTACAATTTTAAGTATAGATTTATCTAAGTCTAATTGACCTGAAAGTGATCTATTTGCATAGATATCTTGATGAGAATCAAACGGATTTTTTTCTGATGATAATGCAGTGGACAAGCAAAGATAGGTTGTTAAAGCACCTTTTTTCGTATCCCATAAAGGGACGTAGTTGTAGCTTAGTTCAGGTAATTCAGTATCATCTTTTTTGTCCAGTAAGTTTTTGGTATTTTTGTATTCAGTGCCAACTTCTGTTGTCTTGACGGCGTCAAGTAATTCACCCTCATCTTCTTTTTCTTCTCCTTGAAATCCAAATTCCAAATCTCCAAGTTCGTTATCCATTGCACCGAACATGTCACCAAGCATCCCTGCTTTCATCAATGTTTCTGTACTGATTTCACTCACTGCTTGTCTAATTTTAATGCTTCTTAATTCTTCCTCATCTAATGCAAATAATCTCTTGTTAATTTCTTCTGCTATTAATGCTGCTTTTTGTGTTGTTTCTTCTAGTGAAGCAAAAGAAAAAATTATGATATATGTATCGTCATTGTAGCGAATAAATATATCACCTTTATCCATGTGCTGATCAATGACATTTTCAGCTGTTTCATAGACAATCTTGCTAAGACCTTTCCAACGTTTTCCCATTCGTTTTTTGATTTGAGCAAGACCAATAAACTGAAATTTTCCTGATGTAATCAGCTCTTTCTTTTTAAAAAGTTGCTGACAAAGGGCCTCTAATTGTGCCTGTTTTTCAGGATTTAGAGCTGTTCCTCTTTTTGAATGGATTTTCTTGATTTCCGTTTTTTCTTTCCAAAAAAATAACGGCTTTAAAAAAGAAGGAGCTTTAAACGGAATTTTTATATGTTTTAAAATCATCCTTCTATTGTATAGAATTTTTATGTGTATACCTACGTATTTAATAAACCTTTGGCTGCGGTCAGTAAATCAGAAGGTTTAAAAGGTTTTTTCAATACACAATCTGCGCCTATTTGTTTTGCTAATTGTAAGAAACTCATATTTTTAGTTCTACCGCCGCCAGATATGGCAATAATTTTAGCTGTTGGGTTTATGGCTCGAATTTCTGAAATTGTTTCCAGTCCTTCTTTATCAGGCATAAGCATATCTGTGACCGTTAAATCAGGTCTTTCAGACTTAAAAAGAGATACTCCCAAGTTGCCATTTTCTGCTTCAAGAGTGTCATAGCCTGCTTTTTTTAGGATATTACAACAAGTCATCCTGATAAGTTCATCATCATCTATAATAAGTACCTTCATAACTTAGAGCCTTTTCAAATTTGGTAACAAATAACTAATTTAGCATTGTATAGATATTATATAACGTTTTTTCATTGGGGAATAGTTAGGGTGTGACTGTATCCCGCAACCTTAAAGTTGACAAATTTTCATAAATCATATAAATATACCTACTTATTGACAAATAGTGTAATAGGAACAGATAGATGAGTTTGTTTGGCAAAGCGAAGGGTGCTTACGCTGAGGTGGTCCTAAGTATGAGTTACAAGATGATGGCTCGACGGTGTCGGCAGCTTCATAAATTAAAAGAGTACAATCTATGAACCATTTAATGATAAAAGGTATATTATCCCTGACGATATTTACTTCGGTTGCCTTCACGCCTTTATCATCGTCGCCGGTTATAGATATATCAAAACTATCTTGTAACGAAATCGACAAAACATCAACACAAGATATTTCAAAATTAAAAGTCCACTTTGAAACAGTTAAAGACATTCCCCGGCATTCTGATGCTTCTCCGAAATTAAATAAAATTTACAACCAACTTTTTGACGTTGTTGCCAGCGCAGAGCAATATCAAGCTATTAAAGGCTGTAAAAATAAATCTGTGCCTGGTGGATCTACTGAGCTCATGAATGAAATAGTGGAACACTATAAAAATAATGTCGCTGGAAAGAGGCAATGGGATATTTAGGCTCTGGCTGATTATTTAATAGGGTACTCACAGAATAACAAAAACACTGGTAAATGCAGGATTAAGTGATGTTTGAAGAAGAAGAAAAACAAAAACAAGTACAACGTTTAAAGGGTGAGTTGATTGATGCTGTGCGGAATGCTGTGTTTAATTCCCCGGAAGTAGAGGCGGCGAAGTACATTAAGTCAAGAAAAAGTGGTTACTACCTAGTTCTGGGTCTGGATCTACATGGTTTGGTATGCGAAGTATTAAATAGTCAATATTTTATTGAATCAAAAGCAAAACAAAATATACGGGTAGAAGAGGATAATAAATATAAAGAGGTTTTTAACGAGGTTTCTATGGCAGTTACTGACGCTGTTATTTGGTCCGAAAAAGTTAGAACTGTGGTAAGTGAAATCAAGGAATTGGAACTCGTTGATGAATTTAAAGATTCGAAAATGGGGTTGTATATACCAATCAAGGGACAGGAAAACACGCAAAAACAACTTCCTCTTGCCCGAATTAGGTGGCAAATACCAAATAATGGACTGAAAAACACGCAAAAACAACTTTCCTCTGTTAGTTCTTATTTTATGAATCAGATTGATGGAAAAGTGCCTTCGAAAAATGAAGAAAAATATCTGGAATATGTGGCAGATAACTTTAATCAAGATGACTGGATAAGGAAAGCCCGCATAAGATTGGAACCATGAGCCGGATGGCACGGTCAATCTTCAAAAAATCTTCTGCAGGTGTTGCATTATAGTTGAATGATTAGGTGTTTAGGTCTTTTTTTTCTGCTTCTTGGTATATGATGTTTTTGAAGAGAACTGCTTTTTGTGTTTCAAAAGAATAAGCATTTTTCCCTGCATCTTTTGATACATAACACCCTTTATCTGCAACCTCTAAAAGAGATAAAACACTTAATCCAGTTTTAGTCATTGCAATTCCAATACTGGCACCGACCTTCAGTTCTTGTCCGTCAAATCTAATAGGTAGATTGATCTCGTATAATAATTTTTCTACTTTCCTTTTCACTATTTCTTCATTCTGTACCCCATCATAAAGTATAGCAAACTCATCTCCCCCTAAACGGGCAGCAATATCGTCTGTGCGAATGGCGCTTATGCTTAATCTCTGGCCTATGGTTCTTAAAATAGCATCACCAGCCGCATGGCCATATTTATCATTTATTATTTTGAAACCATCCAAATCAATTAACAATACGGCAGATAACTTAGAATCGTTGTCTTGTTTGTGAACGATCTGATCAATTCTTTCATTAAATTGCCGTCGATTGGGAAGTCCTGTAAGAGAATCATGCAACGCTAGATAAGCCATTTGGTCACGTTCTGATAATCCTTTAACCATGTTATTAAAGCCACGCAATAATGATCCAAGCTCATCCTGTCGATCTCCAACTTCCAGCATATAATTATAATTCCCTTTCTCCACCTGTTTGACGGCATCAGCAAGAGATTTAACGGGTCTAGTGACTTGTCGTGATAAAAAGACACCTATGAAGATAGATATAAATAAGAAAGCTAGGGCGATGGTAACCATGACATAACGGTGTTTAATATAAGGGCGTAAGGCTTCTTCCCAAGAACGTTGTATGACTGCGTAGTAAGTTTCTGTCTTTAGATCAAACAGAGGAACAATGAAAGTGAGGTAATCATCTCCTTCCAAATTCATAAAGGAAATACCTTTTCTCAAGCTTTTGCGACTGAATTTTTCGATAAAATTGGTACGCAAACCGTCTTCAAAAAAAGTTGAAGCCAACAAATGGGATTCAGGCTGATTGGTATTTTTGTGTGAGGGATCGTATGACACGATGAAAGAAACATCAGCATTTGTTACTCCGCCAACATTCGTTATAAAATCAGAATCAATACTAATCCCTACGGCAACAAAAGCTGTTAATTCGGGAGCATATACGGGAACAATAACGATCTGATAAGGCGCATCATCTAAGACAATCATTGAAGACAGCCCTTTTTCTACCACGATGTTATCTACGCCGTTTTTTAAAATAGCACTAAAGGCTTCGGTTATTTTTTCACTGTCTTTTTTGGGAAAGGAGGAAAAGGAATTTCCTTCTACATCAAAAGCAATCATAATATCTGCGTCTATGCGCCTGCTATGATTTTTCATCATAGAATAAATTGTTTCCTCTTCCATCATGGTAATAGCCGATCGAAAGCCAAAATCAGAAGATAAAACTCCCACTGTTTCTTTTAAACGGTTAAACCGTTCTTCTAAAACACGTTCAGAAACACTGAAGGTGGTATACAGATTATCGAGCACAACACGATGGGCAGTGGCAATACTACGTTGATCAAATATTACAAAAAAAGTCCCTTGAGAAATCAAGAGAACACCACAAAACATTAAGAGTACGCGTGTTCTAAAATTAAAAAAACGTTCAAGCCGCATAATTTACCCCCAATCGCTTTCTTCGTCTTCTTCGTCTCTGGCTTCAGGTCTTTTTTTAATAGCACGAGAAGGAATGGTAATGCTGTACGATTCTTGTGTAGAGCTAACAGTTTGTTTGGCTTTCATTAATCCTGCTTTCTGACTCAATCCAGGATACCAATAACTAATAGTGTATTCCCCTTCTGGTAGCTCCCCAAAATCTACTATTCCGTTTGTATCTGAAAGACCATAATAGGGGCTGTCAACAATCACAAGGTAACCCAACATCCAATCATGAATATTGCATCCCATAGAGACAACACCAGCCATATCAAATAAAACCTCTTTGCTTTTTCCAAGATAGAGCGGTAATTGAAATTCTTTAGCTTTGGAAAAAGAATAAATATGATGACGTGTAGGATCTTCATTAGGAAAATCAACAATTGTTCCTACGGGAGCAACCGTAACAAATGGTTCAAATAGTTTATTTTCTTGCTTGATAGATATTCGCTTTGAGGGAGATGGTTTTGTTGTAACGTTTTCTTTGTTCACAGGGCTTAATAATACCACCACGTTTTCGGCAGGAGATTTACCACTGCTAATGTGCACGGAAAATGCGAATGCTTGAGAAGACGTAACAAAAAATAATGAAACAATGAGGCAAGAAAAGAAAAATTTAAAATTCAAGGGCATAAAACACCTGTAATTATATTAGAATTATCTAGTGTGTGCCCTCACACTTTAAAAATTAATTTTAACCTGAAACCAAATCTTTTCACTATCGGTAAAGGGGGCATCTTTCCCATTATAATGACCGTATTGTAACAATAGATCAATGCTGTCTGTTGCGAAGTCAGGCGTTTTAAACTTTTTTCCGATGCTTAGATCTATTTCAGAACCGAAGTCACCACTTTTATCTCCTTTGAACTTATGAAAATCAGCTTCCAGCTTTATTCCATTTAGTAATTCATTTTTACTGATAACTTTATGTTTTGCTTTTACAAAACTATCTTTCAGGCCTACAGCAGGGGTGTTTATAAACTGCTCTACCCGACCATTGAACTTTTGCCAGTGTGATAAAGGAACAATGACACTGTTCGTACCATTACCACCCAATGATTCATGCCCTACTTGTAAGGTCGTTCCATAGCCTTGGATACCAGGAACGATGCGGTGATAATTTTCCTTATAACTTGCAGGGTTATCGGCATGATCACTTTGTTGAGCTGCTTCAGCTTCATAAATTAGCGACAATCTATCGCTGACAGGGATGTCTCCTCTTAACCGTAGGCCATACATTTTATGTGACATTGGTGGCAAATCTTCGAAATCAGCCCAGAAGCCATAAGCTGCTATTTTTAACCACTCTGCATGTTTATAGGCGGCATTTGCAATGTGTATGTGTGAATCCAGATCTCCTAAAGGACTATCTTCTCCTAAAAACCTGTTTACATTACCAACATAGCCATATGTAAGCTTAAGATTTTCGATGCTGTTGTTTTTGATAGTGACGCCATCAAAGTTTTGATCATTTTGTCGCCAGTCAACACTTGAAATAAAGCGTTCATTATTAAGATTAATATTTTGTCGACCAACTTTAATTTTTGTATCAGGAATGCCTGACCATAAAAGCCATAAACGGTTTATTTCTCGGTTTTCAGGATCCATAACAACAGGGAAGTTTCCTTTGCCATTTACTGTGTTATTATAGCTGTCTGCCCCAATGCTTTCGACAATCTGTATTTCGCCTAAGGCTTGCAAATTCATAAGCGTACCAGTTTCAAAACCTAAGTTGGTACGAACAAGAGATGCCTTTGCATTTTTAGAACGTCCGTCTTGATCCACATGCTCATAACGATAGCGCACCTCACCAAAGAAATTTCCGTCTGAAAATAATTTTTCTATGCTGTGTTCCGCATAAGCTGGAACAGCAATAAGCACAAACGCTGTTGCTAAAAATAGAATCGAAAATTTTTTAATAATTTCTCTCATGATTGCCTCATAATATCATGGCTGGGTTATAAATGAAAAAATACACAGAAAAGTGAAGAATTGAACTCGGCAGAAGATAGGCCCTGCTTCAAGCAGAAGTGTAGGATTTAAACGTTAATATAGTATTAATATTGCTGATATTTTTCTAGGGTACTGTGATAAGGCTTGTTTTATATAAACGACTAAAGATAAATTGTAACGGCATGAAACAAAAGATCACCCTAACAACCTCAAATAATAAGCAAGTTGCTCACGAAGAGTTAGCGAAACAAGGGCGCGTCTTTTTTAAAGATGAAAAACCTGCCAAGGCGCAAATGATGCATGTACAGGCACTTTTATTGGATCCAAGCAATAAAAGATATAAGAATGCTCTGACCGAGTGTTTTCCAAATGTTTCGTATAAAAAATTCAATCCATCCGTAAAAGAAGCTATTATTTTATGTTTAGATGACCCTGATATCACACATCGTAAGATTGCTGGTGCTTGGCTAAGCCAGCTTCTACTTGATCCAGATATGGCACCACTTCTTCAGTTTTTTAAATACCAAAGTTATGAGGAGTTTAAAAAATCGATTGATTTAGAAAGTATGATTGAAATTTTCAACGATAGCTATCTTTTAAATGGGCTTAAAAAATGCCTTCTGATGCATATTGAGTTTGAACAATTACTGACTTATATGCGTCGTTTTTATTTATTAGAAGCGAACAATGAACAAAAGCAATTGGCGTTTCCTTTCTTATGTGCTTTGGCAACAAAATGTTTCAATAATGATTATATCTATCATCTTACATTATCAGAAGAAAAATATATAAAAGAAATTGAAAATAAGAAAAATTTATCGCTCGAAAATGCCATTATAGTAGGATGTTATACTCCTTTATATAAAATACCTGATGCTAAAGAAATAAGCACACGTGCCCATCAGTCAAATAATCAAAACATTGCAGATGTAGCACGTATACAAATTGATGAACCATTACTAGAAAAAGAATTAGCCGCTAATATTGAAAGCTTCGCCCCCATCGAAAACAAAGTATCGGGCAATGTTCAGGCTCAATATGAAGAACACCCATATCCGCGTTGGGTGGCGTACACAAGATTTAAACCAAGTAAGTTACAGCTACAGCAAAGTATAAATAGGGATGTTTTGGTTGCTGGTTGTGGTACAGGACAAGAAGTAGCACATACTTCGTTTCTAATGCCAAACGCGGAGATTGATGCAGTAGACCTCAGCCGTACAAGCTTAGGCTATGCATGCCGTAAAGCACAGGCACAAGAACTTAAAAATATACGCTTCTTACATGGTGATATTTTAAATCTCAAAGCGTTAAACAAATCCTATGATTTAATTTCAAGTAGCGGTGTTTTACATCACATGGAAAATCCTTCTGCTGGACTAAAATCAATATGCGATGTCTTAAAGCCAGATGGCGTCATTACCATTGCCCTTTACAGTGAAATGGGGCGTCAACATGTGGCTGCTTGTCAAAAATGGGTAAAAGATGAGGGATATGCCTCAACAACAGAAAGTATGCGCCAATTTAGACAAGATATAATTGCCATGGAGGATACAAACCCATTAAAGAAAATGGCTTATATAAGTGATTTTTATTCTGCTTCGGAATGTCGGGATTTAATTTTTCATGTTCAGGAGCATCGTTTTACCTGCCTTGGAATAAAAGAAATGATCGAATCTCTTGGCTTGTCTTTACTACATGTAGGCGTTCGGGCGATAAATAAGAAAAAACAATATCTGCAACAATATCCGGATGATCCAAAAGCAATTAACCTTGAAAATTGGCATGAATTTGAAACGCAAAACCCAAGCACATTTACTCTCATGTATGACCTTGTTTTAGGTTGGAAAGAAGAGCATCGACCTGGCAAATTACCAACCTGGATCAAGCGGCTTGGAATTTGTAAAGATTGAAGATAATTTACCATTTTCCCCCTTAGTACACACAATTACTGCCAGAATAGAAGGTGAGATAATCAGGTTTATATACTTCTCATAATGTGTAATAGCCTCTATATTCAAAAAATATATGGTATTTAAGAAAATCCACTTGATTTTATAACCACTTAACCATTATAAAGCACTGTCTTTAAGACATACTCTATCGTGCGTCCCGTTCGTCTAGGGGTCTAGGACACCGCCCTTTCACGGCGGCAACACGGGTTCAAATCCCGTACGGGACGCCAATTATTTCAATGACTTAGCCTATATTTACCTGAAACGTAGTACTATTTTACGACCAAAATGGTGGTGGATTTAGGGGGTTCTCATTATTTTTCTCTTAAAAATCCACCAGATTGCATCTGCCAAAGTTTAGCATAGTGACCATCATCGAGTTTTATCAGCTCATTATGTGTTCCATCTTCGATAATTTTTCCATCACTCATAACCAAAATACGATCCATTTGGCGTAAAGTTGAAAGACGGTGGGCAATGGCGATGACTGTCTTGCCTTCCATGATATCTTCAAGGGCATTCTGAATGGCTTGCTCACTTTCGCTATCCAATGCAGATGTAGCCTCATCTAATATCAGGATGGGCGCATCTTTCAAAATAGCCCGTGCAATACCAATCCGTTGTTTTTGTCCGCCAGAAAGTTTAACGCCGCGTTCACCTACATGGGCATCAAAAGCCTTACGGCCTTTATTATCTTCTAACTCCTGAATAAAGTCGTAAGCATTGGCACGCTTGGCAGCTAGAATTACATCATCCATATCAGCATCAAGATCGCCATAGAGGATGTTATCCAGCACTGAACGGTGGAACAGGTAGCTGTCTTGCGTTACAACCGTTACTTCCTTGCGCAGACTGTCTTGGGTTACATTTGCAATGTTTTGACCGTCAATCAGGATTTCACCGCCTTCCACATCGTAGGCACGAACAAGCAAGCTGGTGATAGTAGATTTACCCGCACCACTTTTTCCGACCAGTCCTACTTTTTGTCCAGCCGGAATGTATAAATTGAAATCATTCATCAATCCACTACCATGATCTTGGTTGTGATCTTCGCCGTAATGAAAAGACATATCCTTGAAACGTATGTCAGCGTTATTCTTGTCTAACTTCAAGTCCTTTGCATTTTTAACATCCTTAACTTCATGAGGCTTTGACAAAGTATCAATGATATCCTGCACTGTGCCGAGATTTTCAAAAACGGCTGAAACTTCAAACATGATCCAACCAGATTGAAATGTTGCCTGTAACGCCATAGGTAAAGCCATCGCCATAGCAGCAACACCCAACTGTCCCTGTGTTTCAACCATCCAAAAACAAATAATGGCTGTTGAAATTAAGAGCAACGTGTTGAGAAAATCAATGACAAGACTCATGCGCCATACAGTTCCAGTTGCATTGCGGAAAGTTCTGCTGTGTTCGCGCAACAATCCAATGACTCGATCATCTTCATGATCTGTCTGCGCAAAATATTTGGTTGGTAGAAAGTTGGTTAGACTATCAACAACTTGCCCAGTCAGTGTACTCATGGCATCGGCGTGGATTTTAGAGCGATCCTTAACTTTTGGCACAAAGTAAAATAGTGTCAACGCGTAACAGATCAACCATATAGCGAGTGGTAATGCCAAGCGAATATCAACGCTAGACATGAGCCAAAGGTTGGTTACTGTAAAAATTGCTGCAAACCAAATAGAACCAACTGTTGATTTTATAGCATCACGCAAGCTTGGCGCTTGTATAAGCTTATTGGCAATACGTCCAGCAAAATCATTCTGAAAATAGGCCAAAGATTGACGAGCCGTGTACCAATATAACTGACGACGTATCAAGTTTCCAAAGTATGGCGTGTAAACCAAATCATAAATCATCTGCAAAAATGCACCACCGCCTTGCCGTAAAATAAGCAAAGCAATTCCGCCCCAGATCATGGCTGTGGTGTATTCAGAATTTTTTACCAGTTCTCCAACATACCAGAACATCAGGCTCACGCCTGAAGCAACGACAAGCTCCATCGTGAGAAGTAAGATGAGTAAGCCTTTTATCTGTTTCAAAAAGAACCAGATAAAATCCCATAGCTGTGTGGGCAGGCTCTCCAATCCTTCTGGTGGAAGTCTGTCAATTTCTATGTAGAAGCGCTTATCGCAAGCCTTCAAAAATTTCTTTAACGTAGCAACCATTATATTCGCCTTGTTTCTTTCAATTTTGAAAGACGAACAAATCTTCTTTATTTAAGGGGGAGAATGATCTGTCAGTCTTTAATATAGCTGACAGAAGAAAAAACTAATGCAACCTGTTTTTGTGAATCCCATAAAATTCTTTAAGAGAATTCCACGCTCTGGTGGTTGGGGAGGCAATAGATACACGATCAAACTCCACCACCACCGCATTTTCAGCAGAAATGTTCACGGCATTTTGTGCCAATATGTGAATTTGATTGTTCATATAAATCTCCAAGCTATCCGATTAGTTAATCATAAAGCTTTGGTGATTAGCAAGAAATATTTTTGTGTGGTGTAAAAAAGACAGTAATATTTATTATTCGACATTAAGAACTTATAGATTTATTTAGCACCCCGTACGACTTTTCTCAATTTTTCCTCTGCCCTCATTGCTCGCGTCTCCGCTACTTTCCATTCGACTTCGACTTTCTGCACAACATCTCTTACTGCATCCTGCCGTGATTCTTCCGTCTTTGCTTCTACACGCGCACGCTCTTTACTTTCCACCAGTGCTTTCTTTTGTTCTTCCCTCAAGGCACCACCACGTTCCCTTACCCGCTTCGCTTCCATTATTGCTTCGCGTGCTTCTGCCCGGGCATCCGCCTTCACATCTGGCCGATCCGTCAATTCTATGATTCGCTGGGATGTCCACTTTGCCAACGCTACCGCCGTCGCCCATTCTGTAGCCGCTTCCCCTGCTGCTTCACGCATTGACATCTTGGTAGCCTTTTCTACGATCTTTCGTGCTAAAACTTCCTGCGCTGACGCCTTTTCTGCTCTCTCTACCCAAACGGTTGTTGCCTGCTTTACCATCTCCGCTTTCTCTTTTTCCCGCTTTGTCGCCAGTTCTGCCTTTTTTTGCGCCGCCTTTTTTTGCGCCTCTTTTCTCCGCGCTTCTTGTTCTTCACGTTCTTTGATTAGCCGTTCTGATCGCTTACGGCGTTGCTTTTTGTTCTCTTTTTCTGCCGCTCGTTTTGCCGATCTTCCTCTTAACCATATCGCGCCAACAACAGCTATTGACGTTACACCTATTGCTATCCATATTAGCATTCTCCATGCCTCCCGTACCAAGCAGGGCATAATGCCAAAATCAGAACTTCCCTAATTGTAGCCGCAGCCAACGGAACCATTAGACAATTACCAAGCAGTTTATGCTTCATATGTCTACCTTTACTAATTATGCTAAAAACTATGTATTAATTTTCAATTTTTATGCTCTTTAGACGATAATGGAGTCATTCAACAAAAGCGCATCAACAGTCATGCCAATGGTATCATTAATGGAAACAATATCCGTAAAGCTGGCACCACCAGTTGTTCCATTGGCATCGATACCAATAAGTGTATCACCAGCAGATTCTGTTATTTGAACAAAATCATTAATGTCACTCACACCGTCTACGTAACCTACTAATAAATCACTAATGTCGATGGCATCATTCTCGCCAACATCAAAACCATTAATTTCATCTATATCATTAAATGCGCTGGCTGATTCAAAAACAAAAGAATCACGTCCGACACCTGCAAAAAACTCATCAAGTCCATCACCGCCATATAATGTATCGTCGACAGCGCCAGCTGCGGGCGGTACGGTGATTCCCTGAACAATGTCTGAATGTGATAGTAACTGTGCCGCAGTAAGAGCTGTTGTATAAATGGCAACATCAGAAATACGGCCATCAAAGTAATACCCACCACTACCATCTTCACCATCATGAAATTGAACACCATCAGGAGCATATCCAATTCCTATATCACCACCATGAGAAGGAAATGTTGAACTACCGACGGTGACTGATCCCATGCTGACCCCATCTAAAAACCCTTCAAAGCTATTGTTAGGTTGGTCAAAAACAAAAGCAACATGATAAGTCGTTCCCGTAGAAACGGCTGAATTAATATTGGCATCCACCCATACAGTATCTTCTTCTCCTGTTACATAGACATTGCCCCCATCAAGGTAAATGGTTAAGCCATGTGTTGCTCCACCTTCTTCATAGAGTACTTGTCTTGTTGTTACATCATCAGCATTAAAGACAAGCTCAACTGTTTTTTCGTTGTAGGTTCCTGTGTTGATAGCAGTACTATCAGGTATTAAAATACCATCATTCGTACCATCAAAGTCAACTGACCTTACACCACCTGCATATAAAGGTGCTGCCGATAAAGTTGGTGTGCCGGTGCTTGTTCCATCAATTGATGTTGCAGATCCTTTGTTATTAAAATTTGTACCTGATGATTCATTTAGCTGCCAATAACCAACTGGATTATCTCCAAGTATATCTTGTGCTAAAAGGTAGAGACTAGCCGTATCGGCAACAGTTAAATCAAGAACAACATCCGCATAAATAATGTCATCACCATCACCACCATGAACGGTATCACTACCATTTATGTGTCCTGCCGTTGTATATACACCTGATTCTACTGCAAAATAACCAACATCCTCTGTTGTATGATTAATTTCGGCATCAGCAGACGCTTCTTCATCAATAAAGACACCCGCTCCAGAAGAGCTTAAGGTACCATTTCCTGATGTTCCTGCAGGATCAGCTCCATCTTCTTTTTGCATATCTGCAATAAAGATGGGGGTACCAGAAAAGTTACCACCAAAATTAATAGATGTTGTTGCATGCGTTACAACGTCGCCTGTTGTTCCTGCCAATATACCAACAGCAGGTGAACCGCCAGCATCAATAGCAATCCAGCCGATATCTTCTGTGGCATGACCAACAGCATTCGCTTCCTGTTCATGCATTCTGACATTAAATCCTGTCGTGTTAACAGTTCTATTACGCGTTACAACAGCGCTTAGTTCATTGTCTGATGATAGTTGAGAGAATACTACAGGGGCGGCGCCAAAAGCACTATTAAAAGAAACGGCTGTTGTTGTTTCATCTGTTGCTGTTACATAGCCCGCTTGAACAACACTACCATTAGCAAGAGTATGAGTACCGCTTTCAACGGCAACCCAAGAAATTTCCTCTAATCCTGTACTGCCATCTAAATAATCATATTCATCTAATTGAAATTCAAAACCAGTATTTGTGACATCACGAACGCGTATTGTAAAAGGATCGCTCGTTACATTGTTGGCAAACATTTTAACGACGGCATCTTTTATCATGCCATCGAAGCTTACACTATGCCATTCAGTGCTATTTGTTTGTGTTACTTCTAACTTGCTAGCTTGCATTACAATTCTTAGGCCGCCGGAATCACCATAGATTGTATCATTGCCAATCCCACCGCTAATTGTATCATTGCCTGTACCGCCATAGATTTCATCAGCACCTGCGCCACCGCGCAATGTATCATTATCAGCATATCCTGAAATTGTATCGTTACCATCGTTACCATTGATGATGTCGTCACCAGCATTTCCAATTATAAGGTCAAGTCCATCTCCGCCATCAACCTGATCGGCACCTGTGCCAGCATAGATGAGATCATTGCCATCTCCGCCATCCAGCGTATCATCACCTGCGCCACCTATCAGTGTGTCAGCACCAACATCACCGAATAAATGATCATTCCCCGAACCGCCATTTAACCTATCATTACCAATGCCTCCTGTGAGGATGTCATCACCAGTATGACCCGTCAAACGGTCATTACCGCCTCCACCATGAAGCTCGTCATTACCATTGTTGCCGAACAATCTATCATCGCCAAGACCACCATAAAGCTCGTCATTACCATCACCGCCGTATAAACGATCGTTATCTGCCTCACCAGCGATCAGATCATTCCCTGCGCCGCCCCGTAACACATCATCACCTGCACCACCTGCAATTTTATCGTTACCGGAACCTGTATGTGCATGATCGTTACCAGCCAGCATGTTAAAAATTTCGCCAGTTACTTCGCTATAGGCATTATAATTGTCAACACCTGCCGTAAAAGTTTGTGTTGCGCCTGTAGTAAATTCCGAAGCTGCTGGTTCAGCAGAGCCATTAAAGATATAATCAGCACCCGTGATATCAACCGTCGAGTTTCCACCATTGGTTAATGTATTAGAGGAAAGGTAATTGCCTGTGTTCACATAGCGATCATTAATTTTGGCACTATGGACTTCAATCGTCCGTCCGACTTCTGGCAACGCATCATTAAAACGAAATTCTAAAGAGGTTGGAAGGGCGCCACCATAAGCAATCACGACGGAAATACTGCTACCTGAAGAAGAGATGGAATAAGAGCTATCCAAGGCACCATCTGCCCAGATCTCAAATCCTGGCATATCGCTCGTATAAACTCCTAAAAGCTCCAATTCTAACGTATAATTTGGCATTTATTTAGTTTTCCCTCTTTCTCTTTAACTTTATTGTTTAAAATCAAAGAGATAACCCTACTATTATAATACCATTATATGGTTGAAAAATAGTTAATTCCCTTCATTGGAGTGAGAAGATTAAATTTTTTAGTATCAACAAGTTAAGCGAAAAACTTGGATTTTCTATGCTTTGTTTTAGGGGGTCTGTATAGGTCTAAAATTACCCCTCCGAATAGTTTATAAAGATAGATTATACTATCCTTTATTAGTATGCTGTTTTCATGAAAAAAATATGGGTGAGCATACTGAAACCTAAGGGTATTTACGCAAAATGGCTGATTTTGTTTGTTTTGGCTGTTTTGGCTTGGTTGTGGGCGAACGGCCATTTTGAAGTTGCTAAACAATATCTTGATACGGAAGAACTTACTTTATCCGTTGGGGATTTCAAAATTACGGTTTATGCGGCTGTTAAGGCATTATTATCGGTAGTACTAATATTTTGGATTACAGCTATTGTGTCAGAGTTTGCAGAAAAGCGTATTTTTTCTATGAAGAAAATGCGTGTTGCAAATAAAGCATTATTACAAAAAATTCTTCAAATTATTATCTACTTTGTTGCATTTTTAGTGACCCTTAACATATTAGGAATTGATTTGACGAGCCTAACAATACTGAGTGGAGCGCTTGGTATTGGTTTGGGGTTTGGGCTACAAAAAATTGCGGCTAATTTTGTTAGCGGTATGATTTTATTATTAGAGCGTTCCCTAAAGCCAGGCGATTTAATTGAATTAGAAGATGGAACGTTTGGGTATGTTCGAAAATCTACTTCGCGGGCAACATTGATTGAAACAATAGATGGAAAAGAAGTGCTTGTTCCCAATGAAGAATTTATTACAAAACAAGTGGTCAATTGGACCCTCAGTAATCCTAGTGCCCGGCTCAATGTTACTTTTGGTGTTTCTTATAATTCTGATATTGAAAAAGCGAGAGATTTAGCGTTAGAGGCGATTACCAGTCACCCCCGATGCGCTAAAACCCCCGAAGCATCATGTTTTTTAGAAGGGTTTGGCGATAGCTCTGTTGATTTTTCAGCATTCTTCTGGATTAAAGATATCAATGAGGGGTTTCGCAATGTTAAAAGTGAGATTATGTTTGATATATGGAATAAATTTAAAGAAAACGATATTGAGATACCTTTCCCACAACGTGACTTACACCTTAAAAACCCTGAAGCTATAAAAATGGTTAGTAATGGATAATAAGAAAAGCATTATTCATGCCTGTACAATTGATGGCAGTGGTAAGGGGGATCCATTATCAGGGGATGTTGTATCACAAACTATTAAAGGTGACGCTCTAGCATGGGTACATCTTGATGTAAATGGATCGGAAACACGCACATGGTTAGAAAAAGAAGTTTCTTATTTGGATAAAATTATTATAGATGCTTTGCTAGCTGGAGAAACACGTCCGCGTATTATGGAGTTTGAAAAAGGTGCTTTACTTATATTACGGGGCGTAAATCTTAACGATAATTCTCAACCAGAAGATATGGTGTCTATACGTTTATGGATTGATCAACACCGTATTATTAGCATGCAACGCCGGCCTTTAAAGGCGACTAAAGATATTCAGGAACTTTTAATGGAAGGTAGGGGTCCCAAGGACTCTGGTGAATTTATTGCCATGCTTGCCGCGCGTTTATTTGAACGTATGGAGCCTATTTTTACAGAATTGGATGAAAATCTTGATGATGTTGAAGAACGTGTCATGGAAGACCCTGATACAAAAGAAAGACAAGAAATTACCGCTATCCGTAAGCAGGCTATTTTATTTAGACGTTATATTGCACCGCAAAGAGATGTTATTGCACACCTGCGTACTTCTGAACAACCATGGTTAGGGTCAACACATAAACGGCGCTTACAAGAAAGTCTTGATCGCGTTATACGGTATGTAGAAGATTTAGATACTATTCGTGAGCGGGCGCAAATTGTAAAAGACGAGCTGTCTAATGCGCTGGCAGACAAGATGAATAAGAATATGTATGTACTCTCAGTTATCGCAGCTATTTTCTTACCTCTTGGTTTTTTTACTGGTCTTATGGGTATAAACATTGGTGGTATGCCTGGTGTGGATGATGACAATGCTTTTTGGATTTTTTCAGGACTGCTTGTGGTGATTGTTGCCTTACAAGTTATTATATTTAAAAAACTGAAGTGGTTTTGAGGGGTAATTTTAAAACTCTCCTTTCTCCACTCTTTATCTTTAATCAAGAGGCGTTGTTATGAGCATTATTACTATTTCAAGTATTCTTGTTACGTTTTGCGCAATTTTTTCTTATATCAATTATCGTTTTATTAAATTACCGACAACGATAGGTATCATGGTGATCGCGCTGATTTTTTCAGCATCACTTCTTTTCTTACCATTAATAGATGTCAATGTACTTCCCTATGCGCGTACGATGTTGAATAGCGTCAATTTTTCCGAAACTTTATTGCATGGCATGTTGAGTTTTTTGCTTTTTGCAGGAGCATTACATGTTGATTTAGATAATTTAAAGAAACAAAAATATATTGTATCTACAATGGCCGTGTTCGGAACAATATTTTCAACTGCTGTTGTTGGGTTGTTGGCATTTCATTTATTTCCTGTTTTAGGATTTAATATTAGTTTTATCCAAGCATTGTTATTCGGCGCACTTGTTTCGCCAACTGACCCTATTGCGGTGATGGCTATCTTAAAAAAAGCAGGTGTGCCTAAAACACTAGAGGTTAAAGTTGTTGGAGAATCCTTGTTTAATGATGGTATTGCCGTGGTTTTATTTGTTGCGTTATTAGGGATTGAAATGCATGGGGATACAGATGCGTCGCATATTGCACTATTGTTTGTAGAAGAGGCTATCGGCGGCGCATTTCTGGGTTTGGTACTGGGTTATATTACGTTTTTGATGTTGCGTAGCGTGGATAATTATCAAGTTGAAATATTTCTAACATTAGCGCTTGTTATGGGTGGATACGAGCTGGCGACAGTCCTTCATACCTCTGGACCTATCACGATGGTGGTGGCTGGATTATTGGTTGGAAATGTTGGGCGATCGCTTGCAATGTCGGAGCATACAAAAGAAAATCTTGATAATTTTTGGGAATTAATCGACGAATTTCTCAACGCACTTTTATTTTTGCTTATTGGATTTGAATTATTGGTTATTCCGTTTAACCAATCTGCCTTTATCGCTGGATTAATTATGATCCCAAGTTTGCTTTTTATTCGTTATATTTCTGTTTTGGTTCCAGTCACAGTTTTGAAAAAAATTAGAAATTTTAGCCCCGGTGCAATAAATATTTTAACATGGGGAGGCTTGCGCGGCGGCATTTCTGTGGCGTTGGTGTTATCACTTCCCACGAGTGAGTTACGCGATTTTCTTTTGCTTGTGACATACTGTATTGTGATGTTCTCAATTATTGTTCAAGGCTTAAGCATTGGCAAGCTTGTTGAATATTATAAACCCCGTGCGGGATTATAGAGGTTTGTATTATGCAGTATAATAACCACTCTAGTGCTAAGCAAAATCCACGCTATGCGTTATTGGCTTCGGTATGGGCTTTAGGAACAGTCTTTATTCTCATTATCATTAAAACATATGCTTATTATGTTTCTGGTTCTGCTGCTGTTCTTGGAACGCTTGTAGACTCTGTTATTGATGGTGCTATCTCAATTATGCTGTTTTTTGCGGTACGTTTATCGCTGAAGCCAGCAACCAAGGAACATCGTTTTGGACATGGTAAAATTGAGGGTATTGCGGCTTTATTGCAGGGGGCTTTTATGGCTGGCGCAGGTTTATTTTTGGCGATGACGGCTTTTGAAAATTTTTTAAATCCGCAAGTTCTTACCCATCATAAAACAGCAATTATCATTGCGGCAATTGCCGTTGTGATGTCGATGATTGTGGTTGCTGTGCAAAAATTTGTCTTAAATCGCGCGCCATCATTAGCGATTGAGGCAGACCAAGCACATTACAAAACAGATGTGTGTCTTAACCTTGTTGTTATTTTGGCACTTGTTATTGATTATTACGGTGGATATCGCTGGGTTGATTCTGTTTTTGCTTTGTTTATTGCGGCCTACTTTATCCGCACTGCATATAAAATAAGTAATAGAAGTATTGATATGTTGATGGATAAAGAGCTTCCCGCAAATGTTCGTATGCGTCTTGAGCAACTCATTTCTTCTCATCCTGGTATTCACGGCATGCACGATTTAAGAACGCGTTTGTCAGGTATGACACTCTATATTGGTTTTGATGTAGAGATTGATCCTGATATGCCATTAAAACAAGCACATGATATTGTTGCGCAGTTAGATTTAAAAATATTGGAGCATTATCCTAATGCAGAAATTCTTATCCATATGGACCCTATAGGAGATACGGATGACCCACGACATAACCAGCTTTCTTAGTTTCTTGTTAAAAGACCGCCTTGCCCATAAGCGGAAGGGGTTTTTGTGAGGTATATACGTTATCTTGACAATGAAAGCAGAATAATTGATAACAATTCTATCAATGCGGGTGTAGCTTAGTGGTAAAGCACTAGCCTTCCAAGCTAGCTATGAGGGTTCGATTCCCTTCACCCGCTCCAAATTTGCCATAGTTTTTGATATTTCAGAAACCTGTTGACTTATGTCAGCGGGTTTTTTATTAAAAAAGACTAGAATTCGTGGCGGTTTTACTTTGTTTAGGGTTTAATCGATGGCTATAAACGCGAAGCTGTTTAAACCTATAACGCTATACTATTTTGAAGGAGAATTTTAATGTCGAAAGAAAAATTTGAGCGGAATAAACCGCATTGTAATATTGGAACAATTGGTCATGTTGACCATGGTAAGACGACGCTAACGGCGGCGATTGCAAAATTGTATGGTGCAGGTGAAGCTGTGGATGCGATTGATAA
>JAJFGS010000011.1 GCA_021775995.1 Alphaproteobacteria bacterium
AGGCACAGTTTATAACCTCTTTGGGTGCCCCCTTGTTTTCTTTCCCCGCCCCTCAACTAAGGCCTTATATATATGTGAGAATTCCTTCTGTGTACCCAAAGGGGTACCCCTAGAGGTAACCCAAAGGTGTGATAACCTTTATTGTGGAAATTGCTGTGTTAAGAAATGTACTTTATTAGATTGCAATAAGATTAAAGTTATCAACATCACCTGCAATTTACTCTAACTCTAATACCTTAATCAAATCATCTGACATTGAACGATGCAGTAATATAACTTCTTTTGAATAATCAGTTCGAACCGCATCAATTATGCTCCACCATTCTTTATAACCTCTTTGGGTTTCCCATTGGGATACTGGTGAAACTAGTGAGTACTCTAGTTTTTTTCCCTCTAATTGTAGGTTCGAAAAAGAAAGCTCTTTATCCTAAAATATGCTATTGTTCACTATAGTAAACACACAAGGAATTAAGATGAAAGCTATAATACTTGCAAGAATATCAAGCGATGAGCAAAAAGATGGTCACTCTCTAGAAGCTCAAATTCGTAATTTAAAACTTTATGCAGAGCAAAAAAACTTAATCATTACAAAAGAATTTACACTTGTTGAATCCTCTACAAAGCAACGTCGTCCTGAGTTTGAGCGTATGATTGATTTCATAAAAACACAAAAGGAAAAGATAGCCTTAGTTGTTGATACAGTAGACCGCTTACAGCGAAGCTTTAGGGAAACCCCTACTTTCAATGAACTCATGGAAAAAGATTTATTGGAACTCCATTTTGTAAAAGAAGGTAACATACTATCGAAAGATGCTAACAGCTCACAGAAACTAATGTGGAACATGGGTGTTGTTATGGCTCAATCTTACACAGACCAACTCTCTGATAATATCAAACGTAGTGTAAATTTTAAGGTACGTAATGGGGGATGGTGTGGGCAAGCACCTATAGGATATACCAACGTAGTTGATAGCGATAGTGGGAAAGCTTCTATAGAACCAGATGTAAATAATGCACATCTTGTTAGAAAACTATTTATTGAATATTCTAAAGGTACATACTCTCTAAAACTACTGTCTGAAGCATCAAAACAATGGGGTTTGTGTTCTCGCAAAGGTTTTACAATTGGTCCCCAGTACCTTCATGGTCTCTTACAAAATCCTTTTTACTATGGAGTTATGAGATTTAAAGAAAAACTATATCCGCATAACTATACCCCACTAATTCCAAAGGAACTATACGATAAGTGTCAGAAAATTATGCTAAAACGGGGAAAGAGACGTAATAAGATTAACACTAAACACCCTTATTTATTTAGAGAGTTAATTACGTGTGCAGTTTCTAAACGTCTGGTAACTTCTGACCTCAAAAAAGGAAAATACTGTTATTTGATTTGTCGCAATCCACAAAACCCTTCTAAAAAGCTGTGGGTACAAGAAAATGAGGTGATTAAACAGGTGGAGATTGCTTTGAAAAAAATAAAAATTTCAGACGAAAACTACAAAAAAGTAACAGAAAAAGCTCAACAGCTGTCAACAACATACAAATCAGAACGTCAAAAAAATCTTTTCTCACTACAAAAAGAACAGGCCAATATTGAATCTCAAATAGATAAACTTACTGATTTACTAATAAATGATGGAATTACACGAGAAGTCTATGACCGTAAATATACTCAACTAAAACGGCTTAGTGATAAAGTTGCTTTAGACTTACAAGAACAATCAGACGATACTAAAGACTTTGAAAGAGCACTTTTAACGATTCTTTTATTATGTAACAGGGCTTTAGATTTGTTCAAAAGTTCGAAAATCAACATAAAACGCGCTTTGATGGAAACCCTCTTTTCGAACCTACAATTAGAGGGAAAAAAACTAGAGTACTCACTAGTTTCACCAGTATCCCAATGGGAAACCCAAAGAGGTTATAAAGAATGGTGGAGGGAGCAGGATTCGAACCTGCGTACGCTTGCGCGGGCGGAGTTACAGTCCGCTGCCATTAACCACTCGACCATCCCTCCACAGGGCATTAAAAAACGTCTAAAAGAATTAAGTTAAGGCGCATAGCATAGAAAAAGAATTTTGCTTCCTATGTCAAGAGGTGTATGAGTTAAATCATGAGAAACACGAGAAATAATTCACATAGCTCTTCTAAGAGCAATTCTGATAAGGGCAATTCTGGCTCCCGCTCTGGTTCTAAGAGCAAACCTCCTTATGACCAAAAACGGAACCGTCCAAAAAATAAACAGAAAAACCAGCAGAAATCTGCCAAATCTACACCTAAACCCCGTCTGAAGATTGATTTATACGGGGTACATGCGGTCACCGAAGCTTGGACCAACCCTAAACGCCACATCCACGGGTTATATATCACTGAAAAAGCGTTAGAAGGTTTTGATAAGGCTTTGAAAAAAGCACATAGCCTTGGCCTCAAACGCCCATCCCCTCAGATCATTGACAAAGCCGCCTTGGATAACGCCACGGCGTCTGGCAGCGTCCATCAAGGAATTGGCCTGAATGCTCAAGAACTCGATGAAATAGACATTCACGATATTATCCGCGCCGAAGAACCAAAAGAACGCAGTGTCCTTATCATGCTCGACCAAGTCACCGACCCCCATAATGTTGGAGCGATTATTCGCTCTTCTTGTGTTTTTGGCGCAACGGGAATGATTTTACAACGCAAACACGCACCAGAACTTACAGGTGTCCTCGCCAAGACAGCGTGCGGCGGTATAGAACATTTACCCATCGCTTATGAAACCAATTTAACGCGCTCTATTGAGGTACTACAAAAGGCTGGATATTTTGCAATCGGATTGGCGGAGGAAGGAGAGGTCGAGTTACAAATGCTTGCCACGCAACATCAAAAATTGGTTCTTGTGCTGGGCGCTGAAGGAGACGGTCTACGAAGACTTGTTCGGGAACAATGCGACGCTCTGGTAGCTTTACCGACGGCGGGTCCAATTTCGAGTCTAAATGTATCGAACGCAGCGGCCGTTGCGTTGTTTGCCACCACGACCTAAGCCCCCAATTCTTTTCCTCTCTTGGCGGGTGTTTCTACAAATTCAACACATCGTCATGCGTACCGGCAACGACGGCCATAACTTCATCTTGCAACTCTGCCGGAACATTCAATTCTTCCAACGTTGTTTTTAAATGACCCGCAACGGCATCAAAATGTTTTTCTTCTAATGGTAAATTTTTATGCGCTTCCCGCATATTTTTACCCTCATAATTCGGCGCACCCCCAAAAGCATAAGTCAGAAAAGCTTTTTGTTTCGCAATTTGCCGCTTCATATCAACATTTTCAAATAAATGATTGATAACAGGATCGGCAAGAACTTTTTGATAGAAGATATCGACAGCGGCATTGACAGCATCGCGTCCGCCAATTTTTTCAAAGAGTGATGACATATAAAAAATCCTAACTAATGAGTGTTAAAGTAAGGGCTCAAATTTACACTTACTTTTAAATCAAACCTATAGATTTTTTTAAAGACCGCCAAAAACATCCCCGCTTTGCCCCATAGCTTTAAATCATTATGTATAAATCAGACTATTCCCTGTCAACAACATTGCGCGAACCAGTTGAATTTATTGCGTCTTATTCACTTCCCCGCTAAAACTGCTTTATGATCCAAACACAAGCAAAAGCAAACAACGCTGAAAAAGACGAAATTTACCTGATTGATGGCTCGGGCTATATTTTTCGTGCCTATTACGCCATGGCCTATAGCGGCCAAGGCAAGTTAACCAACCCTGACGGCATCCCTGTAGGTGCCGTTTACGGTTTTACCAGTATGTTGATTAAACTTCTCAAAGAACATCCGCATGCCGCCATCGCTGTTATTTTTGATGCAGCGCGCGCCAACTTTCGCAATGACATTTACCCTGACTATAAAGCCAATCGTGATGAGACACCCGAAGATCTCATTCCCCAATTTCCCTTGGTGCGCGAAGCTACTGAAGCCCTCGGTTTGCCCGCCGTCGAACTAGAAGGGTTCGAAGCCGATGATTTAATTGCAACTTACGCCAAACAAGCCGCCGCCCAAGGCACTAAAGTTAAAATTATTTCATCCGACAAAGATTTAATGCAATTGGTTGATGACCATATTCACATTTACGACCCAATGAAAAACATCATTATAAATGCAGATGGTGTGGTAGAAAAATTTGGTGTCGCGCCAGACAAAGTCATTGATGTCCAATCCTTAGCAGGCGACAGCTCCGATAACGTTCCCGGCGTACCGGGCATTGGTATTAAAACCGCCGCCTTACTGATTAATGAATATGGCTCTCTCGAAGAATTATTGGCACGCGCCAGTGAAATAAAACAACCAAAACGCCGTGAAGCCTTAATTGATAACACAGAAATGGCACGCATCTCTTGCAAGCTTGTAACACTCGCCACTGATGTACCCGTTCCTGTAGAGTTAGAAACATTTGTAAAACACGATCCTGACCTTCCTCATCTTAAGGCCTTCTTGGAAAAACAAGGTTTTAAATCTTTACTGAACCGTCTACCCAACGGCAACAATACGGTACAGAGCAATAATGAAACACCCGAAGCAAAGCAAACACCATTACAGATCGTTCCTGACGAAACACCTGACATCAAAGATAACAAATACACACTTATTACAGATTTAACCGAACTACAAAAATGGATTGATGAAGCTTACGAAACACGAGCTTTAGCTATCGACACCGAAACAACAGATCTAACGC
Source organism: Alphaproteobacteria bacterium (assembly GCA_021775995.1). Taxonomy (GTDB): domain Bacteria; phylum Pseudomonadota; class Alphaproteobacteria; order Micavibrionales; family Micavibrionaceae. The sequence continues at coordinate 4,731 of JAJFGS010000011.1, forward strand.
CAGCCATTGCGAAACTGGTTGGCATTTCAATCTGTTCTAAAATCGGCAAAGCTGCCTATATCCCGCTTGCTCATGTCCCTGAAGAAGTTGATCTTCTCGGTGAAAGTACGGGTGAGCTCGTACAAATTCCTTTTGATCAAGCTATTGCTGCTTTGAAACCACTTCTCGAAGATCCAAGCGTTTTAAAGATCGGTCAGAACATAAAATATGATTGGCAAATGCTAAAAAAACATGGCGTCGATATGTCCCCTTGTGATGACACAATGTTATTATCCTATAGCTTAGATGGTACAAGTCACTCAAATTCAATGGACGGTATGTCTCTATTATTTTTAGACCATACCCCTATTAAATTTTCTGAAGTCGCGGGCAAAGGTAAGAACTTAGTCACCTTTGACAAGGTTGATATCAACAAAGCTCTTGATTACGCCGCCGAAGATGCCGACATAACGCACCGATTGCATCATATTTTTAAACCCCGTATTGCGCCAGAAAAGATGGCTGTCATTTATGAAGACATTGAACGTCCGCTTATCTCCGTTATTGGTGAGATGGAACTACACGGCATTAAAGTTGATCCGCTTATCCTAAAAAAAATGTCAGAAGACTTCACCAAAAAAATTCAAAAACTAGAAAAATCTATTCAAAAAGAAGCAGGTACAGAATTTAACGTTGGCTCACCCAAACAAATTGGTGAAATATTATTTGACCAATTGGGTTTAGAAGGCGGTAAAAAAACCAAGACAGGTCAATGGTCAACCGATGTCACAACGCTTGAAAAACTTTCTGCGCAAGGTCACGACATTGTAACCAACATTCTTGAATGGCGTGGGCTATCAAAACTTAAATCCACTTACACCGACGCTCTACAAGAACAAATAAATCCTGACACAGGTCGCGTTCATACCTCGTTCAGCATGGCCGGTACATCAACAGGACGCTTAGCTTCCAGCGATCCTAACTTACAAAATATTCCTATCCGTACCGAAGATGGCAGAAAAATTCGTACCGCCTTTATCGCCGATAAAGGGCATACCTTACTCGCCGTTGATTATTCACAAGTTGAACTCCGTCTTTGTGCGGAAATGGCTAATGTTGCTGCGCTTAAACAGGCATTTAAAGATGGTGTTGATATTCACGCGCTTACCGCTTCTCAAGTTTTTGGTGTAGCGCTTGATAAAGTGGATAGTGATTTACGCCGCCAAGCCAAAGCTGTTAATTTTGGAATCATTTACGGCATCTCTGGTTGGGGTCTTGCCAAACAACTTGATTGTGATCCAGGGGAAGCCCACCAATTCATCCGTAAATATCTCGACACCTTTCACGAAATTGAAACCTTCATGGAAGATCAAAAAGAATTTGCGCGGCGTAATGAATATGTTCAAACATTGTTTGGTCGAAAATGTTACACGCCCAACATCAATGCAAAAATGCAAAACGTTAAAATGGGGGCAGAACGCGCCGCCATTAACGCACCCCTCCAAGGCACCGCCGCCGATATCATGAAAATGGCGATGATAAAAATGCCAAGCGCACTTAAAGAGGCAAAGCTTAATGCCAAAATGCTTCTTCAAGTCCATGATGAACTTATATTTGAAGTGCCAGATGCAGAATTAGAAAAGACATCAACCCTCGTAAAATCTGTCATGGAAAACGTCGTCAAACTAGACGTACCGCTCATCGCCGAGGCAGGCTCAGGCCAAAGCTGGGCCGAAGCACATTAAAATATATTGACATAATACAAAAAATGTGCAAATTACCCTTTAACGAACAATAAATGTTACAGGCTTAATATTGTGAATAATAGAATTGGTCTTATGTTTGGATCATTTGATCCCCCCCATCAAGGGCATGTTGCAACAGCTCTGCGCGCAAAGAAACAGTTTAACCTTCATGCTGTTTTAATGTTACCTATTGCACAATCGCCCACCAAAAAAAAAGACGCCCAGCCAACACCTTTCAATACTAAAATGGAAATGTGTAAAATCATTGCAGAACCAAATAAAAACTGGTTAATTCCTTCTAATTTGGCCCAAAAATTTTCTAGTAACCCTTTAATATGTCTGCGTGATGTAAAACGCCTTATTGAAGAATTCTCTAAAGATAATAATTTATTTATTGTATCTGGAGAAGATTTTAACCGTCGCTTAAATATAGCCGTTAGAGCGTTGCGCGTGTCACAAAGTCTAACACATATAGCGTCTCAGTGTATTCCCGTTAAATCCATAAATAAATTTGATGTAAGAATTGATACAGCCTGCAAAGTTTTTCTCCGTGTATCCACACCCGACCTTCCAAGATCTGGGCAGATAAGTTCAAGTTCAATCAGAGAGGCTATTCAACTCAGGGGAGCCAGCATAACATCAAACCAACCACCGCCTGGTATTTCCAAGAAAATGATAAGATACATTCAAAAACACGGCCTCTATTCCTCAAAGACTCCTGTAAAGAAGTGTGGTTAATAGTTTTTATAAACAAAAACCGCTAAAGCCTACAACCGGTAATCACCAGCCGCTAAAATTTTTCCTGTTCTGGCTTCTTGGGCAACAATGGCAAAACCGGCGCTTTGTGAATCGAGTATAGGATAAACCGCACGATCTATATCACTGCCCCGCCAAATCCCCAGCGGCATAAAACGTTTAATCACATGACTATAAGTTATGTTTCTACCACGGTCATTTATATTTTGTGGCCTTTGATAAATTGCCATCCATAATTCCGCCGCACCATTCACTTGTGCGGTAGGAACATTAAAATTATAAACGCCGCCTGTCTTTGGTTGGATATTAATTTCTGCAACACGTTCAGACCGCCCTTTCACAATTGCCGCCGTAACATTAGCGGTTTCATATCCAATCTCGCTCATATGACCATTAATCATCATTTGCGGTGTGAAATGCGATTTACGACCCATTTGTTTGATATATCTGCTTTGGCGCTGCGTACAAAATGACTTGCCTAAATTGGCACTGGTTTTACCAAAATAATCAACATGGCAAGACAGCGCAATAACACCTTTAGACTTTATCAAATCACTCATATACTCATCCGCAGGCGGACACGCAGGGCAATTTTGTGAGGAGAACAGCTCCACCACCACAGGAGAAGGCTTGGTCTGTAATGGCCCTGTATAAACACCCGAAGGCTGCACCATTGTGCTTTGTGCGTAGGCAGTATAAGAAAGCAAACTGAACAATACAAATATAAAAATTTTCATATATAACTAAATATCAGTTTAGAGTAATATCTCCAAGAGCTGTTTCGCTTTTTATTTACACTAGAAGCAAGAAGCTATATGTATTAACCATACATAAGCGACGTAGCGACAACGTGTAAATAAAAATGGGAATGGCTCTTGAAAACAACTTTTGTTTCTTCTTCAGATTATAATTATTTTCCGATGTTGATCGAATGGGTACATGGTATCCGCCGCTTTCCCCAAAGCGCTGACTTAGATATCTGTATCTTGAATGCAGGACTAAAACCTGAACAAGTCGAAACACTGAAGTCTTTTGGTTGCATTGTTAAAGATGCCGAATGGCCTTGTGATCTTCCTGCTTCAAAAACCAAAGGCAAAGAATATCTAAAATCTTGTGTCTGCCGTCCGTTTATTCCTGATTACTTCCCTGAATATGACACCTATATTTGGATGGATGCCGATACATGGATTCAAAAATGGGATGCGGTTGATATGTTTTTAGCTGGTGCCGCCAAAAATAAGATTGCCTTAACCTCTCAAGCTGACCGTGCCTATCCACGTCAAATAAGACTGAAATGGTTGGGACGACTGCCCAGAAAACTAAGCGGGTTTTACTTAAGCAATGCTAAAAAATCTTTTGGTTTTAAAACAGCCAAGAAACTTGTGCCTTATAGTGTGTTACTGGCTGGGGCTTTCGCCCTCAAAAAAGACGCGCCACATTGGAAACGCTGGCAAGAATTATTACTTCAGGCTTTAAAAAATGGCAAAGTTTTTACGGCTGAACAATTGAGCCTTGGCGTTCTGTGCTACATAGAAAACTATGAAGCCGAAGTTCTCCCTGCCTACACACATTGGCTCTGTGAATATAAACCTCTTTGGGACGAAACAAAAAATATGTTTGTCGAACCCTCACTCCCTCACGAAGAAATAGGCTTCTTGCACATATCCGGTTGGGATGAAATGCGTGTTGATCGTTCCGTCATGACAGATTTTAAAACCTTGCAAGGCGGCACCATCACTCATAACTACCGTTACCCTTTCTTTAATGGTGAAACATTAAAACCCATTTTAGGGCTGAAAGAGGACACAGCATGATTCCAGTTTTTATTATTAGTTTAGTAGAAGCCGCAGATAGACGCGCCTACATAGAAAGAACATTAAAAGATGCAGGATTAGATTTCGAATTTATCGATGCCGTTGATGGTCGTCAATTTGATGTTTTCAATCATCCCATCTATGACGCGCCCAAACGCCGCCGCATTCTTGGTCGTGATTTAACAGGTGGTGATCTCGGCATTATCCTAACGAATGTAAAAATATTTAACCGCATGATAAAAGAAAATATCCCACGTGCACTTATACTTGAAGATGATGTTGTCTTACATGATGATTTTGTGCCAACTCTTAAAAAATTAGAAACCATACCTGTTCCTTTTGATATGATCCGTTTTTTAGGAAGCCCAAAGTTAGAACGACTAAAACTTCGCAACGTATATGAAATAGACGAAACCTATAAACTTGTTCGCCACACAGGCCTGCCGGGCGGCTCCCATGCCATCTTAATCACACAGACAGGGGCTAAAAAGCTCCTCAAACACATGGATAAAAACGCCTACCCCATTGATGTGCTTATGGGACGCAGTTGGAAAACAAATTTAAATTGGTTCACCGTTAGACCTGGTCTAGCCTCACAAGATCTTTCTTTTGAATCAACTATTGGAGAGCAACGCTTACAGAAAAAGGATCTACAAATTACAGGCTTGGCAAAAACGCTCTTTCCTTTCACCCGAGGCTGCTTCAAATTTCACGAAACCATCTGTAAAAAATACTGGTATTACAAAACTTATTTTCAGGATAAAAAACATGCAAACTTCTAATGACTATAATCAAAATTTTCTTGTCACATGGGAAGAAATTCACCGCAATACAAAAGCATTGGCGTGGAAGCTCATCGATAAAGGTCCCCTTGAAGGCGGAAAATGGAAGGGCATTATTGCCATCACACGGGGTGGTATGGTGCCTGCCTGCATCATTGCCCGTGAACTTGAAATCTTAAACATCGAAACTTTTTGCATCACCAGTTATGATGTTAAAGACCAGTCTGAAACTAAAATTCTAAAAATGCCCAACTCTGTTGAAGATGATGGTGAAGGCTGGCTGGTTATTGATGATTTGGTTGATACAGGCAAAACTTTTGAGCTTGCCCGCCAAACGTTACCCAAAGCGCATTATGCTTGCATCTATGTAAAACCGCAGGGAGCAAAGCAGACAGATACCTTTATTACCGAATTTGCCCAAGAAACATGGGTTCACTTTCCATGGGATCTCGAAACTCAGTATGCGACGCCTATGGCAAGACAGGACAAAGAATAGCAAAAACCTCTTGCTTTTCGCCCATAATTCCCGCTATAACCCTCCCAATACCGCGTTTTCTGGCTAAATTGGCATGCCTCGAAAACGCTAAAAAATTATAAAACCCTTTACTTATCAATATGTTAGCAAGGAGATAGAAATGCCGAAAATGAAAACCAAAAGCTCTGTTAAAAAGCGCTTTAAAGTCACAGGCAGTGGCAAAGTCAAATCTGGGCAGGCAAAAACCTCGCACATGATGATGAATAAATCCAAAAAAATGAAACGTAAAGCCAACCGGACAACCACATTATCCGATGCTGACGCTAAGACTGTTTTGGGTAACTGGCTACCTTACGCCCGTAAACAAAAGAACAAACCAAATAAAGAGGCTTATATTTCTAAAGCCCTCAGAAAAGTTATGGGAGGAGCTAAATAATGTCACGCGTTAATCACGGCGTTCCATCACACGCTCGTCACACAAAAGTTGTTAAAAAAGCAAAAGGTTATGGCGGTCGCCGTAAGAACTGTTTCCGTACTGCGGTACAGGCTGTCGAAAAAGCAGGTCAATATGCCTATATTGGTCGTAAGCAAAAGAAACGTAATTTCCGTAGCCTATGGATTCAACGTATCAATGCTGCAGCACGTTTGCATGGCATGACTTATTCTCGTTTCATGAATGGCATTAAATTGGCTGAAATTGAACTTGATCGTAAAGTCTTGTCTGACATTGCTGTACGTGATGAAGCTGCCTTTGCAGCCATTGCAAAAACTGTTCAAGCCGCTTTAGATAAAGCAGACAAAGCCGCCGCTTAATCAGCAATAACGTCATTATTTTCACCGAAACCCCGTATTCATTACGGGGTCTCTTCGTTATTGTAGCTTGCATTACAAAGACCCCGCAACAAGTGCGGGGTTACAACAATATTAAAGTGCCGCTTTATCGCCCCCAAATATAAAATCCTTTGTGTCTTTGTGTCTTGGTGGTTTATAAATAAACTATGACTCACGCAGACCATCTCGCCGTCTTTGATTGGAACTCAACGCTTTATGATGATATAGAGGCCGCCTATCAGGCAACAAACGATTCTCTAGCATTTTTTAATGTACCCCCTATATCTCTTGAAGAACTGCAAGAAATTTTTACATTTCCTCTCATCCATTTCTATGAAAAAGCAGGTGTCAGTGTTGATGATTATCTCAAAAAAGCTGACGAAGTAGGAGAGATATTTCGTACAACATACAATCAATTAAAAATACAATGTACCCTCATGGACGGAACAATTGAGCTCCTTAATTGGCTCCTCTCCCACAATGTTACCTGTAAAGTTTTAAGCAATATGGGACAAGACACTCTTGAATTAGATATCGAACGACTGGGCATAACAAAATATTTTGAAACTATTTCAGGGACGGACGGCCTCAATGGCATCGTTTCGGGTACCAATAAATATGAACGTTTGCGTGATTTTATGGGCGAGAATAGCTATACCGCCAATAAAACTTTTATCATTGGCGACAGCCATGAAGAACCGGAACTTGCCCGAAAACTGGATATTCTCGGCATATCCATCAGCGGTGGCCTGTTATCCCCCACTCGCCTAGAAAAATACAAAAAAGACTATCTCATCGACAATCTGGCTGAACTCCCCGCCATCCTTATCAAGGAATGGGGTTTAAATCACTTCGACATGTCATCGCCTGAATTAAGCAAAGCGAAATTCTAGGGCGATCTCCTACTTATAAAAAAGATTCCCCAAGAATGACATTAATTTTACAATAAATTGATAAAACCACTTCGCATCCCAGTCTCTCCGTGGTAAAAAACCAAATGACTGACGTAAACGCTTTAAAAACTGAATTAACAAGCATGGTTGAGGCCGCAAATGATCTCACAACGCTTGAATCTGCTCGTGTCCAAGCCCTTGGTAAAAAGGGTAAAATTACGGCCCTGATGAAAACTTTAGGCGGTATGGACCCTGAAGAACGCAAAACAACAGGGGCGGCGCTCAATGTTCTCAAAGATGAAATTGCCGAACTTATCGCAAGCCAAGAGCGTGCCCTTAAAAAACAAGATTTAGCCCAACGCCTTGCGACGGAAAGCATCGACGTATCCTTACCAATACGCCCCGAAGCCAAAGGTAAAATTCACCCCATCAGCCATACGATGGAAGAACTTGTTTCTATTTTTGCAAGCATGGGATTCAAAGTCGCCGAAGGGCCAGACATTGAAGATGACTGGCATAACTTTACCGCCTTAAATTTCCTGCCAGGGCATCCAGCGCGTGAAATGCATGACACATTTTATTTGCCCGATGATCCGGAAGAACAAGGTGAGGCCGCCAAAAAACTTCTTCGCACGCATACCTCTACGGTACAAATTCGTGCCATGCAGGATAAAGGCGCACCGATAAAAATTATTGTGATGGGTCGCACTTACCGTTCTGACTATGACATCACCCACACGCCAATGTTCCATCAATGTGAAGGGCTTTATATCGACAAGAATGTTCACATGGGTCACTTAAAAGGCTGCCTCATGGATTTTGTTCGGGCGTATTTTGAAGTCGATGATTTACCTGTTCAATTCCGCCCAAGCTTCTTCCCATTTACAGAGCCTAGTGCTGAGATGGATATTGGTTGTTCCCGTAAAGATGGTGGTTTGAAAATCGGCGCAGGCGATGATTGGCTTGAAATTTTAGGGTGCGGCATGGTTCATCCCAACGTGATTAAAAATTGCGGACTTGACCCTGATGAATATCAAGGCTTCGCCTTTGGTATGGGAATTGAGCGCATCGCAATGTTAAAATATGGTATCCCAGACTTACGCACTTTCTTTGAAAGTGATGTCCGTTGGTTACAACATTACGGCTTTGATCCCCTCGACCGTCCAAATCGCGCGACTGGTTCTTAGACCTTATGATGATCCGTTTTCTTGAACGCAAAGATCATGACCAATGGTTACCTTTATTTCAGGCAAACTGTCTTCATCAAATTGCCGATGATGTCTCTGCTGAAACTTGGCGGCGTATCACCAGTCCAAAAGAAAACGTTTACGGCCTCGGTGTTTTTAATAATGACGGGCAACTGCTCGGCTTTTTACATTACATCCTTCACCCGACGACTGGATTTATAAATTATAGTTGTTATATGCAGGATCTATATGTCGATGAAAACCATCGCCGCTTGGGTCATGCCAAACTCCTGATTTGGGAGCTTCATGAGGTCGGAAAGCGTGAAAAATGGAACTGGATCTACTGGTTTGCTGAAAATGACAACATTGCCTCACAAAATTTATATAAAACCCTTGGAATCAAGATGAATTTCAGCTTACATATGTTGCAAACACAGGAATAACCCTCGCCCTGCGGCGTCATCCCCGCGAAGGCGGGGATCTGGTAAAGAATGAAAGAATTAGAATTATGAAATTTACACTAAACTGGCTTAAAGAACATTTAGACACAACCGCGTCTTTAAACGAAATTACCGATAAGCTCACCGCCTTGGGGTTAGAGCTTGAGGGTGTCGAAGATCCGGGTGAGGTTTATGCCCCTTTTAAGGCGGCTCATGTGGTGAGTGCCGAGAAACATCCTGATGCTGATCGCCTGCGAGTTTGCATCGTTGATACGGGGTCAGAAAAAATCCAAGTTGTTTGTGGTGCGCCCAATGCAAAAAAAGGCATGAAGGGTATTTTCGCCCCGAATGGCGCCTACATCCCCGGCACAGAAATAACATTGAAGAAGGGAAAAATTCGCGGACAAGACTCAAACGGCATGCTCGTCTCAGAACGTGAGATGGGACTATCAAACGAACATGATGGCATCATAGAACTACCCGAAGACACCGCCATCGGCACGCCGTTCACTGAACTTTATAATTTAGATGATCCGGTTATTGATATTGCCTTAACCCCTGACCGTGCAGATTGCGCAGGCGTCCGTGGTATTGCCCGTGACTTGGCGGCGGCTGGCATGGGCACATTAAAACCTCTTGATACCACCGCCGTCAAAGGCAAGGGTAAATCTCCCATAGGCGTCACGATTAAATCAACGGAACAATGTCCGCTTTTCTTTGGTCGCCTGATTAAGAACATTAAGAATGAGCAATCCCCTGCTTGGATGCAAAGCCGTCTGAAAGCAATTGGCCTGCGCCCTATTTCCGCCCTGGTCGACATCACCAACTATGTCACACATGACCTTTGCCGCCCCTTACATGTTTATGATGCAGATTTGTTAAAAGGTGACATCACCGTGCGTCTTTCTAAGAAAGGCGAAAGCTTTGAAGCCCTAGATGACAAAACATATAATTTGAATGATGGCATGACGGCGATTACCGATGACAGTGGCTTGCTCGGCCTTGGCGGTATTGTCGGTGGTGTTTCGAGCAGCGCGACAGAAACCACCAAAAACGTCTTTGTTGAATCTGCTTATTTCGATCCTTACGCCACTGCAAAAACAGGGCGGGCTTTACAAATTGATAGTGACGCGAGATATAGGTTTGACCGTGGCGTTGACCCTGAATTCACCATGACCGGCATTGAAATTGCCACAAAACTTATCATGGAGATTTGCGGCACTGATAAAACGGAGCCCATGGATGTTGTGAAGACAGGTAACGTGCCTGACTGGAAACATGACATTGAATTTGACTACGCCTATACCAAAAAACTTTCTGGTATGGATGTGCCTGACAAACAACAAATCGAAATTCTTGAGAATTTAGGTTTTGCAGTGAAGGGTAATAAAATCACACCGCCCTCTTGGCGTGGTGATGTTGAAGGCAAAGCCGATCTTGTTGAAGAGGTTATCCGTGTTATTGGCTATGATAAAATTGAAGCCATCTCGGTGCGTTCCGATAATGCAATTGCCGATAGCGCCGAAACACCGCATCTAACGTCGGTGCGCCTGTCTCGTAATGCTCTGGCCGCACGCGGCTTAAGTGAATGTGTGACATGGTCGTTTATGTCGAAGTCACTTGCCGCTGCTTTTGGTCAAAATGATAATAAAGCCGATGCGGCGCTCACACTGACCAACCCCATCAGCAGCGATCTCGACCAAATGCGCCCGTCTATCTTGCCTAATCTTATGATGGCCGCCAGCATGAATGTTGATAAAGGCAATGGCGAAAGCAAACTTTTTGAAGTCGGTCCCGTGTTCCCGTCTGTGAAATCTGATGGTCAAATCACCACCGCCGCCGGTATCCGTTTTGGTAACCTTGGCCCACGCCATTGGGAAGGGGCAAACGCCCATCGTAAAAATGACATCTATGATGCAAAGGCTGATGCCATCGCCACCTTAGAGGCGGCAAACGCACCAACCGCTAGCCTACAAACGGCGCATGAAGCATCGGATTATTTTCATCCGGGACGCTCGGGTGTTTTGAAAATGGGGAATAAGGCTCTCGCCCAGTTTGGTGAAATTCACCCCGCCATTTTGGATGAAATGGGCATTAAAACCAACGTTGTTGGCTTTGAAGTCTTTCTTGATAATATCCCAACAAAAAAATCCAAAGGGCCTTCAAGACCTTTATTGCAGGCTTCGCAATTCCAACCTGTTGCCCGTGATTTTGCTTTTATCGTTGATGAAAATGTCGAAGCGGAAACTGTTGTCCGTGCCGCCAAAGGCGCAGAGCGGAATTTAATCTCCGACATCTCTGTCTTTGATATTTATCAGGGCAAGGGCGTTGAAGACGGCAAAAAATCAATCGCGATTAATGTGATGATCCAACCTGTGAAACAAACACTGACTGATCAAGAAATTGAAGGGCTTTGTAAAAGCATCGTCGATGCCGTCTCTTCAAAAACAGGTGCCGCTTTAAGAGGGTAATTATTTTCTTCTATTATCTTTGTCTTTCCACAAGGTTACCTCACCTACACTAACGAATTTTATCATCTGAAGAACGTCTTCATTTGCATTTGCTATAGATAATGTAATTTTAGGATGTGCATTTTTAAAAACTCTAAAAATTTCATCTGCGAACCCTTGTCCTATATGTTCAATATCTTTAAAATCTAAAAAAACTTCCGAAAAATCATCAAATCTTGTTAATAAACGTTTTGCTTGAGAACGCGAAACAAGCTGTTCGCCAGAATATTGAGCAAGTTTTATAGGCACATGTGTTTTTCTAAATTTAAAATTATCACTTTGATATTTATGAAATATACTAGTTATAGTCCAATCAGCATCAGTATCAATATTCATTTCTACACGAGTACCAATTCTATTGGCTGATCTTTGATTAACTTCTATAAGCCAATCATCTGATTCCCTTTTCTCTCTCGAATAATATAAATTACCAGATCTAATGCTAAAGCTATCAAAAGCTCTTGATGTAAAATAAATCCCTTCCCCTGAATGATTTTTTTTATCAGAGGTTAATTTTCCTTTAGACAATTCTAGTAGTGCCGTTCTTGGATCGTCTAATTTAAAATCTTTTTGGATTTTCTCAAAAATACCAACACCTTTATCTGTTATTCTCATAGTAATCTGACTATAAGTCTGACAATAAAAGATGCTAACTATCGGACTTGTCGCATGATCAAGAACATTATTAAGCATTTCTGTAAAACCATACTCACATATACCTATTATATTTTTTTTCTGACCCTCTAATAGCGGCAGTATATCTTCTCGCCATACCTGATCTTCCCCCCATAAATAATCTATTTTTTTTTCAAATTCTATTTTTACAATAGGTAATAGCTTGTAACGTCTAGCATAGGTATTACCAGAATAAGCCAATAGATTAGCTTCTGCCAAAACCTGTATGTATCGAAGAATTGCTGTCCTTGAATAATCAAATTTTTTCATAGCAATAGTCACTATTGTAGCAGGATAATCTTCTACATTTCTAAGTATAAACTCTTTAATTTCAGAGCTATATTTACTTTTTTTGTCCATGATAAAACCTTTAAATAAGCTTATAATACTTAGTGTACTACCTTATAACACTTAGTGTACTACCTTATAACACTTAGTGCAAAAAATAGCTTAAAAAATCAAATAATTAGGAAATTATTCCCAATTATATACTTGACGTACCCAAATAACTCTGTAATATAGGCTGTATAAGGAGAAATACAATGTCTATACTATCTGCAAAACACTTTCACGATGAAAAAGCGGCTTACAAGTTTATCGAAAAGCATATCTGGGCTAATGGCGTTTCTTGCCCTCATTGTGGTGAGTGCGAGCGTATTGGTGTGCTTAAAGGTAAAAGCACTAGAATTGGTGTTCGCAAGTGTTACTCATGCCGTAAGCCTTTCACTGTTAAAGTAGGCACTATATTTGAATCTAGCCATATTAAATTACACGTTTGGTTACAGGCTATATTTCTTATTTCATCATCTAAAAAAGGTATCAGTTCTAATCAGCTTGCCAGAGTTTTAGGGATTACTGTTAAGTCTGCATGGTTTTTATCACATCGTATTCGTGAAGCTATGAATGATGGCTCTATAGGTATCTTGGGCGGTGAAGGTAAAATTGTTGAAGCTGATGAAACTTATCACGGCAAGAAAAGCGGTGATCCACCAACTCATAATGCTTTAGGTATTCCTTATCCAAAAGGTAAAGGCGGTGCAAAACGCGCTCATAAACGTTCTATCGTTTCTCTTGTGGAACGTGGCGGTAGAATTAAATCTTTCCATGTTGATAGAGCGGATAAAGCAACCGTTGCCAGTATCATTGTGAACAATGTGGCAAAGGAAAGTGAATTACACACTGATGAAAGCCGTTTATATACTGGTGCAGAGGTACACGTTAAAGAACATCACAGTGTAAGACATGCCTCTGGTGAGTATGTTAGAGGTAATGTTCATAACAACAGTGCAGAAGGCTATTTTGGTTTGTTCAAAAGAGGCATGAAAGGTGTTTATCAACATTGTGGTGAAAAACATTTGCACAGATATTTGAATGAGTATGATTTCCGTTATAATCATAGAGAGAAGTTAGGTTACAATGACGAAGACCGCGCTAATGCGATATTAAAAGGTTTCGTAGGAAAACGCCTAACCTATGAAACAACTGGTAAAAATGCCTGATAAGAAAAAAGAAAAACCCAAGAAAAAAGTTAAACAAAACCTTTCACAGAAAGAGAGGTTTATTGAGTACGCTCGTGAATTAGAGTGTGACGAGTCGGGTGAAACGTTCGATAAAACGATTAAAAAAATAAGCAAACCCAAATAGTATAGGCTTTAGAGTCACTTAGCTAATTTGACGGATTCTGCATTTTTTGATATAATTATCTCAAACGTCCCCCCCTGATGAAAAGAGCCCAAGGGGCTCTCTCTAGTTTACTAGAGTAGTTGGGGGGGTCATTTTTATAATGGCCTTTCATCTTCGTAATATCGTGTAGTTCCTGTTCTAAAAATATCAAACTCACTTCTTATTGCAGGATTTATTGTTTGGTGATGTGTATTGTCTCCCGTTTCCCATTTTCTTAATATTGCCCAGTTACAATAATCCGCCACTTGTAAACCATAGTGGCTACCTGAATTATGATGAAGCACTCTGTAAGTTGCTCCATTTGGTAGCATGCTAGCTAATTTTGTTTTAATAGCTCCTTCAAAGGCTTCTTTATTTCTTTTAACTGGCAACCTATCAGTAATAACGATTATTTCTTCAATTTGTGATAGATCATAACGCTCTAAAACATATTTAATAAGATAGCCAAGCATCAGGGCGTAAAATTTTGGCGGGTCTTGCAATGATGTACCTGTTTTACATTTTCTAACTACAACACTATCTATTTTTAAAGAATCTATATGGTCTTGTATTATTCCAAATACACGTCCCCTAACATGAGCATTATCATATGCGCAATGAAATGAGTCTAAATTCAAGCCATATTCTATTGCATCATACTTATATTTGCTTAAGTCGTGGCAAACATTAAATTCTCTTTCCATAGCAACGCAGGTAAATGTATAAAAACACGTACCTGATTGGGAAAAGTCGAAATTTCCACCTTCATCAAGGAATAAATAGAGGCGATTTGGCATTCCTCTTTAATAACATAACCATTATAAATTTTAAAGTGGGTACGGCAACTATAACATCAGGAAATTATTCCTTTATTGTTAAGCTCCAAAATGTTATACTCATATTACTGTCCGCATCACCTGCGGCACCGCTTTGGGGGATACATCCCAATGCCAAAAAAACCAAAAAGAGGATGAGGGATACCCCCCTCCCCAAATTCCCAACGAGCAAAAAGAGTAACTCTAATTTCTACATCATTTCAAAGGGTTACGAGGGCTCTATTTTCGCCATTTCGGCGGCCTTTTCTTCCATGTCGATATTATCATCAACATCATTGGCATCATCGTTTTCCAATTCTTGCGCGACAACATCTTTACGGGAAAGCTTTCCAATCATGGTTTTGGGGAGCGGCGCATCACGAAACTCAACCCGTTTAGGAATTTCCATCGGGGAAAGTCTATCGCCTAAAAATTTCTTCAAATCTTCGACGGTCAGGCTCCGTCCTTCTTTGCGCTTAATCCATGCCTTCACAACTTCACCACGTTGTGTATCGGGCACCCCAGCAACAATGCATTCATCTACACTTGGGTGCTGATATATCGCTTCCTCGACATTGCGGGGATAGACATTATATCCGTTGGTAATAATCAAATCCTTGATACGATCAACGATGAAGAAATATCCGTCTTCATCCATAATGGCGATGTCACCCGTATGCAAACGTCCGTCATCTTGCAACGTCTTGGCATTGTCTTCGGGGCGATTCCAATATCCCTTCATCACCTGCGGACCACGGGCGCACAACTCGCCCCGTTCACCAGGGGTAACATGCGCACCCGTTTCAGGATCAATAATCTCGATAATTGTTTGTGGAAATGGTAGGCCAATCGAGCCAGCCTTGTTCTCGCCCACACGGGGATTACAGCAAAGCACGGGCGAGCTTTCCGTCAGCCCATATCCTTCGACAGCGACACAACCTGTTTTCTTTTCAAACTTCGCTTTGACTTCGACAGGCAATGGCGCACCGCCGGAAATACAATATTTAATAGACGACAGATCGTATTTTTTCAGCTTCTTATTATTATTAACGCCATTGATAATCGCGGGAACAGCAGGGAAAATAGTTGGCTTTTTATTATTGATAAGTTTGAGCGTTGCATCCAGTTCAAATCGTGGTAGTGCAATTATTTCCATGGCACTGCGCACCGACATATTCATCACGGCCGTCATCGCAAACACATGAAAGAATGGTAACACGCCGAGCATTTTATCTTCTGCTTCTTTGCACCCCAACCACATCGTCGCTTGTTCTGTATTGGCAACAATATTGGCATGGGTCAACATCGCACCTTTTGGTAGGCCTGTTGTTCCCCCCGTATATTGGAACAGTGCAACATCTTCCAACGGTTTAATATCAACGGCAGTATAAGATCCATCATTATCAATCATCTCTTCATAACGAAAAATACGGCGGTTGACTTCGACCTTGGCCAACTCTTTGGCTTTCAGATATTGAAACAAATAATTTTTGGGAAAAGGCAGAAACTCTGTAAACGAAGCAACAACCAGCTTTTCAAGCCGTGTTTCATGCAACATCTTGGACATTTTACTATACAGCATTTCGAGGTCGTGCGTGATAACCACATCGGTCTCGCTATCCTCAATCATATTGGCCAGCTCTACTGGGGCGTAAAGCGGATTATAATTCACCACTGTTGCACCGCACCGCATCAAAGCATAATAGGCAATGACAAAAAGGGGGCAATTTGGCAAATAAATACCAACTTTTGTACCTTTCACAACGCCAATATCTTGCAACCCTTTGGCAAATTTTTTAGAAAAAATATCAATCTCACCCCATGTCATTTTTGCACCCAAAAAATCAAACGCAGGGGCATCAAAATGGTTGGCAGATGTCTTATCCAACATTTCGTAAACGGGAATAATAGGAATATCGGCGTTCCAATCTATATCTGTCGGATAACTTTTCAGCCAAGAATAATTTTCTTTTAAAGGAAGATTTTTTTCATTCATAACAATACTTTATGATAGTTATTATAATAATATAACAATACTCTAAAATAACTATTATTGAAAGTGTTGATAATAAAATGAATAATTGTCATTGAATACCAACAATATACCAGATTATCAAAAGTGATTTAGGTATGAATAACATAGATTTTTGTATATACTACAGGTGGAAAATTTGCCCATGTCGGACAATAACAAGCAGGCGTAATAACAATTTTAATTTTTAAAGGTGGGAAATTGTGAATACAGAAGCACTCATAAAAGAGCAGCACGATCCGAACAGTAGCCCTGTTACTTCAACAATAAAATGGTTCAACACAACCAAAGGTTTTGGGTTTGCTGTTCCAAATGATGATCCATGCGACGCCTTTATTCATATTACAACACTACAAGATGCTGGTATTACCGAACTTGGTGAAGGTGCGGTTATTTCTTGTTGCGTCGTCAAGGGACCTAAGGGTGCCTTGGTTACCAAAGTGGATCACCTCATAGATATCGGAACAGATCCAGCCCCTATTACTTTCCGTATTGAAGTTTCTGAAGACGAAGTTTTAGAAACCATGAAAGGAACAGTAAAATGGTACAAACCTGAAAAAGGATTTGGTTTTATAATTCCTGAAGATGGTCAAAAAGATGTTTTTGTTCACCAAACATGTTTGGAAAAAAATAAATTAGACCTGCTTATTCCTGGACAACAGGTCGAAATGACTATTCGTACAGTAGCAAAAGGACGCGAAGTTTTAGAATTTAGTCTTCTTGATCAAGAATAATTATTAAAACTCTTCAATTTTCTCCTCTCTTACGAACTTACTTTTCACAAAAGATCCAAAACGAGCCAATCTTTCTCTAAACATCAATGCGCTTGGCGTTACAATCAATGTTAAAATAGTTGAAAAAGTTAAACCAAAAACTATGGCTGTCGAAAGCTGAACCCACCATTGCGTTGATGGTGCACCATATGATACAGCCCTGCTTACAAAATCAATATTAAGCTGTAAAACCATGGGCATTAAACCAAGAACGGTAGTGACTGTCGTTAACAAAACAGGCCGTAAACGTTGCGCGCCCGTAATCATAATAGCATCCCGAACAGCAAGACCGCGTTTTCGATGATTATCAAATGTATCAATAAGAACAATATTATTATTTACAACGATTCCTGCCAAAGCAATAACGCCTATACCAGACATGACAATTCCAAAAGGTTGCTGGGTAATAAGCAGACCAATCATCACACCAATTGTCGACATGACAACAGCAAACAAAATAAGAAAAGCACTATAAAAACTATTAAATTGAGTTACTAAAATAACTGCCATTGCAAACAAGGCAATAACAAATGCCTTCATAAGAAAGTCTTGTGCTTCTTTTTGATCTTCATCTTCACCTGTAAAATTTATTTTTACACGCGGATCAAATTGGTCACGGTTTTCTAACATCCAATTTTTTAAAGCAACAACCTTGTCATTTATATTAATACCATTTTTTACATTGGCCTTAACAGTAAAGATTCGATTTTGATCGGCGCGGTTAATTGTCCCAACAGCAGGCTTAGGAATACGTTTCACAAAATTTGAAATAGGAACAGAACCTTGATTGGTTTCAATACGAACTTTATCTAATTGATCCAATGTTCGTTGCTCTACAGAATGCCGTATAACAATATCAACATCATCATCTGAACCATCAGGTCTGTAATCCGTTACTTTTAAACCATTTGTTATCATACGAATGTAATCACCAATTAAAGATACATCGATCTCAAATTTAGATGCTTGTGCTCTATCAACCTGCATTTCCCATTCAATACCAGGCAGCGGGCGACTATCTTCAATATCAATAAAATCATTACCATCTTGAAGCGCATCAACAATAACTTGAACAGCACCGTCCAATGTTTCAGGAAAACGGCTCCCTATTTCTATTTGGACAGCCTTGCCTGAAGGAGGACCTTCTTCTTGTTTTTGTGCTTCAATACGAATACCTGCCATGTCAGAAGTACGATCACGTATTTCTTGTAAAATATCATCAGCACTTTTACGTTGATTCCAATTTTTAAATTCAATAGTAATTTTACCAATAACATCTTCAGCAATATCATCATTGCCTTGCGCATCTTGTTTACCAGCTTCAGTATAAAAAACTTTGATACCTTGGACGTCAAGGACACGACTCTCAACTTCTTTTACCAGCGTATCTTGTTCATAGACAGATAAGTTACCACGCGCATGAATGAGGATACTTGCGGCCTTTGGTTCAATATCGGGGAAAAATTCAACACCTCGTCCTAACATTCCATACAACACTTGAACAAGAATAAGCATCCCAACGGTTGTAAGCAAAATTACACCTGGAATTTTCAAGGCAAAATTTAGGACTGATACATACAGTCTTATTGGCCCTTTTAAAGATTTTAAAATATCTTGATCTGTGGCTTCAGCTAAATTCACTCCCTCTTTTTTTACATTTTTCTTACCAACAAGACTGCCCATAACAGGAACAAAAACAAGAGCAACAACCAAAGAAGAACCCAAAACCGCAATCAAAGTAATAGGCATGTACTGCATAAACTGTCCTACAATACCAGGCCAGAACAATAAAGGGGCAAAAGCCGCCAATGTCGTCGCTGTTGATGCGGTAATCGGCCAAGCCATCGTTTTTGCCGCCGCACCATATGCATGTTTACGATCCATACCTTCGCTAATATTTCTATCAGCTAACTCTGTAACAACAATGGCACCATCAACCAACATCCCAACAGATAGAATTAATCCAAACAAAACCACAACATTAACAGTCAAACCCATCATGAAAATGATAAGTACGCCCGATAAAAATGAAGAGGGAATGGCAACACCAATCAAACCTGCAGCACGCACACCCATCACCGCAATTACAACAATCATAACCAGTAATACTGCACTAATCATATTGTTTTGGAGATCAGCCAATCTCTCCCGTATATCGTCGGATTGATCGAGTGTATAAATAACTTTTACTCCTTCTGGCCAATATTCCTGTTCCACTTCAACAAGAGCTCTAACGGCTTCAATTGTCTCAATAATATTCTCGCCTGTCCGTTTAACAATATTTAAAGCAACAGCGCGTTCTCCATTAATTCGTGCAAAATTTTCAGGATCTTTAAATGTTTGATGAATTTCTGCAACATCGCGTACTTTGATGACAGAATCACCAACAGTACGAATGGGCATCTCCATAATGTCATTAGCCGTTTCAAACAAGCCTGGAACCTTTATAGCAAAGCGTCCAACACCCGTATCTAAATTACCCGCAGCAATAAGAAGATTAGACCGTGCAAAAAATTGCAAAATATCAGAACCACGCAACCCGTAACTTTCAAGCAAGATAGGATCAACAATAATTTCAACCAATTCTTCGCGATCACCTGAAATTTTAGCTTCTAATACGGTACCGATACCTTCAATTTTTTCTTGTAAATTTTGGGCCATTTTTACAAGCGAGCGTTCGGGAACTTGCCCTGATAACGTCACCACCAACACAGGGAAAAGACTAAAATTAACTTCAGTAACCTCTGGGTCACGATCAAGTGTATCGGGTAATTCGCTTTTGGCACGATCAACCGCTTTTTGTACGTCATCGATTGCTTGGTCATCATCAAATCCCGCTTGAAATTCTAAGATAACAAAACCACCACCTGTATAACCCGTAGATTTCAGTTTTTTTAAACCTTCAATCGAACTTAATTCCTGTTCCATCGGTCTTAATAATAACCGCTCTGAATCATCAGGAGAAATTCCTTCTAAAGACATCGAAACATATAAAATAGGTATATTAATATCGGGAGATGACTCTTTGGGAATGTTTTTATAAGCGTATGTCCCTGCAATCAGCAAGAATATCAGCAATGACAAAACTGTCCGATTTCGCGCTAGAGCCGCTTCTATCAATGAAGACATCATAGAAGGTCTTGCCCTTGGCTTTGAATAGGTTTTACTTTTTGACCAGAAACGACAAATTCTTGACCTACAGTAATCACTTGAATGCTATCGGGTAGTCCTCCAATCCATAAATAATCAGGCGTATCTTTCAAAAACTTTATAGGTCTGAACTCAACAATATTATTACTATTCACGGTCTTAACACCCACTGTACCATCATCTGCCAATGATAATATTGAAGGAGAAATTTTATAGGCTTTGTCCTCTTTAAAGGGTACAAGGATTTTTGCTGTTAAACCTTCCCTAATGGCATGATCTTGATTAGGAACCGTCATTTCCATTTTAAAAGTTCGTGTATTTATATCCGCCGCCGCCGCAATAAAAGTCACTGTTCCTTCAACAACTTGAGTATTTAAAAGCACAGCACTGGCAATATCTCCTTCACTTAAACTATCAATCTGTTTTTCGGTTAAAAAACCGCTTATTTCTATCGGGTTCAAATCAACAATTTCTAAAAGTTCATCTCCTTTAGAAATATAATCACCAATTTCAATCATTTGATCATTTATGATACCACCAAAAGGAGCCCTAATTACAATATCTGATAATTCTTCTTGAGCCTGTTTGACTTGAGCGCGTGCCGATTGAAGTTCCGCCTCTTTTTCTGCCAAACGAACGCGTGAATTAAAACCTTTCTCAGCCAACTCTTTAGAGGCATTAAATTGAATTTCACGTTGCTTCAATATTTGTTGTGCTTCTTCAACACGGGCAGAACGATCTCTTACCTCAAGTCGTGCTAAAACCTGTCCTTTTTTTACTTTATCTCCTTTATCAACTTGAAGTGAAGCAATTTGACCTTCTGTTTCTGCACGAATAATAACCTGACGTGACGCTTGAGTTCGTCCCGTGACTTCAATCTCATCATCCATCATTTGAGCCGTCAGATTTTGTACACGTACTTCCAGTATATCTTTTTGTTTTAAATCTGCTTCAGAGATTTGCCCTACCGTTTCTAGCGCATTCGTAGAGCTCTCTTCTTCCCCATTAAAACCGCTCAATATCCATAAAGCAGCGACAACGGTAATAACTAAAGCAATCAATATTGATTTATTCATAATTTTTCTAATTTTAAACGTTTATTGATTTCCTGATAAAACATGAAATTGAACCTAAAGTACAGAAAAAGCTCAAACATTTAGTCATTTTAAAAGATATAAAAAAAACCGCCCTACATCTAAGTAGAGCGGTTAAATATTTAAAAAGGAAGTTTTTTACAAAGGATAAACAAATGACATATTAAACCCTCTAATAAATCTAACCGTTAGCGGCTGTTTTTATTTCCAAATCAACTGGCGCACCAGCATCTTCTGTAAAATCTTTAGCGTTTAATGTACGTGCACGAGATGTTACTTGATAAGCAATCATCGCATGATTTTCACAATAAGGCGTTCCTTCTAATGTTGCACAGCCACAAAAAGAAAAATCATCCCCTTGTGGGTCACCATTCGGCCAACGGCACATTTTATCGCGTAATTCTTCCATTGAAATCTGTTTGCCCAAGTAAATAGGGACTTTCTTCGCTGGACGCCTCAAGGCAGCAAGAGGAGCATCATTATTTGACTTAATTTTCTTGGTATTCTGCTGAATAGGAGAAACACGGCTGGATAATTTTAAACGATGCGCTTTCCCAATAACAGCATTACGGGTAACACCCTCGCCTAGTTCTTTAGCAATTTCTGCCGCCGTTTTACCTTCACCCCAAAGTTTCTTAAGCAAATCAACGCGATCATCACTCCAACTCATAATATCTCCCCACTTTACTGAAAAACGACTTAAAATGCGTTATTACAGATATCTATAAAATTTATCTTGAAAACTGAGAAGACTTTAACAACGAAGTGATTCTCTGACTAGAGTCGGAAGCAATTAAAATTTCTTTATCCACAAAAACGAATTTTATATTTTTAAGTGGGTAACTTTTTTTAACGCAAGGTCAGGCATTAAGATTCAAACCCCAAACGCTATACCGATCTTCATCATCCATCCAGTCTTCACTAACTTTTACAAATAATTTCAAATGAATTGTTGTTTCAAAAAGTTTTTCTAATTCTTCTCGTGACTGTTGCCCAATTTTTTTAATCATTGATCCGCCCTTACCTAAAATAATTTTCTTATGAGCTTCACGATTAATAAAAATTGTTTGATCAATCTTTATATCGCCATTATCAAAATTTTCCCAATTTTCTGTTTCTACTGTTAAAGCATAGGGAATCTCTTGATGCAACAATCTAAATAATTTTTCACGCGTAACTTCAGCCGCCATGAGACGCATCGGCATGTCAGTTAAATGATCTTCGGGATAGTGCCACGCACCTATAGAAACATTTTTTGCAAGGTAATCCATCAAGTCTTCAACACCACTACCTTTTAATGCAGACAACATAAAAGTGGCTTCAAAATCATAAGATTCATTCAGCTTCAAAGATATATCTAGCAACGCATCCCGCTTGATACGATCAATCTTATTAAGCACTAAAATATAACGTTTATTTGAGTCCTTATCTTCCTTTAAACGATCTAAAATAAGCTGTGTTGAGTGACCTATCTTTTTTGATACATCCACCAGAAGAACAATAATTTCTGTATCTGCAATACCTTCCCAAGCAGAAGCAACAATGGCACGCTCCATTTTATTTTTTTTATCCGCTTCAAAAATTCCTGGTGTATCAACAAAAACAATTTGAGATTGATCCTGCACAGCAACGGCCAAAACACGAGTACGCGTTGTTTGCACCTTGGGTGACACAATAGAAACCTTCATACCAATAATTTTATTTAATAAAGTGGACTTTCCTGCATTTGGTTCGCCAATCAAAGCAACAAATCCAAATTTTTGTTCTTGGGAATCAACTGTCATTTATTTAACTTTTTAAGCATAAGGCGTGCCGCAGTTTTTTCAGCTTGTCTACGTGATGATCCTTCAGCTTCTACAGAACCCTGACCATCAACAGTTAAACGCATTAAAAACATAGGTGCATGATCAGGGCCAGATTTTTCAGCCACTTCGTATAAAGGAAGATCTAAACTCCGTGCTTGCACCCATTCTTGCAATTCTGTCTTTGGATCCTGAGGGGCTTTTTCAAGCGTTTTAATATTATCGCCCCATAATTTTAGAATAACCTTTTGTGCTACATCATAGCCACCATCACGGTAAATCGCTCCCAACAAAGATTCAACAACATCAGCAATAATATTTTCGTTTAGATTTCCGCCAGATACACGTTCAGACTCTGATAAAATGATAAAATCTCCAATTTTATGAGCTTGACCAATAACAGCACATGTTACCCCTTGAACCAGTGCTGTATGACGTTTAGCCAAACCACCTTCATTTTCACCCCGAAATTCTGTAAAAAGCGCATCAGCAATAACAAGACCCAAAACACGGTCTCCTAAAAATTCCAATCGTTGGTAATTGTAGGCATCATTCGTACTAGAATGGGTTAAAGCACGCTCTAATAAATGACGGTCTTTAAATTTATAACCGATAATATCTTCTAATTGTGTGAAAGACCGCTCTTCCATTTAGTTCGTAGTTTTTTCTTCAGGGCGAACAGGACCGATTAAATCAAACATCCGATAAAAACGCATTGTTCCAGGCCATGACAAAGGGTTAAACATCTGCGCACTTTCATTTACTGAGAAGAATAAAATTTCTGCGCGCCCAACAAAATTATCAAACGGAACAAAGCCCACTAAAGATGAAACGCGGCTATCCATTGAATTATCACGATTATCGCCCATCATAAAATAATGATTGGCAGGAATTGTATATTCAGGCGTGTTATCTAACTCCTCATTATCGCTCTCTTCATAGATACGATGCATGATACCACCAGGCAATGTTTCAATATATTCCATGACAGGCCGTTCAATCAAATCCGTATTATCATCACTTTGAACCAAACCAACAGGTTCGCGCTCTACCAATTCACCGTTAATATATAAACGACCAGCGATAACCTGAATGGTTTCACCCGGCAGCCCAACGAGACGTTTTATATAATCAATGGAGGGATTGGACGGTAATCTAAAAACAACAACGTCCCCACGCTTAGGCTTTTCCTCCATCATACGTCCTTCAAAATTAGCCATACCAAAAGGAAAGGAATATTTGCTGTAACCATAAGCAGGCTTACTGACAAAAAGATAATCACCCACTAACAAGGTTGGCAACATAGAACCAGAAGGAATATTAAAGGGTTCATATAAAAAGGTACGAATAACCAAAGCTAATAAAACTGCAATAATCGCTGTTTTAGCAAACTCGCTTACTTCACCTTTTTCAATAAGAGGGGCTTCGCTCCCTACATCTGCTGGTTTTTCTTTGGGATTGGCCTTTAAAGACTTCTCAATTGAAGAGTTTTTTGTATTTTTTATCATAGCAACAACATGTATCCGAAATATTCTTTAAAAACCAGCCCGAAATACCTAATTTATCAGTTATATTACCTCAATAATGACCTGCGCCTGAGCATAAGGCGGCTCATCACTCATAGAAAGATGTATTAAGGTTGGCATATCCTCAGGCGTTATTTCCTTCAATTTTTCTAAGGCACCATGAAATAGTGTTAATATGGGTTTGCCAAGAGCATCATTTTTTACTTCTATATCTTTCATATAAATCCCCTCCCTAAAACCCGTGCCTAAAGCTTTTGCGCAAGCTTCTTTTGCAGCAAAGCGTTTTGCCAAACTCATAATTTTATTTTCTACTGTTTGTAATGATTCAATATGACTAGCCTCACGATCGGTGAAATAACGTTCAACAAAACGTTTTTCATGGCTATCCATCAGTTTTTGAATACGACGGCTATCAACCAAATCAATACCTGTTCCTATAATCATTTGTTTTTCCGTTCTTTTTTCTCATGACGGTGATCAATAATTTTATGAACTTTTTTACTGACAACTATGCGTGAAGCTCTCCCTGCCGTTATCATATAAAAAAAGCTGTAATAAAACATTGGATAGGTAAAGACCGCCATAATGTAACCACCAACCAGAGTAGGCAAAATTATTTTGTGTAAATATTCGTAACTTTTTTCTAAAACATCCGCAGGGAAATCAGATTGGAAAAAAGATGTTATTCCGACCAAACCTAATAAAAAGTTTCCTGACTCCTCTAAACTAGTCACTAAAATAACTTCTATAGTTTCAAAAATATTTGCAAAAATATTTTGATCTGTTTGTATCTCTAAAACCATATTGTAACCCAATAAAGTCAAAGATAAATTTCCTACGTTATAGGCTATGATAAATAAGATTGGAAACGTCCATGGATTACCAAAAGCAGTACCCAGCAATGACGCGGGGAAATTTGCCCTTACTATCTTACAAAAAATAAAACATTGTAAAATTTGAAAAGGTATCGTTGGCGTCCACGATACAACACAACCTGATGCCAACCCCATTGCAATATCACGTGTACTATGTGGCATTCTTAAAATACGATATTTATAATAAATAATCGTTTTTTTAATACCCATCTTAGGCCATATGAAATTTCTTATTTTTGAAAATATCGATTCTCTATTACGTCTTTTAAAAAGCATAGATTTTATCGCCCCTTAGCCCGATCAACAGAAGTGATCTCTGGCGTTGCGCGCAATGCTGCGATAATATTGCTAAGATGCTTCGTATCTTTCACATAGACATCAACCAAAATATCCCAAAAATCTAAAGAACGATTGGTAATTTTTAGATTTACAATATTACCACCATTTTTACCTATAATCGTTGATACAGCCCCTAAACCCCCAGGTTGATTAAGAAATGTAACATTAAGACGACCAACATGTGATTCTGGTGAATCTGGTCCGTCTCCCCATGACACGTCAATCCAACGCTCTGGTGTATCAGCAAAGGTTTCCAACGTATCACAATCAATCGTATGAATTGTCACACCTTTACCTGTTGTCACAATGCCCACAATCCTATCCCCCGGCAAAGGATGGCAACAACGAGCAAAATGTACAGCCATACCAGGAATAAGCCCCTTAATGGGCATGGGTTGATTAGATCCTGTAGCACGCGCTATCGCATAATCCTGAAAGCCCTCTTTAGGCATTTTTACAGTTTCGGTTTTATGAGCAGGGAAAATAATTTTGAAAACATCGCGCGCTGAAAAATGACCAGAACCAATGTTAGCATAAATATCATCGGCCTCTTCTACCCGCATCTGCTTAATAATTCCTGCAACTGCTTTTTCAGTAAAATCATATTCTTCTAACTGAAATATTTTTTTCAACATCGCCTTACCCAATATTATATATTCACTACGCTGTTGCAGTCTGATAAATCTTTTAATATGAGATCGAGCTTTGCCAGTAACAACAAACCTTTCCCACGCTGGAGATGGGGTTTGCGTTTTAGAAGTAATAATATCAACCTGATCTCCATTTGCCAGTTTGGTATTCAAAGGCGCAATTCGCCCATTAACCTTTGAGCCAACACATTTATCACCGACATCAGAATGGACCGCATAGGCAAAATCAACAGGCGTTGCACCATTGGGAAGTTCTATCAAATCCCCCTTAGGAGAGAATACAAAAACTTTATCTTGAAATAATTCTAGCTTTGTATTTTCTAAAAAATCTTCAGGACGATGATCTTGCTCCAAAATATCAAGAAGCTCACGCAACCAACGATATTGCGTTAAATCTTTCACATTTACTTTTTTATCACCTTCTTTATAAGCCCAATGCGCAGCAACCCCTAAATCAGCTTCATGGTGCATTTCATGTGTCCGAATTTGAATTTCAATGCGCTGTTTTTCTGGTCCTAATACCGTTGTGTGAATCGAACGATACCCATTTGGTTTTGGTGTTGATATAAAATCTTTAAACCGTCCCGGAACCGTTGGATAGTTTGAATGAAGCACACCCAACGTATGATAACATTCATCAAGGTTATCAACCACAATACGAAACGCCATAATATCGGAAAGTTGCTCGAACGTTACATTCTTACGTTGCATTTTTTTCCAAATGGAATAGCGTGTTTTTTCACGCCCCGAAACTTCCCCTTTAATACCTTCCTTGGCAATTAAAGTTTCAAGATGCTTCATAATTTTTTTAACAACACTTCCGCCTTCTTTTCTCAAAAAAGTTAGACGATTGGTAATAGATTCCTGTGCCTCGGGGTTTAAATAAGAAAAAGCTAAATCAGAAAGCTCCTCCTTCATTTGATGAATCCCAATACGTTCTGCCAATGGAGCGTATATATCTAAAGTTTCGTGAGAAATACGCGCTGTTTTATCAGGCCTATCCTTAAAATGGTAAAGCGTACGCATATTATGAAGACGATCTGATAACTTAACGAGCAACACACGAATATCTTCGGACATAGCCAAAAGAAGTTTTCTAAAATTTTCAGCCTGCTTGCCTTCAAAAGTCTGGCTTTCAATTTTATTTAATTTACTCACCCCATTAACCAGATCAGCAACCTCTTCACTAAATTTGTTCTTCACCTCGTCATAGGTAGCCGAAGTATCTTCCAGCGTATCATGTAAAATAGCGGTCATAATTGTTGCCACATCCATTTTCATATCAGCTAAGATCGAAGCAACTTCAACAGGGTGGGTATAATATGGCTCACCCGATACACGGGTTTGTCCTGCATGCTTTTCTTTCGCATACTCATAAGCCTGCTCGATCTGACCTACATCTAGATCAGGCGCATAGGCTTTCATTTTTGTTATAAGATCTTGAAATGCAGTATCAGTGGCCAAAATTGTGACTATCCCAAAGGTTAAATACGTAAAGGTTATGGTATAACTAAGCTAACATGATTATAGCGTGAAAGCCAATTTGAAAGCAGGTGATTGGGCATAAAAAAGGCCGGAAAAACCGACCATTTTCGTTAATCTTAGAAGAAATATTTAAGCAGTTTCCTTCTCGCCAGAAACATCACCAGAAACATCACCTGCTAAATCTGCAAGGCTGGATGAATCTTCGTTGTTATCATCTGCTTCATCTGTATCATCCGCATCGCTCATTGAACCCCACTCTTCTTCACCTTCCATCATGTCAATAACGTCTTCACCGTCATCATCCATGGCAATAACACGTTGGTTATTGCGAATTAGGTCCTCTTTAAGCTCGGGAACATCCACTGTTTCTTCAGCGATCTCACGCAAAGCAACAACAGGGTTTTTATCATTATCGCGATCAATTGTTAGACCAGCACCTGAACCAATTTTGCGGGCACGTTGAGAAGCCACCATTACCAGCTCAAAACGGTTTAAAACTTTATCAATACAATCTTCTACGGTTACGCGTGCCATAATTTTCGCCTTATATTTAATGAATTCATGTTAATAAGCGCCGTTTATAAGGCAAACCTATAAAAACTGCAAGCCTCAAGCTTCCTTTTTGGCGTTTTTAATGGCAATCTACCTTATGAATAAGCCTCAAAATCCTATATCTCCAGACCATAATTGCCAACTATGCCCACGATTAGCCGTATTTCGTGACCAAAACCGCACAAAATTTCCTGATAAATTCAATGCGCCCGTCCCATCCTTTGGCTCACTTGATGCTGAATTGCTCGTTGTTGGTCTTGCCCCTGGCTTAAAAGGTGCAAATTTTAGCGGCCGGCCCTTTACAGGTGATTTTGCAGGAGAGCTTCTTTATGGCACACTTTTAAAATATGGCTTTGCCAAAGGTGAATTTAAAGCACATCCCGATGATGGATTAGAACTTATAAATTGTCGTATTACAAATGCCGTACGCTGTGTCCCACCAGAAAATAAACCAATAGGTTCAGAAATAAATACCTGCGCAACGTTTTTAAAAAATCAAATTGCAGTCATGCCGAATTTAAAACTAATTGTCTCACTTGGTCTTGTCTCTCATAACACAGTTTTAAAAACACACAATGAAAAACTTTCTGCTTTTAAATTTGTCCATAAAGAAGAACATAAATTAAATAATGGCTTAACTTTAATTGATAGTTATCATTGTTCAAAATACAACACTTCAACTAAAAGGCTGACTGAACCTATGTTTCATGAAGTTTTTGAACTAGCAAAAGAAAAGCTCTAAATTATTTCTGGATTTCTTTATCATCCATATGACGTGCTTCATCAGGTAGCATCACAGGAATTCCATCGCGAATAGGGTAAGCCAGTGCAGCTTGATCAGAAAGCAGTTCTTGTTTATCCGCATCATAACGAAGGGGAACCTTCGTCAAAGGACAAACTAAAATTTCAAGTAACTTAGGGTCAATTTCTTGCGCCATAATAATTATTCCTCTTTTGGTTTTGCTCCAAAAAAATCCACAATGTGTGCTTCATGTCCTGTGCTTTCAATAAACTTTATAAGATCTGCAGGTGTTAAAGATACTGTCATCGTATTCAATAAAGGATGATAATTCACAATATCTGTTTCCATCATGCTCTTATCCAAAAACACCCGAACTTTATTATCTGTATCGTTAATAATAGAAAAAGGACAGACCGAACCTGGACGAACACCCAAATATTCCCATAAACGCTCCGCCGAACCAAAAGACAGCCTACCCGAATCAATAATACGCGGTAATACCTTAATATCGACTTCTGTAGCATTTTGAAGGACAACAAGAAAGTTCTCCTTCTTCTTATCTCTTAAAAATAGATTACGACAATGGGTCCCTGAAATCTGTAGATCAACCTTTTCGCTTTCCGCTACGGTAAATACTGCCTCATGATGATGATGTTCATAACAAATATCTAATGATTTCAATACGTTGAATAATTCATCTGGAGATGTTGGCATCTCTTCATTATCGGCGGTGCGTACAGCTGTCATCTTTACAGTTTTTTCATAAACTTTTGCAATAATGTCAGTACGTTATTATGCTTTGCCCGCATTTTCAATGACATTTGTTTAAAACATGGCAGATATGAGAAAATAAAGTATGGAAGATGAGATAGGAACAATTGGTGGTGTAAAAGAATTGGCTGTTTTAGACAACGCGCCACCTGGTGACCTTTCGTTATCTAAAATAATTGGCGCACCTGAAACGACAGCAACAGCGCCTTCAGCAACGACACATCAAATGAATTTAAAAGGAATGACGCCCAAATGATAAAGCTTGGACAAACAGACGATGGTCGTTTAGTTGTCGCCTCCAATCAACCGCTTCCTTCAAAAATTAAGCGGGTGGAATATTACCGCGAACAAAAGATATTCACCTTTGCCTTTGAGGATGAGGAGGATGAAGATATTCTTATGCCTCTTGAAGTTAGCGACGAAGTATCAGAAATTATTAAAGGTAGCCCCGATGTAATTATTGTTGCTACAACCAATGAAGGGGAAGATCCGAGCAAATATTTAAGCCCCCTAGTTCAAATCGGCGTATAAATCCAAAATATTTAAATTTTTACTTTCTGACCGTTTTGGCTTGATTTATTAACCAAAAACTCTATAAATCTCCTATCTACTAAGACGATTTAATCGTTATTGAGCGGGTGTAGCTCAGGGGTAGAGCGCAACCTTGCCAAGGTTGAGGCCGAGGGTTCGAATCCCTTCACCCGCTCCATTCTTTCAAAAATCACTTTTTACTTCTAATCTTACGCCATTTGGCAACATTGGCATTATGTTCAGCCAACGTTTTTGCAAATACATGTCCCCCAGTTCCATCGGCAACAAAAAAGATATAATCATTTTTTTCTGGATTTAACGTCGCCGCAATGGCCGCACGACCGGGATTACAAATTGGTCCGGGTGGTAAACCAGCATTTTTATAGGTGTTATAAGGAGAATCTATTTCAAGATCTTTAAGCAACAATCTGCGCCCTAAAGGCCCCTTACCGCCATCTTTAATTTTGCCTTTTGTAATCGCGTAAATAACAGTTGGGTCGGTTTGTAAGGCAATCCCCTTATTCAACCGATTAACAAACACACCAGCAATGCGGGCACGCTCTTCACCGATACCCGTTTCTTTTTCAACAATAGAAGCTAAAATTATGGCTTGCTCTTTTGTGTTAAAGGGTAAATTTTTTGCACGCCCCGCCCACAATTCATCAATGGCTTTCGTCATTGCTACTTGCATTTCATTAAGTTTATTCAGCCGTTGTTCATTTTTGGTATACAAGTATGTGTCAGGCAAAAGCGCACCTTCTTTTGGTACAGAATCAATGTCTCCCATTAAATCTTCTTGGGCATTTAATATTTTTACAATCTGAAAACTAGTTAGCCCTTCAGGAACTGTAATTTTACGACCGAAAACATCGCCAGCAGAAAGTTTTTTCATCACCTCTACCATAGGGATGTGTGCCGCAAATTCATATTCGCCAGCTTTAAGACTATTTCTTGATAATTTTGCTGCTACTTTAAATATAATATTGTTTGAAATTACATTCTCTTGTTCAAGCTTATGAGCAATTTCACTAACCCCTTGACCACGTTCAATCAAAACATATTTTGTTTCATTTAATGGTCCTGAATTTAAATAGTTATGTGCACCCCATCCCCCTGCAACAGCAATAGCAGCAACAGCAAGAGAGAAAAAAGACAGTAAAGAAAGGAATAAATGTTTCATGCTTGAGGATTATAGCCCCATAACTACACTTCGCGTAATATCAAAGATGCATTTGTCCCACCAAAACCAAAAGAATTAGATAACGCTGTTGTTACTTTTTTCTCTTTGGCAACTTTAGGTACCAAATCAATGCCCTGACAAGGTTCAGATATATTTTCCAAATTTAATGTTGGGGGCAACATATTTGTTTGAATAGCTTTAACAGAAAAAATTGCTTCGACCGCACCAGCCGCACCCAATAAATGACCGATGGCTGATTTGGTTGAGGACATTGAAATTTTATCCAAAGCCGGCTCAAAGAGACGTTTCACAGCCGTACATTCAATGCCGTCACCCACAGGAGTCGAGGTTCCATGTGCGTTAATATAATCAACATCTTCAGGGTTTATTTCTGCACGTTTCAATGCCGCACGCATAGCACGAAACCCACCATCACCATCTTCGGCTGGGGTTGTAATATGGTAGGCATCGCCTGATAAACCATAACCAATCACTTCTGCATATATTTCTGCACCGCGTGCTTTTGCGTGTTCATATTCTTCCAAAACAACAACACCTGCACCTTCGGCAATCACAAAACCATCACGGCCTTCATCAAAAGGACGAGAAGCTGCCGTTGGATCATCATTATATTTTGTTGATAAGGCGCGCGCAGCCGCAAAACCACCAACACCCAAAGGTGTTACAGCAGCTTCTGCACCACCAGCAATCATCACATCAGCATCACCAAGAGCAATTAGACGGGCTGAATCACCAATGGCGTGCGCTCCTGTTGAACAGGCTGTCACAACGGAATGATTTGGTCCTTTAAAGCCATGTTTAATTGATATATGTCCTGAAGCTAAATTAATCAGCATCGCAGGAATACAAAATGGAGAAAGACGGCGCGGACCGCGCTCAGCCAAAGTCGTCGCACTGTCATACATCGTTGTTAAGCCACCAATACCAGATCCCACAAGAACGCCTGTGCGCTCACGCTGTTCATCTGTCTCCGCTTTCCAACCAGAATCAGCAATCGCCTCTTCAGCCGCCGCTATACCGTAAACAATAAACGGATCCATCTTACGTTGATCTTTTGGCGGAACAAAAAGATCGGCATTAAATTCACCGTTTGAAGGATTTTCATCTTTTGTTTTTGGAATAACACCAGCAACTTTTGAGGCGTAATCATCGATATTAAAGTCATCACCAAAATGAGTAATTTTATCCAGACCGCTTTTTGAATTTAAAAGCGCATCCCAATTCCGCTCCACCCCTAACCCAAGGGGTGAAACAATGCCCATACCTGTTACAACAACTCTACGCATAATTTTTATCTTTCCATCAAGCCGATAGAAAGAGCAAGTAATGTTGCTTATTCAGCAGCATTTTCCTTGATAAAGTTAACGGCATCGCCAACTGTTTGGATTTTCTCTGCGGCATCGTCAGGTATTTCAACTTTGAATTCTTCTTCAAATGCCATGACCAACTCAACTGTGTCGAGTGAGTCTGCGCCAAGATCATCAATAAAACTTGCACCTTCATTTACTTTGTCTTCGTCAACACCTAAATGCTCGACAACAATTTTTTTAACGCGGTCTGCAATATCACTCATAGAATTTCCCTTATCTTTTTTGTTAGTAATAATTAGTTTAAATAAAGTTTGTTAAAAACTGCGCGGACTTTACCAAGCCGAACTTTATTTGCAAGACATTTCGTCCTTATAGCATTTGATAGATAAATATAATAATGTTTTCAAAGTTTTAGCACTTTCCCCATGTGGATAAAATCATCAAAAATCTGGGTTGCACCAGCCTCAATTAGCCACGATTCTGACATTTCTTTGTTATGTGATGTCCCATCGCAATCAAAAATGATGAGGTCATAATCCTTCATCAAACCATTGCCATGCCGCCATTGACATGAATAGTTGCCCCCGTCACATAAGCCGCTTCATCGGAAGCCAGATAAGCCACAGCCGATGCAATCTCGCGCGGCGCACCCATACGTCCCATTGGAATAGTTGAATTAATTTTTTCCTTTTGACCGTCATCAAGTGCTTCCGTCATCGCCGTCGCAATGAAACCCGGTGCCACACAATTAACCGTGATACCACGAGACGCAATTTCCATTCCCATCGCTTTTGTCCAACCCACAAGACCTGCCTTTGATGCCACATAATTACATTGTCCTGGATTACCCGTTGTGCCGACGACAGAAGAAATATTAATGATACGACCAAAACGACGTTTCATCATGCCGCGTTGGCACGCCTTTGCAATCATAAAAGGGGCTGTTAAATTAACATCGAGAACTTCGTTCCATTCTTCCTCTTTCATCCGCATCGATAAATTATCGCGCGCCAAACCTGCATTGTTAACAAGGATATCAATTTGTCCCATCGCTGCTTCCGCCTCTTTAACCAATGCCGCAATACCATCCGCATTTGATAAATCAGCCACAATGGCATGAACATTTGAGCCCCCAGAATTCTTTAAGTCTGCCGCCAACGCATCAAGCTTTTCTTTATTACGACCAGAAATAGCAACAACAGCACCCTGCGCGTGAAGGGCTTTAGCAATCTCGCCACCAATACCGCCCGTTGCCCCCGTCACCAAAGCCATTTTACCTGTTAAATCAAACATCTTAAAACTCCTTTTATTGTTTGTCGTCATGCGGGCAAGCCCGAGGACGCTCTATTTTTTGCCGTCATACGCATAAATGCGAGGACGCTTTTTATAAATTTCGGGGCAAGAGTACGAAAAAGCATACGGGATGAAAAGAGGGATTTTTTCGCTCTGTAACATATTGATATAATGGACAGATTAGAGTTACTCAGTTTGCTCCTTGGAAATTGGGGAGGGGGGGGTATGGACACCCATTGTTTTACGTATTTTATGGAGGATTTTATAAGATCCCTCGACTTCGCTCGGGATGACAGTGGAAAGAGTGTGTGCGTGTAATGGTGGAGGAGGCAGGCATCCCAAACTTGATTTGGGATCCAGTTAGGTTTTGCTGGATCCTGACTTTCGTCAGGATGCTGGTGGGGTGTAGGGGTGACGGTGGAGAAGACAGGCGGGATAACGGTGTGGGCAGGCGCAACCCCGTACTTGTTACGGAGTCTGTTAAAAGAAGGGAGGAGACCCCGCAATAAATGCGGGGTTACGGTACAGACTCGCGGGGTTGCGGTGAGGGTTGGCGAGGTTACGTTCTTTGGGTGGCCTGTGTTTTTCTTTAAAATAACCATTTAGCAGAATAGCACCTTATAGCGGAAGAGTCGAGGAATAATTTCCTATGCTTTATATACTCATCTCCACGTCATTCCCTGAATTTAACAAGTTAAATTCTAGGGGAATCTATCACCGCTTAGAGATCGCCCTAGAATAGGCGTTGCCTATTCAGGCGATGACAATAATAGTGGTGAATATTCTGGATTGCTTCGTCAGGCTTTTCAGGCTCAGGCACCCTCAAAATTATATTTGGCGCGCTACGCAAGCCTTTCTCGCAATGACGGTGTTTTATGTATGTTAGAAAATTATTACGTCAATAAATTTCTCTTTTCCCCTTGATTTTAGCCAAAACACTCCCTATAACCCTCATCAGTCCTCGCATTTATGCGTATGACAAATGAAAACTACTGACCTCGCTAGCTAATGAAGGCCATGGCTAGCTTAATTTTATAACCGAGAGGAACCGAAAATGCCTTATTATGAAACCGTGTTTATTGCACGGCAGGATTTGAGCGAGACTCAAGTTAAAGATCTAACCGACGGCTACATCAAGATTATTGAAGATGCCAAAGGTAAAATTCACAAAACAGAAAACTGGGGCCTACGTACCCTTGCGTACCGCATCAAGAAAAACCGTCGTGGTCATTATATGTTGATTGAAAGCGATGTTGCCGCACCCGCCATCCATGAGATGGAACGGACAATGCGTTTGAACGAAGATATCCTTCGTTACATGACAACACGTCAAGATGAGTTATCAACTGGCCCGTCAATTATCATGGATAAATCATCACGCGACACAGGTGATGACAAAAAACCATACGAAAAGAAACCATACCAAAATAAGGATGCAGCATAATGGCCTACGAAAATAAAGATAATGCACAATCAGATGGTGCAAAAGGTGGATTTTTCCGTCGTAGTAAATCTTGCCCATTCTCTGGTGAAAATGCACCAGCGATTGATTGGAAAGATACAAAAACGTTAAGCCGTTATGTTTCAGAACGTGGCAAAATGGTACCGAGCCGTATTACGAATGTTTCACAAAAGAAACAACGTAAGTTAGCGCAAGCCGTTAAACGTGCCCGTTATATGGCGATGATGCCTTACCTTCGTTACGACGCAGATAACCAAAGATAAATTATAAAATAAGGACTTAAAAAAATGGCTACACAAGTTATTTTACTAGAACGCATTGAAAAGTTAGGCGGCATGGGTGACATCGTAAATGTTAAATCAGGCTATGCCAGAAACTTTTTGTTGCCACAACACAAAGCATTACGCGCAACAGATAGTAATATTGCGTATTTTAAAACGCAGAAAGCTTCATTAGAAAAAGCAAATAACGAAAGAAAAACTGCGGCAGAGAAACATGCAAAAACGCTTAAAGGCTTAACTGTTTCACTTATCCGTCAAGCAGGCGAAGCGGGTCAACTTTATGGCTCAGTGACATCTCGTGATATTGCGGAAGCCGTGAACGACGCCGCTGAACAAAAAGTGGATCGTAATACGATTGACCTGAACCAAAACTTCAAGGAAATTGGATTATTCCCAGTCACTGTGACTTTGCACCCTGAAGTAAAAATTGAAATCACAATTAATATTGCCCGTACAGATGATGAAGCGAAAGCCCAATTGAAATCTGGTAAGGCGATGATTGCAAATGATCAACAAGATGCTGAAGCCAAAGCAGTAGCGAAGGCCGCAGCAGCCGAGAAGGCAAAAGAAGCCTTAATGGACAAAGATGCCTTGGCTTCTGAAAAAGAAGCTGACGCTAAAGCGGCTGAAAAAGCTGTTGAAGATGATGCGAAGGCAGCGGCAAAAGCCGAAGCTAAAGCAGCGAAAAAAGCGGAAGCTGTTGAAGAAGAAGCAACGGAAGAAGGCGAAGCTGTTGAAGCTTCTGCTGAGACTTCTGAAGAAGCGACAGAAGAAAAAGCTTAAACTGTCTATCGTCATTTCGAACAAAGCAACGCCTTGGAGAAATTTTAATATTTAAAGATTCCTCACATACGTTCGGAATGACGACGAGCACAAATATAAATGTTAAAAACCCGCTTTATTCAGGCGGGTTTTTTATGATCCTGAACAAAGTAACCCCGTATTTATTACGGGGTCTACCCATGTTTTTGCAAAGACCCCGCAACAAGTGCGGGGTTACATTAGAGAACAATAAACCGCCGACTTCTCCCCGCTATCCACAGACCCATAAGATTAATTAAGCTCCCCTTTTTATGGCCGTTGTGGCATAAACTATAAATGAGTTCAGAAATAGCCCCCTTTCCTAGCAATAATGCCCCTTCAAATGAAAATGCAGGAGGAGGACTTGCGCAAGAATTGCCGCATAATTTTGAGGCCGAGCAGGGTCTATTAGGTATGTTATTGATTGATAATAATCACCTTGAAAAAGTCAGTGATTTTTTACGCCCCCAACATTTCTCCCACCCGTCCCATCAAAATATTTTTGCCACCATTGAAAAAATGGTCGAACGTGGATTAGAAGCCAAGCACACAACCCTGAAAGATTATTTTGAAAAAGATGAGGGATTAGAATCCGTTGGCGGGGCAAAATATTTAGCCGAACTGGCCAACGAAGTACCCTTACTCAATAATATTCATGATTACGCCAGTACGATTTATGATCGTTATCTGCGTCGTGAAATTATTCGGATGAATCAAGATATTAACTCTGAGGCGTTTAGTTATAATATTGAAAAAAATGCCAACCAAATTATTGAACAAGCCGAAAGCCAGCTTTTTAAACTCTCTGAAACTGGCGTCAGTCAAGGCGGTTTTGAGACTTTGCGCGATTCTGTTATCACCGCGATTGAGATTGCCGAAAAAGCCTATAAGGCCGATGGACATGTCACAGGGATTACAACAGGCTTAACCGACCTCGACCATAAATTAGGCGGCCTACATAATTCAGACTTACTTATTTTAGCCGCACGACCATCAATGGGGAAAACATCGCTCGCCGTTAATGTGGCCTATAATGCCGCCAAAGCTTATGCCGAAAGTGGCGGCACGCAAGGTGGTATTGTTGGCTTCTTCAGCCTTGAGATGTCATCCGACCAACTCGCCACGCGTATTTTGGCAGATCAATCTGGCATTTCTGGCGATGATATTCGCAAAGGTAATATTAAAGAAACAGACTTTAGAAAATTTGTTGAAGCCAGCCAGCGTTTAAGCCAAATTCCACTTTATATTGATGACACCCCCGCCCTGACCATTGGCGCAGTGCGAACACGCGCAAGACGTTTAAAACGCCAATACGGGTTAGATATGCTGGTGATTGATTACCTTCAATTGCTTCAAGGGTCTGGCTCTCGTCAATCCGAAGGCAACCGCGTGTTAGAAATTTCTGAAATCACAAGGGGTCTTAAAGCGATTGCAAAAGAACTCAATATTCCTGTCATAGCCCTATCACAATTATCACGTGCGGTTGAACAACGTGAAGATAAACGCCCGATGTTATCTGACCTTCGTGAGTCAGGATCGATTGAGCAAGACTCGGATGTTGTCATGTTTATTTATCGTCGTGAATATTATCTCTCCCGCGAAGAGCCAGAAAAAAAGGGTGGTGAAGATGATGGGAAATTTAATGACCGTTACGCACAATGGCAACAATCTTTAAGTGAGTGTAATAATGTTGCTGATGTGATTGTCGCCAAGCAACGTCACGGACCCATTGGTACCATTGGCTTACACTTCGAAGCCAACCTGACACGTTTCAGTGATTTAGAAAAAAGATACGATTAAGATTCAATACGAAGTAAAAAAATAAGTCATGTCGTTCCCTGAATTGCTCAAAACATTTGAGCAATTCTAGGGGAATCTATCAATAACCACAAAGGGATTGCCCTAGAATTTGGTTTCATCAAATTCAGGCAATGACGGTTTTATCTGTAACCCCGCACGTGTTGCGGGGTCCGGTCAAAAAAAAGACCCCGTAATAAATACGGGGTTACTCTAAATAAATTTTAAAAAATTTAGTGAAGCGTCACAGGAAATAGATCATTAATGCGAATAGCATTGACCGCTGTTTCATATGAATCCATCAATGAAATTTGTGACCCATCAGCAGCATAAACAGCATAAATATTATCCGCCTGTTTTTCGATAGTTTCTAAACGACGAATATAAGCCACTTGATTCAGCCCTACATCCAGAAAATCCTGAGTAGATAATTCCTTCAATAAATCTAATGTTTCTTCCTGATTAATAACCATTTTTGACTACCCTTTATGTAGACCATTATACCTTAAAAAAGATAAATAAGAGCTTAAAGTTTTAAGCCCTTACCTAATATTATACCTTTTTTGGCTTATCATTGCCTGTTTCAACGTCAATAGGCTGCGCAGAACTAATAGAACCGTTATCCAGCGCAGGTTTCCCAGATATCTCGATTTTACGCGCATTGCTCTCAGGTTCCAGCCGTTCCATCTCAATATGTAATAAACCATTGTCAATAGAGGCACCGCGCACTTCTATTCCATCTGCCAGCACAAAACTGCGTTGAAATTGACGTCCCGCAATACCACGGTGCAAGTAAAGACGGTTTTCATCTTCCTCTTGTTTACCACGAATAATCAGTTGGTTATTTTCAACCTCAACTTCCAAATCATCCATGGTAAAACCAGCAACAGCCAAGGTTATGCGTAGGCCATTTTCGTTGATCTGTTCAATATTGTAAGGGGGGTAACCATCAGACGCAGATTTACGTAAGCGGTTAAATGTTTCTTCAAAATGATCAAAGCCCAAAAACATTGGGCTATCAAATAATGATAGTCTTGTATTCATGTCATTCTCCTCAATTGAGCAAGTTGCATATTAAATTAAAGGCCGTCATACACGTAAACGTGAGGACGCTCCGATATAAAAGCCTGCTAAGGCAGCACTTTCGTCGATATTATAGGAAATTTAGAACTAAATCTCAAGGATTTTAATAGAAATCGTTACTCAGCCTTGTTCTTAACGAATTTACGACCACAATAATGGCAAGACGCATGATCACGCCCATCAAAATTATACCAAACTTGGGGGTGCCCTAAAGGCCCGCCGCCGCCATCACAAACAACCTGATCAACATCAGGGGCAACATTGATAATTTCGGCAAATTCTGTCTTTTGTGGCTTTTGTTTCATTTTTTAAGACTTTATTTAGATTTGATTGGTTTAATTAGGGTTAAATTTGGCACAAACAATAGTGATAATTCAAATCTTACCATGGTTCAACCCATAGAATATCCAACAAAGTTGATTGACAATAAAACCGTACATGAAAGCTCTAGGCAATATGTAACGGTAAATGTCCAATTACAACGCATTGTTGAAAGCTGGCGACAGTCCTTATTTAGCTTTGAATGGCTAGATAAGAATGGACAAGTACGCCCCCCAGAAACACTGAAAGATACAGAAAAAAGTAAATATAACAGTGTTTATATGGCCTATCGCACAGGTATACCGATGGAACGCCCCATTTTAGGTTTGGGCGTGATGGATAATGTTGAAATAGGATCAAAAAAAGAAGTTTTGTTAACGCTATACAGTCTTGGCATAGCCGAAATGGATGTGCATGTACCAGATTCCTGTTTAAAAGATTTCCAGAAATTTATGTGATACAATAGTAAGATGAAGTTGAACTTGTCGTCATTGCCAGGAACCTTAAAACAGAGCGGTACAGCAATCTATTCCAATACTGTAACCCCGCACGTGTTGCGGGGTCTTCGCCAAAACATGAACAGACCCCGTAATAAATACGGGGTTACGACGGGCGATGACAGTCATACTGAAAACGGCAATGTATTTTTCTACATTCTACTGGCCATCGTTTTATTGGCTGCGTTAACTTATGCGGTATCGAACGACAGAGACGGCAGCACCAATATCTTTACTGATGAGCAAGCCAAAATTGCTGCACAGGAAATTATTGAGTATGGAAGCATCATTGCCAACGCTGTCAATAAATTACAATTGCGTGGATGTCTTGATACAGAAATCAGTTTTGAAAACCAACTTGGAAACTATACAAATGCCAGTGCGCCAGCAGATAAGTCTTGCCACGTTTTTGATCTAGCCGGCGGCGGCGCACTATGGAAGCAATCATCTGATGCATGGAGAACAACCCCAGGAAACGTTTGGACACCATGGTTTAATGGTGAAACCTCCGTTGTAAATGTTGGTAGTTCTGAATCTGAATTAACTTTGTATCTTCCACAACTGAAATACATCATATGTGAAAAAATTAATGAAAGCGTGAATGGGGTATCTCCTTCACCTGAAACTATTACTGCCCAAACAGTCGCTTTTGATGGTACGTACCCTAATCTTGCAGATGATATTGGGGATGACGCAGGAAATGTTCATGCTGGCGTTACGACTGCTTGTAAGGACGACGGTGGTGGCGCGGGAACTTACTACCAAGTTCTTATCGCACGGTAGTTAAACCTTCTGCCACGTTGTGCCGTCACGGGTATCTTTTATCTCAATCCCCATACCTAATAATTCATCACGCACAGCATCCGCACCTGCATAATCTTTTGCGGCCTTAGCCTGATTACGTTTTTCAATGAGTGTATTTATTTTATCTTCATCAACGCTCGAATGATCAACAGCAAAATAATCCTTAGGGTCTTTTTGCAAAATACCAAGTAAATCGCCTGTATAAATTAAGGCCTCTTTCAATTCTGTGCCTTCTTTTTCTTTCAGCAATTTATTAAGCTCCATCAATACCAATGGTGTATTTAAATCATCACACAGAGCCTGCAAAATAGCCGTCGGTATTTTTTCAACACGCGCCGCCATATCATTCGCTAATGGAGCAAGATAAATATCTTTTAACTCATCGAGTTTTTTATATAATTTATCCAACAAAATTTTATTTTGGTGTAAAGCTTGTTCACTCCAATCCAAAGGTTGTCGATAATGTGCGGAGAGTAATGTCAGACGAATAACTTCTCCATCATAATTTTTGATAACATCATGAACAGTTAAAAAATTACCCAATGACTTGGACATTTTTTCCCCTTCCACCGTCAAAAAGCCATTATGAATCCAGTATTTTGAGAAACTTTCCGGCTCGTTCGCTTTATCATTCGCGCAACAGCTCTGCGCCACTTCATTTTCATGGTGGGGAAATTTTAAATCCGCCCCGCCACCATGAATATCAAAAGGCAGCCCCAAATGTTTTTCTGCCATAGCAGAACATTCAATATGCCAACCTGGACGACCAAAACCCCAAGGGCTGTCCCACCCTGGTTGATCTTCGGTACTCGGTTTCCACAACACAAAATCGGCAGGGTCTTTTTTATAAGGGGCGACCTCTACCCGTGCACCCGCAACCTGTTCATCACGGCTACGCCCTGACAA
This sequence comes from Alphaproteobacteria bacterium, assembly GCA_021775995.1. Classification (GTDB taxonomy): domain Bacteria; phylum Pseudomonadota; class Alphaproteobacteria; order Micavibrionales; family Micavibrionaceae. The sequence goes on from JAJFGS010000011.1 coordinate 47,373, forward strand.
GACACCATAAGAGGGGTCAGAAGGAACATTGAAAAGAACATGGCCTTCGGCCTCATAAGCATGATCACGCGCGATCAAGGCCTCAATCTGAGTAATCATCTCGCCAATATGTTCTGTCGCTTTTGGCTGAACATCCGGCAAGTTAGCGCCTAGACTGGCCATATCATCATTATAAATTTTGGTATATTTTTCCGTGATTTCAAGAATCGGAACGCCTGCCTCCTTGGCAGCAATCATGATTTTATCTTCAACATCCGTAATATTAGACACATACGTAACCTTGGGATATAGATGCCGTAACAATCGTGCCCACTGGTCAAAAACAACTGTCGCCCGCGCATTCCCAATATGGGCGTAATTATAAACAGTGGGTCCGCAAGCGTACATCCGTACGTGATTGGCGTCCAAGGGGACAAACTCTTCTTTTTGACGACTGAGGGAATTATAGAATTTGATCATAATAAATCTGGGTAAATTTGGCTAGAAATCTCTTAAAATGCTTTTATATCTTGAGTTATAAGCATTTTTCCGTCATATAGAAAGCCAAATAATAGATAATTAAAGCGCAGATATCATGAGTGTAGAAAAATTTGAACCTAAAATGAGCCGCCCCAACCGTGATGAGGCCGAAAAAGCAGTTGAAACTTTATTAAAATGGATAGGCGAAGACACGGAGCGTGAAGGTTTGCGCGAAACCCCTGCGCGTTATATCCGCGCCTTTGAAGAACATTTTGCGGGATATGATCAAGATCCAGCAGAAGAACTTTCAAAAATATTCGAAGATATTGAACATTATGACGATATGGTTTTAGTCAAAAATATCGATTTTGTATCCCATTGCGAACATCACATCGCCCCCATTATTGGTCAGGCGCATGTGGCATACTGGCCCGATAAAAAGATTGTTGGTATTAGTAAATTGGCGCGGATTGTTGATGTGTACGCCAAACGTTTAACATCTCAAGAAAAAATGACCCGCAACATTGCAGAAATTATTTTTGATGTATTAGAACCAAAAGGATGTGCCGTCATGGTTGATGCCAACCACCAATGTATGAGCACGCGCGGCGTTGGCAAAGCACACTCTTCAACAGTTACAAACCATTTTACTGGCATCTTTAAAGAAGATGCAGAAATAAGAGCGCGCTTTATGGAGATGGTTAAAAAATAATGAATTGGGAAAATAAATAAGCATGAAATTCACCCTTCCTAAATGGTATGATCTACATGTCCATTTTAGACAAGGTGCGCCAATGGAAAATTATATTCAAGCGCATTTAGATATGGGGTGTTGCGGCGTTTTGGCTATGCCTAATACCAAACCACCTGTTACCCATGTAAGCGGTAAAAATACAGAACAATATTGGACCATCGAAAATTATTTAAGCGATCTTAAACAAGCAGGTGGCGAGGCGTTTGATGATATCATTGTACCGCTTTATTTAACCGGTGAAACCAGCGCAAAAATGATTACAGAAGGTGCCAAAGATGGGATTCTTCGTGCCTGTAAGTATTATCCACCGCATGGCACAACCAATTCGGAACATGGTGCAGATCTCAACATTTACATGGAAAATGGTGTCTTCTCTGCCATGGAAGAGGCTGGACTTATCCTAAATATTCACGGTGAAGAGCATGGCTTAAGCGGTGAAACATATTTTGGTGAGAGCAGTAACGCTGAAGATTATTTTTACAAAAACCATATGCCAAAACTGGTCAAAAAATTTCCGAGTTTAAAAATTGTTTGCGAACATATCACAACAAAAACAGCAGCAGATTTTGTAAACACCGCCAGTGATGATGTCGTGGCCACAATTACCCCACAACACCTGCTTTATACCGTCGCAGATTTACTACAGGGATTAAAATATCACCTTTATTGTCTACCGTTGTTAAAGTTTGAAAAAGACCGCAACGCCTTATTGGAAGCCGCAACAGATAAAAATAATACAAAGTTTTTTGCTGGCACGGACAGTGCGCCACACACGACGAAAGCCACGGAATGCGGTTGCGCTGCAGGGTGCTATACAGGTGGTATTGCACCGCAACTCTATGCCGATGCCTTTAATTTAAACGAAGATAATCTTGAAACTTTTAAAAACTTCTTATGTCTGAATGGACCTCAATTTTATGGTCTTGATGTTTCCAAAGAAACTTTTACGTTAGAGAAAAAACCAAGCACGCCAGTCATTGCAGGTAATGCCATCCCCCTTCATACAGGTCTTGGTCACGATGAATTAAACTGGACCTTAAATTTATAAGATTGATATAAAATATGTCAGTAGATAGTACAAATAAACTTGCTCTTAACTTTGATGAAAATGGACTCATCGCCGCGATTGCTCAAGATTTTGAAACAAAAGAAGTCTTAATGCTCGCCTGGATGAATGAAGAAGCCTTTCAAAAGACTATAGAAACAGGAGAAGCCCATTATTGGAGTCGTTCCCGCCAAGAATTGTGGCGCAAAGGAGCCACAAGTGGCCATATTCAGCACGTCAAAGAAATTCAAATTGATTGCGACCAAGACGCAATATTGTTGCTTATCGACCAAAAAGGGGCTGGCGCCTGCCACACAGGGCGAAAAAGCTGCTTTTATCGTGTCGCTTCATCAGGTGAAAAATTGACCTTTTTGGACGAAAAATCTCAAAATACATAAAATTTTAGTAAAATTTTTTTAAAAACCCACTTATGTTAAAAAATCTTTTTTATTTCAGTATATTAGCAAATCGGGTTATAATTTTTACCGTCATTTCGGCGTCATAATTAAATACCTTATTAACTGTTTTAAACTAAGATATAGAGTGGATTTATGACTTGTTTGGAATCCTATCAATTAATGAATATTTATAAGGTAGAATAAGGTTGTTTACAAAGAATATAGTTTTTTCAAATCTTTTTACAGCCAATGAACAGGATGCTATGAACAACGCTCAAACCAAAAAAGCAGTAAGCCAGAGCAGTTTTATGCCAGATTATCTGACAAGATCATCATCGCATATCTGGAAAAGCCGCTTAAGTTGGCGTATTGCAACGGTTGTTTTCTTAACTATCCTAACGGTACAAGTTGCTATATTGACCCTTACCATTCGTCAGGAAGAAACCAAGCTTTTAAACGAAATTCGGGAAATAGCACGCTCAGCCATTGCCCCCATTATTGAAAGCAAAGCAGGCTTCTTAAACTCACCAATATCCGATAGTAATGCCCGTAATGTCGTCACAACAACCATCGTCAATGGTATTGCCGTCTATTCGATGAATTATCTTTTACTTGGAAATTATGGCGAGCCTGCAACAATCAACATAACCAATGAAAATAGTCTTTCAAAAACCTATCGTTCCGTTGATGGCGCTTCGTATGAAGTGGTTTTTCGTCCAAACGATTTAAGAAGATCTTATATCGTTGTTGCTCGACTAAATTCTGAAAAAGTGAGTGGTTTAGTCATTGATTACGTCATACAAACCATTATCATTATGTTGCTACTTTCCTTGTTTGTAACAACCGTTCTCATGATCGCCTTAGGTCATTGGTTATTAGAACCTATTTTGTTCATGCGTGATAATCTTGTTACAGCACAACAAAATCCTGAAAATCCAAAAATTCCAAAAAGCCCATTTAGTTCAAGTGATGAAATTGGTGGTGCTATTTTGATAGCGCAAAATTTGATCAAACAAAATGCAGAAAACATGCAACAAGTTCGCTCTGCCGCCGAAGATAAAATTCATAAACTTGCCTATTTTGATCAGTTAACAGGGCTTCCAAATAGGACATTGTTCGTCCAGAAACTGACCGAGCAAGCGTTTTCTGGCGAAGATAAAAATGCCAAAAGCTTTGCTGTTGTCACCCTTGACCTTGATCACTTTAAAGATATCAATGATTCAATGGGGCATAGTGTGGGTGATGCTATTTTACGCGGTGTCGGCAAACGCCTACGCGCCAGCTTACCAGATACTGCCGTTGTCGCCCGCGCAGGAGAGGATGAATTTGCCGTCACAATGCCGTTAAATGATGAATTAAAAACAGCGCGTGACGTTGGTGCAAAAGTAGCGAGCCTTATTCGATCTGAACCCTTTAAAGTTTATAATGAATCTTTCCAAATTAGAGCTTCTGTTGGTGTTGCAACATATCCTGATGATGGAATAGATTCTAATACCGTTTTAAAAAATGCAGATATTGCATTGAACCGCGCCAAAGAAGAAGGGCGTGACCGCATTCGTGAGTATTCAGAAGATTTTGATCGCGCCGTTCAACAACGCTTTCAGCTCTTAAGAGACTTAAGAGACGCACTTGAAAATGAAGATTTAACAATTTTCTATCAGCCACAATTTAATTTGAACACAGGTGAAATTATTGGGGCGGAAGCTTTATTACGCTGGTGGAAAAAAGACAACAGCAAAGAAGGCGGATCGTTTATTTCTCCTGCTGAATTTATCCCAATTGCAGAACAATCTGGCTTAATCGTTCCGATTGGATCATGGGTTTTGGAAGAAGCCTGCACCACTGCTAAGACATGGCATGACCAAGGTAAAAATATACGCATTGCGGTGAATGTATCAGGCGCACAATTTTATCAAAGTGACCTCGTCGCCCACACAGCAAAAGTTTTAAAAGAAACAGGAGTCAAACCAGAACTATTAGAACTGGAAGTGACTGAAAGTGTCTTCATGGATGATATTTCTATTGCTGTTGAAACATTGAAAAACCTGCATGAGTTGGGTGTTGAACTGGCTATTGATGATTTTGGAACAGGATATTCTTCTCTATCCTATTTACGACAGTTTAATATTGATCGTTTAAAAATTGACCAATCCTTTATTCGCAACGCCCTTAATAATGCCGATGATGCGGCGATTACGCGTACCATTATTAGTCTTGGTCACTCGCTCAATCTAAAGGTTATCGCCGAAGGTGTGGAAACAAAAGATCATGAAAAATTCTTAGCCGAACATAGCTGTGACGAAGTACAAGGCTTCCGTTACTCAAAAGCGGTTCCTAAAGAAGAGTTTTGGGAGTTTGCCAGTAACTATAATGGCAAGCTTGACAGTTTTGATTCTTAATCTTCACTTGCAGTGACACACTCAAGCCTTTATAAAATTCTTTATGAAATTCTCTTCCTATAAAGCCAAACCTCTCAAAGGCACGCCTGTTATTCCTGGTGATAAATCTATTTCTCATCGTGCACTTATGTTTGGCGGCATAGCGATTGGCGAGACTGTTATCCATGGCTTGCTTGAAGGTGAAGATGTTATTCATACAGCAGATGCCATGCGCGCCATGGGGGCGGATATCACATGTGATGATCAAGGTGTTTGGCATTGTCACGGTGTTGGCATTGGCGGTCTACAAGAACCTGAAAACATTTTAGAAATGGGCAATAGTGGTACATCAACACGGCTGCTTATGGGACTTGTCGGCGGGCATAGTATGACAGCCACCTTTAGCGGCGATGCGAGCCTGACTAAACGCCCGATGAACCGCGTGATTACGCCATTAAAGATGATGGGCGCAAAAGTAATGAGCCATGAAGGTGGCACATTGCCGCTCACAATGACGGGCTCAGAAGATACATTACCGATTGAATATAAATTACCCATCGCAAGTGCGCAGGTAAAATCTTGTGTCATGTTAGCGGGATTATCCGCCATGGGTAAAACATCTGTCATTGAAGAAACACCAACCCGTGACCATACAGAAAATATGTTACGTGCCTTTGGCGTACCTGTTGAGGTAGAAGATTTAAAGGATGGCACGCAAAAAATAAGTGTAACAGGACAAAAAGATTTAAAAGGCACGACCGTGCATGTGCCATCAGACCCAAGCTCAGCCGCCTTTCCAACGGTTGCCGCATTGATTGTTGAGGGGTCAGAAATTGAAATGAAAAACATTCTGATGAATGATCGTCGTAATGGAATTTACATGACATTAATTGAGATGGGCGCCAATATTGAATTTAAAAATGAACGTATTGAGTCAGGAGAAAAAGTTGCTGATTTAATCGTACGTGGCACAGGAAATTTAAAAGGCATTGGTGTGCCAGCATCACGGGTACCCAGCATGATTGATGAATTTCCCATTCTGGCTGTCGCGGCAGCCCTCGCCAACGGTACAACCACCATGACAGGACTTGCCGAATTACGTGTGAAAGAAAGCGATAGATTATTGATGATGTATAAAGGCCTCAAAGCCTGCGGCGTCAATTTGGAGATGGGCGAAGAGTCCTTAACCATTCACGGAACAGGTGACGCTCCCAATGGTGGAGCAACCGTTGAAACCGCGCTCGATCACCGCATCGCCATGAGCTTTCTTGTCCTCGGTATGGCAACAAAAGAACCCGTCACCATTGATGATGCCGCACCCATTAAAACCAGCTTCCCGAACTTTATTGATTTAATGAATGATTTGGGTGGGTCAATGATGTTGAAGAATGGTTAGATTAATTTAAAATAATCTAACTTAATAACGCAATGGAGGGTTGGTTAAGCCTCCAAAAATCATTAAAGCAAGTACAAGCCCTAAAATTCCCAAACAAATTAACCCTAAAAAAGCAAAAATTTTACCTAAGATATTTGTATTAAATACTTGTGATAAAAAAGCAAAAAAATTCATAAGAATTTTAGGCATTAAAAGCGGGATAACACTTAAACCTAAAAATAACGTGATTATCCATGCTGGCACAAAAACAAAGCCAAGAAAAAGAGAGCCGAAAAACCATAGAAGAATTATGAATTCTGACTTTGATATAATTTCTGAAAATTGAATTTTTTCTTGTGTATCCATTTGTAAAAAATAGAGAATATTGTGTAACTAATCAAACATAAAATTCTAAAGCCGATTTAAGCGTTGCGCTTTATCAAGTTCATCAACACGATATTTAAGCCAGCTATCAAGACCCCGAATATTAGGCTGTGCGCCATTTTCATAGATATAACTATCAATCACGTAAACCTCGCCTGTTTCAATCACCATCACGGTGGCGCTGTTATGCGGGTAAACACCGTTTAAAACCATACCTTTAAAAACAGGTTTCCCAACGTCATGAAATTTTAACAAGCCAGCATTTTTTAAAAAGCTTAAATATTTTGTTGTATTCACTGTTTCATCAATACAATCCAGTTCTTGATAGGTCTTTCTTTGAATAGGTGCCTTCGGTAAATCTTTTTCCGTACCCGCAAGCACCCCCGTATATTTTTCCATTAAAGCGATGGCCTGACCAATTTTGATGCGTTCTTCGTTCGCATCTTTGGATGGTTTCTCAAAAATTTTGGTGATGCTTGCCCATTGAAAACTATTAAACCCAAGACGCATGTTCTTACTGCACCCATAACCATAGCAATAAGTGAAGTCATCTTTCGTGGCATTAGGGTCAGGATATTTGTCTAAATTTAAGCCAGCGATATTGCCGCAAGAGGATAAAAAAAGAACAGATACAAATAAGAAATATTTCATGGGTTTTATTTTGCCACAGGCTGGTTTAAATACTAGATATGAATGAGACAAAAGTAATAGTCATAACTATCGATGGTCCTGCCGCCAGCGGCAAAGGATCCTTGGCCAAAAAACTAGCCGAAATGCTGGACTATGATTTTTTGGATACGGGTGCGCTTTATCGGCGTGTTGCCTTAAAAGTCATTGAAAATAACGTCAATGCCGATGAAATTGATAAAATAATTACGATCTCAAAAGATTTAAGCCAAAATTTACATGAAAAATACGATGATAGTGCCCTACGCAATGACAAAGTCGGCGAGATGGCGTCAAAAGTTGCTCAAATTAGTGATGTACGCACCAATTTAGATGATTTTCAGCGTAATTTTGCCAAAAATGTTACCAAGGGCGCTGTTTTAGATGGGCGTGATATTGGCACTGTCATCTGCCCTGATGCGGATATTAAGTTATTTGTCACCGCCAGCGTCGAAAAAAGAGCGATGCGAAGACATAAAGAGTTGCAATCCCGCGGGATAGAGGCTAAATACTCATCAGTTTTGGCAGAAATGCAGGAACGGGATGAACGGGACTCAACAAGGCTCAATGAGCATTTGAAACCCAGCCATGATTGTCATGTGATTGATACATCTGATATGACCCCTAACCAGGTGATGGATGCGGCACTTGAAATCATAGGACCTTTTCTTCATTAAAAGCCAAAACTATCAATGAGTTTATGTCACGGGCTAACGCCGGAAAACGTGGATGTAGATTCATATTAAAACTAAAGAAAGATTTGGTTGGAAGTATTTTGGTTTTTCACTAGGCGCTAGGCGCGACGCGTATAATTCATACGCAAGCGACGAAGCAACAACGTGAAAAGGCAAAAGACAACAACCGATAGAAGGAAATATACTATGGCTCAAGCAGCTAAAACTATACAAGATAGAGAAGAGTCAAAAGAGTTTGCCGCTCTTTTAGAAAGCTCTCTAGAACATCAGGCCATGCAAGGCTCTGTTGTTAAAGGCAGAATTATAGAAGTACAAAATGATGCCGTCATCGTTGATGTCGGCCTCAAATCCGAAGGAAGAATTTCTCTTAGAGAATTTACTGTTCCTGGACAGGATAACGAAATCCGTGTTGGCGATGAAGTCGATGTTTTTGTTGACCGTTTGGAAGACAGAAATGGTGAAACCGTTCTTTCCCGTGAAAAAGCCCGTCGTGAAGAAGCATGGGTTGAGATGGAAATCTCTCATAAGAAAGCAGAACGCGTCACCGGGATTATCTTTGGTCGTGTTAAAGGTGGATTTACTGTTGATTTGGGTGGCGCGGTTGCGTTCTTACCAGGATCACAAGTGGACATTCGCCCTATTCGTGACATCACCCCATTAATGGGAACACCGCAACCATTTCTCATTTTGAAAATGGACCGTCAACGTGGCAACATTGTTGTATCACGTCGTGCCGTTCTTGAAGAGAGCCGTGAAGAAGCAAAATCAGACTTGATGCAAAACATCAACGAAGGTTCTGTTGTTGAAGGTATCGTTAAAAACATCACAGATTATGGTGCGTTTATCGATCTTGGTGGTGTTGATGGTTTGTTACACGTCACAGACATTTCATGGAAACGTGTTAATCACCCATCTGAAGTGTTACAAATTGGTCAAACAGTGAATGTTCAAATCATTCGTTTCAACCAAGAAACACAACGTATCTCATTGGGTATGAAACAATTAGAAACTGATCCTTGGGAAGGTGTTGAAAGTAAATACCCAATCAAAGGTGTCTTTAAAGGTCGTGTTACAAACATCACAGATTATGGTGCGTTTGTAGAATTAGAAGACGGCATTGAAGGTCTAGTTCACGTTTCTGAAATGTCATGGACGAAGAAAAATGTTCACCCAGGAAAAATTATTTCTACTTCGGAAGAAGTTGAAGTTATGGTTCTGGAAGTGGATATCGATAAACGTCGTATCTCTCTTGGTATTAAACAATGTCAAGAAAACCCATGGGCAGGCTTTGCTGATAAACACAAAGTTGGCGATGAAATCACTGGTGAAATCAATAACGTCACTGAATTTGGCCTATTTGTAGCTGTTGATTCAGACATTGATGGCATGGTTCATATTTCTGACATTTCATGGGAAGATCAAACCGAAGAAGCTTTAAAACCTTTCAACAAAGGCGAAAAAGTTAAGGTCAAAATTCTTGATGTTGACCCTGAAAAGGAACGTGTTGCGCTGGGTATTAAACAGCTGACTGACGATCCATTTGAAGGTGCAATGAAAGGTATGGCCAAAGGCGCGGTTGTTACTTGTACAGTATCTGAAGTGAAGGCAACGATTGTCGAAGTCACCGTAAATGATGGTGTTACTGGTACAATCAAGAAAGCTGATCTTTCTCGTGAACGTTCAGAGCAACGCACTGATCGTTTCGCCGTTGGTGAAAAAGTTGATGCTAAAATCATCACTGTTGATCAGAAAAACCGCAAAGTCAGTCTATCGATCAAAGCACGTGAGCTAGAGGAAGATAAACAAGCTCTTGAAACATTCGGGTCAACCGAATCAGGGGCTTCTCTTGGTGACATTCTTGGCGCTGCCTTAAGTAGCAACAAGACTGCAGAGCCTGCTTCTGAAGAAGAAGCCGAAGAAAAGCCAAAAGCCAAAAAAGCTCCGGCCAAAAAAACTGCAGCGAAAAAAGCGGCTAAAAAGGCTCCAGCGAAGAAAGCAGCTAAAAAGACAGATGATTCTGAAAAAGAAACTGAATAAGTCTTATGTATAAGCACTATGCGCATAAGCGCACAGATGCTCACTAAATATTACAAGAAACCGCCTTTTCTCCAAATTAGGCGGTTTTTTTATGACTAAGACTAAAAACCCTGCAGTTTCAATGTATTGGTGAATCTTTTCCTTGACGGTTATGCCTAAATAGAGGCATCATTAGCTATACTAAGTAATAATTAGTTTAATAATTGTTTTAACCGACATGCCTTTTCAAAAAGCCTATGTGGCAAAAAAGAAGAGCAGGAGTATAAAATGACAAAGTCCGAGCTGATACAAAAGCTGGCAGAACGTAACCCGCATTTATTTTTACGGGATATTGAAAAAATCGTCGATACTGTTTTCGATGAAATTTCTGGTGCCTTAGCCGATGGAAACCGTGTAGAACTTCGTGGCTTTGGTGCATTTTCTGTGAAACATCGCGAAGCCAGAACAGGTCGCAACCCACGCACAGGTGAAACCGTTCAGGTTGATGCAAAACGTTTACCTTTCTTTAAAACAGGAAAAGCGTTACGTGAAAAATTAAATGAGAAAAAAGATGATTCTCAATCATCGGAAGATAAATTTTACAGTCCTTTTTCTGAATAAACTTAAACTACCGGATTACAAATCATGGCACTTCTTCGATGGATTATCGCATTACCCTTTATCGTGGGTGCGGTATTATTCGCACTATCAAATTCAGAGAAAGTATTTCTTACCTATAGCCCCTTTCATGATTCTAAAGAATTTCCGCTTTATTTCATTGGGCTAACATTTTTAGGAATAGGTTTTTTACTGGGTGCATTTATGGCATGGATGGGTATGGGGCAAGTCCGTAAAGACCGCCGTCAGTATAAGAAAGAAGTCAAAAACCTAACCAAAGAAAATGAAAAGCTAGCAGGAGAAATAACGACTTTAGAAGCAGAATTAAAAGAACGTGATTTGGAAAAAGCCCTTAAAGTCATAGATGTTGATCATGAATAATAATTTACCCGTTATATTTTGCGCAATAGATAAACCAGATTTAATAGCTGCAAAAACACTTTGCGCAGAAATTTCTGACGTCGGTTTAGGCATAAAATTAGGAATGGAATTTTTTAATGCCCTTGGTCCACAAGGCGTCTTAGAAATTCATAAAGAATTTCCCAACACACCAATCTTTATTGATTTAAAATATCACGATATTCCTAATACTGTCGCCAGCGCAGTACGCTCTATCACATCGGAATTCACACCTGCATTTTTAAACGTTCATGCCGCTGGCGGATTAGACATGATGAAAGCAGCAAAAGCCGAATGCCCACAAGAAACTAAATTATTAGCCGTCACAATCCTCACCAGTTTAGATGAACAAGCCATTGATAACATTGGCTATAAAGAAAATTTAAACGAACGTGTTGTCCAAATGGCAAAACTTGCCCAAAATGCTGGACTTGATGGCGTGGTTTGCTCTTCTCATGAAATTGAATCTATCCGTAAAGAATGTGGAGATGATTTTATCCTGATGGTGCCTGGTATTCGCCCAGCGGGAAGTGATATTAACGATCAAAAGCGCACTATGGTGCCTAAAGAGGCCATTGATAAAGGCGCCACACATTTAGTTATTGGCAGACCCATTACACAGAGTAATAATCCAAAACAAACAGCAGAAGAAATATTGAAATCATTAAATTAAAGGGGAATGAAAGATGAGACCATTTACACCAACATTAGGCGCACGCGACACATCAAAAAATGTAAAAGAATTTGTTAAAGACAATAAAGAAATTTTTTGGAAAATATTAAAGCCGTTATTGCCGTGGATTGTAGGACTTCATCTCGTAGATGCTGTTTTAACAGCCATTTTCTTTGCTGAAAGCGAACGTGGTTTTGCATTAGGGAGTCTTGTAGCGAGTTATTTTTATACCTGCCTCGTCATTACATGGCACCGTGTGGTTATTCATGGCCCCGATAATTATATTACGATGAATCCGTTCAAACCAAAGCGGCATGAACTTGTCTTTATTGGGATGGGGATTCTTTTAACAATTCTAGGTGGATTGTTGGTTGCTTTATCCATTGCTGCATTTTTAATACATGCTGTATTGGGTGTTTTAGCTGTTATTACCGCGCTTTTAGGGATAACGTATTTAGGTTATAAATTCTGTTTCTATTTTCCAGCAAAAGCCGTTGATAATTCAATCAAATTAAAAGATTCATTTTATTTAACCCAAGGTTATTTTTGGACATTTATGGGTGCCGTGTTTTTAGCCCCCCTTAAATATATATTCTTTTTATTACTTTATTTTATTATTGCTTTCCCAATCTTGGGAGGCATCATCATGATGACAAGTGGTAGTTCTTCTATATCTATAATTGCAAATTTATTAGGGTTTGCTATTTCAATTCCAATCATCGCTTATTTAATACCACTATTATATGTGATTGGAGTGACTGTTTTATCCAATTATTATCAGCACGCCATTCAAAATAAAACACTGCCCACCCCCAATGACAAAAGTTAAGATTTGTGGACTAAAAGAACCTGAAAGCCTCACAGTCGCCATTGAAGAGGGCGCAGATTTTATCGGCTTTGTTTTTTTTGAGCCTTCCCCTCGTCATATTGAAATAGACGTTGCCAAATATCTAACCAACTTTGTTCCAAAATCAGTTCAAATTGTTGGACTTTTTGTAAACCCTGAAGATGAGTATCTGACACAAGTCTTAAATGACGTTCCCCTCAATATGCTTCAGTTACACGGCGATGAAAGTCCCGAACGGGTCGGCGAGATTAAAGAAAAATTTGGCCTGCCCATTATGAAAGCATTCTCTATTACCCAGAAAAGCGATTTAAGTAAGGTCAGAACATATAAAGAAGTTGCTGACTGGTTTCTTTTTGACTCGCCGCCTTATACCATTCTCGCAAGCGGAGAAAAAGTGGGAGGAATGCCTGGAGGCAACGGCGTACCCTTTGATTGGAATATACTAAACGATTATACAGCATCAAAACCATGGATGCTCGCAGGAGGTCTCACGCCAGAAAATGTTAACGGGGCCATAGAGCGTCTTACCCCTGATGTTGTTGATGTTTCCAGCGGCGTAGAATGTGAAAAAGGCGTAAAAGACGCGAATAAAATTCGCTCTTTCCTTCAGGCGTCAAAAAAGGCATAACATACGCCTTATGGAAGCAAAAAATTTAAAAGTTCCGGCAAACTCCCTACGCAGTGGCCCTGATGAGAAAGGTCATTTTGGTCTTTATGGTGGGCGTTATGTTGCCGAAACTCTCATGCCACTTATATTAGAAGTTGAACAAGCATGGCATAAAGCCCGTGATAACGAAGCTTTCTGGGATGAATTTAACGCTCTTGCTAAAGATTATGTGGGCCGCCCTTCACCGCTTTATTTTGCCAAGGCAACCACAGCGCATTACGGTGGTGCAAAAATTTATTTTAAACGCGATGAGTTGAACCATACGGGTGCGCATAAAATTAATCATTGTTTAGGTCAAATATTGGTTGCCCGCCGCATGGGTAAAAAACGCATTATTGCAGAAACTGGTGCAGGACAACATGGCGTTGCAACAGCAACTGTATGTGCTTTATTTGATATGCCTTGTACGGTGTTTATGGGTGCGGAAGATATTAAACGCCAAAAACCAAATGTATTCCGCATGAAATTATTGGGAGCGGAGGTTGTACCCGTTACATCAGGGTCAGGCACACTTAAAGATGCCATGAACGAGGCACTTCGCCATTGGGTTGCCCATGTTGAAGACACGTACTACCTCATTGGAACTGTGGCAGGCCCGCATCCTTATCCCGAAATGGTACGTGATTTCCAGAGCGTTATTGGTATCGAGACCAAAGAACAGATGATGGAAAAAGAAGGTAGGTTGCCTGATTCTTTAGTCGCCTGTATCGGTGGCGGATCAAACGCCATGGGACTTTTCCATCCCTTCCTTGATGATCCAAGCGTACAGATGTTTGGTGTCGAAGCCGGTGGTTTTGGTGTTGATACAGATAAACATGCCGCAAGTTTAACAGGCGGCAGCACCGGTATTCTTCATGGTATGCGCAGCTATTTTCTTCAAAATGATGATGGACAGATTAATGAGGCACACTCTATTTCAGCAGGGTTAGATTACCCGGGTATTGGTCCAGAACATGCCTATTTACATGACATAGATCGCGTACAGTACGTGTCTGTTACCGATGATGAAGCATTAGAAGCCTTTAAAATGTTGTCTCAATTAGAAGGTATTATCCCAGCGTTAGAGCCAAGCCATGCTTTTGCTCATGTAATGAAACTGGCTCCCACCCTACCTAAAGACCATGTACTTGTCATGAATCTGTGTGGTCGTGGCGATAAAGATATTTTCACCGTTGCCGAAAAGTTGGGTATGGAAATTTAATGAGCCGTATCCAAAAAACATTTGAAGCCCTTAAGGATAAAAACCAAAAAGCGTTAAACATTTTTGTCACTGCGGGTTATCCCGATGCGACACGTAGCTTAGAGATTTTAAAATCCTTACCAAGTAGCGGCGCAGACTTAATCGAACTAGGTATCCCCTTCACTGACCCCATGGCGGATGGCCCAACAATTCAAGACAGTTCCCTTCAAGCCCTAGAAAATGGCATGAGCCTACAAGGCACGCTTGATATGCTAACCGAATTTAGAAAAGACAATACCGGCACCCCTGTTATTTTGATGGGCTATTTCAACCCAATTTATAAATATGGTTGCGATAAATTTGTGAACAATGCCAAAACAGCAGGAGCAGACGGCCTTATTGTCGTTGACCTTCCTCCCGAAGAAGACGAAGAATTGCGCATTCCTGCACAAAAAGCAGGATTAGATTTTATTAAACTGGTAACCCCCACAACCATTGGAACCCGTCTTGATACTGTTATCAAGAACGCCAGCGGGTTTTTATATTATGTTTCTATTGCTGGCATTACAGGCACCAAAAGTGCCAATATTGACGAGGTTGCCGCCCACATTAAGCAAATAAAAGAAAAATGTGATCTGCCTGTTGCTGTTGGATTCGGTATAAAAACACCTGAAGATGCCGCCAAAATGAGCAAGATTGCCGATGCTGTTGTTGTCGGTTCAGCCATTGTTGAAAATATCAATAAAAATCAAAGTGTTAGCAATATTGTGGCGCCATTATCCGAGCAAGTTATAGCCCTTAAAAAAGCAATTTAACTCTGAGGTTACCCGAAATTCTTTGCTATCTAGCTCCCTTTTACGCTAAAAAGGCATGATTAATAATGAAAGTGATTAATAATGAATTGGCTCAATAATCTTATCCGTCCCAGCATTCGCTCTCTTGTTCGTGAACAAAAAGACGTACCCGATAATCTTTGGCAAAAATGCCCTTCTTGTGAAGGCATGCTGTTTCAAAAAGAGCTTACTGCCAATAATAATGTTTGTTATCACTGCAGCTTTCATATGCCGATTAAGGTTCATGATCGTCTGAGAATTATGTTTGATGAGGGTAAATTTGAAACAATCAAAAGCCCTGGTGTGCCGCATGACCCACTAAAGTTTAAAGATAAAAAGAAATATAGTGAGCGATTAAAAGATACCCGCACCAAAACAGGTGAAAACGATGCCCTCGTTATAGGTAAAGGTAAAGTTGGGGAACAAAACGCCATTATCGCCGCCTTTAACTTTGCCTTCATGGGCGGATCCATGGGAACCGCCGTTGGTGAAGGAATTGTCCACGCAGCTGAACAAGCCATTAAAACAAAGTCTGCTCTTATTGTTGTGCCTGCTTCTGGCGGCGCCCGTATGCAAGAAGGCATGCTATCTCTGATGCAAATGCCACGGACAATCATCGCCGTTAATATGGTGAAAGAAGAAGGTCTGCCCTACATCGTAATGCTCGCCAACCCAACAACGGGCGGCGTGAGTGCCTCTTTCGCCATGGTGGGTGACATTCATATTGCCGAACCTGGCGCAACCATCGGCTTTGCGGGTCGTCGTGTGATTGAAGAAACTGTACGTGAAACACTCCCTGATGATTTCCAAACTGCTGAATATTTACTAGAGCATGGAATGGTGGATATGGTTGTGAGTAGAGATGATTTAAATAAAGAAATTGGCAAGTTATTAGATTTACTCATGCAACCTAAAAAACCCTATACCCCTAAAGAAAATGGGAATGGCAAAAATGGTGGTAAAAATGGGAATGGTACGGGTAAAAAAACAGCAAAAGAGACGAAAGACAAAAAAATTGGTCCTGTTAGTTTAAAACCAGCGACCAGTGTTAAAAAAACGGCGGCTAACACTTCATCGGCTCAAAATAAAAGTGCTAAAAAATAAAAACGGGTTATTAGAACCCCTTCACAATAAAAGTAACGATGCTGCCTTAGAGGCACGGTTAGAGGAGATATTAGGTCTTCTCTATAGCTTCTATGCCCAGACAATCGATATGTCTTTGGAACGGGTAGAACGGTTCTTAACACAACTAGATAACCCTCATTTAAAACTACCGCCTGTTATTCATGTGGCTGGCACGAACGGCAAAGGCTCAACCATTGCGATGTTGCGCGCGCTTTTAGAAGCAAGTCATAAACGCGTACATGTCATGACATCTCCGCACCTTTTCCATACGACAGAACGTATACGATTAGCAGGAGATTTAATCTCAACAAAAATGTTAGTAGACGTTTTGGAAGAATGTCTAGCGGTGAACCGCTCTGAACCCATTACGTTTTTTGAAATGCTCACCGCCGCCTCTTTCCTTGCTATGTCACGCATACCAGCGGATTACGTGATATTAGAAACAGGCATGGGGGGGCGTTTAGATGCCACCAACGTTGTTCCTGATCCAATTTGCACCATTATCACCACCATATCCAAAGACCATAAAAAATTTCTAGGCAATACGATGCAAAAGATTGCTTTTGAAAAAGCAGGAATCATGAAGTCTGGCGTGCCATGCATTATTGGTTACCAAACAAAGCAGGCGCATGACGCAGGAGTGTTAGATGTTTTCCAAGATACATCAACAAGTTTACCCACAGATGCAAAATTATTTCGCTACGGTTCGGAGTGGGATATTGAACCCAAAAATGATGGTGCAAAATTTACTTGGCAAGGTGAATCAATTGTTACGAGTCAACCAAATCTAATAGGACTTCATCAAATTTATAACTGCGGTGCAGCCCTCGCCGCATACCGCATCATTATGAAGACAGATTTTGATGCAAAAATTTTATCCCCTGATAACCCTGATAACCCCCCTGTGAATCCTTTGCGGAAAATTCATTGGCCAGGACGGTTGCAAAAAATAGAGTCTGGCAACGAGTCCTTGGCGTTGCGAAATTTGCTGCATGACACACAAGAGCTATGGTGTGACGGGGGTCATAATGATAGTGCGGGCATCATGCTGGCACACCAAGCCAAAATTTGGCAGGAACAAGATCAAAAGCCATTGCACCTTATTGTCGCGATGGTAGACCGAAAACATCCGAAAGAATTTTTAGAACCATTATTGCCATACACGGCAAGTATCACCGTGACCTCTATCCCTGATGAGGCAAGTTCTTATAGTGTTGATGAATTATATGATCTGGTAGAACCTCTGGGATTTAAAGAATTGAGAAAATCAGTAACAACCGCCAAAGCACTAACGAATATAGAAGACAGGAACACAAGAATATTAATTACAGGTTCACTTTACTTCATAGGCACAATTTTGGCTTAATTTGCCCTAATATAACCTTAACCGTGCCTTTATAGTGGACATTTTCATCATTAGTTTTAAAACTAGCGTAAACTATTAAAGGATTTCACATGACTCCCAACAACGCACAAAATATAGCCCTCGTTGATGATGACCGTAATATTATTGCGTCCGTTTCGATGTCATTGGAAGCCGAAGGCTTTAACGTCAAAACCTATAATGATGGTGAAGAAGGATTAAAAGGTATTACGGATAATCCACCTGATCTGGTCGTTCTTGATATTAAGATGCCACGTATGGATGGTATGGAGGTCTTAGCAAAGCTGCGTGAGAAATCGAGACTGCCAGTTATATTCCTAACCTCTAAGGATGACGAGGTAGATGAAGTCATTGGCCTCAGAATGGGAGCAGATGATTATATTACCAAACCTTTTTCCCAGCGTCTGTTAATTGAACGTATTCGTGCCTTGCTTCGTCGCCAGCAATTACAAAATACCCCACCCGAGCCAAATACAGATGAAATGACCCAGCGCGGTGATTTATTGTTGGATGATTCACGCCATTTATGTACATGGAAGGGCAAAGCCGTTAATCTAACCGTTACTGAATATTTGTTGGTCAAAGCCCTCGCTATGCGCCCAGGCCATGTTAAAAACAGAGATCAGTTGATTGATTTAGCATATGGTGAGAATATCTACGTTGATGACAGAACAATCGACAGCCACATCAAACGGGTCCGGAAAAAATTCAAAGCGGTGGACACCGATTTTAACCAAATTGAAACCCTCTATGGCATCGGGTATCGATATAAAGAACAGTAGGTTTTTTCCACTTTTTAAGCGTAGAAAAGAACCCGACAGAACCCACGATAATAGACCCATTGACCAACGGTGGAGTGCCTCATCCGAAAAAATGAGTTCGCTCACGGTACGTATTCTCTCCGTGAATATTATTGCCATTATGATTTTAGGAGCAGGTGTTCTTTACTTGGGCGAATACACCGATGGTCTCGTTGCAAGTGAATTAGAATCTTTACACGATGAAGCGCGTTTTGTGTCTGATGCGCTATCTGAAGGAGCCGTTCGCCCCGTCTTCCAAGTTTCACCCATTCCATTCGAAGATCCCATGGAAATTGAGGCAGTCAAACCACAACTAGCGCGGAGTATGCTGGCGCGCCTTGGGCAAAGCAGTAAAAGCCGCATGAAATTATTTAGTATTGATAGTAACCTTCTAGCCGATACACAAGAACTCTCAGTATCACCAAGCCATGTCCAAAAAGAAAGATTAAAAAAAGATAGCTATAATATTGGTTATCTATTTAACCAATCAGCAGGGCGTTTTTTGGATATTATTCCAACCCAAACAAAACTCTCTAGTTTCCCAGAAAGTAAAATTGAAGATATTTTTAATTTTCCTGATTCTCAAAAAGCGATGATAGGCGAGATCAGTACTTCTGCTTGGAAACGAGAAGACGGTTCAATCATTTTGACCGCTGCAGCCCCCATTCAAAAAATCAAACAGGTATTAGGAGTAACAGTTTTAATCCGTGATGGAACGGAATTAGAACAAAAAATTTCGCAAATTCGCGTTGATGTTTTCCGTGTTTTTCTTGGCTCTCTTGGCATTACCGTCATGTTATCCATTTACCTTTCTGGCCTCATTGGTAAACCACTAAAAAAACTTGCCTTAGCGGCAGAAGCGGTACGGATTGGCAAAAGCCGCAATGTTGAAATCCCCGATATGAGTAAACGAGGAGATGAAATTGGTGAATTATCCCTTGTTCTAAGAGATATGACACAAGCCTTAAGAGATAGAATGGATACTATTGAACGTTTTGCCGCCGATGTATCACATGAAATAAAAAACCCACTCACCAGCTTACGCAGTGCGGTGGAAACGGTTGGTAAAATTAAAGACGAAACAAAACGACAAAAATTAATGGATATTATTCATCATGACGTACAACGTTTAGACCGCCTTATCAGTGATATATCTAACGCATCACGCCTTGATGCTGAACTTTCCCGTGATCAAATGGAACGTATCGATATTAGAGATTTACTCTTTCAATTGCGGGACGCTTACAAAAAACCAATGGAACGTGTGACTGGCGTTTTTAATGTAAAAGAAAAAATTATTATTCCAATTTCGGAAGATGTTGAACTTTATGTTTTAGGAAATGAACAACGTTTAGCCCAAGTTTTTGGTAATTTAATAAGCAACGCCCTTTCTTTTTCTCCCGACAATGGAAATGTATGCATAAGCGCACTAAAAGATGGCAAGAATATCATTATATCCGTAGAAGATAATGGCCCAGGCATTCCAGATAGTAAAATCGAAGCTATATTTGACCGTTTTTACACCGAACGCCCCCATGAAAGTTACGGCAGTCATTCTGGCCTTGGCCTTTCAATTTCAAAACAGATTATTGATGCTCATGAAGGCGAAATTTGGGCAGAAAATAAACGTGATAAAAACAACAAACGTACTGGCGTTATCTTTAAGGTAAAATTACAGGCGGCATGATAAAAAACAAACTTCTCATTATCACAGGATTATCGGGCGCAGGAATGTCCTCAGCCTTAAAAGCGTTGGAAGATAATGGATATGAAGTTCTAGATAATTTTCCTTTAAGTCTTATTGATGATCTTTTAAAAGAAAAGTCCAACAAGCCCCTCGCTATTGGCGTTGATAGCCGTACCCGAAATTTCAGCACAGCAAAATTAAAAAAAGCGGTCAAAGAATATCAGGCCTATTTAGTTTTCGTGACTTGTAAGCACTCCATTTTGCAAAAGCGTTACACTGAAACACGGCGCAAACACCCACTGGCTAAGGATCGACCTGTGAGTGATGGCATTGCTAAAGAGGTCGAAATGATGGACCCATTAGTCGAGGCTGCCGACTTGGTCATTGATACAACAGAGCTCAATATCCATGATATGCGCCGTACGATTGAAGAAAACTTTGCCCACAAAGATGCACAACGCCTTACCGTAAGCCTTGTTTCTTTTGGGTTTAGAAACGGTGTTCCGCGTGAAGCTGATATTGTTATGGATGTTCGGTTTTTAAAAAATCCGCATTGGGATAAAAAATTAAAACCCCTTACAGGTCAAAGCAAAGAGGTTGGCGATTACATTAATACGGATGAAAGTTTTGCCCCATTCATTGAAAATTTTCAAAGTCTGATTGAACCCCTATTGGAACGTTATAACCATGAAGGTAAAAGCTACCTCACCATTGCGATTGGCTGTACAGGCGGCAAACATCGATCCGTCTATACCGTTGAAACGCTCCAAAAATGGTTGAAAAAATTAAAAATAAAAACCCACGTTAAACACCGTGATATGCCAGTTTAGGCACCCGGTTGTTTGGGTGTAACAGGTGTTGAAACGGGTAGCTTATCATCCGTCATTTCATAGTTTGGGCGATCAGGATCACCGTCTAATGTGAAACAAAATTCTTTAAATAAATCACGCATAGTTTTTTGCCTCTTCGCTTTCTAATCTAAATAAGGCATTTTCTTTTGAAACACCTTCTGTTTCTAATTTATAAAATAAAACTTTCATTTTATTGTCTTCATCTTTTTCAGAAACGATATTGTATAAAATACGGCTCTTCGTCTCATGACCTAAATGCATTAAACGTTTACGGCCGTTCAGCAAAGACACTAGATTCGTCACTTTCTTTTCCGCTAGTGCTATATCTTCTTCTTTATCCAAAATGGTGTAATCACCAACAGGAACGGCTTCTTTTGCCTCATCTTGTTTTTTAAGAATTAAAAAAGCACGCTCATTCACGGGGGAGCGTTGATACGCATACTTCCCAATTGCGCCTTCTACATTAAAATCTTGTGTTTGCATGTCGATATTATCCTTTTAAATACCTATAAAACCCTTGATTTTATGGGCTTAACCCCTTAATTCTTAACCGAAATTAGTTAATAAAATGCTAAATACACAAACATAATACCAAATTAGATAAGACGGAGACAAATATCATGGGTGCATCACCGAAAACAGTAGAGAACGACTATAAAATTGCAGACATTTCATTGGCTGACTACGGTCGCAAGGAAATTGAATTAGCTGAAGCAGAAATGCCTGGTTTGATGGCTCTACGCGAAGAATATGGCTCTAAAAAGCCTCTAAAAGATGCCCGCATTGTTGGCTGTCTTCATATGACCATTCAAACAGCGGTTTTGATTGAAACGCTGCAAGCACTTGGCGCAACCATCCGTTGGAGTAGTTGTAACATCTTTTCAACCCAAGACCATGCCGCCGCCGCAATTGCTGCCAAAGGTACACCTGTTTTTGCCTGGAAGGGTCAAACAGAAGAAGAGGGTGAGTGGTGTATTCATCAAACAATTAAAGGCCCAGATGGCTGGACACCAAATATGATTTTAGATGATGGTGGTGACTTAACAACCATCATGCATGAAGATTATCCAGAAATGATGAAAGACATTAAAGGTCTTTCCGAAGAAACAACCACAGGCGTACACCGCTTACACGAAATGGTAAAAGCAGGTAAATTGATGGTGCCTGCGATTAACGTGAATGATTCTGTGACTAAATCAAAATTTGATAACAAGTACGGTTGTCGCGAATCTTTAGTGGATGCTATTCGCCGTGCGACAGATGTCATGATGGCTGGTAAGGTTGCCTGTGTTGCAGGATATGGTGATGTGGGTAAGGGTTCAGCCGAATCCTTAAAATCACAAGGCGTACGCGTCATGGTGACAGAAATTGACCCTATCTGTGCATTGCAAGCCGCCATGGAAGGTTACGAAGTTGTCACAATGGAAGAGGCCGCGCCACGTGCCGATATCTTTGTAACCACAACAGGAAATAAAGACATCATCACCATGGATCATATGCGTGAGATGAAAGACAACGCAATTGTTTGTAACATTGGTCACTTCGACAATGAAATCCAAACAGAACCTTTACGTAACCTAAAATGGACCAATATTAAGCCGCAAGTTGACCAAATTGAATTTCCAGGTGGTAAAAGCATTATCTTGCTCGCCGAAGGACGCTTGGTAAATCTTGGTTGTGCAACAGGGCATCCTTCTTTTGTTATGAGCGCTTCTTTCACCAACCAAACTTTGGCACAAATTGAGCTTTGGAATAATTCAGATAAATATGAGAAGCAAGTTTATGTATTGCCTAAACATTTAGATGAAAAAGTTGCGACGCTTCACTTAGAAAAAGTTGGCGCAAAACTATCCAAGCTATCTAAAGACCAAGCGGATTATATTGGTGTTGAGCAAGCAGGGCCGTTTAAAGACGACGCTTATAGATACTAAATGACTGTAAAGCTTTTATTTCTCTCGGGCAGTTGTCGCAAAGACTCTTTTAATAAAAAATTGTCAAAAATTGCTTGTGATATTGCAAGCAAGCAAGGCATAGAAGCGACTTTCATCGATCTAGCCGATTTTGACATGCCAATTTACAATGGTGACTTGGAAGATGAAAGTGGCGTTCCTGAAAATGCTATCAAGCTTAAAAAAATCTTCATTGAACATGATGGGTTTTTTATCGCCAGCCCTGAATATAACAGCTCTTTCTCCTCACTCTTAAAAAATACACTTGATTGGATATCAAGAGAGCATGAAGAAAATGAGCCGTCACTTGCCGCCTATCGGGGTAAAGTAGCCGCAATTTCTTCCACCTCACCCGGTGGTTTAGGGGGAATGCGTGGTCTTGTACCACTTCGTATGCTACTGGGTAATATTGGCGTAACTGTTATCCCAGATCAATTGGCCATTCCTGCGGCACATAACTGTTTTAATGATAAAGGCCAATTAACCGATGACAAACAGGCCAAAGCATTACAGAATGTAATCAGTTCTTTTGTCAAAACAACCAAGGCCATCAAAGGCTAAAAAATATAATGCATATCCTACGACTTAATTGTGATGATAAATCAGGCATAGTTGCCACCGTTGCCACCGCCCTGAGTAATCACCAATGTAACATTGAAGAATCTGCACAATTTAATGATCCTCACTCAGGGCAATTTTATATGCGGGTGGTTTTTAACCCATTAGAAAAAAACAGTCTTTCTGACTTTCAAAAATCTTTTGAGGCCATAGCCAATGAATTTGTTATGAATTGGCAGATTTGCGATATGAGCGCGCACTTAAAAACCGTTATATTGGTTTCTCAACATGATCATTGTTTAAATGATATACTTTATAGATGGCGGACAAACCACCTTCCCATCGAGATTACAGCCATTATTTCAAACCATAAAAACGTTGAAAAATTAGCCGACGATCATGGCGTCGCTTTTCATTATCTGCCTGTTACGAAAGACAGCAAAGATAAACAAGAAGCAGAAATCAGAAAAATTATTGATAGTACGGGCAGTGAATTAATTGTTATGGCCCGTTACATGCAAATTTTATCGACAGATTTTTGTGAAAATTATATTGGTCGTGTTATCAATATTCATCACTCATTCTTACCAGGATTTAAAGGCGCACGCCCCTATAACCAAGCCTATGAACGTGGCGTAAAAATTATTGGTGCCACAGCACATTTTGCCACCGCAGATTTAGATGAGGGCCCCATTATTGCGCAAGATATTGAACCGATTGACCATAGCTATACCCCGAAAAAGATGGAAAGACTCGGTCAAGATACGGAAAGCCGCGTTCTGGCACGCAGTATCCATCTCTATGCTGAACGCCGCATTTTCCTTAATGGGCGAAGAACCATTATTCTTTAGGCAATTATTTTGTAGGTATCCTGTAATAAGATTGCGCAAAAACTTGTTCTTTTCTTAAGTCACTCTTACACTTACACTTATGTCAGAGGTCGCAAAAACAAAACCACTACGCCATTTGATCGGTAATTTAACTGGGTCAGAACAATTACGCGTTGAAAAAAATAGGTTAGAAGCGTTTTTAGCAGCGATGCCAGGAGAATATTGTGGTTTTTCCAAAGACGGTGGCATTCTTTACAGTCAGAACTTCCTTTCACTTTTAAACACTGAAAAAATTGAAAGTATTTTTGATATTCAAAACGCCTTAAAAGTAAGTGATTCTGCCGCCCTAGAAAATGCCTTTCAAAATTTGCAGAAAAACGGCAAAGATTTTACGCAAGACGTACACATTAAATCTAATAATAAATTTTTAAATCTATCGGGAACACGCGGTATTGCTTTAGATAAAACTGATTATTTTGATATTATATGGCTGAAAGATATTACGAATGAAAAACAGCAGGTTCGCCAATTAGAACAAAGTGCAACCCTTAAAACTGATGAAATTCGTAGATTACAAACTGTACTTGATACAATGAGTGAAGCCTTTTGGCTTCGCGATGACTCTACAAATATTATATGGGTTAATAAAGCGTACACTCAACTCGTAAAAGGAACGCCAGATTCTATTGTACGCAACCAAGATGAACTTATTTTAAAACCTAAAGAAAAAACAGGAATTAAAACGATAAAAGCCTTAGCTAAAGAGGCAACATCCCAAAACAAAATTTTGAAAATCAAAGGACATATAGTTAGTAAAGGTAAGCGCCTTTTTATTGAAGTGACTGAAACGCCCCTTGCAGATCACAAACAAACGTTGGGCATGTTGCGTGATATAACAGCCGCTGAAGAGGCAAGTACAGAATATGACCGCCACTTAACCGCCAACGAAACCTTATTAGAACAACTAAGGACGGCTGTCGCCATTTATAATGCCGACCAAGAACTTGAGTTTTACAATTCTGCCTTCGCTCAATTATGGGGTTTAGAAGACCAATGGCTTAATTCTGGACCAAAACTGGGCGACCTATTAGAAAAATTACGCGAAACACGGCGTTTGCCCGAGCAGGCTGATTTTAAAAACTATAAGCAAGGCTGGCTCGATATGTTTACGCGACTCATTGATCCCTTAGATGACATGCTGTATTTACCCGACGGGAGTGCCCTACGTATGCTTGTCATGCCGCATCCTGTTGGTGGCCTTATGATGACCTTCGAAGATGTAACAAGCAATTTAGAACTTGAATCTTCTTACAATACATTGATTGCGGTACAAAGAGAAACGCTCGATAACCTATCTGAAGGTGTTGCCGTGTTTGGTAGCGATGGAAGACTCAAACTTTACAACCCCTCTTATATGGAGTTGTGGCAACTTCATCCTGAAGATATGGAAGGAAACCCCCATATTACAAAATTAGTTGATCGTATGATGAACTGTTTTGATTCTGAAAAACATAAAGCTAAAAAAGAAAAACTTATTGCCCATGCTATTGAGCGTACGGTGCAAGAAGGAAGAATTAAGCTCCTTAACAACATACTTTTAAAATATGCCACTGTGCCTTTGCCTGACGGCGGTGTACTTGTTTCATACTTCGATGTGACTGATAGCGTTAAAGTTGAAAACGCTTTACGTGAAAAAAATGCAGCCTTAGAAGCCGCCGAACAACTAAAAACAGACTTCTTGGTTAATGTGTCTTATCAACTTCGTACGCCTTTAAATGCCATTATGGGTTTTGCCGAGATATTGGATAATCAATATTTTGGTGACCTTAACACAAAGCAAAGAGAATATAGTGGCGGCATTCAAGAAGCCGGCAGTAAGCTTGTACGTCTCATTGATGATATTTTAGACCTTTCAACCATCGAAGCTGGTTACCTTGAACTGAGTTACAATGAATTTAATGTCTATGAAATGTTACATGGTCTTCATGAACTTACCGAAGAGTGGGCTCTCAAAGAATCTATCAACATACAGTTAGATTGTACAAAAACCATTGGATCGATCATTGCTGATAAACGCCGCATAAAACAAGTTTTATTAAATCTCATACATAACGCTATCAATTTTACGCCCGAAAATGGAAAAATTAAAATTTCTGCAAAAATTATCGATGACTATATTCATTTTACCGTGTCGGATACAGGCATAGGAATTTCGAAAACAGATTTACAACGTATTTTTGAACCTTTTGGACGCGCCATTCACGAACATCGAGCCGATATGTCAGCACATGCTTTATCGCGTGGCGCTGGTTTAGGTTTATCCTTGGTCAAAAATATTGTTGAGCTACATGATGGTCATGTTGAAATATCATCAGAAGAAGGTAAAGGAACATCAGTAACCTTAAAAATTCCAAAATCAATTGATATCGAAGCCGAGTTCGATGACTTAGAACAATTGGATTAATCAGGGATACCTTTTGTTGTTGAATATTCAAAATGTAACGGGTTTTCAGGGTTAAGCGCATTATAAATATGATGCGCTGCAAAAGCCCCTTCTGAAAAACCAGTCAAAATTAACTTCAGTTTGTTATCATAAGCGGCAATGTCGCCTATAGCATATATTCCGTTAATGCTTGTTTGGCACGTTGTGGGATTTACCTCTATATGGTGGCGATCTAACTTCAATCCCCAATCAGCAATCGGTCCCAAAGATGCCGCTAAACCATAAAAAGGTAGAAGAACATCAGCCTCTAAAACACGTACGTTTTTATCACCATCAACAACCTCAACGGCTGTTAATTGACCATTTTCCCCTTGTAAACCTTGTAATTGATAGGGAACCATTAGTTCTAATTGACCTTGCTCTTGTAGATCATGAAGCTTCGTCACGCTTTCTGGCGCAGCGCGGAACTTATCACGCCGATGGACAAGGCGTACGCTTTTTGCCATCGGTGCTAAAGACAAAGCCCAGTCAACGGCACTATCACCACCACCAGCAATAACAATGTTTTTACCCTCAAAATCTTTCTTTTGACGCACCATGTAGAATATTGACTGGCCTTCATAGGCTTCCAAATTCTCTAATGGTGGTTTATTGGGTCCAAAAGCCCCTGCACCACCAGCAATAATAATAGATTTAGCCAGAATCTCTGTACCTTTAGAGGTTGTAAGTTGCCATTTGCTACCTTGCTTACTTAATGAGACAACTTGTTGGTTGAGATGATATTGCGGCCTAAAAGGCGCAGCCTGTTTTTCAAGTTTTTCAATAAACTCTCCAGCCATAATTTCGGGATAAGCAGGAATATCATAAATTGGTTTTTCAGGATAAAGAGCCGTACATTGCCCACCGATTGCTTCCAACGAGTCAATAACATGACATGACAAGCCAACCATGCCGCATTCAAATATAGCGAACAATCCAACAGGTCCTGCGCCTATAATGGCAACATCAGTGTTATGACTTTCTTCTGGCATGCTATCTTCTTTTTAGCCTTCCTTTTCATGTGCTAATTTGCAAGATTATCTCATGGATATAAAGAAAAACCTGCGCTTTTGAAAGAATAAAGGATGAGCTCGCAAATATTAGAAACTTTAAGCGAAGAAGAAACGCAAAACTTTGCCATTCAATGCGCTGATGAAGCTGTCAAAGGTGATATTTTTTTAATCAATGGACCCCTAGGAGCTGGAAAAAGTGTATTTTGCCGTAGCTTTATCCATCATTTAGTCGATAAAGACATTGATGTTCCTAGTCCTACTTTTACTTTGGTCCAAACATATGACGCCCCAAAATCAACGATATGGCATTTTGACCTATACCGTCTTGAAAGCCCTGAGGAAATATATGAGTTAGGCTGGGAAGACGCACTACAAGACAACATCCTTCTGATCGAATGGCCAGAAAGGTTGGAAAACCTAAAACCAGCCCATTACAAAGAAATAATTATTGAACCCATAGACGACGAATCGCGTAAAATAACGTTAAACATCAAAAAAGAAATCTAAAAATGGAACGTATAGCACCAGAACACGCCTTTATTCTTGCCGCCGGTCAAGGCACAAGAATGCGCCCGCATACTGATGATAAACCCAAACCTATGGTGACGATAAATAACAAACCTATTTTGGAACATACCTTAGAAAAGCTAGAAAACGCAGGTGTAAAAAATGTTACCATCAATCTCTATTATTTAGGGGACAGGATAGAAAAACATTTTAAAGATAGGCAAGCTCCTGTCATTACTTTCTCCCATGAAACAGAGCTTTTAGAGACAGGTGGTGGCGTTAAATTTGGTCTTCACACAATGGCAGACAAACCCTTTTATCTCATTAATGGGGATGCCTTTTGGGATGATACAGAAGAGCTGAGCGCACTAGATCAATTGGCTGAAGCATGGGATCCAGACACAATGAATATCTTATTGTTATTACAGCCAGCAAGCCAAATGTCCTCTACAAAAGATGTCGGTGATTATAATATGACCAAAGATGGACGTCTTACACGTACAGACGATGGGTCAGGCCAATATATATTTACAGGCATCCGCATCACCAAACCCAGCGCTTTGGACAACACCCCAGAGGGTGCCTTTTCCTTTTTAGAATGTATGGATAAGGCACAAGAAGCCGGTACGCTTTATGGTATTGAATATAAGGGCGAGTGGCATCACATCAGTACCCCTGAAGATTTAGATAGAGTGAATGAGGCTTTTTCAAACCCAATAAACGTACAGGAAAAAGAGGCATAATCTAAACCATGCCCAACCCATCAAAAATATATACGATACCGCCTACCGTATCCTTTACAGATACGTTGGCCAGCGGGTTGATAAAAGAAGTTGGCGACAATCCAGAAAAACTAGCCTCTTATCTTATTTTACTACCAACAAGACGCGCCTGTAGAAGTGTACAAGAAGCATTTTTAAGACATAGTCACGATAAACCCATTATGTTGCCTCGACTTCATCCCATTGGTGACGTTGATGGCGAAGAACTATTCATCAGTGGCACAGCTTCGCAAATTGATAAAATTCCACCCGCCATGCCCTCACTCATGCGACAAATTTTGCTCAGCAAGCTTATTGCCGGCATGCCCCAATTTTCAAACGGACCAGAACAAGATATGCGCCTCGCCAACGCACTTGGAATGCTGATGGATCAAATCTATACAGAAGATTTAGACCTCAGCACGTTACCTCATATTATCGACGGTAATGATTTTGCCGAACAATGGCAGATCACCCTTAACTTTTTAGAAATATTAAGTATCAACTGGCCAGAAATTTTAAAAGAACACGGTATGATTGATGCGGCAGATAGACGAAACCGTTTAATCAATGCCTTGCACCATCATTGGGAACAAACACCGCCGAACCATCCCGTTATTGCAGCGGGATCAACAGGCTCCATCCCTTCAACGACCAACTTGCTGAAAACCATATCAGCACTGCCTCAGGGGTCTGTTATTCTACCTGGTCTAGACCAAAATATGACAGATACAGCATGGAACATGGTTGAAGAAGGTCATCCACAAAACACTCTCAAAGAACTACTCATTAATTTAGACTCCACGCGCCAAGATATAAAAACTTGGACACATGTTGCGGACATTACAACCACTATTAAAGCCCGTGAAAAATTTATTTCACATGTCATGTCCCCGCCTGATTACACCCATGAATGGCAAAAAGTTCATTTACCACCTGAACAAAAAAATGATTTAGAAACCACTTTAAAAAATGTACAGCAAATAGATTGCGATACACCCCAAACCGAAGCGCAAACCATTGCAGTTTTATTGCGAGAAGTTTTAGAACATAAAAACGAAACAGCCGCGCTTATTACCCCAAACCGTTATCTAGCAAGGCGTGTAGCAGCATCCTGCCAACGTTGGGGGATTGAAGTTGATGATTCTGGCGGGCAAAGTTTAAGCGAAACACCGATAGGCATTTATTTAAAACTTATTATGCAGGTTGTCCTAACACAAGCCGCACCCGTTTCATTATTAGCCCTTCTAAAACATAACCTATGCCAAGGCGCTAACTTTGAAAACTTTAGGCGCACAACACGTTATTTAGATATTGGTTTGTGTCGCGGTTTAAAACCTATTTCAGGGTTTTCGGGCTTGCGTTATCACTATGAAACAAAACTGAATGATGAAAAAAACAAACACAAGCCGCATCCAGACGTTTTAAAACTTATTGATCATTTAGAGCCAATGATAAATCCGCTAATTAAAAAATTTGAAGGCGGCAAACAAGATTTTTCTAAAATTTTGAATATGCACTTAGAAATTGCCGAACAACTATCTTCATCACAAAACGAAATGGGTGAGTTTTTTCTTTGGAAGGGTGATGCAGGTGAGGCGGCAGCCAACTTCCTCTCTGACCTTAAAAGCCATACAAGCCAAATTCAAAAATGTAATGCTCATGATTATCTAGCCATATTAGACCATTTCATGAAAAGCGTAAGCGTCCGCTCCAAATACGGCACTCACCCACACTTAATGATTTTAGGTCAGTTAGAAGCCCGCCTCATTCAAGCTGATCGTATTATTCTATCCGGTTTGAATGAAGGCAGTTGGCCGCCAGACCCAGGACATGATCCATGGATGTCACGCCCAATGCGAGTTAATTTTGGTCTGCCAAAACCAGAGCGTAGCATTACCCTAGCCGCCCATGATTTTGTTCAAGCCTTTTGCGGTAAAGAAGTTTTTCTAACACGGGCCATTCGTGAAGATGGAACGCCCACAGTACCCGCACGGTGGTTACAACGCATTGATACATTCATGAAAGCCGTTGGTATCAATCCCGATATTATTCGTACCGCACCACATTTAGGCTATGTAGATTTATTGGATAAGGTCGGCGAGGCAAAACCTGTTTCACGCCCCGCACCAAAGCCCCCGAAAGCCGTACGACCCGACCATTTATCTGTCACCAAAATAGAAACATGGATGAAAGATCCATACTCTATCTATGCGGGTAGCGTTTTAAACTTATACGCACTAGAACCGCTTGAAAAAGAAATTGGAGCCGTAGATCGTGGAAATATACTTCATAACGTCATGGAAAAATTTACCAAAAAATTTCCTAAAGACATTACCGACACAACCAAAGAAGATTTCATTCAAATAGCACGCGATGTTTTGGCAGAACAAAATCACGATGAATCCGAATGGAATTTTTGGCTACCACGCATGAAACGTTTAGCAGACTGGCTTATTCCACATGAGCAAGAATGGCGTACCCACGCCACGTTTGGTAAATCTGAAATTAAAGGAACAATAACGATAACGAAAGGATTGGACAAACCCTTTACTTTAACTGGGGTTGCCGACCGTGTAGACCGCATGAATACTGGCGGTGTGGCTATTATAGATTATAAATCAGGCGGTCAATATTACCAAAAAAGAATGCAAAATGGTGATACGCCTCAATTAGCCTTAGAAGCAATGATAGTAACCGAAGGTGGGTTTGAACAAAATGGTATTCATGAAAAACAGGCAGATTATATTGGTTATTGGACGTTAACAGGTGCCGCCATAGCGGGGGAAGTTACCGCAATTGACGATAGACAAAAATTACAAGACATCATCAAAGAAACACAAGAAGGGTTGACCAATCTTATTCATAGTTATGAAGACAAAACCGTGCCTTTTCTGGCTATTCCACGACTTGATAACGCACCGCGTTTTAATGATTACGAACATTTGGAACGTGTAAAAGAATGGGCAGCCCTCGACGAAAATAATGAGGAAGCAGCGTAATGTCAGAAGCCTTATTAAAGCAAGAAACCGTCCGCCATACAGACCCGAATGTACTGCAAAACCGCGCCTCTAACCCCAACTCTTCCGTTTGGGTTGGAGCCTCTGCAGGATCAGGAAAAACCAAGGTTCTTACCGATAGAATTTTAAGATTATTGTTGCCCGATCAACATAATTTAAACGCCTGCGCCCCTCATAAAATTTTGGCGATTACCTTTACCAAAGCAGGCGCCAGTGAGATGTCATTACGCATTCATAATCAACTTAGTGAATGGGCCGTCATGCCGTCAGAAGGTGAAAAAGGACTAATTCAAAATTTAAAAAATCTTTTAGGCTACCCCCCTACCAAAGAACAAATTGACGCGGCAAGAAAACTGTTCGCCACTGTGATTGATGCCCCAAGCGGCCTACCCATCATGACCATTCATTCTTTTTGCCAATCTGTCTTAGGCCGATTTCCTTTAGAAGCCGACCTAACCCCCAGTTTTAAAGCGTTAGAAGAAGATCAGGCTGCGCAATTAATCAAACAAGCCCAAAGAAAAGTCTTTAAAATAGCGTCAGAAGATAAAGGCTCTCCCTTGGCAGAAGCGGTACATAATTTAGTTTTAGCGCAAAACGAAGAACAGTTTTCTAAATTACTACAAAATTTAATTTCAGAGCGTAGGCAATTACAAAAAATATTAGAGAAAAATTTTAACAGTGAAGGCCTCTATACAAACCTTTGTAAGACATTAGATATACCAGCGGGGAAGTCTGCAGATGATGTTTTATACCAAGAGTGTTCTAATGATACCTTCAATGAATCAGGGCTTTGGAAAGCCTGCAAAGCCTTATCCGAAGGGACAATCAAGAGCGATCAACCCAAAGGTATCTCTATTCAGAACTGGCTAGAGCTAGATCAAAAAGACCGTATGAAAAGTTTTGGGAATTATTTCACAAACTTCATTACAACTAAAAATACAATACGAACATCTTTAGCAACAGCCGCTGTTAAAAAGATAAACCCTGATGTTGAAGATATTTTGAATATAGAAGCACAACGTATTTTTGATTTAATGCAAAAAATGGAAGCTATAAAAATTGTAACTCTAACACGTGATTTATTTATGTTAGGCGAAACAATATTTGAAGAATACAAAAAATTAAAAACACAAATTGGAGCGCTTGATTTTGACGATCTTATATTACAAACATTAGACCTGCTCCAGGGTAAAACCAAAAGCATGGATGGCCTGAACGTCGCTCCATGGGTGCGTTACAAGCTGGATCAAGGGATTGATCACCTTCTGGTGGATGAAGCACAAGATACAAACCCTGAACAATGGGAAATCATTAAAACATTAAGCGATGATTTCTTTGATGATCAGTCTGGTCAAAACATTGACCGTACTATTTTTGTCGTAGGTGACCAGAAACAATCTATCTTTAGTTTTCAACGCGCCTCTCCTGAAAAATTTCAAGAAATGCGCGAATGGTTTGAGAGAAAAATAAAAGACTCAAATAAAGTTTTTGACCCAATTGATTTTCATGTTTCCTTTAGATCCGTTCAATCAGTTTTAAAATTAGTCGATAGTGTGTTTTCTGCACCAGAAATAAGATCTGGTCTTGATATAAGCAACATTCATCATGAAGCACACCGTCATACACAAGCTGGATTGGTTGAATTATGGCCGATTTTTGAAAATTCAGAAAAAGTAGAATTTGACCCCTGGAATCCGCCATTAGATATCGTTGAATCTTCATCAGGAGCCATACAAATGGCTTCCCATATCAGTGAGAAGATAGCGGGATGGATTGGAAAAGAAGACTTAAAGTCTTATGACCGCAAAATTGAAGCGGGCGATATCATGATTTTAGTACGATCACGCACTGCATTCATTGACCAACTTGTCCGTGCCTTAAAAATTAAAAATATTCCCGTCAGCGGGGTTGATAGAATGATTTTAAGTGAGCAATTGGTTGTACAAGATTTATGCGCCGCTGCAAATTTCGCCTTACTTCCTGAAGATGACTTAACACTTTCTTGTCTTTTAAAATCACCCTTTATTGGATGGAACGAAGAACAGCTTTATGATGTTTGTTACAACCGTGGGTCTCAATCTGTTTGGGCATCTGTTAAAGAAAAGGCAGATAAAGACCTTGTGAATTGGTTAGAAAATATAATACAAAATTCAGGTAAGAGTCGCCCTTACGAATTTTTCTCAAACATTTTACAAACCAGCTGCCCTGCCCATACAAGCGGCTTAAGCGCAATTAAAGCCCGTTTGAGCGATGAGTCCCTTGACCCCTTAAATGAGTTTCTCAATGAGGTTCTTGGCTTTGAAAGCGACAACATACCTACATTACAAAATTTTATTCAAAGCCAACTTCATAATGAGACACAAATTAAACGCCAGATGGAACAAGCGGGTAATGCGGTACGTATTATGACGGTTCATGGGGCAAAAGGACTTCAAGCACCTATTGTCATTCTGCCTGATACAGTCCGTGCCAATGGCTCAACTAAACCGACACGTATTTTATGGCCTGAGAAAAGCGGCGCCGACCTTCCTTATTTTTGCCCTACCTCAACAAACCTACCCACTCCGTGCGAAGAAGCGATGAGTGCTTTAAAACTAAAGAACGATGAAGAATACCGACGGTTACTATATGTTGCTCTAACGCGTGCTGAAGAACAGCTTTATATTGGCGGCTATAAAGGAAGCAAGGCCATATCCGATGAATGTTGGTATAATTATGCACAACGTGGATTTGAAAACCTACCCCATGTGGAAACATTAGAAGACGGAACATTACAGTATAAAAATGCGGCAACAAGCAAGCCTGACAATAGCCATAAAAACAAAGAAACTGGTACTACAAAAAAAATAGTCACACCACAATGGTTGTTTGAAACCATTAAAGAAGAACCCTTTCCTCCACGTCCGCTAACCCCTTCAAGACCTTCGGAACCAGAAGTTCCTACCTTATCACCATTAAAAGCAGATCAGGATTACAGGTTTCTGCGCGGCAACATAACACATAAATTATTACAAATATTACCGGACTTACCATCTGAAAACCGTAAAGAAGCTGCCGAAAAATACGTGAAACAACCAGCTCACGGATTAAGCGAAAAGATACAAGGCAGTATCGTAAAGGAAACCCTTAATATTTTAGAAAACCCCAAATTTTCTATGATTTTTGGACCTAATTCTATGGCAGAAGTCCCTGTGACAGGATTATTAGATAATAACCGCCTGATTTCAGGACAAATTGATCGCCTCTTAGTGACAGATGACGAGGTTTTAATCATTGATTACAAAACCAACCGCCCACCACCAAAAAACGTACAGGATGTCCCTCTGATTTATAAAAACCAAATGAAAGCGTACGCTGACATTATGCGGCGCATCTACCCTAATAGAAATATTCGTTGTGCCTTGGTTTGGACAGATGGGGCAGAACTAATGGAAATAAACGATTTATCTTAAAAATTTAACGGGGATTTTAGTAACGAATCACTTATGATGAGCGAATAGAGTTTTAAGATAAATATATAAGGAAAATACGATGTCTAGCGTGAATATATCCGATGCGGATTTTGAGAATGAAGTTTTAAAAGCAGATGGCCCTGTCATGGTTGATTTTTGGGCAGAATGGTGTGGCCCTTGTAAAGCACTTTCCCCTATCGTTGACGAAGTCGCCAATGAGGTATCTGGCAAGATGAAAATTGTCAAAGTTAATATTGATGAAAACCCGAACGCACCAACAAAATATGGTGTACGTGGTATTCCGACATTAATGATATTTAAAGGTGGCGAATTGGTTGATACCAAAGTTGGTGGAATGTCCAAAACCCAATTAAATGAGTGGTTAGAATCCAACGCTTAAAAAGCTTATTTTATAAAATTTAATGTCCGCTTTTTTAATGAAAGTAGCGTTTTATCTTACTTAATCTGAAACCCCCATGGTTCTTGATCAGCATTTCCAATTATATGAACCTCCTGAAAAGGTAAGCTTATCGCTTCTTGAGATAATTCTTCCTTAATGACGTCCCAACGTTCTTTTGGAAGAGTGGTGAGGTGAGCCCCAATTAACAAATAGAAAACTCCTTCATATTTATTTTGGTCGTTCTTTCTTGAGAGACAGCGAAGAACACCATTCTTTGTAACATCAAGAGCTTGCTCAGATGTATACATGGTACGAGAATTAGACATACAAATGTTAAAATCAATCTGTGGTGCATCATCTTGTATTCCAATAAAACCACGCCCAGTGCCCGTCTCAATCATCTCTTTTTTTAGATGATATTCCTCCCGCCCTCGTTCAATCGTTACCTCTATCCCAAGAGGATCACTATTATCATTCAATAACCAACAATCTGGCGTACTGTTATCAAGCGGAAAGCGAACACGATCTAGCTCAATATGTTTAAATTTAAGAAAGCGTGATACTGGCGTTATTTCATCCCTAAGCTTTTTCCATGGATTTTTTCCAAGACGATAGTCATTTAAATCGTCCTTGGAACGATCTTCTGCGAACAGAGTTTCTAGTCTATTCTGAAAATCTGTTACACTCATTCCATTATGAGAAGATAGATTCTCATAAAATTTATTCAGCGTTTCGACATCAAACATTATACTTTCCTTTAAATATCTACTTTGGGTCGAAAGCGGCCTTTTTTATTTCTTCATGCTGATCAGAAGATCACGCGCGCGCCAAAGGTAGTAAACGCTTTGTGCAATATAAGGCGACAATGGCCCGCCAGCAAACCAAAGCTTTGAAAAGGGTTTAAACAGCTTATAACGCTCGTCTCCTTCAGCAATAGCCGAAGAAACCACATCGCCACCGACCGACGTTGGCACAAGACCATGCCCTCCAAAACAAGTATTATACCAGTAGCCTGGCTTTAACTGACCAATTTGAGGCATCTTATGCGGCGCATAGCACAGCTCACCACCCCATGCATAGTCAGCCTCAACAACATCAGAGAGTTGAGGATAAACCTTTAATAAATCCTTCACCATAATTTGTGCAAGGTTAGCAGGCGCACCTTTCAAGCTCACACGGCCACCCCATAAAATTCGGTTATCTGGTAGACGACGATAATAATCCTGCGCATACCGATTATCAAAGATAGCGTAATCGGTATTGAGTGCAGCATTTAAACGATCTTCAGGAATAGGTTTTGTGACCATCACAAAGGTATAAACAGGGAAAGCAGCATATTTTAATTTCTTATTCAGATCATCTACATAAATAGAACAACACAAAACAACCTGATCACATTTAATTTTACCTTTAGGCGTATGGACTTCATATCCACTGCCCGCTTCTTCAATTTTTTGCGCCTTCGTGCCTGTATAAATTGTACCGCCATGCGACTCAATCGCTTCGGCAAGACCACGCGCATAATTAAGAGGATGAAACTGATAATCTTCAGGAGAATAAAATCCAGCATAATAACGCTCCGTCTTACAAACCTCGCGTACTTTTTCGGTTGACCAAAACTCTAACGGCGCGTTTAAATCTTTACGCATAAACTCAATATAATCATGTACAGCTTCGGGTTTATTATTCCACGAAACCCCAAGCACACCCTGCCTTAACGGCTCACACTCTATATCATATTTTTGAATACGCTCTTTAATCAGGCTACGCCCTGCTGTCGCTAACTTATGAAGCGCTTGCGTATGCTCCAAACCTACTTTTTTAACCAAAGAACGATAACCAGACGCATACCCCTTGGCTACAAAACCCCCATTACGTCCTGAAGCCCCCCAACCAATACGGTTGGCCTCAATCAGCGTGACGCGCTTGCCTTTTTCAACAAGACCCAAAGCCGTAGAAAGCCCCGCAAGACCGCCACCAATCACACAAACTTCAGTATCTATATTTTCGGATAGAGATTGACGTTCTTCGTTTGAATTAAGTGTATCTCGATAATAGGTTTCGATATAAGGCTCAGACATAAGTTAATTATGCCTGATATCTTAATGCGGTGCTAGAATTTTAGAACTATTCAGCCTTTGCCTCAGGAGACGCTGGAGGCAACGCCTCAATTTTTTCATCAGCAAGTGCCTGCTTTTCTTTCGCTTTACGTTGTTTTGCAACACGTTCTGCCGCCGCCTTATCAGGGGCTAAAATCATAATCATTTGACGACCTTCCATTTTTGGCTCAAACTCCACTTTTGAACATTCTTCCAAATCATCACGAATACGGTCTAATAATTTTGAAGCCAAATCTTTATGTGCCATTTCACGGCCACGAAAACGAAGCGTTACTTTTACTTTATCTTCATTACCTAAGAATTTTTTAGCCGCCTTCAATTTCACTTCATAATCATGATCTTCAATTGTCGGGCGAACTTTAATTTCTTTAACTTCAACTGTTTTTTGTTTTTTACGTGCTTCAGCGGCTTTTTTCTGCTGTTCGTATTTATATTTGCCGTAATCTAAAATTTTACAAACAGGAATATCTGCATTGGGGGAAACTTCAACTAAATCAAGGCCAACTTCTTCTGCGGCACTTACACCTTCGGCGACACTCATCACCCCTAGCATTTCTCCATCTGCGCCAACAACGCGAACTTTGGCAGCAGTTATATTATTATTCGTTTTTGGGCCCCTATCTTTCGGGGGCTGAAATGGTGGTCTAGCGATGGTAAGTCTCTCCTATTTTGTTAAAGCTCTTAACTAATTTAAGTAATTTTTATGAATAAAGGATTAATAAGGGGGTTTTGCTTCTAAAGCAAGAGATTCTATAGCTTTTTCAAGAGATTCTACGTTCTGATCTTGGCTTCCCAAGCGACGAATAGCTACTTTTTGCTCTTCTGCCTCTCGCATCCCCACAACAAAGAGGGCAGGCACCTTAGCGAGTGAGTGTTCACGTACCTTATAATTTATTTTCTCGTTTCGTACGTCTAACTCAGCACGCACACCCGCCGCAATGAGGTCATCGTAAACCTTTTGGGCATAATCATTGGCATCCCCTGTGATAGAAGCCACAACACATTGAACAGGAGTAAGCCATAAGGGAAGCTTACCTGCATAACTTTCAATCATAATGCCGATAAAGCGCTCTAACGTACCCAAAACAGCACGATGAAGCATAACAGGGCGATGTTTATTACCATCTTCACCAATGTAGCTGGCATCAAGACGCTCTGGTAAAACAAAGTCTAGCTGTAGCGTTCCACATTGCCAACTACGACCAATGGCATCACGTATATGATATTCAACCTTAGGACCATAAAAGGCACCTTCACCTTCTTCTTCCTCAAATTCTAAACCAGCTGTTGTTAATGCTTGGCGCAATCCATCTTCAGCCTTGTCCCAAACCTCGTCTGACCCTGCACGTTGTTCAGGACGAAGAGCAAGAACAACACGCACATCTTCAAACCCTAAATCTTTATAAACCTTGGTTACCAATGAACAAAACTCGATTGATTCATCCATGATTTGGTCTTCGGTACAAAAGATGTGGGCATCATCCTGAGTCATTTGACGTACTCGCATTAAGCCATGTAGCCCACCGTGAGCTTCATTTCTATGGCAACAGCCAAACTCTGCCATACGCATAGGTAAATCACGATATGACTTCAAACCTTGGTTAAAAATTTGAACATGCGCAGGACAATTCATAGGTTTCAACGCCATAAATTTTGTTGGTTCTTCCTTAAAAACTTTTCCGCCTTCTTCTGTGTTTGGAACAACATCAGGAACCACAAACATATTTTCACGATACTTACCCCAGTGACCAGAAGCTTCCCACAGTTTATTATCAATAAGTTGTGGTGTTTTAACTTCTTCATATCCACTGTCGTTTAAACGTCGACGAATGTAAGATTCTATTTGATTATAAATATGAAACCCTTTTGGATGCCAAAAAACAGACCCTTGTGCTTCCTCTTGAATATGAAATAAATTCATTTCCTTACCAAGCTTGCGGTGATCACGAGCTTCGGCCTCTTCGAGCTGTTTTAAATATGCATCCAATTCTTTTTGATCACGCCACGCTGTCCCATAAATACGCGTCAGCATGGCGTTATTTGAATCACCACGCCAGTAGGCACCAGCAACCTTCATCAGCTTAAAAGCAGACCCCACATGTTTTGTTGATGGCATATGTGGTCCACGACATAAATCTAACCACCCATCGTTTCCTTCGCCCTGTTTATAGACTTTAATCTCTTCAGTGTCTGGCAAGTCTTCGATCAATTCCGCCTTATAACTTTCGCCTTTATCGCGGAAATATTTTATCGCAGTTTTTCTATCCCACACTTCACGAACAAATGCGGAATTGCGCTCAATAATTTTACGCATTTGTTTTTCTATTTTTGGAAAATCTTCAGTACTAAAAGGCGTTTCATTTTTTGGCCGCGCAAAATCATAATAAAAACCATTTTCAATAGAAGGACCAATGGTCACTTGCGTACCAGGAAATAAGGTCTGAACAGCCTCCGCCATCACATGCGCAGCATCATGACGAATCATCTCTAACGCTTCATCATTGTCACGTTTAATGAGAGAAATTGAAGCATCTTGATCAATAGCCAAGGACAAATCAGAAATCTCTCCATCAATACGAACGGCGATACAGGCTTTTGCTAAAGATTTAGAAATACTCTCGGCAATTTCCATACCTGTCACGTCTGCGTTATATTCCCGCACTGCACCATCAGGGAGTGTAATTTTAATCATATCAGTTTTCTTATTTAACGCTTCCATAATTAAGGTTTTAGCCTCTTAAAATGAGACTGTCTATCTCTCATTTAGCGAATTATTAAGCGTTTTGATAAATGGTTTTAATAAATATTCCATGACGGTTTTCTCACCTGTCAAAATATCAACAGAAGCAACCATTCCTGGAATAATGGGTAAAATTTCGCCACGACGTTTCAAAGCACTTTCTTCTGTTAGCATTGTTACAACATAGAAACTATTACCCTCTTCATTGGTCACGGCATCAGGAGAGATGGCTACCACTTTCCCTTTTAGCCCACCATAAATAGCAAAGTCATAAGCTGTAATTTTAACGATACCTTCTTGTTCGGGGTATAAAAACGCAATATCTTTTGGGTTAATCTTAGCTTCAACCAACAATTGATCATCTTTTGGAACAATCTCAATAAATTCCTGCCCTGGTTGGACAACACCACCAACTGTATAAACTTTTAATTCTTTAATAAAACCATCAACCGGTGATTTAATATCGGCACGCGTTTTACGGTCTTGTAATCCCACCAAGCCTTGCTTAATGGCTTGCATCTCAATATTTTTTGCTGAGAGTTCAGTTTGTGCTTGTGCTTTTGATGCTGATTTAACTTCACGAATACGAGCATTGGCTTCCCCAATAGCAGAACGAGCCCGTGGAATTGCCGACAAAACACCATTTAACTCTGTTTTCTTTTCTTTGATTTGCCTATCAAGCTGAAGCAATTCCATACGTGGCGCAGAGCCTTTAGCGACTAGCGGTTCAACCATTTGTTTTTCTTCACGTATCAAATCCAATTGCCCACGAATATCACTGGAACGAATTTGTAACTCACTTAATTCTTGTGATCGTTGAGACTTTTGTTGCTCCATAATTGAGGTTTGACTGGCAATCTGATCTTTATTTGCTCTGTACGCATTCATTTCTTCCGTCACTGATTGCGGCGCACCCTTCATGACCTCATCAGGAAATGTAGGAACACGGTCTTCCACTTCCGCTTGCAATCTAGAGATAGCCGCCAACAAACCCAGATAACGCGCTTCGTTAGACCCTAAATCTGATGAGGCAGCAATATCACTTAAACGAACAAGAACATCACCTTTTTTAACTTCGTCACCTTTTTTAAAATAAAATTCTTCGACAATACCGCCTTCAAGCGAAGATATTTTTTGTATTTCGCTTGATGGAATAACCGTTCCATCACCCCGTGTTACTTCATCTAACTTGGCAAAACTGGCCCAAATAAAAAACAAAGTGAAAAACGCCAAAATAAAGAACAACAATAAATGTGATGACAACGGCATATCTTCATCTGTATGAAAAAAGCGTTCGCCATGCGCTTGGACACGACCAATATGTTCTGCTAACCATTCTTTTTTATCATCTGCAGCCCGCTCCACATCAGTCATGTTTTCACGTGCTTGCATTTTCATGGCATTAGCAAGATTCTTGTCTGTACCTGTAATTTCTTTAATTGGTTGTTTCTTTTTACCCAACATGTTTTAAACCTCTATACATCTGTTTTTTCTGCGGCTGTCCCATATTGGCGGCCTTGCAATTTACGGATGACTTCATCTTTTGGTCCGAAAGCAATCAATTTACCACGATCAAGTAAAATCAATTTATCAACCAATGTTAACATAGACCCTTTATGGGTGATCAAAATGGTTGTACGCCCCTCTGTCACATGATGCAAACGCTTACGCAAACGGTTTTCAGACGCAGGATCCATTGAGGCCGTTGGTTCATCC
This sequence comes from Alphaproteobacteria bacterium, assembly GCA_021775995.1. GTDB lineage: Bacteria > Pseudomonadota > Alphaproteobacteria > Micavibrionales > Micavibrionaceae. Next base: position 90,155 of record JAJFGS010000011.1, read on the forward strand.
AAAATAAGAACAGGTGGGTCGTATAATAAAGCACGTGCAATGGCCACGGCCTGACGTTGTCCTCCTGACAGAGCTTCCCCGCGTTCTCCAACCTGAGTATCTAAACCTGCCTGAGATTCTTTTAAGAACTCTGTTACGCCTGCCAATTCAGCCGCCCGTAACACAGCACGATCAGGTGCCATTTCATGCCCCATCGTCATATTCTCTCTAACAGAGCCATAAAATAATTGTGGACTTTGTTGAACAGCACCCACGTTGCGGCGTAGATCTCCTGGATCGATTTGACGTACATCTGTTCCATCAAGCTGTACGCTTCCACTTTCAGGTTGGTACAGATTAATCATCAAACGTTCAATTGTTGTTTTACCAGAACCCACCGCCCCAATAACACCAACATGATCGCCTGGCTCTAAAGTAAAATTTAAATTATTAAGTGCAGGAACCGTCTGATTAGGATAATGAAAGAGCACATCACGAAATTCAACTTTTCCCTGAATAGAGGGCATGGAAATAAAATGCTTTCCTGCTGGACGCTCAACATCTTTCTTCATTAACTCATCAAGTTGGTGCAAGCTTTCTGCTGATTGGTGCATACGGGTCAAAAGCCCTGCTATTTGCGCCAAAGGCGCCATCGCGCGACCACTTAAAATCACACAAGCAATCAACGCCCCCATAGACATTTCTGCTTCTTTAATAAGGAATACCCCCACAATCACCACAAAAACACTGACAATTTGTTGAACGAACGTCGCAAAATTCAAGGCAAACGCATTCACACGGCGGGTTTTAACAGATGTACGCGAAGATTTATCCGTAAGCTCCTCCCAGCGTCTTTGTGTATGTCCTTCCGCAGCCTGTACCTTCACTGTCTCTAAACCAGAAATTGTTTCAAAGAGAAGGGCGTTTTTTAAGGCACTTTCCATCATTGATTGTTTAATAGCGGCTTGCAGAGGTTTCTGTAATGTCATCCCTACGCCAATAACAATAGGAATTGCTGCCAAAGGTACGAAAGCGATAGGACCACCAATAAGAGCAATAATAGCAATGAAAAAGAAAATAAACGGCAAATCAATTAACGCCGCCAATGTCGCAGACGTAAAGAAATCACGTAACGTTTCAAATTCACGCATATGGCTGGCCATAACCCCTGCACTTGCTGGTCGAGCTTCCATCGTCATACCAAGCATTTGTTCAAACAACCTTGCTGATACCTTCACATCAGCCAAACGGCCAGCATGGTCTAAGAAATGAGCCCGCAAATTCTTTAAAATAAAATCAAAGACATACACAATGAGCACACCCACCGCCAAAACCCAAAGTGTCCCAATTGCGTTATTGGGGACCACACGGTCATAAACGTTCATAACGAACAATGAGCTCCCTAAGGCAAATAAATTTATCATAACCGCCGCCATGATAACTTCCGTGTAAATACTTTTGTTTTCTAATAAAGCTGACCAAAACCAACTACGAGCATTATCGATTTCTGCCGGTCCCGCACGGTCATCAATACGAGCAACCGGACGTACATAAAAAACATAATTTGAATAAACCTTATTCAATTCCTGAAGTGTCATTTCTTGACGGTCATCTTCAGTTTCAGGAAATTGGACAACAAAGCGGGCTTCAGGATGAACCAGGATTTTTTTCTTACCTGATGCCTTTTTTTGTTTAGGTTGTCTTACTTCCCAAAGAATACAAGCCTGATTACCTTCTAAAACCATAATACAGGGTAGGTTCGGCGCAATAGCAAGTGCATCCAAAGGACGCTCCACCATGAAAGAATTTAAATTAGCGCGCTCTGCAGCGCGTTCGAATAAAACGGGTGTAATTCCATTTTGAGGAATAGGAAGACCAGATGTAAGCGAAGCGACGCTAGCACGGCGGCCATAATGCCCTGCCAATAACTTTAAGCAATTAACGAGAGGATCATGAATAGCAACACGATCTGCTTCTAAAGGCCAAACATCTGGTGCTTTTTCATGTTCTTTTTGAACTTCGGCGTTTTCGCCTGCTGTATCGGCAGATTCATCAGAATATGGATTTTCAGGATCAACATTATATTGTTGCCCTTGCTCTGCCGTTGGTTCAGTTTCGTTTGCTGGCTGTCTTTGGTCTATCGGCTGATCTTTTTGCGTCACTTAATAATCCTAAATACTTGTTATAAAAGATTAAGGGAGTCTATCACAGACTCCCCTAAAAATTAATAACAAAAGCGAGTATTTAAGATACTCAGCTATATATTAGCGATCAACAACGTAATCAGGTGCTTCAATCACAGCGCCTTCACGTGGGTAAGCAATACCCAATGTTGGCAATAATTGGCCTTTCAAGGCTAACAATCTAAAGACTGAAAACATTTCAAGGAACTCTGAGTTAATTGTATTAGTGCGTGAAACAAATAATTCATTTTGCGCGTCAAGAACGTCTAATAACGTACGTCTATCTAAAGAAAATTGATCTTTATAAGCACGAACAACCTCGGAGTTTGCTGCAGCTTGTGCAGAAAACTCATAAGCACGTTCTCCAGCAGATGTCATACGCGCCCAAGTTTGACGAACATCATCTTCAACAGCACGTGCAGTATCAGCACGACGTTCTTTAGAAACCTCATACCTATGTGTGAATTCACGAACACGAGCAACATCACCGCCGCCACGATAAAGATTCCAATTTGCAACCAATAAAGCAGAAGCACTAGTATCACGTCCTTCAACACCACCAAGGTTATTCCCCTGACGACCATTCACTTGAAAATCAAACTGTGGGTATAGTGTAGATCCTGTACCTTTATATTCAGCGTACGCTACATTTGTATCAGATTGGAAGATATCCAAAGTAGGGCTCTCTGTTAGTGCTGTTTTCACCTCTTCTTCGACATTGGCTGTTAGCGCCGTTACTGGCACTTCTGGAAGAACCAACGCTCTTGGGTCATCACCCACTTCACGACGGAAATTAGATTCTGCAATGCGAAGTTGTTGACGAATTGTTGATTCTTGAGCACGAGAAGAAGCCAAACGAGCTTTAACTTGCTCAAGGTCAGCTGGTGTAGAACGACCAGCCTCAACACCGTTATTAATCAAACCCATAATCGCAAGATGCTCATTCACATTTTCACGAGAAATGTTCAATAGCTCACGTTGGCGTATCACTTCAAGAAAGCTCTCAACAATAGATAGACCAACTAATTCTGCTGTTTCACGAACACGATGTGCAGAAGATTGAATACGGTGTTTTTGACGTTCATTCTCATATTTGGTTTCCCAACCATCAAACAACATTTGTGTCAGTGTTAGACCTGCTTCATAGCGGTATAATGATTCTTCATCATCTCCAATACCAGCACGTGTTCCAACATCATCTGTATACTCATAACCAGTGTCACCACTAAAATCGACAGAAGGAAGATAAAGCGCTTTTGCTTGTTCTAATTCTTCATCTGTTGCACGGCGCGTTCCCGCAACAACACCATATTCTGGATTGGTCATGACACCAGCAGAAATTGCTTGTGATAGGCTCATTTGACCTGAATCCTGTGCATTTACAGGCGAAATTAAAGCCATCAAAGCGACGCAGGGCACTATCAGAGCGGCACGTTTTACTAGGTTATTTTTATTTTTACGCATCATTAGATGGGTCCTCACTTAAATATAAAAAATTATAATAAACTTATTCTAAATCTTCTTAATTTCTTGCTAGTTATGTCCTTTTTTAGGTATAAGTGCAAGCATTTTGTTCTATTTCAATAGGTTGTTTATCTTACACAAACCATTGAAATTTTACCTCTTAAATAGCAAAACCCCTACATAATAAGGAATATAGCCTTTATATACATAAGAAAAACCTGAATCAAACTTAATCAGGTTTTTCAAATTCTTTTAATTACACAATAATATTGCCGTTTTCGACAAGATCTTGCAGTGATTGGCCTGTTATGCCATCAAGCTCAGCAATCTCACGTGGAGCAACGCCACCATTACCATCAGTATCAACTGAAATAACAGTATCCCCTCCAGACTGTGTTACGTAAACAAAATCATTAATTGCGTCTGTTAGCGGATCATAGCCTTGAAGAACCTTCGATAAATCAACAGCATCCTCACCCAGATTAAAGTCACGCAATGTTGCCGCACTAGCCCCGATAGCATCAAAGAGGAACAGGTCAGAATCAGCCGTACCGTAGAAGTCTCCTGATCCATAAACATCAATCACGTTATGGAAGTCTTTTGCACAAATCTCCAATGTGGCCGTTGATGTATCACCATCAAAATCACGAATTGTATATGTGAATGTATCATCACCTTTTTCACCATTAATAATAGTGATTTCTGTAGGCTTGTTACTTGTGTCATACCAGCCAGCTTTATAATAATCCAAAGTTGTTAAGAATCCATCTTGACCATATTCTGAGTTCACACCAGAAAGCGGGTGCGCCCAAATTCCAACTTTATCAGAAAATTCAACACCTTCCCAAATACCATCAGGACCATAAACAGGATCATGATTTTGAATAGCCGTTACATCCAATGAAATACTGAATATTTTATTACCATTTCCGTCTAACGTCACAGAGATGTCAGAGAATAATTCAGGATTTGTAATAGAGCTCAAGATTTTATCAGCAGGCTGATTACCAGAAGCCTCTCCACCATCTTTCCAACTATTTCCACTTACACCGTTATAACCATAAACAGTTACAACTGGCTCAGAGCCTGTGCCATCAACGTAGAAGAACGCCAACTCACCAGGGTGATCTTTAGGATTAGGACCGTCATTTACAGCAAAACGAATAGCATCGGCAACTGATTCAACAGTCATGGAGAACGTAAAGTCTTTCGTTGTCTCATTATAACTTGTTGATACGTTTTTAATATCGCCAGCCTTGTCGCTACCAGAAGGATTATCAACACTAAAGTTATATATTTTCTGGCTTGCTGTTCCACCGTTGGAAACATAGCTGTATTGACCGTTTGATTTTATCGTCAATGTTCCATTGTCGCCGTTAATAATGCGCTCACCGTTTGCAGGAACATCGTAAGTTTGACCACCAAACTCAACTGAGATAACACTTCCAGGATCATCTTCACCAATATCATCATTGGTTAGAACGTTACCTTCAACATCGCCACCAGAAATCTCAACATTTTCTGCTTTAACGTTATTCAAAACAAATGATGGACCACCGATAAGATCAACACCTGTAATACCTTGGCCATATCCTTCAACCTCAAACTCAATCATGCCGTTTGTCACCATAGAGGCTTCAATCGTGATTGTTTCATCAACAGAAGAACCGTCAGCTAAGAATACTTTGTAATCAAAATCATCACCAATGTTATTGGCGCCCATATCAGCTAGAGTGAATATGGCAGCAGTTACAGTAGAAGCAAAACTCACTTCCAATCGTTCATTCGAACCATAAATTTTTGGTGAACCGTTACCAGCAATACCAACACCAGAACCGTCAGAATTACTGACCCATGTTAAGTCCTGACCGTTATTAGAACTAATTGTAATTCCATCACGTGTCAAAGTAGTTTCGTAATCACAAACATCATAATGAGTTGGGTCTAAGCAGAATGATTCTACTTTTGTATCACATACCACATAGGCCTTGTCATCGTTTGCAACAGGCTCATCATCATGAAGATCAATATTGATGATTGTATTCACAGAATCACCATCATCATCTGTCACTGTCATATTAAAGTTAATCCACATCACATCATCACCAGGCACGCCTTCAGGATGATCAACAGCTTCATATTGCGTATAAGTATACTCGCCCGTTGTTGGATGAACTTCTAAAGTTAAAATAACTTCGCTACCAACCTTACCAACATAGCCATTCGCCGTTGTTGTAAAAACAACTGGCTGACCACCAGATGTAATGTTAACTGTTGGACCACCAAGTTCATATTTGGGAGCCACCAAACCACTTGGTGTAATTGTACCAGCACCATCTTCACCAAAATCAAAATCCATCGTGCCAGTCGCAACCAATGGACCACTATCTAAATCAGACTCGTGTAAGATTTCATTATTTGTAAACACTGCGGAAGGACCATCATCAAGAACAGTAATACGAACAGTACCCGTTCCTGTATCATTGTCTGAATCTGTTGCCGTCACACCAAAGTCTAAGAACAATGCTTCATTATTGCTCGTCGTATCACTGTGATCTAATTGCTCAAGCTGTGTGAAGGTATAAGTACCATTGGCATTAATAACCATCGTGAACACAGTTGTTGGACCAGCCGTTCCTGTATACGTATTTGTAATAGCATTAAAGGCTACATTTATTGGAACGCCGCCAGATGACAATACATTCGCTGTACGGTTACCAGATGAATCAAAGGCACCATTTCCTGTTGTTGTACCTGGACCATCACCTTGGTAGTTCACATTAATAACACCATTTTCAACATCAGGACCAAATTCTAGATTTGTATCATCTGTTTCACCAACACCTCTAATATCGATTGGGTTATTACTTGGGTCAACATCAATAGACAAAATTGCCGTATCTGTATCACCATCAAAATCACGTAATGTGTATTTGAACTGATCAATACCATTCGGATCATTGTTATTTGCTGTATAGCTATATGAACCATTTGCGGCAATTGTTAATGTACCGAACTGACCTATAACATCTGTTGTACCGACAGCAGGCACTGGTGTTGTTGCACCATTGAACATCACTTGTGTGATTGTTCCAGGCTCATCAGCACCAACTTTATCATTCGTGATAACATTACCTGTAACCGTTTCACCTTCATCAACAGATTTTGAATCATTCACGGCTTTTGGTCCATCATCATGTACATCAACCACTATAACACCTGTGTCTTTATCACCATCAAAGTCAGTAATATCAACATAGAATTTCAACCAAATAACATCGTCAGGATTTGTTTCATCAGGATGATCAAGCGGCTCTTTTTGCGTATAAGTATAGTCACCTGTTGCTGGATCCACTTCTAATGTGAATACAACAATACCATTGGCTTTCCCTGTATAAACATTCGCCGTATTGGTGACAGTCACATCATGACCACCAGATTGTAACGTAACATTAGGACCATTCGCTTGGAATTTAGCAACAAATAATCCGTTCGCAGAAATTGCGCCCGCACCATCTTCACCAAAATCATGTGGAACAGTACCTGTTAAAACTAAATCGCCATTTGGAAGATCTGTTTCATCAGTTGGCTTAGCAATTTTTCCAATTTCTGGACCATCATCAAGAACAGTAATACGAACAGTACCTGTTCCTGCGTCACCATCAGAGTCGGTTGCTGTAACACCAAAATCTAAGAACAATGATTCATTGTCATTCGTCGTATCACTATGATCTAACTGTTCAAGCTGTGTGAAGATATAAGTACCATTGGCATTAATAACCATCGTGAACACAGTTATTGGACCAGCTGTTCCTGTATACGTATTTGTAATCGCATTAAAATCAACAGTTACTGGAGTACCATTAGATGACAAGACATTTCCAGTACGGTTACCAGATGAATCAAAGTCACCATTACCAGTTGTTGTACCAGGACCATCACCTTGGTAATTCACATTGATAACACCATTTTCAACATCAGGACCAAATTCTAGATTTGTATCATCTGTTTCACCAACACCTCTAATATCAATTGGGTGATAGTCTGTTAAATCTTCACCACACAACATTAATGTTGCAGTATCACGATCACCATCACCATCTTGTAAAACATAACCAAACGTATCCCATACCGTATCTGTACCAGGGTGCGTTGTTTTAACTTCAACCAATGAGAAAGATGTTTTACTAAAGTTAGAATTAGTACTGTGGCTAAACACATCAACGCCAGTAATTGTCAAACCTGGACCAAAAGTAGAAGCATCAAATGTCACTGACCCCGCACTGTTAACTTGTGGGATACTAGCAACAGGCACTTCAATAGAGCGTGTTGTTCCGTCGCTTAAGTAAACTGTGAAGTCCATCGCACTACCTGGGTTATTACCAAGGTCGCCCATAGTCAAAATAACTTGGCTAGCTGATGCGAAGTCAACATCCAACGCTTCATTATTACCAAATACACGAGGATGGTTACCACCAGTACTGATACCAATACCATCATCTGTAAATGTTAAATCGCCACCATTTACACTTGTAACAGTAATGCCATTCTTCGTGATTGTAGATTGTGTGCCAGCAATATCTGCAGGCGTTGGATCCAATAAATTCATCGTCGAACCTGTTCCAACTCCCGGCTTCAATGTATAAGTGTATTCACCATTATCGAACATTTCTAAAATTCCGAAATCGCCCTCAATAGTATTTGAACCGCCAGCAGGAATTATCACAACGTTACCGTTAAATGAAACTTCAACAACATCATTGTCAGATGTTTCAGTCGCACCATTATCTTCAGATAAGATGTCAGCGGCTCCTGGGCCACCATTCAGACCTGTAATAACGTTACCTGTAGCACCGCCCTGAGCTGTGTCATAATTATTCACATCATCAAAGGCAACAAGCGCATCATCAAGAACGTTAATGCGCACATTACCGTTTGCTGTATCACCGTCACTGTCCGCCACAGTAATACCAAAGTCTAATCTAATAAGATCGTTTGGATCTGTGTTATCAGCGTGATCAAGCGGACCAAATAATTCAAATGAATAATCACCGTTATTTTGAATGATTAATTCAAATACTTTTGTCGTTGTACCTTGAAGAACACCAACATAACCATTAGCCGTTGGCGTCACGACAACTGGAACATCATTTGATGTCAGCGCGTTATTCGCAAGCGACCCGCCAAACGTTAAAGAACCATTAGGCGTAATTGTTCCTGGACCATCAAGACCAAAATCAACATTCAATGTTTCATTAATAACAAGAGGACCTGGTTGTAAGTTTGTCTCATCAACCGTCATTTCTTCTGTAACAGCAACAGGCTCACCATCTGGTGTTACACGAATAGAAAGCTCAGCTGTATCACTATCATCATCATTATCGACCAATGTGTAAGTGAATGTCACAGTTCCATCAGGGTCGCCTATATCTGTTGCAGTAAACTCATATGTACCGTCACTACTTAATGTCAATGTACCGAGAGGCGTTGGTACAGGAACAGAACCACCATTTGGAATAATAAAGGTGTTACCACCAAATTCAACTTGCGTTACTGTGTTTGGATTATCTTCAGACAGCTCGTCATTTGCAACAACGTCACCTGTAATAGTCTGACCTTCTTCTGCACCATTCACATCGTCATTTGCAATTGGGCCATCATCTGCAACATCAATTGTAATTGTTGCTGAATCTGTTGTGCCATCATTTGCAGTTACTTCAACACCGAATCCTAAAGAAATAATATCATCAGGGTCAGTTGAATCTGGGTGGTCTAGCTCAATAAATTGCGTATACGTATATTGTCCCGTTACAGGATTAAGAACCAACGTAAAGGCTGTTGCACCGCTCACTGTTCCCTCATACCCAGTTGGTGTGTTTGTCACGATAACCGGCACACCATTTGATGTCGGCGCACCTGTGAAAATACCATCTGTCTGTACGGTTGCAATATCTGCACCCAACGTTGTGGTAATTGTGTCAGAGTAAGTCAAATCTCCTAAATCAAAATTCGTTTCATCAACATCACCTGTTGAACCATTAATAGTTGGCACATCATCTTTAACCTGAATACGCACAAAACTCTCAGCACTATCGCCTTCAAAGTCTGTCGCAGAGTAACCAAAATCAAGATTGATAATATCATTTGGATCATTTGGATCGTTATGATCAAGCGGACCCTCTAATGTAAAGTTATAAGTACCATCGACGTTAATAACCATCGTGAACACAGTCGTTGCACCAGCCATTCCTGTGTAGGTATTTGTGTTTGCATCAAAACCAACAATAACAGGCACGCCATTTTGTGTTAAAGCACCAGCCAGTTTTGAACCACTAGATTGGAAATCACCATTCGCATCAACAGCATCTGTAACAGCAGGACCGTCTTCACCAAAATCAGGCACAACAGAACCATTAACAGCTAAAACACCACCATTTAGGTCTGTTTCATCAACAGAATTCGTTGTTGATTTTGCTTCAGGACCATCATCAAAAACACGAACTGTAATTTGACCTGTTTCTGAATCACCATCAAAGTCTGTAATCGTAACATCAAAATTCAATGTAAGATCATCGTCTGGATCCGTATCATCAGCATGATCAAGAGGTTCTATTTGCGTATAAGTGTAAGCACCTGTTGCAGGATCAACAACAAAAGTGAAAACAGTTGTTCCACCCGCATCACCTGTATAAGTATTTGTCCCCGCATCGTAAGTTACAATAACAGGAACACCATGTGATGTCAGAGCATTATTATCCAAAGAACCACCGGCACTAAAACCAGCATTATTCCCTGTATATGTTACACTAGCATCATCTTCACCAGCGTCAGCAGCGAACACACCATTAACAACCAAATCACCACCATCAAGATTTGTTTCATCAACGACAGCAGCAGGTTGTGAAAACACGACAGGCGCATCGTCTAAAATATTAACGCGCACATTTGTGTTTGTTGAATCTTGGTCAGCATCCGTAACAACAATACCAAAGTCTAAGCAAATTTCTTCGTTATCATCGTTTGTGTCAGAATGATCAAAAGGTTCGTTCTGCACATAAGTATAGTCACCTGTTTCAGGATCAATGGTGAATGTGAACACCAATGTTGCACCCGCAAATCCTTCATAGCCATCCAATGTTGGTGTAACGATGACTGGAACACCACCAGAAGATAATTGATTGCCCGTTAGGTTACATGTGGCACTGAAGTTTCCGTTAGGGGCAATTATACCTGGGCCATCGCCGCCATAATTAACAGTAACAGTTCCACCACCGTTAATCATACCGCCACCAGCAGTTAAATTGGTCTCATCTAATGTCAATGAACTTGCAGATAAGCGCGGGGAAGGATCAAATGGCGTTTCTTCCATCAATAAAGTCTCTTGTAGAAATTCAGGGGCTTGGTAAACAAGCTGCGTCGGACCAAGAGGGCCAATAGCATCAGGAGAATCTAACGGTGCACTTGCTGGAACGCTACCAAAGCCATAACCGGAATTACTAACACCACCTTCTTCACCAGCGGCTGGCTCGATTAAAGCCAATGCCTCTGCCGCATCACCAGCAGCAGGTTCGATGTTTGCAACAGTTTCCGCAGACGATCTTTCTACAACTTCTTCTTCCGTTTGTGCAACTTGAAGAATTTCTTCAACAGATTCTACTTCTGTTGCTTCAGTAATTAGATTTTCAGTATCAACAACTGCGCCATCAGCAACTGTCAATTCAGCAGGTAGGTCACCCGCCATTGCTTGTTCATAATTATTAATAACAACTTGCGAACCATCCGCAAAGGTAAGAATCATAGCACCGTCTTTAATTTCAACGGTGGCGGCATTGGCAGGATCAAAATCACAAATATATTTTTGACCCGCTTGCATGTTTACTTCTTGCGTTGTATTTGCTTCTGGTTGCGCAATACGAATAGCATCTGCATTCGTCGCCGCACCCGCAGCTGTTTCAATATTATTAAAATCTTGAGGAGATCTTAAAGCACCAGTTAAAATAGTAGGATCAATTAATGTGCCGTCTTCTAGGTAGAGAAGATTACCATTCGCAACAACTTCTTCAAAATTTGTAATATTTAGTTGACCACCTTCAACAAAATTTATCACCAGCTGTCCTTCATCACCGACACGCAAACCCGATATATTATCTGAGCCAAAATTTAAACGTGCCGAAACATCACTTGGAATTTCATGGCTTAAAATTGCGCCCGATTCAGGTTGTGATAAAATAATATTGTTACATGTCATTGGATGATCTCCTCTAAAAATTTCCAACATATTTAATGTCTTTGTAAAAACAAAAAATACAAATTTACAAATTAAAAGCTACGCGCTTGTTAACACTTTATTAATATTTAGCGCATTATTACCCTAACATCATCATTATGTCAAGAATTATGTTAAAGGCATTTTTCGTAAGTTATGCTTTCTTTATCAAAAATACCCCCTTATAGCAAGTATGTATTTCTTCCTTCAACATAAGCTCTGCCTTAATTTATGCGCTAATCAAACAAATAATAGAAAGCTTATAAGATAAATTGCAAATACCTATAAGCAAGTCTTGCTTTTTATAGGATGGAGGCTATAAGAGTGCTAATTCAAATTTATGAAGATTCGTTTTTAGACATAGAATCACATTCAATGAAGAGCATTGTTACTGATTCTGACAAATAAAAACCCATATTTTTCAATATTTTACACCAAATTTAAATTTTTTTTCAGGGGATATGCTTGTGGAAAACTCTGTGATTCAACCCGTATTTTCTAAAAATATCAAAGCCATTTCTTGAAACATAGTTTCATTTGAATATGTCTTTTTGAAATTTTTTTACAAAAAAGTGCGAAAAAGACTCGACATTCTTTTCTTTTGATTCTAACTTATCTTTATCGCCAAGACATTACTTCCTACTAAAAAAGGAAGCGCCGATGAGGTGGTTTTGGAAGAGAGAATAGCTTGGTCGCTATTCTGGGTTCGAAAGCGAATTTAGATCTTAGGATTTATCTTTAAGCGTCGAAGCTCAAGGGGATTAACGGTACTAAAATCTCCTCATAACCAATATGACCCGTGGTCGTGCACGCGAAAACATGAGTGGTTATGAGATAGATAAGAGGTGCTTAACGTTTTTACTCCGAAATATCGGTTTTGAGACAAAAAATTGCAAAGCAACCGATGAGTGGTTAGACCAGCCACGATAAATAAAGCAGATATGGGTTATCTGCGAAGTCTTTTAGAAAATTTGGTGTACATCATATTATTCTATGAGAACTTGGATCAATATTTGCCCCCTTATAGTTTATAATGTCTGCGTTTACGCTAGATTATGGGCTTTAGGAGCAAGCTTCCCAAAAAGGCCCTGATGCTGTTTGATAAACTGTGCCTCGCGCATGATTTAGAAAAACATAAAGCATCAGGGTTCTTTTATGGGGAATCAATGCCTACCCTTAGTCCTTATAATAATTATCTATACGAATGACGAAGAACAATTTACTCTCTCTGTATGGCTTTTGAATTTTCTAAATTAAGCATCCTTGTCGTTGAAGATATCCACCCAATGCGGAAACTTTTTGTTTCTGTCTTAAGAGCCCTGGACATTGGAAATGTTGAAGAAGCAGAAAATGGCGAGGAAGCCTTTAAAAAATTCTCTAAAAATAATCACGATATTATTTTAACAGACTGGCTGATGGCACCAGGCGATGGATTGGAATTGGCGCGCAGAGTACGCCATGGCACTGAATCACCAAACAAAATGGTACCTATCATCCTTATTACAGGGTATAGCGCATGGTCACGCGTTGAAACTTCCCGTGATAGCGGTGTAACAGAGTTTCTGATCAAGCCATTTTCTGCCAATGATATTGCCAAAAGATTAGCCTATGTCATTACAAACCCGCGTGACTTCATCGAAACATCTGACTTTTTTGGACCAGACCGTAGACGTCGTATTGATCCAAGCTATAACGGCCCATTCCGCCGCCTTGAAGATGAAAAAAAATACTCATCTAAAGGGGATTAAGACTTTAAATATAGGAAAAAATAAATGACGCAAAAAAAACCAAAAATAAAAACCTACAAAGCCAGTAATGATTTAAGAAAAAGAATTGGCCCTGGTCCTTTAGACAAAAAAGCCGTTGAGCGTGCGCAAAAAGAAATTGAAGAAAATAAAATTGATTTTTCACCGATGGGGTTAGATTTTCTTAGCCGTTTAGACAAAGCTCTTAAAGTAATTAATCCTGAAACTGATCAAAATAAATCAGAAGAGCAGATAAAAACCTTAATTGCGCCCGTCATGGAACTTAAAGCAAATGCTACAATTTTCCATTATGCGTTGGTCGGTAATTTAGCCAATATTATGCTTAGTTTTTTAGAAAGCATTGATACATTAGATGAAGATGCCCTATCCATCGTAAGTGGACATCACGATTCTTTGAAACTTATTCTTTCCAGCAAAATGACTGGCGATGGTGGGAAAGATGGACCTGTTATGGTCACTGAATTAAAAGATGCATGCGCCAGATACTATAAGAAAAAGAAAAAACAGGGATGATTTTCACCACCCCTATCTCTTAACTGATTTGCGGTTTTACCGCATCTTCTGTTTTTTGAGGGGCAACAGGCTCTGTACTTTTCTCAATGGCGGTCGCAACTCTTCCATCGAAATGGAGTGTCTTCATGCCAATTAACACCTGCGCCACAGCAACAACGTACATCAGAGATCCAGATACTATTCCGTAATGATTATCTAAATACTGGGCCAAAACACCAAGAGAAGCGCCCTTTGCAAACGTTAAATACCCCGGCCCCTTTGTTAAAAACAGACCAGGCTTGAACTTCTTGCCTTCCTTGAGCTTCTCGTCTTCATCAATAGATTTAAGGGTTTTATAATAGAGTTTCCACCTTGTGCCAGACATTAGAATAGAACTGAAAGGCGATAACACACGCTCTATACCCCCTCCTTTACCCCCGTCCTCGGCCAAAATATAGAGGCCTTCTACCGCCATAGGAACCTGCGTAAGGGCCGAACGAAATTGCAGTTTTTTCTGATCTGCGGTTCTATGCCGCCTCTTTTCCTTAGGATCAAGAAACTCCCCGTTGCTGTTACGGTCAAACACATGCTTTAAGTTCCACCAGCTCCTGCCAAGACCTAAAGAAGCCGTTGTCCCTGTACCCGACAAAAGTGTGAATGCTTTTACCCGCTCTGGATCTGTAAAAAATGATTCCAACGCATTAGGCAGATATAGCTTCAACTGCATCACCTGATGATAAACCATCTTCACTTCTTCCTGCGTTACTCCAGATGAGCATATCGCAAAGGCTACAGACAACAACATACAAGAATTGCTCCCCACTTGGAGCTTGTACATATCTTCGTCTTTTTTGTCCCGGGACCGGTGATGATACCATTTAGCAAATCTGTTAAAGTATCCCGAGACGCTGTCTTCGCTGTCTTTTTTAGACATAAACATTTACCCAATAGTTTCCATATACAGAAGAAACGTTTTATAGCACGCATTACATAAAAAAAACAAGGAAAACACGCCTTGTCATTAGCACCAAGACAAGGAACCACAAAAACTGGTTGCCCTTCTGTGTTAGGAATATCACTTTTGAAAGCTTTTCACGCGGGGTTATGAAAAGATCACTTTGTCTCTAATTTATATGCTTTGGTCGGTAATTTAGCCAATATTATGCTTAGTTTTTTAGAAAGCATTGATACATTAGATGAAGATGCCCTATCCATCGTAAGTGGGCATCACGATTCTTTGAAACTTATTCTTTCCAGCAAAATGACTGGCGATGGTGGGAAAGATGGACCTGTTATGGTCACTGAATTAAAAGATGCATGCGCCAGATATTATAAGAAAAAGAAAAAAGCGTTATAATTGTTTCTTTAAGTGGCTAGATATAGCTGATCTTAAACCTATAAAAGCGGGAAGTGGTTCAGTAATAACAAAAGTTGGAATTTTACTAGTCATTGCCCTAATACCATTATTTTCAAAAGCACCAATAAACCTAGAACTACAGCTTTTAAATTCTGATAACATTGCTGGAACGATGCCACCTGCAATATAAATTCCACCTTTTGTCATGTTAAGTGCTGCAAAATTTCCAGCGGCCCTTCCTAAAAACGAAGAAAATGTTTCAAATGCACGCCTTGCCTCTTCATTACCTTCTTTTACACCAGCTGTTATTTGTTCAGGTTTTTTATATTGTGCAACAAGACCAGAATTAATACAGACCGCATTATAAATCACTAATAAACCACGGCCTGTTATCAAATCATTTTTTAAAGGGCGATCAAATCCTGTTCTAATAATATCTGAAATCTCTTGTTCATACCTATCATCCGTATGAAACATATCAAGTGCTTCAACCTCTTGTGCATCCGTCTCATCACAAAGTTTTTTAGGTGTTATTTTTGTAAACCCTAATCCTGTCCCTGGCCCAATAACGCCAATATTACCATCTTGCACAAATCCATCGCCAATCTGAACGTAATCGCTATCTTTATTTAAATGTCTTATTGATAGGGCGACGGCAACAAAGTCATTCATTAATTGAATACGCCTAAAACCAAACCTCTTTTTCAATTCCTTACCGCTAACATCCCAAGGTAAATAAGACATTCTAATTTCATTCTTATCATCAGGACCAGCAACCCCCAAAGAGATAGCTATTGGCTTTACCTTAGAATCTAAAGAATCTATATAGGTTTCTAAAACCGAATAAAATGAAGAGAATTCAGAACATTTATATCTTTTCTCATGCATAACACCTTTTGGTGTTACAAATGCAAAACGGGCATTGGTTCCACCAATATCACCAATAATGCCTGTTTGGTTTATGCCTGTTTCAAATTTTTGTAGTAATCCAGCCATGGTTCTATCTCCTAATAAAAAACTTTATAGGAGATAAATTACGAAAAATCAATATTTTTACATAAAATTAGAAGTGAAGCTTTTTGGCCATTGTTACTTGATCAAGTGCTTCAATTTCATTCATCACTTTATCTGATAAGGGCTCATCAAGGGACAATAAACAAATAGCTGAATCGCCATCAGGCTTACGGCCTAAATTAAAATCGGCAATATTTTGTTTTGCTTTGCCCAAAATACTACCTACATGACCAATCAATCCTGGCTTATCCTCATTACGAATAAAAAGCATATTTTCAGTTAAACCCGCCTCAATACGCACGCCCTCAATTTCAACAACGCGTGGCTCTTTACCTGTAAAAAGAGTTCCAGAAACACTACGGTCACGATTTTCGGTTTCTACCTTAACGATAATAACACTTCGCCAATCTTGAGAAGAACCTTTTTTGGTTTCAGAAAGCTCAATACCACGACTTTCTGCAATGCTCATTGCATTGACCATATTCACAGTATCTGTTTGCTCCTTCAAAATATTAGCAACTAGCACCGCCGTTAATGGTTTTGTATTAACGTCTGTGACCGTACCCTCATAAGCAATATTAATTTTCTTAATCGCACTATCGGTAATTTGCCCTGCAAAACTACCGAGTTGCTCTGCCAATTTTAAATATGGTTTCAAACGTGGCGCATCTTCTGCAGAAATAGACGGCATATTAAGCGCATTCACAATGGCACCATTGACCAGATAATCTGCGAGTTGCTCTGCAACTTGAATCGCCACATTGACTTGAGCTTCAGTTGTTGCCGCACCCAAATGCGGTGTACAAACAACATTTTCATGACCAAATAAAACATTCTCTTTAGCTGGCTCAGTTTCAAATACATCTAACGCCGCACCAGCGACCTTACCACTATCTAAAGCTTCTTTCAGATCGGCCTCAACAACAATACCACCGCGAGCACAATTAATAATGCGTACGCCGTCTTTCATTTTGGCAATCGCCGCCTTGTTAATCAGCCCCGCTGTTTTTTCATTTTTAGGCACATGAATAGTAATAAAATCTGCACGTGACAATAAGTCATCCAATTCAACTTTTTCTACACCTAGCTCAACCGCACGTTCCTCAGTCAAAAATGGATCGAACGCAATCACATTCATTTTAAGACCAACGGCACGGTCCGCAACAATACCGCCAATGTTGCCACACCCAATAACACCAAGGGTTTTAGAGAACAGCTCTGCACCCATAAATTTTTTCTTTTCCCACTTTCCTTCATGGGTAGATAAATTTGCTTGAGGGATTTGACGTGCTAAAGCAAACATCATTGCAATGGCATGTTCTGCCGTGGTGATAGAATTCCCAAATGGTGTGTTCATTACAATCACACCTTGGTTTGTGGCTTCTTTTACATCCACATTATCAACACCAATACCAGCGCGGCCAATCACTTTAAGGTTCTTCGCCGCCGCCAAAATTTCTGGTGTCACCGTAGTCGATGAGCGAATTGCAAGACCCGCATATTTAGGAATTTCAGCGATTAATTCTTCAGGTGTCATGCCAAACTTTTCAGTGACATCACAGCCTTTTTTTGTAAAAATTTCTGCGGCTAACGGGTGCATCTTATCAGAGATAAGGACTTTAGGTTTTGTTGTATTTTCTTGTGACATAATATAGCTCCTCTTTTTGTCTTGTTCAGGAAAACAGGCTTTCTTCATATCACGATGCCCCAACAAAGCAAGGACAAAGCAAAAAACTAATGATATCCTTGCACCAGGAAAAGGACAAAACCCCATGACGGCCGAAAAATTCATTCAAATACCTTGGAAATTAGAACGGGACCCCCCATTCTTTGAAGGTAATGATATTAAATCTCCTGAAGAGATGTTTCGCTATATCTTAAAAAACCACTCAAAAAAGGGAGATAAAATCTTTGATCCTTTTGCAGGTTTAGGCACCAGCCTTTTTATAACTGAAGAAATGGGACGTGTCCCCTTTGGTATAGAATTTGAACCACAAAAATATGAATGGGTCGCAGGGCAGCTAAAAAACTGGACGCAAATGATCTGCGATGATGCTGCCAAAATGGATAAATATAATCTGCCCAAAATGGACTTGGTCATCGCCTGTCCGCCCTATATGGAACGTCACACAAAATGGAATCCGCTTTATGGCGGTGATCCAAAATACGCAGGCTACGAAAAATATTTAAAACACATGGGTTTTATTTTTGGTAAAGTTTCAACCTTAATGAAGAAAACGACACCACTTATTATTCAGCTTGATAATATTCAAAATGGTAAAAAATTCACACCACTCATTCACGATGTAATAAACATATTAAACAAAAATTTTATTCAAACCAACGAAAAAATCGTGCAGTGGAATAACCCAAAACCAGATTACCCCTTTACTACTTTGTTATATTTCAAAAAGAGATAACTTAAGCCGCTTTTTGCGCTTCCGCCCCTTTAGCTTCCGCATAAGCCCAATCCAGCCATGGCATCAAAGCCGCTGTATCGCTTGATTCTACAGTCCCACCGCCCCAAATACGAATACCCGCAGGTGCCGCACGATAACTGGCAACATCATAAGCAACACCTTCAGCCTCAAGCATTTTAACCATGCCCTTTACAAAGGCCAAACGATCTTCATCTGATTTTTCCTGAAACCATGAATCTGTAATTTTTAAACAAATTGACGTACAAGAAATTGTATCTTTATCTTCCGCCAAAAATTCAATCCAGTCAGTTTTTGAAACCCAATCACGAACTGCTTTTAAATTATCTTGAGACCGTTGAATCATTTTTTGTAATCCACCGATAGACTTAACCCATTTTAATGAATCAAGACAATCTTCTACCGCCAACATCGATGGTGTATTTAATGTTTCACCCTTAAACACGCCTTCAATTATTTGATCGCCTTTTGTGAGGCGGAATATTTTTGGTAACGGACGATCTGGTCTGAATTTTTGTAAGCGTTCAGCCGCGCGTGGGCTCAACACCAGCATACCGTGCGCCGCTTCAGAACCTAAGACTTTCTGCCAACTCCATGTCACAACATCCAGCTTTTCCCATGGCAAATCATAAGCAAAAATAGCTGATGTTGCATCACAGATAGTCAAACCTTTACGGTCATCTTTAATCCAATCTGCATTTGGGACGCAAGCACCAGACGTTGTACCATTCCATGTAAAAACAACATCACGATCTGTATCAACTTTGGAGAGGTCAGGAATATGACCGTAATCAGCCTTCATAATATTTACATCTTTTAATTTTAATTGGTCAGTGGCGTCCTTACACCAATCAAGACCAAAACTTTCCCAGCCCAACATATCAACGCCACGCTCGCCTAATAAATTCCACATGGCAATCTCAACCGCGCCCGTATCAGAGGCTGGCACAATGGCACAACGATAGCCCTCGGGTATGCCCAGCAACTCAACTTGAAGATCAATCACTTCTTTCAGTTTTTTCTTACCACCACCAGCACGATGAGAACGCCCCAACCACGCATCATCCAAAATCGCAGGACTCCATCCTGGACGTTTTGCACAAGGACCAGAGGAAAATTTAGGGTTATTTGGTTTTTGACTAGGTTTATTCATGATTTTTGCTTTCATATGAATTAATAATCGTCATTATCCAATAAAAAATTCTGGTATCTATGTCCAGTCTTAAGTTAAAAGGGTGTATGACAAAACTATCGGTAAATTTAAATAAAGTTGCCCTTTTGAGAAATCAGCGAGATGTGGGTTATCCTGACGTTATTGAGCATGCAAAGCTTGTTCTTGAGGCAGGTGCAGATGGTCTCACCATCCACCCCCGCCCAGATGAACGCCATATACGAAAGAGCGATGTTGGTAAAATTGCTGCTTTTTTGAAGGATCGGCCAAAAACTGATGGAAAATCAATTGAATTAAACATCGAAGGGTATCCGACAGAAGAGTTTATGGAGCTGGTTTTAAAAAATAATTACGACCAAGTCACTTTAGTTCCAGATTCTCCCTCACAGCGTACGTCTGATCACGGGTGGGATGTTCAAAAAAATCAAACCACTCTAAAAGATGTCATTAAAAGACTGCATGAGAAGAAACGTCGCGTCTCCCTGTTTATTGATCCCGATCCCACAGTTATTGAGTATGTAAAGCAGGTGGGAGCTGATCGTATCGAGCTTTATACAGGACCGTACGCTGAAGACAAAACGCCACTAAAATCCTATATTGAAACCGCAAAAGCAGCGCAAAAGGCTGGAATAGAAATTAATGCAGGGCATGACTTAAACCTTGATAATTTAGCACATTTTATCGCCGCTATCCCTTATTGTACCGAAGTTTCAATTGGTCATGCAATCATCAGCGATGCCCTGACTATGGGCTGGAACGGAACTATTCACGCCTACTTAACCGCCATTGACTATGGACAAAAGACGGCAAACAAGAAAGCCGCTTAATCTTTTAAGAAAGACGTACATCTATGGATTTCAATTTAACTCTCGTTGCCTCAGATAAAGCCCTATCGGCTGGACATTTGGCTTCCGTAGAGAGTTTTTTAGGTAAACAAGCCATTTTGATAACGGGAGACCCCTCATGGCTCAATATCCACAAAGCTGCCGACCTTCCTATTGCTGAATGTCTAACAATAGGGCAAATTCAAGACCTGCGTGCTATATTATCCGATGATAAAATAGATATTTTCTGTACACGTACGGCCAATAGACGTAAAAAATTACTGATTGCAGATATGGATTCAACCATTGTAATAAGTGAAACGCTTGATGAATTGGCCGATGAAGCTGGTATTAAAGACAAAATCTCTGTCATTACCGAACGTGCCATGCGCGGAGAACTCGACTTCTTTGAAGCCATTAAAGAGCGTGTAGGCTTGCTGAAAGGACTATCAGCCGATGCCTTAAAACGTACACTTGATAAAACAGAGGTTTCTATTGGAGCCGATATAGTTGTTAAAACCATGAAAAACCATGAAGCTTTTTGTACCTTAGTTTCTGGCGGGTTTACTTATTTTACCGAAAGCATCGCAAAACAACTTGGGTTTAATGCCCATCATGGCAATATTTTAGGGATCAATGATAACGCCCTTACAGGGGAGGTCATGGAACCCATATTAGATAAGGAAACGAAGCTTACGTTGTTGAAAGAATATACTCAAAAACAACAAATAGGTTTAAGCGACACTGTCGCTATTGGTGACGGTGCCAATGACCTCCCTATGCTAGAAGCCGCAGGAATAGGAATAGGGTACCATCCAAAACCTATATTAGAAGAGCGTTTGCTCAATTGTATTCGTTTTACAGACTTATCCTCTATTCTCTACATCCAAGGGTATAAAAAAGAAGAATTTATTATATAACAATTTCTTTGCGCACCTCTATCTGTTTCACGTACAATATAGGTAGAATAATTCAATTACTCTCAACTTAGACACGACAGCAAAACAAAGTTAACCATTATGAGCAAAAAGTATAATTTTAATGTCCCGCAGGACGATCTTGACGAGCTATTAAAGCAATATTGCCGAAACTACACGACAATGGCCAAAGAAGGTCAATTTGATAAAATTGTAGGCCGCGATGCAGAAATTGACCAAGTCATGCTCATATTGCTTCAAAGAAACCGTAAAAACGCTTGTATGCTTGCCCCTGCTGGAGTTGGTAAAACAGCCCTTGTCGCAGGTTTAGCACAAGCCGTTGTTGCAGATCGCGTACCAGAGTATTTAAAAGGCGCGCAAGTTCTTGAATTAGATATGTCTGCTATGGCGGCGGGTACAAACAGCGCTGGAGAATTCCAAGAACGCTTTATCCCCATCTGTAAAGGTTTGGCAGAAAGATACCATCACCCAGAATTTCCAAAATACATCATGTTTATTGATGAAATTCATACCATTATGCCGACTGTCCACGGCTCTGCCTATGCGGGTCTTTCCGAAGTGATGAAACCTTACATGACCGTAGGAGATCTTCATATTCTTGGGGCAACGACGTTGGATGAATTCCGTATGTATGTGGCGATTGACCCTGCGCTTGATCGACGGTTTCAAAAAATACACTTAAAATTACCTAGTCCAGCAGAAACACTATTAATTTTAAAAGGTATTCGTTCAAGTTACGAACGTCATCACAAACTAACCATACCAGATGACTGCCTAGAAGAAGTCGTGAAACTAACCGAAGAACATATGCGTAAACGCAACCAACCTGATAAATCAATCATTATGATGGATGCCGCTTGTGGATGGCAGAACATGTTTAATAGCGAAGACAGAACATTAAGTATGGAAGCGGTTTATATGATGGTTGCAAAAGAAACTGGATTAAATCCTGGCGCCTTAACAGACATGGAGCTAACCCATCGTGACCAAGTTTTTGACCCGACAAAAGATAAAGTAACAACAGGCGGTATTGATTTTAGTGATACGGCTGATGATAAAAAAGAAGATAACAAAAAAGCAACTCAGTAAAAAATTCTACTGTTGAAGCAAGGTAAATTATTTTTGAACCACAAAGATTTTATACCCTTGTTCTTCACTTACTTTATGAACATTTGAAAACAATTTATCTAATAGTTTTTCGTATGGTAGATGTGAATTTGCGACCATATATAGTGAGCCGCTTTTTTTAAGACACTGTGCCGCTTGTTTAATAAAATTATGCCCTACTTCATTTTTTGCCTGTTTTCCTTCGTGGAAAGGTGGATTCATTACAATCCAATCCAAATTACGAAGGTCTTTTTGAGGCACTGTTAAATCTACCCAATCATATTCAATATCAATGTTTTCTTGATAATGCGCCAAATTTTTCTTAGCACATTGTAATGCATTATAATCTGCATCCAGCGCATATAATTTATTAATGTTAGTATGCTTTTTTAAAACTTGAGAAGATAAATATCCGTAACCACAACCAAAGTCTGCCCCTTTACCTTCTAACTTTGGTGGTAAATTTTGAATAAGTAACTTTGAACCTTTGTCTATTTTATCCCATCCAAAAATTCCTGGCTGACTCATAAAATTTAATCCATCGATATTCATGTTTTGCTGAGCACCTTTAGAAATATAAAAATCAATTTTCTGCTGGTCTCTTGTATTTTTGTAAGCCCAGACAATTCGACATTTACTTTTTGATAGTGACGTTGGGTTTGCGCCCAATTCTTTCATCCAACTTTCAATTTTTTTACCGCCCGCATCATTGGCCGCTACAGCTACTAATAATCCATTATCTTCTAAATAATCTAAAGATTGGGCAAGCATATATAGCGCTGATTCTTTCTGCTTTGGTAAATGACAAAAAATATTTTGATAACGTTCCTGTTGAAGTAATTCAGATTGGATTTTTATGCCATGCCCCTCCCATAAAGCAGCATCAGGTTTAAATGATTGCACACAATCAATATTTTTAAATTTTTCTATACCATAAAAATATTGAGCACCCCAAAATAACGTTTTGGCGTCATAATTTGGGTAAGCGATTTGTTCCTTATCAAAAGGATAAAAAAGCAAAGAAGATATATTTTCATTCATGATTAAATAATGAAATAAATTTCATTAAAAAGAAACAGCTATAAGCACAAAGAAATACCGAGCCTTAAGAGGCTCGGTAAATATTACTTATGGACAACCTGGTCCACTTCCACCTGTACATGGTGGCCCGCCTGGTCCTGGTCCTGATGGTGGAGGTCCTGGTCCCGGCCCTGGTCCCGGCCCTGGTCCCGGCGTTGGTGGGCAATTACAGCTACCGCTTACTGTGATCCAGTCTTCGTCACAATCATTACAATCTGTATCTACTCGATAAACAACGGGTCCACCTGTACAACCCGAATCACAAGCCTCTGGCGGTTGAACGACTGAGCCAGGTGTACAGTTACAAAGGTCATCTGAAAACTCCCCTTCCCAGGTACCATTATCACATTCAAAAGTTCCTTTACTACATTTATAGAAATTACCAGCTTCTAAATCAAAAACCACACCGTCTTCAGACGCAGGTAGGGCAAAAGTTTGACTACAAGAGGTTCTGGTCTCTGCGCCACAAGGGTAATCAACACAATCTAACTCGCCATTTGTAATAGATTTAAGTAATTGACCAGATGGACATGAATAGTCGATCAACGGTTCGCAATCACCACGAATAACATCATCATTGACATCATTAACCCCATCTACGTCGTAAACCACACCATCTTTTGTTATCCCTTGCATAAAACTTCCTGTACCGGGAGGACATCTTGTTCCAACAGGACCACCAAGAGCATCGGCAGGAAAACAATTCTCACCTTTCCTATCACAGACCAAATTAGACTGCGCCCGACCGCTTAAACCTGCGGCAAGAGAAGGATCTCTTTCAACCAAAATATTGCCGCCAACCCAAAGACGTGCGTTATTATAAACTTTTGTTACTTCCTCTGCCGTTGCAAACCCACCCGAAGTATCAGGTTCAGAATAAAAATTATACAGATAATCACTGCCAACACGACCATCAGGATTATCCTGTGTTGCGATGCTGTATATATTTGCAGGGTTTGCCGAAGACCTAGCCCATAACGGAGTATTTAAAGGCAATTGATACAATACAACATCATCATGTTGATTATTATCACCAGCTGTTGAAGCTTCGGACACATAAAATGTAGCGTCGGCAAGATCACAATTTTCTCCATCAGGTGATGCCAAGTTACAAACACTGCCATTTGAAACACCAAATTTATTAATACCGCCAACACGATCTTGACCATGTGATAAAACAACAAAATTAGCGCGATGGGGTTTTTCTAAACGACTATTGCCGCCTTCATAAACAATATCTATACCACCAGCATCAGGATGATTTTCTAACCCGTCAAACGCCAAATTTTCAGTTACTGCATATAAAATACGATTACCGTAAGCATCATAGGCATATTCTTCAGGCATATTCAGCTCACGAAAAGGAATACCGCCAATTCGTACTTGTGGTGTAATAGCTGGATCAAGTGTTCCATTATAATCAAAATCAATCGGATCAGTTGCTGCGCCACTATTTGCTACGCAGACCTTACCACCAGCAGCCGTACAACCAACCGCCACATTTCCACCTGTCTCTGCTGGATCGCATTCTGTTTGACGCCCATAATTAGCATCTGTGCGCACTGCATCTAGCGGTGCAGGACAGGGATAATAACCATTTGCATTACGAAAAGCCGAAACAGCCCATGCCATTTGTTCTACATTTTGTGCTGTTCCTTCCCATTTTCTTTTTTCTAACCACACAGAAAATGGAAAAGCTATCGCCGCAATAAGAATACCAACAATTGTTGTTGATATCGCCAATTCGATCAGCGTAAAGCCTGATGCATTTTTACTGGATTTTTTTATCAACATTTTTAAAACCTTATCTGTTAAAATTTACTTTCTAAATAATACGCTCATTCACTCTAGGGCACTGGCGCACAATTCAAAGAAATAGCTCCTGTTGTTGGGTTAAGAGTAACACCCGTTGCATATTCCAATGCTGGACATGATCCAGAGCTATCTAAAACAATTGACCTACATCTTGGCGTACTATTGTCCATCCCTACCAATATTTGACCATCACCACAATCAAATCTCTCAACCACAGTACCATCTTCTTCGGTAACTGTAGGCTGATCCCCACCAATAACGGCAGGGTAAAAACAATCTGTTTGACTTTCATTACATATTTGAGTTGTTTGAATTTTACCCCCTTCATTAAGGTCTGGTGTTCCCGCAACAACTGGTGCTTCAACCCGTAAATTACCAACAACATGAACTTTCTCTAATGCAATATCTGATTTATTCAATCCCACACCCATATTTCCAGAAGAGCGGTTGTAGATGCTTTTTGCATCGTCTGGAACATTATCCCAAATATAAACCCAACTTAAAGGGTCGTCGACAAAATCATCATCATAGAATCCTGTTGCTCCATCAAGCCTGTTAGCAAATAGTGCGGTTGAAAAAATGGAATCCTCATCACAATTCTCTTGATCTATGTCTGCACTTGCACAAAGATTTGGATTCAAACTTCCATACGAAGTATAGCTACCCGCCCCATCTTCTCCATGACTGAAAAATACAAACTCAACATTTTTTGTTATTGTATTTCCAGCTGTAGGAATATCTGTATCTGGATGTCTTGTTGTAACATCAAAATCATTTACAACAATTTGACGGCATGTTGGACATGGTGTAATTGGTGTATCTTGCTGATACAAACTTTCAGATGCTTGCTCCTCTACGACAGCATAAGTAAATTGATTACCGTAAACATCAATAATATCTTCCTTACCGATACCAATTTCTTTGTAAGGAATAGAACCTATGCGGACACGTGTTGATCCATCAGGTCCTAAAGCAACACAATAAGAACCATCAGCGGCACAATCATCATCAGCAACCGCTGTATTATTACAAGCCAACTCATCAGCTGTTCCATCAGAATCTAAATCAGCTAAAACAGCCGTTGTATCGCCAAAATTTTGATCTGTTGTCGACTTATCACGCCGTCCTGGACAAGCATAATGCCCATGTTCAGAAAAATAGCTTGAAAGACCATCAGCAATGGTAAATATTTTATAGTCTTGCAATTCTTTCTTCTGTTTTGCCTGTTGAATAGAATAAAGTTGAAGAAATGCTGTCGTTAATAAACCAATAACGATCAATGCTATTGCCAATTCAATAAGCGATAATCCTTGTTCTGTTTCTCTATATTGAATCTTTTTCATCATATCCTATGGCACACAATTTGGTTGTAGTGTTTTAGTAGCTTGGTTATAAGTAAAACCATTCATAAAGCCTGTTCCACATGTTGGGTTTTGAGCAGCATTATAAATTGTATCACAATTTAATGTATTATTTGCCAGAGCAACCGTTGCTACATTACCACTATTCGCTGCATCAAGAGCGTCGCAATTAACACCGGTCCCTGCCACTATATCAGGAGTAAAACAATCTTGCCCTCCAGGAACGCCAGCATTAAAAATACAATATTCATCTGCAAGTACTGAGGCATCTTGAGTAGCATCAATTACAGCTTTTTCATCCGCAACCGCATTACCCTCATAAACATGTAATTTTTCTTGCGGATCATCACCACCAACACCGACATTCCCTGTATTTAGATTATAGATATCAATATCAACATCGGCTATTTCCCAAAGAAAATAATTAGCCCAAGTTCTAAAAACCAAAAGATCATCAAATTCATTAGCCCCAGTATCATATCTTAAAGAAGAAACATAAGTATCATCATTATCACAATTTTCTTGTTGTTTTGCTGGTGACGTACCACAATTTCCTAACTGGGTATTGCCGTAATATGGCCATGCCCCATCAGCCTTTTCACCATGACTGATAATAACGTAATCAGCATGGTTATTATTGGGATTTCTTGATAGTAAGTTATCAGGGGCCGTACCATGTTCATCATAAATTTCTATTGCTCCAAGACGTGGTAAATAATCAAGCGTGCCCTGGCGCTCAGTCAAAACATAAGTAAATTTATTCTTATACGTATCAACAGTATCATCAGCGCCGATAGAATATTCAAATTGATATAAATCTTGCCCAAATAAAGTTGAACCTTGCTTTAAAGTTGCAAAAGGTATGGAGCCTTTTCTTATATCGGTTGCAACTTTTGTTGCAAGATTATCATCATCATTAACTTGACCAACAGCGACAGATATCCCTGGAGTGGCTGGGGGTGCCAAAGAACAGTCCGTTTCGACGCCAAAATTCACATCGCCTGGTCCTAAACTTGAATCTGCAGGACATGGATAACGGCCATATTCTGCGAAAAAACGATCCATCGCAGAGTTTAAAGTATCAATTTTTGCTTGTGTTGCATAAATACGCTTTTTTTCAAGATACTGCTGATAAAGAGTAATTGCTGTCGCAAATAAAAAACCGCTTATAATAATAACAACCGCAAGCTCGACTAATGAAAAACCACCCTGATTTTTAATATTATTATCCATATATTTTCGCCCTTAACTCCAACCCCCATTATACCTTATCTGGTGCTTTATATCAATTTTTGACAATAAAACGCCTAGCCCCGTAAAAAAGGATTTATCCTAATTATATCAGTATTTTATATTAATATTTCATTAACTTTTTTGCAAAAACTTGAAAAAGACACTTTATGATTAAAATTAACCTTTTGGTTACTTAGAAATAGTAAAATAAAGGCAGGGTAATACTTTATTAACAGATTGAAAAATATAACTATTTTAAAGTAAGGGCAAAATTTTGGACTATTTCTCTATAGAATTAGAGCTAAGCGGTACATTTCTAGCAGCCAATCCAGGCTTCCAAATACTTGTCGATGGACAAGTACAAGGTCTTGGTCAAATTTCTTCACAAACAGGAAGCGGCACCAGTAGCCTAAGCTTTACCCTACCTTCTTCTATTTCACTTTCTTCACTTTCCATCGCCTTTTCAGATGGCTCCAGTGAAGTTAACCGCAGTATTACCATCCACAATATAAAAGTTAACAACTACAGCATTCATAACACAAACTACATTTTCAATGATGGTGGTGAGCTTGTTAATGATGTTGCGGTTATTGAACAAAATGAGTCTTTAGACATTAACGTTAATGCGCTTGATTTTATTTTTGGGCAAGCTGATCCAGAATTAGCTGATCTTGGCACTGTTACACTATCAGGAACCGGAGCAGGTGAAAAACTAGTTGGTGGAAAAACATCCGCTGTGATTGATGGCGGTGGTGGTGACGATGAAATTCGTGCAGGACAAGAAGATGATACAGTTTATGGTGGTGGAGGTAATGACCGTATTTACGGCAATGACGGCGATGATTTCATTATCGGTGGCGCCGGTAACGATAGGGTCTTTGGACGTAATGACAATGATTTCATTATCGGTGGTGCCGGTGATGATGCCTTAAACGGTGGCGCCGGTAATGACGTCATAAGTGGTGGTAGCGGGCAAGACAAGCTCTATGGCGAAGATGGCAATGATATATTAGACGGCGGCGATGGTAATGATCGTATTTATGGTCAGGCTGGTGATGACAAAATTAATGGTGGTGCAGGCAATGATGCCATTTACACGGGAACAGGAACTGATGAAGTTAATGCCGGTGATGGTGATGATAAAGTTTGGGCTGAAGGTGGATCAAATATACTTAATGGCGAAGATGGCAACGATGTACTTCTCGCCGATGCCGATAATGAAGTTGATACCCTTAATGGTGGTGATGGTCACGATATATTATTGGGCAATATAGGTGATGATATTCTTAATGGTGGCGCAGATAATGACCGTTTAGAAGGTGATGACGGCAATGACACGTTAAACGGCGGCGATGGTAGTGACCGACTATTCGGTGAAAATGGTGATGACATTCTTTATGCAGGCGATGGTGCTTTTGACTTTGTCTATGGCGGAAACGGTAATGATATAGCCTACGGTGAAGCAGGTGATGATAAACTCGAAGGTGAAGCGGGTAATGATATTTTACATGGTGGCACAGGTGATGATGTTGTACGCGGTGGAGATGATGATGACATAGTTAATGGCGATGACGGTAATGACCGACTATTCGGTGATGACGGCAATGACACGTTAAACGGTGGTGCGGGAGATGATTTATTACGTGGTGGCACAGGTACAGACATTGTTAATGGTGGCGCAGGTAGTGACCTAATTATTCATGACGATAACGTTGATATTATTGATGGTGGTGATGACTTTGATGTTCTTCAACTCGCAGGAACTTATTCAAATAACATCAACGTCACACAAGGAGATCTCAACGTTACTAATATTGAGCAAATTGCCCTTAATAACTCTGGAAATTCAAATCTTGCAAACTTTCTAACCATCTCAATGGCAGATATTGCAAGTATCTCTGGCGCTGATTCACTATATATCACAGGTGATACGGCTGTTGATTTAGTAACCGTATCCAATCTAGATACCATTAATGATCTTATCGGCGCAGTGAATGTTGGTGGCGTTAACTACAACCATTTTCAACAAGGTTTAAACAATCTTTATATTCAACAAGGTTTAACAGTTCTAACAAGTGCAGCACCTGTTGCACAAGACGATGTTTTCACAGGAAATGAAGATAACGTTATTGTAGGAAACCTTTTAGCTGATAATAGCAATGGTGTTGATGCAGATTATTCTGGAACGGGTTTAACCGCAATCGCAGATACGCTAACAACAACTTTTGGTGGCACAGTAACAATTTTAACAGATGGTAGCTTCACTTATACACCTGTTGCGAACTATGAAGGCGTTGACACCTTTATATACACAATCGAAAATGGCTTAAGCGAACAAGATAGTGGGTTGGTAACACTCAATGTCACTGCAGTTAATGATGGTCCAACAGCACAAAATGATTCCTTTGTTGTAACAAAAAATATTGACCTAACGGGTGACTTATTAGCGGATAATGGCAATGGAGCTGATAGCGATATTGAAACATTAGTTTTAAGCGCACAAGTCGAAACTATTACAACCGCAAACGGTGCAACCGTTACTATTAATGCAGATGGGACATTTACCTACACACCATCAACAGGCTTTATTGGCCCCGACAGTTTCAATTACACATTGCTTGATGATGATGGTGGTTCAGATGTTGGATCCGTTAGTATTCTAGTACAAGGACCAAATGCGCTTCCAGCAGGTGACGTTTCATTAAACTTTGGTGGCGGCGCTTCAACAGGTGTACCTGATAGCGTTGATGTAAATAGCGGCGGACCTTACGCAGAAAAAACAACTGTGGTGCGTTTTGAAACAGCTACTGATGTTACAACTCGCCAAACAATCTATGAGCAAGGCGGCGGAACACGTGGTATTAATATCTATATTGAAGGCGGACAGCTTCATATGGCCGTTTGGAACTTTGCCGAAGAAAATTGGGGTTATAAAGAGGTAACAACAAGCATTAACGGTAATGAAACATATGACGCCGCTTTAATTCTTGATGGTGTATTGCCTGCCAATGGCTCTATTACGGGCTATGTTAACGATGTCAGCATTGGCACAACAGGCGGTGTTGGTCTTCTATATGCCCATGGTGATGATATTGGTATCGGACAAACTGATGGCTCAGCCGTCTTTAATGGCACAAGTGATAGTGCAGCAAACACATTTTTAGGCACCATTGATGGCGTTGTGCAATATAACGAAGTTTTGAGCACAAGCGATATCGCCCAAGTTGAAAATAACCTTGCTACACCAGATCCAATTTTTGTAATCGAAGATGTTGCGCAAGAAACCGTTCCAAATGACCCAACAATTAATAATGGCGGACCTTACGCACAAAAAACTTTAGCTGTTGCCTTTACAACAGGAACAGACATTACATCCCGTCAAGTCATTTACGAACAAGGTGGAACCGTTCGCGGTATGAGTATCTACATTGAAGGTGGACAAGTTCATGTTGCCGCGTGGAATTACGCCGAAGAAAATTGGGGTTATAAAGAAGTTGTGAGTGCGATTGGTGCAGAAGAATTTTATACGACAACTTTAATTTTAGACGGTATTCAAAATGAAACAGGAACATTGACTGGCTTCGTTAATGGTATTGAAGTAGGCACAGCCATAAACGTTGGCTTACTATACAACCATCCTGGTCTTATCGGTATTGGTGAGCTACTCAATGGTGCAGTATTTGGCGGCGTTGCGGACGCAGGTAACCAAATTTATAATTTTGATGGCACGATTGAACGCATTGCTCAATATAATGATGCATTAGATGGTGAATATTTACTGGAGCTTCATTCTACAATGGCCAGTGAAAATCCAAATGTAACAGACAACACCTATATTGGTGACGCCAATGATAATGCTATCGGTGGTGGTAATGGTAATGACAATATCCAAGGTCGTGACGGAGATGACACAATCAGTGGAAACGGTGGAGACGACACCTTACATGGTGAGAATGACAATGACACACTATACGGCAACAACGGTGATGACTTCCTTTATGGTGGTAATGGCGATGATGTTTTAATTGGTGGTCAGGGACTTGATGTCATGTATGGAGATGCGGGCAACGATACATTTGGTTTCTTACAAATGGATGGCAATATTGATCAAATTCGTGATTTTGAACTAGCGGGCGGTGATACAATCAATATTACAGCCTTGCTTTCCAATTTCTCTGTTGGCGTTAGTGATATCAATGACTATGTTATTATCAACATAGTACATTCAGATAGAGTAGATATCCGTATTGACGGTGACGGTGTTGGTAACGATTCTGAAACATTAGCAATTATTCGTGGCTCTGACTTTACAGGCAACACTGTACAAGACCTTCTAGACAATGGTGTATTGATTGTCGATCAGGCAATTATCTAAATATCTTTTAAAATTCTCTTAATGACTTCAAATGCTACCCATGGCAAAATTGTTGCATGGCGTTTCTACCTTCTTTACAAAACTATCAAAATATCCCAAGCGAAAGAAAGCTTTCGTTCTATGTATTAGCCATTTGGGTTGCCTATCTTATTTTATCTCCCTTTTATATTTTTCCAAAGGGTCGTCCGCAGCCTGCAGACTTTATTTTAATCATGGCCATTATTCCTGTGTTAGCTTCGGTTTTGATTCATTTCAAAACCAACAATATTAAAACTATTTATATTATTGGAATGCTTTTTGTCCTTACGACAATAGGCGTTAATTTTATCAATTATATTTTCTTTCCTGACATTCGATTTCTTTTAACAATGATGATTTATCCTTATAATTTTTTGGTATTTCTTTTTGTTATATGGCTCTTCCAGAAAGACCTCAAAACAGCCAAACTCTATACATTCTACGGACTTATAGCGACCATCATTATACAGCTTATCTTTATTCAATTTGCCGATTCTGGTTATCGTGGAGCACGTGGAACAGCAGGATTTGAAAACCCAAACCAGCTGGCATATTGGACATTATTAACAACAGCAATGATTATTTTTTTACGCCGTGGAGAAAAATTAAGAGCTGTTGATTGGGGATTGCTCTTTTTACTTCTTTTACTGCAATCGTTAGCACTTTCCAAAGCGGGTATTATCGCCCATAGCATACTAATGATGGCATTATTCATCTCACCTAAAATATCAAAAACAGGTTATATTTTAATTTTTATTGCTATAGCTTCGGGAATTTTTTATGCCTCGTTTAATCCCAGCAAAGTAACACATATAACAGATAGGATTGAGCCATTAAAAAATGTTATCGCGCGAATAGAGGGCATCGGAACAGAAGCTGATGACTCACCAGAAGCCCGCGGGTATTACAGGATTATTGAATATCCTCTCTATACCCTATTTGGCTCTGGCGAAGGGGCATTTTACCGCTTTAACGCCGAAGGATATAACCGTGAGCTGCATTCTGGCATTGCCACAATAATTTTTTCTTATGGGCTTATTGGCGCAACATTATTTGGTACGTTTCTACTTCTCGTTATTTACAGACAACCTTGGTATTATATTCTGCTATTTACGCCCATAATTTTATTTGGCCTACCGCATCAAAATTTTAGATTCGCTCATTTTTGGGTTTTCTTGGGCATTAATTACGGTATCTTTTTGGCACAAATGCGTGAAGATATTAAACAAAAACTGAACACTGTGATGAAAGAAACAGAATGTTAAAATCAAACTTTCCCCTCACGTTACCAACACGATTTGATACAAACACAGTTAATGCCGCAAAGGGTGTTTTAATTCTTTTCGTAATATTAGGCCATGCTAGTAATTTTTGGACACCCGAGCCATTTTTAACTTTTAGTATCAAATATTTTCATGTTGCCTGCTTTTTATTATTTCCATTCATTTATGACATTCG
This sequence comes from Alphaproteobacteria bacterium, assembly GCA_021775995.1. Classification (GTDB taxonomy): domain Bacteria; phylum Pseudomonadota; class Alphaproteobacteria; order Micavibrionales; family Micavibrionaceae. The sequence goes on from JAJFGS010000011.1 coordinate 124,494, forward strand.
TAAATTTGATGTAGCTTTTATAAAAAATGCCTTTGCCCGTTATTACATACCATTTGCAGTTTTCTTAATCGGTTACTCCGTTCTTTACTATATTTATGCCGCACCAGATCTCCAAAACTGGGGTCGCGCCATAGGAGAATCTCTCATCTTTGGCAATAAACCTATGCTGGATGCCTCTTCTGGTCTTCGTGCTCTATGGTTTATGCCCGTCTTAATCTCTATCGTCGTTATAAATGCCTTGCTTATAGGACGCTTTAAAATGCCCTTATGGGCGCTACTTGTTATCGGTTTTTGCCTTCATATAAGCGTCGGCGCCATTCCAGAACCATTAAAATATTATTTTCCTTTAGGATTTGTAAACGCTGCTTACTTAGTATTTATAGGTTTTTCTATTCGCTACTTATGCATGGCAAAATCAATGGAATATTTACAAAAAAACTCTCATGTATTTTTATTGATGTTTATGGCTGGAATTTTCTTTAGCCATTACTTCGATACTTTAATAAAATTTCCTGTTATTTTTCTACCTGATTATACCGATATAAAAAGCATCATCATTCATGATACAATTATTATTTCAGCATTCATGTTTCTTATGACGTCACCTTTATTTAAAACTTCAAACTTCTTAAAATGGTGCGGTAAAAATTCTCTAACACTTTATTTAACACATCTTTTATTTTTAGCGATCAGCATGACAATCGCTATAAAATATTTTGATGTATCTAACGTAGATTTTTTAAGCGCATTCATTGTTCTTTCAATCTTTATATTTGCCCTTGGTGGAGGCGCAATATGCGTTATAATTTTAAATAAGTTACCAAAATTAAAAGATACAATTATGCCGCCTAGTTGGGATGAATGGATAATCATTAAAGGCTTCAAAACAAAGGATAAATCATGAATTATTATGAAGGCAAGACTGGGGAAGATTACTATAATATGCGCAACCAACGGCGCAATAAATTCTTGCAAACTCGCCGCGCTGGCCATTTTCAACCCTATATCAAACTCTGCGATACCGTTTTAGATTTTGGTTGTGGCACAGGCGGGGTTTTATCTGAAATTAACTGCGCAAAAAAAATAGGAATTGAAGTTAATGAACTATCAATTGTTGAGGCTAAACAACATGATATTGAAGTGTTTCCTGATCTATCAAAAATAGATGACAATAGTGTAGATATCATTATTTCTAACCATGCGCTTGAACATGTAACACATCCAGCAGAACATATTGCTGAATTTAAACGTATACTAAAAGAAAACGGAAAAATTATTCTTGTTGTACCTGCCGAAAGCCCGTTTAAAATTCGTTTTTCTAAATGGGCAGCGAACGATCCAGATCAACACATCTTTTCATGGACGCCATTATCTTTTGGAAATTTGGTTTCGCAATGTGGATTTAAGGTAGAAAAAAGTTTTTATCGCCCGATTGGTTATTCAAAATTTAATGAACCTCTAGCCAAGATAAATGAGGGGTTATTTCAACTCTCTAGACACATCATCGCCTTTGCTTTTAAGCGTTATGAGGTCGTCTGCATTGCCGGAAAATCATAGGACTTAAGCCATTTTTGAACGATTTCAGGATGGGTTTTTATCAATGCCTCCAATGAAGGCTGGCACATTCTTTCAATTGTAAGGCGTATCTTATTCGGCATCAAATAGTCTTCACGCGTATAAGAATTTATTTTCTTTTTATACATTTCTTCTAATGGTAAAAAATCACTATCAACATCTAAAAAACTATATGTGTTTTTAATTAAATTTTCTGGGTTATCTGTTATATCTTCAAAAGATTGAATCAATAAATTTTTTGGATCAATACAACTTTTCCATGTTTCAAGAATTGATTTTAAATCAGATCTATTTTGAGCTGCAGAATTTTCAAGAAAATCTAAGATTTCTTCTTCACTAACATCTTCAAATTTTTTCTTTTTAACGTGTAAAAAATGATGAATAACGCCAGACCATAATCTTTGCATGGGGTTCCGCACCATCAATAAAAATTTTATATCAGGGTTCATATCTAAAATAATCTGAATTGTATCTGGTGTAAGATTGGAATAAGCAGGGGTTATCTCTCCGCTCACTTTATCACCTGTGAATCTGGAATGAAAAAGGCGTTTATACCACCGAATATCAAAAGCACCGGAAAAATAACAAGAATCCCATAAAAACCCCATCCAATAAGGGTTTTTCCTAAATTCTGGACGATGTTTCATGTCCATAAAAGGCGCAAATTTCTGCTTGATACGGCTCTTTAAATGGTAGGAATATCGATGCGTTAAATATTTAGCTTTTGGGTCAATCACATCAAAGAAATGAAGCTCTTTTAAGGGTGGCACCCAAATATCTGGATGGAAAGCAAGCTGTGTGAACAGCCATGAGGTTCCTGAACGCTCCATACCTATGCCAATAAAATCTGGGCCTTTATTTTCTTCTCTAAAATTCATAATTGAATAACTCAATATCTTTTTTATAACGTGCCGCAATAATATTTTTTAAATTTTCATTATAAAAATCTTTATAATTTATTTTTTGTGTTTGGGTTTTAGAAGAATTTTTTTCATTTGGGTTATTTGTTTTTCCAACCGCAGATACAAATCCTTTTTGAGGTAATGGTAAATAATCAATACCAATTTTTGTACAAATCAACTTCCAATCTTCTTCTAAATTTTCATACCGTCCCACATAATCACATAATGGTTGATCATCTTTATCATATAAGAATTTATATTGTGACAACCAATGACGATCGGCAATGTCATCCTGCCCCTCTACAGTACTGAGCCATTCTATGAATGACTCAAAGGGCATGCCACCACGTAACCCTTTGAAAAAGCTTAATACTCTAGCGCGCTTACCAATAATATTATCAGCAACTTTACTGTTATAGCATGATAAAATACGTGACCACGGATTACGCACAATCGAAAATTTGTAATAATCAGGATACTTTTCAAGTGCTTCAAAAAAACCGTTTCGTTTCTCGAACCATTCTATCTCAAATTCTCGCGCATTCTCTTTTACAAACAAATTATAAAAACTACGACTGGCAACTTTTGGAATACCAAAAAATATAAATTTATGTTTGTGGGAAATAATTGTAAGACCAGCAATATCTTGCTTAGGTTTAATACAAAATATTTTTACGGTTAAATAGAATGCCCATGAAACTATATCGGCAACGAAACGTCCCAACGGCCCACTCCGTAAAACCCAATAAAATATAGCGCGTGCAGATTTAGGAAGCATAAATTTTTACAATTCTATATTTATGTTTATTTAATAATAACACAGCCTAAAGTATGGCTTACTAGAAAAAAACTATGTGTATGGGTTTCTAAAAATTCATCAACGGCACTTTGACATCCAGGGAAAGTTTTTGACCCATAATCATCAACAATAATCATGGCACCCTCATCCATACGATCATAGAAAAACTCAATCGCAGCCTTCGTTGGCTCGTAAAGATCAACATCTATATGGGCCAAGGCATAGCGCCGTTCTTTTGCCGCACAATCAAGACTTTGTGGTATCCAGCCTTTAATAATTTCTACAAATCCCATGTCTTTGAAAAGGTTTTTGACATGATCATAACTACTTGAAAAACGATCTTTTTGATTTTTAGTTTTACGAACAGTGGTATCCCCTAAATCTGTTGAACGATCTTTATCAGTTTTATCAGACAACCCGCCTTCAAAAGAATCAAAAATCCATAACTTACGGGCTACTTGTGATGAAGATTTTATAATATCGGCTAAAATATAAGCTGAATGACCATGCTTAGAACCACATTCAGCAAAATCTCCACTCACATTATTTTTTAAAATCTGTTGTGCGCCTTGGTACAAGGTATAAAAACGGCGTTCTTTTGAAAAATCATCACCTGCCCTATCATTTGCTGGATTGGCTATTCTATCTGCACGGTCATAAACACTTAAATAGGGATCATTAGAACGTTCAGAATATTGTTGAATGACGCGTTCTGGTACAAGGCGGTACCCTAATTTTTGTAAGCCATACTTCACACCATCTTTCATTATATGTTTCATTTTTTTCATGATAGAGGTGCCTTTAAAATACGATAATGAACAACAAAAATATAACTTAAGATATTACGAAAGACCATGAAAAAGGCTGTTACAGAGGCAGCCCCCTCCAAACCAAACCATATGATAGCAGGGATATTACAAATAATATTTCCAGCAGCGGCCGCAAATGTAATCCACATCACTGTCCTTTCATACTTCGTCATCGCCAGTAAAGCCGCAGAAGGCCCCGTACAAACCATAACAAATTGTCCAACCAATAATATTAACAGCGCATCGTACGCCCCTTCAAATCCATCACCCAAAAATTCTAGAACGTACGGCATGACGAACATAATAGAGAGGCAAATAATAGCTGTGCTAAAAACTGAAAAAGCAAGATTTTGTATATAAAGTTTTTTCAAACCACTATGATCGCCTTTCGTATAAAGTGAAGATGCACGAGAAGAAAAAACAGACTGAACAACCTTTTGACTGATAGAACCAACCTCAGAAAATTGTGCTGCAATTGCATAAGCACCTACCATCATAGGCTGCATCATCAACCCTAAAATAATTAAATCACTACGTCGCATTAAACGTTGTGCAAAAATAACCAACATCATCGGGAAAGAAATGTTCAGCCAATTTTTATAATCTTTCTTATCTGCTTTACTCTTATCTCTGCGTATAAATCGGCAAAGCGTAGCCCATGAAATACCACCAGCAACGATAAGAGATATCGTCAGTAAAATTAACGCTTGAACACCCAATTCAAGCTGAAAACCAAGTAAAACAGCCAAAATAATAAAAGAAAGTAGTAAAAATTCACGAAAAGTTGTCTCAAAAAAGACAGATAAACTACTATGATGAAGCCCACGTAAAAAACCAGAATTTAAACGAAGAAATACGGTGATAGGAACAATGAGCGCCCCTACCCAAAGAGCTTCTTCAGAATATTTATCCACAATGGATGTAAAAGACAAAATTCCGAAAACAAGAAAGCCACTTATACTGGCAAGTAATAAAGTAAATTTTCTAGAAAACTTAATAAAAGAAGAAATTTTAGCAGTATCTTTATTCTCATTAAGATACTTAGGAAGAATACGAACGGCAGAATTTTGAAATCCAAAAAGAGAAAATATGCCAAGAACAAGGCTCAAAGAAAATATAAAACTATAAACTCCATACTGCTCAACAGACAGCATTTTTGCCAAAGCAATTTGTACAAAAAATCCAAACCCCATCCCTATAATGACTATAAAGAAAGAGGAAAAAAACAAGCGAAGCATATTAAACGCCTATCTCTGATTGTGCTGTAACTGGCGCAAATAACATCACACGTGCAGGACCGTCAAATTTTGCTTTATATTTATCTTTAAATAATTGAGCAACATCTTGTGGCAACCATCCTTGAATCGTAGGTGACCAATTCATTTCCAAATAAACGCGTCCCTTTTCTTTCATATGATTTTGAAATAAATCACTTAAGAAAAAATCCCATTCTTTTATCTGCCAAAGTTCATTTTCAATATGGCCATTAAAACAAACTTGAAAACTCGTCACAAAATCAAATTTTTTATCGTAAGATGGCATCGGCGTCATTGGCTCAATCGTATAATCACGCCGATCAATATTTAAAAATTCTGATGTCTTGTTAAAAAGAATATCGCCAGGTAGGTCAATTCCAATGACATCATGACCGTAAAATTTAGCAACATAAGGAAAGTAACCAAATCCAGACCCAATATCTAAAACGCTCAATGGTCTTGATTTATTAAGTTTAAGCAACAAAGCACGACGCACATTTTGACGTAACCAATATTGTGCATTGAAATATTTTTTATATTGCGGATGTCCCGTATCATCCTTGTATTTCAAAAGCTTACCTAATTCCTCATGGTCCAGACTATGCATAAGGTGTTCTGTCGGCTGTGATGCCTTAAAATTATAATAAGCATGCTTGAAAGAAACTTTATCGAGAATTTTTTGAATAAGAGGCATAATTTTGAAATATAAGGCTGTGAAATGATTTCCACTATTTTAAATAATATCTGTTTAAGGCTTCATTACAATAAAAAAACACTTTATACTGTAGTTTCAAATATAAGACCGCTTCAGTCTTATCTTTCTTACATTAAAAGCATTTAATAATTTTATGGTTAACGCCTTACAGCATTATTGTTTCGTTCTTGTCATACTCATGATTATGGTTATAGGAATTCAATTTTCCGCCATGGCACGGGACATGACTGCGGAACCGTTTGGTTTTAGAGCACAAAAACCTAACGGTTATGGAGAAGATAATGTTGATCCCTTTAAATATCGTGGCAACCCAATCAAATTTAGCTCTTTTTTAATTTGGCCCAACCTAACGTTACAACAAGAATATAACGATAACGTCTTCGCAACACAGGCTGCACACAAAAGTGATTTTACCACCGTCTTAAAACCATCATTGATCATCAAAAAAGAAATGGAACGTCATGAATTTATTCTTTCCCTCGATGCAGAACTAAGACGATATTGGGACTTAAATAATGAAAATGTTGAAAACTATAGCACATTATTCGAAGCAAATATTGAACCAAGCCATACAACCCACATTCCGTTGCTACTATCTTTTCGCGATGGGCATATCAAACGTAATGGTCAAAGACGTACTTCAATCAATGATTTATCTGTCACCCCTTTAAGAGTTCGTTCATATGAATTTGAAACTGGAGTAGTCCACAAACCAAACCGTCTAGGCCTATCATTATTAGGCAACTTCAGACGAGCTGAACTAGAAAATAATAGGCTTTTTACAGGCCAAGCCCTTATTAGAGATAACCGTGATATTAATACTATCAAAGCAACAGGCCGCATTTCCTATGAGTTACCTACCAATTGGGAACCTTATGCTGAATTAACGTTAGCAGATGATAATTTCACCAATGAAGCACCCGCTGCCATTACAAGAAACAATAATTTAGTACGATTATTATTGGGAACATTATTTAACTATAAAGGTTTAGTTTACGGTTTTGTCGGTGCTGGATGGGAAAAGCGCACCTATGACAGCAATGCCATACAATCCGCCAAAGGATTATCTTTAGATTCAAAAATCACATGGGAACCGCAAGCAAAAACAACAGTTATTTTTGATTTATCGCGGCAAACTTTTGAAGATAATGAAATTATTGCAGGCATAACAGAAACCATCACAGGCTTAGAACTTCGCCATGAATTACAACATGATTTATTTATAAAATTAATGGGTAGTTACGAAAACGAAGACTTTAGCAACAGTACTCGTAAAGACGACACCCTCAATACAGGAGTTGGTATCCATTATATATCAGGACCCCATTTGCAAATTGGAGCAGAATATAACTACACGCAACGCAATAGTACAATTCCTGGACTTGATCTGGATAATAATATTTTCATGCTCCGCGCAAAAGCTGCTTGGTAAAAATTTATATCTATATACCTATTATTTTTTTAGCGGCCTGATAAATTTCTTGATCACCTTGCGTTAATTCCAAAACTTTCTTATGAAGCGCGCTCTCTTTATCAGGTAGTATCTTCTGCTCTGCATTGGCAGGGCTAGAATTTCTATTAAAAATAATTGGCTTACGACCAAATGCTACCTTCATATCACGTTGGAAAACATCCATATGTTCTAAACAACCAATCACCTTCATTTTACCCAAGGCGTCAATAGATTCATTCACTTCTTCTTGCGTTGGTGTTTCGCCATGTCTATCAGAGTGAGATAAAAAATTAATAAAAGAACGCGTATTAATTTTCCCTTGTTCGCTCTCAATATATTCTTCCATCGATAATTCGGTTCTTTGATACTCATGGTTTTTATATCGATTCCAAAAATATTCTGAATACCATCGTGCCACAGGATCACGTAAGAGAGTTATAAAACTCCATTCGTTTTTATGTTTATTATAGATATTGTTATCAAACGGGTAATGGCCAGAAATAAATGCAGAATCAGATTTTTCAACAAAATAACTCAGCAATTGGCGTCTAAATTCATATCGATTAACACCTGATTGTTCAGCAATAACAGATGCCGCACGGCTGTTTAAATTACCCGGAAATCCACGCCTGCGGTACTTTAAAAACCGTAAGGGATAATAAGTTAAAACCAACCCTGTAACAATAGAGGTCCCACCACATTTTGGAATATGATGAAAGACTATTTTTGGTTCTTTTTTTAACATATACTCACTCTAGATTATTCATTTATAGGTTATTCATTTATTTTTAAACTCTAGCTAATATATCATAATAATGCGCGTTTTATACTGTCATGATAATATATACCAGCAATGTTCAAATGGCATTGTTTATTCACCTGGTCAATTTCCACATAAATATTGGAACACATTTTTAAACCACTTTGATCATTTGGTTGTAACAGGACGCGGTAGCCCTATTTCTGCAGAGGTTAATAAGCTAAACATTAGTAGTGCGCCTGATGTTTCCTTTGTTTTATTTCCAAATATAAACAGCCCCTTAGGGCGTTTAAAACATGCTCGCAGTGTTAATAATCGTTTGCAAAAAGTTATCGAAGAATCAGACGCCGTTATTATCCGTGCCGTTAGCGATATCGGATGGTTAGCCTATAAACATGCAAAGAAAATGGGCAAACCCATTGCCATGGAAATGGCTGCCTGTGCCTGGGACAGCACATGGAACCACGGCAATAAACTCGGTAAAATATATGCCCCAATCCGTTATCTTAGAGACCGTATCATCACCAAAAATGCAGACTATGTCATTTATGTTAGTGAGAGGTTTTTACAAAAAAGATACCCAACAACGGGCGAAACTGAACATGCATCCAACGTACGTATTGCCGTGACAGATAAAGATCTTATCGATAAAAAATTAGAAAAAATTAAAGAAAAAGAAGAAATCAGCCACCTTCCACTTGTCATTGGATTAATTGGCAATCTTGATAATAAAATTAAAGGGGTTGCTGATGTTTTGAATGCCTTAGAAAAAGTACAAGAACAAAAGCCAGGCAGCTTTATTTTTAGACATTTAGGTCCTGGTAATCCTGAAAATTTTATACAGCAAGCTAAAAAATTAGGGCTTGAAGAAATCGTTTACTTTGATGGTATGATTCAAAGTGGCCAAGCTGTTTTAGATTGGCTTGATGGAATTGACCTATATCTACAGCCCTCTTATCAAGAAGGTGTGCCTCGTGCAACTATCGAAGCCATGAGTAGGGGATGTCCCGTCATAGCTTCAAAGGCAGGAGGAATCCCCGAACTTATTGATAAAAAATGGCTCATCAAGCCAGGCCAAGTTTCCAAATTAGCCCAACTCATTGTTAAGATGCTCGATAATCCAAAATCCAGAATAGAAGCAGCCGTTATCAATTATGAAAAAAGTTATGAGTTTACAAACGAGTTTTTAAGCCCTAGGCGAAAACTGTTTTGGGGAGCTTTTGCCAATTTTATACGTAAAAACGCTGAAAACACTCATAAAACCTAAGCTTTATGCTTATTTAAATTATTCACAATCGCTTGTGAATAACTTATCAACCCTTTATAATATATAAGTTATTCGGGGATTTTTTCTAATCCCTTCCCTCTGCGTTTTTTTAATTATGAAAAAAATTAATTCTTTATCTGGTATTTTTATTGCCTTGATTCACGTCATACTTTTGTGTGGCCTATCGGCATGCTCAATTGAAAACAGGTTATCAAGCAATCAAACATCTCAAGAAATTATAGAGTTAAAAAATTTACCCCAATCTTTGCAACCAACAGTTTCAAATCCAGACTGTCCTATAACAATGGATGATGCCTCATACAGGCTGGGCGCAGAAGATGAAGTAAGCATACAAATTTTTAACGAGGCAGAACTTTCATCAAAATATACACTTCAAAATTCTGGTATTGTTAATATCCCTTTAATCGGTGAAATAACTTTATCTGGCTGTACGTTAAAACAAGCAGAGCGCTTACTTTACACAAAATTTACAGATGGGTACTTAGTCAATCCCAGCATCGCTCTTGCCGTTTCGAAACATCGCCCATTTTATATTATTGGCGAAATTCGTGAACCCGGGCAGTATGACTACATTGTGGGTATGAATGTTTTACAAGCCGTTGCTATTGCAGGAGGATTCACCTATCGCGCTAATAAGAAAAACGCCAAAATTTTAACAAGTTATATTAACAACAAACCCACCTATAAAAATCTTTTAGTCGAAAAAGAAATTCAACCAGGTGATGTTATTTTCATTAAAGAAAGATTTTTTTAAAAATTTATGAATCAGAATAACACCATAAACCACCCCATGTTACTAAGGGGAACAATGACTGAAGATATAGATATCCGCGGATTATTCAGTGTTATCTGGAATCATAAAAATCTTTTAATGCTAATTATTGCACTCGGAACATTGCTAACATTCTTTATTGCTCTGTCTATTAATACAAGCTACACCGCGCGTTCTAGCATGTTAATTTATGGTGAAAACAAAGCGCAAGATATTGACGTTTCAACCCTTAGTAAAGCCTTATCAATGGATGTTGGGTTTATTTTAACTGAGATTGAGGTTTTAAAATCTCGTAATTTAGCCAAAAAAATTGTTACGCGTCTTAATCTGACAAAAGACCCAGAATTTAATGCAGGGAAGAAAATAATAACAGATATTCTTGATACCCCGCCCTCAGAAAATAAAAACCTTGGGTTTAAAAAATTATCAGTCGACGGGGAAGAGATTGAAAGTTTTCAAGAATCTGAAACTATTAATAATTTTCTAGATGCTTTAAGCGTATCATCGTTACCTGGATCACTAGCCGTAAAAATAGGTTTCACCTCTAAAGACCCAACAAAAGCCGCTCTCATCACTAATAGCTACGTTGATGAATATATTAAACAACGTCTTGAAACTAAAAATGAAGGACAAATTAAGCTTAGTGAATGGTTAGATAAGCGTGTTGAAGACTTACAAAAACAAGTATTAGAATCAGAAACAAAAGCAGAAGAATTTCGCGCTTTGAATAATCTTACCGCTGGTAAGAAAGATTTATTATCATCTGAAGAATTAAGCAACTTAAGTAATCAATTTATTGCTGCAAAAACAAAATATCTAGATTTAAAAAACCAACTTAAACAAGCCAATAAAAGTGGATCCGTTGATACAAAAGAAACTTTTAATTCAATAAATTCCAGTCTTATTAAAAACCTAAACGTTGAGAAACTAACTTTAGAGACAAGTATTTCTGAATTATCCAGCCGTTACGGCTATAGACACCCCACTATGATCAAGAAACAAGCCGAACTTGCAGAGATTAAAAATAAAATTAATCAACAAATTCAGGTATCAAAAAACTCATTAAAAAGCGAGTTAGCCATTGCCAAGGCACACTTAGGTGAAATTGAAAAAATAATTAAACAAACAACCAGTCAAAGTAATCTGGACAATAGCGCCATGATAACTTTACGTGAATTAGAGCGTGAAGCAACTGCCTCGAACAACATACTAAAAACCTTTCTTGAAAAGTATAAACGAATTGATGGCAAAAACTTTCTACAAGATCCAGGTGCGCGTGTTATTTCTTATGCCAACATACCCAATGCTCCCTCTTCACCCGACAAACGTTTAATTTTAGCTCTTGGAATATTTATTTCTTTTATTATTGGTCTCGCTACAATCTTTTTAAATGCTAAACTTTATAACAAATTTAGAAATGCTGAAGATTTAGAAAATACTTTTAATATTCCTTATTTAGGCAGTATTCCATACAGCCGCAGTGGCTGGGGTAAGAATTTGATAAATCAAATTTTATCAAACCCATCATCCCCCATAACTGAAGCTATACGAAACCTGCGTATTGGAATCAGCAATCAAAAATCTGACAATGAAGAAAAACCAAAAATTGTCTCGATATTATCTTCCGTAAAAAATGAAGGCAAAACAACAATTGCTGTTTTAATGTCTGCCCTTGCTGCAAAAGCAGGTGAGCGCGTTATTTTAATAGATACTAACTTAAGAACCCCTTCTATCCATGAAGCCTTAGAACAATCTAACAATAATAATTTGGTTGATTATCTTACAGGTCAAAAAGACTTAAAAGATGTCATCCATAAACATAAAGATACAGGATTAGATATTATTTTTGGTTCTGCCGTCCCCAACAATGCCTTTAATCTTTTAAGCATGAATAAATTAGATGTCTTAATCGAGGCGCTTCGCCAAAATTATGATTTGGTTATCATTGATACACCTGCTTGCTTGACCGCTTCTGATGCACGGCTTATCGAACAATTATCGGATTTTAGCCTTTATTGCGTAAAAAGTAATAAAACAAAGGATAAGATTGTTGCAAAAGGGATCAAACCTTTCGTCAATCATAATAATAAAAAAATAGCCTTTGTTTTAACCCAAGAAAAAACATAATTCCTCTTATTTTTCAAATACTTATAAAGGTTAAAATTTTAACTAAGTTTTAAATAGTATGACCTATAATTATAGATGGGACACTACATTAGTTTAACAGAAAGAAAATAATGGCTACTGAAGGCAATGACATTATAGAAGGCACATCGCTAGGCGATATGATTGACGGCTTAGGCGGTGATGACCGTATTTATGGTCGTTTAGGTGCTGATGTTCTTCATGGTAGCGGTGGTAACGATATCATCTATGGTGAAGAAGATGATGACACACTTTATGGTGATGATGGTGATGATCGATTAAATGGGGGAATAGGTAATGACACAGTTTATGGCGGCACTGGTAGTGATCGTCTCTATGGTGAAGATGGTGACGACACGCTTGATGGCGGCGCAGGCATCGACAAACTTTATGGACAAGTAGGAAATGATATCATCCACGGTGGTGATGGAAACGATACATTGGTCGGCGATGTTGGCGCAGATACAATGTATGGTGATGCTGGTAATGATCGGCTCTATGGTGGGGACGATGATGACCATTTAGAAGGTGGCGATGGTTCCGACAGAATCTATGGTGACGGCGGTATAGACGTTATCTATGGTGATCTCGGCGCAGACTACTTAGATGGCGGATTAGGCAACGATGAAATTCATGGTGGTGATGATGGTGACCGTATTTTAGGTGGTGCTGGTGATGACACACTTTATGGTGATGCAGGTGGTGACCGCTTAGAAGGCGGCGCAGGTATAGATACATTACAAGGTGGTGATGGCTCTGACTATCTAGATGGTGGTGACGGTGCTGACTCTATGAACGGCGGAAATGATAATGACCGCTTACTTGGTGGTGCGGGCGACGACATCATGAATGGCGGCGCGGGCAACGATCGTTTAGAAGGCGGTCTTGATAATGATACACTTGTCGGTGATATCGGTAATGATAAACTTTTAGGGCAAGATGGAAATGATACTCTGGACGGTGGTGATGGTACTGACCGTTTAGAAGGTGGTGACGGCGATGACAATCTAGATGGAGGAAATGATAATGATTATCTGTTAGGCGGCGCAGGTATTGATACGATCTATGGTGGAAATGGAAATGATACTATTTATGGCGGAACAGAAGCTGACACCATCTTTGGAAATGCCGGTGACGATAAAATATACGGTGAAGATGGCGATGATATTATTACAGCTGGTGGCGGTAATGACCGTATTGTTGGTGGCTTAGGCAATGACAATATCAAAGGAAGTGCTGGCAATGATCGCCTCCTCGGTGAAGATGGAAATGATATATTAAATGGCGGTGCCGATGATGACTTTGTCAACGGCGGTGCTGGTGATGATACACTGACTGGCGGTACTGGAAATGATTATCTCCGTGGAGAAGGCGGAGCAGATTCCTTAAAAGGTGGTGCTGGTGATGACATCTTGATTTATGATGCTGATAATATTCTCATGAAAGGGAATAGAGGGTACGACATTTTAACTATCGGTGGCGGCTTTGGAGATAATATCGATTTTGGTGATGCTATGTTCAATAAAGGAAAATTTGAACAGGTTGATTTAGCTGGTTACAAAGTAGCAGCAGGATTCGAGCTTGCCAATATTCTTTTTGCCGATAAAGCAGATATCAATGCTGGTGGTAATGCTAAAACACTTTATGTCACAGGTGATATTGGTCTTGATGAAGTTCAATCAAGCAACATAACCGCAGTTGACTACGTCAATACCACAAATGTTGGTGGTATTGATTACGGTCATTACCAAGATGGCACAACACATCTTTATATCCAGACTGGATTAGAGTTAAACGGCAACGTTGTCGTCTAAATTACCCAATAAAATCAATTGGTTAAAAAGCCACTCTGTTAAGAGTGGCTTAATTATTTTGGGTTATAATTAATAGATAGGGTCTTATAATTATTGGGTTTTGGGAAATTGAGTACATCAAATTTTACATTAGATGAAAATGCCACAGTAGGCTGCGGTTGCGCAGGCTGCCAAAGCGGTACGAATACTCTTGCCTATAGCGAATCACAAAATGACACACAATACTCAGGTGGGGGTGAATATGCACCTGGTCCTGCAGCCGATCCAAATGTTTTTGCCAATTATTTAACACATGGATATTGGTCCGATGCAGGTGGATCTAATCGATCTTGGGCACAAGATAATATTACTTTTAGTTTAAGCAACAGCTTTACAGCCGCTCAAAAAGACGGGCTTCGTATGGCACTTGATCTTTGGTCTGATGCGGCAGATATATCTTTTACCGAAGTTGCTAATGGCGCAAATATGAGTATGGTTGTTGGTAATGATGGTCGTGCCTTCTCTAGCTCATCAACATCCGGTACAACAATTATCAGCAACACTATATCTATTGATACCAGTGTGAATGGATGGATTAACATTGGTAATGTTGGTGACTATGCCTTTATGACAGCTCTACATGAAATTGGGCATTCTTTAGGATTAGGACACACAGGAAACTATAATGGTGCCGCTAGTTACAACGTTAACGCTCAATGGGCAAACGATACCCACCAAACGACCGTCATGTCCTATTTTAATGATATGAATGTTGGTAGTGATCATATCGGTGCCACAGGTGGATGGAAGTATTCTGCTACACCGATGCTTATTGATATTCTTGCCATACAAAATATTTATGGTGCCGATTATACAACACGTAACGGCAATACAACGTATGGCTTTAACTCTAACGCTGGAAAAGAACAATTTGATTTTTCACTTACTTCAGTACCTATTGCTATCTGGGATGGCGGCGGTGTAGATACAATTGATTTATCAGGTTACTCAACAGATCAAACACTCTACCTTACTGCAGGTGATTATAGCTCTGTTGGTCACATGACAGACAACCTTGTCATTGCCTATGGTGCAGACATTGAAAATGCAATTGGTGGTTCAGGTAACGATACGTTCTACACAAATAGCTTAAGTAATGATGTTGATGGTGGCGCAGGTACAGACGTTGTTGAATATTTCTACAATGCTACAGAATTTGCCTTTAACTTTATTAGCAATACCGTTGTTGCCCTCACTCATATTGTTCAAAATTTTACCGATACGTTATCCAACATTGAAAATTTTATTTTTGCTGATGGAACATTTACATTTAATGAACTAGAAACCGCTTATGGTGATCTTGAAACTGTTGCTATTCGTCTATTCTGGGGTGGAGGAGACTACGCCTATAACTCCGATGAAAATGGTGATTTAACACTCACCGCAGCCGATATAGGCTATGGCGGCTCTACGGGTGACCAGATGACAATATCGCGTCAGGCCTATGCTACAAGCGTTACAATTAACGATTCTAATGCACCAAACATTGTTCGCCTCTATGGAACAGACTTTGCCGATACAATTACCATTGACGGCACACATAACGCCCTTATCGGTCAAATTTATAGTGGTGCAGGTAATGATACAGTGACGATCACAGTCACTGGAAATGATCGCATCGTAACTGGAGATGGTAACGACACCGTCAATGCAGGTGCAGGAAATGATAAAATTTATGGCGGAAACGGAAACGATATACTGAACGGTGAAGCAGGCAATGATCGTATTTACGGTATGGATGATGATGACACCATTAATGGTGGCGCTGGTAATGACCGTTTAGAAGGTGGAAATGGTAACGATATCCTTATCGGCGGCCTAAACCATGACCGTCTTATTGGTGGTACTGGTAATGATACACTGAATGGTGATGACGGAAATGATAAAATTTACGGACAAGCGGGTATAGATATTCTGAACGGTGGTAATGGACAAGACTACCTTTATGGTGGAACAGAAAATGATTTATTAAATGGTGATGCTCATAATGACCTTCTCTGGGGACAGGATGGAGATGATACTATGTACGGCGGAACAGGCCATGACATCATGGAAGGTGGCGCTGATAACGATATCCTTTACGGAGAAGATGGCGTTGACCGCCTTGAAGGCGGAACAGGAAACGACGAATTACGTGGTGGCGATGATAGTGATAAACTTTACGGTGAAGACGGCACAGATATTCTATACGGCGATGCTGGAGCAGACGAACTACGCGGTGGTTTAGGAACAGATACACTTGTTGGAGGTACAGGTACAGACCTTATGTATGGTCAAGGTGGAAGTGATACATTTGGATTTACATCAGTAGACACAGTCGATCAAATTCTTGATTTCACATTAGTAGGTGGTGAAGCAGATAGCTTGAACATCACAGATATTCTTACAGGCTACAACGCCGGCACTGATGATATTAATGATTTTGTTCTTCTGAACTTTAAAAACGCAGACCGTACAGACCTGTTTATCGACCAAGATGGCACAGGCGGTGATTGGGTACAGACAGCAATCATTCGTGGCTCTGACTTTACAGGAACAACCGTTGATGATCTCGTTCTATCTAGCCAACTCATTACAGACACAACGCTCCTTTAAAATACAAGTTTTCCAACCTTTTTCTTGACATTTCATAATTTATCTACGATTGTCATAATCTATGAAAAAGGTAGATAAATACTCGTGTAAATTTCCTGATTTTGTTGAAAAAGTCCCTGGTTACAGCTGGTATCAAGGACTTGATAAAAGACAAAAAAGTATTCTCATGCACGCCATATTGGCAACTGGCGCCGTGGGCATGACCCTATCAGGATATTTTGGTGCCATAGCTTCTGGATCATATGCAGAGGTTGGAGGGACAATGTTGACAGGTGGTTTCATTGCCGTAAGAAATTTAGTGCAAGCTTGGCAACTCACAACAAAAGGAGAAACCGATATTGCACTATTTGAGGGAAGGCAGGCCTTACGAAAAAATCTAGCATTCACCTCTCGCATTTCTGCCGTTGGCTATACCCCCCAATTCATAGAAGGCATAATGACACAAGATCCTATACGTATACTCACCGCAGCCAGTGCTGGATTTGCCTATTTAGTTTCTGACTACCGTTATCGGAAATCCTACAAAACTTGGGAATCAGGTACACCATACAAACCCAGCCGTTGGCTAACAAAGCTTCCAGGTAATTTACTTATTTCAAGAAGCGTTTTTCAAACGGGACTTGCCTACGATTTTTATCAAGCCTTTGGAGTAGCCTCAGGTCTAACGTTAGCGGTAACCTCCGCAGTCCAAATCGTTGGCGCTATGATAAAAAAAGATGCTGATAACGTCCTGCCACTGCCACCTATAAGTGAACCAAAATTAAATCATTAATTTTTTTCTAAACCATTTCAAACGACGTTCTGAAATTTCTGCAAACAAAAAACAGAAAATAATCACGCTTAAAAATAATATTACATGCCGCATAATTGGTATAAATATTTCTGGTAATATAGCATCCATAAATTGTAACGCAGGGTAATGAACAATATAAATTGTAAATGTTGCCCCCGCACACCATTTAATTATTTTTGATCTTGTTGCCGATATCGTTTTTACATTTTTCTGCATAATCGTAGACACGCCGATTAAATGAAACACAATAAGTTGTGCAATAATCATATTCCAAATAAATTCATCAGAAAAAGAGAGGTAATCTGTAACAAATTCTGGACTCAAAGCCAAATTGGTCACAACAAATAGAATTTTGGGAATTTTAAGACTTAGAAAAATTATATACAGAAATGGCGGTAACACAGCGCAAAACCAAGCATATTTATACGGCATGGCGTTCGTTTTAATCTGCTGGTAAGCCCAAATCCCCATAAGCCAGGCAGGAAATAACAGCATCACGGATAAGCCAAACACTATAATGAAAGGTATTAAAAATAAATATTTTTTGTATCCTGTTACGTAACAAGCAATGCCAAATAAAATATAATAAGCCGCCTCATAACTTAAAGACCAATAAGGTCCATTAGAACCAATTCGAAAATTCTGTCCTGCCCATTGGCTTGTAAGGCTTAATCCACGCCATAATTGCTCTATCATTGATGCATCATTATACCACCAACCATCATAGTTTTCTGGCGCCAATGACTGACCAAAATAATCAAGAATAATTGTCAAAAATAACGCAGGAATAATAACCGAATAAAGCCTTGTAAAACGATTAAAACTATATTGCTTTAATGTTTTATCTTTTACTTCTGCAGTGTAAGAAATAACCAAACCCGACAACACAAAAAAGAAAACAACGGCGTCACTGCCCAAATTTAAATGGCGAATAATGAGATAATCACCATCCGTAAAACGGACATACGCAAAGTGCGAGACGAAAACAATCATTGCCGCCATAAAGCGAAGAAAATCAAGATAAAGTGAGAAACGTTGGTTCATCGCTGACGCCTCTTAATAGCCTTCATACTATCCTGAAAAGGCACGATGAGCGCTGCTTTGAGACCGTTATGTGGTTGTATAATACGCTCGTTTGAGGTTAGTGATTTAGAAATCCCATAAGATATATTTTCTTTCCCTTGAGGAATATAAAGTGTTCCAAACATCCAATCCCAAAGAGCCAGTATTTCTCCATAATTTTTATTATGATGTTTTGGTTCTAAACTATGATGAATTTGATGTTGTGCTGGAGAAATAAAAATATGTTCCAATACCCTTCCGTAGCTAAACCAAATATGGCTATGCCGAAAATTTGATCCTAAGAAATTAAACGCAAAATAAAAAATATTAATGCCAGCAATTAAACTAAGTTCAACTTTTCCTATCAATAAAACCAAAATAATGCCTTGCATAAATCCCGTTAAAACTGACTTGGTAAAATCAGAGAGCAGATCATAAAGCGGATGCTTGCGATAAACTGTCACGGGAGTCATTACTTCTGCACTATGGTGAACCGCGTGAAACGGCCAGATATAGGGGGTTTCATGGTGAACTCTATGCACCCAATAAACACAAAAATCAGATGTAATGGTGATAATCAACGTCGCCAAAATAAGACGCCCTATGGTTGCTTCTTGCGCTGATATTTCCAAGCCTGTTATCAAACCAACAACCCCCATCCCTACAACAGCAAAGGCGACTTGTACAAAAACAATATTTAATATTTTTGTGACCGCAACAAAGCGACCCAAAATAAATAATTTAATATCTGTGATGTGAGAGAGATGAAAATATATTTCTTTAGGAAAAAGCCACGACCAAAAACTTTTTGGAATTTTACTATTATTATTTTCCCGCACGTAAAGTATGACCGCCATTACAAAAAACGGAAGCAAGTAGATGGGATGAAATCTAACTTCCGTGTTTATAAATTCTTGAAAATATACTGATAATGTTTCCATAAGTGACAGAAGACCCCTGCTTGAGTTCCAATTGTACAGGCATCCCAATTTTTTAACTAGAAAAAGTCTTCGATTTTATTCGGCAATTACCTTGTAATTTGTACCGTTACAAGATTTAAGCTGACCACCTTCCATATCTATCGCCCCTTCCGTGGTACACGCTGCGCCTAACTTACAGCCCGCATTCAAATTTGTAGACCCCGGATCATAAAGCGCCCACATGTCGCGCGCATTCAACGCCCGGTCATAAACCCGGAAATCATCCATCAGCCCAACGAAGTTCCATGATCCACTGAGATTGCTAAAATTATAAGCATTATTGCCGCTACTCAATGTAATATCAAAATTCATCGTCACGGTAGCATCAAGTACGCCATCAATATAAAAATGGCCATTGGGATAGTCAGCAACAAAAGCAACATGATGCCAGACATCATCATTCACAGTCGTATTAGAGTAATACGTTGCACCATCTACTGGCCCTGTACTATTTCCATGTGTAAGTTGCAACTTTCCTGAAGACGCTAGAGCAAACCCATAATTTTTGAATTCAGGGCTTGTTGTTTGATGGAAGATATCCCCGTAAGCCGATTCTCCTGTTTTGATCCAGCCCGCTACAGTCATATCCCCCGCTATCTCAATCGAGGTGTCATCAGTATAAGGTATATTAACATTGTCAATATCAGCCCCGCCCTCAAATTCAATTGCGCCGTCAATGACTCCACCCGTATTCCACTGAGGACCATTCGTCGTGGTCGTCGCATTTCGCAACGTACCGTCATTGTTATTGGCGGTTTCATCATTGGTGCTGGTGCCAGATGTCTCATCGAACTTCCAATGACCCTGCAAGTTTGACGTAGTATCAGGCGTGCCAGTTTCAAACAAAGCCTTCATATCCGCCGCGCTCAGCGCCCGGTCATAAATCCGCACATCATCTATCAGCCCATCAAATGAATAGGTCGAGCCAGTGGTACTAATCTTAAAGTCACTGGCGTCGATGTTACCAATATCAAACGTCAGATTAACTGACGAATCGAAAACACCATCGATATAAAAGAAACCATCATTCGTCGTGTTATCTACAAAATCCGCAACGAAGGCTACGTGATGCCAGCTATCATCATTTACAGTGGCGGTTGCCGAAAAGGCTTCTCCGCCACCAGCACCATCTCCATGGTCAAATCTCGGAGAACCGCTCATTAGGTTGAGATTATAATTATTATCAGTTGCGATTGTGTCCTGCAATAATATCATCGCCCCACTCGCATTAGACACGCTGGTCTTAACCCATGCAGCAATGGTCAGATCACCATCTATATGCAAATTCGTGTTAGGTGAAACAACGTCAAGATAGATTTCGTCATCCGTCCCGTCAAAATCCGCCGCTCCGCCTATTGCGCCGCCGGTTGAGTTCCATGTTGGGTTTCCGTACAAGGTACCGTCATAGCCATTGGCTGTTTCATCATTGGCGTTTGTGCCCGCACTTTCATCCAACGCCCAATGACCTTGCAGATTTGAGGTAATATCGGAGGTCTCCTGACAATCATAAAGTGCAAATACCTCCGCCGCAGACAGCGCCCGGTCATAGACGCGAAGGTCATCACTTCTCCCCTGATAATCCCAACTCCCACCATCGCCTATTCCCATCTGCAAATCTTCCGTGTTGCCGTAGCCCCCCATTCCTGAAATATCGTTCGTGTCATACAAAACACCATTGTGATACGTCCTGACCTCATCAGCCGTCTGGTCTGTCACCACAAACAAATGATGCCAGGTATTGAGAGCCGGCGCACCAGACATGAAGGGGGTACACATAAGCGACGTGCCATCAGCCTGACAAGCCACAGCACTATCATCATCGGCGGGGCGGCTAAATTCAATATCATAACCATCAAGGGTGCCAGTCGACCCGCCCTTATGGAATGGAATGGAATAGGCTTCGGGAAATGCTGTTGGGTAAAACCAGCCGCCGTAACTAAAAGAGGTTGTATCAAAATCCAGACTGGCATCATGGCTTACAAGGACATGTTCATTGCTCGTACCGTCAAACTGCATTGCACCGTCAACCTTACCCGTCGCATTATAGGTCGGTGTATTTGTTGCCGTTCCGTCGTTCGAGCCCACAGAATCAACCAGCGTGCCGCTAGTTTCATCTAGCTTCCAGTGAGACACCAGCCCGTTCTGGACACAAACACCTGTCGTACAGCCCCAAGTCTGATAATTTGCGCTATCACAAAATTTATAGGCTTTTTCGGTTGCGTCCCACTCAATCCCACCCGTATTGGTACAGGCTGCCAGTGTCGTACCAGCAGGCAATGATAGCCAATTTGTACCATCACAAAACTTAAACTCATCAGTACCCGTAAAATATTCGAGGGCACCAGTATTGGCTACCGGTGCGGCACACGCCGCCATAGCGTTATTTGCCGCCAGTAAAGCAGCAGAAAACACAATGGAAACAACAACTTGTATGTAAAAAGCCCTATTCATCCCCATACTATACTACAGTAAAAAAGTAACTGTAGTCTTAATTAAGTGAAGTTTTCCAGATTTTTATGTTCTTGTTTTAATTAAGGAAAAAGCTTCGATTTTTTCGGTATAAAGCGCTGTATTTGTGGGGTGTTGTTAGCCGTGTCTGCAGTGGGATTCATAGAACAGTTTTCCTGTTTTATAATAATTATCTGCGATCTTAAACTTTGAAGTTACATCGGCTGCTTTTTGTGAAAAATTGCAAGCTATTGCATGAATTTCGCTGCTTTTGTTCTGAGCATCCTCTAGGTATCTCTCAACATTAGGACTTGCTTTACGAGCCTTTACCTCCGAAGCTTTCCCTTTTGCCGTTATAGTAAAGTCGTATATGATCTCTACTTTGCCTTTCGGATTAATCTCAACGACCGTATTTGGATTTAGTAATCTTAGTGTATGACCTGCTGTGCCTAATGGAGACTCCAGCGTTTTGTAGGCTTTATCAATTTCATCGTGCCTAGGGGTTTTAAGTCCCAAGTAAAACAACAAACTAATAACAGCAGCACCTAAAACTGCTGACGTGATCATCCGCGCATCTGCTTCAATCTTTTCCATTTTACTGTTCCTCTAATGGTCTGCAAGGAGGGGGTTATAGCACGGCCTATTTTTTTATGTCAACAAAACATCTGTAGGATTTAAAATGAGCGATAAGATTAATGGCGGACAGAGCGGGATTCGAACCCGCGTAGGGTTTGATCCCTAACACGCTTTCCAAGCGTGCGCCTTAAGCCACTCGGCCACCTGTCCGCTTTATAGCCCTCGCGCTGGCGCGCCTGACTTTTGTACCATTAATGCGCGGACATTACTCAATAAACCCCTGATAATCAAGCATAAGCTCAAAACGAAGACGTATTTTAAGCTTTGCAGGCGAAATCAGACGCGCTAAACTACGCTTTGAATTAACAAAAGGATTATGCCATGCCTGACGGTGCAAAAACATTACTGGTTATCTTGCTCATTCCATTTTTAGCAGGTCTAGGACATGACGTTTATTTTAACTATTTTTCCGATGATGAAAAAGTTAGAGAAATAAAAGCCTTAAGAATTGATCCTGAAAAATTCCTCGTCAGTGATCTGGGCTGGGTTTGGAATGAATACAGCCCCAATACAATGGAAACCGCCAGAACAATGATGGAACCTGAAACATGGGTATCAAAATTAGATCCTGTTTTACAATTACCAACAATGATTGTCGGACTAATCCCATGGGCAATAACGTTAATCTATATTTCTTTTGCGTTTCTGTGTGGAATATGGCCTTGCGCAGGACGTAATATTTCGTTGGGTACTAAACGTAAAAAAGATGATTTTGCTGTTTATAAACATGCAAAAACCAAAGCTGTTAAATATAAAAAGAAATAAATTACAGCCCTGATAGTTTTTTAAGAACATCATCCAATAAGGTCAGATCATCCGATGATGACAGACTATGTGTGCCATCTTCGCGATAAAAAATTTCAACGTCACTTCCTGTAATTTTATCTTTCATAAGCTCGGCTGTTTTCCACGGAACGTCTTTATCTTTTTTACCCTGCAACAAACGTATCGGTAAATCTAACTTTATGGGGTCATTCAAAAGAAAATTATGACGCCCATCATTAATTAATTTTTTTGTTATGATATAAGGTGCGTCATAATCACTGGGCAGTTTAAAAAAACCATCTTGTTCAAGATCAATGCGTTGTTCATCATTCATGTCCTTTTCAATCCACGTAGTAAAATCAGGAGCGGCTGCAATACCGACCAACGCCCCAACTCTTTCAGCTCTTGAACGTGCCAATAATAATGATATCCATCCCCCCATTGAAGAACCAATAAGAATAACGGGACCATGCGTACACTCATCTAAAATATGGGTCGCATCTTGTGTCCAATGACTAACACACCCCTCTTCAAGCTGTCCTTTGGATTGACCATGGCCTGAATAATCAAAACGGATATAGCTTTGCCCACGAGCCTTACATTGTTCTTCCAAAAAACTAGCCTTCGTTCCCATCATGTCAGAAGCAAAGCCCCCTAAAAACATAACGGTTGGTAACTCTGCTTTACCCTCATATTTAATATAAGCTAAATCGGGAGCCGCCTTACGTTCTAAAAATTCAATCATATTTAACGCCTTTTATTCGTTTTTTATCGGCTTTTAAGAGCGAGTATGCTACTCATAGATAAATTTTGACACATTCATTAATGGTTATCATGGCACAAATGACATTCAATTCCCAAAAAAACATGGCAACAAGTTTTCAAAATCATATGGGTATAAGCAAAACGCCTGTAATAGTACAAATTATCCCTGAACTGGGCCCTGGAGGGGCAGAACAGGGCTGCCTTGATGTTGCGGCTGGATTAGTACAGGCAGGATCACGCTCTATCGTTATATCAAACGGTGGGGCTCGCGTTCACGAACTCATACGTGCTGGTTCTTTGCATATTAATTTACCTGTCCATAGTAAAAATCCTTTTACGATGTGGCAGAATATTGGACGTATTAGAAAAGTAATAAAAGAACATGATGTTGATATCGTCCATGTCCGTAGCCGCGCACCCGCATGGTCGGCTATGCGTGCCTGCATTGGAACAAATGCGCGCTTCATGACAACCGTACATGCTCCTTACAACATAAGTAGTAAAATTAAGCGTTTTTATAATTCTGCTATTACCAAAGGGGAATACGTTATTGCGATTTCAAACTATGTCGCAAATTATTTAATTGAAAATTATGATATAGATCAACGAAATATTCGGCTTGTTTATAACGGTGTTGCTCTAGAAAAATTTCACCCTTTAAATGTTAAACCAGCACAAATCATTGCTGTGACAAAAGAGTGGCGCTTACCTGACGGCGCCAGCATTATTATGTTACCAGCTCGTATTACACGCTGGAAAGGTCATCATGTATTAATTGATGCAATGGCAAAATTAAAACGCGATGATTTATTTTGTGTTTTAATTGGTTCAGACCAAGGAAGAAAAGAATATCGTGAAGAACTTGAACTAAAAATTGAAGAACTTAATCTTGGCGGTCAAATTCGTATTATTGATCATTGTAGTGATATGCCAGCAGCTTATATGCTGTCTACCATTGTTGTTTCCGCCTCAACTGACCCCGAAGGCTTTGGCCGTGTTCCTATAGAAGCGCAAGCCATGGGCCGCCCTATCATTGCTACCGATCATGGCGGTGCTCAAGAAACAATTGTACGTAATGAAACAGGGTGGCTTATACCACCTAATGATTCCGATGCACTTTGCACTGCCATAAAAGAAGCTTTAAGTCTAAATGCAAATCAAAAATCTATTTTAGCAACAAATGCGATGGCAAACATTTCTTATAATTTTACCAAAGACAAAATGGTTGATGAATCATTAAATGTTTATGCTGAATTATTACAACGAAAATTCGCACTTCATCCGCCCTTACGGGAAGCTGCGGAATAATGACTGAGGCTCTTAACAGGCAAAGTAAAATTCTTGTTATAAAACTCAGTGCGCTTGGTGATTTTGTCCAAACGCTAGGACCAATGAAAGCTATACGCGACCATCACCCTGAGGATCACATTACACTTCTAACCACCAAGTCCTATGTTGATTTGGCTAAACAATCTGGCTATTTCAACGATATTATTATTGATAAACGCCCAAAATTATTTCAACTGCACACTTGGTTTAATCTCGCTCAAAAATTAAATGCAAAAAAATTTAACCGTGTTTATGATTTACAATGCAATGACCGTACAAATATTTATTTTAAATTGTTTTTAAAAAAACCTGAATGGGTTGGTATTGCCAAAGGAGCAAGCCATCAAAATACAAACCCAGATCGAAAAAGTGACCTTGCCTTTTACGGCCATAAACAAACATTAGCTTTGGCAGGTATTACAGATATTAAAATCGACCAAATGAAGTGGGTGGATTCAAATATTTCGAAATTTAATTTAAAAAACCCTTATGCTCTTATCGTTCCAGGTTGCGCACCAACCCGTCCTGAAAAAAGATGGAGCACAGCACATTATGGAGAGCTTTGTAATAGTCTTGTCACCCAAGGGATTCAGCCTGTTTTATTAGGAACAAGCAATGAAAAAAACGTAACAGATGCAATCTCAAAATTATGCCCGAGCGCCCTTAATTTAACAGGCCAAACCACTTTATTTGATATTGTTCCATTGGCTAGACAAGCAACTTTTGCTGTTGGTAATGATACAGGTCCCATGCATTTTATTGGACCTACAGGATGTAAAACTTTAGTTTTATTTTCTGGTTTGAGTGATCCAAAACGTCATAGACCCCTTGGGAAAAACGTACACACTATTCAAAACGATAATATTAACAATATTTCAGTTGAGCAAACTTTAGAACAAATCAATCTTTTATAAGGTTTTTACTAGGTGCCTTACTTAAAATGATCTGCGCCAATGCATCTGGAATAACGCCGATAAGCCATGATACAAAACATGAGGGCCATGGGAAACATATGCGCCCTTTATTTTTGGCTAACCCTTTAGCAATTATTTTTGCTGATTTTTCCGCACTCATTAACATTGGCATCGGAAAATCATTAGCATCGGTTATACGACTCACCACAAAACCAGGACAAATAACATTCACCTTAATCCCACTATCCTTTAACACCCCACGCATAGCTTCTCCATAAAAGCGTACAGCCCCTTTTGATGCACTATAGGCTGGTGCACTAGGCCAACCCCGAAATGCTGCTAATGAACTAACAATCGCAATTTGCCCTTTATGATTTTTATTAAGCATTCCTTCCAATGACGGCTCAATTGTATTTAAAACCCCGGTCAGATTGACATCAAAAATTTTACGAGCTTGGTTCACAGGCTCACCATTCATAACCCCGCCGGAGCCCCCAGATATACCCGCATTGGCAATTACCAAATCAAGTGGTTCTAATTCTGCTATCCATTGCGCCATAGCTCCCTTGTCTGTGACATCAAGCACACGCCCCTCAACAACAGCACCTTTCACCTCACATTGAGAAACAATATCTTCCAACCGCTCTGGGTGACGCCCCGTTAAATAGAGCCGTACGTCTTCTTTGGCATAGTAGAGCGCCAAAGCCTCACCAATACCGCTAGAAGCTCCTGTAATGAAGATATTCCTTGGATTTTTCATGGATTCAACCCTACCATTTTCTTATATATTGTATAGTTATTTGGCTCGTCAGAAAATTAATGCCAATGACTATCACAACAAGGTTTACGCATACTGCTCAACTGTTTACAATCACTTAATGGATATTTCTTGTCTCAAACGTCGTGGACTTATGTATGTGCTTTCCTCCCCATCAGGAGCAGGGAAAACAACAATTACACGCTTTATGCTCAAACAAAACACCGACATGATGATATCGGTATCGGCTACCACCAGACCGCGACGCGCAGGTGAGGTACAAGGACAAGACTATTATTTTACCGATCTGGCTGAATTCAACGAGATGGTAGATAACGGCGATATGCTGGAACATGCCAAAGTCTTCGGTCATTATTACGGAACGCCCCGCATTCCTGTCGAAAAAGCCTTAGATAGTGGCAAGGACGTCATTTTTGATATTGATTGGCAAGGCACGCAACAATTGCGAGAAATGGCACGCGGCGACCTTGTCACCGTTTTTATTCTTCCTCCTTCCGCCAAAGAACTTGAAAATCGCCTCCGTAATCGTTCAAAAAATACATTAGAAACAGAAACACAAATTCGTGATCGCATGGATAAATCAAATGATGAAATGACACATTATTCTGAATATGATTATGTTCTGATTAACCGTGATGTTGAAAAGGTGATGACTCAAGCACAAATGATTTTAGATGCAGAGCGTTTAAAACGTCATCGCCTTTCTGGATTATCTGATTTTGTACGTGGGTTAAAAGAAGGGCGTTAAGCTTCAACTAATTTTGCCAATTCAATAAACTTTTCTGGTGATATATTTTCTGCACGTAAAGTTTCATCTAGCCCTATTGCATCAAAATACTGCCTATAGTTTTTTAATGAACTTCTAATCATTTTACGACGTTGACCAAAAGCTTCTGCGGTTATTTTCTCAATTGATTTAAAAGACGGGGCATCACTTAATGGTTTTTTCGGCTTAAAATGAACAATTGATGATGTAACTTTTGGGGCTGGCGTAAAGGCACTTGCTGGCACATCAAAACGCAAATCAACATCACATAACCATTGGCAAAGCACCGCTAAGCGTCCATATGCCTTATCTCCAACCTTGGCGACAATACGCATCGCAACCTCACGTTGAAACATCAATGTCATAGATTGATACGCATTTTGATCCTGACGAATTTGTGACAACCAGCCTACAAGCAATGGCGTTGCAATATTATAAGGAAGGTTGGCAACTATTGCTCGTGGGGCATTAGATAAGGTTAGCAGATCTGTTTTAAGGGCATCACCATGAATAATTTCTAAGCAATCTCCAGCGACCTGTTTTAAATCTCCCAAAGCCTTTATTGCTCGCAGATCATATTCAATGGCAACAACTTTGGCTGATTCCGTCGATAACAGGCTACGCGTTAACCCCCCTGGACCAGGACCAATCTCAATAACAGTAACGCCTGACAAGTTTCCTGCTGCCCGCGCAATTTTATCGGTTAAATTGAGGTCTAATAAAAAATTTTGTCCTAATTTTTTTGTCGCCCGCAATTCGTGTTCACGAATAACGTCACGTAACGGAGAAAGAGATGACAAATCAAGAATATGACGATTAGACAATATTATTCATCACGACGATCAATAAAACTGCTAGAACGAACATCCGCCAGATGGCGCTTTTGCAAGCGATCTAAGCGTTGCAGGCCAATAGCATTCAGAACTTCTTCCTCTTTAGGTAGTGTTTCTTCAGAAATTTGTCTTGTTCCTGCCACTGTTAAAATATGATAACCAGCCAGCCCTTTAATTGGAGGACTTATTTGTCCATCGCTCAAACTTTTAACAACAACGTCTAACTCTTTAGGAAGATCTCCTTCTTGTACCCATCCTACTGCGCCACCTTGTTGCGCAGAAGCGCTTTTAGAAAATTGTGTTGCCACAACAGCAAAAGGAGCGCGGCCTTTTTTAATTTCTTCAATTAATTTTTGACCTAATTCTTTTACTTTTTTATCATCTTTTGTTTTTTCAACAGGTAGAAAAATTTCAGATACTTGATACTCTGTTTTTCCTAGATTTTCTTTTAAGCGCATCATCTTAGCATTCACATCATTTTCAGTAACATCAATACGTGAACGAAGCATGCTACCTACCACCTTACGCCATGCAATTTGCGATTTAATTTTATGCCTTAAGGTATGGGTTGGAATATCTGACTGTGCCATAACTTTAGAAAATTCTTCGGCTGTCATTTTATTTTGTGCCGCCATCTCAGAAAAAGCTTCGTCAATTTCTTGATCTTTAACTTCTAAACCATTGCGTTCGGCTTCTTGAATTTTTAATTGTTCTTCAATCAAAACATTCAACGCTTGGGGCTTTATCTTTTCACGACTTTCCTTCGTATTAGGAATACCCGAAGAAGCAAATAAAAGCTTCATACGATCATTAACATCACTTTCAGAAATAGCATCTTTATTAACCGTCGCTGCAATGCCAAATGATGTTGCAGCCATCGTCTGTATTGGCAATACGGCACAAAACCCAATTAATAAGAATCCTAAAAGTTTTATCATCGCAATCTCTTTTTAATTTTTTCTATTTTCATCTAAACAAATAATATTGTTCACTTTATGTCGTATTTTAGCCAGCTTCTTTTTTATTAACAAACGGACCACCCTTTTTAAAATTAGATAAATAACGTGGTAAAACAATGCTCATAGCGGTTGTCTCCACGTTTAAATCCTTTAAACCTAATGCTCCTTCATCCATAACACTATCAGTTTGAAGAGACTTCACTTGATCGCAAGTTAACAAAGGCTTGGGCATAAAGCTTAAAACTGCCCCTTGAATCTTTGCAATAGTCCATGGCACAGGAATAAGCGTACACTCACGATTGATTTGTGTTAACAAAATTTTATAAATTTCCTTAAACGTTACAATTTCAGGACCTGCCAATTGATAAATATGCTTCTCATACATATCAGTCTTTTCCGCCATAATATTATCAACCGCTTGGGCAATATCACCAACATAAACAGGCTGAAACTTTGTATTACCACCGCCGATAAGAGGTAAAGCAGGTAAAAAAGTAGCCAATTTTGCAAACATATTGAAAAATCCATCGCCAGGACCAAAAACCACACTAGGTCGCAAAATTGTTGCCTCTGGATAGGCTTCTAATACGGCTTTTTCTCCAGCTAATTTTGACTTTGCATATTTTGATTTTGACTTTTGAATACCCAAAGCTGAAACATGAATCAATTTAGTGACCTGCTTATCTTTACAGGCCTGCGCTATTATATTCGGAACTTCCTGATGGATGCGCTTAAAGGTATTTTTACGCTTTTGAAATAAAGCACCAACCAGATTTATCACCCCATAACAACCATCCACCGCTGCTTCAATTGAAGCCTTATCTTTATAATCACATTGTACAGCAGCGATTTGACCAACATTGCCGTACGTCTTTAGGGCGTACGCACTTTCTGGAATACGAGTAGCAATTTTAATACGGTAACCTGCGCGAGCCAAATCCTGACACACATGTTGTCCGACAAACCCTGATCCACCAAAAATACAAATGACCTTATCTTTTTGTGTCATACCCCAATCCTAAAGTAATTTGCCCCAATTTAAGGGGATAACAGCATAAAATCCAGCTATTATTTTACAGTCTTTTGAGTTTATTTTCTGACAAGGCGCAAGCGACGACGAGTATTTTAATACTTTAGGAACGAAGCAACATATTAGGTTCGAAGCAGCGAAGCTGCATGAACCGCTGCCCACGTAGCTTCGCTACTTCGGGCATAAATGTCAGAAAGTAAAGACGGAAGACTGTTAAGCTTTTTGGACAAAGCTATCCATGACACGTTTTTGGCCTGCCTGATCAAAATTAATATCCAATTTTGATCCATCTATATGGACAATCGTACCGTTCCCAAATTTATCGTGAAAAACACGCATACCACTGGTAAATTCTCCATCAACAGTACTCTGTTCTCTTGTTTCATACGTTTTAACTTGTGGTTTTTGATTAAAACCACTTGAATCCCAATATCTAGAACGTATCGCCTGCACCACGCCCGACTCATCTTGTAGTTCAATATGATCTTCAAGCAATTCACAAACAAAACGTGATGGAATAATACCCTCAACCAAACTGCCATAAACAAACCTACTAGACGCACAGGAAATAAAAGACTTTTTACGTGCCCGCGTAATCCCAACATAGGCCAGCCGCCGTTCTTCTTCCACCCCCCTTTCATCCATCGAACGTTGCGAAGGGAAGAGCTCTTCTTCCCATCCCGGTAAAAACACCACATCATATTCTAACCCCTTTGAACCATGAAGGGTCATCAATGTGATAAATTCACCATCTTTATTACTCTGATTGTCTAACACCAGTGCAACATGCTCCAAAAACTCTTGCAGGCTTTCAAAATCGGCCATTGCTGAGACTAGCTCTTTTAAATTCTCCAATCGTCCTGGCGCATCAGGTGCTTTATCCTTTTTCCACATATCATTATAGCCAGACTCATCCAAAACAGTTGCCATTAACTCTCCATGATGAGTGGTATTAGCCAATGATTTCCAACGTTCAAAATTATCAATTAATTTCATTAATTTGCCCCGCATGGCAGGCTTTAATTCTTCTGTTTGCGTTAAATCACGCACAGAAGCATAAAGGCTAATATTTTTTCTCCGTGCATGTTGGTAAAGTGTTTTAACGGTTGAATCGCCAATCCCGCGTTTGGGCGTATTGATAATTCTTTCAAACGCCAAATCATCATTTTCTTGGGCAATCACCCGTAAATAAGCCAGCGCATCACGACTTTCTCTGCGTTCATAAAGTCGCGGGCCACCAATTATCCGACAAGAAATCCCTAACAGGGCAAAACGGTCATCAAATTGGCGCATTTGAGAAACATTACGCACCAATACCGCCATTTGGTTAAGTTTTATACCTTTGTTCTGTAAACTCTCAACCTCTTCCCCAACCCAGCGCGCCTCTGCCGCACCGTCCCAAAGCCCGCGCACAGTAAGCTTTTCACCATCACCTTCAGCGGTGAAAAGCTGTTTTCCTAAACGGTCACTATTATTATCTATCACGCCATTTGCAGCAGCCAATATATGGCCTGTTGAGCGATAATTTTGCTCTAATCGAACAATTTTTGCACCTTCAAAATCTTTTTCAAAACGTAAAATATTATCAACTTCGGCACCACGCCAACCATAAATAGATTGATCATCATCCCCAACACAACAAATATTATTCGACCCTTTAGCAAGAAGTCGAAGCCATAAATATTGCGCAACATTTGTATCTTGGTACTCGTCAACTAAAATATATTTAAATCGCCTATGATAATCTTCTAATACACTCGCATTTTTTGGATCTTTTAGAATAGTAATTATATGAAGTAGTAAGTCTCCAAAATCACAAGCGTTTAAAACTTTCATTCTTTGTTGGTACTGCGTATATAAAACAAGCATCTTTCCATTGGCAAAATCACCAACCTCATTGGCTTTTATATCGCTTGGTATCTTCCCTTTGTCTTTCCAGCTAGAAATAATATCAGCAACAGCTTTGGGCGGGTTTTTCTTAGGGTCAATCTGATGCTCTTCTAACAATTGCTTACATAAACGCACCTGATCATCCGCATCTAAAATCGTAAAATTAGAATCTAACCCCACAAGACCAGCATGACTACGCAACATGCGTGCGGCCAATGAATGAAATGTTCCAAGCCAGTGAATTGTACGAGGTTCCAGCAATTTACCTACACGCTGTTCCATTTCCTTTGCCGCCTTATTAGTAAAGGTGACTGCTAGTATTTGCCCATAAGTAGCTCTTCCAGCAGCTAATAAATGAGCGATGCGCGTTGTTAAAACACGAGTTTTCCCTGTCCCCGCCCCAGCCAACACCAAAACTGGCCCATCCGTTGCCAAAACGGCCTCTTGCTGTGCAGGATTCAAATCATCATAAATAGCGTTTTGGGCAGCGCGTTCTTCCTCGCGCGGATCATAATCAATCGTAAAAGTCATAGGAATACTCATACCAGCCCATGATGGGAGGATGCAATAAACTTAAAAAAATTTATTTACTAATTGCATGTGGAGATGGTGCCACACTAACCTGATTACGACCTTTATTTTTTGAAGTATAAAGCGCCATATCAGCACGACGAATCAATTCGTCAACGCTTTCAGAACCTCCATAAAATTGAGCAACGCCTAATGATATCGTAATTTGCCCTAAATTATCGCCCGTAGCGCGATTAATGACTTCTTTTTTCTCAACGGCTTTGCGTAAATTTTCTGACACAGCGCGCGCTGCATTCTCATTTGTACCAGGCAGGATAATAACAAATTCTTCCCCGCCATAACGCGCCGCCATATCTTGCCCTTTAACTTCGTTTACCAACGTCATGGCAACAAGACGTAAAACTTGGTCACCAACTTGATGTCCATATTTATCGTTAAAGCTTTTAAAATGATCAATATCGATCATGATCAAAGAAAAAATTGTATCCTCTCGCTTACACTCACGAGTAATGCGGCCAACTTGATCATCAAACGCCTTACGATTTGCCAAGCCTGTTAAGCCATCCGTAATGGCTTGATGACGAATACGCTCCATATCTCGTTTAAGCTCACCCATCATTGAAGAAGACTGATCAAGACGTTTTTCCAGCTCTTGATTATACTCCATCATTTTATCTGTTTCAGACGTGATAAGAGATAAAACAGTCTTAACATCTTCTGGAACCTCGATACCATCAAGCCTCTCTGACGCATCTTTTAAGGTGCCAGTAAAACTATGCGTTGTGTCTTTAACGTTTTGCATCAAATCAGAAACATTATGTAGGGTTGCATTAATTTGATCGCCGGCACGTTGATATGTTTCACGCTCATGACCAAAGTTCAAAAATTTCTCGTATAAATCCTGACAATCACGCTCAGTGATCTTCGGTTGATCAAGCATAATTTCATTTATTTTATCCCGTAATTCAGGATTCACATTAGCGTAGTAGACATACCAAACTTCAAAATTTTGTGGAACTGGTGGAATTTCATCATGACGCATACGATCTAATGCCTTAGAAGCAAAATTATCTGCGACATCTAACTCGTGATCATAAAAGTCCGTGACAGACGTCATAAAATTAAATCCTATTTTTTAAAACAATGTACAATTAAACATATTAAACCCAATTAATAAACAAAGATATTCTTAATACCTAAATCCACTTGGTTGTAGGGTCAAATTTCTCTGATGGAGCCTTTTTTAAAGCCGCCGCTACCTCTTCAACACTCTCAACAATCAAGAACATATTCATATCTTCAGAACGCATAAAACCTTGATTTGCAATATGTTTTATAGCTTTTAGCATCTCATCCCAATAGCCATTCATATTTACGATGACAATCGGCTTATCATGTAACCCCAATTGCTTCCATGTCAAAAGTTCAAACAACTCATCCAAGGTGCCCAGGCCGCCTGGAAGAATGACAAAAGCTTGTGATCGGTCAACCATCATCTGTTTACGAACATGCATGGTTTCAACAACCACAAGCTCGGTTAACTCTTCATGTTGCACTTCTCGATCTTTTATATGAGAAGGAATAATACCAACAACCTCGCCATTAGATTTAAGCGCAGAATCGGCAACCAATCCCATCAAGCCAACACGACCGCCGCCATAAACAACGCCCCAACCCTCTTTAGCAATAAGTTCACCAATTCTAATTGCGGCTGTCTTATAGGCTTCATCTACACGCGAAGAAGAACCACAATAAACGCAGACATTTTTAATTTCACCCATAAATCTATTTCTTTTCTATCTCTTTTTCATTTGTATCCGCTTCTTCTACCGCAAGATCAAATGTCTTACCAGTCCAATTAACAGTTTTTGACTGGCAATTTTTAGGGGTTAAAATTAAAGATCGGTGACAAACTTCATCTACGACTTCATCATCTGCTACTTCATCTGTCTTGGCAGGTACTACAGTATCTATTATCTCTATTTTTACCGTATCTGAACAAATGGCATTTTCAATTTCTTCCTCTTCTTCAGCCACCACTGGAAATTTAAATAAAGTTGATTTCGGTTTGCCTACAGGCGGATTCTCAACAATTGCCAAATAGATATCAGGAGCTTTTTCATCCATTTTAATCCCTATCATCGCGTGTTCATCCAAATCATTACAATTTAAATCACCTTCCAGACGCGTACCATAGTCCCAAAAAATGCCAGGGTTTTCCTTTGCTAAAGCATTTGTCCAACGCGGAAAATCTCCAAATTCACGCTGTACGCTTATGGCTGTACTATCGCCATAAGCGACTGTAAGCAAATCAGCACGATCTTCAGTGACTCGCGCCATACAAGATAACTCGTAGATATGTTTTAATACTGTCTCTTCAGGACGCGCCGCTTCCCACATACACTCTGCATCGCGATATGTAAGCCATATATTCTGCAAAGTTTGTAATTCCTCGCGAATCTCAACATCCAAAGACTCTTTTAATTTTTCATAAATTTCATTAAGACGGTTTTGTTCACTTTTTAAGTGTTCCTTTATACAGTCTTGTGACGCTGCGGTACTATCAACATCCTTACAATACGTACTATGTCCTTGAGCTTGAGCCAAATAAGGGAAAGAAAAAATAAGAAAAAAAACTGAACAAATAAAAATCTTCATGACGACACCTTAGGTGAAATAGTTTTGATTTTTTTGAAAAATTTGCCCCAATACAAAATATGGCAAGAATTTTTAAAAACACCCTTTATTTATACCCTTTATTTACTTCGGATGAAAGATGTCATAAAAAGAACCTGCTGATTTTTTATCTTATACTGAAAAGAGAATAATATGTCCCTAATAGACACCATTACCCGCACCATGCTCGTTAAACCACACCCCGCAGGCTACCCCTTTATTGGCGGGGCAGTGGCACTCGCTGTTTTATTTCTGCTTATTTGGAAGCCTTTAGGACTTATCATGTCCGCTCTTGCTGGACTTGTTGTCTATTTTTTCCGTGACCCTATTCGCACCGTCCCGCAAAAAGAAGGCTTAGTTGTGGCCCCCGCTGATGGACGCATCATTTCAATTACGCCTAACCATGCCCTACCTGATGAATTAGACGATGAATTAGATTTAGGGGCAACATTTACAAAAATCAGTATTTTTCTTTCTGTTTTAGATGTCCATGTGAACCGCAACCCTATTAGTGGTGATGTGGTTAAAACTTTTTACTATGAAGGTAAATTTTTAAACGCCGAACTTGATAAGGCTAGCGAAGAAAATGAAAGAAGCGTTGCTTTAATTAAAACAGATAAAGATCAATATGTTGGCGTCTCACAAATTGCTGGACTTATTGCACGACGTATTATTACCGATTTAAAACAAGACAACTACGTCATTGTTGGTGAACGTTTTGGTCTTATCCGCTTTGGCAGCCGCGCAGACATATACTTACCAAAAGATGTTAATCCACTTGTCTGTGTTGGGCAACGAACCCTTGGTGGAGAAACCATCTTAGCCGATTTAACATCAACCGAAGAGCCAATGACAGCCCTTCAAATTTAAAGATTATTCAAGGAATAAACACATGGCTAAAACAACTTTAAAAGCAGTAAAAAATAAAGATGGTAGTAAGAAACAAAATGATGAACACCACGGAATATTTGTTGGCTATCATAAATTAATTCCAAATATCCTGACCTTAACGGCGCTGGCAGCAGGACTAACCGCCATTCAATATGCGATGGATGGAAATTGGGGACATGCCGCCATTGCTATTGTTTTGGCAGCCGTTTTAGATATTCTTGATGGCGCAACAGCACGATTATTAAACGCTACCAGCTCCTTTGGTGCCCAACTTGATAGCTTTTCTGACTTTCTTGCATTCGGTGTTGCCCCCGCAATGGTTTTATATCTCTGGGTATTGGAAGAATCGGGGAAAATTGGTTGGATTGCTATGGTTATTTTTGCGGTGGCCTCGGCGATGCGCTTGGCACGTTATAACATTACCCCCACTCCCAAAACTGGTGTTTGGTCAAAAGGATTTTTTGCCGGTGTGCCTGCCCCCGCAGGGGCGGGTATGGCGTTTCTTCCGCTTTATATATGGTTAATGGCTCCTGAGTTTTTCGAAAGCTTTGCCGCTGCGAATACATTAGTTGGCATATGGGTTATATTTTGTGCTGGTATGATGGTCAGCAGTATCCCAACATGGTCAACCAAACAAATTAAATTAAAATCTAGAATGGCAACGCCCATACTCGCTTTTATCGCGGTTATCATCGCTGCCTTGGTTCAGGCACCATGGCCAACCCTAACCATCATGTCACTAACATATGTGGCAACCATACCGTTTTCTATTCGGCATTTTCAAAAAATTGTAAAAGAGAATAAAGAAGAAATTGATTTAGCTGATTTAGCTTTAGGTATTTCTGATCATGGTAATCTAAACGAAGAAAAGTAAGCAGGCTGTTTTAACCCATACCACCACTAGGCCCATCATTTAACGTCACAGTATGGTCTTGTGCATATTGTTTTTGAATTACTGGCTCAGGCTCTACTTTTGCTGGAGGTGCTTCAAGCTCTACTTTTTTAGTAGCATCAACAACATTTTTGGTTAGGTTTGCTGCTGCGCCCATTGTGTCTGTTAAAAGGCTTCCTCCTCCTTGATGTTTCATATCAGAAACCGAGGTCAATTTTTGATCTAATGTACGATCGGCTTCGATAGCAGGCATTTTTACAGTAACGTCTATATCTGGTTGTCGGTTTGGAAAATTATTAACCGCACTAAATTGTCCTGTAGGATCTTCAATAGTTTTCTGCTGAGCGGGGTCAACCTCTACTTCAAATGTTGGTAATCCAATATTTAAATCATCAACCATTATGTGCTCGCCGTTTCTTCATCTTCAAAATTAGGTCCACGAGGACCATTCTCAAGACGATTATTCTCTAAACTAGGCCCACCTCTAGGCCCACCTCTAGGCCCACCACCCATACCACCTGGACCTGCTGGCCCTTGACCTCTTTCTAGGGCAATGGCTCTGTTAAGCTTGGCTTCATTGGCCAATGATTGACCAAAATCTAAAGAGTGTTTAATTCCGGCAGCATTCGTCATCGTTGTCGCAGCATCAACCGTGCTTGATTGAACGCCTTTTGTATCTGTAGCTAAACTTTTCATTGAAGCTTTTAACGCACCACTTTTTTCAGATAGGCTACGACCCAATGGTGTTTGGATAGGCGCTTTTGCAATACGTTTTGTAAGGTCTTCCATCGAAACAGCACCGCGCGCTTTGGCTTCTTTAACGTCAACATTTGAGCTCTTTGATGGGTTTGTTTTATCTGCTAATAATTGTTCACCTAAATTGGTTGCAATATTCGCGGCAGGAGAAGAGTTCAAAACCCCTTCTGTTACAACATTACCTTCTGGATTTCCTTCGGCAAACTTTGCTTCTTGCTCTGCGCCAGCCTTTTTAAAACCTGCATCCGTTGCAGCGCTTTGTTCTTTGGTAACTTCTACCTCTTCAACAGCCGCCGTTACTTTTGCAGTTTCTTTAATGGCACTTGCTTTTCGTTTTACATCTTCGATAAGCCCTATTGATGCATCATCTGGTAAAGATTCGATGTAGCCATCATTTTTTATTGCCATTTCTCTAACCCCTTAAATTTTCACCCTTAAATAATACTTCCTCATTATATTGGGTTTGTCCTAATATATGCTTAAGACATCCTCACTATAAGAATACAGAAAAACATGCCCCCAATACAAATCCAGGCATTATTTTGACATAATTTGTATTAATATTGTTTTAAATCAATAGTTTACATTGATTTTTTGGTAGCTAAGCGATTCTGCAACATGATTGTCATTAATATCGCCAAAATCGCCCTGTAAGTCAGCAATTGTGCGGGATACACGAATAAGACGATAATAGCTCCGTGCCGAGAATTTCATGCGTTCTGCCGCCTTATTGAGCAGATTTTGCGCCGTAGGGCTTAAAACAAACGCACGCTCTAATAATTCACCGCTGGCATGGGCATTCATACTAATGAGGCTCTCAGAGCCAGAAATCTCTCTAAAGCGCTCTATTTGTGCCTCACGCGCCTTTAAAACACGTTTTGCCACCATTTCGGAGGACTCACTGACCTCTTTACCCAAATCTGCAACAGAAACAGGCGGCACTTCGATTTGAATATCAATACGATCTAGCAAGGGACCTGATAATTTTGCCTGATAATCGGAGCCGCATCGTGGGGCTTTCGTACATTCTTGATCGGCAGATCCTAAATAACCACAACGACAAGGATTCATCGCCGCAATAAGTTGGAATCGCGCAGGATAAGACGCATGATGATTAGCACGTGCGATTAAAGTTTGACCTGTTTCCAAAGGCTGGCGCAATGCCTCTAATGCACCTCGCGAAAATTCTGGCAGCTCATCCAAAAATAAAACACCGTGATGCGCCAATGATATTTCACCAGGCTTCACTTTATGACCACCACCGATTAAGGCAGGTAAACTTGCTGAATGATGAGGGTCACGAAATGGACGTGTTTTCATTAAACCACCTTCAGGCAATGTGCCTGATAAAGAATGTATCATCGACACTTCCAATGCTTCACGCGATGATAAAGGTGGTAAAATTCCGGGCAAACAGCTTGCTAGCATTGATTTGCCCGACCCGGGCGGCCCGACCATTAATAAATTATGTCCGCCTGCTGCTGTCACTTCCAGCGCACGCTTCGCTGTTTCTTGTCCCTTCACATTAGCCAAATCAGGTACTTTTATCGCACCACCTTCATCGGCTATTTTTCCAACAGGGCGGTTTAACATTTGTGTGCCCTTAATATGATTAATAAGTTGTAATAAATTATGCGGCGCTAAAATTTGTAAATCATCTCCCGCCCATGCCGCTTCACCACCACATGCCTCGGGACAAATTAAACTGTTATCATTCGTAGCCGCATGAATAGCCGTCGGCAAAACACCTGTTACACTTCTGATACCTGCATCCAGCGATAACTCGCCCAGTACCACATAATTTTCCATTTCTAATTTTGGAATAACATCCATTGCCGCCAATAAACCCAGCGCAATAGGAAGGTCGTAATGAGACCCTTCTTTATTGACATCGGCTGGTGCCAAATTCACCGTTAAGCGTTTAGCGGGCAACGCAATCCCCAGCGCATGCAGTGCCGCCCGTACTCGTTCTTTACTTTCTGCCACCGCCTTATCAGGCAAGCCAACAATTGTAAAATTCGGCAAGCCACTAGAAATCTGCACCTGTACATCGACAGGGCGCACATCCACCCCTTGAAACGCTACTGTGTTAATTTTCGCAGTCATTTTATTCCTCTACCCCCTTTATTGCATAGAAACGACAAGAACAAAAGAGAAACATATTCATCATTTGATTGTAAACTAACTAATATGCTACTTTTTATTATGGTAAAATTATTCCACGCAAGCCCTGTACCGCTCTCTACAGATATCTTAGAGCCACGCACCTCCATGAAAGTTAATGGTAAAGAAGGTGCTTATTTATTTGCCGCAAGCGATAAACAACATGCCCTGACCTATACAATTACCAAGGGTATACGCTTAATGAATGCGCATGTTGATGAAACAGGCAGACAAATTCTTGTGATTGATGCTGAAAAGAAAATAGGAGATCCTGTTTTAAACGGAGAAATATATAATTTTGAATCTGATAATTTTGAGCAAGCTGTATTCGGCGGCAAACTTTCTAACCAATGGGTTAGCACACAAAACCTCAATTTAGAACAGACCGACAAACGGCAAATTACTTCCCTAAATGATATCATGAAAGAAGGGGTTCAGATTTTTCAAATAGGAGATTCACCCAATTTCACTGCCGCTACACTTCATAACGCCTGCTTTGATTCTCAAACTGACATATATGATCTATTACAAGAACAGCTATCTCTAGGTAATGTGAAGTGGATGAATCAAGAAAGAAGCATTAACCCAAATAACCCTTTTCCCACTAACAAAGTCGCCCAAAATAGCCAATTTGGCGTAAATATAACCCCCTCCCCCTAATTTTAACGATTTGGTAATTTTTGCTTAACGGCTTCTTCATATTTTTCGTTTAAAAATGGAGCTTAAGAGGCGGTACTCCAATGTCCGCCTCATATTTAGGGAATGAAAAACAAAAAGGGCAATCTAATGTTAGGAACAATGACACAAGATCAGTTTGAGCAAATGAGACAACAACTCATTGTGCCTCTGGCTGTATCAGATATTTTATTCCATGAACTTAAGATAGAACCAGACATGCAATATGGTCTTCATATGGCATTAAGTGAAATCGATCCTGACTCCGCTTTATTGGCAATTGCTCTTTGCACACGCGATATAGCTATCAAAACAAAACATCGCGCATCAATCGCTTCAGCACTTGAAAAAGAGGCCAGTGAAATTTTGGAAGACTATGGTCCAAAATGGTTACGTCATAATTTAAACGCACCTATTCCATCGCATGTTTACGAAGAAATGCTTGATACTGTACCAGAGGATTTAGAAGCCTTGGCCGATCTTATGGATGCGCTTCATTCTGATTTGGATGAAGAAGAAACACCCATTGCTGCGTTACTAAAACTTTTGTCCATCCAAGCGCGCGCTCATATGGAGATTGCAGATTTTGTTCTGTCAGAAATAGCCTACGAAAAACAATCAGACAAAGAAAAAAGTACAGGGCCTAGCTTTGGATATGCTTCTCACAAAGAAGAACCAAAAAAAGTAGAGACGCGCTTTGTTGGTGACAACATCATCGTTTTTCCAGGGGCAGTGCAGTAATCTAACTCACCATCCTACCAACAGGCTCGCCACCTAAAAGATGCATGTGAAAATGTGGTACTTCTTGTCCACCAAATTCACCCGAATTCGCGATGCTACGAAAACCATTTTCATTTAAACCTTCATCCTCGGCAATTCTCGCAATGGCCTTATAAAAACCTACAATTTCATCTGTATTTGCATTGGTACTAAAATCTACCAAATCCATATATTTGCCTTTTGGAATCACAAGAATATGGGTTTTCTTTTGCGGCGCAATATCACGAAAAGCCAACACGTAGTCATCTTCATAAACTTTGTTACACGGGATATCGCCGTTTAAAATTTTCGCAAAAATGTTGTTTTCATCATAAGTCATTTCATTTCATCCCAATTTATTTTATACAATATTATCGTAAGACAAATGAGAACGATAAGATAATGATTATTTATCCTGCTATTGATTTAAAAGATGGAAATTGTGTCCGCCTTCATAAAGGCGTAATGGAATCTGAAACCATCTATAATGAAAATCCAGCCGCTCAGGCCGCTGAATTTGCGAAAGCTGGCTTCTCGTGGATCCATATTGTTGACTTGAATGGTGCCATAGAAGGCAAACCCGTCAACGAAACCGCGGTTAAGGATATCTTAGACGCTACCGATCTGCCCCTTCAACTTGGCGGCGGTATACGTTCCCTTGAACAAATTGAAAACTGGCTTCAGGCAGGCGTTAGCCGTGTTATTTTAGGCACTATGGCTGTTAAAAATCCTGAGCTCATGATTAAGGCTTGCGCACTTTTTCCTGATCAAATTGTTCTTGGATTAGATGCGTACGGTATGGATGTCGCCACCGAGGGCTGGGTTGAAAAATCGGGTCAAAGCCTATTGGACATTATCGAACAATATCGAGATTGTGGCCTAAATCACATCATTTACACTGATATTAACCGTGATGGTACAGGTGAGGGGCTTAACATGGAAAGCACTATTCAGTTGGCTAAAAATACAACGATTCCCGTTATTGCCTCTGGTGGTGTTGGCTCTCTCGCTGATGTAGAGGCGGTCAAAACCGCAGAAAAACAGGGAGTTACCGGCATGATAATCGGCAAAGCTCTTTATGATGGACGTATTGACCCACTTGATGCCCTGAAAATTGCAGCATAAAGGAACTTGAAGATGAATAACCATATCCTAAATAAACTTTTTCAAACAATTGAAGACCGAAAGGGCGCGGATCCAAAAGACTCTTACGTAGCTTCATTATTTGACCAAGGCACAGCCAAAATAGCCGAAAAGATTGGTGAAGAAGCAACAGAAACCGTTATTGAGGTCATCAAAGGTGATAAAGAAAAATTAGCGCAAGAATCAGCAGATCTTATTTTTCATTTAATGATTTCGTGGAGTGACGCAGGACTAAAACCCAATGATATTTTTAAAGTTTTGGAAAGCCGTGAAGGTATTAGCGGACACGAAGAAAAAGAAAGTCGTGAAAAATAACCTAAAAAAAACGTAACCCCGCACTTGTTGCGGGGTCTTAATATATATAAAAGACCCCGTTATAAAAACGGGGTTACAACTTCTCTATTCAAATAATTTTGGATTAATGACTTTATAATAAAATCTACTTTGAATGGTTTTGTTATTAGCACGAACAGAAAATGGGTGTGTCCCAAAATGCTTGTAACCAAGGGTTTCATATAGATGTATAGCACCCTCCATCGTTTCTCGAACGTCTAGATTAATAACCGCATAACCATCAGCAATGGATTTTTTTTCAACTTCTTCAAGTAACATTTTTGCCAAGCCATAGCCTCGTGCCCATGGTGCAACGAACTGTGTTGTTAGCGTTACTGTATGACCTTGCGCTTCATTGTTTTTCGGGGGCAAAACAACTTGCGTTGTACCACATATTGTATCATCTAACCTTGCAACAAATAATTCTCTTGTTGGAGCGGTAACAACACCGTTCCAATAATTTTCTAAAATCTCACGAGAGGGTAAATTAACCCAACCAAAACCACCACCATCCTTAATGGCAGCGTCTGTCGCATCACAAAGATCGTTTAAATCATTTTTCG
Organism: Alphaproteobacteria bacterium; assembly: GCA_021775995.1. GTDB lineage: Bacteria > Pseudomonadota > Alphaproteobacteria > Micavibrionales > Micavibrionaceae. The sequence goes on from JAJFGS010000011.1 coordinate 168,746, forward strand.
ATAGCGCTTCTGCTACAAACTCAACACCAACACTTGGTTCATGATTTACTTTTGATTGTTCACTCATGTATTTACCCTTAATTTTGCCCGTATAATGATTATAATCCTTAATCACTAAGAATTGCTAAATATCAGTAAAGATGCTTTAAAAACAAGGCTAAATTATGAGGAAATTGAAATAATGAGCATTGGTTTTTATCGTCTATCTGAACTTGATATGAAAACAAAAGCACGTCTTATGCGCCGCTCAGAAGCCAATATTGACGCCGTTATAGCACAAGTTCAACCCATTATTGAAGATGTTCGACAAAATGGTGATGACGCTTTGCTACGATATGCCGCTAAATTCGATAAAGCCGAGCTGAAAGACCTAAAAGTTACCGAACAGGAATTCATTGAGGCGCGGAAAACTCTTGATCCGGCTGTTAAAGCCGCCATTGATCATTGTTCAGATAATGTCCGTAAATTCCACGCTGAACAAATGAATCGGGTCGAAAAAGACCGTGAATGGATGGTTGAAATTGAAAAAGGTGTCTTTGCAGGAGAAAAAATCACCCCCATCAGCTCGGTTGGTCTGTACGTGCCTGGTGGAAAGAACCAATATCCCTCTGCTGTCTATATGCTCGGCATCCCCGCAACACTCGCTGGCGTGCCCCAAATACAAATCGTAACGCCATCACGATCTGATGGTAAAATCGGGGACGCCTTACTTTATGCCGCTGAGGTTTCAGGCATTAAAGACATCTATAAGGTAGGTGGGGCGCAAGCTATAGCCGCACTTGCTTACGGTACTCATTCTGTTCCAGCGGTAAAAAAAGTGGTTGGGCCGGGTTCGCCCTATGTTGCCGCCGCCAAACAACTCTTAAGCGGTATCATTGACGCAGGCATGCCAGCAGGGCCAACAGACGCCCTTATTCTGTGTGATGAAACTGCAAATCCTCACAACACAGTACTCGATGTCCTCAATGAGGCAGAGCATGGTGATGACTCCGCCGCACTCCTTGTGACTCATGATAAAAAATTAGCGCAATACGTACACCAAAACTTGCCAGACGCGATTAACGCACTTCCTAATCCGCAGAAAGACTGGCTGATCAGTAATATGGCAGCTTATAGCGGCGTGGTTTTAACAGACTCTATGAAAGAATCTATCGCTTTTTGTAATGAATATGCCGCAGAGCATATCTTGGTAAAAGTCGGTAATCCTGATGAAATCGTACCACAAATTAAAAATGCGGGTGAAATCTTAATAGGGGAATATACCCCCAATTCCTTTGGTAATTATGGAATCGGCGTCAACCATGTTCTACCGACGGGTGGTAAAGCCCATACCTACAGCTGTACGTCTGTTTGGGATTTTCTAAAGCGCACTTCGCTTTCTCGCATGACAGAGGAGGGCTTTCACGGTTTAAAAGACAGCGTCACTGCCCTCACGGACTATGAAGGTTTCCCCGCCCACGGTAATGTGATTAGAAATAGAAAAATTTAATTATTTGTTGACGGCGAATCAGTAAAATGATTCCATGGTCATTAGGTGGTAGCGATGCTGCCCAAATGTTTACCTACTATTTACGCTTCGGTTTACATTCGCTAGGTTTAGACCGTCTATGAGGTTTCACAGGCACGGTTTTAGGCCCAGGCTTTTTGCCAGGTCTAACCTGGCGAGGTTTTTTAGAACATGTCATTGTTCATACTCCTCTATTATTAACTGGAAAAGCCAGTCTCTTCAGCACGCACCATGCGCCCTTGCAATTACACAAGCACAAGCCAAAAATAATAAAAAGCGGACAGCAAAGCTACCGTCTTAATTTTCTTCGATTCCATAATGAGAGTCAATGAAGCTAGTTAACAAAATGCTATATTGTGGATAAAAGCTACAGCGCGCCCTTGGTGCTCGGCAAAATACCTTCCGCCTTGGGGTCATGCTCCACAGCCATTTTTAGCGCCCGTGCGCATCCTTTAAATACACTTTCAACGATGTGATGGTTATTTTCACCATATAGGTTCTCACAATGCAGCGTTATCCCACCAGCTTGCGCCAATGACTGAAAGAAATGGCCAAAAAGCTCGGTTTCCATGTTTTCGCCTAAACGATCAATGGTAAATTTTACGTTCCAAACACAATAGGGACGGTTAGATAAATCCAATGCTACACGACTTAAAGTTTCATCCATTGGCACATACGCATGGCCAAAACGACGTATGCCGGATTTATCACCTAACGCTTCTTTAATCGCCTCACCCAGCGCCAAACCGCAATCTTCAACGGTATGGTGAGAATCAATCTCTAAATCCCCATCGCAATGCAGGGTTAAATCAAACAAAGCATGCTTGGCAATTTGATCCAGCATATGATCAAAAAATGCCAAACCTGTTTTAATATCGGCCTTGCCCGACCCATCCAGATTCAGTTCGACCTTGATTTTGGTCTCGCTAGTATCGCGATTAATTGTCGCCACTCTATCTGCCCCAGCATCTGCCATGATATTTCCTTTATTAATTTCTTGCGAAATCGCCTTAATCTCTTTATTTCATAAGACATGACAACAATATTAGCAATTCGAAAAAATAACCAAGTCGTCATTGCCGGTGATGGCCAAGTCTCTCTTGGTAACACAGTCATGAAAGGCAACGCCAAAAAAGTCCGCCGCCTTGGTAAAGATAAAGACATTATCGCTGGGTTTGCAGGGGCAACCGCCGATGCTTTTACTTTATTTGAGCGTTTGGAAGCCAAACTTGAAGCCCACCCCGGACAATTAACCCGCGCCTGCGTAGAGCTGGCCAAAGATTGGCGTACTGATAAATATCTTCGTAAACTCGAAGCCCTCATGGCGGTCTGCGATAAAAGTACCTCACTTATTCTTACGGGGACTGGTGATGTCGTTGAACCAGAAGATGGCCTCATCGGTATTGGCTCTGGTGGTAATTTCGCTTTGGCTGCTGCCCGCGCTTTACTTGATCAAAAAGATATGGACGCCGAAGAAATCGCTAAAAAATCTTTAGAAATTGCAGGTGATATCTGTGTCTTTACCAACGACAATATCATCATTGAAAAACTTTAAACAATGACGACCTCAACCAAAGAAAAAATTCTTGGAACGACTGCTTTTAGTCCGCGTGAAATTGTATCAGAACTCGATAAAAATATTATCGGTCAAAACGATGCCAAACGCGCCGTTTCTATTGCACTACGTAATCGTTGGCGTCGTATGCAACTTGACCCTGACCTACAAGAAGAAGTTTATCCAAAAAATATTCTTATGATTGGTCCCACAGGCGTTGGTAAAACTGAAATCGCCCGTCGCTTAGCTAAACTTGCTCAAGCGCCCTTCGTTAAAATTGAAGCCACAAAATTTACCGAAGTTGGTTATGTCGGCAAAGATGTTGAATCTATCATTCGGGATTTGGTTGAAGTTTCAATCCATATGGTACGGGAAAAAATGCGAGCATCCGTTACTGCGCAGGCAGAAATTTATGCAGAAGAGCGTGTTTTAAGTGCCCTCGTTGGCGAAGAGGCAGGGGAGGCAACCCGCAAATCATTCCGTGAAAAATTAAGAGCGGGGGAGTTTAACGATAAAGAAATCGAACTTGATTTAAAAGATACCAGCAACCCTATGGCCAACATGTTTGATATGCCTGATATGCCAGGTGCTTCCGTCAGCATGATGTCAATCGGGGATATGTTTGGTAAAGGAATGGGTGGTAAAACCAAACGTAAAAAAATGAGCGTTGAAGATTCTTATGCTGTTCTGATGACAGAAGAGGCAGATAAGTTGCTGGATGAAGACAAGGTCATTCAAGATGCGCTAGAGCTTGTCCAACAAAACGGCATCGTCTTTTTAGACGAAGTTGATAAAATTGCAGTGCGCAGTGACAGCCGTGGCGGCGATGTCTCTCGTGAAGGTGTACAACGCGACTTACTACCCCTTATCGAAGGCACAACTGTTACCACCAAACACGGACCTATAAAAACAGACCATATTTTATTCATCGCCAGTGGCGCCTTTCACTACGCCAAACCTTCGGATTTACTGGCTGAATTGCAAGGACGCTTGCCTATTCGTGTTGAATTACGCCCCCTCACTGAAGATGATTTTTTCCGCATCCTCACCGAAACGCAAAATTGTTTAATTAAACAATATAAAGCACTTATTGGCACAGAAGATGTCAACCTAACCTTTACTGATGAGGCCATCAAAGAAATTGCCCGCATTGCTTTCGAGGTCAATGAAACTGTTGAAAATATTGGCGCGCGCCGCTTATTGACGGTGATGGAAAAATTACTGGATGATATTTCATTTACAGCCAGCGACAGAGGAGGGGAAACCATCATCATTGATAAAAAAGATGTCCAAGAAAATGTTTCCGAACTGGCTGAGAATGCTGATTTAAGTAAGTTTATTCTTTAGACTTTTGCTAATTTTCGTTCAAAAGCAGGTCGTGTCTGTTCTAACCTTTGTGGATTTTTTATGGGTGCAACTTGTCGGTTTAAATTTGTAACCACCAACCGCATCTGGCGTAAAAAACCACTTTCTTTTACATCAAGAGAAATAGAAGGACTTGCAATCACATAAGCCTCGCCATTACTTTCAAGCATAATTTCCCATGCTTCTTTTGTGGCCATTCTTTTTTCTATCTTACTAGCATCTGGAAAAACAAGTTGGCTAAAAAGTGCCTTATCATTTCGCCGTATATAGTTTACCTTCGCACCTTTTGTTGCTTTTTGTTGAATGGTAGTACCCGTTGCGGACACCAGAAAAATGCGCGGAAAGCCTACATTACGAGTATTTCCTACTTGAATACCAGAAACTCTTTCTTCCATATTTTTATATAACTTCATAATATCATCCTCACGATTTCCTAAGTAGAATTCACGATAAGGAAGGACAGCACCACGGTAGAGTGCAACAACATCTTGATTCAAAGTAGCACCCGCTTCGCTAGATTTCTTAATTGCCTGAATAGCATCAGGAAGATTTTTGACTGAAACCATATAGTAATTTGGGTTTTGATATTTGAAATCCACCTCTGACAAAATAGATGGGTCACTAGCCGCCCGAAAATCGAGAGATAGGTAAGATAAATTCATGTTGAGGCTTAAAATAATCTTCGCTTTGCCTGCGATCGCTTCATCAATGTTTTTATAACCATTATTCGATTTAAAAATATGATCTTCAATAGGTGCATAACCACTAGCATGGGCAAAACAAGCTGAAATTTTTTCTAAATTGCCTCTTCGGCTATGTTTTTGTCTAAAAACAATAGGTGTTTTGTTTTGTTGATGTTGTAACTCTACATTCTCCAATATTTCAGGATTAAATTTTACTAATTTTTCAAATTCAGCCGCAGTCATCACTTTTTGACCAAGACTTTGAAACTCTCCTGTCGGTACTACTAAAGCAGTTTCCATCCTTTAGACTCCTTATAAATTATAATGCTCTTATAGACATAGCTAAAAATTATGTCAAACATAATTTATTTTACCCTGCAAGCAAATGCCGCTAAATAATCCTATGCAATATTTCTATAGTCTACTCATTTTCTGTTCATTCACAATAATTGTTGGGCTCTCAAACACGTACGCTGGCGACAATACCCCTAAATTAGCAAAATTCGGCACCTCCAAGACCTTTAGCCTGCCTATTGACTGTAAAATTGACGAAGATTGCTGGGTCATGAATTACGTTGATATGGGGCCCGATGATGGTAAAAAGACAGATCCTGCCTGCCAAAGTCGTACATACGACTCTCACAAAGGCACAGATATCGCCATTTTAGACGGAAAAACAATGCAAAATGGTGTGGATGTTATCGCCCCCATGGACGGCATTATCAGTAAAATTCGTGACGGTGAGCCTGATCAATGGTCAACACCCGAACAGATTGAACAAATAAAGTTAGACCGCAAAGAATGCGGCAATGCCGTCATGATAGATCACGGCGAAGGACTACAAACCATCTACTGCCACATGAAAAAGGGCTCGATAGTGGTAAAGCCAAAACAAAAAATTAAAACGGGCGATAAAATTGGTGAGGTTGGTCTTTCTGGCTTTACCCGACTTCCCCACATCCATTTTGGCATTTTACAAGACCAAAAAATCATTGATCCCTTTACAGGACAAAATAATCAGGCATCTTGCGGCAAAAAAATAAAATCGCTGTGGAATCCAAACATAAATCTACAATACCAACCGTTTGATATTCATTCTGCAGGGTTTTTAGACGAAATTCCCGAACTTAAAAAACTTGAACGGGACAATAACCAAAGAAAAAAAATTTCTTTGAATAGCGACGCCTTTACCTTCTGGACTATTTTATTTGGCATGCGTGAAAATGATGAAATTATTATTGAAGTCAAAGACCCTAATGGAAAAATATTTGTTGAAGACAAAATTATTCAAGATAGAAATCGGGCACGGCAATTTTATTATATTGGCAAAAACACAAAAAATAAAAAACTAAAAGAAGGTGCCTACACAGGACTTGTTAAAGTGTCACGGAAGACTTCAAAAGGACAAGACATTGTAAAAGATAGGATTTTTAGTGTCCTTGTCTCGAAATAAATTCACCGATTACGCTTTAAATAAACATAGAGGGCACCGCTTCCACCATCTTTAGGCTGTGCAAAAACATGTTTCAAAATAATTTCATTTAATGGGGCTTCGGATAACCAATAAGGAACATTTTCTTTTAATACCCCCTTTGACGGCACAAGCCAATCTTCGCTGGTTGAATTTGAAATACCTTTACCCGTTATTACCAAAACACATCGTAATTCTTGCGCATAACAACTAGTAATAAAACGAACAAGTTTTTCATGAGCTTGAGTTTTATTTAAACCATGTAAATCAAGTCGCGCCTCAATTGGAAATTGCCCCTTGCGTAATTTTTCTGCTGTTCTTTTATCAAGCTGCGCAGGTTCACTGTTTTTTTTATCTTTAAGAGAGGGGGGCTGCGAAACAATTTTCTTTTTTTCAAAAGGCGGTAATTCTTTTTCGATATCTTCTATTTCCTGCCCTTCTAATAAGGTCTCAAAGTCTTCTTTTTCACTTTCAGGAAGATCCGCCATGTCACGAACATGGCTCTCCCAAAGCTCAAGGTCTTCTTTACTGAGGGAATTCTTATCTTTTGGCTCGTCCATAGACATCTTTTTTTGGGTTTTTCAGTGTTTCTCTGGCATAATAAAAGAGCATGGTCGAAATAAAAAGACATAAAATTATAGCGATAACGCTGTTTAGCCTCTTTGTTTTAAGCTTTTGGACGACGAAATCTTATGCTCAATCAAGGAACCAGGCAGCCTCAAGCGAAGATGTAGCAATTGGTTTTTATAAAACAGGTGGGGTTGTCCCTAATTTTGATCGCTGGATCCGTAAACGGGAGCCTTACATCAATACACCTCAAGCCATGAGGGATAAATTATATGCCAGTGAAATGGATAGGTTGCAGCTGGCCTATCATAACTTCAACCCAGAAAAAGATGACCTTTTGGTTAGAACCTCCTCTCTCTTAAAAATAGCCGAAACAGAAGATTTTGAAGGAAATAAGACGTACAGTCTGAATGCAGAATTTAAACTTGTTCCAGATGCTTTGTATTTTCCTTATGACTTTATAGATGAACGTATTGCTCTGATGCCTTATGGGCTAGAAGAAATTATGAAGAGCGAGATCACTGCACAACAATATGAATTTATTAAAAAGAATGCCAAAAAGTTTACACAACTCACCACTATTATCCGTATGAAACCTTTTGAGGCAGATTTTTCAAAACCCTATAAAATTGATGGTATTGGGCAATGGGTATTTAAAACAAAAATTGCCTCTATTGAATATTGGAATAGTGGGGATAATCTTGTCTGGGAATACACCGCCCCTTGGTACACATCGCCCCATATTATAGACATCCAAAACCTATATAAAGACCGACCAAAAGATTCTAACTTTAGAAAAGGTTCGGTTAAACCTACTTATAACAAGTTTAATTAATTCGGGGACAGGTTATGTTTTCACAGTTAGGCCCTCTCTTTAAAACACAGTTCAGACAAGCGGAATCTAATGATACTCGCCAATATATTCCCCATGAAGAACATGAAAAACATCGTAAAGAACAAAATGAGCAGCAGAAAAAGCAATCTACAAATGAAGCATGGGTTGATGACACCAGCGTTTCTGTTGGTGCCTTACGCGCTTTTCTTATCGATTTTTTAAAAACAATTCCAGGGGGGCAGGATAGCGCCTTTATTAATAATCGCACTGATGCTGAAGAGTTATCAAGCAGACCTAAGGAACAAAAACGCCCAACAAGCACGCATAACGCCCGGGCTGTCCGAGCTTATCAGACAATGGCAGCCCATTCGCAAAGTGATACCTCATCCAAATCACCAGACTTAGATAAAGCTGAAGATAATAATCCAACGGCAGATAAGCTTGAATCTAAAGAACTACGTGATATTCACAGCCTCATCGTAGACCTTGAGGGTTTAGAAAAAAAAGGCGTTACAACGCTGCATATATTTCAAGCTGATAGCTTTGTTGAAAGCCTTAAAAATGCTGTTTTGGTTGAAAAAGCGAAACCCTAGATCAAAATTTCAACAAATATCCTTCATCAACTGTGACCAGAAAATTATCGAGCTTTAACTGCGCTTGTATTTTCTGTCGTAGACGATAGATATGGGTCTCTAATGTATGTGTTTCAACATCTTCTGCGTATCCCCATACTTCATCTAATAATTTTTGTCTTGATACTGGGCTATCTATATGACGGCTTAAAAAAACAAGAACTGCCGTTTCTTTTTCCGTAAGCTGTACGCTTTCATTATTTGCGACGCTGGAAAGCTGTGAGTTTTTCGGATCTAAGCTTAAATCACCCAATGAAATAACAGCCATTAATTGGTGCTGAATTTTCTCTGCTATAGCCTGCTTGATACTCTCTGCTAAATAACCCAAACGAATTGGTCGTGTGAAACAATGTTCAAAATCTAAACCGTCAGCCTCACTCATCTCTTGATCTGTTATTACAAACACCGAGTTCGTTTTGGCATATTTTTGTGCCTGTTTTAAGTTACCGCCGGTCACAACCACCAGCATAATAGACTGATTATCTTCTAATTGAATATCATCAAAGCTGCTGTACGTGTTTGTGGTCATTAAGCTGGCTTTGAAGGCTTCTTCCAAAGCCAGGCTTTCCGTCTTATTCTCGGTAATAATGATCAGGGGCGTTGAAGACATGGGCTAAAATTACCCATTTTCTTCTCTAACAACAACCAAAATTAATTAGACCCCTGATTCACAAGAATGATTTATTGGCATAATAATTGCAATTTATTCTTTATGGACATTCATTCTTATCAATCTTACGAAGAGCCGCGAACAGCAAGCAGGCACAATACGGCTATCAAATCGATCCAAGGCTGGAAAAATAGAAAAGGAACTGTACAAAAAGGCATTATTTCGTCCTTAAATGAGGTGGCTGAAGGGCGAAGCGCTGGATTTAACAAATCTCTGAATAAAGCCATGAGTTATGCCCCACAACAAACACAGCCTACCTCAACATCAAAACAAGAAGCCTTTCAATTTGGTGATGTTATTGACGTGATCAACCCTCTACAACATATACCTGTTGTGGGGGTAGTTTATCGTAATTTGACGGGAGATGAGCTTCACCCACTCTCTAATATTATTGGTGGTGCGCTCTATGGGGGCCCCGTTGGCGCCGTAACAGGGACGATGAACGCTGTTTCAAAAATTCGAACGGGTAAAGATTTTGGAGAACACGCCATTGATTTAATAAAACCCGATAATACAAAGCCAAAAACAATAACAATGGCCAAACAAAATATTACACCGCCTCCACACAACATGACACAGGTCGATGATATAACCACGCTTAAACTGGCAGCAATGCCACCACGGCAATTATATTAATACCTCACTTATTGTGATCGGGATGACAGAAAAAACGTCATCTCGAACGCGTTAGCGGAGAGATCTTAATACAACCCAGAATGATTTAAGATTCCTCGTCGCTACGCTCCTTCGGAATGACGGTGAAGGGGGTACTAACAGGGTAACAAAAAAAGTGTCATCTCGAACGCGTTAGCGGAGAGATCTTAATACAACCCAGAATGATTTAAGATTCCTCGTCGCTACGCTCCTTCGGAATGACGATGAAAAGGAAAATTAAGGAAAATTCTAGATTGCTTCGCTACGCTCCATCTTCTATAGCTGTTTCGCTTTTCTTTTAGACTAGGCATGGGGAGGCTAGTCTCATTACAAAGAACCCGCATAGCGTGCCAAAATAATTGGAGGGCGCCTGAGCGAACATAAAAAAAACCTATTGTAGCCCCGCACTTGATGCGGGGTCTCAGCCCTCTTTTGAACAGACCCCGTTATAAAAACGGGGTTACGTCTTTAATACTTCTCTCCTCCCAAACAAGGCAGTACCAACACGAATATAGCTTGCCCCTAGCGGAATGGCCTTATCAAAATCATCGCTCATCCCCATACTTAATTCTTTAAGCCCATGTTCGTCTGCTAGTTTTTTTAAGAAAGCAAAATGAAGCGCCGAAGGCTCGGCGACTGGCGGAATACACATCAAACCAATAATTTTTAATTCTACCTCACGACATAGCTTTAAAAATTCTGTTAACTCCTGCGGTAAAATACCTGATTTTTGTTCTTCCTCACCCGTATTAACCTGAATGAAGCAGGACAAATTTTTATTTTGCTTTTTCATCTCATCCGCTAACGCATAAACCAGCTTAGGACGGTCAACTGTTTGGATCACATCAAATAATTGAACAGCATCTTGAACTTTATTCGTTTGTAAGGGACCAATCAGATGCAGCTCTAGATCATTATATTGAGCTTTTAAGTTTCCTCCAAAATCTCTCTCCAAACTTCCCCATGTTTTTACCGCATCTTGCACGCGATTTTCACCAAACAACCGTTGCCCACAATCCAACATGGCTTGCACACGGTCGATAGGTTGCTTCTTACTGACCGCGATGAGCTTTACCTCATTCACATCCCGAATGATTTCTTTATTCCGCACGCAAGCTTTTTCAATTTTACCGCGCACATTTTTTAAATTTTGTTGGATATCATTCATATTTTTCATTCTGTCATTGCCAGCATAGCGACGCAATCTAGAAATTGTATTTTAAAGTCACTGGATTGCCGCGTCGGCTACGCCCTCCCGCTTGCGGGCATGGCGGTTTTTATAAGCCTCCTCGCAATGACGCATTACAAAACCGTAACCCCGTCCCCTCACCTTGCACCCAAGAACTGCAACCCCGCATTCATTGCGGGGTCTCGCTCCTCCCTTGGACAGACCCCGCAATGAATGCGGGGTTACGCCTCTTTGTGTTGCCAGCCCCTCCGCCGCCATCCCTCTAATACCCTCCACCGTCATTTCGTTAGCACCCCCTCCACCGTCATTCCGAAGGAGCGTAGCGACGAGGAATCTTAAATCATTCTGGGTTGTATTAAGATCTCTCCGCTAACGCGTTCGAGATGACGATTTTTTTGTTGGTATTGTCATGCGGGATTATAACGCCAACAAAAAAAGAGGCGCTTAAAAGCGCCTCTTTAAAATTCTTATATCAATCTAACTTCATTCGCCGTAGCGGGCTTGCCCGCCTGAGGCCAATAAATACTAGAAGTTGATTTGAACGCCACCAAGAACTGATGTCGCGTCTGCGTCACCACCTGTAATGTCATGCTCGATGTGGCTAACAGATCCACGGAAAGATAGACCAGGACCAGCTGTGTAGATCACACCACCAGTATAACGGTCTGTTTCTAGGTCTGTTGTACCAACACCAGAAGTACCAAGCTCATCATCTTGGTTAAGATAAGACGCACCGAATTTGAATGGGCCCGTTGTATAGTCAACACCAACAACCCATGTGTCAACATCTTCACCAGCAGCCGCACCATTGTCGCCTGCAGTATAAACAACACCAATACCGAATGGACCAGCGTCAACATCTAAGCCAACGTTCCATTCTTCGATGTCATCAGTACCAACAGCAGGAGCTTCGATATCAATAACTGTGTAACCAGCACCCAATGCATAACCGAAGTTAGACATCACGCCTTCGTAACGACCAGCAACTTCCCACGCATCACCAGCAACAGCAGAAATATCATCTGTATTGAAACCAGTTCCAACAGGACCGGCAGAACCAGCATCAGCTGTATCAAAGGTGTATGATGCACCAACTTGGAAACCATTAAAGTTAGGTGACAAATATGTCAGCTTCTCTGATTGGCCAGTTAGGTCGTTATCATAGTCAAAACCATCAGCATCTGTCCCACTAGCTGGAACACCAGCAGCCCATGAAGCAGCAACAGCTGCTGTCACAGGTGAAACGGCACCATAGATAACCGGGTTAATGTATTGACGAATACCATCAATGTTTGAGTCAGCTGAAGGCGCAGAAACTTGAAGCAAGTAAGCTGCACCATTTTCAGAACCTGCATTTACACGACCCCAAGTACCGGACAAGTAGATGTATGATTCTTCGATTGTGTTAGCATCATCGTTAACGTCAGCTTCGATTTCAACTTGAAAACCGAAAGTTAGACCATTGTCTAATGTTGATTCACCGTTAAAGTGAAGCTCTGTTTCACGTTGCATATCGAATGAACGTTCCTCAGCAAGACCAACACCAGCAACTGTGTCTTGATCTAACCAACCAACGTAGTTTTTAGTATGACCACCAATTGTTAGTTCCATTTGCGCTTGAGCCGGAGCAGAAGCCAAAAGGAGACCAGCAATAGCGGCACTACCTAATAAAAGTTTATTCATTATAATTTCCTCCAAAAGAAATTTAAAAAAGTAAAATCCTTATAAAAGATCTAAAACAATAAGAACCTTTACAAGAAGCTACCTAGAGAACCCAAGTAACATGATGATTTAGCCCCGATTTAGGCGAATCGTAAATATAAATTTGCGCAAATATCACATTTTTTTCAAAACCGTGGTATTTTTGCAACATGTTAAAAGGGCCCTCATGCGGGCAAGCCCGAGGAGGCTTAACATAAAAAGCCGTCAAATCGGCAAGCCGAAGGACGCTTTAATATAAAAGAACCCGCGTAGTGTGCCTGCACACCTGAGCGGACATTAAAAAGAACCCTCATGCGCCTAAAGGCGAGGAGGCTTAACATAACAAAAGAGGCCGTCATAGCCGCCCCCCTCCACCGTCATTCCGACGGAGCGTAGCGACGAGGAATCTTAAATCATTCTGGGTTGTATTAAGATCTCTCCGCTAACGCGTTCGAGATGACGTTTTTTCTATTACCCCGTTAGTACCCTCCGCTGTCATCCCGTTAATACCCATTCCACCATCGCCCCCACGCCACTCACCGTCACCCCCCCACGCCACTCACCGTCACCCCCCACGCCACTCACCGTCACCCCCACGCCACTCACCGTCACCCCCGCCTTGAGCGGGGGTCTCGTGCCTTTACTCCAGATACCCGCTTTAAGCGGACATGACGACACCATCAAATGACTTGAGGAAGCAGAGCTACCATGCTAAATCACTATGGATATTTAACTCTTATAAAGCGCATAACATTATGAAAAATAATATGTCAAAAACATTTCTTCTTCTTTGCTTGGGGCTATCTGGCTTGTTAAGTCTTTCTGCCTGTTCAAAAACAAAAGAGGTTCTACCTAAGGGTGAGGCGAAATACCCAACAGGGTTGGATCGTAGCACAACAGGTGACGACATTTATGGTAAAAAAGAAAGTATTTTTGGCAAAGAGGGTCTTGCTATTTTTGGCGGTAAGAAAAAAGGAGCGGACGATGGTTCTACAGGAATTGGCGTCAACAGCTTCCTGTGGCGTGCCTCCCTTGATACCGTTTCCTTCATGCCACTGGCCAGTGCTGATCCCTTTGGTGGCGTAATCATTACAGATTGGTACAGCGACCCTGAAACACCAAATGAGCGTTTTAAGGTCAATATATTTATCCTTGATAAACAACTCGTTTCAACAGGAATTGAGGTCAAAGTCTTCCGCCAAGCCAAAAAAGGCGGACAATGGTTTGATTCAAAAGTGAAGGATGATATGGCAACAAAATTGGAAGATGCCATTCTCACACGTGCGCGCCAACTCCGCGTTGCGGCACTGGATAAATAAGACACCCCATCGTCATGCCCGTCCCCGAGCGGGCATCTAGACCCCCGCTCAAGGCGGGGGTGACGTAAACAGAAAATAAAAAAATGACTGAAATTAGATATAATATAAAGGAAACCGAAGCCAAGTGGCGCAAAGTCTGGGAAGATCAAAAGACTTTTGAGGTGACTGAAGATGCATCAAAACCAAAATCTTATGTTTTGGCGATGTTGCCTTATCCATCTGGACGTATTCATGTGGGACACGTCCGTAATTATTCTCTTTCTGATGTTGTTGCCCGTTATAAAAAAGCCAAAGGCTTTAATGTCTTGAATCCTATGGGTTGGGATGCGCTTGGTTTACCAGCGGAAAACGCCGCCATGGAGCGCAACACGCACCCCAAAGATTGGACATACGAAAACATCGCCCAAATGAAAGCACAAATGAAAACCATGGGCTTGGCGATTGATTGGTCACGCGAGATCGCTACTTGCGATCCTGATTACTATAAGCACGAACAAAAAATGTTCATTGATTTTTATAAAAACGGATTGGCCTACCGCAAGGAATCTGTTGTTAATTGGGATCCTGTTGAAGATACGGTTTTAGCCAATGAACAAGTAGTTGACGGGAAGGGATGGCGTTCTGGCGCACCGGTTGAGCGCCGCAAACTTTATCAATGGTTCTTTAAAATCACCGAATTTGCCGATGAGTTATTACAAGGTATCAAAACCCTTGATCGTTGGCCAGACAAAGTCCGCACGATGCAGACCAACTGGATTGGCAAATCTCAAGGCGCTGAATTTACTTTTAATGTTGTTGGTAACAACCATCAAATTCCTGTTTATACAACACGCCCTGATACATTATTTGGCGCAAGCTTTGTTGGTCTTGCCGCCGACCATCCTTTGGCATTAGAATTGGCAGGAAGTCAAGACGGTTATGACGACTTTATTAAGCAATGCCAAGCCACAGGAACATCCGAGGAAGCCATTGAAAAAGCAGAGAAAATCGGGTTCGACACGGGTCATAAAGTAGCCCATCCTTTCATTGAAGGGAAGGAGCTTCCTGTCTATCTCGCCAACTTTATTTTGATGGATTATGGGACGGGAGCGGTCTTCGGTTGCCCCGCACATGATGAACGTGATTTTGCTTTCGCTACAAAATATAATCTTGATATTATTCAAGTGGTAGATGCCAAGGATGTAGAACTTCCTTACACAGATGACGGCACTATCATAAATTCAGAATTTTTAAACGGTCTGACAAAAGACGAAGGCATTAAAGCTGCCATTAAAAAACTGGAAGAATTGAAAATCGGAAAAGGCGTGACGAACTTCCGCTTGCGGGATTGGGGCGTGAGCCGCCAACGTTACTGGGGCTGTCCTGTGCCCTTCATTCATTGTGAGGATTGCGGCCTTGTTCCTGTTCCAGAAGACCAGCTTCCAGTTGAATTACCGTATGATATTAATTACGATGAACCAGGCAACCCGCTAGACCGTCACCCCACATGGAAATACACCACTTGTCCGACTTGTAACAAAGAGGCAGTGCGGGAAACAGACACCTGCGATACCTTCTTTGAATCCAGCTGGTATTTCTTACGCTACCTTGATCCCAAAAATACTAAAACTGGTTTTTCAAACGAAAAATCCAATTACTGGATGCCTGTTGATCAATATATTGGCGGGGTAGAGCACGCTGTGCTTCATTTATTATATTCACGCTTTTTCATGCGTGCGCTTAAGAAATGTGGCTATGAAGTCCCCGACGAACCCTTTGCTGGTCTCTTTACCCAAGGCATGGTGACACATGCCACTTACAAAGATGCCGACGGAAACTGGGTTTTTCCTGCAGACGTAGAAAATAAAGATGGCCAAGGAAAAAATGAGTGGCAACTATCAAAAACAGGTAAAGCCGTGACACAAGGTGCGGTTATTAAAATGTCAAAATCAAAGAAAAATGTTATTGATCCGCAAGACATTATTGATACTTATGGCGCAGATGCCGCCCGCCTGTTTATCCTCTCAGATTCGCCGCCAGAGCGGGATTTAGAGTGGACAGAAGGTGGTATTGAAGGCGCATGGCGTTTTGTCAACAAACTTCATCGCACTATCACAGAAAATATTTCTTTATTACCAACTATTGGTACAAAGCAACCAAATAAATTCAATGAAACAGCGCAAAACTTACGGAGTGAAATTCATAAAACAACGAAAGGTGTTGCCGATGATATTGAGGCGTTTCACATGAACAAGGCGGTGGCTCGTATTCGTGAGTTATCAAATGCCCTATCAAGTTTTAAACCTGCCGATGATGCCGACAAATGGGCGCTACGTGAAGGTTATGAGGCTCTTGTTCGTTTATTTAACCCGATGATGCCGCATTTGGCTGAAGAATTATGGTCTGCTCTTGGTCATACCACCATTTTGGCAGAAACAGCGTGGCCAGATGTGGATGAAAGTCTTTTAATCGCTGATAGTGTTACCATAGGCGTACAGGTGAACGGTAAAGTCCGCGCGACCATTACCTTAGCGAGCAATGCAAACAATGAAGAGGCTGAAAAAATTGCCTTAGCTGAGCCAAACGTACAAAAGGCCTTAGAAGGGCAAAACGTACGCAAAGTCATCGTGGTTCCTGGTCGTATCGTCAATGTGGTGGCAGGATAGGGGATTACAAATGAAACGTCACAAGTTACAAATTCTGATTTTCTTGCAACTTACAGCTTGTAACTTGCTCCTTACTTCCTGCGGCTTTTCACCTGTTTATGGCACACACTCACATAATAACGCATCACAAGCCGCCCCCACCAGCAAGGCAGGCTTAAACAATGTAGAAATCCTAAATATTCCAAACCGTGAAGGGCAGCTCTTACGCAATGCGTTGATAGATCGTTTTTATACGAGCGGCACACCAACCAATGCCAAGTACACGTTAAAAATCAGCCCTATTCAAGAAAATATTTATAATTTTGATATAACAATAGATTCAGAAGCAACCCGCAGACAGCTTAGGCTCAAAACAAGAATGGAGCTTATTGACAATGAAACAAACAAAACACTCGTAACGCAGCATCTTTTATCTATTGCCTCATATAACGTTTTAACGAGTGAGTTTTCGACGCTTGTCACCGAACAAAGCGCGCGTAAAAACGCACTGAATGATTTAGCACGCCAAATTGAACGACAAGTTGCGCTATATTTTAATAAATAATCTCCTTAATAGTGATTTTTTATATTGACAGTTTTCCCATAAAAGAATTATAAAGATTGAGTTAAACGCTTTCATACGGTGTTTAATCGTGGGTTTTGAAGGGGCAGCTTGCACCACGGTAAAAAAGCTAAAGAGCGCTATAGCGTGCGAAATGCTATGGTCCCAATTTTTATAAGAAGCTCAGGCGAGTAAACTCGCTACGCTTTTTTAACGGACCTGGCGGAATTTCGGAACGCTTTTTTTGTGCCTGCATTTTAATTGTAGCGCCCATCAAAACCTCCTCTCCAACAGATCATAATTTTTCGCTTTACCGCGAGGAAAATACTTATGGAGAAAAGATGAGTACACCACATTTATTAAACCCTGATTTTATAGGCGATAACACTGTTAAAGAACTGCAAGAAGCCAAACCCAACTGGCGGGCAGGATTGAATCGTGCCTTTAATGCCGTTGCAAAAATTTTTAAACCGCAATTACCCGTCAATGTTCATTATTTAAGTGATAATGGGGGATACCCAGATACTGCAAAAATAGAAATAAAAAAACGTTTGGCAGATATCAATTCAATCCTATCAACATTAACTGGCCAAAGCCCCCCACACACCGATTATCATGATATCCCTTCACAAGACTGGCGCGCTGGTGCCTTTGATCTTGCACAAATTACCCGTGATACCGTCCGAGGTGTTGGTAATGTTATCTTTCTCAACTGCGCACCAAGACGAAAAGAACGTGGCAAGAAAGTAGATAATGAAGGTGAAGGTGTTTTTATTGGTATGCATCGCAATGGCACAATTATTTCTGCTGTAAGCGAGGATAGTTTTTCTCTTTTCCGTGATCTTATTGAAGAAGGAGATCTTGAAATATATCGCGCGGGCGTTCAAACAAAAGGCAGTCAATTCCGCTCCCGTGATTATTTTCCTTGGCTCAGTCAAATGATTGCAAATAACTTACAAAAACAGTCATCTGGTTGGAAAGCAGGTTTGAGTGTTGAAGAACGTCGTTCCTTTTTAGAAAAATTAAACTTCGTAAAAACAGATCAGGTCTTGGATATTAACAATATTGCTGATTTTAAAAAAGAACCTTATGTTTTACGTGCAGACTGCCATGACAACTTAAAACTCAGTCTTAGGGCGGCTGATGTGCAAGATTTTTCTATAAATACGCCTCTAAATATAAAAATTGGAGATCAGGTATTTATCGCTGTTTTAAAAGAAAATATGTTTGACCCTAATCCACATAGTAGCGATATTGCTATTGCATTCGGTTCAGCTGGTAACTGGCCTGACAGTAAAGAAGGTAAATTCTTGGAACTTGCTTTATTGGGAGATCGCTTAAAAAGCAATCTAGGTATTTCTGACTTAAAAGAAGGTGTTTCTGTTGAAATTGTTGGTGTTGCCAAAGAAAATAATGAAGAAAATAATGTTGAAATTCTTCATCCACAGACTAAGGAAGTAGCACTGAACGCATAAGCCCAAGCCAGGACTTGAAAATCCTAGCTTTTTCTTTACTCTATCCCAATAGTCACACGAATTTATTTCCCTGCTAGGCGCAAGGAACGTAGCGTAGAAAATCTACGTGAGTGACGTAGCAACAACGCAGGGGAATAAATTAGAAAGACTATTCATGAAGTTAACGTGGAAACAGATTGACCCTTTTTTAAAAAGCCCAGATCCAAAAGCACGGGTTGTTTTAATCTATGGGCCAGATGATGGTTTAATGCGGGAACGCGCCATTAAAATTGCAAAAACCATTGTTCCTGATTTGGACGATCCTTTTAACGTCGTTACTTTAAACGCCGATATTTTAAATGATGATCCTGCCCGCTTATCTGATGAAGCCAGTGCCATGTCAATGATGGGGGGCGCACGTGTTATTCTCATTAAAGATGGTGCGGATAAACTAACAACAACAATAAAAAGTTATCTCGAAAATCCGAGTGCCGAAAATTTAGTCATTGTCGAAGCAGGGGAGCTCGGTACACGCTCTTCCTTGCGCCAATTATGCGAAAAATCAAAGAATGCGGCGGCGCTACCTTGCTATATCGAGGATGAACGCGGCATGAGCAATCTTATCCGCGAAATGTTATCAGGAGCGGGTTTTCGAATAGAAGCCGATGCACTTCATCTACTTTCCAGCTCTATCATGGGCGACAGAGCGCGGGCCCGTGGAGAAATAGAAAAACTCATTACCTACATGGGCAAACCCGAAGGTCACAATCTTGTTGTCACCCAAGAACACGTACAGGCATGTTGTGGTGATGGTGGCGCAGCCTCGCTCGATGATTTGATTTATGCGGTAGGGGGTGGCAATCCAAAGATAGCCATGGCTTCTTATCAACGTCTCATTGATGAAGGAGTAGCCGAAATCGTCATTTTACGCACTCTACAAAATCATTTCCGCCGCCTTCATTACACTGGCGCCATGATGGGGCAGGGCAGCAGTTTGGAAAGTGCGGTTAAATCACTTCAACCACCAATTTTCTTTAAATTTGAACAAGCCTTTAAATCACAAGTCTCCAAATGGCGGGGACGCAAGCTAGATATCGTTATGGGCAAGCTTGCTGAACTTGAAGCTCAAACAAAACGTACAGGCGCACCCGTGCAGACCCTATGTGCCCAAGCTGTTTTATCTTTAAGTGTGATGCGGTAACAACCAACACGAAACATTAGTCTTGCTTTCATAGGTATATTGTCCTATTATAAGGTTGTTATTGGGAAGTTTTGTGCCGACAGCATACCCCCCCCCTCAGATTTCCAACGAACAAAAAGAGTAACTCGAATTTTTAAGCAAATTCAATAGCTTAAAATGGTTAAAATTGAGGTTTTTTAGGGGTATGGGCTAAACGTTGTAAGATATCATCTAATTGATCGAGCGTTTTAAAATCAATAATCATCTTGCCTTGGTGTACGTCTTTCATATCAATAGAAACATTCATACCAATTTGGTCAGAAACCTCTTTTTCAAGTGCCAGCGTATCAGCGTCTTTTTTGTTAAAGCCCTTTTTACCTGTTTTGCCTGCGGTACGGGTTTTAATTTCTCGACCTTCAGATTGAGCAACCAGTTTCTCTGTATCGCGAACAGATAAGCTATTCTCAATAATATTAAGAGCAAGATCAAAGGCTTGCTTCTGCCCAACCAAGGCCCGCGCGTGACCAGCGGTAATATCGCCAACATCTACCATGGTTTGCACACTCTCTGGTAAATCAAGAAGACGGATCATATTGGCAACATGGCTACGGCTACGGCCTAAAATTTTACCAATCTCTTCATGGGAATTATCAAACTCTTCATGAAGGCGTTTATAACCACGCGCTTCTTCGATAGAGCTTAAATCTTTGCGTTGTAGATTTTCAACCAACGCAATTTGAAACATGGATTCATCATCCAGCTCACGAATAACAACAGGCACTTCATGCAATTGTGCTTTTTGTGATGCGCGCCATCTGCGCTCTCCTGCAACGATCTCGTAAAAACCTTTACGAGATTTATCAGGCCGCACCAAGATAGGTTGGAGCAAACCATGCTCAACAATTGATGTTGCTAATGTTTGTATACCTTCTGCGTCAAAAAATTGTCGTGGCTGTGTCGGGCAAGGATATAGTTTTTCTATACCAACTGTTTTTCTGGCATTATTGGGCGTATCTTTATCTTCAATGTCGTGGATTGGGTGCAAATCTTCTTCGTCACCGAAAAGCGCGTCTAATCCACGCCCTAAGCCACGTTCCTTAGGATTTGGTTGGGGATTCAACATCTGTTTTTCTTCTGTTTTTGTGCTCATAAATACCCTTTAAACCTTATGCCACCCGGTTGGGGGAAACTAGTTGTCCATTACCAGTTATTTCTTTTTCACGTTGTAAGACTTCTTTGGCTAGTGATATATAAGCACGGGCGCCAGAACAATTCATATCGTAAATAATTGCTGGTAACCCAAAAGAGGGGGCTTCTGATAGTCGCACATTGCGCGGAATAACAGACTTATAAACTTTATCGCCAAAATATTTCCGAACGTCTTGTGCGACCTGACCTGATAACTTATTACGGCGATCATACATCGTCAAAACCACGCCATGAATATCAAGGTCGGCATTAAAATGTTTTTGCACGCGTTCAATTGTTTTAACCAAATGACTTAACCCCTCAAGCGCAAAAAATTCGCATTGTAATGGCACAACAACAGCGTCTGATGCAATCAAAGCGTTCAAAGTGAGCAGACTCAGTGATGGTGGGCAATCAATAATCACATAATCATAACCCATCGGCACGCGTAGCGCGTCTTTAAGGCGAAACTCACGACGGGAAACGCTTACTAACTCAATCTCTGCTCCAGATAGGTGAATAGAAGAGGGGAGAACGTCTAAATTCGGCACTTTGGTCTGTTGTACCGTATCCAAAACAGCCGCATCCTCAAAAATAACATCATACGTACTGTTTCTAAGACCCGCACGCTTAATACCCAAACCCGTACTGGCATTGCCTTGCGGGTCTAAATCAACCAATAAAACCTTCTGGCCAATCGCACTCAATGCTGTGGCTAAATTAACCGATGTCGTTGTTTTACCCACACCACCTTTTTGGTTGGCCACCGCTAAAATACGCGGTATTTGTGTTTTATTATGATCTGTTGGTCTGTCGGTCATACTACTTACTTCCTCCGCTCTTTTAATCGCGCGATGACCTCCGATATAATCTCGAATAGCGTTTGATGCCATATCTCGCCCCTGTCTTTTTTAATTGTGTCTTTTCTAATTTTTTATTTGTATTATTATACATAGCCGAAAAAGCACCTTAATATCAAGCCTTTATGTTACTTTGTTATCGTTCCCATATAATGGGTAAATGTTTGAAAAAACTAGTATTTTTGCATTTTCATCCGTTTTACTCACAAACGTACGGCAATCATAAGTCCAGCTTTTAGACAATTCCTTCAATTCTTCATTCGCCTTTGCGCCCTTTAAGAAAATCAGTGTTATTTCAGGATTTGTCGTGATCCAACGCTTACAGTGCTCAAAAAGTTCGTTCAACGACGCCAAAGCCCGCGCCGTTATGACATTAGGTTCTGTTTCACATGAAACATCTTCAATCCTTGAATTATAGACCGTTGCACAACTATTGGTTTCACGTGAAACGGTTTTTAAAAAAGCACATTTTTTTTGATCAGACTCAATTAAACGCACATCAATATCTGGCATCATTATTGCCAGCACCAGACCAGGAAACCCTGCGCCACTGCCTAAGTCAAATAGCGTCTTTGTATCTTTAGGAATAAAATCCATAATTTGGAGAGAGTCTTCAAAATGCCGTTCCCACGCATTATCTAACGTATTTGAGCTAACAAGATTAATCTTTGATTGCCACGTAGCAAGCAGCTCTTGGTAAATTTTAAGCTTGTCTAAATACTCTTTATCCATGATTAAGCCGCACGTTTCTTAACATGACGCAGCAACGCCATCATTGCCGCAGGCGTCACCCCAGGGATACGAGAAGCCGCTCCTAATGTCGTTGGACGCACTAATTCTAGCTTTTGACGCACCTCATTGGATAACCCACCAATATGGCTGTAATCCAATCTATCCGGGAGTTTCAATGCCTCGTCTCGGCGGAAAGACGCAATTTCTGCGGTCTGCCTATCCATATACCCTGCATAAAGTGCATCTATCTCAATCTGTTCCCTAATAGAAACATCAACCGCAGACAGCTCAGGCCAAACTACTTCTAAATCGTGCCACTGAATATCAGGATATCGAAGCAGCTCAAATGCCGAGCGACGGCGGCCATCCTGATTAATGTTAAGACCTGCCTTCACCAATGCATCAGGCGTGCTATTTAGCGTTTCAACCATAAGACGGGCTTCCGCTAAGGCTAATTTCTTTTGATTCCAGACTGTTTCACGTGAAATACCAACACAACCGATCTCTATGCCTTTATCTGTTAAGCGCTGATCAGCATTATCAGAGCGAAGCAATAAGCGATACTCTGCACGGCTTGTAAACATACGATATGGCTCAGGGGCACCACGTGAGATAAGATCATCAATTAGAACCCCAATATAGGCCTCAGCGCGGTCTAAAACAAAGGTTTCAGCCGCTTCACGAACCTCGGATTTGGTCTGTAAAGCCGCATTTAAGCCCGCCATAAGCCCTTGAGCCGCTGCCTCTTCATAGCCCGTTGTCCCATTAATTTGCCCTGCCAAAAACAGCCCTGACAAGCGTTTTGATTCCAGCGTATTCTTCAAATCCCTTGGATCACAATAATCATATTCAATCGCATAAGCCCATTCTATAACTTTAGCATTCTCAAGCCCCTTAATAGATTTTAGCATCTCAGCCTGAACCTCTATCGGCAAAGCATTGGATATACCATTTGGATAAACTGTATGGTCATCTAACCCTTCAGGCTCCAAGAATATCTGATGGCGATCTTTATCAACAAAGCGAACAACTTTGTCCTCAATTGATGGACAATAACGCGGTCCTTCACCTTCAATTTGTCCAGAATACATCGGCGCTCGGTGTAAATTATCATGGATAATCTGATGTGTTTTTTCATTGGTATAAGTAATATAACAATCAATCTGCGGAACGGTAATTTCGTCTGTTAAATAAGAAAAAGGAATTGGTTTTTCATCCGGCTTTTGTGCCTCTAAAACGTCCCAATTAATCGTCCGGCCATCTAATCTTGCAGGGGTTCCTGTTTTCAGTCGAGCAAGCGGAAACCCAAGCGTTTCAAGGGTTTTAGCCAATCCAACGGCGGGAGCTTCGCCCACACGACCAGCTGGAATCTTCTCTTCTCCACGATGAATAAGACCGCGCAAAAACGTCCCTGTTGTCAGTACAATTGAACGGCATAAGAGGCGCTCGCCAGTCCCTGTAATAACGCCAGCAATCTCATCATTCTCAATAATTAAATCTTCCGCACCGCCTTCTATCAAATTTAAATTTGAACAGTTTTTTAACAAGGCCTGCATACCTTCACGATAGAGTTTACGATCGGCTTGCGCCCGTGGTCCACGAACGGCTGGCCCCTTAGACGCATTTAACATTCGGAACTGAATTCCCGCCTTATCAATAATCTGCGCCATGATGCCGTCCAGCGCATCTATCTCTCTCACCAAATGCCCTTTACCAAGACCGCCAATAGCGGGATTACAGGACATGGCCCCAATCGTATCTAGTTTATGTGTTAAAAGCGCTGTTCTAGCCCCCATTCGTGCAGAAGCCGCCGCCGCCTCACAGCCAGCGTGGCCGCCGCCGACAACGATAACATCATATTGATTTTGGGGTGCTGTATTCATAAGCGGCGTTATACAGAACTAACACAAAAATTGCGAGTCTTTTTGCTCAAATCCACTGTTAGCTTGGCTTACTTCCCAATACAAAAATCTCTAAAAATGACATCAAGCAAATCTTCAACATCAACACGGCCTGTGATACGCCCTAACGCGTTAACCGCAAACCTTAAATCTTGCGCTATCAATTCAGGCTGTTTTTGAGATAAAGCAGCGTCCAATGAAGTTTTGCAATCTTGCAAATTCTGACGATGGCGTTCACGTGTTAAAGATGGCGTTTCACGTGAAACAGCAAACTCCTTAGCTATCTTGTCCGTTAAAACGGAAAGAAGCTGATCAATATTCTCACCAGTCTTGGTAGAAATTAAAATAGGTTTCACATGAAACAAATCTGAAACGGAAGAGTTTAGATCCGATTTATTGACGACAAGAACAGAACTTTCATCCATTAAATCCAAAGTATGTTGGTCCGGATTTGCAGAACTGGAATCAAAAACCAGAACTCTTAAATCAGCTGTCTTGGCTTTCTGTATTGCGCGACGTATACCCTCAGATTCAATAGCTTCTTGACCATCATCGTTAATTTGATCAGGCCGCAAACCCGCTGTATCCGCCAGTATCACAGGATAACCACCGAGGTTTAAATGTACCTCAATAACATCTCGTGTCGTGCCCGCTATATCAGATACAATCGCAATATCACGTTGAGCTAGTAAATTAACCAAAGAAGATTTACCTGCATTCGGCGCACCTATAACAGCGATATGAATACCATTTCTTAAACGTTCCCCACGACGATTGTCATTTAAATGGGCAATAATTTCTTCCTGCAATTTTTCAATCGCTGGCTTTGCTTTTGCCGTTTCAGTATCTGGGACATCCTCGTCTGGAAAATCTATAATCGTTTCTACATAAGCTAGCGCACGCGTTAACTCTTCTGCCCAACCATTATATAAAGATGATAAAGCGCCACCCATTTGTGACAAAGCTTGCTCTTTTTGGATTTTGGTTTCGGCGTCAATAAGGTCGGCAATAGCTTCAGCTTCGGTTAAATCGAGCTTACCATTATCAAAAGCACGGCGTGTAAATTCTCCATGTCCTGCTATTCGGTGAGCTTCCATTGTCCCTAATACACCCAGAAGCTCTTCTAGAATTGCTGGAGAGCCATGACAATGATATTCAACAATATCTTCACCTGTGAAGCTATTTGGTGCCTTAAAACCAATAATCATGGCATGGTCTATAGTACCGCCTGTTTGAGGGTTGATCAGAGCCATTAATTTTGTTTTACGTGGCTCCGAAAGAGATTGCCCCTTTGTTATTGCCCCCAAGGACTGCCATGATCCAGGTCCAGAAACACGAATAATAGATACACCCGCCTTTCCAGGCGCGCTAGAAAGGGCAAAAATTGTTTCAGATACTGTATGATCATGGGTCATAGCGGCAATCTATCGCAAAGTCTAAGATTTGGCAAAGAGGATATTGGCGACACCTATCTAGCATGCTACCGTTCTTGTCAGGATTTTTCTTATTAAACTAAGAGTTGCAGATAAATTTGTAATTTTGAACAAACATAGAAATTCCTAAAAAGAAGAAATAAATAAGTTGGTAGATAGCAATAGTTGGTAAATAACGAGTTAATTTTTATTAAAGAAAAGCATAAAAAACATTGAGTGAAGAAATTGCAATTCAAAAAAAGATGGCGAATAAAGCTTTAGCGCAAATTCGTTCGCTAACCCTTGGAAACGGTGTCAAAAAGGATTCGATTCATATCATTAAAGACAGTAGTGAGATGATCAATTGTGAAGCTATAACGCATCTTGAATTAATTCATGAAGTTAAAGAAGAACAAAAAAAAGGCCAGCATCAGGCTGGAGAAATCATAGAAGACCTCACCACTCTTCCAAAAATTATTGAAAAAATTTCTTCTAGTGCCATTAAAAATATAGACATGCGAAAAGCCATGTCTAATGTGCTTTTATCACGTCCTGATAAAGGGTTTTCTATCCATGCCGAACAATTTGATGTTGAACCACTAAACAAAGAATTTTGTTCTTTTCAGCCCTGCCAAGCCTGCCAAGGCAATGGAAGCGCGACATGCCAAACCTGCAACGGACAAAAGATAGAAAAATGCAGCCAATGTTACGGGCGGACAACAATAAATTGTAATTTCTGTAGCGGAAGCGGCATTAAAAAAAGCAATGATGGTGTTGAAAGGCAATGTAACCGCTGTTTTGGTAAGCGAAATATAAAATGTCCACGATGCCAAAGCAGAGGCACCCTTCCTTGCAGAAAATGTGGCGGTACAGGTAATACAAAATGCGGAACATGTGGCGGTATTGGAGTATTTACCTATATTACAAAAATTATATTTAAAATGAAAACCCTCTTTGAAATTGATCGCGCTTCACTACCCCATCCTGCTGTAAAAATGATCGAAAATAGTGGCGGTAAGTTAGTTGAGAACGGTCACATTAAAATTCATGGTGAAGCCGTCAAACGTGAAGATGGGGGGTTAGCCATACAGTATAAAGTTCAATTCCCATACGCGGATTTAGACATCGGCGTCAATGGCAAACCTATAAAAGTCCATATGTTTGGCTTTAAGGCTAAAATGTTAAAGGTTTCTAATTTTCTCGATCAATTAATAGAACAAAATTATGCTCTCCTACTCCGCGCTGCAAATAATGACGGTAATGTTGTCGGCCATATACGAAAGGCAAGCAAAACCAGAATGATTGGCGAGGGGCTTTTGTTTTCTGTAACCATGCGACCTAAAAAAGCAATGATGACCCTTAAAAAGAAATTTCCTATAGGGGCCAGCAATGAAATTATAAAAGATATAATTATTCAGTCAAATAAAGCCCTGATTAACATTAGCCGAAAAAGCCATCTCAGCGGCCTTGGAATTGGCCTAGCGATAACTGGTATTATAAATGCAGCATATTTCTTTGGGCCTGTACGTACTATAGTTTCAGGTAAATTAGGGGACACCCTAGCATTAACAGCGACAGATTTTATATTAATCCCGATAGGCGGTGTCATCACAATGATGGTTTCAAAATACATGGCTGCTAGCCCGCTAAAAAAAGCATTAGGGCCTCTTATGCCAGAACGTCAACGCAGTGCTTTTAAACCTATTAATCACAACAGCCAGTGGCCCGCCTATGTCGGTAGTGCCATTATTTTTATTATTGCTGTTTCTTTAACAACCGTCATGAGCCCCGCAACACCAAGCTGGTTTTTATTTTAATACCGACTAAAACCTAATCGCTCCCGCCTTATTTCTAAAGCAGGAGCGATCAAGGGACGTATGAAAACCATACGTGAGCCAGTAGCAGTTCAGTCGTTCATTCAAAAACTGTGTTTTTTCTTCTTATTACGTTTTTGCAGTTTTAAGGTCTGGTCATTCTTACAACCTCTGTAAGCAGCAATAGCGAGGGCACGGGGATTGCTGCCTGATGAGATGCTCCGAAGTTCTGGACCAATTTGAACACGTTGTGTTGGATTAACTAATTCGCGGGGACCGAGGGCAATACGAACCCCAAGAACTAAACCAAGCGCAACAGGAACGGCTTTGTTTCCGGCAGGGCGCCGGTATTTACTCTGGTCAGCGAAATCCTTGTGCTTTGCATCTGGGGAAAGATGCGCGTTGAGATAGGAGAGACAAGAATCGACCTGAGAAGATTGAGGAGATTTTCGTGTGTATGAGAGAGTATAATCTTCGCGCATCTCCTCTAGATTTAACGCGGAAGCTTTCGTTGTTTCGATAGCAAATGCGGGCGCGATAACAGATATCACGACGACAAATCCAAATAAAACCATCAGAGGGTATGCAAAACGCAAAACATTTTTTCGTTTGAAAAATATGCGTCGTTCACTCTGAAAAGCTGTTTTATCTTTTTTTAAATCATTTCCCATTTGAACCACCTATTTTTTTATTTTTGTACAATTCATTTGGCGATTGCACTTTTTCCTTCTTAGATAAAACGAGGAAGCGCTTTATCCATGATTAATTAAAACACGTAAGTTACATTATGGCAATTAGTATCGTTTCGATTTTATGGGGAGTTTATCTAAAATTTTAAGCAATAAAAAAACCCAGCTAAACAACTGGGTCATTTAAATCTATAGGTGGTTAAATTGTTACTGATTCATGCCATTAAAGAACTCATCATTCGATTTGGTTTCTTTCATTTTACCAAGCAGGAATTCAACAGCGTCTACAGTTCCCATTGGATTAAGAATACGACGAAGAACCCACATTTTTTGTAAGGTATCTTTATCAACCAGAAGCTCTTCTTTACGCGTACCAGATTTTTGAATATCAATCGCTGGGAAAACACGTTTATCAGAAATCTTACGATCCATAACAATCTCAGCATTACCCGTTCCTTTGAACTCCTCAAAGATAACTTCGTCCATACGTGAGCCCGTTTCAATCAAAGCTGTCGCAATAATTGTCAATGAACCGCCTTGTTCAATATTACGTGCCGCGCCAAAAAAACGTTTCGGACGTTGGAGCGCATTCGCATCAACACCACCTGTTAGAACTTTACCGGACGATGGCACAACCGTGTTATAAGCACGCGCCAAACGCGTAATAGAATCTAATAAAATTACAACGTCACGTTTATGTTCAACCAAACGTTTTGCTTTTTCTAAAACCATTTCAGCAACCTGTACGTGCCGTGACGCTGGTTCATCAAAAGTCGAAGAAATGACCTCACCACGAACAGAGCGCGCCATATCAGTCACTTCCTCTGGACGTTCATCGATAAGGAGAACAATAAGGTAGGAATCTGGGTGATTTTCAGCAATAGAGGTTGCCATATCTTGCAACATCACCGTTTTACCAGTTCTTGGCGGCGCAACAAGCAACGCCCGTTGACCAAAACCAATCGGTGACGTCAATTCAATCATGCGTTGCGTATATGCTTTTTTTGTCGGGTCATCACGCTCAAGCTTGATTTTGCGATCTGGATAAAGCGGCGTTAGGTTATCAAAATTAATACGGTGACGAATTTTTTCTGGGGCTTCGTTATTAATACTACTGACTTTTAACAACGCAAAATAACGTTCGGATTCTTTAGGGGCGCGAATTTCACCGTCAACGATGTCCCCTGTACGTAAACCAAAACGGCGTATTTGTGAAGGAGATACATAAATATCATCTGGACCAGGAAGGTAATTTTCTTCAGGAGAGCGTAAAAAACCAAACCCATCTTGAAGAACTTCTAAAACCCCACCGCCAGCAATAGGCGCTCCTTGATCAGCCAATTCCTTTAAAATCGCAAACATCATGTCTTGCTTACGCATCGTATTGCAATTTTCAATGCTTAGCTCTTCAGCAAAAGCCAGAAGCTCAGACGGTGAGCGGGATTTAAGTTCCTGTAAATTCATGGTTAAGTCTCTTTGTGGGAATGAATAATCTCAAATGATATATGAGAAAAATTGAGTAGTCCTGTTATGTGATTGTAAATTAAACTATTGTAATAATTGGAAAATTTTATTTTTCTTACTTGGCCTGCGTGAAATATTCCTCTCGCGCTTTGGCTAAAAACTAACCACACAAACTTTTAAAATGTTGTGAAATCCAAGTAAGATAAAGATGTTATAGCCAGATGTATGCCTTGAGTCAACTATTTCTTATTCATAAAAATAATATCATAATAAATACATTATGGCAATATAAATTTAGAGTGGCCTCACAACAACCATGACAACAATGATAATCATCAGAATGGTGGGAACCTCATTCCAGTAACGATAAAACTTTTCTGAGTGCTGGTTGGCATCTCTCTCAAATTGTTTGCGCCACCGCGCGTACAGGCCATGAACAGCCGTTAGCAGAATAACAGCTGTCAATTTTGTGTGCATCCAGGGTTGTTGGAATAAATCAGGATTGAGCCACAGCATCAGGCCGCCAAAGACAAAAGCCACAATCATCGCCGGGTTAATAATAAAACGCAGTAAGCGGCGCTCCATCACTTTGAGCGTTTCAGACAGCTCCGAGCCTTTCGTCGCCTTCACATGATAGACGTACAGCCGTGGCAAATAGAGCATTCCTGCCATCCACGAGATAACGGCAATGATATGAAAGGCCTTAAGCCATAGATAATTTGCTAATAGAAAATCAGTCACTATTAAACCCATCATAAATTTCAGGAATCCATTCAGAAAGAGTTTCTATATCATCCCAATTTAAAACAATGCCCAAATTATTTACGTTAAGGCCATCTTGAAAATTAGAATCTTCTGCTTCTGTCCAAAATTGCTCATAATTATTGTTAAGTGTTAAATGTAAATTATCTTTATCTCTATATCCGCTTCTCAAAGGAAGTAATTTAATATTCCAATCAATTTTATCGTCAAAATACGGAATTTCATAAATATAACCAACATATGATTTTCTGCTTTTAAGACAAACTAAAACAGGTCGGGCACTTAAAAAACAATTTTTAATTAATAAAGCTTTAGACCCTCTGGATTTATAAGCCATATTCAAAGAGAACATTCTAAAATTTATTATCAACCTATTGTTTATATTTAATAATCTTACTACATTTACAATTAAGCTAATAAATAATGTAATTACAAATGCAGAAACAGACGTATTCGTAACCGTATTAGAATCACTCTTAAGAATAAGAGATTGTAAGCCTTTATTTATTTGGGATGGTATATCCCATGACCAAGATTGAATTAAATACGTAAAAACATAGACAGCCAAACCCATTACAAAAGTTGCGAGAACGAAATAATAACCGTTCTTATCTTTCATATTATATCTAGTTAAAGGTATGGCATGGCTTATTAAAAAACCTGATATAAGAATATAAATAAGATTGGAGAATAAATAAGTCACAAAAATTAGATTTTATTCTTTTAAAGAATGTTTTTTATTTTTATATTTTCTATCATTTTTGAAAGAATTATAACCCTCTTTACTACGTAATATATCAATAGGATTTACAAAAAGACCGCCATGAAAAGAAACTTCAATAAAGTTTATAATTGATTTTTTTTCTGCATTATCACGAGGGGCTATATTTTTTGATGGCATTTTGAAAATCTCCTTTAACCTATTGTAACAAAATACGGAATCTTTAGGCAATTACTAAATTAACGAGTAATTTGAATCACTTAAACAGCTATATTTTTTATGGAATCATGTGCGCATACAACAATCTTTGAAATTTGAAGGGCACAAAGGTTTGCCTGTATGAGATAGGGTTTTATTTTTACCGTTATTATCCAGCACTAGCTTCATCAAACCTTTTATAAAAACCTCAGACGTTCCTACCGTGGGCACACGATAAAAATCATGCAATCCCATTTTCTTGGCTAACGCACGATATTCAATTTCAATTTCAACCAGTGTTTCAACATGTTCTTGCGTAAAAGCATGGGGAAGAATAACAACACCAACGTTATCATTGGCAACCTTTTGCAGCGCTTCTTCCGTTGAGGGCCCAATCCATTTTAAACGGCCCACACGAGACTGATAACAAATTTGCCAATCAGGATTTTTAAGTCCTGTCGCCTTTATAATTTTTTCAGCACTTTGTTCACACTGCCATTGATAAGGATCGCCTTTTTCAATTATTTTTTCAGGCAGGCCATGCGCAGAAAGTAAAATACGCGGTGCCTTCCCTATCTCTTTTTCAGCTTGTACGTACACCTTCATAATATTTTCTGCAGACGCTTTAATAAAACCTTCTTCCCATGGATAACAACAAATCTTGGTTGTGGGCATGTCCAAATCAATTTTAACTGTTTCTTTGTCCCACTCTTCAAAAGAGGAGCGGGTTGTCGTCGTTGAAAATTGCGGATAAAGCGGTAACAACATTATTTGGTCTGGTTGCCAATCTTTAACCCTTTGAGATACCTCTGCGGCCATGGGATGCCAATAGCGCATACAGACAAAGACTTTGAAGGTGCCCTCACCCTTCGCATTCAAAGTTTTTTCGAGTGCCTCTGCTTGCTCTGTAGAATTTTCAAGTAATGGGGATTTATCACCAAGCTCCTTATAGCTATTCCCTGCTTCACGTTTGGAGCGACGAATAGAAATAAGTTTTGCCAAGAAAAAACGTACAGGCAGTGATGCACGAATAATATTTTTATCCATGAAAAAGCTAAACAGGAATGGTTTAATGCTTTCCTTTGAATCTGGACCACCCAAATTAAATAAAATAACGGCTGTTTTTTTAACGGGCTGGTTCATTTTTTAAAATTTCTAATAATAGAACAAAGGTTTTGAACATTTTCTGGCGGTGTTTCTTTGATTACACCATGGCCTAAATTAAAAATAAACGGCTTATCGGCAAACGTTTCCAAAATTTTATTTGTTTGAGTTTCTAAAGCATTGCCACCCTCAAGTAAGATTTGAGGATCTAAATTACCCTGAACGGGCAGTAAATTCTGTAAATTATCCCGCGCCCATTCAGGTTCCATTGAATAATCTAGCCCTATAGCCCTAATCCCAGTTTTTTGGGCGTATTGAACAGCTTTATCCGCCGCCTCTCTAGGAAAACCAATAATTGGTACATCTGGATATCGTACACGAATATTCTCAATAATTTGCTTCGTCGGCGCAATCGACCACGTGTTAAAATCTTCACCTTCCAAAATTCCTGCCCAACTATCAAAAAGCTGTAAGACCTCTGCTCTCGCTTCAATTTGTTTTATTAAATAATGGCTAGTTGCCTCAACCAAAATATCTATTAGTTTTTGAAAACTTTGAGGATCTTCAGCAGACCATTTTTTTGTCTGAGCGAAAGTCTTACTACCGCCACCTTCAATCATGTAGCACGCTACCGTCCAAGGCGAGCCCGCAAAACCAATAAGCGCTGTTTGATTATATTTTTCTGAATCAAGCTTTGATTTTACAAGCGAAACCGTTTCATAAATTGGATTAAGAACTTGATCAATATTTTCAATATCCAATTTTTCAATATCCGATGGGGATTTCAAAGCGTCTAATTTTGGCCCTTCTCCCGTCTCAAACCTTAAGCTCTGCCCCAAAGCCTGCGGAATAACTAAAATATCCGAAAATAAAATAGCCGCATCCATGCCATAGCGGCGAACAGGCTGAATCGTAACCTCACTGGCCCATTCAGGGTTATAAACCAAATCCAAAAATCCACCTGCCTGAGATCTTAGCTCTCGATACTCCGGTAAATAACGCCCTGCCTGACGCATAAACCAAAACGGAACTTTGTCGGTTTTTTGATTATTTAAATTTTGTAATATTAATTTCATCGTTAACTTTTCTCAATTCAGGTTTGCATCAAAGCAGAAAACCTAAAATATAAAAAGAATTAAAAAAAGGTTTTGGATAGTAGTAGAGGCTGTGAGAATCGGGGATTACTATTTACCCCAAACTTTGTACACAAGCCAAAAACTTTTGTAATGCAGACAGACTGTTGGAGTCGCATTTTTAGAGTTATAAATTTTGTACATCATTTTTTTATCCTATTCACACCTCCGATAACATCAAAAAAAAGTTTTTCAAAAGTGTGTAAAAATGAAAATTTTTCTCTCCTCTGTTTTACACAAATTCTATCCAGTTTTTAATACATGTTCATAACAAGAACAAATAAAAATATAGAAAATAAAAGGGGAATAAATATGACAGCTCTTGCGAATCGATTCGGTTTCAACGACAATTAATCAAAATAAATTTTAAGGCTCCTAATTGAATGTTTTCAGATGCATATACTACGATAGAACACGGTGATGCCGCCGCTTTGCTAGAAAAACTAAACACTAAAGTAGACGGCAGTGATTTTAGCTCTACCAACTCAAGAATTATAAGCCATTCTCTGCCTTTTTATAATGGTTATTCTCTTTTTGAGGTTAGCGATCTTGAAAGCAATCCGGTGCGTATTATCTCTTTTATTTACAAAGAAAATGGAACGACTGATGATCTGTACATACTTGATGGAACTAACGAGCCTATTTATCTGCTTAATAAATTAGTGCCAGTATTTTTGAATGCAGAAAATGTTAATTCGTACGTACGGTTTTTCTTCTTTTATGTTCGTGGTCGATTTGGTCATTTTAATATTATTGAGAATGTTGATGAAATTAATTGGCGTGAAGAGCCTGCGCCTGCGGGACGCAGGGCCTTAGCTAAAATGATTGAGCCATTAGAATTAAAAAATGAAGACAAAGATGGTATTTATCATTTAAGTGCCAGTATCGTTTTTAAAAATTCATTATTTGAGTCTGATATTTTAGTAACAGAAGAAGGTAATGTTTCCTTAAATAATCAGGAAATGCTGGTTGAAGATATTCCTGTTCTCGATGATAGTTTTAAGCTGTAAACCACCTAACTATTTACATAAAATTAATATATAGTAACAAAACCATGGTTATGGTTAATTCCTGTTAACACCCTGTTAACGCTTGGAAAAAAACTTCTCTTAAAATCCGTTTTAATGATTTTTGGTAGGAATTCGTTAATCCTTTTGGGGTCATAATTAAAGGGTAGGCAAATTTTTTATGCCGACAAAACAAAGATAAAAATCTTTAGGGACCTTTGGGAGTTATGAGCAAAGAAACAAAAAATAATAAATCGTATAAAAACGGTAAGGGAATTAAATCAAGAAAATTCAGAATGGCTTACAGCGTAAATAACTGGCAGCCTGTTGAATGTACGTTGATTAGTGACCAACCTTTTTTCTATATGGATGATGTTTGTGATCTAGAAGATGACGGCATTCTTACCGATGATTTTTTAGAAGATCACGACATGATTTCCGATGGGGTACTTTTATCAGAGATTGCTCAAATGAAAGAAAAGATAGAAGCCTATGAAAGGCTATCTGACACACATAAAAAAAATAATGATCACTGCCTAAAAGAATTTAAAACCGATTCAGAAAATTTCTCTTCTACAAACAAGCGCACCTCTAATTCATTAGAAAGCATTGAGAAAGTTTTGCTAAAGAGTCGTATGGGGCATGAGCTATTAAAATTTGCCCATAGTAAAAATATAGTTATTGAGGTTACTAAGCAAAGCGATACGGCACATTATGATAAAAGTGCGGGTAAAATTTTTATTCGGTCTGATTTAGTCATTACCGACCAAGTCTTACTTTTGGTACAAGAGCTTCGCCGTTTTTGGCAAGATGCGCATGGTGCCATGCTTGACCCATTATCCTTACACCCTGATCAAGCCATATTGGCCAATCGTGCTCAAAAAGCAGATTTAGCCGTTACAGTTATAAGATGCGCATGGGAGATGAAGCTTCAGGGTGAATCAGCAATTTGGTCACGGATTGAGAATTCGTCTTTGGCTGATTTAGGCAGAGCTTTAGCAAGAGAGGCTTTAACAGATTTTCGTACGCTTAATAATGGTAGAGCTTTGAGCGCCGTTTTTGAAACATGGTTTTTATCAGAGCGCTGTCGTTATGAAGATAAGACCCTGATTCAAGCAATGCTGGCTGATTATCGAGGCTATATTTATGACAATACAGAGGCATCACAAAAAATTTCTATAGATTTAATCTGTAAATTAGGAGAGCAGCCTTTCGGCAAAAATTACCTGGCGTCTTATGCACAAATGATCCTGAGTGACTCATTATTTACAGAAGTACGTGACCGCTCAAATGCTAATTTCCTATGGTTTATCAAGTTTGAACGTACATTTAAAGAAACGGAACAAGAGTTGCAATCCTCACAACCTATCAAAATGGCTGGCGTCGATCAGTCAGAGAATAAGAATATATTTGAGGACAACCAGAATGAAACCGGATTGGAAAATTCCGCAACACAGCGGCACCCAGAACAAGTTGCTGGAGGAGCAAAGCCTTCAACAAGAAGCAATGTCATTGCAGTCCAATTCGGACATAAGAGAGAAATCTTACAAGAGTTACATACTTGATGAAACATCAGCAGATGAAGAAAGTGTAATTGTGCGTGCAAATCGTTTTATATCGCTATCCAAACCGCGCTCGATAGAAAGGGCGGTTGAGTGTGAGCAACACCTAAAAGAAATACCGTCATTTACTGAATATAATTTAGAAAACGATGGTGTTTACGATATTGGTACGTTAGAGCCCTTAGAAACCAAGCGTTACAAAAATTTGGATGCGTATCCGTACGTGTTTGAAACCGATTTAGATGTTTTAAGTTGGGCAGCAGCGTTAATGACAGAAAGTCCGTTAGGTTTTGCTTTATTAAACCAAGCGCAGGATTCAGGATGGCAATTGGCCTTAAGCGATTTAGATAGTGGTGGATTTCATCTAGACGTAAGCAACAAAATTATTGAGCTAGATAATTTTAATATGGATGTTTCTGCATTGGGCCGCTCTGCTTTTTATAGAAATTCTTTGATCTCAATATTAGCAAAAGCTTTGCGTGATGTATGGCATGAAGATAGATGGGGCGCTTTTGAAGAACACTATAAGCCTGAAGCTGTTCTTTTGTTGGAGCGGGCAAGAGCTGCGGATACAGATTCTGTTTCAATTTTTATCACATGGGAATTGAGAGGTGCGGGATATAATGAAATATGGCACCACGCTTTAAGTGCAGACGATGGTGATATGGCGCGCGTTCTTATAAATATTTTAGAGCGTTATCCTACTGCTGTTTATAATGGTATGGCTATGGCGCATATATTTCGCCAATGGTATGCCGATATTGCGCGTGTTGATGCATTAGACCATGTTAGTTTGCAGCATATGGATGATATCTTACAAGAGAATGATGTACGCTTTGGTGACAAAGTGGCTTTATCAAAAGAATTTGAAATGCTCTCATTATTACCTGATGGCGTTGCTTATTTACAACAATTGGGAGATACGGTTTCTATTGATCCGTTCTTTAATGGATTAAATGATCCCGTGAATCAAACCCATCTCTTTCAAATCGTTTATGATAACAAAGTAACCTATACCAATGGAATTCCGTTTAGGGATGCTAAGCTGGCGCGTAAATTTCTCAATAAAGAATAAAACTACATCTTATCTTAGGTGAGCGAGCGTTTTTCGCTTTGTCCGCCTATAAATACGCTGTTAGGATAGCTCTATTATGAGCGTAGAGAAAACAAAACAGCCAATTCATGATTTTAATATGTATTTGGTGTCGGATGCCACGGGCACGACCTTGCAGGGCTTGGCACGGGCGGCTTTGGCCCAGTTTGAAGGAATAAATCCATCTGAGCGTTTTTGGCCCATGATACGCTCTGAAGCGCAATTAGATCGAGCTATTGCTGATATTCAAAAAACCCCTGGCCCCGTTTTATTCACTTTCGTTGATAAAAAACTAAGGCGTAAATTGCAAGCCGCCTGTGCAGAGCTGGATGTGCCCTGTATGCCTGTTTTAGACCCTATTTTACGCAGTATGTCATCATATCTGGGATTGCCATCGCAAGGTGTGCCGGGGCTACAACACGCCCTAGACGATGCCTATTTTAAGCGTATCGATGCTGTTGATTTTGCTTTGGCATTTGATGATGGGCGGCATATTGAAGGGTTAGATGATGCCGACGTAATATTGGTTGGGGTTTCACGTACATCAAAAACACCAACTTGTATATTTTTGGCAAGGCGTGGAATAAAAGCAGCAAATATTCCGCTGGTGCCTTCGGTTCCATTTCCTGAACAAGTCGCCGAATTAAAAAAGCCACTTTTTATTGGCTTAACAGAGTCACCAAAACGTTTGGAAAATTTAAGGCGAAGCCGTCTTCATGCAGATGATGATAATAAACATTATGATGAAAATGATTATTTGGATTTAGAGCGTATTGAAGAAGAAATAAGAAAGGCACGACGTTTATTTTCAAAATATAAATGGCCTGTTATCGACGTTACAAGAAAATCCGTTGAGGAGACGACAGCAGAAATTTATGCGTTATTACAAAGACATAAGGGTCGTATGAAGAAACAGGAGCAAGATCATGGGGGCTGATCTGGTGCTGGCCTCAGGGAGTACTGCAAGGCAGCAAATGTTAAAGAATGCAGGGTATGATTTTGATGTTATTCCTGCCAGCATTGATGAAGAAAAAATAATTAATGCGCTCATAGAAAAAAAAGAAAACATAAAAAATATTTCTAAATTTTTGGCAAATGAAAAGGCAAAGTCAGTGTCGAAAAAACACCCCGATAAATATATAGTTAGTTCAGACCAAGTATTATATATGAATGATAAAATTTATTCTAAGGTCAAAAATAATATTGAGGCAAAAGACAGGTTAAGTTTTTTTCAAGGAAAAACACATAAGTTAAACTCTGCTGTTAGTGTTTATAAAAATGAAGAAGAAGTCTTTTCATTTAGTGATGAAGCAAGCCTAGAAATGAAGCAGATGAGTGAGAGCGAAATAGAAAATTATTGTCATAAAACGGGCGATATTTTAACATCCTGTGTCGGTTGCTATGCCTTAGAAGGCCTTGGAATTCGCCTGTTTCAAGAGATCGAAGGTGATTATTTTACAATATTGGGAATGCCACTTTTACCGCTTATCCAGTTTCTTGATAGCGAAGGATTTAAGCTATGAAAGCAGGCGTTATAGGGTATCCCATTCAACATAGTAAGAGCCCCGTTATTCACCAATATTGGTTAGATAAGCACAAGATAAATGGTAGCTACCAATCAATTGAGATTAAACCAGAAAATTTAGAAGTAAAAATTAGAGAGCTTGTTAACCAAGGTTATAATGGATTTAATGTTACCATTCCTCATAAGGAAAATATTTTTAAAATTTGTGATGAAGTCAATGAGGCTGCAAAAAAAATAGGTGCCGTTAATACGGTTGTTATAAAAGACAAAAAACTATTTGGTACAAACACAGATGCTTTCGGATTTATTCAAAATATAAAATCCTGCCAACCAATTGATTTTTCAAAGAAAAAAGCACTTATTTTGGGGGCCGGTGGGGCATCTAGAGCCATTATATTTGGGCTTTTGGAAGAGGGGGTTCAGGAAATTATTCTAACCAACAGAACTATTGAGAAAGCAGAGAAACTAAAACAATTAAACCCTCAAAAAATAAAAATTATTAACTGGGAAGAAAAAGAAAATTTTTTAAACCAAGTAGACTTATTAATAAACACCACATCTCTGGGAATGAAAGACCAAAACCCATTAACAATAAATTTAGAAAACTTAAGCAGCAAAGCATTGGTAACAGATATTGTTTATAACCCTTTAATGACATCGTTACTTACACAAGCAAAAGATAGGGGCAATCCAATTGTAACAGGTATTGGCATGTTGCTTCACCAAGCCCGTCCAGCTTTTGAGGCGTGGACTGGCATAATGCCAGAGGTTACAAAGGATTTAGAGCAAAAGGTCTTATTATGATTGTCTTGGGATTAACGGGGTCAATTGGCATGGGGAAAAGCACCGTTGCTTTAATGCTAGAAAAATTGGACTGTGCCGTTCATGATTCTGATAAGGCAGTGCGATTGGCTTTAAGTCCAAAAGGGCAGGCCTTTGAGGAGGTTGCTTTAACCTTTCCTGAAAGTTGGGATAGAAAAACGCATAATATTAAACGGGATGTTTTGGCAAAAATAATTTTTGATGATGATAATAAAAGGGAACAGTTAGAAAATATTCTTCATCCCGTTGTTCAAATATCACAAAAAGAATTTATTAAAAAACAGACACGATTAGGGCGTAAAATTGTTGTTTTAGAGATACCGCTTTTGTTTGAAACAGGCGCTGAAAGCCGTGTTGACTATACATTAGTAGCCAGTGCGCCCTATCATGTGCAACGACATAGAGTATTAGGTCGTGCCAATATGACCGAGAAAAAATTTGAAGCCATTTTGGCAAGCCAAATGTCAGATAAAGAAAAATGCTCGCGGGCAGATTTTATAATTCCTACTGGAGTGGGGATGGCATACACTAACCGTAGTTTAAAGCATATGTTGGAGGAAATTAATGCGTGAAATTGTACTGGATACTGAAACAACGGGTATGGATCCTGTCGATGGGCATAAGCTAGTTGAGATTGGTTGTGTGGAATTAGAAAATCATATTCCAACGGGGCGTACTTATCACCAATATATCAATCCTGAGCGCGATGTCCCTGCTGAAGCCGCAGCAGTGCATGGTTTAACACAAGAACGACTTAAAGATGAGCCAACTTTTGGGGAGATTGTTGGTGATTTTCTTGATTTTTTAGGCACAGATTCAAAGCTCGTCATTCACAACGCAGAATTTGATATGAAATTTATCAATGCAGAACTTAAAATATTCGGCTTTCCACCACCAGATAATAAACGCGTGATTGATACCTTAATGATGGCGCGTCAAAAATTTCCTGGTTCACCTGCTAATTTGGATGCGCTCTGTCGTCGGTTTAATATTGATAACTCAAACCGCACGCTCCACGGTGCCTTGCTCGATTCTGAATTGTTGGCAGAAGTTTATTTAGAGCTGCTTGGTGGACGTCAACGTGGTTTAGGCATTGAACAAGAAAAGAAAGCATCTTCGGAAGAAAAAATTGTGAAAATCGAACGTAAATTTCATGAACCAAGAGAGTTTTCGTTAAGTGATGATGAGAAAGACGCTCATCAAAAAATGTTAGATGACATTAAAGCTCCAATTTGGAAAGAAAACTAAGACAGCTTTTCTAGCTTAGTTTTATGTTCTTTCTAATGTGGCGTTGTTGTTCCTTAAGCCGCTTTGTTTTTTGATTTGCGTGTTACAACCAATAACAAACCTAATCCACCGATAAAGCCAAGTCCACCAAACATCCCCAAGGTCATCAAAGGCGACCATGCAGCCATTGAAGGCTGGTTATCGTTGGAGAAGTGACCAACCTTGGCACCGATACTATCAATGGCTTTTTTCATTTCATCAAGCTCGGCACGAAGCGTATCATTTTCTGCTTTTAACTCTTTGGACGCTTCAATCATTGGTGCAATAAGACCAACATAGTTCACAGATTTTGTACCCATCTCATCCTCTGCTGTGCGGACAAGCTCAGGGAAAATCTCTTCCAATTCTTGTGCCATCACACCGAATTCTGTTTTGTCTTCTTTGTCGTCTTTCATTTTGAAAGAATAGGTATCAACGCTGGCAATTT
Organism: Alphaproteobacteria bacterium; assembly: GCA_021775995.1. Classification (GTDB taxonomy): domain Bacteria; phylum Pseudomonadota; class Alphaproteobacteria; order Micavibrionales; family Micavibrionaceae. Next base: position 210,415 of record JAJFGS010000011.1, read on the forward strand.
TATCCAAGATCGAACCTTTCTTACTAAGTGGGACAATGTCTTTCTTCAAACGACGGTCAGATACGTCAGTGATGGTGCCTGTATATTCGATGTCACCCAGAACATCTAGCTCAACGCCTGTGGCGGGAACTTGTCCGATACCAATCAGGTCATTAGACAGATCACCGTAAAGTGTACCACCGATATTAAGTTCGTTGGCAGCTGTGGCAGAACTTTTTTCCTGACCACTTCCGATAATGATATTTAGGTTTCCGCTTGTCGCAGAGTCAGCCGTATTCTGACCGATAAAGACGTTCTCGTCGCCTGTGGCAATCAGACCGGCCGCCTTACCAATATAAGTGTTCTTGACACCATTCGTCCCGTCCTTACCAGCATTGCTACCAACATAAACATTTGACCGCCCTGTTGCTGAGGTACCAGCATTGGTGCCGACATAGACGCTATCGCTTACTGTCGCAGTCGAGCTACCGGCACCGGCACCCACAGCAGTAAGCTGAGTTCCTGTCGTATTGGCATCTCCGGCTTTCCAACCAATGAACACATTATAATCCACAGTATTGAGCAAACCTGCATCTACCCCAATCATAACGGCGTTATCTCCCGTCTTCTGCGCACCACCAGCATTGCGTCCTATGGCCACATTGTCCGTCCCAGTTGTTAGTGCATCAAGCGCATAAGCACCGACAGCAACGTTTCCAGCACCAGTTGGTGCTGTTGAGCCGTCACCCTGACCGGCACTAAAACCAACAAAAACGTTTTCAAGAGTGGTGGTGGCATATTGTCCGGCTTTAGAGCCGACCATGGTATTAGAATCGCCAGTCGTGACATCCTGCCCGGATTCACCACCAAGGAAAGTGTTGTCGGCAGCCTGACCCAATGTAAGACCAGCATCATTACCCAGTGCAACGTTACGCGCAGAATTGGCGTTATTAGGCAGAGCATTCAAGGCACCAAAACCAATCCCGATATTGTTATCTGATAGCGTTTTACCTGTATCATTACCAGCACCTTCACCGATAAACATATTGTTCACAGATCCGCCGCCAGAAGCCCAGTCTGTTACGGCATCACTCAGATCATCCAGAGCACTTGCACCGCCGCCACAACCGGTACATGTGCCGGTAACCGTCAGGTCACCCGGTATGGTCACAAGACCGTTACCGTCAAGGCGCATGCGTTCCGCCAACTGGTTATCAGAGGAATCAACCGTTGAGAATACAAGATCTGAAGGCCAGTCGCCGCCAGTATGTTGGCCTGACGCCTCTGCATGAATTCTAACAACAGCATCTTCGTCGATTTGACCTGCCGTACCAGGCAGTGGTGCCGAAGAAGAAGATTCATTAGAACGGAAATCAATAATACCAAGAACTTCAGCATTCTGAACATCCGTGTCCTCGTTCTCAATACCGAATGTTCCTCTGTCCGTTGTATCACCACCGACAGTCAACTGACTTCTAGGGCTGTTTTCGCTGACACCAACATGACCAGTTGCCCTGATGATAAGCTCCGGTAATGTGCCTTCCAGTTGTCCGTTACTTCCAACCGGCTGGGTATGGAATTCGAGTTGACCTGGCAGGGAGGTACCAGTGGGGGTGCCGTCCATTTCAGCCTGTATATAAGCCACGTGTCTGGCGCTGCCTCCATCGTAGGCTTTCATGGTCAGTTCGAATACAGTATCGCCGTCTGCCACTATTGTCGGTGCGGCGCTGGTTCCTCTATGTCTTTCACCAACAACTCTGGGATTCAGGAAATTTGTATCGTTGAACGTCGCAATTTTAACAGACGTTTCAGTATCACTAGCTATATGCAGCGCTTCATCAGGCGCATTCGTACCAATCCCGACATAGTTATTGGCAAGGTCACCATAAATCAGGTCACCGATATTCAGTTCATCATCGGCACCAACTGCGGATGTAATAACATCCTTACCGATTAAAATATTTCTGGAACCTGTGGTGAGAGCGCCTGTACCACCGCCAGCTTCATTATAACCAGCACCGGAACCTATCAAAGTGTTATGCTCACCTGTTGAAATATCACTTCCTGCTCGTGCTCCCAATGCGGTGTTATCACTAGTTGTCACGTCACCTAAAGCACCATGACCAATGGCTGTATTTCTCCACCCTGTCGAATTCGTATCGAGCGTCCATGCACCGAGACCCACATTGGCTTGACCGGATGTTACCAATTTACCGGATTGATGGCCGACAAAGACGCTGGCATTTATTGTTGTTATGACTTGTCCGGCCTGTTTACCGATAAGTGTGTTGTGGCTACCGCTTGTGATATTCGCACCGGCATCGACACCCATAATAGTATTATTAGAACCTGTCGTAACGTCATGGAAAGCGCGGTGACCAATGGCAACGTTGGCTTGCCCTTCGGTAACGCCTGTCACACCACGACCTGCCTGGTAACCAAGATAAGTGTTATAACTGGCCGCATTGGTGGCGTGATGATACCCCCCCGCTCCATGGCCTATGTGGGTGTTTTCGATACCGGTTGTCAATTCTGCAGCGGCAATTTCACCCAAAACAGTGTTCCCTGTTCCGCTGGTCACTGCTGCGCCTGCTCCGGAGCCAAGGAACATATTGTCGTTCGGATAATCTGTATCTGCATCGGAAAGGTCATCAATCGCGCTCGCACCGCCGCCGCCGAGGGTTTTAGTTAGAACCGTACCGCCTGATTCTTTGGCTTTAATTACGATGTCGTCTGTGCCTTCAACTAGATAGATTGTTGCCTGATTGACGGCCAAATCACCATCTGCAACGGCTGTGGCCGGGGCAGGGAGGAAGATTTCTTTAGCGGACAGATCACCATAAATGAGGTTACCAATATTCAGTTCGTCGGAGACACCCGCAGCGGACACATCAACATTATTTCCGAGCAAGATGTTACCCGACCCCGTTGTAATATTGGCATCACCAGCTAACTGCCCGATGACGGTGTTACTGCCACCAGAGGTTAGAAGGTAACCAGCATTTTGACCTACAAAGACGTTATCACCACCCGTATTCACAGCGCCACCAGCCGCATTGGAACCTATAAGCGTATTGTTGCCACCACCTGTTCCGGTCCAACCTACAGCCCGACCGACATAAGTATTACCTGTGCCACCTGTATTCTCTTGTCCAGCTAGATAACCGATATAGACGTTCCAGTCACCAGCCAAGTTTTTTTCTCCTGCGCTGGAACCTATAGAAACGTTCTGCTCACCAGCCGTATTCAAATTTCCAGCCCAACTACCCACAAAAACGTTATTTGCTCCAGTATTTGTTCCAGAATTACCTGAATTCTCGCCAAGGAAAACATTTCCAGTGCCGCTGGCTGATGTGCCTGAGCTTTGCCCCAGATACATGCTGTCATTGGCGTAATCCGTAATCGCATCACCGAGATCGTCGATGTCGCCAATGGCACCACCAGAATGTAGAAGGGTGCGCCATGTTGTACCTTCGGCATCGTAATATTCAAGTACGTCGGTAGAGGCTTCGGAGTTGTAACGTATAAGACCCGCTTCCGCCGCAGGACGTTGTGCATCGGTACCGATAGGCAGTACCAGACCTGATGTCCCTTCAACGGTGATCACGCCTGCTGTCGTCAAGCTACCCGTAATCTTGTCACCAATATTGAGTTCGCTGCTGGCTGTAATCACACTCTTTTGAGCGCCCTTACCAATCAGAATATTGTTATCCCCGGTTGTAGCAAGGCTCCCGGCATACGCACCGATAGCGACATTATAATGCCCGGTTGAAATATGCCCGGCAGACATACCGAGATAAGTGTTTTCATCACCGTCACCACTATTTTCACCTGCAAAAGATCCAAAGAAGGCATTGTCGTTTCCGGTTGTACTCGATTTCCCAGCTAGCGCACCAAAATAAGCATTGCTTATCCCCGTATCCAAGCTACCAGCATTGGCACCGAAGTAAGCATTGTCGCCGCCCGTTATATTGGAACTACCGGCACCAACACCCATAAAAGTGTTGGAACTGCCCGACGTGTTAACTACTCCGGCATTCGAACCGACAAAGACATTCCAGCTAGCGGTATTCGCCGCACCGGCATTCGAACCAATCAGAACAGCTTCACTGCCCGTTGTCATCGCCGTACCGGCATTATAACCGAGTAAGACGTTGTCATCACCTGTGGTAAGAGCTACTCCTGCATTGGACCCAAGTACTGTGTTTTGAGCACCTGAGGTAATTGCGGCACCAGCTGAGCTACCAATCAGGGCGTTATCACTACCTGTACCAAAATCGGTATTGTTACTATCGCCAGCGGCGTTACCAACATAGGTGTTGCGCGCACCAGTTGAGTTGTAACGCCCGGCGTTGTTACCCAAGAATGTATTCTGACCTGATGTAATAACATTACCCCCGGCATTCGTACCCATAAATGTATTTTGATCACCAGTCGTAATGTTGTCACCAGAACTAATACCAAGAACAGTGTTGAATTGTCCGCCGACAGCGATAGCTGCACCAGCTCCGTCACCCATAAAGATGTTATAGTCTGTTGTGTAATCTGTAACACCGTCGGACAGGTCATCGATTTCGGTGACGCCGCCGCCGCCAGCACAAGCCGCCCATGAGCCGCCGCTATCTTTACATTCGATCGCGCCGGCATTGTCACGAATACCGTAACCTGTGGTACCGTCTGTGTCGCCGAAATTGATGTAAGAGGAGGCATCCAGTCCGATATTTCCTGCTACATCTAGTAAATGGTCAGGTGTCGGATCGCCGATCCCAACCAGACCAGTCCCTCTGACCACGAAGAGATCAGCGGAATCATCATTCACCTGTCCGTCAGAACGTATTCCCAAAAGGTCCCCTGTTACCAATTGACCAGAATTTGCCTGAATTACCACGCCATGCGTGGCCGTTGTGAGAGGTAAAACACCCACGCGTATTGAAGGCCAGTCCGATGGGTTTACGCCGCCAAACCATGTGTTTCTGGTGTCAACTTCCATCCACATATCGCCCGCGCCATTATCATAGAAGGCTTTAACCCCTCCTGTGGTACTTCCGTTGTTTTGTATCGAGAAAAGTTCTATATCTGCGGTCGCAGGATGATTAATCGTAAGTGCTCCTGTCGGTGCATTTGTACCGATACCGACATAGCCATTGGCAAGATCACCATAAATCAGGTTACCGATATTAAGTTCATCGCTGGCTGTAAGAGAGCTCTTCTCAACCGTGTTACCGATCAGAATATTGTCATCACCTGTTGTGGCAAGTTCACCGGCACCTTCACCGAGGAACACATTATTATTCCCTGTCGTGATTTTACCGGAGTCATTACCAATAAACACATTCGCACCACCACTTATACCCTGTCCAGAGCCAGAACCGATTGCGGTATTGGCGTTTCCTGTCGTTCTGTCTTTACCAGCCTGATAACCCACATAAGTGTTACCATCAGCAGTTGTTTGCTCACCCGCAGATTTTCCGATAAAAGTATTAGTACTTCCTGTTGAATCTCGCCCTGTTTTATAACCGATGAAAACGTTAGAATTTCCACTTGTCACAAGATTACCAGCATCAGCACCGATGGCTGTGTTTTGGTATCCTGACGTCACCCCAACCAAAGCATTATAACCAATAGCTGTGTTTCTATCACAATCAGTAGCACCACAAACCGCATCCAGTGCAGTCAGGGCATTTACACCCAGCGCAACATTGTGCTGGCCTTGCGTGCCCGCCGTACCAGCAAGGTTCCCCATGAATATATTGTCTTCAGTTGTGTAATCCGTAATCGCATCGGTTAAGTCATCAATCGCGATGGCACCACCAAGGCTGGCGAAGGTCGCGAAGGTGGAACAATCATCGGAATATTCTAGGCCGCTACCTTCCACATAACGGATACAACCTTGTGATCCAGCGGTGCCGTCATCATCTATCAGGAAGTCACCACCAACCAATGCCATGCGGTTTGCCGTGGTTAAATCATAACCGCTTTGGTCACCCATAAAAATAGCAAAGGAATTTGCACCAGAAATCTGCGGTGCCACGCCTGCGGGGTTACTCAGTCCAAACGCTACTGAATAATCACCCGTAGCCGTGGTTTGTACTTCCCGTCCGAATCCAAGACTGTAATCGCCGGCAGTTACAACATCCTGTCCTAACGCAAAACTATAAAGACCTACCGCATCCGTGGTACCAGAGCCCATTGCAAATCCATAGTTACCGCTGGCGGTTGTACCATTCCCCATTGCTACGGAATATTGACCACCTGCTGTCGTGTTTTCCCCCATGGCAATAGCGGATCTGGCTGTGGCATCGGCACTCAAACCCATTGAAATCGTATAGGCATTGGTGGCTGTGCCGTTCTGTCCCAGTGCAACGCTGTAATTACCTGTGGCTTGCGAGCCACTGCCCATTGCGACAGCGGCCGTACCGCTGGCAGTCGTACTAGAGCCTACTGCAAAAGTGTTAGCGCCTCCGCCAGCTGTTGTGTTTTGTCCGAGGGCGACGCTGTAATTACCTGTGGCTTGCGAGCCACTGCCCATCGCGACGGCACCGACGCCGTTAGTGTCAACGCCCGCACCAAACGCAAAACTGTTATTACCAGTTGCCGATGTGGTTGAATTCCCCATCGCAAAACTTTGCGTGCTGTTGGCGACGGCTTGTTCACCCATCGCAAAACTCTCGTCACCGAGAGCACTTGTTTGGTCGCCAAATGCAACACTTTGGGGCCCGCTGGCGATTGTAGATATGCCCATCGCGACGCTACCGCTACCGCTGGCCGTTGCATTGTAACCTATACCGATACTGTAATTGCCGACATTGGCATCATCCCACTGTGCCGCTGTGGCTTGACCCGCACGGAAAGAGGAGCTTTGAACATCAAAGTATAGTTGTGAATCTGAACCAGCGCTTGGTACCGAAGATGTACCTGTATAGGAACCTCTGATCAGGAGGTCACCGAGAAGGTCAAGCTCGGTTGTTGGGTTTGTTGTCCCAATCCCAACATGATGTACACCGGTGTTGTAATAAATGTCATCGCCAGCACCTGCTGTCCAGAGGCCGCTACCGCTACCAACTGTGACATTAATCAGGTCACCAGCAGAGTCTTTTGCTTTTAATTCAATTTCATCATTCGCAGCATCAACCCAGAATGTTACTTGTCCATTCGCGAGGTCGCCGTCTGGCGCAGCCGCTGCTGGTGCATCAAGGAAGACTTCGTTATTCGCCAGATCACCATAGATCAGGTTACCGATATTGAGGTAATCGCTGGTCGCTGCCAGAGGTACGCCTACACTCTCACCAATCAAGATATTGCGGCTACCGGTTCTGGCGGCACCATTATAAGCATAAGCTCCGAGTGCGACGTTATCATCACCCGAAGCGTTCTCTCCTGCCATCTTACCGATATAAGTATTATAATCCCCAGCGCCTGAGTTTTCACCCGCCTCAGAACCGAAGAAGGAGTTATCAAGTCCTCCGACGCTGAGTCCGCCGGCATTGGCACCAAAGAAAGAGTTATGAGTTCCTGTTTCGGTCGCACCTGAATTAATACCAAAGTAAGAGTTATTACCTCCTGTTACGGCACTGTACCCAGCCGCCGCACCGACAAAGGTATTGTTTAACGCCGAAGTACTCGAAAACCCAGCATCATCACCTATATAGATGCTGTAGCTGGCTGTGTTTACAAGACCAGCGTTGGCACCTATGAGAACAGCACCATCACCAGTTGTCATAGCTGCACCGGTGTTGTAACCCATGAAGACGTTGTCAGTACCAGTTGTGATCGCGGCACCACTCAGAGCACCAAGCGCTGTATTATTGGTACCGCTCGCACCTGCACCACCCAGCAACGCATTATAGCCAAGAGCAACATTGTGAGTATCGCCGCCTACGTTGAAATTCTTCATGGCTTCAAACCCTACAGCCGTGGCGTTGTTTCCCAAATTCTCAAAAGCAGCCCATCGACCGACAGCAACATTAAAATTACCACCTACATTTTTTTCACCAGACGATTCCCCGACATAGGTATTATTAGTCCCCGTCTCTATAAAGTAACCGGCATCCCGGCCCAACAATACATTATAACGACCCAGCGTCATATTTCGACCGGCCCGATGGCCGATAGCCACGTTGTTATCACACTCCGCAGCACCAGCACAAACTGTGTCCAGAGACATCAGGGCATCAACACCAAGTGCCACATTTTGGATGCCTGCTGTGGTCGCAACACCTGCGTTATTGCCGAGGAAAACATTGTTGCTCGTGTAATTTGCGTACGCATCAGTTAAGTCATTAATTTCGGTTGCACCGCCACCACTACCGACGGTGACGTTAATCACATCACCGGCAGAGTCTTTGGCTTTTAATTCTATTTCATCATTGGCGGCATCAACCCAGAAGGTTAGTTGTCCATTGGCGAGGTCGCCATCTGGCGCAGCCGCTGCTGGTGCATCAAGGAAGACTTCGTTATTCGCAAGGTCACCATAAATCAAGTTACCGATATTAAGGTAATCACTTGTCGTATTCAGCGGCGGCTCAATATTATGCCCGATCAGGATATTGTCGTCGCCGGTCGCACCCGCGATATTGTAAGTATTCATACCGACAGCAACGTTACGGCTTCCTGATGCGTTTTGCCCAGCCGCTCCGCCAAGATACGTGTTTTCAATACCAGCACCATTATTTTCACCAGCAAAAGAACCAAAGAAAGAATTGTCAGCGCCGCCTACACTAGACTTCCCGGCCAGAGCGCCAAAGAAAGCATTACTGCCACCGGTTGCACTTAACCCTGCAGAGGCACCAAAATAGGCATTGTTTGCTGCTGCAATATTGGCGTTCCCGGCCTCTTGCCCGACAAAGGTATTCCATTGTCCAGAGGTATTGGCACCACCGGCATCTTTACCAACAAAGACACTCCAGCTTGCCGTATTTACATCTCCAGCCCCGGAACCAATCATAACGGCATTATCCCCCGTCGTCATGGCCGCACCGGCATTAAAACCAAGTAAGACGTTGTCACCACCGGAGGTAAGAGCTGTTCCAGAATCTTTACCGATTATAACATTCTGTGTCGAGGTCAATGCCGCATCACCAGCATTGTGACCGATAATCACGTTGTCGACGGCTGCGTTTGTTGCGCCTGTTCCAGCGTCATGACCAATGGAAACATTGCGTGATGCGGTGGCGGCTGTATAGGCTGCGCCCGTACCAATCGCTACATTCTCAATACCCGTTGTATTACCGTTACCGGCATCAACACCGACAAAAACATTTTCCGTCCCTGTGGTTAGTTCCCGTCCAGCCCGCGAACCCAATGCCGTATTGGCATCACCTGTCAGGCTGTTTCCTGTAAGCGATTGCCCGGCCTTTGTTCCGATTAAGGTGTTGTTATCAGCACCGTCATCCAACCATTGACCAGCCTGATCACCTATGGCGACGTTTTCGATACCGTCACTGGTTACGGAACCCGCCGATACACCAATCAAGGTGTTCGAGTCACCTGTTGTTAAATTGTACCCTGCATCCGCTCCCATAATTGTATTGGAAGTCCCTGTACTTAAGACACGGCCGGCATTTTTACCCACGGCAGTGTTGGAAGTACCTGTTGCAGCACCGTCAGCGCCGGCTGTTTCACCAAGGAACAGATTCTGTTTCGCGTAATCTGTCGCTCCATCGCCGAGATCGTCGATGTCGCCAATCGCTCCACCAGAAGAGAGTAGGGTGCGCCATGTTGTGCCTTCGGCATCGTAATATTCAATGACATCCGTAGAGGCTTCGGAGTTGTAACGTATAAGACCCGCTTCCGCCGCCGGACGTTGCGCATCCGTACCGATGGGCAGAACCAGAGCAGATGTACCTTCAATTGTAAGTACGCCTGCGGTGACTATACTACCTGTAATTTTGTCACCGATATTCAGTTCGTTGGCGGCTGTGGCGGCTGTTGGCTCTATATCATAGCCGATCAGAATATTGTCTGATCCACTTGTAATTGTGCTACCGGTCGAATAACCGAGTGCTACGTTTTGTGCCCCGGTGTTATTGGCGGGCGTGGCATCGCCGCCATACAGAGCAAAGTTACCGAGCGCAACATTCGAGGATGACACCATGCGGCGTCCGGCCTGAAGCCCCATAAAGACGTTGCTGTTGCCGTCTGCGATATTTTCACCGGCCTGATAGCCCATGATTGTATTTTCCTCACCCGTGGCTAAATTAAGCCCTGCATTTGATCCGACAAATGTGTTGTTCTGAGGAATATTAACACCGCCAACCGTCACACCGTTTTGTCCGGCCCGGAAGCCGAGATAGGTATTGTTACTGCCTGTATCATTGTCGTCACCGGCTTCACGCCCGATAAAGGTATTGGCACCACCTGTCGTATTGGACTGACCCGCCCAGTCACCGACAAATGTGTTGCTGTCACCGGATAGATTGTTTAAGCCAGCCCAAGCTCCGACAAAAACGTTCCAGTCACCAGTTTCATTCTGATAACCGGATGCTTCTCCAACAAAAACATTTCGAATACCGGAATTGGCAACGGCGGTACTTTCATCATAACCGGCTAAGTGGCCGATATAGACGTTTTGACTGTTTGTGGCATCACGACCCGCCAGTGTTCCCAAAATAACACTCTCACCTCCTGTGGCCATATCCCGCCCAGCATCTTCCCCGATAAAGAGGTTGTTTTCTCCGCTGGTGATAGATGCACCAGCATTCTGACCCATAAAGATGTTGGAACTGGTGTAATTCGCGGCTGCATCACCGAGATCGTCGATGTCGCCAATGGCACCACCAGAATGTAGAAGGGTGCGCCATGTTGTGCCTTCGGCATCATAATATTCAATAACGTCAGTAGAGGCTTCGGAGTTGTAACGCAGAAGACCTGCTTCCGCCGCAGGACGTTGTGCATCGGTACCGATAGGCAGTACCAGAGCGGATGTCCCTTCAATTGTAAGTACGCCTGCCGCAGTCATGTCACCGGTGATTTTATCACCAATATTCAGTTCATCGTTGGCACCAACGGCAGTCGTAAGAATATCCCTACCGATTAAAATGTTGCGAGAACCTGTTGTCAGTGCGCCCACTCCAGCACCGGCGACATCATAACCAGCACCCTGACCAATCAAAATATTGTCATCACCAGATGAAACACTGTAACCAGTGTACTCACCGAGGAACGTATTATTATCCGCGCCATCATAGTTTCGCCCGGCGTACTTACCAATAAAGGTGTTGTTGTCTCCGAGACCACTACCGGCACCAAGGCTGCCACCAGCCAAATAACCCAGATACGTATTGTCACTCCCTAAAGACGCATCCCCGGCAAAATGACCGACATAAGTATTTTTGTCCCCTGTTAGGTTTTTTTGACCGGCTTGGTTACCGATATAAGTATTGTTGGTTGCGGTTGTATCCTCACCAGCTCTATAGCCAATAATGGTGCTACCATCTTGCGTCGTAAGTGATTGTCCTGCAGAATCCCCGATAAGGGTGTTGTCGCTTCCTGTTGTAAGGCTCAGGCCTGCATCTCTACCCATCATGATGTTCCGGCTTCCTGTTGTTAAAGCCGCACCGCTATCCATACCAAAAGCGGTGTTGCCCGTACAATCATAGTTTGGGGCTCCCGTAACACAACCGCTGTTCATAGCCGCTAGAGCACCGGAACCGAGCCCAGTATTGTCTATACCATCGGTACCGTTACCAACACCTGTGCCAAGAAACATGTTGTCATTCGGATAATCTGTATCTGCATCGCCAAGGTCGTCGATGTCACCAATAGCCCCACCAGAAGAGAGTAGGGTGCGCCATGTTGTACCTTCGGCATCGTAATATTCAATAACGTCAGTAGAGGTTTCGGAGTTGTAACGTATAAGACCTGCTTCCGCCGCAGGACGTTGCGCATCCGTACCGATGGGCAGTACCAGAGCGGATGTACCTTCAACTGTCAGCACGCCTGCTGCAAGTAAACCACCAGTTATTTTATCACCAATATTCAGTTCGTCATCGGCTGTGGCGGAAGACGCATCGGTTCCCGAACCAATTATAATATTTCTGTCACCAGTTGTTGTTGCATTACCAGCGCTGTCACCAATAAAGGTATTTTCAAACCCTTCTGTGTTTAGGAATCCTGCGTCACCACCTAAGAAGACATTCTTGTTACCTGTGGTGTTTGAAGCACCCGTATCATACCCCAAAAAGACGTTATGGAAGCCGGTCGTGCTGGCAACACCTGCCCATGTTCCTACATAGGTATTGTCTTCCCCAGTTGTGTTTTTATTACCAGCACCGTCACCAATAAAGGTGTTTTCACTACCTGTATTTAGTGGGTCAGCACCAGCCGTATTACCAACAAAGGTATTCGAGGTTTGCGTCGTCAGGGCTAGACCAGCATCCTTACCGATCATGATATTGCCGCTGGCTGTTGTATGCGCCACACCAGCATTGTAGCCCATGAACACGTTGTCATCACCTGTTGTGATGGCCGTTCCGGCCAGAGCACCGATGGCCGTGTTTTGAACACCAGTTGAGAGGCCGGAAGCTCCTGATAATGCCTTGGGTCCGATAGCAACATTATAACCATTGACAGCACCGGGCGTGAAGTAGCGCAGTGCTTCATCTCCAAATGCCGCATTATTGGAAGACAAAACGCTGTCTTCTAGGGCGTTCCGTCCCATGGCGACGTTAGAATTCCCTGTCGTGTTGGAATTTAAGGTCTGGGCACCAACTGCAATGTTGCTGCCTCCGGTCGTATTGGCGCGCAGTACATTCTTACCGACCCCGGTGTTTTTTCCGCCCGTGGTGTTGGACTCCAAGGTCTTATAACCAATCGCCGTGTTCCAGTCCCCGATTGTGTTGGCAATCAGGGTCTCAAAACCTATAGCGGTGTTCGCATCACACTCAGTTCCTGAGCCTCCTGTACAATTACCCGTCGTAGCCAGACCGGCCAGCGCGCTTTCGCCTAACGCAACATTACCCGCGCCATCTGTAGAGGCAGGTCCGGCATTCAGACCCAGAAACATGTTGTCGTTGGTCACATAATCTGTCTGCGCATCTGTTAAGTCATCAATGGCAATTGCACCTATGGCAGTTGCACAATCAACCCATTCAAAATTTGTCGTGCCGTGTTCATAGGTCAGACAGAATTCATCCTCACCAACGCCAGGGTCGGTGGTGGAGTTTAACATTGTTACTTCGATTGTATCCGCGCCGATTGTGAATGTACCGTCTGCGGCAATAGTTGCGTCACCAGATAGGGCCACGGGGTTGAAGTTGGTGGCATCATTAACCAGTATGTGTCCAGCGGTGTTCGTTGTCGCCATAAACAGACCATCATCGGGAATGGTCAGGTCGCCGGTTACAGTTGCATCACGACCGATTGTGACATCGCGTCCCGTGATGACGTCGCCATCAGTGTCGATAATGAAAGATGTTGCGCCATCATCGACTTGGAAGGAGCGGCCTGCGCCTAAATTTTCAACATAAAACGGAATGGCTGTGGAGGTGGCGAGTGTTGAAGCACTAATAATAAATTGGTCACTTGCGCCGCCGCCTGAAGAGGCTGTATTTTCACCGAAAGCCATACCTGTCTCGGCTGCTGTGAGTTGCCAGTTCCATGTTTGGTTATTGGCACCGCTGTTAATTGTGTTATCCGCTGTTGCGGCGGTGATGTCTGAAAGGGCACTACCACCACCAACATCTGTGGAGACAAAACAGTTGGCTAAGTTTTCATCACAATATTTATAGGCACCAACTTTTGGATCGGTTGATGTTGTGCCGATATCTCCGAAGAAAATATCTCCAATGTTTAGTTCTTCATCCGCCGCCGCGCCACTGGCATCAATGCCACTACCAATAAGGATGTTTGAACTTCCTGTCGTTGTGGCTTCACCAGCCAGATAACCAAGGAAGGTGTTAGCATTCCCATCTGTGATTGAATCCCCAGCATAGGCACCTATAAGCGTGTTTTGCACCCCGTCATTCATGCCTGTACCAGCTTGAGCACCCAGAGCTGTGTTCTCTGTTCCGACGCCGCCACCTACACCATAAAGGGCATAGTGACCGACAGCTGTGTTGTCGGTATCGCCAGCGGCTACATTTTCATGCAACGCTCTTGAGCCAATCGCCGTTGAATGGTTGCCAACTCCATTAAATCCTGCCAGATAACCGAAATAAGAATTCTCTTCACCAGTTAAATTATTTTCACCAGCTGATTCACCGACAAATGTATTCTGAATTGCTGTTGTGGAGAGACGCCCAGCATCTTGTCCGAGTAAAACGTTACTGGAACCAGTCGTAAGCGATAGACCTGAATTTGCACCTAGAGCCGTATTATCAATACAATCCCAATTTGGAGCACCTGTAACACAACCACTATTCAAGGCCGCTAGAGCGCCGTCGCCAAGTCCAGTGTTGCGTAAGCCGTCGGTACCGTTACCAACACCTGTGCCAAGGAACATGTTGTCATTCGGATAATCTGTATCTGCATCAGTTAAGTCATCAATAGCGATGGCGCCTGCGGCGACGGAACAGCTCACCCATTCAAAATTCGTTGTGGCATGTTCATAGGTTAGGCAATATTCATCCTCACCAACGCCAGGGTCAGTGGTAGAGTTCAGCATTGTTACTTCAATTGTATCTGCGCCGATAGTCAGTGTGCCGTCGGAGGCAATAGTGGCGTCACCAGACAGAGCCACGGGGTTAAAGTTTGTTGCGTCATTGACCAGTATGTGTCCAGCAGTGTTCGTTGTCGCCATAAACAGACCATCATCAGGAATGGTTAGATCACCTGTTACAGTCGCATCGCGGCCGATTGTGACATCACGACCCGTGATGACATCGCCATCGGTGTCGATAATGAAAGATGTTGTACCATCATCCACTTGGAAGGAGCGGCCTGCACCTAAATTTTCAACATAAAACGGAATGGCCGTAGAGGTTGCCAGCGTTGAAGCACTAACAATAAACTGGTCGCTGACGCCACCACCTGCAGAGGCTACGTTTTCACCGAAGGCCATACCTGTTTCGCCCGTTGTCAGTTGCCAGTTCCATGTCTGGTTATTCGCTGCGTTGTTAATTGCGTTATCCGCTGTTGCGGCTGTGATATCGTCCAGATCAATGCCACCACCTGCGCCTGTAATATCTGCGGCGGTTTGGTCACAATCAATCGCGGTACCATCGGACCGGCAATAACGGCCAGCTGTTGTTATGAAGTCAACTTGCGGGTCTGTCTCGGTTGCGGACAGGTCTGCAGTACACTCAACCTTTGTTCCAGTTGATAGACAAATTTTCCCTGCCGCACCTAATGGCTTAACGATGTAAGGGTCAGTTTCGTTTGCACCAGTAGCACCAACAATAGCAGCAGTCATGGATTGTAGATTTACTGCATCCAAATCACCTGTTGGAGTTACTCTAGGATCTGCAACAAGTGTAACACCACTTGTCATGTCTAATGTTCCAGTAATATCTACTGCTCCAGTAATAGATGTGTCGCCTGTAATTGTAACTGTATCTGTTCCCGCATCACCTAATATTGTATTGCCGGGGACGTTAAGATCATTCAGTGTTAATGTACCACCAACACTTAAATCAACATCAACGATAGCATCACCAGTAATGCGTGTGTCATCAGTTATGCCAGTACCTAATGTTGATGCCCCACCAACACTTAAATCGACATCAACAATTGCATCACCAGTAATAGTTGTATCATCGCCTACGCCAGTACCTAGGGTTGATGCGCCGCCAACACCCAATGTTCCCGCAATAGTGGCATAACCTTTAATATCCGTTAAATCACCAATAGCGTCTCCTAGGGTTGATATTCCGTCAACGTCTAGATTTCCACCTGTCGCCAAGTTTCCAGCGGTGAGGGTAGTGGTAACAGTCATGTTATTGGCAGCCATATCTGCCGTTGTTGAGATGTCTGCTGTTGTTGCGATGGTACTAGCGGAAGTAACAGGGCTTAAAAATTCTACGTTTGCACTACCTGTTAATTCAGAAATAAAGTCTGTTTTAACACTAGGAATTTCCCCTGTACCCGTTGTGCCGTCACCAATTTTTAGAAGTTGTAGGGCGGCATCAAATTGAAATTGTGGATCTGTTCCATCTGAAACTTCTAATTTTTTTTCAATTTCAGCAATAGTTGGATCTCCAGATTTTAGATTCCAAAGACCTGCGGCGATAGCCCCTGCGTCAGCAAAGGTGTAGCCCATAATAAGGTCGTCAGAACCTGACGGTTTATCAAGTAAGGTGGCTGGATCGTCATTACAGCTTGTCTGAAAAACACCATCTGGACCAGAAGAGATAACGGCCAAAACATAACCTGTTTCTGTTGCGTTACCTTGTTCAAATCCAACACCTGCACCACAGGCCGCATCGTCGATTGTTGTTCCATGATCCCATGTACAATAGCCGTATTTCATACCCCAAGGGTCTTGGGTTGAGGCACCAATAGAGGCAGGAATTTCACCACCACCAGTAAGTCCAGCTATCGCCGCGCCATAGGGTATAGGCTCAATCGTTCCATCACTATCACAGTCATTGGGAGATTGTGATGCGGCGGCAATCAGGGCAAGCTTACCCGTCGCAATCATATTATTTTCGGCAATGGTTCGTTTTGTCACAATGGACATGGTACGAACAGGGCCCTTCATAATGGTCATTGTCGCCGCGCCAAGAATACCAACCATTCCGACGGCACCGAAAAGCATGAGGAAAATATTCCCTGCTTCAGCTATTCTACGACCGAGATGTTTTTGTTTTTTATTTATATGAGTATCGCCCATGCTTATTGCCCCTTGATTAAACAGCTCTCCACATTAAATTTTACGCAAAAATAGTTAACGCCGCGTTACGAAACGGGATTAAGTAGAAGTTACTGAAATAAAACGCTATTTTTTATATATTTTTGAAAAAATAGTACGGCGGACGCCGCACCACATTGGAAAGCCAATTATAGCATAGTTTTAGCACTTTGAAAGGGTTTCAAGGCTAGCCGTACGTATTATGAATAATAAGGAAAATTAAGGTTTATTAACTATCAGAATTTTCATCAGTTTCCGTTTTTTCGCCAAAACGCTGTAAATACATTGCTCGGAAGTTCACCATGCCCATTTGAAGGGGAATAAAGCCGCCTGCTTGCGTTGCATTGGCTAAAAGCATACGGATAAAGGGGAAAAGCATGCGGGGAACTTCGACAAAAAGGATTGGGTGGTGCTTTTTGTCATCCATACCCTGTATTGATACGGTCGCTCCGTATTTGATTTCGGCAATAAACATGACCTTGTCGTCACGTTTTGCACTGGCATTAACGGTTAAAACGACCTCATAGAAATGTTCTTCAGCGGCGTCTTCTAGCTCTAATTTACGCATATCAACACTAATATCGATGTCAACTGCAGGGGCCGTATCGACTTTTTGAAGAATTTCGGGTGAATTCGGGTTTTCAAAAGACATATCTTTCAAATATTGCGCATGAATAACCACTGGGGTTTGCGGGACAGTACCTATATTTTCATTATTTTCAGGTGTATCCTTAGATTTATCCTTTTTCTTCGCCATTATGTTTACCTTTTCGTTATTTGGTTAAGCTTAATTGTCTTTAGAGGTGCTATCTAGAGGAGGGACGGTTTTTTCCACGCGCTCATAGTTTCCTTCAATAACATCATTATTGGGGTTATTTTGTTCATACTGCGCTGTATTTACAGTATATTTTGTGTTTTTAGATAAAAATCTTTGCAAAAACACCCTGAAAACAGGGATAAGCAGTAAAAATCCAACAAAATCAGTAACAAACCCAGGGGTAATTAATAACGCACCCGCAATAACGATACAAAACCCATTAAAAATCTCATTTAAGGGTATTTTTCCTGTTCTTAAATTATTTTGTGCTTTCATTAAAGTACCCAAACCTTGAAGGCGAACAAGAAACCCGCCGATCATTGCAGTGATAAAGCATAAAAGTAATGTTGGAAGAACGCCTACGATATTTCCTACCGTCATAAAAACGTACACTTCGGCCATGGAGATTAAAAAAAATAATATTAAAAACGGCATTAAATAAGTCTTTCTTGATATAGCCCTCTTTTATCTTGAGCCTCAATGTCTTATAAAGTGTTTTATAACCTTGAATAAGACAAGACAAGAACAAACCCCGCTTCATAGGAAATAATAATTATGTCTGCTGATATTATACTTTTTGCCTTAATCGCCGCTGGATTAATTTTCTGGCTACGGAGTATTTTAGGAACGCGTGATGAAAATGAACAGCAACGCCCCAGTCTATTTTTAGATGAAGATGAAAATAACCCTAAAACCGTCATACAAAAAAAGAATGATAGCAGCAATATTGTATCTTTAAATGTTGGTCTTGGTGATAATTATGTACTTCCGCGTCATGTACGGATTGATAATAAAACAACCGAAAATAAACTTGATGATATTGCGCGCGATAATCCTAAATTTGATTTAAGTCATTTTGTACAAGGAGCAGAATCTGCTTTTGGTATGATTGTTGAAGCTTTTGCCGCAGAGGACATAGAAACATTAGAAAATTTATTGGCTCCCGAAGTTTATCAAGCTTTTGCAACGGCTATTGAAGACCGCATTGGTCGTGGTGAAAAAATTGATACGACAATAAAAGATGTTGAGAAAATAGATATTATTGAAGTGCATATTAAGAATGACCATATCTTTATTACAGTACGTTTTTCTGCTCGAGAAATTTGTGTCATTCGTGATAAAGACGATAATATTTTATCGGGCGATCCAGATAAAACAACGATGATGGTTGATGTTTGGGTGTTTGGCCGTGAGTTAGAGGCAAGCGGCCCCGAGTGGTATTTATATGAAACGCGCGATGATGAAATCGAAGATCATAAAACACCAATTCCTGAAGGTGGATCGGATAATTAAAATATAATGAAAGTCTCTCTTTTTATATTTTTGGTTTCTCCTCTTTTTATACTTGCGGGTTGTGCTGTTACTTCACCATCTGATGTGGGGGAGTTTTCTAAAACAGCTAAATTAAATTTAGTTCAAGAAAGTTTTTCTACTTTACCCAATTGGAAGTCTGATAATTTTTCAAATTTAGCGTTAGCTTATAAAAAAAGTTGCAGTAGGATTTTGAAAAAAGATTCTCAAAGTAATTTTGGCCCATCAACAAAATTTGGTAAGAGCCAAGAATGGCAAATTGCTTGTCGAAAATTTAATTCTGTTGATAAAAACAATGCAGCAAAGATGCGTCAATTTTTTGAAACAAATTTTATTCCCTATAGTGCACAAGCAGACAACAACCCAGAAGGCTTGTTTACAGGTTATTACGAGGCATCATTGAAGGGATCTAGGCAGCGTAGCGAAAGGTATAATTACCCCCTTCGTTCCCGCCCAGACGATCTTGTGATGGTAGATTTAGGGGCTTTTCGTGAAGAACTTAAAGGGCAACGTATTGCTGGCCGTGTAAAGGGAGGGAATTTAAAACCTTACGAAACACACAAGCAAATTATCAATGGTGAATTGCCATCTGCACAAGATAAGGCACTCGTTTGGATTGATAATGCAGTTGATGGTTTTTTCTTACAAATTCAAGGATCCGGTGTTGTTGCTATGGATGATGGGTCTGTAATGCGCGTCGGTTATGCAGGACAAAATGGTCATCCTTATTATGCTGTGGGACGCGAACTTATAAAGCGTGGTGAGCTCAACAAAGATAATGTGTCGATGCAATCTATTCGCGAATGGATGGTAACAAATCCAGAGCAAGCACAGGATTTAATGACGACGAATAAATCTTATGTTTTCTTTAGTGAAAATAATGGGGAAGGACCTTTAGGGGGAGAGGGGGTTGCTTTAACCGCCGGAAGATCATTAGCAATAGACCGCTCTATTGTTCCTTATGGTATGCCAGTTTGGTTCAGTACAGAAGGTTCTGAAGGAAAAAATATTAATAAGCTTATGATAACACAAGACACGGGCGGTGCTATACGTGGGCCAGTGCGTGGTGATTATTTCTGGGGCTATGGTGATTATGCAGAAAAAATGGCTGGCGGTATGAAATCAAAAGGACGCTATTGGTTCTTATTACCAAAGTCGTTGTAATTTAAAACGAAGCTTCTTCTTCAGATACCACAATTTCATCTATTGTATCTGCTAATGCACTATCTTCTTTACCAGAGAAACCATTAGAAAATTTATCTAATACAACTATTTCGCCTGCTGCCGATTCTATTGCATTTAAAGCGGTAGGGTTAGTTATTGATTCCTCACTTGCTAAGGCATAAATTTCATCAAAAGTCAGCTCGTCCGAATTCTTTTCAATTGTTGCCGTTTGAGTCAACTTTTGACGTTGCTCTGTAACACCATAAAAAATTGGTACAGCAGCAAATGTAATGACAATTAGTATCATACAAAAAAATATAAAACGGATCATAATTTTCCCTTACTATTAAATTTTAACTCAGGGTTAAAAGGTGTCTTGCACCCATTCCCCTGCTTTTTCCATGTCTTTACCAACACCATCAAAAGTACCACTGCAAGCGTTTAAACCTAAAATTGTTACAAAAAGTAATGCCACTGTTTTTAGTTTTGTCATCATAGGATCCTTAATAAAGTAATTTAAAAATATTTAAACTTATTCTAAACGTTTTATTATCCCATTTCACGCCTAATATCATGAATTAGTCTACATATAGCATAAAGAGCTATAAATTACCATAATTATTTATTTTTTGGCAAAATTAAGGTGGTGGAGCCAATCGGGTTCGAACCGACGACCTCTTCGCTGCCAGCGAAGCGCTCTCCCAGCTGAGCTATGGCCCCTAAACCTTTAAGGTAAGAGAAGTGTTAGAGAAATTGGTGTGATTTTTCAAGCTTTAATCATTATTAACAAAGAAGAACTTCGAAAAGCGCTCTTTTATTATTTTATGAATTTAATAGGGTTGAAAAATTGAAAATAGACTATTCATTTTTCCACAATTTGATTTTGCGATAAATTGTTGAGGGGGCAACATCTAACATAGCTGCTGCCTTTGGAATATTGCCACATGTCAGATTAATAGCAGCTTGAATAGCGTTTCGTTCAATCTTCCATAAAGGCAAACTAATCTGATCCTTTTCTGTAATGAGATTTTTTTTGTTATAAGCCGTATTTTTGGTTAATATTTTTGGTAACATAGAGGCAAGAATAAGCGGTGTTTGTTCTAAGGAAACAATTTGGCGGATAGTGTTTTGTAATTCGCGGACATTGCCCGGCCAGTTATGATTCAAAAGAATTGTTTCTGCATTTTCAGAAAAATTTTTAATCGATTTATTTTGTTCGTCTGCATAATATTTTAAATAGTAATATGCGATGTCTAAAATATCTTCTTGTCGCCTCCGTAGAGGTGGCATCACTATTGGTGTGTTATAAAGGCGGTAATATAAATCTTCTCTAAAAAGTTTTTGTTCTATTTGTCTATTTATATTTTTATTGCTGGCACAGATAAATCGTATGTTTGCTTTGTGTATTGTATCTGATCCTAATTTTGAATAAGAGTAATCTTGGCAAAAGCGCAAAATTTTTGCTTGTAATTCTAGGGACATGTCACCAATTTCATCTAAAAATAATGTGCCATTTTGAGCTTTAGCAATAGCACCCTCTCTGGCTTGGTGTGCGTCAGTGAAGGCGCCTTTAACATGCCCAAATAATGTTGATTCAGCTAAATTTTTTGGGAAGGCCGCACAATTTAAAGCGATGAAAGGTTGGTCGTGCCTGTCTGAGTAAGTGTGGATCATTTGGGCGCAAATTTCTTTGCCTGTACCTGATTCACCTTCAATAAAAACAGGAGTATCAGTTGGTGCTAATTTGCTTATTGTATTGTAAATATCCTGCATGACTTTGGAGGTGCCAATAAAGCGCCCAAAATCGCCATTTAGGTTGTTGTTTCTATTCATGTGCCCTTAACTATCGGTTGTGATTGCGTATTAAAATACAACCTGTAGTTTTATAGTATATACCAACTGTTATGAAAAAAAAGTTAAAGGGGCATAAAAAAACCCGAGAAAAATTCCCGGGTTTTAAAAATCATGTTTTTTGATTTTAGCGTTGATTCATGAAATGCAGAATGTACTGAAACATTGCAATAAAACTAATATATAGATTTAAGGCTGCGGCCCATGCCATACGGCTTGCCAATTCAGCAGGTGTATTTGGTGAGTACATACGTTTCATGTCTTGTGTTTGCCACACAGTCAGACCAGAAAATAATAAAATACCGGCACCAGCAATAAGATTAGACATCATACTATTTTGGAAGAATATATTTATGACACTAAAGGCAACAAGACCGATAATCCCCATGCTGAGGAAAGTTTGCATACCACTTAAGTCTTTTTTTGTTGTGTAGCCAACGATGCTTAATCCCGCAAACATAGAGGATGCGATGAAGAAAGCTTTTGCAACCGAAACGGCGAAGGTGGGATCTTGAGTTGCTACGGCGGCGATAGCGGCGAAGCTAATACCGTAAACAACGGACACACCATAAAAAGCCAGCATCAATTGTGAGGCTTTCATTTTTTCTGGACGAAAACCAAACCAAATAATGGCAAGCGGTGCAAAAACTACGATGTATTTTTGCGGTCCACCGAGAAATAAATTCAGCAATGTATCATTAGTGCCAACAACCAGAGCAACAAGAGCGGTAATCAGAACACCGCCACTCATTCTGGCATAAATATTGTTCATATGTTTGCGTAACCCAGCATCCATGTAAGTGGTGCCTTGGGTTTTTGTTGTCTCAAAACGATTAGTTTCCATTTGTTTTATTACTCCTTTGTAAAAAACGTGTTTGCATCAAAAACTTATTCGATGCTTGTTGTTCATTTGTTACCCGATTTTACAAATATTTTGTGGCTATTACAAGACAAACCCAGATATGGGCAAGGTGCGGTATTTTTGAGCGTTTTGTGCCCGAATTTATGTTTCGTAACCATTTGATGTGGTTTGTAAAAACACCCCTCTTTCTTTTTGCTCGTTGGAAATTTGGGGAGGGGGGGTAGGAAGGCTGAAAAAAGCAGCGCAGATGGCTTATTATATGATTGTTTGGGTGAGTGGTTTGTTGAAATGATCATGCCCGCAGTATAGCAGGAAAAGTCTTAAAAATAAAGGAATAGTTTCCTAATTTTAAGTATTTAGTTTTAAGTAAGTTAGATAAATCTTATACAGTTTGAATGTTCGCTATTGGTCGCTTACGACTCAAAGCGGACATTACTCATTCCTAAATAACATCCAATAATCTTTAGTTTTTGTATGAGAAAACCATAGATGATAGGGGCGCGGAAATGCTGGCGTTTGATAGTCTGGTTTGGAGAGGGTTTTCTGTATAGTATGGTTAAGCTATTAAAACCAATGGGCATGATATTCGATGAAAAAAATTCTTAAAATTACTTTTGCTATAATTGGTGGACTAATCATTTTGATATTAGCTCTGCCGCTTATTTTGAAACTCTATCTTTGGGGGATGAGTCAGCTTGTAAAAGAAGCCGCTCAAGAAGTTCAGGTTCAGTATGAGAGGATGGAAGAAAGGCAAGATCAAGAAGATCGTGAGTTTGCCGCATTAGCTGTAGAAGAGTTTAAACAGGCTTTGGAAAAGAAAGATCGATTGGAAGGGCTAAACAAGCAGGACATTCAACCACCTTCTGAATATGTTGCCGAAGAAAAATTAATATTAAAATTTAAGAAAAGTATTGAAAACAACAAAGAAGGTAATGTTGAGCTACAACGTTTGAGCTTTCTACCGTTTTTTTTGAAAAATGATGACATTGAATATGCCTCTAAGTTAATAGCGCCTATTAATACTGAAGTATTTAAAGCTTTGGCTCATTCCTATTTTGCTCTATTTTACGCTCAAAACGGCGACTGTCAGTCTGCTAATGGTTACAATGAGAAGTTAAATGAAGCATTTTCATCCAACACATGGGCAATACTAAGGGCGGAAAAACCAAAAGATGAGATGTATATAAAAAGGATTATTCCCAATTGGTCTGAGGCCGTCCTGCTTTGTGATAACTACGTTTCTGCTCTTGAAGTTTTTCAAAAGTATTACCCGCAACGGATAGCTAAGCCTGAGCTTTTGGTACGTGTTTATGGAGATTACGGTATTGCGTTTTATGATGCAGGACAGAAAGACGAAGCGAGCCGTTTCCTTAAACTTGCTGATGATTTGATGCAGAATAAAGAAGTAGAAAAACCACGAGCAATAACTTTCAGTATTATATACGGCTATCTCATGGCGGGACATTCTGAAAAAGCTTACGAACTCTTTAAGGAGAGGCAAAGAGGTGATCCAAAATTTCTAGCTTCTTCTTTAAATGAAAGGCTCATGAATGAATTAGCAATTAACGGACAGATAAGAAAAGCTATAAGCCTTATGGAAGATAGAGTGCCCCCTGTTTTATTGATTGAAGCTAAAAAACAGTTATCAAAGGAAGATCATCATAAGTTTTTATTGGGCGCAAAATCAGCTTTAGAGAAAAAATCTGCACTTCCGCCCCTGTACACACAAGTGTTTGCCGATTTATATGACCTTGGTTATAAGAACGAAGCGGAAAACATGATTGCAACCTCCAAGCAATATGTTGAAAAAGCCAAATTAGAAGACAAACACGCCTATAAAACCTTTGTCGAGGCGTTTCTTCCTGCGCTTGTTCAGGTAGAAAAAGTAAATGACGCTGAAGCTCTTCTCCCTGACGAATCTACCTTCAGCAAATCTCATGGTGCGCTCTACGCTCATTATATTTTGACAGACCAATCAGATAAAAAAGACGAAATAGAGGGTAAATACAAAAGAAAGCCGTTTCTTTTTCAGTATGGCGCTGTTCCTTATTTTCAAAAGATTGGTGACTTTGAGCGGGCTGAACAGTTTGCAGGCCAGTCAATTAATATCCAAAACACCTACAAGCGTCTCTATGATGCCAAGATTGGAAAAACGGCAGCGCATAGCTTTCACGACTATCAATTAACATCCTATAGAGAGCTTAGAGAGCGTCTAAAATAGTAGACCATTATTCAATGTCCGCTATTGGCCGAAAGCGGGCGGTTGCTATATTAATTACCAGCGTTCAAACGCATTAGGTTGTTAATCTAATACCACGGGTTTTTGGTGCGTCTGGTCGGCAGGCGTTGGCGTGTTGTCCAATTTTCACGGGGAGATTGTGGTGGCGAAACTGTTTCCGCTCTTGATGCTCTGGGCGCATGAAAGGGACTCAGTTGTGGCAAATCAGGAATGGCAAAGCCTGTATTATCTGACAGGGTTTGAATACGTTTTTCAATCGGCGGGTGGGTGGCAAATAACCCCATAAAAGGAACACGATTTTCGATACACATCATGGTGATATCCCCTGGAATTTTGGGAATTTGGTCTTTGCCCGCTATTCTCATGAGCGCACGCATCATGCCATCTGGGTTTTTGGTCATTTGAACGGCGCCTGCATCGGCCATATATTCACGACGACGTGACAACGCAAAACGCGTGAAAATAGTGGCAAAATAACCGATCCACAGTACGGCGGCGATGGCGACTAAAATTATCACGCCGTTGCCTTTATTGTTACTGCCACGTGGCCTGACCCAAAGTCTGTAGCGTACTTGAGACCATAAAACTTGAGCGGCAAATCCAATCATACCCGTGAAGATAATCGTAATGATGAGTAAACGTACATCACGGTTACGAATATGAGTAAGTTCATGCGCTAACACACCTTCCACTTCATCTTTTGAGAGAGATTGTAAAAGTCCGCGCGTTACAGTGATTGAAAAACTTTTATTATCAATGCCGCTGGCAAAAGCATTTCTGGCGTGGCTTTCTATGATTTCTAAACGTGGCATTTCCATGCCAACTGTAATGCATAAATTTTCTAAAAGATTATAAATTTCTGGTTCATCTTTTCTGGTGACGGGGTGAGAGTGAGACATTTTTCGGATCATGGATGTATGAAAGAAATATGAAACAGCAAACCAGATAATTATAACTGTTAGTATTATAGGCCAGTAATTTTTAATGATTGTGGAGGCCAGCGCATCCGCGTTTTCAAAGCCTGCATTGGGCAGAGTCATGAGGCCTACAATAGCTGCGGCTGCCCATATGATGCTCATTATTAAAAAGGGATAAAGTGCCAGTAATCCGATAGATTTTAGATTGTTATTCCAAATGGCACTTTGTAACCCCGACGCTTTAAGTGCCATTTCTTGTTGTTCCCATTTCCTTTTTTATATTGTTACTTGTCGCTCGCGTATTTATATACGCTTCGCTTCTCGTGCCGCATAAAAAAGAAAAGCGAAACAACAATAAGCTTAATGATTAAGTGCCAAAACTAACGTCAGGTGCCTTTTCCATGACTTCACGCTCTTCTTCTTCAACCTCATAAAACTCACTTTTTTGAAAGCCAAGGCGTCCTGCGATTAAGTTGGCAGGGAATTGTTCAATGGCCGTATTATATTCACTGGTAGCATTATTAAAGAAACGTCGTGCGGCGGCAATTTTATTTTCAATGTCCGACAATTCAGCCATAAGTTTTTGAAAATTTTGGTCGGCTTTTAAGTCGGGATAGTTTTCTGCGACCGCCATAATATTCATCATAGCTTTTCCAAGGGCTTGTTCAGCACTTAATCTTTCTTCGGGCGTGTTGGCATCAGAAACATTGGCACGCATTTTTGTTACCTCTTCAAAAACATCTTTTTCATGACCAGCATATCCTTTGACGGTTTCAACCAAATTAGGAATAAGATCAAATCTTTGTCTGAGTTGAACATCAATGTCCGCATAGGCATTTTTACGGTTTTGGCGCAAAGCCACTAATCGGTTATAAATAACGGCAATTGCAGCTGCAATTGCGCCGATAATTCCAAGAAAGGTAAGCAATCCCATAGTCATGATCCTTTTAAAAGTTAAGTTCTAGAG
This sequence comes from Alphaproteobacteria bacterium, assembly GCA_021775995.1. Classification (GTDB taxonomy): domain Bacteria; phylum Pseudomonadota; class Alphaproteobacteria; order Micavibrionales; family Micavibrionaceae. The sequence goes on from JAJFGS010000011.1 coordinate 237,308, forward strand.
CCACATTATCCAAAATTACGCCATCTGACAAATCTCAAGTTAAATTGGAAGCTGAAAACCCTATTTAAAGGATAGTTTTGATTTTCAAATCGTTCTACCTTACAATATAACTTAGCCTACCTTCTAAAAAATGGAGATATTTATAATGCGCCGTCTTTTTTTCATATTTGTTATATCTTTTATGCTTATAACCTTGCCGAACAATCATAAAGCACTGGCGCAGGAGGCTGTCCCTGACATGCCAAAGGCATTGCAAGTTTTAGTCGATCGTGGGGCGCAAGCACGCTATTTAGGAAAAAAACACGGTATGCAAGGGTGGGTTACCGTGTTTAAAGGTCAGGAACAATATTATTATGCAACGCCCGACGGCAAGGGTTTTTTGATGGGCTTGCTGTTTGATGCAGACGGTACAATGGCAACGGTTAACCAAGTTCGTGACCTTCAATCACAAGGCGATGGTGTTTTAGATATTTTGGCCGTTGATAAAAAGGCAGAGCCAAGTCTTGAAATGGTAAAAAAACAAACGTCGGAAGAATTTGATTATAAGAGTCCAGCTGAGCGTATGTTTATAGATATTGAAAATAGTAATTGGATAGGTTTTGGTTCTAAGAACGCTCCTGTGATTTATTCTTTTATGGATCCACAATGCCCGCATTGTCATGCGTTTATGCAAGATTTACGAGAAGGGTATCTTGATGAAGGTCTTGTTCAGGTTCGTATGATACCTGTTGGCTTTAGAGAAGAGACATTATCTCAAGCTGCTTTTTTATTGGCTTCTCCCGATTCAAAAGAGCGCTGGTTTAAATATTTAGACGGAGATACAAATGCATTGCCCGCAAAGACAACGACAAATACGCAAGGTGTTCAAAAAAACCTATCCTTAATGCAGGCTTGGAAATTTGATGCAACGCCGATCACTATTTATCGTGGTAAAGATGGTAAAGTAAAACTTGTACGAGGACGTGCTGGGGATATGAATAAAATTTTAGCCGATCTACCATCATCTTAATTTTAAATTTTCTAAGGCTCAGTCTAGTTTATCATGGTTACTAATTCTAAATTTACGGTTCAGTTGCTTGAAAAAATTGGAAGCCCGCTGACGGCTGCAATAAATCATGTTGCGGGGGAAAAAGAAGAATTAGAAATTGAAGCTGCAAAAACTATGGCTCAATTATTAGGCGTGGCAACCCAAATGAGCACGACGCTTTATAACTCTCTTGATATAAAAGAAGAAGAAAATCAGTTTGATTCAACGCGCGTGGCTTTGGCCGCTCTTGTTACGCCTTTGATTGCAGATTTTTATATTCAGACTAAACAAATTCCTGCAGAAGAAGATATAAAGAGAATAGGGCAGTCTTTAGAGGCGGTTATCAGTTTTGGTGAAAATTTTTCACCTGCATCAGATCATCAATCGCGGTTACAAACGATAGACCATGACGGCGTATTTTTTGATAAAGACCAACCAATTTTAGTCGTGCTACAGGCAATGGTGCCAGTTATTAATGCGGTAGAAGAATTTTCATTTGGGCAGGGCAAGAAAAAGTTAGTTCAGGATATTACTGTTCGTTTAGAAACGCGTGCGGCTGATATTGCAAAAGAAGTTGGTGCTTCTGATAAATTAAAAGAATTGATTATTTTTAAAGCATTGGCCGCTCTTTATTCTTCTTGCCATCGTGAGGAAACGCGACGTGCTTCTTCGGAAGATGAAGCAAAAAGAGGAGAGCTGTCGCTTGAACCTATATGGGAAGCATTTGAAACCAAGGTTGCTATGATAGAGGCAATCATAGGAACGGGAACAGAGGATACCAATCAACAACAGGCTCCTAAAGTTGAGGCTGAAAAGGTTGTTGAGACGCCACAGGCGGATGATACGCCTCCACAACAGTCACCTGCTTCTGGTTCAACTTCTGGTCCAATGGGGTTTTTCAAAAAACCTACAGATGCACCAGCGGAAACGGAGACAAAAGAGGCGACGCCAGCGGCATCAGCGATTTCAGTAGAGGAAAAAAAGCCAGAAGCCAAAACTGAAACGGAAGCAACGGCTACAAGCAGCGCGTCGTCCAGTCCAATGGGCTTTTTTAAGCCAGGAGCCAATAAAAAAGAAGATAGCGATGCTAGTTAAGCGTGGTATCTTTGTGTTATGTAGAATTCGTAGTAAAGCTTTAAAAAGGGTATAATTTAAGGATGTCTAAGATTATAGCAGCTTGTTTAATGTTAGCGGCGCAGACATATTCGGTTCCGCCTGCAGTGCTCGTGGGTATTTATCAAGTAGAAGGCGGTAAACCTGGTCAGGCCGTTGGACCCAATGGTAATGGATCTTATGATTTAGGCCCCATGCAAATCAATACATTATGGATACCTGAATTGGCCAATAAATGGGGTGTATCTAACAACACAGCTCTGACATGGGTTAAAAATGATCCTTGCACCAATATGGGTGTTGCGGCGTGGATTCTAAGGAATCACATGAATGAAACAGGGAATTTATCCCAAGCTATCGCGCATTATCATTCTAAAACACCCCGTTACGGTTATAGCTACAAAGGAAAGGTTATAACGGCCATGCGTTCTAAGGGTTTGCTTCGTGAAAGCACAACCAAGTAAAACGCTAAGTTTTCTCATAATCCCTGCTAATAAGTTTGTTCTCGTCTCTTGTTCTATGTCATACTAGCCGCTAAGCTATTGAAGTTGTATGAAGTGATTCGCCTAAATGATTTAATGGCGATTTTAGGGACGATTTTGACCTTATGATTGAGTTTACTAAAAATAATAAAAACAGAGCCATCCTTTTAGGGTGTTTTTCTGTGTTGGTGGTGGCCGCATGTACCCCTGGAAAGATAAAACGTGACCCGCAGGTTGTGGCATCACCTGATCGTGTATCATTGATGTTGGCAGAAGCGGCGGACAAAGCATCAAATGCGTTAGAAACTTTGGCGGCGGTTGAGCAATCAAGTGCCCCAGCGGTTGCAGTTCAGCCGATTCATAATGCGCCGCCTGAATTACAACGCGCCATGACCATTACATGGATGGGTCCTGCGGAACAGTTGGTTAAAAAATTAGCAGATCGTTCTAGTTATACTTTTATTGCAGTGGGTGATAAACCTCCTGTTCCTTTAACGGTTAATATTGATGCTGAAAATAAACCCGTTATTGATATTTTAAGGGATGTAGGGCTTCAATTTGGTATGCGTGCAGATATTAAAGTAGATAGTGTTCGTCAAATGGTAGAAATTCATTATGCACCTGTGACAGGTATGGGGAGTTAATTCCCATGAAAAAAATTCCTATAAAAATATCTTTTTGCATTGTAATCATTCTAACTCTTTTATCAGCGAACATAAGCTACGCAGCAGTTGAGCATGACGAAGTGGGTAAAGAGTTTGAATCCATGCCTCCTCCTCCTCAATTATCCGATTTAATAAATATTAAAAAAGAAAATAAAGTGGTTGATGATGAATCACCATTACCACTAGATATTCGTGGTGATGCGATTAAAGAGGCGGCTCTTTCTTATGGCGCACGAGGCGGTTTGGCTTGGCGCACATTTCATATCAGAAGTGAATTGGAAACACGGGCGCGTTACATGGATAAAGTTTTTGATTTTCGTCAACTTCTTATACCCGCACCTTCAGGTTTGTTAATTGAACCCCCCGTCATTTCTGAGGCTATGGATGCAACATTAATTGATAACCAAGGTATGGATGCCGCATTGGCAGACCGTGTTTTAAATATTAATCGGAACGCCAGAATTGTGAGTACAGCGCGGACATGGCGTGCATATTTAGAACGTCAATGGGGTGAAGTAACACCACCACCAGATATTCTTCGTCCTGCCGATGATGCCGAACGTAAAATTTGGGAACAGCGCGTTCGTGAAGGGTGGGCGAGAGGTGTCGAACAAGCTGATGAAATTTTTCAAGCTGATTTGAATAAGCTTGTTGCTGATTTTCGAGGAATGGTGCGTTATCGTTCCTTATTGGCGCAAGGGATGGTTTCACCCCCTTATGCGACACAAACTGATCGTGGTGTGACAGGGGGCGGTAATACCATGCGTATTGGCGACCGCGCTCTTTCTATAACTGAACTTCCTAAACTTCAAACCGGATATAAGAAATGGCAACCCGCAGACCGGTAAGTCTTCTCAAAGGAAAAGATAATATTGCTGAAACGTGGCCCCATGAGCCCCCACGTTTTACAGATGATTTTATTGATGATTTTTTGCTGTGGTGTGTAAAAAAAGATTCGTCTGATATTACAATTCAAACAGATAGGCCTGTTTATAATGAGATAAATGGTGCGCTTTATCCTGCTTTATTCAGACCTGTTGATGCAGCAGATATGAATGTTTTTCTCACTAGAATTTATGGACCCGATGCGTCGGCACGTCTGGCCTCTGGTCGAGATTTGGATTTATCTTACGAAGTACGCCCAGATCGTTACACACGTATCCGGTTTCGTGTAAATATAACGGCGATCTTATCGCGTGGTCGAGATTCTGCACAGATTACAATGCGGGTTTTACCAAGTGAACCACCAACAATGGCTGATCTAAATGTTGAAGAAGAAATTATAAAGTCATGGATTCCACGCCAAGGCATGATCATTGTAACAGGTCCGACAGGATCTGGTAAAACAACGTTGTTGGCGGCGGGTATTCGTATGTTGATGGAAAGAAAGCGTGGCTGTGGGAAAATTGTGGCTTATGAAGCCCCTATTGAATATGTTTACGATGCTATTAAATCTCCTCGTTCACTGATATCCCAGACTGAAATCCCGCGCCATTTACCAGATTTTGCTGCAGGTGTTCGGAATGCGCTTCGTCGTAAACCTAATATTATTCTTGTTGGTGAGGCGCGTGATAGGGAAACAATATCTGCTGCTATCGAGGCCTCTCAAACAGGGCATACAGTTTATACAACAACACATACAACAGGTGTGGCGGCTACTATTCAGCGTATGGTATCGACATTTGAGCCTAATGAGCGTTCAGAGAAGGCTTACGCCCTGATGGAAACTATTCGTATGGTTGTAACCCAAACGCTTGTTCCTAAAGTGTCTGGGGGACGTACAGGGGTAAGGGAATGGATGAGTTTTAATGATGATATTAGAGAAAAATTTCTTGATATGGATGTTAAGGAGTGGCCCGCTGAAATTCAAAGAATAATCCCTTTTCACGGTCAACTTATGGCGCGAAGTGCTGAGATTCTTTTTGAAGCCGGTGACATTGATCGCCGTACGTATATTCGTTTATCAAATTCAACTGGTGCTGGCGGGTAATAATAGGGTATTATAAACTATGGGACAGGCTGAAGATACCGCAGAAGAGAAAGTTAATTGGCATTGGCGCAATACAATGAAGCCTGTTCGCTTTTTTGGTATTGATGCGCGTGCGGCTATACCGTTTTTTATTCTCCTCTTTTATTTTCGTGTTGTTTCGCTTGTCTTAGCAATTTTAAGTACAGTTATTTTTGTGGCTTTGGAAAAGAGAGGCTTAACGTTTCCTTGTGCCCTGCGTTCATTACGCTCTTGGCTTAATGGCCAGTTTAGACCAGCTTGGGTCGCTATAAGATATAAACGCTTTATAGATTTGGGCTGAAAAGCGGGATAACCGCTGAATGACCTTTCTAATATCCTTGTCTTTTTGTTACGAAAGTTCTATTTTCTTATTATCTTAACAACACACAGGCAAGGAACGTAACAATGATACGTTTAATCTCTATAGCTATATTTTCATCTTTTTTTATACACGCGATCAGTATTAAAACAGTATTTGCAGGTTTTGAATGGGTGCCTCCGATGCAAAGCCCAGCCTCTTTATCACAAAATAATGTTGTAGAAGAAGATGTATTTGTTGCTTCCCCAGTGGATACAAGCGGGGGGTTTCCTGCGCCAGAAGTATCATCAGAGCCATTGCCAGACAATTCTGTGGTGAGTATGCCAATATCAATTTTACCAGACAGCGAACATCAAAATAAACCACAAGCTGAGCCAGAAATAGCGGCTGCACCGGTAACAAAAAATTTATCAGGTAAAAAATTAGTTATTAATCCATATCCGCTTCGTAACAATATAGCACCAGTGACCAATAAAATTAGTATGCTAGAAATGTATAAGTCACTGAATGAAGAGTCTGGAGATTTGCACCCTGTGAAATTAGGAAATGGTATGACAACAGGTGCAAAAAAAGATCCAGCACCTTTGGTGCCTAAAGCCGTTAGAATGGCCTCTACGGCCCATAAAACTTTTTTAACACCGACTGGTAATGGTATGACTCCCATGATGGGGGTGGAGCCTGCTCCATTGCCAGGTATGGCTGTTCCACGAAGCCCTGTAAAAAAAGCAGTGCCATCAATAAAATACGCAGAAGCTATTGGTTTTGGTCGTGATCTTCCACTGGCGTTGGCTTTGTCTCAGGTTATTCCTACTGAATTTATACATAGTTTTGCCAAAGATGTTGACGCTGGCGTTAGTGTTTCTTGGGAAGGTGGAAAGCCTTGGGATCAAGTGTTGAATGATATGCTAAGCCCACAAAACCTGACAGCTGTGATTCAAGGCAATCAAGTTATTATACAAAAAACAGCTAAGCTATAATTTTAATTAAAAAATTTATCTCACATTTATCTTCCTAAGAAATTAACCAGCGTTAAATCTGAAATTAATGCTGTTACGCTGAATGATGCTTCCAAGCCTATTTGGACTTGTTGAAGTTTCGCTACCGTTTCTGTTAAGTCAATGTCTTCAACATCCGCTATAACACTTTGTAGAGAATTTCTCTCGTAGATATATTGATCTTTAATGATAGCTGTTTGTGCCCGAACAAGCTCTAAGCGGTATTCTTCCTGCTCTAGTTTATCAACGGCCTGTACAATTTTATTCATTATATCATTTGTAACAGCAAAGAAATTTGCTTGCTTGTCTTCAGATGGAAACGGCGGAATATCTGATCCTGCACTAATGGCTGTGGGGTCGTTTAGGGCTCCCGGTGCAGATGCAGGCGGCGGCATATTTTTGAGTACGCCCAGTGCAACAATAATTTCTTTCATTCCATCTGTGTTACCCAAAAGCGTATAATCAAAATCTGAATTTTCATCGACGCGAACACGAACATCACCTGTTGATCCACTAACAAGGCTTGTAGAATAACCAAGTACGGTTTCATTGACTGTTGTGTAGGCATCAATGAATTCATCTGTTGTAATATTACCTTGCCCCCATTCCCCAAGAAAGCCAGCAGCGACCAGAGCCGGAGGGTTTACATTGCCAGGAGCAGCAAGATTGGTACCATCAGGAACAAAGGTTCCTAAGTAAGTATCATATTGACCTTGGTCATCTATTGGTTTGACGCTGGAGTCAGAGCCGGCAAACAAATATCTTTCACCATCTTTTGTATTGATAAGATCAATAATAAAATCATAAACATCAGTGGCTAATTGCTGTGTTGTGTCAAAATCTGGTAAGTCTCCCCCTTGTACGGAGGTCATTGCGCCTGTTAATGTTTTGGCTTGCGCAGCGATTTGTTGGACAGAGCTCACCATTAAATTAATACGACGGTCAGCGTTTTTAATATTGGTTGTGTATTGTTCAATAGCGTTTAAATCTGCGCGTGCGCGCTGCGATCTTAAATTATCACCCTCTAAGCCAGAAAATTGCTGAGTTTTCTTTCCTGTCGCAATTTGCGTACTGAACCTATCCAGAGTGATTTGCTGGCTTTTTAGTCTTGAAATTTGATCAAGGGCTTGGCCTAAGTTAGAAATACCAGTCATTTTTTAATCTCCTAAAATAAAATTTTATCGTCTAATTGAATTAATCAATTCTTGAAACATCTCGTCCGCAGCAGTGATAGTTCTTGCCGCAGCAGCATAGGCTGTCTGAACAACAATTAAGTTTGACATCTCTTCATCAATATTAACGCCAGACTCATCACTAAATTGTCTTTGAATAATGCCTCGTAATGTGTCCTCATTTTCAAATGCGCTTTGTGCTTGTAGGTAATCTTGTGATGTTTCATCAATCACTTTTTGGGCGAAATCAATTAAATTGGTTGAGCTAAATATTCCTGTTGATACACCCGCATTTGGTCCTAAAAACTTATTTCTAAAATTAGTAAATGTTCCAGATCCGTTTGAAATTTCAGATTCATAGACATGGCTTGTTATAGGTGATATTTCTGTGTCTAGAAGAAGCCCATTTAGGGTAAAGCTACCGAAAAGAGCGCTGACAACGTTTACACCATCTACTAATGCTGGAATACGTCCCCCTATTAAGTTATTAGAGAGAAAAGAGCCGCTCGAAATTTTGATATCTCCACCAAAGCGGTGGTTATTGTCCCAATCAACAGGGATGAGAGGCGGCGGTTGTGGCGGGTTCCAGTTAGAATTATCAATACCCGGTCTGAGTGTTAAAAATCCACCAGTTGTATCAACAAATAACCCTGGCACACCCGTTCTATTTATAGGGTCCCAGGATAATTTATCTTCTAATTCAAGGAGTGTGTCGTCCGGTTCGATTGTAATCGTATAAATTTCACCGTTACCAACTTGAACAGTGAAGGTTGGATCTACTGCCTCATAGGTTGCCTCGACGATGCCTAATGCCGCTAAAGCTGGTTCAGACATCGCTTCTTCAGGAGGAATGGCAGGGAAGGTGGTCGGATCTCTATCAATCGTTATATTTCCTGTACTTTCTAATACAATTTGCCCATAGCTGTTCGTGCTAACAGACGCGCGGTCAGGTACAAGAGCTAAGGTCGCATTGGCTGTTATTTGATCATTAATTTCGGCGACTATTTGATCAAGAGCGCTGTTAATACCGGGGCCTAATGGATGGTTGATTGCGGCGAGTTCTAAATCAACAATAATTTCCTGAGGTAAAAAAGGATTGGAACCCTCATTTTCATTAAATGTAATTCTGAATTGATCGTTATCCGGAAAATCTAAAAATAAATCACGGTGAACATCTATTAAACTTCCTGATCCAACAGGAACAAGGCTGCCAATTTCAGGAAAAGAAGAGAAATCCATTCCTAAAACAACAGTATTGGTAGATCTTATACCAGTGAGCAGTTGTATTTCGTCAGGACCAGATAAATCAATTGTTCCGATAGCTTCTTCGTAGTTAACATTACCGAAACCAAATTCTAAAACACGGCGAATAACTGAATTATCACCAGAAGGAATGACGACATCAGGATTGTAGGTTCCACTTTGTAGAAGTGTTGGGTCGGCGACGATGTCCTTGTTGACCTTCATGACGCGTGCAAAATCAACGTAAGTAACAGGGGTAGGGAGCGGCAATGTCGTTGGGTCTGGTGGTGTATTGTCAGGGATAATTCCATTTTGGTCTGTAAATAATTGTAAACCCTGAAGATCAAGACGGTGTGCTGTTTGATAAGCAAGTTCATCAATTTGAGCTTGGTAAGAAGGTATCGTATTATCTCTAAGTTCTATTAACCCACCTAAATTTCCACCGACGACACGCTCGGTCAAATCTGTTCTTGTAATGCGTCCACTATTTGTTTCATTGATAAGAAAAAGACCGCTGGCAGTTTCTGGATAATATTGGTTGGCGGAAATTGGCACGGCTTCAAACTCAAGCCTATGCGCAACGTCGCCCGCTAATTCTTGTCCTTCGCGTGTTTGAACAACTAAAACACCATCAGCGCGTTGGAAAAAACTTATATCCATTTGTTCAGATAAAGATTTAATGGCAATATCACGTTGGTCTTCTAATCCTGCTACCGAATTTCCAATATTTTCTGATCCACGAATACTAATATTAATATTTGTAATTTCTTGGAGGAGACTATTAACCGTATTAACGGATGTTTGTAGGTCGCTTTGAGCATCATTACGAAGCTGTGTTAACATTTCTGCATAATCATTAAATTTATCAGCAACAACGCTAGCTTGATTAAGGGTGGCTTCTAAAGCTTGTATATCATCAGGGATATCAGAAAGGGCACTAAAAGAATCGCGTAAATCGGCAAGTTTTGCCGCGATTGAAAATCCTTTGTCAGGTGGGCCGTTAAAGCTTTGAATTTGTTGCAAATATTGAATTTGTACGTCTTGCATAGAAGAGGCACTAATTTGCGTCCATAAATCACGTTGCAAATTCATATCAACTTGGCGGATGACGCTTTCCGTTAAAACCCCAACTGTTGTGCCACTTTCACGCAAAACTTGGGTTTTTTGTGGTGCTATTTGCCGATTATAGCCCGGTGTTGTCGCATTTGTAACATTATTGGAAATAACACTTAGCTGCTGTTGTGCAGCGCGCAAGCCCGATATGGCGGTGTTAAGTGCCTGATATGTCATCGTTTTTCCTCTTTTATAGTAAATTACAAAGTGTAATTTTACTGTGTACTGTCCACAGTTCTATAAAGAGTATTGCAAATGTAATGCCAGATTATAGAGGGGGCTTCATTAGAAGCCTGCGCCTGTTCCAGGGGCATTTTGAACGCCTGTGCCTGAAGTTTCAGGTAGATTAAAAATAGCTTTCTCAGCTTGGCCAGTAAGTTCATTTTGTTTGTAGCGAAGTTGTAATTCTAAAATCATGGAAGTTAACATTTCACGACGTTGCATGGCGTTACTAATATCGCGATCTTGCATTAATTTAATGGCGCTCATCGCTGCTCGAATTCTTTTCACATTCGCTGGTTTATCGTAAAGATTAGAAATAAATTCAGGGTGCTGGTAAATTTTCTTCGTTAAAATTTCCATTTGTGCATAATAGCTAGGGTGTTCACCAATTAAATTAAGCATTAATTCGTCGCTTAAACCCATTTCTTCTAATAAAGCATTGATGAATGGAGTAATTACTTTTTGTTCTTCAGGTCCGACCGTTTTTTCACCAATAATATGGGCAAAACTATTTTGAGCTACGCTGCGCATGGCTGTAAGAGAGCGCATTTCTTGATAAGGTTTTACAAATTTATGATTAATTGTATTCGCGCGAGCAACATCAGTAAATGGCTCGTTCATAAAAATTTGATCCATAAAAGAAAAAATATTTTCTTCTTCTGGTGTGATGTCGGGGTCAATAAAATTGAGATTGATTGTTAAAGGACCATCAATAGTTTGTGTATAATTAAGATCAGCGTTTTGTTGTGCCGCCTCTTTACTTGTTTCACATAGCAAAGTGTTTTGGGCGGCATTATCATTTACGTTACAAAACTCATCTATATATGCTCTACGACGTGTAAGTTGATCGCTACCACTGCCTCTGTCATCCATTGTTTTTACATCACCTGTTCCCAATGCACGTGCCAGAGAAGCGTTTTGTATAGCGTTTCTCGTTACTTTGATTCTCTCTTGAGAATCTGCAAGGTCTCTAACAAAAGTTCCAATTTCACACATTTGTTCAGAAGGGTGATAGTCTTTATGAGCTTCAGCAACTTTTTGTTGAAATAAGCGCTGTGTTTCTAATTGATGTTTGGCATCGAAAAATGTTCCTATAATCTCTATCTGTAGGATCATTGTGGTTGTAAATTGCTCGGCCATTAACATGAAAGAGCCTACCCATATTCTCTTAATTGGAATCGGTTCTGCGGCCGCATGGGATTTTGAAGGCAATATAGTGACAATAAGTGCCAAAGTTAAAAGGAAATAATTTAAGTTTTTCATACTATATTTCCTTTCTGTTTGAGGCGATGACATATTGTTTTAATATTATTTTGTTGTTGGATACGAGCGCAAATTTCGGGTTCATTTTTATTTTCATTATTTAATGGTGCGCTAAGAGTAATTTTTCCAGACCAATCAACCGGTATTACGTCGTAAATTATTTTTTTGTCGAACATAAGAGTTACTTTTTCTTTATTATTTAGACCGCTTAAGTTAATTTTTACCAACTTTTTTTTCTTATTTATTAAAAAGGACAGATCAATCAGATTCTCATTGTTTTCATGAATTTTGTATTCTATGTTGTAAATATTTTTTGATTTATAAATATTGTGGTCCGCATTAATAAGTAGGGGTTTTTTAGGGTTTTGAATAAAAATTTCTTTTTCTTTGGTCTCGGAACTGGGAGAAAAGATAGTCCTAGAAATTTTTGTGTTTTTGCTAAAGCCTTCATATTTTTCAGCATATAAATTCTTTATTTGTTGGGGTTCTTTTGTTTCAGTAGGTAGGTAACTATCCTTGAAAAAAAACAAAGCAGCAAAGCCAGCGCATAGTAAAAATGCACCTGTTATAATTTTGTTTTTATATGCTCTTTTCATCATTATTATAAATTTTACAATCCTAAATTGAATAAGACTTCAGCACCTTCCCTTAATTTACTTACTTCGTTGTTATGGTAGTCCTGTAAAGTTTCTACTTCTGTTTCTAGCCAGATTGCCATATTTGCTTCGCTACGAAGTTGGCTACGATACATATCTCGTTTTTGCATTAGTCCAATAGCTTGCATGGAAACGTCTTTTCTATCAATATTGACTGGTTTGTCGTAAAGATCGCTATAAAAATTAGGTGATTGATAAAGCTTTTTAGTCAGTATTTCCATTTGTGCGTTGTAACTAGGACTACCTTTGAGCATGGCTTCAATGTTTTCTTCGGGAATACCCATTTCTTCTAAAATTTCAGTCATGTAGGGCACTACGCTTTCTGGTCCTTGTGCCCTTAAACCTGCTATTGCGGCAAAAGAGTTAAAAGCGACACTTCTTTTTGCGGTTAAGGCCCGTGTGTCCATATATAATTTAGATCCGCCATCTACATAGTCTCCGTTTAGTTCTGCAATAAATATATCTCGGATTTGAGGTAATAATTCATTGCCGTAAAGATTAAGTGATAGGGCTAAAACATCTTCTTCTTCTGGTGTTACTTCTGCATTAGCAAAATTAATTAAGAGTGTGTCCTGATCTTGTACATTGTTGGTGTAATTGACATCTTTGTTTTGACGTCCGATTTCTGCTCCATCACATAAAAGATCTAGTGCATTTCCAAAATCTGCAGGGTTACAATAAGTGGTTACAAATTGATCAAGACGGCTTCGGGAATCATCTCGCTCACTGCCTGTTCCAAGTGCTCCTTGATTCATTAAGTTACGTTGAGTTGCTCTTGCTGCTAAAGCTATTTGTGTAAGTTCAGTGTTTCTATCAGCTGCCCCCAAGCTTCTTGTGTTTGTTCCAAAACGGCACATACCTGTGCTAGGTTGATAATCTTTATGGGCTTGCGCTTGAAGATCTTGTAGGAGGCGCTGGCTTTCTAATTGATGTTTAGCATCAAACAACCCACCAAGCATTTCCATTTGTTGTAGCGCAATAACTGTCATTTGCCCAGCCATTAACATCATGGAGGGCAATACATGTGCTTCCCAAACATTTTTAATAATCCATTCTTCATGCATTTGAAATTGATAAAGGTCCCAAGCCAATGTTCCCCCAGTAAGACCACCAATTTGTACGACCGATGTTTCATCAGTGGATTGACAGGAGCAAGCAAGTTGAGAACAGCTTGCTATGACGACAGCACAATAAGCACATCCGCATGCATGTGCGGGTGAATTATATGCTGAGTAAATTTGGTGTATGCCTATATAATTTACTATCAAAAAGAAGGTAAAAATAAATTTTAATATTTTGTTTCTTAAGTTACTTTTTTTCATGGAGCTGCCCCCACTCTATTGCCGCCACCCTCTTTTGCATTTCCAAATTCGTTGGCTACTTTGTCTTGTTCTTTAAGAAGAGCTGTTTCTAACATGACGGCAAGAACAGCTTCACTTCTTAATAAGCTTCTAAAAATATCTCGTTTTTGCATTAAATCTGCTGCTTGAATTGCAACATCTTTACGCAGAACATTGACGGGCTTATCATATAGATCAGAGTAAAAGTTAGGATGTTGATACAGTTTCTTCGTTAGTATTTCCATTTGTGCGTAATAGCTTGGTCGCTCACCAATTATATTCGCTATATCTTCTTCTGAAAAAAGATCAGGACTTAGTTCTTCTATTAATGCGTAAATAAAAGGTTGTGATCCAGGCTCTCCTGCGGCCTTAAGCGACATAATTGATGCTAGGGAGTTTGCCGCTACACTACGTTTAGCAACCATCGCCCGACTGTCTAAATAAGCCACGGCTGCATTACCGAAGCTTGGTAGTGTTTTATCTATCGACATTAAAAGGTCTGGAGAAACTGACGGCATAGATTGATGCGAAATTAAATTGGCAGCTAAAGCAAAAAAAGCTTCTTCGTCACTACTGACTGCTGGATCCTCAAGATCAATATCTAAGGTTAGCGGTAAGTCGACGCTTGATGTATAATCGATGTCTTTGTTACGATTTTCAAACGGCGCGTTAGCTCTTAGACACAATAGGTCAAGTTGTCCCACATTGTCTTCAGGTTCACAGAATTGTTGAATAAATTGTACCAAACGGCTTCTTTCATCGGAGGATACACCCCTCTCATTTTCTAAAGTATCTCTGGAGAGTAACTGTCTATCTACATTTCTCTTACTAAAAGCTACAGCGGCTAGATTGGAATTTCTTTCAGACGCGGCTAAAGACCTTGTTACTGTTCCTACTTCGCATAATTCCTGGCTTGGGTGATAATCCTTGTGTGCGCGTGCTGTTAAGGTTTGAAATAGACGTTGTGTTTCTAATTGGTGTTTTGCATCAAAAAACGTCCCTATAATTTCTACTTGTAGCATAGCATTGGTTGTCAATTGTTCAGCCATCAACATCATTGCCGCTAATAAACCAGGAGGGTCACCTGCTACGGGATCTGCAAAAAAAAGTTGAACCATCCATAGTCTATGATTTGCCATTTCTGTCGTGAAATGAAGTTTAGTGGGCACTTCCTGAGTTAAAGAGCAAGCGGCGCATTCGGTTGAGCATGTTAAAATATCAGATATACAATATTCGCACGGGCACTGATAAGATAAGCCTTGTTTCGAGAAGCCTGAAACAAGAAAAATCAAAATAAGAGCAATGCATATTTTTTTCATTGTGTCACCGGTGGTGTGTTTGCTTTTAAACGCTTAAGTCTTTTGTAAACTCTGTCATGTTCTTCACTCAGCATAGATTCTAAAATAACTGATAAAACAGCTTCGCTTCTAAGGAGACTTTTGAAGTGATCGCGATCTTGCATTAAGCTTATGGCTCGAATTGATGCCCTTTTTCTTAAAACATTTGCAGGCTTATCATAAAGTTCAGTGTAAAAAACAGGATTTTGATAAAGCTTTTTGGTTAGCACTTCCATTTGGGCAAAATAACTAGGATCCGTTCCAACGATAAACTCAATTTCTTCTTCTGGGACACCCAATTCTAGAATTGTACTTTTTAGAAAGGGGGCATATTCAATTGCCTTATCGCCTGCGGCTCTTTCAGCTATAATGGCACTCATTGAGTTTTGGGCAACGCTTCTTTTTGCGGCTACGGCACGTAAAGCCATATATTTATAAGCCGTGGCTCTTGGGTCGCCAGCTCCAGTGGCTAGAACCCTATTACCAACACTTTGTAAAACATCATTTGCAAATAAATTTGTCATTAAGGCAAAGGTGGCTATCTCATCTGGACTCAGGTCTGGTGAAAAAACGCCACTGTCTTTACTAAAATCAATATCGAGTGTTAAGTTAGAATCAATAGTTCTGGTAAAATTGACATCTTTGTTTCTTAGCTCTCTTGGGGCGCTACCATCTATACATAGCGTTCTTAAATTATTTGAATTATCTCCTTGATAACAAAAATGTTCCTTAAATACACCAAGACGGCTATATAGGTCTGAGTTATCTTCCATTGTTAGATTTTCACCAGATCGTAGCTGCCTTGCCATGACACGATTTGCTAATGCTTGTTGCGTTAAGTTTGTTTTTCTTTCGGAGGCTATTAGACCGCGAGTATTGGTACCAATATCACACATACCTTCACTGGGTTGATAGTCTTTATGGGCTTCGGCCATAAGTTGTTGGAAAAGTCTTTGTGTTTCTAATTGATGTTTAGCATCAAAAAAAGTACCGATAATTTTGACTTGTTGCATAGCAACAGTTGTCATTTGATTGGTCATGAGTGCCATTGCAAAACGAACATGCTCTGTAAAAAATGTGTCAATCATCCAAACATGGTGGTCTCTGAAATGCCTACCATTTTCTTCTTTAATTGTTACATGATTCAACGGTATTGTTATTGTACAGGAGATACAAGCAACACAAGATGGCGTACAAGTAACTGCAGACGTATCAGCAGGTGGAAATATTTCATACTGGCCAGGGCTTGCAATATTGGCGAGATTTGCAATCTCGCTGGCCGCGTTTGCAATAGCGTCGCCCGCCTCCTCAATAATTTCGGTGGGATCTGCGCCAGCCACAATAGCGTCGGTTGCGTCCGCAAGGATACCGGCAATAGCGTCGGCACTCACAATATCGGCGACGCCTGCAAGGGCTTCATCCGTGGCCGCCGCAAGGGCTTCGTTTGTAGCCGCAAGAATCTCTTCAAGTGTCTCGCCGTTCGCAATAGCCTCAGCTACGTTTTCAAGAATTTCGGTAACGGCTTCGCCACTTAGAAGGGCTTCGCCGGTTGCAATGGCTTCGCCCACACCATCAATAATTTCTGCAATACCCTCGCTGGCCGCAACAGCCGCGTCTACGTTCTCAATAAGATCGGCAACGGCCTCGCTGTTCGCAACAGCGTCGGTTGCATCTTCAATAAAATCGTCGACAGCCTCGTTAGCCGCGTCCTCAATCGCCTCGGTCGCGTTATCAACAGCTTCGTCAGCTGCATTCTCAATAGTTTCGTCTATGTTCTCAATGGCGTCGGTTGCATCATCAATAGCATTGGTCACGTCCTCAACAGCACCAGTCGCGTCATCAATAGCGTCGGTTGCGCCATCAACAATGTCAGTCGCGTCATTAACAACACCAGTTGCGTCTTCAATAGCACCGGTTGCGCCATCAATAATTCCATCAACATCGGCAGCGTTCGTAATATTATTGTGAGCCACATAAGAAAATATGATTAGTAAAATAAATACTAATTTTATAGGTGCCAAAATTTTTAAATAGCTATTCAATTGTTAACCTTTTCATCTTGACCTTTTATTTGGTTTAAGTCGCGTGATATCCGAACGTGCTCATCCTGTGCAAGTGTTTCCAAAAGTGTAGCTAGAACAGCTTCGCTTCTTAAAAGACTCTTATATATGTCTCTGTCCTGCATAAGGGCAATTGCTTGTAGCGCAGCACCTTTTCTTTCTACGTTGACAGGCTTATCATAAAGATTGGCGTAGAATTTTGGGTTTTGGTACATTTTTTTTGTTAAAATTTCCATTTGCGCAAAGTAGCTTGGATTGACTCCTATATAATGTTCTATTTCATCATCACCGACCCCAAGCTCTTGGATGATAGATTTTAAAAATGGCGCATTTTCTCCATTTCCAGCACTTCTCATAGCCGTTATCGCAGCAAATGAATTTTGAGCGACACTTCTTTTCGCGGCAATGGCGCGCTGCCTTAAATAGAAAAATGCTAAGGCTCTGGGCCTATGTGTTTCGGTAGCCAAAAGTCTATCGCCAATAACGGGTAGTACTTGGTTGGCAAAAATATTAGCGCTTAAGGCAAAAATATTTTGTTCATCAGGTGTCGGCGGTGCGCCTGCTTGAGGACCCGTAAAATCAACATCAAGTGTTAGTTTGTTTTCGATTGTACTCGTAAAATCAACATCCATATTATATTGCGCTGGATTACCACCTGCTTCGCAGAGAAGATTTAAGTTACCAGAGTTATCGTTTGGGTTACAAAAAACCGTTCTGAATTGTAATAAGCGGCTTTCACGGTCAGAAATATCTCCTTCTCCTGAGAGAGTATTAACTGACAAAAGTTGGCGTTGCATCATTCTATTTGCAAAAGCAAGCTGACCTAAGTCAGCGCGCCTTTCTGAAGATGCTAAAGATTTGACACCTGTTCCTATTTCACAAATCCCTTCGCTGGGGTGATAATCTTTATGTGCCTCCGCAACCAATGTTTGAAATAATCTTTGTGTTTCAAGCTGATGTTTAGCATCAAAGAAAGTGCCAATAATTTCTACTTGTAGCATGGATACGGTAGTTAGTTGTTCTGCCATAAGCATCATGGCAGGTAAGACGGTTTCAACATACCAAGTTTCGATGAGCCATGTTCTATAGTCTATAAATTCTTGTTCTACATGCTCTCTAAATCTCTCATGTACCCCTGTGATAACAGGCTGACAAACAAGACAATAACATGATGCACATTGTGCTGAGGCCTGTTTGGCGCTGAAAAGGGGTGCTACAAGCAAAAAAATCACCATAAAGATAGTGTTTATTTTTTGATTTTTTGTTTTATAATACGCCATTAAGTTTTTCAGATCTCTCAAATATCATATGAAACTAGTTTTTTTTGCCAAAATTCATGAAAAAATGGCTTCATTTTAAATTTTATCATAAAATGATAGCAAAACGCACGAATGAAATAATCTATTGTTTTTATTTTATAATTAGATTTGCTATTATCTTATAAACGGCTCCTATTTTAAAATTTTATGGGTAAAATTGAGCATCAAGTGTAATTACAATAGAATGGGCGTATATTGAAAAAATGACAGATTCTCCGGACGAAACCTCAAAATCAGAGAAAAAGAAGCCAAAATCGCGCGGTCCTGCTCGTGGGGAGCCTAGTAAAGCTAAGCAACAAAAGCCCGATCAAGCGGATTCTGGGACTTTAGGCAAGGTCGTACTACGTAATGAATATTATCGTGATGGCTATAGGTTAGCCCTAAGGGTTTCCGTAATCCAAAGCTTTATCATTTTGGGGCTTATTGCGGCGATGTTCTACGTCGTTCATGTCCACCAACCAGAAAATAGGTATTTTGCAACGACTGAGGATGGTCGTCTTATACCTATGGTTTCGCTTATACAGCCTAATTTAAGTCCTCCAGCACTTATGTCTTGGGTGGCTCAATCGACGACAGAGGTTATGACATTTGGTTTCAATGATTATAGGCGCAGATTGCAGGAATCGTCTCGCAATTTCACCCCCCAAGGTTGGGAAAGTTTTACTAAAGCGTTGCAGGGTGCTCGTATGATTGAGTCTATTGAGGCAAATTCTCAAGTTATTACCGCCGCGCCGCGTGGAGCCCCTATATTGCAATCAGAGGGAGTTGTAGGCGGAAGATATCAATGGATCGTTCAAATTCCTATGGTTTTGACATATCAATCAGGGTCAAAAACAAGAACGAGTCAATGGATGGTAACTCTTGTTGTCGTTCGGGTACCACGCTTAGAAAGCCCCAATGGGGTTGGAATTGCTCAGTGGGTTGCGGCTCAGGGTTAAATTATAATAATATAAGTTTATAGATAAAGGTGACAGCTTGTAATTCTGCGGATATTCTGGAGATCAAAGGGATTCGTTTGTGTGATGATGATTAACGTAATGAAAATAAATATAGGTGATTTGCCACGCAAAAATAAATATTTTGCGAAGCATGGGTCATTTTTATTTTTATTGGTTTTTTTGCTTACGTTTCATTCACATTTATGTTTTGCACAGTCTTCAGAAGTTCCAGAAAAGGTTCCAGAAAAAACTTCAATTGAAGATTATATGAGCAGTAATGAGCCAGCACAAAAAAATTTAGAACCCATAGAGGATATTAAGAGTCCTGAGGATTCAATGTTATCACGACTTCAAAAAGTGATTGAAGAGAAGCTAGAAAGTGCAGAAGAAAGGCAAAACCAAAATGATGTTTTGCCCACTATTCAAACCAAGAGAGAGATGAAAATTACTGGATTTGATAATTCTGCTGCTAAATATGATCATCTGCAGATTGATATTGATGAGGGGGTTGAAGATCAAAGTGATTTAGCATTGGAAGAAGAAATAAGACGTGAGGCTTTTGATGCGGCTATTACAGGGTTGTTTCCGATGCGGCCCGATCAAATAAAAAGATTATTAATGGAATATGATACAACGAAGCGTATTGTAAAAGAACCAATTCATGGTGTGCCGACGCCTCTTGTAAATGTAGCGACGGTATCACTGGATCCCGGAATTCCTCCCCTTGTAATAACAACGGCAACAGGCCATGTATCAACTTTAAATGTTTTGGACATTACGGGTGCACCTTGGCCGATTCAAGATGTAAGTTGGGCTGGTGATTTTGAAGTTATTGAACCTGAAGCGGGCGGGCATATTTTGCGTATTACGCCTTTGGAGCAAGCGGCTTACGGCAATATGTCGATTAGGCTTTTGACATTGAAAACGCCAATAACAATCATGTTAAGAACAAGTAAGAGTGAAGTTCAATATCGAGTTGATGCGCGTGTTCCTGAGTATGGTCCGTTTGCCCAAACTCCCCTTATCGAAGGTGGTGCAGAAAGAGTTGCGGGCAATGCTTTGATTATATCAATATTGGACGGTACGCCACCCGCAAGCGCATTGCGCTTAGATGTTGCGGGGGTTGATGGCCGAACAAGTGCTTTTAACGTCAATGGCATGACATATGTGCGTACACCTTTGACACTTTTGTCACCAGGATGGGAGCAATCTGTTTCATCTGCGGATGGAATGAACGTTTATGCCTTGAACCAAACTCCAGTTTTATTATTATCTGACAAAGGTCGTTTTATGCGTGCTAGTCTAAATACAGCAAAGGATTTGTTAGATGAGTGATAACGAAGATGGATTCGACTCTGATGATTTTGATCTAGGGGATTTTGATGATGGATTTGATGATCTAGATAGTAACCGTAGCACGCTTGGTGATCTTTGGCGCAATAATGCTTTTGTAAAAATAGGCGTTATCTTTTTTGGTTTAGCCCTCCTTATTGCAATATTTATGATCTTTGGCGGTGAAAAAGAAAAAGTCAACCCTTCCGCTATGCGAAAGGGAAGTGATGTTACGGAGGCTCCAGGAGGCTCGGAAGAAATGTCTGATGCCATTATTAAGGCGACAGAAGATGATAATACTCGTAAATTAGAGCAGGCATTAAGACAAAATGATAGTTTTGTCCCAATTCCGACAAATTCAACCAAAGGTCAAATCCCTTTTAAACCTGCCAAGCCAGATGGAGAGGATCCGTTAGAGCGTTGGCGGCGTCTACAAGAAGAAAAGGTTGATCGGGCGGCAGTGAAAAAGAAAGACGAGCCTGTGGAACCTGAAGTTGATACGCGAACACCAGCAATACAAGCATTGTCGGAGGCTATGTCGCAACAAATGGAATCTATTTTGAGTAATCAAAAAATAAATGGTGCCCAAGTAACATCCATTGCTGATTTAGAATATCTTGAAGGCCTTCAAAAGAAAGAAGATGACAGGTTAGCAGCGGAACTAAAAAAACGTAATGACGCGATAGCAAGTAGTAATAACGAAAATGAAATAGACAGTGATGCTATTTTGTTGCCTGCGGGAACTATCGAGTACGCACAATTAATTACTGAGGCAAATACAGACGTTCCTGGCCCTATTTTAGCCCAAGTTTTAACAGGTCCCTTTAAAGGCGCGCGCTTAATAGGGTCGTTCGAAGAGACCTATGATTATTTGACTTTAAATTTTAATACTATTGTTCTAGATGGTGTTGATTATTCAGCAAATGGTGTGGCAATTGATCCTGATACATCACTGCCTGGTGTTGTGACGGATATAGATAGGCGTTATTTTACAAGAGTTGTTTTACCGGTTGCTGCTGAATTTGTTTCGGGTTTTGCGACTGCAATTTCAGAATCTGGTCAAACAACGGTTGTTATTTCTGGTGATGGCGGCATTACAGAGACAACGTCTAATAGCAATGATAATGATCAAGAAGTTGCCTCTGGTGTCGCAACGGCGGGTAAAGAATTATCAAGCATTATTCAGGAAATTAAGGATAATAATCCGCAATTGTTACGGGTAAGGGCGGGAACCCCTATTGGTATTTTGTTTGTTGAGGCTGTTACGAATGATGAGGATGCAGAAGTTATAACGCCTGCCGAGCGTTTACAAAACTTACAATTAAATAATGCTTTTCAAAATCAAAACTTTAACCCAAATAACTTCAATCCAAATAATTTCAACGGTTTTAACCCTAATAATATAAATCAGAATCAGAATAGTAGTAATAATAATTCAAATTAACTTTAATGTAGAAATGTTATGAGCGATAAAGAAAACTTTGATATACCATCAGATGATAGTGAATATGACGATGCTTTAGATGAAAGTTTCGAATTTGATGATGATGACTATGATGATGTTGATTTGGATTCTGAGTTAGGTGATTTTGAAGATGACTATGATGATGTTGACTATGAAGAAGAGGGCCAAATAGATCAAGAGGCAGTTGATAACTTTCAGCCGAAAAAATCAAAAATAAGTTTTAATACAATTGTTATTGCGGGCGCAATTGTTGTTGGGATATTTGTTGTTATGTCTCAGATGCAGCCAGAACCCCCTGAATATGGTGACAAAGTTGAAAAATCTAAATTTACAACAGCGTTGAAGTTAGAGGGTCATAACAAAGGCCCTGGTGCCATTGAGAAAGAAGATATTGAATCTTTAGAGGTTCCTTCTGAAGGCAAGCCAGAGGCTAAACAAGAACAAGGTTTTTTATTTGATGCAGAGGTAGCTGATGTTTCTAAGGAGGTTGTCGATGATGCGCCTCCTATGCCGTCTCCTATTGTTTCGGAAACGAATGAGGTTGATGAAGTAAGCGATGTAAATAACGATACAAATATTGATGACGCATTAGTAAAGTCTGTTGAATCTGAAGAGACAGAAGTTAAGGAAGTTCCTCGATCTCCGTTTGGTGAAAATAATGGTGAGCAGAAGATAGAAGATTTAGAGGAAACGGCGGTTGTAAACGAAGATAAGGTTTTCGAAGCTTTGGAAGAAGCTAAGCTAGATCAGGAGGTCGTGGTTGAAAGCGTTCCTGTAATGGTACCTGAAAAACCTGATACGGCTATTGTTGTTGAAGATTTGCAAGGTAAAATAGAAGACGTACCAGATAAGGTAATTGAGCCAGAAGTAGTTTCAGAATCTATACAATCAACCTCTTTGAATGAAAAACTAGATCGTATTATTCAGCGTCTAGATGATATGGAGCTAAAAATTAATGATTTGCAAACAGCTAGTATAGAGAAGACAGAAAATACTATAGTGAATATTGATGTGCCTAAACAAAGTGCCCCGAAAAAAACGGCTGACAAAAAAGCAGATGTAGAAAAAGAGAGTGCTATTGAAGCACCGCAGAATGAAGAAATAGCCCAACCTAAAGCTGCAGTAGCAAAGAAAATAACGAAGAAGGCGCCTGCTAGGGTTACTTGGGAGTTACGTGCAGCCCAACCAGGTAAGGCATGGGTTTCAAAAAAAGGTCAGAGAGATATGCGCCCAGTTGTTGTGGGGGATAAATTATCAGGAATAGGGCGTATTCAAAATATTTTATATAGTAATGGTAAATGGACTGTTCAGGGAGCATCGGGCAAAATAACCCAATAAATGATGTTTTTTGATGTCTCGTGATGAAAACATGGTGGGAATGTGACGGAAAAAAGGCAAAAAATTGTCGTTTATTTTCAGCATGTTAGAAGTAAATATGAAAAATAACCTTCTAGAATTTGCCTTAATTGTACGATTCATGTTCTAATAATAGTAGAGGTTATTTTAGAGATTAAACAACAAAATACTTTTTTAAAGGAGACTGAAATTATGAAAAAATTTATTAACAACCAAAGTTTGAAAGTGAGTGCTCTCGTTGTACTTGGTACATTGGGTGGTGCGGAAGATGCTTTCGCTCAAAAAACATTTAACGATGTTGGTGGAAATATCATCGGTGGTATTTCTAATATGCCAGGATTGTTAACGGGTATTTCTTATATGCTGGGTATTTTACTTGGTGTTCTTGGTATCTTAAAAATTAAGGACCATGTGGAAAATCCAGGTCAAACACCATTGCAACATGGAATGATTCGTTTGGCCTCAGGTGGTGCGTTATTTGCTTTGCCAATTATCACAGAGTCTATGACAACATTGCTTGATACTGATGGAGGCGCAACGGGTGCTGTTACTGCCACTGTTGACGATATTCAGTACAACTAATTTGATATAAAATCTATGAAATTATATCCACTAACAATAGGCATCGCGCAGAATATGCGCGATGCTAAAGTTTATGGTGATGCATTAAAAGTAGATGGATTACTAACACCTGAAATAAGACAAAAAATTTTTCTAAGAGATAATAATGCCTGTCGTTATTGCGGGTTCGTTTCTAAAAAATATCAAGATATTTCGTTTGTTGATGGTGATAAAACGAATTTGCAGGCTGATAACCTATTAACGGCTTGTATTTACTGTGAGCAATGTTTTGATTTAGAAAAGGTAGCTCAAATGAGCTCTGGCCTTCTCGTGTGGTTGCCAGAAATTGATCAAGCAGATTTACATCATATTGCGCGCGCCATATATATTTCCCGTATTTCACAAGGGAGTATGGCAGAAACAGCAAAATCAGCGTTGGAAAAAATTATGGGACGACGTGAGGAAGCGAAAGCGCGCCTTTATACAGATGATCCTTATTTGCTGTCTGTTGTCATGAAAGATTTTCTTGGACCAAGGCAATATGCAATGAGGGATAAAAAGTTAGATGGCATTAAGCTATTTCCTCTAGATCGACGAATTATCAAAGAAGGTGATCTAGAGTTTAACCAATTTCCACAAATTTTGGCTTATTGGCGATCAAAAGATGGTCCGTTTGGTGGCAAGGCCCCAACGCAATGGAAGAATTTTTATGCAAAACTTTCAGAAGCCGCCTAAAATATTGAACTACCTGTTATAAAGCCGGATATTCAGGTAATTTCCCCTATATTCCTGAGTTAATGTATAATATCTTTGTTTACGTTATAACTGATTCAAAGTCATAAACTTATGAAAATAATAGATAAAATCTTATCGCCCTTTCAGGTTCTTTTAAAAAAGTCTCTTGAAAGTTATATCCGTCTTGAAACTGCTGATAATGATATCACGATGGTGGCTTCTGATGGATCTTTGATGTCCTACATTAAAGTTGATGGTAGTCGACAACTTGTTGGTGAAGAAGAATATAATTATTTGATTGAGGGGGCTACAATTAAAATTGGTTCTAGGTTTGATCGCTTAGGACACTCAATACAAATTTTCTTTGTTCGTGATCCAGACCGTATTCAAAGTCATTTAGAAAGCCTTATGAGACCATCTCGTCAAACAGCCATTGATACTGGTTTGGCGGTTGCAGATGTTTTTGAGGAGCGGGTTCGACATTTATCTAGATTTTTGTCTTATGAGGAATGCTATTTTGTTCTTTGGACGCGCCCTGGTAGTTTAACGAAGAATGAAATGAAACGCGCTAAGCAAGAAGCGAAGGGTAAGAAATGGGTCAATGCAGCTTATGCGCAATACCCTTTAGCGGGGATAGATGCTCTTCGTTTAAGACATAAAAGTTATATTGCCTCTGTGACATCATCTTTGGATGAATTGGGCATTGTTGGTGAGGTTATGAATGTTCATGATGCTTTGCGGGCTGTGAAGGATAATCTGTATCCGTCAAAAGCAAATGAAAATTGGCAGGCTTGTTTACCTGGTGATGTGATGCCACCGAGAGCCCCTATGAGTAAAACAGATCTTTCAGAGGTATTGTGGCCGTCTTTAAGACAACAACTTGCCTTGGCAGATGCGGAAGTGGTTGATGGGGCAATTGTAAAAATTGGAGATCAACTTTGGGGGGGTGCGGATATGACTTTAGCCCCTATGGATCCAAGTCCTTTCCCTATGTTATTAAACAGATTATTCGAAGCAAAAGTTCCTTATCGTATATCCTTTTTGTTAGAGGGAGGGGGCGCTTATAGTGTTGGTTTAAGAAGTTTTGCGGCTACTATTTTGGGTGTAACGAATGCACAAAATAAGCAGATTAAATATTCCTTGGAGGGTTTGCAGCGACTGGCGCGGAAAGAACCTGTTGTTCGTCTTAGAATTTCTGTTGCAACTTGGGCACCCGCCGATGATTTAAAATTATTACAAAACAGGCTTTCTAGTTTGATGCAATCAGTGGAAAGTTGGGGTTATTGTCAGGTCAGTGAATTTTCTGGTGATCCTTTAGATTGTGTCATGTCTTCTGCGATGGGTATTCATTGTGCAGGAACGGCTCCAACGGCAATCGCCCCTATGTACGAAGTCATGAAATTGATGCCGTGGCAACGACCATCATCTCCTTTTGATAAAGGGGCGATGTTGTTTCGTACACCAGACGGTAAAGTATGGCCTTACCAAACAGGTACAAACTTAACAACAACATGGTTTGACCTTATGTTTGCCCAACCAGGTGCAGGTAAATCAGTTTTGTTAAATTCTATGAATATGGCTTGTTGTTTAAGTCCAGGAATTCAAAAACTTCCTTATGTGGCTGTGATTGATATTGGCCCATCTTCTTCTGGTATGATGTCATTGATTAAAGAAGCCTTGCCAGAAGATAGACAGCATGAAGCTGCTTACTATCGTTTACAAATGACACAAGAATTTGCCGTTAATCCTTTTGATACGCAATTAGGTTGTCGCGTTCCGCTGATTGATGAAAGAAGTTATCTTGTTGAACTTTTAACTCTTTTATGTACGCCTCCAGGCGCAGAGCGTCCCTATGATGGTATTCAAATGTTGGCTGGGATGGTTGTTGATGAAATGTATCGTTGGCGTGATGATTCAGCCGCTAATGCCGAACCACGACCCTATCTACCTAGATTAGATGCCCAAATTGATGAACAGATTCAAAAGTATAATATTCATTTGCCAAGTGATCCCTATTGGTGGGATGTCGTTGATCGGCTTTTTGATGTTGGTGAAGCGCACATGGCAATTAGAGCGCAACGTTATGCTTCTCCTGTTTTGGCAGATACGGTTACGGCTTCACGTCGTCCTCAAATTAGATCACTTCTTGAACAAACCGCTATTGGGCTAACAGCAGAAAATGTTATCAATGCGTTTGAACGGATGATCTCTTCTTCTATTCGTGAGTTTCCTATTCTTGCAGGTGTCACTAAATTTGACGTTTCTGATTCTCGAATTTGTTCTCTTGATTTAATGGATGTTTCTCCACAAGGGGATGACACTGCGAATAGACAAACGGCTATTATGTACATGTTGGCACGTCACACGTTGGTTCGTAGTTGGTGGGTTGGTCCAGAAATGATTTCGATGGTGCCTGAAAAGTTCAAATATTGGCATGAAACGCGGATTCAAGACATCATGGAAACACCTAAGCGTCTTTGTTATGATGAATTTCATAGAACGAATGGGTCTATATCTGTGCGCTCTCAGGTTATTCGTGATGTACGTGAAGGTCGTAAACGCGGTGTTCAAATTGCACTCTCATCACAGCTTCTAGACGATTTTGATGATGATATGATTGATTTGGCAACAGGTGTGTGGGTTCTAGGAACAGCCATTTCTGATCAAGCCGTTGATAATATATGTACACGGTTTGGCTTATCTGAGACAGCTCGTAATGTTATTCGTTTTAAACTAACTGGACCAAAGGCGATTGGGGCTCCGGTTCTATTTGTCCTAGGAACAACAGATGGGCGTTACGAGCAACATCTTTATAATACATTAGGTCCTATTGAATTGTGGGCGTTATCAACATCTTCTGAAGACGTTGCAATTCGTACACGTCTTTACAACAAGTTGGGTGCTCATCGGGCAAGACAAATGCTTGCCGCTAACTTTCCAGGTGGGAGTGCTCGCGGTGAGATTAAGCGCAGAATTATAACTTTGTCTGAAAAAGGAGAAACAAGAGCCGCCGCTTTAAGTGAGGTTGTAGAACAAATCGTTGATGAGTTGGTAAAAGCTAGCCAATCTATTCTTGATGTTGTTCCTCCTATGTCAGATCCGCGTGAAGATCTTGAGAATATGAAAGAAAAAGTTAATGCAGATGTTGCTGCCGAAAATGCAAAAATTTTAGAAGATAGGCTTTCTCAAGGTGAAACTATAGAAGAAGGTGAGAGTGTAGAAGAAGGCGAAACTATAGAAGAATGACAAGCTCTGATGAAGAAAAACTCTCTTTGAAAGAGAAAATATCTATTATAAAAGAAAAATTAACTAGTCGTAATGGTATTATTACTTCGTCTGTTACTTTTGGTTTTCTTTTGCTTACATTGCTTGTTATGAAGGCTTGTGAACCCGCTAAAGGCACTATTTTATACGGTATCTGCGGTGCATTTTTGGAGCAACAATTGGAATATCCAGAAACGATCCAGCATAATTATGTGGAACAATATAGTTCAGCAATAAGAGTTTATTACAGCCATACTGACGGTTTTGGACAATATTTAACCGAATATATTGAATGTTCTTTTGAGCAAGATCCAAAAAAAGGATTACAGCTAAAGAGTGTTATATTCAATACAATTAAATTAATAACAAAAAAAGAACCCATTAAAAATAAAGGGCGCCTTTATGAGGTTGAACAAAAATACATAGATAAATTTAATGAATCTAATTCTATCAATGTTATTCTAAGCACAGAACCAGATCTTACATTGCCGCGAAACGATCCGTTCTTTCTTTAAAAAATTAGTGTTGTTTTGCGTTAGAACAGTCCGCCTATGAGTCCACCCAATCCGCCTAGAAGCCCACCTAATCCACCGCCAAAGGAAATACCAAGACCCAAATCAAATATACCTAAGGTGTTTTGAACAGCGTTTAAGAACGGTGCTAAATTAACAGCCATTGCGCCACCAATAAGATGGGTTACGCCAGCCATAGAGGAGGCTTGTGAGTTTCCTTCTGCTACACCGCGCATGATAAATATACCTCGTGCAATACTGATAAAACCAACCATAGATACAAATAGAACAATTGAATCAATGATCGAATGTGCTCGCGCGATTGCATCACCATCCATCCCCGCTGTATAATTTAAGGTACCTTCATTTGGTGAAGAAACTCCATCTGCTGCAAATAATGATGTGCCTAAAGATGTTACCATAGGACCGAATGCTAGTAGTGCTCCACCTGTTACAAAGGTCATAATGGTTCCTATGCCTCCTGGACCACGGGCACCTTCTTGTGCCGATTTCATTAGTCTTGAAATACCGATAAAAACTAAAATAAAGCCTGCAACAACACCAAACCAGTTTACAATAACAGAAACAGGCATAAAGGTATCATTGATCAGTGCTGCAATCATAACGTCCAGCCCTGCTGGACCACCGGCGACACGAACCTCACCGTTTAATTGGTTACTGTGAGGAGCAATAATTGCAGCAACGCTTGTATAAGCAGTCATAACAACGTAAGGAAGAGCAAAAAATCCACCAGCGACAACTAATTTAGCGACAGGATCCCATATTGATACATTACTTGGATTTTCAACATGGTCTTTGATTTTTAAAATACCCCATATACCAACGACCAACCCAAATAAATAAGCGATAGCTGTTAAGAAGGCTAAAAATGGTGACGTACTAATGAATAAGTTACAGACAACAGAACCAACACCGAATCCGCCTCCGCCTGTTACAGCACCAATAACGCCTCCAATAGCATTTCCAGCACAACCGCCGCCTGCGGCTTCAGCTGTAAGTCCCCCAGATGTTAGCGCAATATAAGCACCACCAATAATACCACCTACAGCACCGGCCCCATCTCCTAGAATGAGGCTTTCCATTGCGGCATACATTGTTGGTATCGCAAAAAGCATACCACCGACAACAAGCCGAATAATACCATCTTTTAAGGCAGCTCTGTTTGGTTCTTCAACATGTTCTTTGATCTTTAAAAGGCCAGCAACACCAAACATAAGACCTAATATATAAGCGGTACCAGTAATAAGACCTGGTATTCGTTCAAGGGAATCAACTATGTTGTCTAAGATGGCAGCGAAAGCTTGAACTGGCACCGCCCCCAAAACCGCCCCCGCTGCCCCTGATATGGCAGTCAGTAAATTTCCACCTTGTGGTTGAAATCCAGGATTGCCTCCAGGTTGAATAAGATTATCCATTGCTTCGTAAATAATCGGTAGGGCAAACATGCTGCCACCAATTGCTAATGAAATAAGAGGGTATCTTAAGGCCGTTTGATTTGGACTTTCGACATGTTCTTTTAATTTAATGATACCGTGTACGGCGAAGACAATACCGATTAAATAGCCTATACCAGTAACGACCCTAGGAAGGGTAGTGCTGGTATTAACCATGTTTTCACCGATATCACTAACAGTTTGTGCTAAAACAGGGTTACTTGCGATCGTGGCTAATAGTAGCCCGCCTAAAAAAGTATAAAATAGCTTCGCAAAATTGACGTTAACTTGTTGTTCTTGAACCATTTTTCTCTCTCTTGTTGCCCCGCATTACATAAATAGATTTCTACCTTACTATTGTAACATAAATGAAAGTCGTGATAAAAACTTGACCAAATTATCAAGTATTACTCAATAGTATCAATAAGTTAGTATAATAATTTATTTTCTTTAGAAAAAGGTAGGTATTGAAGAAAATAGGCGATATTTTTAAGAGACTGGGGCGTCAATTTTAACAGGTAAATCCGCCGCAATTGGTTCATCATCTAACATTTCAATCATGCCGCTGGGCTGTACTGAAAAATGGGCAATAAATAGAGCATTGGAGTAATAGACAACCGCATCACACATCCAGTTGCCATTTTCGTCTTTATTTTCAAAGCTAGCCTCACGTACGGTACCTTCAATGACCATTCTTGTTTTGTCATCTAAATTTTTAGGAACATAGGTGTCTTCCATACTTTCGGCAATCAGGAATGGTCCTTCTTCTCCACGAACAAAAAAGCAGAAAAAACGTAAATAATCCAATACGTTATCATCTGTGATTTTAATAGGTGCTTTGGCATTGACCTCATGGATAGGAGGGGATGTACCATTGAGCCAATAAAGATTTCCTTGATCGGTTAAATAATAGATAAATAGGTTCTTCGGAGTCCATGCAGGGTCTTTGACGCGAATAAGGGCAACTTGATCAAAAAACGGCAAAGGACGCCATTCAACTTTCGTTGTATTGGCTGTAACACTATATTTATCACCAATCGGGTTAATTTGTTCCAAAAAACCAGCCAGTTCTTCACCTTGAACTGGATTCCAATTATTATCCATATACATTAGTCTAAAATCCCTTACTGACTGTTTACTGAGCAAGTTGTTAAAATATCACTTACGCAACCTCAATATAATGACATTTTGAGTATAAATCGCAAGCTTTAATAGTACCTTAAGGTGGTAAGTAAAACAAATTTCTCCGGATTGTTAGGATAAAATTGACAAATCCTGTTTTCAGGCTTATAAAACGCCTCAGAATTTAATTATTGATTAGAAAGTAAGGATAGAGCGTCATGAAACGTACATTCCAACCCAGTAAACTTGTTCGTGCCCGTCGCCATGGTTTCCGTGCTCGTATGGCAACAAAAAATGGTCGTCGTGTGATCTCTGCCCGTCGTTCAAAAGGCCGTGCTCGCTTGAGTGCTTAATTGCGCTTTCGCAAGCATTTGAGGCTTAAGGCCTGAAAGAATATGTTTGCTTATAAAAAAGATATAAAGTCCATAGACCGCTTGAGAAAGCGGTCTGATTTTTTATGCGTTCAACGTGAGGGGCGTAAATGGATATCCAAAGGGATGATTGTTGAAGTTTGCGAAAACGAAAATAAAGGTATCCGCGTTGGTATTACAGTTAGTAAAAAAGTCAATAAATTAGCCGTTCTTCGTAATCGTTTAAAACGTAGATTGAAAGCTGTGTCATTGGACGTCTTACCCCATTACCACCAACAAAACTTTGATATTGTTCTTGTTGGTCGTGTCATGGCACAGGATCGCACTTATGAAGACTTACAAAATGATTTACGTTGGTGCTTGAAAAAAATGAATATTTTGGCGGATCAGATAACATGAAGCGTGTTCTTATTGGCATGATAAAATTTTATCAGTTTATGATTTCTCCTATCATAGGACCTAGTTGTCGTTTTCATCCCACGTGTTCTGTTTATATGGTGGAAGCAATACAAAGTAGGGGAGCTATTAAAGGATCTGCATTAGGCATAAAAAGGCTGTTAAAATGCCACCCTTTCTATAAGGGTAACTTTCTTGATCCTGTACCTACGGTAGAGCCCATTTGTGATGCTAAGTCCATTGCATCAAAGGGATGGTTCGGCTATAAACGCAAGCATTCCCCTGCTTCGAATACAAAAAAATAGGAATTTAAATGCAGCAAAAAGATAAAATGCATCCTGAAGATTTGCGTAATCTCATCGTTTTTGGATTAATTTCAATATTTCTCTGGTTTGCCTACAGTCATTTTATACTCGATCCACAAAAGGAACAAATGCGTGCTGCTCAAAAAGTACAACAACAGGCCGTATTGAAGAAACAAAAAGCTTCTGGTTTTGTTGATGAAGTAGAGCTTCCGCGTGAAGAAATTATTTCTGAACAAAAGGGGGGCCGCGTTAAAATTAATAATGATCTTGTTTTTGGATCTTTTAATTTAGTTGGCGCGCGTTTGGATGATTTAGGTTTGAAGAAACATTTTAAAACAGTCGAACGTGAAGAGAGTTCGATTGTTCTTTATCCAGCGGGCACATCTCATCCTAAATATATAGAACATGGATGGGTATCGCCTGATAAAAATTTAAAATTACCAAATTCTAAAACAAAATGGGAATTAGCAGCAGGTGATGTTCTAACAGAAAAATCTCCTGTTACATTTCGTTGGAACAATGGTCGAGGTGTGGTTTTTGAACAGGTTGTTTCTTTAAATGAAGATTATTTATTCACTGTTGTTAATCGTGTCATTAATAATACGAATAGTGCGATTATTCTTTATCCTTATTCTATTATTGCTCAACGAGATATCCCTGAGGACTACATGGGTCGCTTTGTCGTTCATGAGGGACCAATAGGTTATTTTGACGATGAGCTGTATGAAAAAACATACGGTAAGATGGATAAAGAACCATTGATCGTAAAAACAGCTTTAAAGGGTTGGGTTGGTTTGACGACCAAAGACTGGCATACCGCACTTGTTCCTGAACAAGGCGTAGAGCATAAATATCGTATGGTCTATACCAAAGGTGCGACAGAGCAAGTAAAGGATTTGTACCAAGCCGATGTAACAGGAAATCCAGTAACTGCCCAAGCGGGTGGCATGGTCGAAACAAAAATGGAAGTTTTTGCAGGGGCTAAAAAATTAAATTTATTGAATAAATACGAAAAGAAATTTGGTGTTCCTCATTTTGATTTGGCCGTTGATTTTGGAATATTTTATTTTTTAACACGTCCTTTCTTTTTTATTATTAATTTTTTCTATGGGTTTGTTGGTAATTTTGGCGTGGCCATTATTTTATTTACGGTTGTTTTGCGTATCTGTGTTTTCCCATTGGCGAATACTTCGTTTAAATCTTTTGCGAATATGCGAAAAATTGGTCCTCAAATGACCGAATTACGTGAAAAGTACAAAGACGATAAACAACAAATGCAACAGGAATTGGTTAAGCTTTACCAAAAAGAAAAAGTAAACCCGATGGCAGGGTGTTTGCCTATATTGGTTCAAATTCCTATCTTCTTTTCATTATTTAAGGTGTTATCAAACACAATTGAAATGCGCCATGCCCCGTTTTTTGGTTGGATACAGGATTTATCTGCACCAGACCCAACGAGTTTTTGGAATTTATTTGGATTGTTTCCATGGGAAGGCCCTAGCTTCTTAGCCATTGGTATTTGGCCGATTTTAATGCTGATTACCATGATTTTACAGCGCAAATTATCGCCGCCGCCGGCTGATAAATTTCAAGCGCAAATGTTTGCCGCTATGCCGTGGATTATGACGGTTATTTTGGCTAAATTTGCGGCAGGTCTTGTTATTTATTGGACGTTTAACAACCTATTTTCAACAATACAACAATATATCATTATGAGACGTATGGGCGTAAAGGTTGATTTTATTGGTAATGTTTTAGGTAAAAATAAATACAAATCTCCAACACCAATTGATGGAGTTCATCCTGAAGCGGCAATGATAGAAGAAGAAATTGAAACGGCGCTGGGTGTTGATCAAAAAGATACGCCTGAGAATAATGTAAAGAACGAGACGACAGTTTCTAAACCGAAACCTAAAAAATCTAAGAAGAAAAAATAATGCAAAACACGTCAGAATTTTCTGATGAACAACATAACGAGGCACGTTTGTTATTTGCGGGTCCTTGTGATTTTGTTTTAGGCGTTGCGGGTTTAGAACAGCTTCCTGATGCAAATAGAGCGGAAGTTGCTTTTGCAGGACGTTCTAACGTTGGGAAGTCTTCCCTTATTAACGCTTTAACGGGGCGAGGGACATTGGCGCGTACTTCTAATACACCAGGACGCACGCAGCAATTGAATTTCTTTGATTTGGGCGGCGCGCTGTACTTGGTTGATATGCCAGGGTATGGTTATGCCAAAGTGTCAAAAACTCAGCGCAATGAGTGGAATAGGTTAATTAATGACTATTTACGCGGCCGACCCAATTTACGCATGGTTTTTATTTTAATTGATGGACGTCATGGCCTAAAAGATAGTGATGAACATTTAATGACTATGCTGGATGAAGCGGCTGTGTCTTATCGTATTATTTTAACCAAATGTGATAAATCAAAAAAAGATGAGATAGAAAAAATTGAAACAGATTTAAAAGCTTGTCTTACAAAACATGCTGCGGCGTATCCTGAATTTTTACGAACGAGTGCACTTAAGAATAAGGGTATTGAAGATTTTCGAACAATTATTTCTTTGTTGCGATGATGTTATAAAATGAATAATTATCATTTGTATTATTCTCAACGCAAAGGGACGGGTATCCGTCACATCCTGCACATTCTGTTGCATCAAAATCTGTGTTTCCTGCGGCTAAGAAATAATTAGCATGTGGGTTAGCCGTCACAGGAATGGCGGTAGAGCCTGTGATTTTCTGATTAATTATTTCACAGGCTTGTTCCGTTAAAAAATAAGCCGTTAAAATGACGTCATCAAGTGGTGTCAATCCATCTGTATCTAACTTTGTCCATTCAACGTCAATATTTTCATTAATGACCCAAACAGATGCGGCATCGTTTTGGATTTCTTCACTAAATTTTTCTTGGTAGTTCAATCCGCCGCCTTGTGGATGAAAGAGTTTATGGGTATGCGGTGGGGTATCAAAACCCCCACTAGATGGATTTATAAAATCCAAGTCATCAATTTCTGAACCAGTTGCAAGCATCATCTCAATCACATTTTGTGCGCTGGCAACATATTCTATGAGTTCTGTGGTATAGAATTCAGCTTGTTCATCACTGATATTCTGTCTATCAGCTTGGTTATTTGATCGCGATAGCGTCATGGTCAGAAAACCAAACAGGGCTAAAGCAACAAGGACATAGACCATGGCGTTACCACCTTGGTGTTTATTGCTGTTTTCTATGGTTTTTATTGTAAATGGCATCTTATCTGGTCTATTCTCCTTAATATTATGAATGATATCATGAATTTGCCAAATTTGACTATAGGCTCGATAAGCTTTGATATTCTCTCTCTATTGCTGGGGGTGCTTTTAGGTGCTTTTATCGTGGGTAGGCTCTCTTTGGGTGTCGGAAAAGAGCGTTATAGGCAACAAAAAGAAAATTTATCAAAATTAGAAGAAGAAAAGCGCATTTTAAACGAAAAATTTTTAGTCTCCCAACAAGAGTTAGTGAGGACACAGACTGAAAAATCTGCCTTCCAATCACAAATTATACAACATCGTGAAGACTTAACAAAAATTGAGAAAAAATTTGAAACGCAATTTGAAAATCTGGCACATAAAATTTTTGATGATAAATCTGAAAAATTCAAAAAACAAAGTCGCGATAATATTGATGAAATTTTAAAACCGCTTAAGATTGACTTAGAAAAATTTCATAAAAAAGTTGATGATTCATTTGGCACTCAGGCCAAAGAGCAATTTGCTCTTAAAGAGCAAATCAAATCTATTGTTGAGGCCAATGATAAGATATCCCTTCAGGCAGAGGGTCTAACAAAGGCTTTAAAAGGTGATAGCAAAACTCAAGGTGATTTTGGAGAGATAAGGCTAGAAAATATTTTAGAGCAAGCAGGACTTGTTAAAGACAGAGATTATATTAAGCAAGGTGAAAGCTTGAAAATAAAACATACCGAAACTGGATCTCATCAACGTCCAGATTTCATAGTCAAACTACCAGATAATAAACATATCATTGTAGATTCTAAAATTTCGTTAACCCACTATGAAAGATATATTGTCGAAACAGATGAAAATGAACGTGATAAACATTTAAGATTGTTTAAAACATCCGTTAGAAATCATGTTAGAGAATTAGAAAATAGTCGATATCAGGATACAAATAAGTTAGGTACTCCTGATTTGGTTTTGATGTTTATGCCGATTGAGGGGTCTTATACTTTAGCTCTAGAAAGTGATCATAGTCTCCATAGTTTTGCATGGGAAAAACGAGTTGCAATAGTTTGTACCTCAACTCTATTTGCAACGTTAAAAACAATAAATTCTCTATGGAATTTAGACTTGCAAAACAAGAATGCTGAAGAAATTGCAAGAAAAGGCGGTCAGCTTTATGATAAAGTTTTTGGATTTTTAGAGGATATGGAAAAGTTAGGTAACAACATGAGAACATTAGAAAAAACCTATGATGGTGCAATGAATAAGCTTTCAACGGGGAGAGGAAATATTCTAACTCGAACAGAAAATTTAAAAGAGCTAGGAGCGAAAGCAACAAAATCTATCCCATCGGAATTGATACGACATGAAAATGATGAACAAGATGATGATAAATATAAAGATATTAAAATAGCGTAATATAAATATGCCTGATACCCATTTATATGAAATTATAAAAGTACCTGATCCGGTTTTAAAAGAAACGGCAAGTCCCGTTGAAAATATTTCAGAAGACGTAAAGTCGCAAATTGATCGTATGACGGCCACTATGTATCATGGTGCTGGTATTGGTCTAGCGGCCAATCAGGTTAATAAGCTCAATCGTATTTTTGTGATGGATCTGCCTGAAGGCATGTGGCAACACGGCCCTGAAATTGATGGTATCCTTACGATTGAAGCGGGTTATAGGAGTGGAGAGCGCGATGATGAAGAGTTAATTCGTGCGCCGCGTGCCTTTATCAATCCTGAAGTTATTTGGTCATCGGAGCAAAAATCCGTCTATGATGAGGGTTGTTTGTCGTTGCCACATCAGTATGGTGAGGTTATTCGTCCTGCTCAAGTACGTGTTAAATTTCAGGATGTTGGGGGCGACACACATGAAGAACTTTTTGATGGTTTAGACTCTCATTGTGTTCAACATGAAATTGATCATTTAAACGGTATCTTATTTATTGATTATTTATCTAGCTTAAAACGTAATATAATTTTACGGCGTATGAAAAAAATCAATAAAGAAACGAATGCGCTTTAGCCATGACAAAGCCCTTACGTATAGCTTTCATGGGAACACCTGATTTTGTTTGTCCAACGGTTCAATCCCTTATTGATGGCTCACATGATTTGGTTTGTATATATACGCAACCCCCGCGTGAAAAAGGACGTCATAAGAAATTAGAAAAAACACCTGTTCATATAATGGCTGAAAATATCGGAATAGAAGTTCGCTACCCCATAGATTTTAAATCTTTGCAGGATGTTCAGGCTTTTGAGGATTTAAAATTGGACGTGGCTATCGTTGCGGCTTTTGGTATGTTGCTTCCACAAAATATTTTAGATGCCCCTAAGTTTGGTTGCATCAATATCCATCCTTCTTTACTGCCGCGTTGGAGAGGCCCATCTCCTGTGCAGTATGCTCTTTGGAAGGGGGATGAAAAGACAGGTGTTTCGGTGATGTCTTTGGAAAAATCAATGGATACGGGACCGATTATAGCGCAGGAAAAATGCTTAATTGATACTTTAACAACGTTCGAAACGTTGAATCATGATCTTTGGGTTAAAGGAACCAATCTACTTTCTCATTGCTTAGAGGAGTTGTCAAAAACGAGAGAATTAAAAAGCACCCCTCAAGATGAAAATGCGGCAACTTATTGTAAATTACTGACCAAAGAAGATGGTCATATTAATTTTGTTGAAACAGCCACACAAATTGATTGTCAAATTCGTGGCCTTAATCCTTGGCCAGGCACATGGTGTTTGGATGGTGCAGGCAAGAGATTGAAAATTATTCAGGCAACCATTTTAAATGAAAAAACAGACAAAAAATTTGGAACAGTTATAGAAGACGGTAAAATTTCTTGTGGTGATAATACGGTTTTACAACTGCAAAAAATTCAACCTGAAAATAAAAATGTAATGGGCGTTTCTGATGCTTTGAATGGTGGGTATTTAAAGCAAGGTGATATTCTTTCATGACACGATGGAAGATTACAATTGAATATAATGGGCGTGATTATGCTGGTTTTCAATGGCAACCTGATATTGCAACAATTCAAGGTGAAATTGAAACGGCCATTTATAAATTTTGCCAACAAAAAATATCTGTAATTGTTGCTGGACGTACCGATGCGGGTGTCCATGCGCGCGGCCAAGTCGCTCATTTTGATTTAGATTATAAAACAGTAGAAGGGATAGAGCGTCCTTTAACTGGATTTGATTTAGCAAAGGCGGTAAATGCTCATTTGTTTCCACAGCCAATTGCTATTGTTAACGCAGAAAAAGTTGATAAAGATTTTCATGCACGTTTTGGGGCTAAACAAAAACATTATATATATCATATTATGAACCGTCCCTATGGTTTGGCACTGGATATGGGGTTGGCCTGGTGGGTAAAAAAGAAATTGAATGTGGAATTAATGAATCAAGGGGCTCAGCATCTTATCGGCGAACATGATTTTACAACTTTTCGTGATAGTAACTGTCAGGCTAAATCACCCATACGCAGTATTGATGAATTATATGTTGAATCAAAAAATATTTTAAACGGACAAGAAATATTAATTCATGCCAAAGGACGTGCTTTTTTGCACCATCAAATTCGTAATATTGCTGGAACGTTATGTATGGTTGGTGAAGGAAAATGGAAAGTTGATGATGTGTTGATTGCTTTAGAAGCAAAAGATCGTACGAAAGGTGGCCCTACCGCCCCAGCAGACGGATTGTGCCTAGATTCAATTTCTTATATATGACGGATAAAATAAACCCCGCACGGGCTGCTTATAATAGGGGGGGCAGCAACCACATGCGGGGCAGTTTGGGTCCAAAAAGAGTCTTTTTGCTTACGCAAGAAGGTTCTTAATAAAGAAAGAATAATCTAATGTAACAACAGGGGTGATAATTACATTATATGATTATATCTCAATCTACATTCGTAACTTAGCAAATAAATAGTTACAAAATTCGTTCTAAAAAAGATTATTTTATGAATTATTGCGGCAGAAAAGTGTGCCTCATTTTCCGAAAAATATTTTTTTTAAATATGTTTTTTTGTAGGAGGGTTAGTAATAAGTCTTAAATTTTGGCCTAATTCATTAAGGTAAGGTTGGAGTTGTTCAGTAACTTGACTAACAATTGGTTGTAAAGAGGGGTGTCTATTTGCTTCTGCTTGAATCCCTCCAACCAAACGTTGCATAGGACATATGCCGCTTGGTGTGTAGTGACGTGCTTTCATCGCAATTGGGGCGAATCTATGAATATCAATTTCTACGGTATTGGGGTTACTAACGCCTTTTTGTTTAAAATCTTTGGGTAAGTTTGGATAATGAAACGCGATAGCTTCTAATGTTACCAATGCAATTCTGATATTGGCATTGATTATTTCAAAATAATCTCTCATTTCAGGATATCGATCAGCCATATTTTCTAGAGTTTGCCTCACCATAAATAATTTTCTGGTTTGATCTGCATATTCTATATGATCCTTTATTGTAAATTTACTTTCAGTTTCTGAAAAGCGCGTTACAAGGCCACCAAGACGGTCTATTGCCTTTGCACCAATGGAAAACCACTTTTCCTGTAATGCATTTAGATAAAGTTGTAAATCATCGCCATGGGTAGATGTTTTGATGATATTGCCACTACCATCAAAGTCTTTATATCCAAAGGTTATAGCGTCTAACCCTTCAAGAAGGGCAGGTATCATTTTTTGAAGATCTGTAACATGATCTTCTTTTAAATTAGGATGTGTGCGTAATCTTTCATTTATATAGTTGGTTAAATGTTCATTATTACATTTGGGATAATCCTCTTTAAGATCATGAATAATGGTCGTTGCGAACAGTAATCTGATTGATTGCTGTTCAGTAGGGATTTCGTTTCTTCTAACCGCTCCTGTACTTTTTAATATTCTACATTCTTTGGTAACTTTGTCTGGTAGATATCCGATTTGTAATAGAATTTTATTGAACAAAAGAGGGTCAATGACATGCAAACTTTCTTCAGTATAACCATCTTTTCTTTTCATGCCTTCTTGTACAAATTTACGAAAATAATCAAAAAGAATTTGTTCTAGGTACCAGGGCGGACTTTCATTTGGATACGGATTGTCAAAAAATTCACGGATTCTGTCCTCTTTGCTTCGGGCGACTTGAATAGAGGCCTGTCCTAAAGAGTCCTTATGATTCACTGTTACATTAGAAAATGGTGACGTAGGCCGTTGTACTGGTTCTCTAGTGCCCATGCAAACCTCTCCATTCTTATGGTAAGGAATTGTTTTACCCACTAAATCGCTAAGAATCAATACAAATATGAAAAATAAACTTAATATTACTCAGGAAAGCCCTAATATAGCATAAAATACTAAAATGAGGGAGAAATCCTTATTTGGATTGGGTTATCGGAGTAGGTTGAAGCCTAATCTCTCAATAGATCGTTGATTGAGGTTTTGGAGCGGGTTTTCTCGTCAACACGCTTCACAATGACTGCGCAAGCCAAATGTGGTGCATCAGGTGTTTTTCCTGGTAACGTCCCTGGTACAACGACGCTGTAGGCTGGAACGCGTCCAAAATGGACTTCGCCACTGGCACGATCAACAATTTTGGAGGAGGCACCAAGGAAAACCCCCATGGAGATAACAGCACCTTCTTCAACGATAACGCCTTCAGCAACTTCACTACGGGCGCCGATAAAGACATTATCTTCGATAATAACAGGACCAGCTTGTAGAGGTTCTAAAACACCACCAATTCCCGTACCGCCAGAAATATGACAGTTTTTGCCAATTTGTGCACAAGATCCAATGGTTGCCCATGTGTCGACCATTGTTCCTGTATCAACATAAGCGCCCAAGTTTACGAAGCTAGGCATTAAAACAACATTTGGGGCAATGTAGGCAGAGTGACGAACTATGGCATGTGGGACGGCGCGAAAGCCAGCCGTTCTAAATTTAGCTTCATCCCATCCATCAAATTTAGAAGGTACTTTATCCCACCATGTAGAATTTCCAGGACCACCAGTAATAGTGTTCATACCATTAAGGCGAAAAGATAAGAGAACAGATTTTTTAAGCCACTGGTTAACGCGCCATTCATTATCAATCTTTTCAGCAATGCGGGCTTTACCATTATCTAAGTCGCTTAAAACTTTTTCAACGGCATAGCGAACATCACCATGAGTTTCTTTATTAATTTGGTCACGGTTTTCCCATGCTTGATTGATAACGTCTTCCATTGTCCTAATTTCTTTATTCAGTTTTTTTGATACGGTCATCTTTATAGAGTTTTGAGATAATTTCAAAGATAAAAGCAGTGCTCCAACCAAATAATATAAACCCGTTTGCGGCCTCGAAAGAGCTTAAAAGTCGCCATTTTTCGTCTAAATAGACATCACCAAAGCCAACAGTGGTAAAACTGCTGGTAGAGAAATAAAGTGCCGATTCTAGATCGGGCAAAATTTCAGGTTCTAAATAGTAAAATAAAATTGCCCATAACCAGATTTGAAAAACATGGGTTAAAAAAACGCCTAAAACGGTTATTACCATTAAAGGAGGTTTCCATGATTGTTTGAAAATACGAAAGGTTTTTGGCCCAGTTTTTTCGAGTAAAAATACAAGCCTATCTAACGCAATAGCATGAATAATAACGGTTAGACCAATCATAAGACATCCGATCAATAATTGCGTCATTAGCATTTTAAGTTTTCCTTGCTGCTCCAATAGATGAATTTAGGTACGCCCCAAAAATAAATAATATTGCTGTCATATAAAAGAAGATCAATGAAATAACGATGCTGCCTAATGATCCGTATGTCACATTAAAATTACCAAAGTTGGCGATATAGGCAGAGAAAACTGTTCCGCCTATTAAAAAGGTAATAGCCGTAAAGAGCACACCAGGTAACAGATATTTTGATTGTTGTTTTATATGGGGTAGAAAGCGATGCAAAATAAGTAAGGCTCCAGTGAGAACACAGAGCGCTGCAACATAACGGGATAAATCAAAAATTATTTCTTGTAAGAAACTAAAATAAAGTAATTTTTCTGCAAAATTCCATAGGGTAGGACCAAATAAAATCATTAAAGATAAAAAGAAAATTAAAAAGGCAGCCAGGGCAACAAAAAATAAACTTTGTAATCTTCTTTGCCACATAGGGCGCTTTCGTGTCACTTTATAGGCGCGATTTAAAGCAATGCGTAAGGCTTCAACCCCACTGGATGCAGCCCATAATGTGGCAATAAACCCAAAGGTAAGAAGTCCGGCAGGCTTCATGCCAATTACTTCACTGACTGCGGGTGCCATGGCTTCTGCAACCTCATTTGGCATAAATTTAAACATCAAATCAACAATTTGAGCAATATCATCTTCAGAACTTAAAAATCCTGCTAGCGCAGCCAAAAAGATTAAGAATGGAAATAAAGATAAGAAGGCTGTGAAGGCAACATACCCTGCTGCCATGATGCCATCTTCATCCAGCATGCGTTTAAAGGCAGCATAAAATACCAGAACAATATTTTTGATATATTTTACCATTTTTTTTAGACCTAACATATTCTACAAAGTTATAGTTCTGTCTGTGCTGTTTGTAAATTAAATCATCAACGTGTTTAAGTAGGCGTAAACTTTGCGTTTATCATTTACTTCTCTGGTAAGCACGATTCATGCTATATTTATTGAGTATTCGGTATTTAGATTGAAGAGGCATGAATGATGAGACAACTAAAGACATTAAATAATTCAAAAAAGACACAGCTGTTAAGCCTGTTGTTTTGGCAGAGCATTACAATTAGCTTATTATTTGTTGCTATCTGTATAGTTTCAGCACCGTCTTATGCTCAAACAGATCCTAAAGAAGGCCAGCAAATGGTGCAATATGATGTTTACGCTGGTGGCATTCATGCGTTGCAATCAAATTTGAATATTGATGTGAATGGAAACGACCGTTACAACCTTGATTTAACAGCCCAAACATTTGGAT
The DNA here is from genome assembly GCA_021775995.1 of Alphaproteobacteria bacterium. Classification (GTDB taxonomy): domain Bacteria; phylum Pseudomonadota; class Alphaproteobacteria; order Micavibrionales; family Micavibrionaceae. Next base: position 280,641 of record JAJFGS010000011.1, read on the forward strand.
TGCTTGGTAAGTTGGCACCGTGGCAGGGGAAGTTTGAAAGTCATGGTTGGCAAAGCAAAGAATTTAAGCCTGAGCTTCACCAATCTACGACGATATGGCGTGGAGAAAAAGAGGTTAAAAAGTATAGTTATGTAAAAGACGGGTCTTTTCAATCTTATAGCGTTACAGATGATAAGAACGAAGGGTTACCTAAGAAGGTTGATGACAAACTTACCCAAGGGACAAGTGACGTTCTAACCGCTACATTGAATACAATGCAGGCTATTGCTCAAACAAATAAATGTGAAGGTGCTACAGAAGTTTTTGATGGAAAACGTCGTTTCAAATTAATATTTAAAGAAAAACAGCAAGTTGAACTTGAGGCGACTCGTTGGAATGTATATAGCGGTCCTGCTGTTGAATGTAGTGCAGAAGTACAGCCTATGGCTGGAAAGTGGCATGAAAAACCGAGGGGGTGGATGTCTATTCAGGAACAGGGTCGAGAGAGGGGGACTATGCCTACTGTTTGGTTTGCTAACATGACAAAAGGGGAACCCGCTATTCCTGTTAAGGTACGTGTTAAAACATCTTATGGGACGCTGTTTATGCATATGACTAAATATGAAACTGTCGGAAAGTCGCTAGCTTTAAAGGACTAAACCCGTTTTAATGTCACTTTTTGCAACATGTTGTGACTTGTTTGTAGCCCTATAATCCTTAGATTTAAATTATGACTAAAAACTCCAATCTCGCAATAATTATTCTGGCCGCTGGCAAAGGTAGCCGTATGAAATCTGACTTACCTAAGGTCATGCATAAAATTGCAGGCAGAACAATGTTGGGTTGGCTAATTGAGTCTTGTGAGAGTTTAAATCCTGAAAAATTAATTGTTGTGACAGCGCCAGATATGGATGAGGTTGTTGATGCTGTTTCTCCGCATTTAGTTGTGTTTCAAAAAGAACAAAATGGTACTGGTGATGCGGTTAAACCTGCGCTGGAACATTTAAAAGATTTTAAAGGGCGTGTCCTTATTTTAATGGGTGATGAGCCTTTTGTTAATTTAGATGTTATTCAAGATATGATTGATTATGAAGATATTGCTGCTATGGCGGTAACGTTAGATGATCCAGCAGGCTTGGGGCGTTTGGTGTTAGACAAGGACGGCTATCTTGAACGTATTATTGAAGAAAAAGATTGTACGGCTGAACAGCTTAAAATTAAACAAGGCAACGCTGCGAATTATTGTGTACCAGCTACGAAGCTTATAGATTGGGTCAGTCAAATAACGAATGATAATGCACAAAGCGAATATTATTTAACAGACCTTCCTGAGATTGCCGCCAAGGATGGCATTAAAACAAAAGTTTTTAATGTGGATGTAGAGATTGATTGGGGAATTAATAATCGTGTTCAATTGGCTGAGCATGAAAGATATGCGCAAGAAAAATTACGTGAAAAAGCGATGATGTCTGGCGTGACAATGATTGATCCAAATAGTGTAACATTGTCTTGGGATACAGAATTTGGTCAAGACATTATCATTGAATCAGCAGTTTGTATTGGTCTTGGTACATCTATTGAAGGTAATGTTGTCATCCATGCGTTTTCGCATATTGAAGGGGCTATTATTGAACAGGGCGCAGAAATTGGGCCTTTTGCGCGTATCCGTCCTAAATCTTTGATCGGTAAAGGGGCAACCATTGGTAATTTTATCGAAGTTAATCGTTCGAATATAAAACCTGGAGCAAAAGCTAAGCATGTTTCTTATTTGGGTGATAGCACGATCGGTGAAAAGTCTAATATAGGTGCAGGAACTGTTATTGCTAACTATGATGGTTTTTTTAAACATAAAACAGTTATAGGAAAAAATGTTTTTGTTGGATCAAATAGTACAATTATTTCCCCTGTTGAAATAGGGGATGGTGCCATTATCGCGGCGGGGTCAAATATAAATAAAAACATCACGGAAAATGCAATGGCTATTGGTCGTTCCCGTCAAGAAAATCATCAAGGTTGGGCAACGCAATATCGTTACGTTAAAAAAGAACAAAAAAAACTTGAAGATGAAGACTAAACTATGTGCGGGATAATTGGAATCATTGGTAATGAAAGTGCCGCTCCCCGCTTATTAGAGGGTCTTCAGCGTCTTGAGTATCGCGGTTATGATTCTGCGGGTATTGCGACATTACAAAATAGTCATATTGATCGTCGTCGTGCCGAAGGTAAGTTGGTTAATCTTGAAAAACTTTTAAAAAAAACTCCTTTGGATGGCGTGGTGGGCATTGGTCATACAAGATGGGCAACACATGGTGGTCCAACAACCAATAATGCGCATCCCCATGCTACTGAGAAAGTTGCTGTTGTGCATAATGGTATTATAGAGAACTACGCAGAAATTAAAGAAGAGCTTCAGGGACTACAATGTCGTTTTGAAACCGATACCGATACTGAAGTTATTGCACATTTGGTGACGCATTACTTAACGCAAGGTTCAAGCCCTCAGCAAGCAGCTGATAAAGCGTTTGAGCGTTTAGAAGGGGCCTATGCATTGGCTCTCATTTTTTCTGGTGAACACAACCTTATGATTGGTGCGCGCCAAGGCACGCCGCTGGCGGTAGGTTATGGTGATAACGAAATGTATCTTGGGTCTGACTCATATTCGCTCGCTCATCTGACGCAGAAAATTACATTTTTGGAAGATGGTGATCGCGTCACGCTTACAAAAAATTCTGTGCGTATTTATACTGCTGAAAATGATAATGTTGATCGCCCTATTCGTATCACTGCGCAATCAGGTGCAACAACAGGTAAGGGTGAGTATCCTCACTTTATGCTTAAGGAAATTTATGAACAACCTGCGGTTATTGGAGATACATTAAATTCTTTTATTAATCCAACAACAGGTGAAATTACTTTGCCTGATAATATTATAGAGGCAATTGATAAGGCCCCTCGATTAACATTAATTGCATGTGGTACGGCTTCTTATGCCTGCATGGTAGCAAAATATTGGTTTGAGCAGATTGTGCGTATTCCATGTGAAATTGATATTGCTTCAGAGTTTAGATATCGTGAAGCACCTTTACCAAAAGATGGTGTTTGTATATTTGTATCTCAATCGGGCGAAACTCTTGATACGCTCGAAGCACTTCGTTATTGCAAGAGTCAGAACCAAACAATTTTATCGATTGTAAATACAGTTGAGAGTACGATTGAGCGTGAATCAGATATGGTTCTTCATACGTTGGCGGGACCAGAAATCGGTGTTGCTTCAACGAAGGCATTTACAACACAGATTACAACGCTGGCTTGCCTTGTTTTAGCCCTTGCTTTCAAAAGAGGGGTTATTGCAGAGACAGAACGAAAAGATTATGCCGACGCGCTTCGCCATTTACCAAAGGTGGCAGCAGAAATTTTAAATCATGATGAAGAAATTAAAGATATAGCAAGAGACGTTTTTAAATCACGTGATATGCTTTATATAGCCCGAGGTAGCTTATACCCTATTGCCCTAGAGGGTGCATTAAAGCTGAAAGAAATTTCTTACATACATGCGGAAGGTTACGCCGCTGGTGAAATGAAACATGGCCCTATTGCGTTAATAGATGAAAATGTACCTGTGGTTGTTATTGCCCCTTCAAATGATCCATTATTTGAAAAGACATTATCAAATGTTCAGGAAACAACGGCTAGGGGGGGTAAGATAATTTTGTTTTCTGATGCTCTCGGTACAAAGAAAATGGCAAAAATAACAAGTTGGTGCGTCACGTTGGGTGACGTCCATCCTTTTGTAGCACCCATTCTTTATACTATTCCCATGCAACTTTTATCTTATCATGTGGCGGTTGCTAAAGGGACAGACGTAGACCAACCAAGAAATTTGGCAAAGTCCGTAACGGTGGAGTAGTCGCGTTAACCGCCAAAATCTAGGATATGAAGCGGCAAATCACCGATGATCGGACATGGAAATCATTCAGCCAACATTCTTCATAAAAAAGTAATTTTTTTCTTTTCTTTCCAATAAATTCTATGCTAGCTTTATTGATATGAGTATTAAGTAAAACGGTGTAGGCGTAGTAGCGTAAGAGACGTAACAATCTCTGGTTGCCAATGTGTATAAAATAGGTGTTTGGGTGAGTAGTATTCGTAATAATTTTACGCTTTTGGTTAGCGGCGGTTTGTTTTTGAGTATGTTAGGAACAGATGCCACACCTGTTGTTGCCTCGCCGCTTGATACCAAAAACAACCTCCAAAGTGAACACGTATTCAAGCGTTTGGCCATAACGAAAGACAAACTTTATAGTGCTATGCATGCTGGCCCAGCCGCCACAAATAAATTTCTTTTGTCTTTAGATAAACAGGTGCTGGATGAATTTCTTGAAGTTTATGGCGACTTATTTGCTGAAATGGCTGCCGGATTGCCCGAGAAAGTTGGCGGTGCAGAAATCACAAAACTTCTTCTGGAGAGCACAGCTGCACTTGGAAAACCTTCCCTACTGTCACTAGATAAGATGACTGAGGTTGCAGCAGCCAATCAACATTTCAAAACAGTAGAGGCTATAAAAGGCCATGCCGAAAGGTATGAACTGACATTGAATATAACCAGAGCTATAAAGGTGGTGATGTCTTCTTTGGATGAGGGGGAAATAACCGAACCTGCCAGACAAGCGATCACAGCTCTTGAGGCTATAAAGAAGAAAAACGAAAAACAACCTGACTCCGAATTGTTCAGCCTGACAGCGCAAAACATGAGAGAAATAGCAGATAATCTTTTGGCTACCTTACATAAAGAAGACTTTCCGGGATTTCTTGTTCTCTGGAAAAAAGACGTTTTAACTCTTCCTAAGGAGCAACAGGCCAAAATCATAGAATCTATTCTTCCAACAGCCGGTGCATCGGGTAATGGTGATGTCTTTAGAGCCGTCATAGACACAGCGCAAAGTGTGGGTGAAAAATATGCCTTATCTCTCTTGGAACATAACGGTATTACGAAACAGCCTGGAGATGAGCTGTTTCTTAATCTGGTCGAGGCTTGTCAAAAAGGACATCTGGATATCGTGAATGTAATTCTTGAACAGTTCAACCAATATCCAGAAAAACTGGAAGATGCTTTGGTAGGACACTATAAGACTTTCGGACCTATCGAGCTGGCGTTATTGGGAGACCATCTTGACGTTGCTAAAACACTAGATGAAGCACTTCAGAAATTGGACAGGGATCAACGGAACATTCCACCAAAATATGAACACGCAAGCCTTATGGCTGCCGCAAAATTGTTAAACTTACGATTTTTGCAAACAAAACTTCAGACAATTTTCGAAGAAAAGGGTCCAGATGGTTTGAGAGAAGTAATCAGAGCTGGAAATTTTGCGCTTGAAGATGCCATTGCCAAGGCACAGCCCAGCTACAATCAACGGATCAATGATGGTGCCTATGACAAAAAGACGTTCAAAGAATATGAGAAAACAATATTGAACCCGTTAAAAGGGCAGGCTCTTGAGATTGTTGATTACTATGCTCAAATGGCAGGGCGGCCTAACCTCCAACAAAACAATGAATTGGCATTAAAAGTTAGATAATGAATTTTCATTGACCAGATAAGACTACACCCAAACACAACTAAATACATATTGCAAGAGTTGCAAAGGGTAATCCGTATAATGGAAAGCACCCGCCCAGTTGTTTATGATTAAAAAAAGCGGTGAGCATGAGTTAATCATTTGTTTTAAAGTACCGCTGGTTGATGGTAAAAGAGTTCTAACATTAAATCTAAAAAAATTGAATGTTTAATGAATGACTAAAAAACAACTTTCTCCAATTTACTGGCTATGGATTCCTATTGTCGCCATGTGCTTTCAAATTATTTTGGAACTCATACTGCCAGGCAATATTTTGTCCCATCTTCATTCTGAAAATGGACCTCACGAACTTATTGAATTTTTCTTACTAGTCATTGGGTTTTTTGTTTCAGTTAATTTTTTATTTCATTCAAAAAACAAACCCCATTTTTTGAAAATGTGGTTTGGGCTTGCGGCTATTTGCTGCTTTTATGTTGCGGGCGAGGAAATCAGTTGGGGTCAACATATATGGGATTGGGCAACGCCTGATTTTTGGACAGAAGTTAACGACCAGCAAGAAACCAACTTACACAACACGTCTTCGTGGTTTGATCAAAAGCCACGCTTAATATTAATATTAGGAATTGTTTTTGGAACATTGGTTGCTCCTGTTTTAAAAAAACATAATTGTTTAAAATTGCCGAGTAAGCTTGATCAATTACTTCCTTCAAAAAAACTATCTATCATTGCTTTTCTTATTTTAATTCCTCACTTACTTGAAAAAGTACTAGAAGTTTTTGGTCATACATTTTTTGCAAGGTTTAGCGAAGTGCAGGAGCTTTATATATTTTACTTTGTTCTTTTATATTTAGTCATTCTTAAGAATAAAACTCACGTTAACGAATAGATATTAAAAAAAACTTGATTTTATGTCATTTTTGTACTCTACTTAACATATCAAAAACATGAAGCGGCTGACTTTTTAAATAGAGCTGTGAGTTAAATGGGGTACTACTATGTCGAGGCATGATAAGCTTGGCATTTCTTGGCCACCATGTGGCTGGGATGGTTTAGGCTTTATAAAAACATTAAATGCGCAGGCGGTTGCCAAAGATCCAATGATGGCGACGATAGTTGGGCTCAGCTATGAAATCGAACCTATTCCTGTTTATCTTAAAAACCATAAGAAAAATTATATCTATCATTTAAAAATAGAGGGCTGGAAATACTCAATACAAAATGAAAGCCGTGGATATAGCGTTTTATCGTTTAATTTTCAGGAACGGTTGAATAAGTTTTTACCTAAAAATAAATTTATTTCTGATATTAGAACAAAATCACGACCCTTTATTTTAAATGAACGGTCGGCGCAACGCGCTTATATGGCGGCTATTTTTATGATCAAACAAATTGAAAGCGGTCAGGTACCAGATTACAAAAGAATTTTAAGATTATATAAGATACATCCAAGCCAGCGTAGTCTCTATGAGATTGATTATGTCCGTGAAGACTCTCGTAATTGTGGGATCATGCCATTTTTTTCAGATGGCAATAATGATTCAGAAAAAATTTGAAGTTTTTATAGATTGGTATTTTCTATTTATCTTCTTCGTCTTCGTCTTCGTCATCTAAGTCATTGATGTCATCTTCTTCATCTAGATCATCTAAATCATCCTCTAAATCATCTTCATCAATAGTAGGAAGCGTTGTGCCATCATCATCATCATCTTCATCGTCCAGATCGTTTTCGTCTACATCATCTAGGCTAACGATGTCATCATCTGCATCAATCTCATCAACCTCTTCTTCTTCAGGTTTTGGTTTCTTAACTTCTGCTTCTTTGGTAGCAACAATATCTTCAACAGCCGCTCGTCCACGTCGAGATTTAACTTTAATTTCACCAGTAAACTCTGTCTCACAAGATGGGCAGATGATTGGGCTTTTATCCAAATCGTAAAAACGCGCTCCACAATTCATACATATGCGTTTTAATCCTTTTGACATGGGGTACTCCTTTGAAATTACTTTATATATTCTAGATAGAGTTAATGGCTTATTTTTCGTGCCCTGTCAAAACTATATTTGTTGTTAAACGGTATTTTTTATGTCTAAAGATTGAGATGATTTTCCAAAGCTGTTATAGATTTGTATATCTATATCATATAAAATCTTCTCAGAATTTTAAACGCTCTATCGAAAGGCTATTTTTCATGCAAACCCCTGTTGTAATTTGCGGTTATAAACGCTCTCCCTTTACTTTTGCCGGTAAGGGCGCTTTGGCTAAAACCCGCCCAGATACAATGGCCGCAGAAGTCATTAAAGCTCTTATTGCCGATACAGGAGCAAAGGCAGATGATATTGAAGATATTCTGATGGGATGTGCTTTCCCAGAGGCTGAGCAAGGTTTTAACCTTGCTAAAATTGTGGCTCAATTGGCGGGGTTACCCAATAGTGTGGCTGGTGCGACTGTGAATCGTTTTTGTGGGTCTTCCATGACCACGGTACAAATGGCCGCTGGCTACATCCAAATGGGCGCAGGTGATTTGTTTGTTTGTTCAGGTGTTGAATCAATGTCCCGTATCCCTATGGGCGGTTTTAACCCCATGCCTAACCCAGACATGATGGAGATTTGCCCTGCTGCTTATATGGGTATGGGAGAGACGGCAGAAAATCTTGCCAAAAAATATAAAATTTCTCGTGAAGATCAAGAAGAGTTTGCCGTTAATTCGCAAGAAAAGGCTGCGAATGCCAGAAAATTAGGCAATTTTAAAGATGAAATTGTTGCGATTGATGGTGTCACCGAGGATGGCTGTATCCGCGAAGGGACAACCAAGGAAGCCTTAGCGGGTCTAAATCTTGCTTTTGATGAAAATGGTACGGTAACGGCGGGAACAGCCTCTCCTTTGACAGATGGCGCATCGGCGGTTTTGGTCGCTTCTGAGGCGTATGCCAAAAAACATAAACTGCCAATTATGGCGCGGATTAAATCTGTTGCTGTTGCTGGGTGTGATGCCTCTATCATGGGCATCGGTCCAGTGCCTGCCACACAGAAGGCTCTGATGCGTGCGGGTATTAAAATTAGCGATATTGAAATTGCTGAATTGAACGAAGCTTTTTCTGCGCAATCTATGTCAGTGCTAGAAGAGTTAAAATTAGATGTTGCCAAAGTTAATTTGGACGGTGGTGCTATTGCGCTTGGTCATCCTTTGGGTGCGTCAGGCGCACGTATCACGGGTAAGCTTGCTAGTCTTATGCAACGTGAGAAGAAAAAAATTGGCCTTGCCACAATGTGTATCGGTGGCGGTCAAGGAACTGCGATTATTTTGGAGAGTGTATAAATGACAATTAATAAAGTGGCCGTTATTGGTGCAGGGCTTATGGGCAGCGGAATTGCAGCGCAGATAGCCAACGCAGGCGTGCCTGTGGTCTTGCTGGATATTGTGCCGAAAGACGCGGAAGATCGTAATGTCATTGCCAAAGGGGCGGTTGCTAAAATGCTGAAAGCAGATCCTGCGCCTTTCATGTCTAAACGCAATGCGAAATTAATCGAAGTTGGAAATTTAGAAGATGATTTAGAAAAAATTTCTGACTGCGACTGGATTGTTGAAGTTGTTTTAGAAGATTTAAAAATCAAACATGCAACGTACGAAAAAATTCAAAAGCATCGTAAAAAGGGATCGATTGTTACCTCTAATACATCCACTATTCCTTTGGCTAAATTATCAGAAGGTCAGCCGGCAGCGTTTGTAAAAGATTTTATGATTACACATTTCTTTAATCCGCCGCGTTACATGCGTCTTTTAGAAATAATTACCAGTGATAAAACAAACAAAGATGCCGTTAAAACCATTACGGATTTTTGTGATGTAAGGCTCGGTAAGGGCGTTGTCAATTGTAAAGACACACCTGGATTTATCGTTAATCGCCTCCTCGTTTTTTGGATGCAAACGGCGCTGAACGTGGCGGTGGAAGATAATGTGCCGCTGGAGGTTGCGGATGCTGTGATGGGTAAACCGATTGGCGTGCCAAAGACAGCTGTTTTTGGTTTGATTGATTTGGTCGGTGTAGATTTAATGCCTTACCTTGCCAATTCAATGCTCGACAATTTACCCAAGGATGACCAGTACAGAAAAATTTATTCTGACTATCCTTTTGTCGGGCAAATGATTGAAGCAGGTTATAATGGTCGTAAAGGAAAAGGTGGTTTTTATCGCCTTAATCCTGATGCGCCAAAAGGGTCTAAAGAAAAACAAACGTTAGATCTTGATCCAAATAAATTTGATGAAAGTCAGTACCGAAAATCAAATAAACAAAAGTTAGACTCTGTGAGCGCAGGACGGAAAGGTCTTCGCGCTGTTGTAGAAACAGATGATGAAGGCGGTCGTTACGCATGGAAAGTATTGAGTCAGACTTTGGCATATGCGGCCTCACTTGTGCCACAAATTGCTGATGATATTGCAAGCGTTGATGAGGCGATGCGCCTTGGAACCAACTGGAAACGCGGGCCTTTCGAGATGATAGACGCTCTCGGTTCTAAAGAGATAAATGGCCCAAAATGGTTTGCCGATAAATTGCGCGCAGAAAAAATTGCTGTGCCGCCGTTACTAGATGCTGTGGGTGATGGCACATTTTATAAAGTTGATAATGGTAAACTTCATGCTTTTGGCACAGATAATAAATATCATGAAATTAAGCGTGCCAAAGGCGTTCTTCTTTTACGTGATATTAAATTAAATGCCGAACCCGTCATTAAAACCGCTAGTGCTTCTGTTTGGAACATTGGCGATGGTGTTCTCTGCGTTGAATTTACCGGTAAGATGAATGCGTTGGATGAAGAAGTTTTCAGTGCGTATCATCAATCCATTAAATTGATCGGTGATGGTTCCGGTGATTACAAAGCCATGGTGATTTACAATGAAGGCTCACATTTCTCTGCGGGTGCGAATTTAGGACTTGCCATTTTCGCGATGAATATTGCGATGTGGCCGCAGATAGAAGCTCTCGTTTCTGGCGGTCAAAAAGTCTACAAAGCCTTGAAATATGCACCTTTCCCAGTGGTTAGTGCACCAAGTGGTATGGCATTGGGCGGTGGTTGTGAAATTCTCTTACATTCTGATCATGTGCAGGCACATGCCGAAACCTATACGGGTCTTGTCGAGGTTGGCGTTGGGCTTATTCCTGGTTGGGGCGGTTGTAAGGAAATGATTCTGCGTTATCAGCAAGAAGAACGTCAAAATTTTGATAAAGCTGTTCATGGTGTTACTGGTGAAAAAACAATCTGGTTCTCTCCAAAAAACACACCAATGGGTGCAGTACGTAAAGCGTTCGAGACTATTGCCTTGGCCAAAGTTGCAAAATCTGCACAAGAAGCTAAAGAAGTTCGTTATCTTAAAGACACAGATGGCATTACGATGAATCGTGATCGTTTGCTGTTTGATGCCAAACAAAAGGCATTGGAGCTCTCTAAAAATTACGAACTACCCCAAGTTAATGAAGAGATTCGGTTACCAGGAGTGTCTGGAAAGCTGGCGCTGGATATGGCTGTCGCTGATTTACGCAAGTCTGGTAAGGCAACCCCTTATGATGTCACAGTGTCCAGTGCCGTGGCGAATGTTCTGACTGGCGGTGAAAAAGCCGATTGGACAAACCCACTTCATGAAGATGATCTATATAAGCTGGAGTGCGAAGAGTTCATGAAGCTCGTGCGTCATGAAGGCACTCAAAAACGTGTTGAGCATATGTTGGAGACTGGCAAGCCGCTTCGTAACTAAGTGCATAGTGTAACGAGCGTTGAAGCTTATATTGTTTTAAATAAGCGCGTTGTTTTTTCAAAAGAGATCGCAAAATTTTCACTTGTTGTTTAAAGGCCGCTGAGCTTCGCCCATGTTTTAAGGCATTTTGTGCAACCCGTAATTTACCCGCAATGGTTTTTGGCCCTGTTGATTTCAACCAGATTTTAGCCTTTTGTAATCGGGTGGCTTGCGCGGCGCGGCGTTTTGGTGGCCAGCCCCGTGTTATTTTAGGCGTTACTTTGGGTGTTACTTTGCAGGTTTGGGGTTTGAGTGTTCTGTAAGATGTTGCATTTGCTTGCATATTTGGTGTCCTTTAGTTTGCTTGGTCGAAATTGGGGGAGGGGGGTGTCCTCCTTATTGGTGCCATAAAAAAACCCGCTACTTGGGCGGGTTGAAAAAAGCGTATTTGTGGCTTATATAGGCATTATTATAGGAATAAAAACCTCATAAGTCAAGGAAAAAGAGTGGATTGCCGCAGTCGCTAACGCGCCTTCGCAATGACGATTGTGGAGGGTTTTATGCTTGTGTTCAAGAGGCCTCCCGTAACCCCGCACGTGTTGCGGGGTCTGTTACAGGTCGGGATGAGACCCCGTAATAAATACGGGGTTACGGCTTTTTATTATACGTCGTGCCAGCCTAATATTGGGGATTTGGAATTATGGAGCCAGACCCCCGCCTTCGCGGGGGTGACATATAGGGAGAGGGGCGGGGGTGACAAAGGGTAGGCTGTGGGGTGACAAAGGGTAGGCTGTGGGGGTGACAAACTTTGTGGAGGTGAGAAAGAGTAGGTTGTGGGGATTATGGTGGGAAGCTCTTTGTGTCTGCGTTCAAGAGACCCCGTCACCCCGCACTTGTTGCGGGGTCTTTAAAGGTGATGAAGAGACCCCGTCATAAATACGGGGTTACGTTTCACTATGGTTCGCATAAAAAAAGCGAGACCGAAGCCCCGCTTTTGAAATTTTTAAGATCCCTCGATGATTCGCGGGATGACGAATTTGTCGTCTATTTAGTAATTTGTTTAAACTCTGGTTCTGCATCACGCATAATTTGTGTATCAACAATAACAGGCTCTGGCGCTGGTGCAGGGGCTGGAGCCGCTTCTACGACAACAGGTTCTGGAGCTGGTGCAGGGGCTGGAGCCGGAGCTGGTTTTTTATTTAAGACAGTTTTGTAACGACCCGCTTGGCTTGTTCTTTCTTCTGTGTAGGCACCACCACGGTTACATTTATCCAATTCGTCATTACATGTTGGTAGTCCGCCACAGGCACTTAAGCCTAATGTTGACCCTGCGACTAATAATAGTGCTAAAATTTTTTTCATAATATTATCCTTTTTAGATTAAAATAATGTATCCCTCACGAATAAGGAATAGATTATAGAAAGAGGGTCTAATTTTCAAGTAATTACCGTTTAGAGCTTAAATAACGGCGCTCCAAGTGCTTCATTAAGGCATCAGAATTTAACTCATGCCCTGTAATATCTTTGATTGTTTCAAAAGTTCCCTTACTGCGACCTTGAGAATGGATATTGTCTTTAATCCAATTTCCAACCACAGATAAATTACCTTTTTGAATCTGTGATGGTAAATCTTTGATGTTATCATAAAGTGTTTCGTGCAACTGCGCTGCAATGATATGCGACAAAGTATTCGTTGGAATAAAACCAAAGCGACCTGTAAACCAATCTGGATTTTGTAGAGCACCCTCTTTTAAAGATTTAGGTTCAACACCTAATAATTCTTTACTCTCTTTATTCCAACGCGCTGGAATATCTTTAACTTCTAAATCACCATTAATTAAATCACGTTCTATACGGTAACGTAAAATATCATGAAAAATTTTGCTTAATTCATCAGCATCGTTACGCACTGTTGTTGCATTAATAACTTTTTTCAATTGATATAAATTTTCTGGCTCGAACGATTTATTTTTAAATTGGCGGAACACGCCTTCGGCACGAACAGAAATAAAATCAAAAAATTGTGGCGTACGTCCAATGATTGTGCCGTATAAAAGGCTTAAGCTGTTGAGCATAATCGCGCCTTGGTCTTGCCCGACAGGTTGTGTAATCCAATCATCTGGCAAGTTCTGGTAATAAAGGCCGCGTGCCCCTTGGTATAAAGTATCATCAAGAGAATCAAGGAAGTTATTGCTATCCCCGCAACGCACCAAAATTCTCACATCTTCTGGGTTTCCGCCTGTCATAGGCGATAAATTAGAGACATATAAGCCGCCCCGATTAAAATCAAAACCCATAATTTCAAGAACAGTGCGGTTTAACCACATTTGATCCGCTTTAGAAAAATCACCGTCTAATGGAATACCTTTTTCTTCAGATTTTTGTTTTTCTAAGGCTTCGGTATAAAGCTTTTTTAATGGTTCTAATAAACCATCATAAAGATCGTCCATTTGGCGATCTGAAATATCACTCGCATAACCCATTAATAAGGCACGATAAGGCGTTGGTGTGTTAAATTTCTTTTGTTTGTGCTTCGCAATTTTACGGTAAAGATCAACAACTTTTTCTATATAAGGTTGTGCGTCTTCCCAACTATTTTTTTTCATGGCGGCGACATGCATTTTACGCCCCTCATTGGCAACTTGAACCGAAGCAATATAAAGATCTGGCGGCAGTGCCGATAAGTGAGAATGAATGCGGCGCATTTCAATTAAATTTTCTTGATCCCATGCATTCCATTTATCAGGATTTTTTGCGGCATCTTTTTCTACTTTTTCAAGCAAGTTTGTCACAGTTGGTGTTGTTGTTTCGGCATAAATACGTTTTGTAATGGATGAAATATCATTGATGCGGCGTTTTAAGCTTCCCGTTGGCATGGCCGTCATCATATCAATAGCCAGTGTATTGCGGATAGAAAACATGGTATTTAAGTTCGAGAAATAGAACTTTAAATCATTATATCCAGCGGCAGGTTCTGCGACTGTTGAAAGCTTTGCCCCTTTATTATTTGTGTCTATCATGTATTTATCCCTCAATTGCATTTATAATAAATTTATCATGAGTATAGCTTCTCTTAATCAGGTTAAGAATGTTTTAATGTCATGAGATTAAAATAAATTATCTTATTATAGGGTTATGAATAGATGTTCTGGAAAAAGAAAAAGGTTCAAGAAACCAAGAAAAAACCGAGTCGTGAAGACATAATAAAGCAGGCTCAATTATCTGCGCAGGCAAAGCGCGAAGAAATTGGTAGTGAAACGCTGGATGCTATTCGTGAGGCTATCATGAAAAAAGAAAATAGTGCCTTGGCAAAAGCACAAAAGGAAATTAAAGGTGCAGATGTTGATAAAGTTTTGGACAATCTATCCATATGGTTACGTGATAAGGAATAGAAACACTAGTTATTTTACTTTATAATTCGTGATGTATTTTAATTTGTAAAAATAGAAAGAAATATTAATGCCCGTTTATTCTGCCCCCATGGAAAATATAAAATTTATTCTGCACGATGTTTTGGGTGCAGAAAGCCTGACTGAAATTCCTGGATTTGAAGAGGCAACGCCCGATCTGGTAGATCAAATTTTAGAAGAGGGCGCAAAAATTTGTGAATCTGTTTTATTTCCCCTTAATCAAAGTGGTGATGAAGAAAGCTGTATTTTTAAAGATGGTGATGTGACAACACCAAAAGGTTTTAAAGAAGCGTATGATGAATTTACGCAAGGTGGTTGGTGTGGTGTTTCTGCGGATCCGGAATATGGTGGTATGGGATTACCGATGCTCGTTAATACAGTCATGCAGGAAATGATTTGTTCTGCAAATTTTTCTTTTGGCATGTATCCAGGCCTATCACAAGGAGCGTATGAGGCTCTTCACCACTTTGGGACGCCTGAACAAAAACAAACATATCTACCAAAATTGGTAACAGGAGAATGGTCAGGTACGATGTGCTTAACAGAGCCACATTGTGGGACTGACCTAGGCCTTATCCGTTCTAAAGCAGTTTCTAATGACGATGGTTCTTTTAATATTACAGGGACAAAGATTTTTATTTCTGCTGGCGAGCATGACTTAACGAGCAATATTATACATCTTGTTTTGGCGCGTCTTCCCGATGCGCCAGAAGGTGTTAAGGGAATTTCACTTTTTGTTGTGCCGAAATTTTTACCAGAAGATATGTCGCGTAACCCAATTAATTGTGGGTCTATCGAACATAAAATGGGTATTAAAGCATCTAGTACGTGCGTTATGAATTTAGAAGAGGCAAAAGGTTGGCTTGTTGGCAAACCCCATAAAGGTTTAAAGGCGATGTTTGTGATGATGAACGCGGCGCGTTTGGGTGTGGCGATGCAAGGGTTAGGTATTGCGGAAGTATCTTATCAAAATGCGCTGGCCTATGCCAAAGACCGTCTTCAAATGCGGGCTCTTGACGGGGCTAAGTCTCCTGATAAGCCTGCTGACCCTATCATTGTCCATCCTGACGTACGTCGTATGTTGCTGACCTCTAAGGCGTTTTGTGAAGGGGGGCGCGCTTTATCTTATTGGGTCGGTATGAATTTAGATATTTCACTTCATCATCCTGATTCAGATAAAAAGCAAGAGGCTGATGATTTAGTTCAATTGTTAACGCCAATTTTAAAAGCGTATCAAACTGATATGGGTTTTGAAGTATCATCTTTGGCAATGCAAGTGCATGGCGGTCATGGTTATATTGCCGAATATGGTGTCGAACAATATACTCGTGATGCACGTATTGCGATGATCTATGAAGGAACAAACGGTATTCAAGCGTTGGACTTGGTTGGGCGTAAAATGGGCGCACATATGGGACGCTATTTGCGCCGCTTCTTCCATCCAGTCAGCCAGTTTATCGAAGAAAACCAGACCAATGCTGACCTCCAAGAATTTATTTTTCCTTTGGCTAAATCCTTTGCCAAGCTACAACAATCAACCGCTATTATTGCCCAAAAGGGCTTGAAAGACCCAGTGGAGGCGGGCGCAGCCTCCGTTGATTACTTGCGCCAATTTGCGTTGGTGGCGATGGGCTATATGTGGATTCAAATGGCCAAAGTTGCCCAAGAAAAAGTAGCAGAGGGTGCGGACAATAAAAAATTCTATGACTCTAAAATTAAAACGGCGCAGTTTTTCTTTGCGCGGATGCTTCCCGAATCCGATTGGCATTTTAAAGCCATCATGTCTGGCAAGGATAGTTTGATGTCTTTGGAAGAAGGGGAGTTTTAAAAAATGATAGAAGATAATATACCTTCTTTTCAAAAGATTAATTCGGCCATTGATGAAGGTTTTTCAATGGCTGGAAAGTTGATTGAAAGTGAGAAAAATGAAAAATTGCAGGGTATATTCCTTCGCACTTTTCGTATGGCCGATAGATTTTTAGATAATTTTGATGCCAAAAAATTTGAAGAGCGTAAAAACAATGATAAGCCACTTGAGGGAATGAAACTTATGTTGTTGGGTGCTTTTGAATCTGTATCTTGCCTTGTACATTTAAATAAAAATGGATGTTTGGGAAGGGATGAGGATGTGAGGGTGCAATATGATCGCCTAGTGCCTGCTTTTCAGGTTTATTCTACCCAAGTATGTGGCATGAATGTAAAAGAAAGGGAAGTTATAGAATATACAAGGCTTGCCTTAGAAAAAATAAATTTCTCTGAAGCTAGATTGACGGCGTAATATGCATGTCATAAAAAATATAGATAACTTACGCCTGTGGCGTGATGGATTAAAAGAAAAGGGTGAAACTTTATCTTTTGTTCCAACGATGGGGGCTTTACATGATGGTCATTTGTCTCTTGTCAAAGAAGGATTAAAACAGTGCGATAATGTTATCGTCAGTATCTTTGTAAACCCCACACAATTTGCCCCCCATGAAGATTTTGATTCCTATCCCCGTACCATAGAAGATGATATTAAAAAGCTTCAAAACATCGGTGTACAGGCGGTTTGGTTGCCAAATATTGATGATATTTACCCCAATGGTGCTCAATCAGATATTCATATTGATGGTGTGTCTGAGCCCTTAGAAGGCGAATTTCGCCCCCATTTTTTTGATGGTGTTGCCACTGTTGTTGCTCGATTATTGCGTCTTGTTAATCCGACCGTCGCTTTGTTTGGTGAAAAAGATTTTCAACAATTACAGGTTATTAAAAAAATGGTACATCAAGAAAATATTGATGTAGAAATTATTGGGGCGCCGATTATGCGCGATGAAAATGGATTGGCATTATCCTCTCGTAATATTTATTTAAGTGCAGAAGAATATAAAACTGCAATTCAGCTCAATAAAATTTTAGGAGAAGTCGCCAATGATCAATTGGATGAATCAAGTGCTACTCAAAAATTATTAAATGTGGGTTTTGATAAAGTTGATTATTGTACGGTACGAAATTCTGAAACTTTTGAGTTAGAGCCGCCGAATAGAGTATTGGCAGCTGTTTGGCTTGGCGAAACAAGATTAATTGATAATATGGCGATAAGGTAAAACATTGTCATCGCCTGAATTTTGTGGAATAAAATTCTAGGGCGATCCAGTTTAATATAAAGATTCCCTTAGAATTACTGTGCAATTCTAAGGAATGATAAAGAAGGAATCATCATGTCATTAGAAAGCGTAACGGAAAATATTAAGGCAAAAATGGCTCTCGCCGCTGGTCTTGATGCCAAAGTGAAATTTGATTTTGGGGATGATGGTCTTATCCATGTTGATTCAACGCAATCCCCACCTGAAGTTAGTCATGAAGATAAAGAAGCGGATTGTACGCTGATATGTTCCATTGATACATTTCAAGGCTTTGTCGATGGAACAGCAGACCCAACAATGGCTTTTATGATGGGTAAATTAAAAGTTGATGGCTCTATGGGATTGGCGATGAAATTAAATTCTATTATTGAAGATTAAGATTGATAGTTTTGAATGACTTTTACCATCTCTTCAATTGTATCATCGGCTTTAAAGATACGAATAAGGCTGTTATCAGGTCCCATAAAATAAATAAAAGAAGAATGATCCATTGTGTAATCATTCATATCCTCTTCTTGAGCTTTTGCCGCGTAAATTTTATACGCTTTTTTTGCAACTTCTATTTGTTTCACCGTGCCTGTCAAACCGATTAAACGCGGGTGAAATAACTCAACATACTCTTTCATGGTTGTTATGGTATCGCGTTCCGGATCAACCGTAATAAAGATAGGCTGTATAATATCGCCTGCCGCTCCTAATTCTTTTAAAACACTTGAAATACGCTGTAATTCCGTCGGACAGATGGCAGGGCAATAGGTAAAACCAAAATAAATCAGGCGATATTGATTGTCGAAATTTTTTTCGGTAACCGTTTTTCCTAAATGATTGGTGAGGGTGAATGCCCCACCAAAATTTTTAGCAACAACAGAATTATGATTGGCTGATGCCACTTCATCCTTTATTTGATAAGAGGTAATGGCAACTGCAATGGCAGCCCCAACAAGAATTGTTATAAATAATCGAATGATGCGTGTCTTCGTCATGCAGTACATCTAGCATGAATAGTCATGCGCTGTAACCCCGTTTTTAGAACAGGGTCTCCAAAGGTAAAGAAAAGACCCCGCAATAAATGCGGGGTTTCACCGAGTATTTTATAAAACAGTCAGCATTTCTGCAACGAGAGGGTGGCGGACAATATCTTCTGCGCCTAATTCGCAAACCGCTACATTTTTAAGAGGTTTCATACGGTTTATTATATCTGATAAGCCAGAGACTCCTGAAAGTAGATCGCTTTGGTCAGGGTCACCTGTGACAATCATGGTGGAATGCCAGCCAAGACGTGATAAAAGCATTTTGAGCTGCCCATAGGTACAGTTTTGTGCCTCATCAATAACAACGTAGGAGTTGTTAAGCGTACGTCCCCGCATAAAGCCAACAGGGGCGATTTCAATGGTGCCATCGCTTAAGTATTGGCGTACTTTTTTGCCGCCCATACGATCACCCAGAGCGTCATAAAGAGGGCGTAAGTAAGGCGCCATTTTCTCATCTAGTCCACCTGGAAGATATCCAATAGATTCTCCTGCTTCCATGGCTGGGCGGGAAAGAATAATCCGCTCTACCTCGCCTTTTTCTAGGGCTTCAACAGCTTTTGATATGGCAATATAGGTTTTCCCTGTCCCTGCAGGGCCAACGGCAAGGGTTAAGTTATATTCTTCAATAGCCTGCATTAATTTGGCTTGTCCTTCTGATCGTGGCTTAATATTTTTCACGTATTTTTTGTCACGCCGCCCATCAATGGCATTGTCTAAAGGGTGCCAGTCACTTCCGCCCGTTTTTCGTGGCGCACCATCTTTTTCAAAATAGGGATTTACAACATTGTCGCGGTGGTTGTTCCTATTGTTATGGTGTTTTTTCTTGGACATGAATGACTCCTTCAGTTGGGGTTAAATTAAAAACAGGCAATAAAAAAGCCGCTGGCAAACGCTGCGGCTTAAAAAAATCTTACTGTGTTCATTAAGTGACATGCGCCACCCAATGGGTTAATTTCTAAATGTTCATAGACATGATATTTCAAGGAGAACCCTTGTATGAGAGTATTTAACGTTTCTGATGACTATTATATCAAAAAAATGGGATGTTTTCTACATTAATATAATGTGCAAAAGAGTTTTGTTTGCTTGAAGTATAGGAAACTTAACAAAAATGAAAAACCGCCTCCCTGATTTATTGAAGGGAGGCGGCTATAATTAAGTAAACCCAATATTACATAGAGAACATAATTCTTTAGGCGGCTATATCTTCTTTGCCGCTTGGGTCTGTTGGATTAAAGGCATCTTCTGCAAAAACATCTTCCCAACTTCCTTCTGTGGATGCCTTGGAATATTCTGTCGCACGACTTTCAAAGAAGTTGGCGTGCTCTGCACCATTTAACATTTCATCCATCCAGGGCAGAGGATTTTTCTTAACATCATAAATAGGGTCAAGGTTTAGTTGTTGTAGACGACGATTCCCAATGAAGCGGATATATTGTTTGACATCATCTGGTGTCATTCCTTCAATGGGTCCCATTTCAAAACAAAGATCAATAAAGGCATCTTCATGTTCAACGGTGACTTTACAGCTTTCAACAATTTCTGCTTTTAATTCATCATCCCAAATATCAGGGTTCTCATCAATGAAGGTATTGAACAGTTTAATCATAGATAGGCAGTGCAATGTTTCGTCACGGACGGACCATGTAATAATTTGTCCCATGCCTTTCATTTTATTGAAACGTGGGAAGTTCATCAAAATTGCAAAAGAGGCAAACAACGCCAGACCTTCCGTGAAGGCACCAAACATCGCCATTGTTCGGGCAATATCACGGCGGCTACCCATTGAAGCATCTTGTAAGATATCAAATTTATCTTTCATTTCTTTATATTCTAAGAAAGCTTCGTACTCTGTTTCCGGCATTCCCAGTGTATCAAGAAGGTGGGAGTAAGCAGCGATGTGAACTGTTTCAATATTTGAAAATGCCGCCAACATCATTTGCACTTCAACGGGACCAAATACTTGGCTGTAATGTTTCATGTAACAATTATTGACTTCCACATCGGCTTGCGTGAAAAAGCGGAAAATTTGTGTCATCAGATTGGTTTCGGCTGGTGTTAAGTTCTTTTTCCAGTCACGAATGTCTTCCGCCATCGGCACTTCTTCAGGTAACCAATGCACACGTTGTTGTGTTAACCATGCCTCATAACACCAGGGATATTTAAATGGCTTATAAATATGACGTTCTTTGAGAAGGGGTGAGTTTTCTATTTCTTGTTGTGTAAGTGCCATGGTTTTTCTCCTGTAGAATTGTTCGAAATCAGTCGTATTATTTTTAAATATGCTTTTGATTGTAAGATTAAAAACAATGAATCCGAGTCAATGAATCGATTCGCCCACAGCTTTCCAATAAAACAATAAAAAGAAATAAGTATCCATGCCTTCGAATAAGGCATAAATCTAATATATAGTATGTTTGTTGTTTTTAAAACACTAGATGTTGTGTTTTAAGCTGTTTTTTTGAAGTTTATTCTGTGAATAATTTCAAAAATTGGCCGTAACCTTCTTTTTCTAAATCAGCTTTCGGAACGAATCGCATAGAAGCGGAATTGATACAATAACGCAGACCGCCTAATTCTTTTGGCCCATCATTAAAAACATGACCTAAATGCGAATCGGTTGCGCTTGATTTAACTTCTGTGCGTGTCATACCAAATTTTTTGTCCTGATGTTCATCAATCATGTGCTCTGAAATTGGTTTGGTAAAACTCGGCCAGCCTGTGCCTGACTCAAATTTATCCGTTGAGGAAAATAATGGTTCGCCGTTGATAATATCAACATAGATACCTGCCTCTTTATGATCCCAATATTCATTATCAAACGGTTTTTCTGTTCCGCCTTCCATGGTTACTTTTTTTTGTAACGGGGTGAGGTGGTCAGTTGAGATGTCTTTCTTTGCGTCGGTTGTCATCACTTTATCTCCCGTTTTGTCGTTATCCATGGCTATTGCTGTTGCACTGACCAAAGCGATGCTACCAAGTGTCGCCAGAATAATTAATTTTATATCGCGTATTTGCATGGTTAAATTCCCGATTAATTATACCATATATTCGGATGATTTTACCTATTCGTTACAAAAAAGAGCCCCTTAGAGGGGGCCCTTTCATTATACTTATTCAGTTACTTAGCTTACTAAAGCTTTTCAATCTAGATTGTTGTTTTTGGTGGCATCTGGATTAGAAACTGGTGTCTCCAGCCCATTGATTTTTCTTGTATGATAATTCTCATAGTTTCCTGCTTTTATTTCTTTTACGAATTGCGGTCGAGTCATATCGCTACCGCTGTAATTATCATGGAATTTAGTATTTCTACCACTGTTGTTTTCTCGTGTGACCGTAACTCTTTTTTGAGACATCGTGTCCTCCTGTTTTTAGTTTCTTTTTCTTACAAAAAAGAGAGTGAATGTGACCCCCTTGGTTGTTCTTCCTACTGACAGCTGAGGCATTCCTCGTATTGAGACTCGCTGGCTGGTTCGCTTTCTACTGCTTGTTCCGGCAATTCAGGCTCTCGACCCTCACTCTCTCTCGCGCGTGTCCATGAGGCATTACTTTCTGCACGCTGGATTGATTTTGAACGACAGTAATAAAGTGATTTCACCCCTTTTTTCCATGCTTCCATGTGGATGTTGTGTAATTCTTTTTTATGTACGTTCGCTGGAAGGAAGACGTTTAATGACTGTGCCTGGCAAATAAATGGTGCGCGGTCACCCGCATGTTCGATCAACCATCTTTGATCAATTTCAAAGGCTGTTTTGAATACATCTTTTTCTTCATCGCTTAAGAAGTCTAAATGTTGAACAGAGCCTTCGTTGGTGAAGATAGAACTCCACACATCGTCTGTATTTTGTCCCAACTTTTCTAATATAGCCATGAGGTATTTATTTTTTACGGGGAAAGAACCAGATAAAGTTTTGTGTGTGTAGGCGTTCGCTGCATTTGGTTCAATGCCCGGGGAGGCGCCACCGCAAATAATTGAGATAGAGGCCGTTGGCGCAATCGCTATTTTATTAGAGAAACGTTCCATGATGCCGTAATCTGCCGCATCTGGACAGGCTCCACGTTCTTCAGCGAGTTTACGCGACGCATCATCGGCACCACGCTTCACATGTTGAAAAATACGGCGGTTCCAAACTTTGGCCATCACGCCTTCCATCGGAATAGATTTTGATTGTAGGAATGAATGCCATCCCATGACACCAAGCCCAACAGAGCGTTCACGCATCGCCGCATATTTAGCCCGCTTCATTGAATCAGGCGCCTTCTCAATAAAGTCCGAGAGGACATTATCTAAGAATCGCATGATGTCTTCAATAAAGGTTGGCTCATCTTGCCATTCATCAAATTTATCTAAATTGAGTGAGGATAGGCAACAAACCGCCGTTCTATCATTGCCTAAGTGATCTTTACCTGTTGGCAATGTGATCTCTGAACAAAGGTTAGACATTTTAACATTCAAACCAGCCATTTTATGGTGGTCAGGAATATTGTCATTTACGTGATCAATATAAATGATGTAAGGCTCGCCCGTTTCAATACGTGCGGTAAGAAGTCTAATCCAAAGCTCACGTGCATTTACTTTACTAACCACGGTATTATCTTTTGGTGAGCGTAAGGCCCATTCATCGCCATTTTCAACGGCTTGCATAAAGGCATTATTAACGAGAACACCGTGATGTAAGTTTAAAGCTTTACGGTTTGGATCACCGCCTGTTGGTTTACGAATTTCAATAAATTCTTCAATTTCTGGATGCCAGATTGGAAGATAGATAGCGGCAGAACCACGACGAAGCGATCCTTGAGAGATAGCAAGTGTTAAAGAATCCATCACACGGATAAAGGGAACGATGCCCGATGTTTTACCGTTACGACCAACTTTTTCACCAATGGAGCGGACATTACCCCAGTAAGAACCAATGCCGCCACCCAAAGAAGCGAGCCAGACATTTTCATTCCAAAGGGAGACAATATCATCAAGCGAATCTTCGGTCTCATTCAAGAAACAAGAAATAGGCAGACCACGGCTGGTACCGCCATTGGACAGAACGGGCGTAGAGGGCATGAACCAAAGTTTGGACATATAATCATAGAGACGCTGTGCATGTTTTGAATCATCTCCATAATACATAGCAACACGCGCAAAAAGGTCTTGTGGCGCCTCTTCGGGTAATAAATATCGGTCATAAAGCGTTTCAACACCAAATTTTGTTAGGTTTTCGTCCCGTGAACGATCAATTTGGATGCGATTGCCGCCTTCTATTTGTGCGTAGTCAAACATGACCCTTACTCCCCTGTGTGAATTAAGAATTTAATAACAATTTGTGTATAACTGCTGTGGATTGGTTGTGGATACGTGAATATTAAAACCACAACCCCTAGCGGTGTAATACCTATAAACATACTAGATATCGTGGTTCTGTCCAGATAAAAAAAATCTTATCCCACCCCATAAAAAGGTTGTTAGCTACCACATATGAAGTAAAAAATGGAAGATTTTGAGGGCTTTAAGAATTTTGTGACTCTTATCCCCGCAAAAATAACTTTATAAATATTTTCTAAAAAGAAATAAAATTTCAAATATTATCAATATTCCACGTCGCCTATTTCGACAATTGCAAAGCCGATGGGCAAAAATAGTGGTTCCAATGAATGTAAATTCAGAATCACCCTAATAAAATCGCTTTTTTTGCGCTTGTAACCCCTATATAACTACATGGAATAAATAAGAAATATAAGGATTCGTAGATGATTCGTCGTTACAGACAGACAAAGATAGTTGCAACATTGGGCCCTGCCTCGGGTGACCCTGAGATGATGCGCGAACTTTTTAAGGCGGGTGTAGACGTTTTCCGTCTTAATTTCTCTCACGGAAGTCACGAAGCCCATCAAAAAAATGTTGATACAGCGCGTCGTCTAGAAAAAGAATTTGGTCGGCCCATTTGTTTGGTGGGTGATTTGCAAGGGCCAAAATTACGCATTGGTAAATTTAAAGATGATTCGATTGATTTAACCGAAGGTATGACATTCCGTTTTGATAGGGATGAGGCTTTGGGCGATGAAACGCGGGTTCAATTACCACACCCTGAAGTATTAGAGGCGATGGAGATTGGCTCAGAGATTTTGCTTGATGACGGTAAGGTGCGCGTTGAAATAACAGGAAAAGATGATAAAGGTTTGGATACAAAAATTATCAGTGGGTCAAAGCTTTCAAATAATAAAGGCTTTAATATTCCTGGTGTTGTTCTGCCTATTGAGGCCCTTACAGAAAAAGATAAGATTGACCTAGAAGCGGCTATTCATATGGGTGTTGACTGGATTGCCCAAAGTTTTGTTCAGCGTGCTGAAGATGTTATTCAGGCTCAAAATTTAATCAAAGGTCGCGCTGCCTTAATGGCAAAAATTGAAAAGCCATCGGCAGTAGAGTTTATTGATGAAATTATAGAGGTTGTTGATGGTATTATGTTAGCGCGTGGTGATTTAGGGGTTGAAATTCCGCCTGAACAAGTGCCGTCCGTTCAGAAAAAAGTCGTTCGTCGTGTTCGTCATGCGGGTAAGCCTGTTATTGTTGCAACGCAGATGCTCGAATCCATGGTTGATAATGCAAGACCAACGCGCGCAGAAGCGTCTGATGTGGCAACGGCTGTTTATGATGGGGCTGATGCGGTGATGCTGTCGGCGGAAACGGCTGTTGGGCAATACCCAATTGAGACAGTTTCTATTATGAACCGAATTTGTGAGGCGACGGAAAGTGATAAAAATTATCGCCGTATCATGGACTCTGATCGCCCAAAAACGGAAAATGATGCTTCTGATGCGATTACGGTGGCGGCGACTTATACGGCGAAAGATATTAGTGCAGCAGCAATTGTGAATTATACAACCAGTGGATCAACGACGCGCCGTACTGTGCGCCAACGTCCTGACGTCCCAATTTTATGCTTAACACCAAATCTACAAACGGCACGCCGTCTTGCACTTTCTTTTGGCGTACGCACATTTAAAATTGAAGGTGTTGATAGATTTAAAAATGCTGTGCATGTTGCTGTAGAGGTTGTTAAAGAAAATGGTTATGCCCAAGTGGGTGATAAAATTGTTTTAACCGCCGGCGTTCCTTTTGGCGTTAGTGGTACGACAAATATTTTAAGAATTGCTGATATAGAATAGTTTCTATCTTTCCTTTTTGACGTCGTTAGCGGTGGCGATAATCCATTTATAGGCCTCGTAACCCCGCACGTGTTGCGGGGTCTGTTAGAGGTTGTGAGGAGACCCCGTAATGAATACGGGGTTGCAATGGGAGAAATGTGGGGTTTGCAATGATGGAAGAAGGGTTTATCTATTGCTGGGAAGAATAGTTCCGTTTTTATCTTTACGTATTTTTTGAACGATGATGGTGTTGGGTTTGTATTATCTTGCGGCTGTTGCCACGCGTGTCAGGCCATTTTTAGGCATTGTGTGCAACCACCATGCTTCCTGATTAATAGAAAATATTGGTTTGTAGTGAGACACTTTGTCTGCGCTTTTGGCTGTTTTTATTTGGTTGTCTAAAAGCAATGGACCTTCATCTGTGTAAACAATTAAAACAGCATGCGGAATATTTTTTTGCAAATCTTGAACAATGGCAACTCTTAAGCGGTTATCAGGTACGCCTAAAGCGCGAAGAGCTGTATATTTAGCAATTGCAAAATCTTCACAGTCACCGCCGCGTTGGAAAAATTCAACAGGTGTTGCCCAATAATCATTCGTTCCGTAATTTGCTTTGTCTGAAATATAACGTTTTTTATTCATCAAGAAATTAACGCTATAAGCCATTTTTGACAGTGATAATCCTTTTAATCCCTCTAAATCACGTTGTAATTTTGCAATTTCACCTTTTGCTTCTGATGTATTCAGTGAGGCATTGAAACGTTTGAACATTCCCGTCCATTTATCAAATGCTTTTAGGGATGTTGATTTTTTTTCTGTAGCGCCAAATAATTTTGGATGGTAGGCCGCTTTTTTAAAAGAGGTTTGAACCAATGAAATCTTGGCTGTTGCATCGACAACTTGTCCTGCTCTTGCCTGCTTGGCAAAACCCATAGAGGCAATTGAAATAAAGACAGCGACAGATGCCATCATACAACGCAATGTAAATTGTTCTAGAAGTGTGCGGCGAATAGCGGTTTTGGACACCAGATTATCGGCAATAAGAACAGATCCTAATTGCCGACCACTTGTTTTTGATGTTGTAAGTGCTTCTTTAAGCTGTGTTGGTGAGAGAACGCCATCAAGGACAAGAAGCTCGCCAAGGCGGTTCTTTTGCAATCTTGATTGCAATTTGGAAAAAATCCCCCGATGCATCTTATTTTTACTCTGCACGCTAACCCCGTTTCCGCACGAATTTAAAATAAACCCTAGACCTTACTATTATGAGCCCAAAAGGTTACTAAATTACTAATATTTTCAATAATACCGTAATATCTCATTTTTTTAGTTAATTAATGGTTAAAACCAGCTATGGTAGAGCCAGATTTTCCTTATGTATTATAGCAACGATAAGATTAAAAAATGATGAATGATATGAATGACTTAATAGAAAATTTTGCGACGGCAAAGGTTTTGCTTATTGGCGATATTATGCTAGATCGCTTCATTTATGGTGATGTTGGGCGTATTTCACCCGAAGGACCTATTCCTGTCTTATCAATTCAGCGTGAAAATGAGATGTTGGGTGGCGCAGGGAATGTTTTGGCCAATATGCGGGCATTAGGGTGCCAATGCGACATTATTTCAGTTATTGGCTCAGATATGGCTGGCGCAACAATTAAAGGCCTGATTTCACAAAATGATGGTCTTATAGAAGATTCTAACCGTCCTACCAGTCTGAAAACGCGATATATCGCCCAAAATCAACAACTTCTGCGTGTTGATCATGAGCGCAGTATGGCCATTGAATCAAATATTCAGCAGGAGATTTTGAAAAAAGCAAAACAGTTCATGAAGGCTACAAAATTTTTAATTTTGTCTGACTATGGCAAGGGTGTTTTAACAGATGATTTAACGCGTGATTTAATGAAGTTGGCACAGGATAACAATGTGACAGTTATTGTTGATCCAAAAGGTAAAGATTTTTCTAAATATGCAGGGGCTCATATTATAACACCAAACAAAAAAGAACTTTCTGAATCAACAAATAATTCTGCTGTTTCTTCTAATAAAGATGTTGAGCTTGCCGCAAAAGAACTTATTCAAAAATACAATATTCCAACAGTTATTGCGACGCGTTCTGAAGATGGGATCAGTGTTATAGGGAAAGATACGCCCATTCATATAAGAACAAAACCGCGCGAAATTTATGACGTGTCTGGAGCGGGTGATACTGTTGTAGCGACGATGGCAACCGCTTTGGCAGCGGGAGCAGCTTTATCTCAAGCCGCCGAACTTGCCAATATGGCAGGCGGTCTTGTTGTTGCAAAAATGGGAACAGCCATTATTTCAAAAGAAGAATTGCTTCATGCACTTCACAATACATCGCAATCTTCTTCTTTTATTTCCCCTGTTTTGGATCAGGATGATGCGTTGATACAGATTCAGAAATGGCAGGAAAAAGGTTTAAAGGTAGGGCTAACAAATGGTTGTTTTGATATTCTTCATTATGGGCATGTGAATTATTTGGCACGTGCACGCGAACGATGCGATAAGTTTATCATTGCGCTTAATCATGATGCTTCAGTGAAGATTTTAAAAGGCTCTTCCCGTCCTATAAATGACCAACATGCGCGTGCTGCAGTTATCGCTGCCCTAGGATCTTGCGATATGGTGGTATTTTTTGGCGCCGAAAATAAGGATGAAGATAATACGCCGTCTGCGCTTGTTGGAACTTTGAAGCCTGATATTTTTTTTAAAGGCGGTGATTACACAATTGATCAGCTTCCTGAAGGCAAGGTGGTCTTAAATTATGGTGGTCAGGTGGATATTATGCCGCTTTATGATGGCTATAGTACAACTGATATTATTGAAAAAACTGCTCAATAATAAGAACCTGATAATAGGGATAAGGACGAGAGGTTAACTCCTCTCTGTACGAGCCAAAGAATAGCTGTTAGAATCGGACTTAGAATTTTCGCTGATCAAAATTTTCGGGACTATCAAATCATGACTTTTTATAAAAATAAACTAAGTTTTCTAGCACTTGGTGCTTCGGTTTTATCAATAGCTGCTTGTAGTTATAATCACCCAAATGCAATGCCGAGTGGTTATAATTACCATCATGATACGTATAAGTCACCAACGCCACCAGCATCATCTAAAATTACAATTGAAGAACGTAAATATATGGATATTGCACAGGCTGAACAATTTCGTGCGGCGGTTTATGATTTATTGGAGCGGATGACAATGCGCGCTGGTATGCCGCCTAAGCCAGTCTATATTCAGGCACCAGATCCAATGACAACTTTTTATGCGAATATTGATAATGATTTGCGTGAGGGTATGCGTCACATTGGTTACGCCATTTCAGACACGCCAGAAGGGGCTTATATCTTTGCGTATGAAGCCTTGCCGATTTCAAACCTTGAAGGTCAAGCTGTCTCAACAAATAATGTTGAGTTGACGTTACGGGTTTTTGATTCCGTCAGTACTGATGCGCGTCAGCTAACTGAAGAATCAGGTCAATATTTTATTCAGGGCGCAGATTTATTAAATATAGAGTCAACTCATTATAATGTTTTGCCGTCTCAGGAAAAAGTAAGGGCGCAACAAATGATGGTTGAGCCTGCGCCAGCACCTGTTTCTACCCCAGTTCCTGTAGCGGTTGAGCCAGTTGTGAGTAAGCCGGCGATGGTCAAACCTGTTGCACCGACTCCTGTTTTAGAACCTGTTGAATCTAAACCTATGTCCAGAGTTCCTGCTGAACCATTTTTTGCTGAACCAGAACCTCAAATTGAAGCCACACCAATCGTTGAACCAAAAAAGGTTTTAAAACCTGTTGCCAAAAAATCTAAAAAACCATCACATGATGATATTATAATTATTAATCATGGCGATAAGCCGTCAATGGCAGTTCCGGTTGAGCCTGAAATACCAGTGGTTGAAACACCGGTTATAAAAGCGCCAGAATCTGAAGATGCGTTACAAGAGGCAGTTCCTACAACCAAAAAGCCAGTTCGTGGGCGGGTCTCACTACCTGTTGAATATTAAGTAACAGGTGATGTCATTCCTAGAATTACGAAGTAATTCTAGGGGAATCTACCAACAACTATTAAAGGGATTGCCCTAGAATTTGATGAATCAAATTCAGGCAATGACAAGATCGATTTACCGCGCCAATAAAACGCGGTAATAATGGTATGTTCCTGCGGCCGGCGTTCCACCACCTTCAAAACATCCTTCTAATTCATTGTTAAAATATAATCCGCCGCCATCTTCTATTAATTGGCTCGCACTATAATTGCCTACAAATTCTGTGGTGAGTTCAACACTCCCATTATCTTGGGGTGGCGCATCTGCAGGGTTGGTAATATCGTTTTTTTCGTTTATTACAAGGCAAAATTCTTCACTTACATTTTGTAGTACCGCAATTAAATCGGCACTTCCGGCTGCTGCTAGATTAGAGCCAAGATCGGGTACTCTATTTGCTCCGCTAAAAAACCATTGAGTCGTCGTGGTTTGGATACCATCAGGTGGTTCTTTATATCTTGCGCCACCACCCGTTGTTGCAAAAATCTGCCGTGTGGGTGTGTCGGTAATATCACCATAAGCACTATCTGCATCAGGATGGGAAAATCTTATATCGGCTTCGCTATGACCGTTGCGCATGATATAGGCGACAGCGCGCTCTAGCTCTTGCCCGTAACTTTGTACTTCGCTTGCTTGTATAAATAGTGTTTCTTTATCAATATTTGATCCAGGTGTTGATGATCCTTTGACGATGACGACCAAAAGTCCCAATAGAAAAATAGCCCCTAAAATATAAATTAATATATTTCCTGCTTCATCAGGTTTGGAATTTAAAGAGGTCATTTATCGAGTGCTGACGCGTGTCGCAATGGGGGCTACGGTAATACAATCTTTAAAGTATTTACAAACATTACGTGCTTCACTTTCATTCATACCGCCTAAACGGGCGCGGAATACTATCCCATGTTCTGTGTTTAAGGGTACGGTCATGATGCTAACTTTACCTAAATGTGCCGGTAATTTTTTCTTTGCTTCACGTAAAACATCATCGGTTTTTATACGGCTTTGATAAGCACCAATCTGTACTGCCCATTTACCTACGACATCCTTTGGGTGATGTAAAAACGGTGTGTTTTTAGCCGTTGTCGTACGCCTATCATTTATTTTTTTTGACTTATTATCTGTTTGGCCCATTTTCCCAACCATGGCATGACCTGCCGCCCGTAAAGATTTTTCAACTGTGCCTGCTGGTGTTGGGTTTGGTTTATAATCACCTTTGTGAACGGCCACCGCGATGAGACCTGTTTCTAAACGTTTAGAAACGGAAGGATCAAAATCTCCCTCACCAATCATTTCTCCAAAAGCCCCGTCTCGAAGTGCCGCAGTTAACGCTGTGTAATTAGGTTGGATATTATCATCAACACTTTTCTTGGTTTTAGGGGCGGGTGGTAATTTCGATGTAATGCGTGTGTTAGATTTTGCATGTAAAGACGAAAGCGAAGCATAAGACATCCCGTTACTACGGTTTGGTGTGTTTGATGTCGCCGCCATCTTGATAGGTTGTTGTTGTACCCTAGCACTTGCTACACCATAAGTCGGTTTGGATGTGGGTAGGGGGGGAATGTTGGCACTGGCGGTACGTAAATTACGGGCTTTTCTAAACCCTTTGTCTAACAAGGAAGCCATGTGGGCGTTTCTTGTTTTTCCAGACCGCCCTCCAAAAACAACACCAATTAAACGGCGTCCATTTCTATGAGCGGATGCTACCAAATTAAAGCCTGAGGCATTAATATAGCCTGTTTTAAAACCATCCATGCCTGGATAACTTTCTAACAGGCGGTTGTGGTTTCTATAAGTTTTTCCTTTGTAGGTGAAACTGCGGGTTGAAAAATATTTATAATGATGCGGGTAGCGTTGTAAAATATATTGTCCTAATTTTGCCATGTCTCGTGCAGTGGTCACTTGGTATTTATCATGGAGGCCAGACGCATTTTTAAATCTTGTTCTATTCATACCAATGGTTTGGGCACGGGCGGTCATAGAATTGGCAAAACGACTTTCTGTGCCACCTATATGTTCGGCCAAAGCAATAGCAACATCATTTGCAGACTTTGTTGCTAATGCATATATGGCATCTTCAACTTTGATTGTAGATCCAACAGGAAGATCCAATTTACTAGGAACAGCTCTTGCGGCGCGTGATGAAATACGAACGCGGGTATTTTTACGAATATCCCCACGATCCAGTGCTTCAAATGTTAGAAGCATGGTCATCATTTTGGTTAAAGAGGCTGGGTGTAAAATTTTATCTGCGTTTTGTTGGGATACAATTTGTCCTGTATCGGCATCCATCACCAATGAAGCATATTTTGGGTTTCCCTTAGACTTTTTAGCTTGGGCAACATTTAAGTTAGCCATAACAGCCAACGTAAAAACCATTAAGGTGATTAATGCTTTATGTCCTATATTCATTCGAAATTAGTCTCCAAAAGCCTTGCTTTAAAATATTAACATATATCGTCGAAAATTTTTAACACCAATGTTTTTACAAGAATCTGGCGAATTTACCACGCTATATTGCTCATTATACCTTAAAATAGTTTAAAAATCGTTGTTATGATTCAAAAGGACAGGTTTTGATAACCCAATGAATTATAATAATTCTTATCGTCCCATCTGTCTAGCAATGGGTCATATCTATCCCCTTGCCAGCTTATTTTTCATAATTTTAAAATGGTAGATTCAACAGGCTTTCATTGATTTTTAAGCCATTTCCGCTATGATATCTGGAATATTGAGGGATAAAATATGAAATTATTTATTTTCATAAAACACAGAGATACCCCCCTCCCAAATCTTCAACGAACAAAATGAAGAAGCCCCTATTTTTTAATTATATCAGTAATTTAGTAACATGAAATTTTTACCTTTAGAAACCAGAATGACCCGTAATGATGATGAATCTGCACCACCAGACCATCACAATGATGGTAATGATTTCGAGGGAGCTGAAGAAAAAGAAACGGGTCTTTTACTGAAACCACGCCCAAAAACCAAAAAACCAGCTATGTATAAGGTTTTGCTATTAAATGATGATTATACGCCTATGGAGTTTGTTGTTCATATTTTAGAAAGGTTTTTCAGTAAGAATAGGCAAGAGGCAACAGATATTATGCTTCACGTTCACCGCCGCGGTGTTGGTCTTTGCGGCATTTTTACATACGAAGTTGCTGAAACTAAAGTTGCGCAGGTTATGGACTACGCACGTGCGAATGAACAACCGCTTCAATGCACAATGGAGAAGGAATGACAAATTTAGGATATCTACATAAAATTGAATTAAGAGACGCTTGGGAAACTGAAGACCGTCATTTTACGCCGTGGTTAGCAGAAGAAAATAATCTTAAAATTTTAGCTGATACAGTTAATTTGGATTTAGAATTGGAAGCCGTTGAAAAAAATGTGGGTCCTTTTAGGGCAGATATTCTTTGCAAAGATACTCAAGATGATAGCTGGGTTCTCATTGAAAACCAACTTGAGAAAACAGATCATAGACATCTTGGACAGTTAATGACCTATGCCGCAGGACTACAAGCGGTAACTATTGTATGGGTGGCCGATAAATTTTCTGAAGAACATAGGGCGGCCATGGATTGGCTAAATAAAATTACAGGTGATGATTTTAAATTTTTTGGATTGGAGATAGAGCTTTGGAAAATTGATAATTCGAACCCAGCGCCAAAATTTAATGTTGTAACAAAGCCTAATAATTGGTCACGTTCTGTTTCTCAGGCTTCGAATAAAATTGAAAATTATGCTGAATCACCTTTAAAACAGTTGCAACAAGAATATTGGGTGTGTTTAGAAAAATATTTGAATGATAATAATTCTTTTTTGAAATCACAAAAGCCGCATCCACAACAATGGTTTGTGTTTAGCGTAGGTAGAACTGGATTTCATCTTCATACAACCATTCATTCTTCTGAAAATAGAATTGGCGTTGAGCTTTTTATATCCAATGATGAAGCCAAAGACTATTTTCGTTTGTTGTTAGAACATAAAGAAGCAATAAATAAAAAAATAAATTTAGATTTAGACTGGCAGGAATTGCCGCATAGAAAAGGTTGTAGAATTCTTATTTTCAAAAATGGTCATTTTGATAACAAAGAAGATTGGCATAAGGATATGGCTTGGTTTAAAGAGACACTAGAAAGTTTCGATAGCATTTTCCGTCCTATTATTAAAAATCTTAATCTTAATGACCTTGAAATGGAGGCGGCAGAATAATGCTATCTAGAAATTTAGAAAAAACATTACACAAAGCGCTGGAAGAAGCGACCAAGCGTACACATGAATATGCAACGCTTGAACATTTATTGCTGGCGCTTACTTATGATCAAGATGCGATGGCAGTTTTACGTTCTTGTGGCATTAATATAGAAGAAATTAAAGGTCAGCTTGAAAAATATTTAGATCAAGAATTAATTTATTTAAAATCTGATGAACCTGATGAAGCCAAGCCAACAACAGCTTTTCAACGGGTATTGCAACGTGCTGCTATTCACGTTCAAAGTTCTGGTAGAGAAGAAGTAACGGGTGCAAATGTTCTTGTTGCTTTGTTTTCTGAACGAGAAAGTCATGCGGTTTTCTTTTTACAAGAACAGGAAATGACACGTTTTGATGCGGTGAATTATATTTCACACGGTATTGCAAAAGTACCAGGAATCGAACCTGTTGCAAAAACGCCAAAAGGTGCTGATGAAGAAGTTCAAGAGGAATCAGGTACGAAAACAGGTCGTGAAGCCTTAAATGCTTACACAAAAAATTTAAATGAAAAAGCACGTGAGGGAAAAATTGATACGTTGATTGGGCGAGAAAAAGAAGTTGATCGCACTATTCAAATCTTATGTCGTCGATCAAAAAATAATCCGCTTTATGTGGGTGACCCAGGTGTTGGTAAGACGGCGATTGCCGAAGGTTTAGCCAAGAAAATTAATGATGGGGATGTTCCCGAAGTGTTGCAGGATGCGACTATTTTTTCACTTGATATGGGGGCGTTACTTGCAGGAACGCGCTACCGTGGAGATTTTGAAGAACGGATTAAAGCCGTGCTTCAAGAATTAGAAAAAATTGATAATACGGTTTTATTTATTGATGAAATTCACACAGTTATTGGTGCAGGCGCGACATCGGGCGGTGCAATGGACGCTTCTAATTTGTTAAAACCTAGCCTCTCTAATGGAACACTTCGTTGTATTGGATCTACGACTTATAAAGAGTATCGCAATCATTTTGAAAAAGATCGCGCGCTGGTACGCCGTTTTCAAAAAATTGATGTGGTTGAACCGACAATTGATGAAGCGATTGATATTTTGCAGGGGCTTAAGAAATATTATCAAGAACATCATAGTGTTGAATATACAGACGAAGCCATAAAGGCTGCCGTTGAACTCTCTGCTAAATACATTGGTGACCGTAAGTTACCTGATAAAGCGATTGATATAATTGATGAAGTTGGCGCGGCACAAATGTTGGTGCCTTTAGAAATGCGTAAAAAAACAATTGAATTATCGGACATTGAAGATGTTGTCGCGATCATCGCACGCATTCCTTCAAAATCATTAACCAAGGATGATAAATCAGCGTTAAAAAATATGGAGCGCGATTTAAAAACATTGGTGTTTGATCAAGATGAAGCGATTGATACGTTGTCAGATGCGATTAAATTGTCGCGTGCTGGTTTACGTGATGCAGATAAACCGATTGGTTGCTATTTATTTTCTGGTCCTACAGGTGTTGGTAAAACCGAAGTGGCAAAACAATTGGCGATGAGTATGGGAATTGAACTTGCTCGTTTTGATATGTCTGAATATATGGAGCGTCATGCGGTGGCACGCCTTATAGGTTCACCTCCTGGCTATGTTGGTTTTGAACAAGGTGGTCTGTTGACGGATAAAGTTGATCAAAATCCACATTGTGTTTTGTTATTGGACGAAATTGAAAAGGCGCATCCTGATATTTATAATATCCTGTTGCAAGTCATGGATTACGGTAAGCTGACGGATAATAATGGTAAAACAATTGATTTTAGAAATGTGGTTCTTATCATGACAACGAATGCGGGGGCGACAGAATTAGCGCGCGCGCCTGTTGGTTTTGAGCGCGAGGTTCGTGTTGATGAAGATCAGGAAGCTATTACTAAAATGTTTACGCCAGAATTTAGAAATCGTCTTGACGCTATTGTGCCGTTTAAAGCTTTAAAACCTGAAACGGTTACGAAGGTTGTTGATAAATTTATGGCACAGTTAGAGGCGCAATTAACCGAGAAAAACGTTACGATTCAGCTTACAGATGATGCGCGGGCGCATTTGGCAAAATTGGGTTATGATCCTGCCATGGGCGCACGTCCCTTAAGTCGTGTGATACAGGAACAAATCAAAAAACCACTGGCGGAAGAATTGTTGTTTGGAAAGTTGGTAAAAGGTGGCATTGTTAAAATCGACTTGAAAAATAATGTGGAAAAAGATGAGCTTGTTTTTAAATGTGAGTCTGAGAAAAAAGCACCTGCCAAAAAGAAAAAACCAACAAGTAAAGAAACTGTTGAGTAGACTTACCGTGCGATGAGAACTTGGTAGTAGGTTCCTGCAATACCGCCATCATCCTTACAAGCGGTCGTAACACCAGCATGAACATTTCCTGCATCATCGCCAATATCATCGCCAAGATTAGGGTACGTACCATTAAAACCAATTGTGTGGGCACTAATAGTTTCAGGCGAGGGAGCTGCTCCATTCACGCTTTCATTAATTTCTTCACATATGCTGTATTCTAAGTCTGTAATATACAAAATTAATTCAGATTCAGAACTGCCGACATTTACAACAGAGGTTTCACCATTAAACCATGGTACCAAAACGTCTTCTGCAACTGTTCTCCATGTTTCAGGTGCTGGCTTCCATGTTACGCCGCCGCCAGCTAAATCAAAAACGTGACAAGAATTATCCGCTGGTGCGCTGGCATTTATATAGTTTCCAAGGCGGTTTTCAAAACTGATTTCGGTATCACCACATCCACGCAATTGAAGTCGTTTAACAGCAGACTTTATTTCATTTCCATAGGCAATGATTTGGTTGGCGTAGGCACTGGCCTCTTCATCTGTAAATAGTTTTGAGCTGGTGCGGCTGGTATTGCTAAACGCATAGCCAAGTGCGGCAAAGAGTGCAACCGCAATCATAATTAAAACAATAGCATTACCATTTTGTGAATTTTTGTTCATAGTTAATTGTATCATAAATAAGTATTATTGTGAGGGGTAAGCGTCCTCGCGCTTGCGCGTTTGACGGCTTTTTTTTAAAGTATTTCGAATATGGCGTCTATCTCTACACAAAAACCAGCTGGCAAAGACGGCGCACCAACAGCAAATCGAGCATGTTTGCCACGCGCTTCACCCAGTGCCTCAACCATCAGATCAGAGGCGGCATTGATAACAAGTGACATATCGGTGTAATCAGCCCCGCAATTTACAAAACCGCCGAGTTTGACACAACGTTTAACACGGTTCCAATCACCGTCAACGGAGTCACTGATTTGGCGTAGAATATTAAGCCCACATTGTTGCGCGGCGGCTTGCGCGGTTTCCATATCGACTGTATCGCCGACTTTACCTTTGAACGCCTGCCCATCTTTATTTGAGCCACCAATAGGCACTTGACCGGCTATAAAAACCATATTGCCAGTAATAACATAGGGCACATAATTGAATAATGGTGGCGCAGAATCGGGCAGTTTAAGACCCTTTTTCTCTAATTTTGCGATAACGTCAGTCATAATGTGATCTCCTCTTGATTTATCTTCTCTTTTACGCCATTTCTTAAGGTAGAAGAAGAATTTTATAGGTTAAAAAATGGGATTATTCAGCTTTTTAGGGGTTTTATCACCTGTTCATATGAATATGGCCAAAATCTTTACCCGTACCAAATTTGCAGGCGTAGATTCATTCGGTAATAAATATTATTCTGCTAAACCTCGTAAGGGGTATAAGCGGGATCGACGCTGGGTTATTTATAAAGGTGCGGCAGAGGCCACAAAAATTCCACCTGAATGGCATGGCTGGATGCATTATCAAACGGATAACATTCCAAGTTCTGAAACGCAGTCTTTTCGTCGTAAATGGCAAAAACCACATCGTCCTAACTTAACAGGAACGCATGAAGCCTACTTGCCACCAGGACATTTGTTAAAGAGCGGCACACGTGCTAAAACCACAGGTGATTACGAGGCGTGGAGCCCACCAGAATAATTAAGAATTAGCTAGGAGAAATGAAATGAAACGTAATGTTATTGAAACTGTATTGGGCGCCGTTGTGTTGGTTGTCGCTTTTTTATTTCTAGCGTTTAGCTATTCATCCGCCAGTATGGGGAGTACGGATGGTTACGAAATTCGCGCACGTTTTTCTGGTATTGGCGGCTTAGGTGTTGGCGATAAGGTTGTTATTAGTGGTGTGAAAGTTGGTCAGGTTTCTCGCATTCAACTTGATAATGAAACTTATTTGGCGGATGTATTTCTTGATATTAATGATCAGTATCAATTGCCGGATGATACCGCTGCTTTTATTTCAAGCGAAAGTTTGTTGGGCGGGCTTTATATGCAGTTAGAGCCCGGTGCTTCCGAGGATATGATCGAAGAGGGTGGTGTTATTGATTATACGCAAGCCCCACAAAATTTAGAGCAATTGCTTGGTCAATTTATCTTTAACATGCAGGGTAAAGAAGAAGAGAAATAAAGCCTCAGATGTTATTTCGCCTCTTTTTCTTCTTCTTTATTAGTTGTCTCGGCTATATCCCTTTAGCACATGCAGGGATGATTGATTATCCAACAGTTAAGCTACAAGCATTGGATAAATCTACAGCGCGTACAGTGACGTTGGAAGCTAAGGTTGGTACAACAATTGAATATGGTTCGATCTTTATTAAAATACAATCCTGCCGAAAATCAGAGCCACTAGACAAACCTGAAAGTGCATCATTTCTACAAATTTGGGAAGTGCCGTTAAATTCTAATAAATCAGAATGGGTTTTTTCAGGCTGGATGTTTGCTTCTTCGCCTGCATTATCGGCTATGGATCATGCGGTTTATGATGTTTGGGTTTTAGATTGTGTTGATAAAGATAGAGAAAATGCAGAAGCTAAGGCACGAGAGAGCCAAAAAGAAACGGCCAATCAAGAGGGTTTAGAAAAACCAAAAGAAGCGGATGGTACTGTTGTTAAAGAAGATGAATCTTCAAAACCCCGTATTGTTATTGAAGAAGAGGAAGGTGATGCCTTTATCAATGACGGAGTAGAGAATGATGACGATCAGACATCTGAACTAGATGAGCTTATTGATGATACTATTCGTGATGAATAGAGTATTTAAGTCAGAAAAATAGCAGAAAATTAAATATATTCTTGCAGTATTTGAGCCTCGGCTAAGTTTGGTAAAATAAAATCTGCGGTTTTATTCATTTCAATTTTTATGAGGTCTTCATATTCTTTTTGGGGTATTTCATAGATACCGAATTGTTCCAGATGGGGGTTGGTGAACTGCGTATCTAGGATCGTAAACCCACCTTTATCAAGACGGGCGCATAAATGAACAAGGGCAATTTTACTAGCGTCATCAGCCTTTGAAAACATGCTTTCGCCGCAAAAAACAGCACCAATGGCTAAGCCATATAAACCACCGATAAGCTTGCCATTCTGCCAACATTCAATGCTATGTGCATGGCCTTGGTGGTGTAACTCGATAAAAACATCACGAATTGTTTTATTAATCCATGTGTCAGTACGACCTTTATAACTATCGGCGCAACTGTCTATGGTATCAATAAAAGCCGTATCAATTTTAATTTCATAGGGGGCTTGCTTTACGCGTTTCAAAAGTTTTTTAGGAATATGAAGGTGAGGAATAGAAAGCTGAGCGCGCATGTCAGGGCGGTAAAAATCATAATAAGGGCTATTTTTATCCTCTGCCATTGGGAAAATACCTTGGGCATAGGCAGCTAATATCATTTCTGGTGTAGCTTCTGTAAACATACGTATGAGTTGAATTATTTATAAATTTTCAATCAGTTAGATTTGTATCTATTGGTTTAATGATTTTAGAAAGATATATAAAGGGTGTATCTAAAGCCGCTGCCATCCAATAAATAACAGCACCAACGCTGGCGAGTTGTACCCAGTTTGCACCTGTTCCCGCATAAGCAAGAAAGAAGAAGGTAAAAACTGATCCACAAGCCGTAATCATTGTGCTTGTATTGTTTCTAAGCCAAAGGTGCCGCCCCTCTAATTTTCGATGTAGAAAAGAAAAAATAGAAATATCAATTCTATTCCAGATTAGGTAAGCCAACAGAGAAGATATAAAAATTCGAGGAGAGCTGTCTAAGACGCCATTTAGCATGTTGGAGAAATCTTGTGCAAAATTTGCAGGCGTTAATAAAACTGTCATTTGCGTCAGGAAAAGAAATAGGCACATTGTTGTGAAGCTAACCATAACGGCTTGTTTTGCATGTTTTTCACCGTATTTTTCAGCCATCATATCTGTTGCTAGAAAGATAGAGCTAAACATGAAGGCACCTGGTGTAATTTGCAGACCAAATACGGTAATAACTTTGGCAGCAACAATATTGGCGGTTAAAACAGAAACAATAATAAATCCAGTAAGATACATTCTGCCAAGGTAGTAAAATAAGACAGTTCCACATAAACTGCCTATTAGTAAAGAGATGGCAATGATCTCATTACTCATTATTACTGTTCTTTTCTGCTAATTTTTTCTCTAACCAGTGAATATTGTAGTTACCCGTAATGAAATCTTCTTGGTTAATGATCCAGTCATGCAACGGCAATGTTGTTTTGACACCATCAACAACCGTTTCAACAATAGCACGGCGAAGACGGCGAATGGCTTGGTCACGATCCCGACCATGAACAATGAGTTTACCAATCATTGAATCATAATAGGGCGGAATGGTATACCCGCCGTAAATGGCACTATCGAAGCGCACACCGAGGCCGCCAGGGGCGTGAAATTGCGTTATTTTACCGGGGGATGGGATAAAGGTATCTGGGTCTTCGGCATTAATACGAATTTCAATAGCATGACCTCGTAATTTAAAATTATCTTTTTTAATACGAAGTGGCTCACCTGCGGCAATACGAATTTGTTCAGCAATGAGATCAATACCTGTAATCATTTCGGTGACGGGGTGTTCTACCTGAATACGAGTATTCATTTCCATGAAATAAAATTCACCATTTTCATACAAATATTCAATTGTTCCCGCACCTTCGTAACCCATTTTTTGAATAACATCAGCAGATAACGAACCAATATAATTACGCTCATCTTCGGTTAATGTTGGTGATGGTGCTTCTTCAATTAGTTTTTGATGGCGACGTTGAATAGAACAATCACGTTCACCCAAATGTACGGCATTACCGTGTTTATCACCAAAAATTTGAATTTCAATATGGCGTGGTTTTTCTAAATATTTTTCAATATAGACGGTATCATCGCCAAAGTTAGCGGCGGCTTCACGGCGCGCCGTGGTATAAGCTTCTTGAAAATCTTCGTCACTGCGTACAACCTGCATTCCCTTACCACCACCACCAGAGGCGGCCTTGATAATGACAGGGTATCCCGCTTTTTTACAAATTTCTAAGCCTTCTTCAACGCTAGTCACAGCCCCAGGAGAGCCAGGAACAACAGGGAGGCCGAGTTCCATTACGGTTTTTTTTGCCGTAACTTTATCACCCATTTTATCAATATGGTCAGGGTTTGGTCCTATAAAAGTAAAACCATGCTCTTCGATCATACGACCAAATTGTGCATTTTCAGATAAAAAACCATAACCCGGATGGATAGCGTCAGCCCCCGTGACGGCGGCGGCTGTTAGTATAGAGGGAATATTCAGGTAACTATCTTTACTTTGTGGTGGACCAATACAAACAGATTCATCGGCTAAGCGAACGGCCATAGAGCTGGCATCTGCTGTTGAATGAACCGCAACGGATTCTATGCCCATTTCGCGGCAGGCACGAATAACACGGAGGGCTACTTCACCACGATTAGCAATTAATATTTTTTTGAACATAATTTGTAATCTTTATTCAATAACCATCAGAGCATCACCAAATTCAACAGGTTGTCCGTTTTCAAAGAGAACTTGTGTTACCGTACCGCCTTTATGAGCCTTAATCGGATTCATAACTTTCATTGCTTCGATGATGAGTAATGTATCACCTTCATTGACTTGACTGCCTTTAGGTGCAAAATTTGGCGCACTTGGTTCTGGGGAAGAATAAGCTGTTCCCACCATCGGAGATGTAACGGTGCCTGGATGATCACTTGTAGTAGCGTCTGGTAAAGCTGTATTGGCATTTTGCGGTACAGTGGGATCAGATGGCATGTTAGGAACTGATGGTGCTGAGGCACCATTTGCTATCATGCCTTTATTCACACGGATCATTTGTTCGCCTTCGGCGACTTCAATCTCGTTCAGGCCTGTTTCGTTGAGAAGCTCGGCGAGCTCTTTAATAGCTTTAGAGTCAATTTTCATGGGAATTTAAATTCACTTATATTGTTAAAAACTTAAGTACTTCTGACAACTTTAGTAGCGAAAATCAGTCTAAAAGTCAAAGTAACAAGTTATTAACATAATAAATTAACTTAGTTCTTTCGCAAGAAATTCAATGGCTTGCACATAACCTTGAGAGCCGTGGCCTTTAATCACCTTTTGAGCAAGGGGCGTTATGTAAGAGTGATGGCGAAATTCTTCTCGTGATGCAGGATCAGAAAAATGAACTTCTATAATTGGGCAATTTAGCATTTTTAATGCATCGTGAATGGCAATGGAGGTATGTGTGTAGGCTGCAGCATTTATAATAACAGCATCTACAGTGTTTATGGCTTCTTGTATCCAATCAATTAAGGTGCCTTCATGGTTAGATTGTCGGCAATCAATATCGATATTGTATTTTTTGGCTGTTTCAGCACAAATATTTTCTACATCAGCCAAGGTGTCAGAGCCATATATTTCTGGCTCACGTGTGCCAAGTAAATTTAAATTGGGGCCATTTAAAATGAGGATTTTCGACATATGTTTTTTAATGTTGGGAGTGGGGGGTAATACCAGGGGTTACGATATCAACCGTTACAGTTTTTTCAGCACCATTTTCGAAGACCAGTGTAAGTGGAAAATTATCACCAACTTTGAGTCCGTCTTTTAAATTGATAAACATGATGTGATATTTCTTAGGATCTAAAGAGGTCTCACTTCCATTGGGAAGATTCAACTTTTTAATTTTTCGCATCATCATAGTTCCGCTATCAGAATCAACATAATTTTGATGAATCTCTGCTATTTCAGCGATGTTGCTTTGTACTTCTATTAAGGCATCATCTTGCCCAGTTAGGTTTTTGATCGTTAAAAAGGCAGCAGCTGTTTTGGCATTTGGTATTGTGGCGAATGCGTAGGGTGAGGTGATTTTAAAATTTTCTTCAATGTATGAAATTTCAGGTATGCTGCTTTCTTGGCTTTTTGATTTTTTATATAAATAATAGCCACCTATTAAGATAAGAATTAAAAACAATATTAAAAAAAATATTTTCTTATTCATGTTATTTTTCTTCATTTGCTATCATTGTTAAAAAATCTTTTAGGCTTGGTAAACCTTCCTTAACAACATATATATTTTTTCCAATGATATAACTAGGGATTGATTGAATATTTAAGCCCAGCATATCATCCATATTATCATCTAAATATTTTTGAACTTCTTCTCCCTGACTATCTTTTATCATTCTTTCATAGTCTATATTATATAATTCAGCTGTTTCTTTGATGAGTTCTTCTGGAATAATGCCATCTGGATATTCCATGAAGCTGTTGTGCATTTCTTGGAATTTTCCTTGCATACCAGCCGCTATAACCAATCTCTCTAGTTCAACAGGTTCTTGTTTTATTGTCGCCTTCGGATCAAGAGGAAATAATATAGGGCGTGGAATGTAACGTACATTCTTATTAAGTTTAAGGGCCTCGCCGACCACCGTATGCATAGATTTGCAATAGCCACATCTGTAATTGGTAAAATCAACAATTGTTAAGTTATTTTGTTCATTGTCAATAATTTGAAAATTAGCTTTTGGGTGCTCAACTTGATAATATTGCCACTTTAAAAAAACAATACCATATGAAAAGTATAGTGCAACAAGGGTAAGCAACCCGACAAGAAGAAAATAAAAATATTTCATGGTTTCACAAACTAACTTTTATTAGTTTCCTTTGTGCGTGCTTCTTTAATAATTTCAAGAATTTTATCAGACTGCATATATCCTGGAAAAATTTGTCCGTTAATGATAAATCCAGGTGTTCCACGAATATTCATAGCCTGTGCTTGGGCTATATTATTTTTTAAAATTTTATCAATTTCTGGACTGTCTTTATCTTTTTTCAGTTTCTTAATATCAAGATCAAGGTTTTTTCCTAGCTCTTCAAAAACTGCATCGTCTTTAGGGCCTCTCTTTTCAAAAATAGCTTGATGATATTCAAAATACTTTCCTTGTTTGTGGGCGGCCAATGACCATTTAGACGCTTCAAGTGAAGCTGGGCTTAGTATAGGCATATCGAAGAAAAGGACTTTTAAATTTTTATCTTCCTCTAAGACAGAGACAATTTCATCGAGTGCACGGC
This sequence comes from Alphaproteobacteria bacterium, assembly GCA_021775995.1. Taxonomy (GTDB): domain Bacteria; phylum Pseudomonadota; class Alphaproteobacteria; order Micavibrionales; family Micavibrionaceae. Next base: position 325,380 of record JAJFGS010000011.1, read on the forward strand.
TACAATACCCACAATTATAATCAAAAAATTCGACTAAAGTAATATCGCCATCTTTGTTACCAGTCATTGGGATATCTGTATCATTTTTAATGCTAGTTAAAAAATCTTTTGCTTTAAGTTCTGATTCTTTGCGACTTTCCGCTTCTTGTATGTCTTGGTATTTTTCAACGCTTTTAATGACGACTGCCCCATTTTCTAAAAGATAATCCTCGAACATTTTTTTGATTTGAACTTGTTGCTTGGCTGTAAATTCTTGTGCAGATACAGGTAATATAATTAAAAATGTAAGAGCGGCGAAAAATAAAATACGGGTCACTGAAATCTCCTCGAAATGATAAATGAAGCTGAAAATTATAAATTTCAGTATATTGTAACGTGAAAAGGTAGCATAGCGCAAAGTTCTTATTATTTGGTTTTAGTTGTAAAAAGTAAAATATCATTGGCGCGTAGGGCTGCACTACTATTTTTAGGTAGCGATTTCAGCGCAATTTCAGCCTGTTGCTTTGCATAAGGTTTTTTATTTTGTAACAAGGCTTCTTCTGCTAAATGTAGTCTTGCATAAGCGTCATTTCCTTGTCGTCCGTAAGCGGTGGCTAATAAACGATGTACGCGTGTTGAGCGGGGTTCGGCTTGTGCAGCAATTTTAAGATTTTTTATAGCCTTATTTAGAATATCACCACTATCTTGAGAAGATTCTATTTCGGCATGTGCCAGTGCCGTCAATAATAGACCATCTTTAGGGCGTATATTTACGGCTTTTTGAAAAGGTTTTAGGCTTTCTTTAATGCGCCCAAATTCGACCAGCATTTGCCCCTTTAGTTCATAAAAATAAGGATTATTCGGTTCTTGTTTGATTAAGTTATCAATTCCTGAAAGGGCGCTCTCTATATTATTTTTGCGGTAATCGGCAACGGTTCGGGCATAAATGGCAGGAATTGAAAAATCTTTATCGTCATATGCCCAAGAAACTTTTTCGGGATGAATATAACCCATTAATTTGGCGCGCATTCTGTCATGTTGTTCAAGCCATTTTTGGGATGTTTTCTTTTCTCTGTTATTGGACTTTTGAACGCCTGCCGCAATTGAACTAATGCGGTTTTGTGTTAACGGGTGTGAGCGAACATATTCACTTTGCTGGCTAGTCGGCCTTAGTTCTTCGCCTTCTAATTTACGCATAAAGCTTAATAAGCCTTCCGGGTTCATGCCTGCGCGATTCATTGATGTGATGGCCGCTTGATCGGCGCTTGATTCAAAAGTCCTAGTTTTTGATAGAAAACGACGGCTTGCCATTGAGCTTCCTGCTATAGATCCGGCGCCAGCAGCTCCAGCCTGACCTGAAGCAACAGCGGCACCCACGCCGATGATCGTGCCTAAAATACTTTCATATGAAGCTTGTTCAAGAGCTTCGCGGCCGCGTACGAGATGGCCACCTGAAATATGGCCCAGTTCATGTGCCATAACGCCAATTAATTCACCTGGGTTTTCAGTTTTTTCAATCAAGCCTGTATATAGGAATATATTTGATCCACCAGCTACGAATGCGTTTACATCATTTTCTTGTACCAGAATAATTTTGACCTGTGAGGGGCTCATATTATTGGCTTGGAAAATAGGAGAAAACCATTCGCTCAAATAGCTTTCAATTTCACTATCACGAATAACAGTTTGTGCTTTAAGTGGGCTACTCACTATGAATAGAACAATAAAGATTATTCCAAAAAGAAATATATGGGGCTTGCGCATTCTAGAGGCATCATTCATTGTTATCAAAAGATACTAAAAATATGACCTTATCAGGGCGATATTGAAAACAATAGTTATATATAAATAAAATAATGATAGATTTCATTTTAGATTGGCTGGATTTTTTATGGATTTTAATAGCCTTAATCTTTTTACAAAAAGATCAAAAATTAAAAGGGGTTTTATTTATTTTAGCCTGTATGTTGTCGTTGAGACTACAGGTCGAATTGATGACAGAAATTGGTTATGAGCGTGGTTTTTTGCCTTTTATGACGCTTCCTGTTCTTTACCGTGGCTATATGGTTTACGGGCTATTTATTGGCATTTTTCTACTTTTAGGGCATGTTTCAAAAGAAAAAAATTCTTTTATTTATATGGCGGCGGCTATATCCGTTTTTGTCATTGCCTTTTGTGTTTCAATGGCAATAATGGCTTTATGACAAAAAAACCACCCAAAAAGCCTGAAGCGAAATCCACGGGTAAATTTACAACGCAAACGACTAAAAAACGTAGTACGCGTGAAAAATCTGAACATGTAAAGACGGCCAAGGGGCGTAAGACTTCATCAACCAAGTGGCTTAAACGTCAATTGAATGATCCTTATGTCGCTAAAGCACAAATGGATGGTTACCGTGGCCGTGCCGCCTATAAATTGCTCGAAATTCATGAAAGGCTTGATTTATTAAAGCCAGACATGACCGTGGTGGATTTAGGTTCAGCTCCAGGAGGGTGGGCGCAAGTTGCTTCTAATATAGGCTGTCATGTTATTGGACTTGATATTTTAGAAATGGATCCTATTCCAGGCGTTACCTTATTACAGATGGATTTTATGGATGATGACGCACCGCAAAAATTAATTGAGGCAATGAAGGGCCAAAAGGCTGATATTATCTTGTCAGATATGGCACCCAATACAATCGGTCATAAAAATACAGATCATTTACGCATTATGGCGTTAGTAGAACTGGCTTATGATTTTGCCAAGAATGTTTTAAAGCAAGATGGGGCTTTTCTGGCCAAAACCCGCCAAGGCGGCACCAGCAATGATATACTCACAATGATGAAGAAAGATTTTAAGACAGTGAAACACATTAAACCTCCTTCCAGCCGTAAAGATAGTTCTGAAACCTTTGTTATTGCACAAGGATTTCGGAGGGATTTCGGAGATAGATAATTTTCTTGCTTTTTTGGCCTAAAACGCTATAACTCTCCTGCAAACCCAAAACGTATTTAGGATTTGCGCAAATGACAAAAAACCCACCTTCCAAAATTCTTGAAGAAGCCCTGACATTTGATGATGTCTTGTTGGTTCCTGCGGCCTCCAGTGTATTACCCGATAGCGTAAGCACAAAAACACGGCTGACTAAATCAATTGAATTAAATATTCCTCTTCTCTCATCGGCCATGGATACCGTGACCGAAGCCGAAATGGCGATTGCCATGGCACAAAATGGTGGCTTGGGGATTATTCACCGCAATTTGGATGTAGAGGGACAAACAGAAGCGGTGCGTCGTGTGAAGCGTTATGAATCTGGCATGGTGGTTAACCCTATTACAATTTCACCTGAGGCGAAATTAGCCGAAGTCTTACAAATGATGAAGCATTATGGTTTTGCTGGCTTTCCTGTGACCGAAGAAGCCACCGGTAAATTGGTGGGGATCTTAACAAACCGCGATGTACGCTTTGCCGAAAATCCTGAACAACCTGTCAAAGAACTCATGACCTCCGAGAATTTGGTCAAGGTTTATAATTCGGTTGATAAGGACGAAGCCAAAAAACTTCTTCATAAACATCGAATCGAAAAATTATTGGTTGTTGATGATCAAGAGCGTTGTACAGGTCTTGTCACCGTGAAAGATATTGAGAAAGCACGTGCTTTCCCCAATGCCTGTAAAGACAGCCAAGACCGTTTGCGTGTTGGTGCCGCCATTGGAACAAGTGAAAGTAATATTGAACGGGCGGAGAGTTTAGCCGACGCTGAAATTGACGTCATTGTTGTTGATACGGCGCACGGACATTCCAAAGGTGTTTTAGATATGGTGACGCGTATTAAGAAAATATGTGGTGATAAAGTTCAAATTGTTGCAGGCAATATTGCGACAGGGGAAGCCACAAAAGCTTTGATTGATGCGGGTGCAGATGCTGTCAAAGTGGGTATTGGCCCAGGATCAATTTGTACTACACGTGTCGTGGCCGGTGTTGGGGTGCCGCAATTAACGGCCATTATGAATGTTGCTAAAGTTGCTTCTAAAGCCGACATTCCTGTCATTGCCGATGGCGGGATTAAATATTCTGGTGACTATGCGAAAGCCATTGCGGCGGGTGCGGATTGTGCCATGATGGGCAGCGCTTTTGCTGGAACAGATGAAGCACCGGGCGAAATTATTCTTTACCAAGGTCGTTCTTATAAATCCTATCGTGGTATGGGATCTGTCGGCGCGATGGTGAAAGGATCATCCGAGCGTTACTTTCAGGGCAATGTTACCGATAGCAATAAATTAGTCCCTGAAGGAATTGAGGGTCGTGTACCTTATAAAGGTCCTGTGAATGCTATTATTCATCAAATGGTGGGTGGCTTGCGCGCCTCTATGGGCTATACAGGCTGCGCAACTATTTCTGAGATGAAAGAAAAAACCAAATTTGTGCGTATGACAGGGGCTGGGTTTAAAGAAAGCCACACACATAATGTGACAGTGACGCGCGAAGCACCGAATTATAGAACAGAGAGTTAACTATAATATTGTTATTTCGAACGCGTAGCGGAGAAATCTCATAAGATGAAGGATTATTTTGTTTATATTCTCACGAATGATTTTGGAAATGTTATGCACATTGGCGTAACGAATAATTTGGAACGTAGGGTCTACGAACACAAAATGACAATGACAAAAGGTTTTACGGCTAAATATAATCTTAACAAGCTTGTTTATTTTGAACAAACGTCCTCAATTGAATCGGCAATTTTGAGAGAAAAAGAAATAAAAAAATGGCGACGGGAAAAGAAAAATAAATTAGTAGAAACTTTAAATCCACATTGGAAAGATTTAGCGATGAATGAAGGAGATTTCTCAGTCGCTAAAGCTTTTTCGAAATGACAAATAACGTAGAAATTAGTCAAGCGACTAAAGACGACATTCCTGATATCGCTGCCATTCACGTTGCTGGCTGGCAAGGTGCTTATGGTGGTTTGGTGGATCAAACATATCTGGATAATTTTACGGTTGATCATCGCATTGAAAAATGGACAGAACATTTTGATAATGGTGAAAGTCAAGCCTTGATGGCGTATATTGATGACAAAGCCGTTGGCTTTGTTGATTATGGTTCGTTAAAAACTGCCCCACCGGGAACCTCAAAAATCCGGCCTTTATACAGCTCCGAGATATACGCGCTTTATTTAAAACCGGATTATTTAAGGCAAGGCATTGGAACGGCCTTAACAAAAGAAGCTGTTAAAAATTTAAAAGAACAAAAACATCAATCAACCTGCCTCTGGGTTTTGGAAGGCAATAAACAGGCCCGCGCTTTCTATGAACAATTAGGCGGACAACGTATTGGTAAAAAAATGATTGAAATAGGCCCAAACAAGCTGAAAGAACTTTGCTATGGCTGGCGGGATATAAGCAACATTCTTGAAAAATAAGCTTATGATTTTTATCTGTAATGAGGGTCATTTTATGGATTGCTTTTTAGAAAATTTAGCGCAATATATCCCCTGTAAAACAATCATGTTTTATCCTTTTTAATGGAGAAAAAGATGAATAAGACACTTCTTATTTTAAGTACTATGGGTTTAATAGCCTTCGCTGTAACACCCAATTCTGTTTATGCCCAAAGCGAGTATGATACACCTGCTGAAGAACTTGTTGAAACGACTGAGGATGTGGCAAACGCTGAAGAATCTGATTTTAACGACGATGTAAATTGTGCAGAAAATGCCGTCGATGGAGAAAATGCCGTCGATGGAGAAGATGCCGTCGATGGAGAAAATGTTTCAGAAGATTGTATTTCTGAGCCTGAATCAATAGAAGATTCTACAGACTATGATACCAATACAGATGATGTTATAGAATAACTAATCTCAAAATTTTGAATTAGATTGAAGCCTGCTTTTGTTATAAATACCAAGCAGGCTTTTTTCTTTCTTTTTCTATTTAAACCACCTATGAGTAATAACTATGAGAGATGGTGCACGGATACAAAGTTCAATTGAAATCCTTGAACGTATGCAAAATAGTAAGATTCCAATGGATAATAACATTCGGGATTATTTGCATCATAAACGTTATATTGGTTCTAAAGACCGTAAGGTTATTGTTGAACTGCCCTATAATGTTGTTCGCGCACATGCGCGCCTTGGTTGGTGGCTTGATAAAGTTGGTTTAGAAGATAGCCCACGTTCTCGTGTTATTGCTTATTTAATGCTTGATGGATTATCGTGTCATGATCTTAAAATTCGTTTTGTGGATGAAAAATATTGCCCAGGTGAGTTAAGCGAAGCAGAATTGAAGGCTATCCAAAAGTTAGAAAATCAAACATTAACGCATGATGACATGCAAGCATCTGTAAAGTGTGAATGCCCAGATTGGGCTAGGGAGCGGTTAGAGACTCTTTATGGTGATGAGTTTGAGGCGCAGTTAAAGGCTATGCTTGATCCTGCGCCGTTAGACTTACGTGTGAATACAATTAAGATTGATGTTGAGCAAACGCAAAATTCTTTGAAAAAAGATGATGTTGAAACAGTGCGAACAACTTATTCGCCTTATGGTTTACGTACTTTGGGTAAACCTTATATGAGTGCAACGAAGGCTTTTCACAAAGGATTTGTTGAAATTCAAGATGAGGGCTCACAACTTATTGCCTACATATGTGATGTGAAACCTGGCATGCGTGTACTAGATTATTGTGCCGGTGGTGGTGGAAAAACACTGGGTTTAGCGGCTCAAATGGGGGGTAAGGGTATTATTTTTGCCACTGATAATGATAGTCGCCGTCTAGAAAAAGGGCGTAGGCGTTATAAAAAGGCTGATGTTCATAATATTGAAGTGCGTTCGTTAGAAGATGAAAAAAACAGAAAATGGCTACGCCGTCAAAAAGATGCCATGGATGTCGTTCTTGTTGATGCTCCTTGTTCATCTTCTGGAACGTGGCGTCGAAATCCTGATTTGCGCTGGAATCAATATGGACCAAGTTTGGATGAAATTAAACTCTCACAAGCTGAAATATTAGAGCGCGTTGCCGATAAAGTTAAGGTAGGCGGGCGTCTTGTCTATGCTACTTGTTCTTTGTTTGTTGAGGAAAATGAAGGACAAATAGAGGCTTTTTTAGCCAATCACCCCGAATATCAGTTATTGCCAATACCTGAAATTTGGCCACAAAAGGCAACACCATGCCCTGTTCAAGGAAGTTATTTGCGCTTAACTCCCAAAGACCATCAAACCGATGGATTTTTTACAGCTGTTCTTCAACGGCAAAAACAGAATAAATAAACATAAAAAATACTATTGACAAATATGGTATATGCCATATTTATAGATATAAAGTTGGTACAAACCATTAATATTTATAGGGAGTTAAATATGTATTTGAAAACAAAATCAGGAAAAATATTATTTGAAGGAAGATTTCATACCGTTAAACAGGCCGTTGAGGTTGCCGTTAAGGAGAATATTTCTTTGGATGGTGTAAACTTACGCCAAGCTAACTTAGTAGGGGCCGAACTTGATAATGTCTCGTTAAACAAAGCTTGCCTTTGGGGCGCAAATCTTACCAGAGCTAATATGACAGGAGCACAGCTTCATGGAAGTGATTGCCGAAATGCTAATATAAAAGATTGCTGTCTGGCTGAATCTGATTGTAGTGGCGTAGATTTTAGAGGCAGTTATTTTTCAAATACTATTTTTCGAGAGGCTAATTTAGAAAATACAATATTTTCCTGTCTAAGTTTGTTTAATCAAAATCTAACTGAAATCAAAAGCCTTGAAAATGCAATTTATGTGCATAAAGGCGAGGTTGACTGCGACCTTTCTAGTGTTCCTATTACTATTCTTGGCTTACCTAAAATCATTATTTTAATGAAAGAAAAAATTCTTATTGGTAATTTTTTATACGATATTAATTTTTATAGTGATTTTTTTTCTAGTTTTTTAAAATTCATTGATCAAGAAAAACTATTGAAATTTAAAACACTTAAGTAAAAAATTTTGCAAAACGCAAAAAACCCTAACCAAAAGATAGTGGTCTAAATTCTGTTTTTTAATTTTTTATTAAGGGTTTTCAATCAAAACCCTTTGACACATTAATTTTTACATAGTGTTAAATTTAATGCTCATTAGAAAGGGTAAAATATGAATGACATGATAACGTTTCAAAATAAAACAATACGCGAAGCTATACTCAATAGTAAATTGCAAATTTTTGAAGTTAAGCAATTGGCTGAATTGGAGGATAAATATAGAAAGCAATTTAAAATTGCACTTTGTGCTTATCGTTTGTGGCAAAGGCAATATAAGGATGAAACTGACGTTGTTGAGCTACTCTATGGTCAGTTGAGAGGGATAATTTTGCGACGGAATGCAGAAAATGCTGCGCGCGGCTATTGGGTTATTCGTCAAGATTTTAGAGTTATTTTTAAAAATTATCTAAGCCAAAATACAAACATTCAAACAAATACAACCATTGGAAAAGTGGCCTAAAGGTCAGCTTTTTATACATTTTTAAAGGGGAAAGTAAAAATGATTTTTTATATAAAACTAGGGAAAGTACGCGGTTTTAGCGTGGAAATTAACCAGAATTTGGGAATAAAGCCATTTTGTAACAAAAATAGTTTTTGTCACGAAACTGTTATTGATATACCGTATGTTCAAATTGTATACACCTCGGCACGATGGCGTGCCAAAAAAAGAGTACCAATAAGGAGTGCCGCTAATGTCAATAAAAAAACTAAATCAACTACAAAAAGTACTAAACGAATTAACCACAATTGATGCGGAGTTTCCATTGCAATGGGCTATCGTTTTTTTACGCATTGCACAAGATGAGGGCGCATCCTTAAAAGATATAGCGGATCAAACTGGTATTTCGATGTCTGTGATGTCACGAACAATTGGCGCATTATCTAATTATCGTCGTATGGGCAAACCTTATGGTATTGTTACTGTTAAGATGGCAAAAGATGATCGTCGCAGAAAAGAGCTGTTCTTGAGCGCAAAAGGGAAGCGCTTGATTGAGAAATTGCAAAAAGCGATGTAATTAAATTAGAAATTTAAAAAGCCGAGAAGAGAAATCTTTTCGGCTTTTTTGTATGTTTTTTTTAAAAGGCTTTAGACCAACCAATTATAATTTTTCTATCACGTTTTAATTGTGGGCCATTTAAATTCTGGTAAACAGGTGCTACAATTTCAGCGGAGAAACGATGACCTTTCGCCATACCATTGGGTACAACATAGTTTAAACCTAATCCAGCCGAAATACGCTTTCCGCCATAATGATCAGGGTCGGCGGCTTGCGATGGCCCCATAATTTGTGAATCAATACCATCAATTTTGCTTTCATGTTCTGCGGCCAAACGGGCGGATACACTTAGATGAGGAACAAAAGAATAGCTTCCCCAAATGGTGGCATTATTTTTGTTGCCTAAAGAATATCCTTCATTATTACGTCCCATGCGAAGGGTTGCTAAATACTGTGCGCCCCAACCCCATTTGTCGCTATAGCCAGTATAGGTAATGCCGGGTAACAAATCATAGGTACCACTGCCTAATTGCATTCCATAGGCTAAGCGCATATCCATTTGCATACCATTAGGCATCAGCATACGACCTTCACGACGGATAGATCCTGTGGGCAGGCTAACACCTGCATTTAAATGCACATGATGGTTGTTTTCTTTTAATAAACGGATATGTGAACTGACCTTTGCGTCGCCAAATCCTTTTGATGAGGCATGACTTTTTCCCAGAACTGTTGTACCAGCACCGCCTTGGAAGACGGTCATAGTCATGTCTTTATCGGTGTAATTTCCCATCGCCATCAATGTTACAATATCGGATGGAGCATACATAAAACCAACCATGTGCATATTCATATCCATTTTGGTGGGGACGACCCGTAAAGTGGCAGGTTGTCCCAGCATACCGAAAAATCGATTGGGGATAGTCGTCACAATGGTTTCAGGCGACAGGTCTGATGTTCCATTGCGATTACCGCTCATATTCATATCCATGAAACGGTAGGACAGCATCCATTCATTTTTTTTATGCATATGGTCACCCATGACGCCAATAGGGGCATGACCATCTGCACGATAAACACTATGGGCACCGTCTTCATGGGCTTTGGTGGGATTACCAAAAGCGATTAATGTACTGGCAACTGCACCAGCAAGTAGTAATTTTTTCATTATTTTATACCTTATTTAAATTTTTATGAATCCACTCCAAGACCGTCTTTACACGGCCAATAATTTATTGAGTCCGTGTAATCTATATCTCGTCATGGATTGCACGCATAAAGCGTGCAATGACGTTGAGTTTTAAAATTTAAATAAGGGCAGGGGGACCACGTGGTTCTTCGTGGGATGTGAAACGTGATAATAAAGAAGTTTCATATCGCGCATAATTTAGCTTTAAGGCGTGGGTTTTAAATTCCTCTATAGAGAGTGCATCGGATATGAAGCCAGTTAAATGTGCGCTCGAAAAACAAAATTGGCATTGATCGACCATTTTATGATTTGGCGTACTGGGTTCTTGATCATTTTCTACAATACGAGATTCATAGCCATTGGCGGTACAAATCTCGATAACGCTATACTTTCCACCCCCATTATTTCCCCATGCAAAACCGCAAGCAGGAGCGATAATTCCTGCTAAAAAGGCGGTTAAAGCCGCAATGTGAAGTATTTGGCGCATATTTCCTCTTCAAGAATGGTAATTATTTGCCTTAAATTGACTTGCCATGCAAGGGGGAAATCATTAAATAAATCTATGGAACAGAATGCAAAGATAATCTCCCCCGAAACCAATCTTAATCACGAGCATATCCTTATTTTGGATTTTGGCTCTCAAGTCACTCAGTTGATTGCCCGTCGCTTACGTGAAAGTGGCGTTTATTGCGAGATTTGGCCGTTTAACCAAGCTGACGAAGTCAAGATTAAAGCCTATAACCCAAAAGGTATAATCCTTTCAGGGGGGCCATGTAGTGTTTTAGAGGCCGACAGCCCCCGTGTGCCTGATATGGTTTTTGATATGGGCGTGCCTGTGTTGGGTATTTGCTATGGCCAGCAGGTTATGGTGCACCAATTGGGTGGCGTGATTGAAGGCGAAGAAGATAAAACAGGCGGTTCTCGTGAATTTGGTCGTGCTTTTGTTGAGCTTACTGAAGATTCTGAACTTTTCTCTGGTGATTGGGTCAAAGGATCAAAAGAACAAGTCTGGATGAGTCATGGCGATCATGTGGCTAAGTTGCCTGAAGGTTTTAAACCTGTTGGTAAATCAGACGGCGCACCATTTGCGGTTATTGCGAATGAGGATAAACATTTTTACGGCGTTCAATTTCATCCAGAGGTTGTGCACACAACTCATGGGGCAGAGCTTTACCGAAATTTCACGCATAATATATGTGGTTGTTCTGGGGATTGGACGATGGCGTCCTTCCGTGAGGAAGCTATTGCAAAAATTCGTACCCAAGTCGGCGATTCTAAGGTCGTTTGCGGCCTTTCTGGCGGTGTAGACAGCTCTGTGACCGCTGTCTTGCTGCATGAGGCCATTGGTGATCAGTTGACCTGTATTTATGTGGATACAGGTATGATGCGCATGGGAGAGAGCGAGCAAGTCGTTGAACTGTTCCGCAATCATTATAATATTCCGTTGATCCATGAAGATTGTGAAGAACTCTTCTTGGGTAAATTGGATGGCGTTAGTGATCCTGAAACAAAACGTAAAATTATTGGCGGTACATTCATTGATGTGTTTGATGATTGTGCGTCTCGTATTGGTGGCGCAGATTTTCTGGCGCAGGGGACATTGTATCCTGATGTGATTGAATCGGTCTCCTTTACGGGTGGACCATCCGTCACCATTAAATCCCATCATAATGTCGGCGGTTTGCCAGAGCGTATGAACATGAAATTGGTTGAGCCTCTGCGGGAGCTGTTTAAAGACGAAGTCCGTGCGCTGGGGCGGGAGCTCGGTATGCCTGAAGATTTCATTAAACGCCATCCTTTCCCAGGGCCAGGTCTGGCGATCCGTATGCCGGGTGAAATTACCCCTGAAAAACTCGAAATTCTGCGTCAAGCCGACGCTGTCTATATTGATGAGATTAAAAAGGCAGGGCTGTATGATGAAATCTGGCAGGCCTTTGCTGTGTTGCTTCCTGTACGTTCCGTTGGTGTCATGGGGGATGGCCGTACCTATGAATATGTTTGTGCCATTCGCGCCGTGACCTCAACCGATGGCATGACGGCGGATTACTATCCATTTGAACATGAATTTCTCGGTCGTGTGATGACTCGCATGATTAATGAAGTCAAAGGCATCAACCGTGTTGTCTATGACATCACTTCTAAACCTCCCGGAACGATTGAGTGGGAGTAGCCGTGTTTGAAGAAAAAAAATATGGTTATATTGTCAGTGTAATTGAAGGAAAGTTAAACTACAGTAAAGAGCCATTCTTCGTTCTTTCTTTAAATGAAGATGATTATTTTGAAGTATCCCAAGATCAAAGCAATTATTTATTAGTAAAATTTTTTACTAATAATGTAGAAAAAACATATATTTATCAAAAAGTAGAATTTAAAGATAATGGAGTTTTCATTTTTTCTTTTTGTTGGAAAGGGCGAATACCTTGTCTTTTAAAAATAAATGATATTACTATTAAGCTTTATGAAGAATGTAAAAAAACAATATTGATTAATAATAACCAAACAGGATTTAAAAAATCTTCTTATAATTTTGAAATACCTAATGATGCTTTAGAGGTAGAAAAGTTTTTTTTAGAAGCATTTTTAGAAATACAGGAAAGTATTAGTTCTGATAAAGAATATAAAATATTCAGAGCGTCAGGTTTGTTAAGGCAATTATTTTTAGATGGAGATAATTTCTATAGTAAAATAGGGAAAATTAATAAATTAAAATTTTTAGTAAATGATGAAGACCCTGATTTCTTATTAGATGAAAGCATACATTTATATATAAGAAGCTTGGAAATTAATCCAAATTTGCCAACTAAGGAAATAAAATTAGATGAATTTTTGAATTTGGTTTGTTATAAATCAGTTACAAAAAATATGACCATTACAGTTAAAGACATAATTAGAGCGGTTGCTAACGGTAGAGGAGGCTGTCATTACGGTAAAATAAAAAATCTAAACACACAAGAAAACGAAAACTTTGTTTTAGATCTAGATTCTATTTTTATTACATTTGGTGAAAAATTAACAGTAATTAAACTCAAAGAAATTTACTTAATTTTTTTAGAAGCTTTATTCCCAACGACAGAAAATATTTTAAAAAAATATAATTAAGACCCTTTTTTGGAACTATGTACACACACTCATGCTATGAAAGAATAAAAAATGACTGAAAAATTTGATTTAATAAAGAAAATGCTGAAGGGCTCAACGACGATGCCACAAGGGATAATTGAGTGGGAGTAGGATAAAATGTGGTATTCCATTTTTAAGGCTGTTTTTTCAGGTGCAATTATTGCCATTGTATCAGAAGTTGCAAAACGTAGCCCTGCCTTGGGAGCCTTGATTGTCTCACTTCCTATTATATCTATATTGGCAATGATTTGGCTTTGGCATGATACTGACGGTGATTTCGAAAGAATTGCATTACATTCTCAAGCAACTTTTTGGTTCGTCTTGCCCTCCCTGCCAATGTTTTTGGTGCTCCCTTATTTATTGAGATCAGGTGTTCATTTTTATTGGTCTATGGCCCTTTCTTGTTTGTTGACAATAATATTGTATTTTTTGATGATTTTTATTTTAAAACGTTTTGGGCTAAATTTGTTATAGAAAGAAGAAAAATGACTGCAAAATTTGATTTGATTAAGAAAATGCTGAAAGGCTCAACCACGATGCCTCAAGGAACAGCGATGGGGGCTTCCAACCATGTTCATTACCATGACGGTGTAGCTTGCACGCATGATCATTCTAAAGATGAAGACCATAGTAATCATCACCATCATGAAGATGGCTCTTGTTGTGATCATGACCATTCAAAGGATAAGTAATAATTTTTCGTCATCCCCGCCTTGAGCGGGGATCTGGAAAAATAAAAAGCCAGACCCCCGCTTTCGCGGGGGTGACATGTTGGGTGAAGGCGGGGGTGACATGTTAGGTGAAGGCGGGGGTGACGGGTGAGGGCGGAGCCTACGCGGCAATCGATTTTAATATCGTAACCCCGCACTTGTTGCGGGGTCTTGCGCCTGTATTTAACAGACCCCGTAATAAATACGGGGTTACACATGTTGAATGCGGGGTTACGCATGTTGAATGCGGGGTTACACATGTCGAATGCGGGATTACGTACGCATTAAATGGATTGCCGCGTCGCTTATTTAGACGCCATGCGCGCTTATAATGTTTTTGGCGCGAGGGCGCGTTCCTCGCAATGACGATAAGTGCTAAACTCCGTGTTCTCTGTGGTAAAAAAGAACTGTCATTGCGAACGTAGTGAAGCAATCCAGAAAAGGTAAAGGTGGATTGCCGCGTCAGCCTAACGGCTTCCTCGCAATGACGCGCGATTTAAATTTCTTGTCCGCAGCAAAAGCCTGATGCCCAAGCCCATTGAAAATTATGGCCGCCGAGATGGCCGGTGACGTCGACAACTTCACCAATAAAATAAAGCCCGCTTACTAACTTACTTTCAAAAGTTTTGTTGTTGATTTTATTTGTATCGACACCGCCGCGAGTCACTTCGGCTTTGCGATATCCTTCTGATCCATTCGGTTTTATTTTCCATGCCTGAATATGATCAACCAGAACTTGAAATTTTTTGTCCGCGTAATCTGCAATATTTTTTTTCTTATCACTCTCTTCCATGACGAGATCAAACAATGCATCAACATAGCGCGCTGGTAAGTACCGACTTAAAATTTTTGGCAATTTCATTTTGGGGTTATCAAGTTTTGCCTGTTTTAAATCAGACAATAAATCAATATCGGGTAATAAATTAACGGTAAGAGTTTCCCCTGCTGTCCAATAAGATGAAATTTGTAAGATAGCAGGGCCACTTAAACCACGATGTGTGAAGAGCAAATCATCGTTAAATTGATTCGTTTTAGAGCGAATCAAAACCGAATCAATTGACACTCCAGAGAGGTTTTTTGTGAAATTTAGGGTCTCATCGGTAAAAGTTAGGGGTACGAGAGCAGGCTCTGTGTGGATAATGTTATGCCCAAATTGATGGGCAATTTTATAGCCAAAATCGCTCGCTCCCATCTTTGGAATGGAGGGCCCTCCAGTGGCAATAACAACCTTATCAAAATCATAGTTTTTACCCTTAATTTTAAGGGTCATTTTGGGGTCATTATGAGTCACTGACTCAATGGTTGTATCAAGGTAAAATTGGACTCCAACATCACGACATTCATGAATAAGCATGTCGATAATCTCTTGCGAGCGACCATCGCAAAAAAGTTGCCCTGTTTTTCTTTCTGGATGTTTTTCATGATAAGGAATTTTGTGTTTTTCAACTAAAGAAATAAAGTTTTCTGCGGGATAACGGCTTAAAGGCGATTTGCAGAAATGTTTATTGTTTGAGATAAAATTTTCTGAAGAACAGTGTTTATTTGTGAAATTACAGCGCCCACCGCCAGAAATTCTAATCTTTTCACCTACATTTTTGGCGTGATCATAAAGGGTGACTTCATGCCCTTTTTTACCAGCCTCAATGGCGCACATTAGCCCTGCCGCACCAGCCCCTATGACAGCAACTTTAACAGATAAATTTTGCATCATTTGAGCGACCTTTTTTGTAACATTTTGAGATAAAAAACGCGTGAAATAAAGTAGGTAAAAATTGTGAAATTAAGACTCATTATAAATGGTGAATTTGACAAAAATGAAAAATATTGAAAATAGGTTTAAAAGTTTCCGTTTTTATTATACAATCTCTCAAGAGTATTAACTAATTAGTAACACTTTTTAAATAGACTTTAATACTTATCGTTCGATAAACTTTTCAAATATTAAATTTAATAACTAATGGAGATCTACTATGGCAACAGCCAAAAAAAAACCAGCAGCCAAGAAAAAAGCTGCACCTAAGAAAAAGAAGACAGCTGCGATGGCACGCGCAGTTGTAAAGAAAACAGCTAAGAGAAAACCAGCAGCTAAAAAGAAAACAGCTGCTAAAAAAGCGACTAAGAAAGCTGCATCAGCAAGAAAAGCCGCTAAAAGACCAGCAGCTAAAAAGAAAGCCGCTCCTAAAAGAAAAGTAGCCGCTAAGAAAAAACCAGCAGCTAAAAAGAAGGCTGCTCCTAAGAGAAAAGCAGCCGCTAAGAAAAGACCTGCGGCTAAGAAGCGTAAAGCAGCTCCGAAGAGAAAAGCAGCCGCTAAGAAAAGACCTGCAGCTAAGAAGCGTAAAGCAGCTCCGAAGAGAAAAGCAGCCGCTAAGAAAAGACCTGCGGCTAAGAAGCGTAAAGCAGCTCCGAAGAGAAAAGCAGCCGCTAAGAAAAGACCTGCAGCTAAGAAGCGTAAAGCAGCT
>JAJFGS010000012.1 GCA_021775995.1 Alphaproteobacteria bacterium
ACCCCTTTGGGTACACAGAAGGAATTCTCACATATATATAAGGCCTTAGTTGAGGGGCGGGGAAAGAAAACAAGGGGGCACCCAAAGAGGTTATAAACTGTGCCTACGTTACGAGGCAGTTTTTGAGGACTTTACAGTGTAAGGGCATGCTTTGAAAAATGTTCAAGAGCATTATTTCTTAGGTGTAGTTTTTTTGGGTGCTGTCTTAGCTTTTCCTTTTTTTGGTTCTTTAGGTTTACTAAGCATTGGCTTACCTGATATTTCCGGAAATTTTAGTCGCTGTTTTAAAAGGTCTAGTTTTTCAAATCTTTCTATCTCTTTTTTATCTATTTCAACTTCAACCTCTTCGCCAGTCTCTTCATCTGTTTCTACTACTTGTTCAGGTGGAAGAAAACGTAATTCAACGCGCATTCCTCTTTCAACATTATATAATATTTTCTCTAAAGCCCATTTTAACCAACTTTCCTCATCACCATCATACTTTTTAGCGATAGCTTTAGAGACATCTTGCTGAATTTCTTCTATTCTTTCTTTAATAGCACTGGCAATAATATCTTTTATTTTTGCTTCAAAAGGTTTCAGGTCATCTGCTTTCAATCCTGCTTCTTTTGCATCTGCGCGTACTTTCTTTATTCTATCAACTCTTTCCCACGTATCTAATGCCCACGTTACAGAGCCAGCAATAGCTGCCGCTACTGGCCAATACGTTTCAATAAAAATAATGGGGTCAGTAGTCGAGACCTGACGCAATTCTGCATGTTGTGCTTCACCTGTAACAACTTTCGACACACGTTTTACTATCCAGTCAATATTTGTTAATTCGTTAGCGAAGCCTTGCAAACTATTGCCGAAAATATCTCTTTGCAGTTCAAACCCTATTTCAACTTCTTCTTTTTCTAGCGGATAAGGATGAAAATTTAAAAAAATAAGTGACTTCTTAAGTTTATCAAAATTATCTAAATACTCTTGTCGTGACACTACTAATTGTTGCAAAAGGTCACGAGTAGTGACTGGTGTCATTGCATTCTGACTTACAGAATCATTTATTTCACCAAAAATTTCATTAGTAAAAAACTTCTTTGAACCTATAGTATCAAGAAAATCTTTTTCTGGTGGACTAAGCCTATCTTCAAATTGTTCTAAATTACTTCTAAGTCTCTCCAGAGAGTCTGACACAGCCTTTTGCCTATTTACATCATGTGGTTGTTCTGACAACTGCTGCATTGCGGTGCTTAATTCGTTTAAGCTTCCCTGAAAACCAGTAAATTTTTCTGTATTAATGATACTATCGACTAGCTCTAATATGCGTTCAACATTCATCTTTTCTTCCAGTAGAATTGTTATAAGCCCACACAGTACTAACTTATTGACATTATTACCAATAAAATTCAGTACATTTAGAAAATAACAGATTAAGCTTCTTTTGGTACCACTTGCGCACTGAATCACCAATTCTGTATAATAGTGCTATGACTACAAAAATAGAAAATAATGAACTTCAAAACATAGAACTTGTCGATGATAAGGCCTTAGCAGGCATGCTTAACATGTCTGTTTCGTGGGTTCGTCAAGAGCGTTCAAAACGCCTTAAAAAGCTCCCACATAACCTTAATATTGACCCTATTTATGTTGCTTCTTCACCTAGATACAGGTTCTCAGATGTTGAGAATTGGATAAATGGCTTAGCTAAAGAAGCTCACGGCTAACTAAAAATACATGCAATACAGCATGATAGTTTCAAGGAGAAATCCTTGGACTGCAGTAGGGTTTTACACCCAAAAGAAAGGACATATAAAATGTCAGATTATTACAAAAACAAGTATAAACATACATGGGGTATCGCAAAACAACGCCAAGACTTCTCCATAGCTTGGACAAAGCACTTCTTACCTGAAGAAATAGAAGCTGTTGTTACCGCTTCCTGCATAGGAAAAGGGGCAGATAGCATAGAATGGGTAGAAGATAACGAAACAGAAGTTGGAACCCCTGATTACGTTTGGAAAAGCAAAGAGACACAGGAAAGGTATTGCTTAGTGGAAGTTACACATTTTAGACGTGATTATCCCGATTGCTGGGTAAGACCTGACAAGATAACTTTCATACAAAATAACCCTGAAATACCTTGTTGGGTCTTTTCTGTAGATGAAACTAAAAAACCAACAAAAGTGAAGCTTATCAAACCTGAAATAGACAAAAAATATCAAGCCGAAAATACATTCATAAATGAAGACATGGTGAAATTTTACGATAGAGATCCCGAAGTAAAGTCTCCTAATGAATTTCTAGATTTTTTAGAAACAAAAGCAAGACATAAAAAATAATATAAAAAATACATAGCTTTTATAACTATAGATAAGACGCCTGTATAAACATAAACACTGGGGTAATGACCAGAAAATCTTAATAAAGCAAGAACACAGGAAAAAAGAATTAAGGTAATGCTGAAAAGCAACCTTAAGCACTTTAGAGGTTGCTCTTATAGCCTCTTTAGTGTGCTTCGGTAGTGATACCGATAACCAACCGATGGATACTGAAACAATTTTGGACGAGGAAATAGCGGTTTGCCTCTAGCCACAGTTTCAATAAGAGAAGTTTACTCAAACGACAGACTGATGAGAAACTATATTTCCTTTGTAGGGTACCTTTATGCGTACTCTACAGGGGGGATAAATTTATTCACCGCCATCCTGATATAATACTACTAACGTAGTAAAAACCCACTAAAATCTCTTAGAGGAACTCTTAAAGGTAGCCAAAAGTGCCTTATAAACTTTATTTTTCTTATAAGATAATTATTCTTTTTGATAGTTCTTAATACTTTGTACTTTTATGTGTGTCTTAAGGTACTTTAAAGAAAGCTATACAAGATTTACATTTAAAATAACTCCTAAAAATAGTACGTTTAATCACCTTAAACTTTGATTAATTGAATCCATATACTTAACAGAATTCCTGCTGTAGTTTTTATTAGTAAAAATCATTAAGCTGGGCCCCAATGAAAACCATTGTTGCCATTTTATACAATTGTTCTGTAACTTTTGAAGCATCTACCTGTCTTCTTATATCATGCGTAATGCTCCCAAATAGAGAGTTGGTTATGATATCCATTCCATCTAGTGAAATCGGTCTTTTTATTATCAAATCTTCTTCAGAAATATTTTGCAGTTTACCATCTTTTATTTCTCGTATGCTTTTTAATGAAAAATCCATATAATTATTCGATTTAGGCTCCTCGTTAAACACTGCTTTCACTTGGTGGTTATTCATTATCCAAATATTAAGATTTTTTAAACAATCCTTTTTACCTGAATCCACAACTTTTGAGTTGATATAAGCGCATTCAAACAACGCTGAAACTAATCTTTCAACCATCTCATCAGAGCTTGGTGTTTTTTTAAATAAACTAAACATATAATTATCCTCACATATTTTGTTCACGATCATGTACGGTAATTTTGTTCATTATAATGAACAATATGCCTATGGCAAGTTTAATATCCATAGGTAGAAACATAGCTAAGTTGAGAGCTAAAAAAGGCTTATCTCAAGAAGATTTAGCAGGTTTAGCTGAAATAAATCGTGGTTATATTTCTCGAATTGAAAATGGGCATGTTGCTTTCTCTGTGCCCGTACTCTTAGAAATCTCAGAAGCTTTAGAAGTAAAGACAGAGGTGTTTTTTAAAGAATAATTATTTCAACTTATCAGGAACTTTTGTGACTTCCCAACCTTCAGTTTTCCAATTATCTACAACAGTTTTGCCTATTGTTTTGTTTCCGGGAGCTTCAGCTATTTTGAAAAGTTGTAACCCAGTATTTGTAAATGTTACTTTTCCGATATTTAAGCCAGTTTTATTTTTACGATTTAGAATGTAAAGTTTCCCGCAATAAGAAGCTTTTATAGTTGCGTTATTTGAGATAAAGAAACCGCCTATAGGACTAAAATGTATTAATCCCAGAGCATCTAACTCTTGTAGGACGCCAAAATGAAGTCCATTTTTAATAAAAATTTCAGAATCTATATTGTGTATAATGGGTGCATAAGTACTACTACCAACATCGTGTATACCCCATACGAAACTACATAAAATGGTAAAGTTTTCTGCATCTTTTTTTGTTAAATCTTTTAAAATTCTTAGAGTTCTTATAGAGAAACTTTTAGGTTTCTTCACTTCTTCAGCCAAAATTTTTGCCCATAAGGATTGCATTTGGGCGTCTGATATATCCTGACTTTCTTCAAAAAAGCGATAAACCCAATCTTCATCTACAGATTCTTTTGACACTTCATCAATTTCTGATAGAGATTCAGCAGCAGCGTGTGTAATTGACTCTATATTTTTTTGTCGGCGTAATTCATGATTAACCACCCTATCTTGCATTCGAATTTCAATATCAGTTTTTTCAGATTCGGCTTTTGTTGATATTATTATAGCATCTGCCTCAGCTTTAGCTTTTTTTCTTATTTTCGTAGGTTCATATAAAGTTCCAGCAGCATTACCCACCGTCTCTATCAGTTTAGTTAGTGGTTCTGATAGCCCTGCAACATCGCTTAAATCTATTAAGTTTTTTCCTGTCATACATGAGATTTAGCAAAGTTTTCAATTTGTAGCAAATATATCTAATTTGAACCCTACACTGTAAAGTCCTCAAAAACTGCCTCGTAACGTAGGCACAGTTTATAACCTCTTTGGGTGCCCCCTTGTTTTCTTTCCCCGCCCCTCAACTAAGGCCTTATATATATGTGAGAATTCCTTCTGTGTACCCAAAGGGGT
>JAJFGS010000013.1 GCA_021775995.1 Alphaproteobacteria bacterium
ATTATACGTTCCTGGCGTTGTAACGGCGACACCTACACCATCATCTTCACCTTTATCATCATTGGTTAAAACATTACCGTTTGCCGTGTTTTGATTATTTGCCAACGCAACCGTATCATCATAAGCCACTGGGCCATCATCTGCGATATGAACACGAACAGAAGAAAAACTTTTATCTCCGTCGAGATCTTCTGCTTGAAGTCCTAAATCAATAGAAATAACATCATCAGGATCTGTTGCATCTGGATGATCAACTGGAAGAAATTGTTCGTAAGTGTAATCTCCAGTAACAGGATCAATTTCAAAAGTAAAAACTGTGTCTGAATTCACTGTTGCAATATATCCATTAGATGTTGTTGTCACGACAACGGGGTCACCGCCAGACATGAGCTGTGTTAAACCAAATGGGCTAACAATTTGAAAATTATTTGATGGAGAAATGGCTCCAGGTACATCGTTGCCGTATGTTGCAACGATTGTCCCTGTTCCAAGAAGACTACCGCTACTAAAGTTTGTTTCATCAACTGCCTTTTCATCAAAGCTGATCGTAGGTATATCATCAGCATCAAGAAGGACTTCTTCTACAATAGGATTTCCTGGATCAACTTCTGGTGCCTCGTATCTTAACTTAGTTGGCCCAAGTGGACCAATAGCATCGGGAGAATCTAGAGGAACTTCAACAGGTTTACTGTTAAACCCATATCCACTATTTCCGCCCGCACCGCCAGATTCACCAGCCGCCGTTTCAATATCTGCTAAGCTTTCAGCTAAGGCCGCTAAATCAGCGTCTTCTACTGCTTCGTCTCCTGCCGCAGGTTCAATATTTGCAATCTCTTCTCCAGCGTCTTCTGTTTGTGCAACTTGAAGAATTTCTTCAATAGATTCTACTTCTGTTGCTTCAGTAATTAGATTTTCAGTCTCAACAACTGTACCATCAGAAACTGTCAATTCAGCAGGTAGATCGCCTGCCGTCGCTTGTTCATAATTATTAATAACAACTTGTGAACCATCAGCAAAGGTAAGAATCATCGCACCATCTTTAATTTCAACGGTGGCTGCATTTGCAGGATCAAAATCACAAACATATTTTTGACCCGCTTGCATGCTCACTTCTTGCGTTGTGTTTGCTTGCGGTTGTGTAATAATTGTAGCGTCAGTTTGTGAGGCTAAAGCTGTCTCGGCATTGTTAAACGCAGAAGGGGCCTGTGATGATGATGTCAAAATGGAAGGGTCGATCAAAGTTCCATTTGCCATGTAAATAAGGTTGCCGCTATCTGCTAAATCTTGAAAATTTGTGATTGTGAGCTGTCCACCGTCTTCAAATGAAATAACGAGTTGTCCGTTATCACCGATACTAAGACCGGAAATTTCCTCAGGGGTAAAATTCAGCCTTGCTGAATCTCCTTCTGGAATAGTGTAGCTTACATTGCTCTCCGCCTGTGGTTGAGCTAAAATTACGTTGTTACAAGTCATGTTTGATCGCCCCATATATTAAAAGTTGCATTGCCCAACACTGAGATTAAGCAAAAAATCCTAAAAAATAGTTACAGAAACCAAGGTTTTTAGGGGTTTTTTACAAAAAACTCCTTTAACATCGATTTACATATAATAATAACATTATGTGAAAGATAGGCGCAAATTTCCTATAAATAGGGTGTATAAGGCACAGAAAACAAGGGTTTTTATAAAATTAGGAAAAAACAGGCTTATTTATGAAACCAGTAGAGAATCGCTGGAATCCAGATGAAAGCCGTGGTTAATGAGCCTTTTACGGCCTGATAAGCGACCCAAGCCCAAAACATGTTCTTTTTGCTTGGAACCTTAAAATTTTTGATTCTATCTTTAAGAGAGAGAGTATTTTCTGACATATTGGTTTTAGGCGGCTTTATCGTCTGTTTCAGTCAAAAGATTTGTAATGATATGTTTCGCTGGTTTCAAGCGATTTCCTAATTTTAAAAGGCCATGCCGCAAGAATTTTGCTGGTGGGCTTTCATTCGTATAAAGTTTGACCAAAGCATTTGTTCCTAAATATAAGGGGCGTGTAAACTGACGATGTTTCTGATGATATTGGCTTAAAACAGAAACTGATCCGTAATCAATGCCTTGCTTTAATGCTGTTTTGATTTCACCTGCTAAAGTGTTGGCACCGCGTAATCCCATATTAAAACCATGCGCCGTAACAGGATGCATGCCAACGGCTGTATCACCAATTAAAGCATAGCGTTGGGCATAAAATTTTTGGGCGTATACACCCATAAGAGGATAACTGAAAAGTTTGGTGGTTAATTTCATTTTACCTAAATATCCATCAATACGTTGTTCTATATCATTCGCTAATTCTTCAGGAGACATATCCAGAATGTTTTTTGCTTTATCTGAATCTATCGTTATCACAAGAGAGCAACGTTTGTTGGTGAGTGGTAATACAGCCAATGTACGACCATAGTGAAAACATTCAATGGCGGTGTCTTGTTCTTCGCCTTCATAATCCATGTTGCAAACGATACAGGTGCGTTTGAAGTTAAGCATTGAGGTTTCAATATTCATCATTTCGCGCGTTTTAGAAAAACGACTGTCAGCAGCGACGATGAGGTTGGCTGTTATTGTGTCACCATTAGAGAGCGTTAATGTGCCTTCAGTGTTATTTGTCTCAATGGCTGTGACCTCTGTACCTGTTATCATATGAGTGTGACCAACCTTTACAGCTTCATAAGCTGCTTTACGGATAAGATGGTTGGAGGTCATAAAGCCAAGATTATCTTCGCCAGCTTCTGTATGTGAAAAATGTAAGGTGTAATCAGAATCACCGTTTAAAACTTTAGCATTTTTAATGAGTGATATGGCATTAGGATCAATTCGATCCCACATGTCTAAAGTATTTAATATTTTATGAGAGAGATGTGTAATAGCAAACTCACGTCCATCATAATCTGGATTGGCAAGTTTTGCTTCGTCTTGTTTTTCAATGATAACGGTTTTAAGTCCAGTATCTTCTAGAGCCTTTGCAAAGCTTAAGCCGCTTGTTCCTGCTCCGATGATGGCAATATCATAATTCATAACTATTCATACTCTTATGTTTTAGGATTATAAAGAATTTTCTTTCATTTCTTCGAGTTCTAACCACCTGTTTTCATAGCGTTCGAGTTTGAGTTGTAACTCTGCTAGGCTTTTCGCTGTTTCGTGAAAGGCATCAGGATCGCGGGCATAATAATCACCATCTGATAAAAGTGCAGAAGCCTCTTCTATATCCTTTTGAATTTTTTTGATTTTATCGGGAAGTTGGTTTAACTCCCGTTGAAATTTATAAGAAAGCTTAACGGCTGGCTTTTCTGTTTTTACGATTTCATCTTGGTCACTTTTTTTTGTTTCTTTTTTTATTGGTGGTGCTGCCTTTTTATCAGGTCTGAACTTTTCTAAATAATCAGAATATCCTCCGACGCAGGATTGAATTTTTCCATCTCCTTCAAAGGCTAGAATACGCGTGACGGTTTGATCAAGAAAGTCGCGGTCATGGGAAACAACAATTAATGTCCCTTTATATTGCATTAAAACATCTTCAAGCATATCCAGTGTATCCATGTCCAAATCATTGGTGGGCTCGTCTAAGATAAGACAAGTTTTTGGATTGGCTAAAATCTTTGCCAGCATCAGACGGTTTTTTTGACCACCTGATAATTGGGAAACTTTGTCATACACGCGGGAAGGGTCGAATAGGAAATCTTTTAAATAACCGCATACATGGCGTTCTTTTCCCATGACATTAATATAATCTCCACCAGATGGAGAGAGAACTTTCTTTAAGGTATGGTCAGGGTCAAGATCTTTACGCTTTTGATCAAAATAAGAAAATTCTAATTCTTTTCGTTTTTTAACACGTCCCTGGTCTGGTTCTAAATCACCAATTAACATTTTTAGGAATGTTGTTTTCCCAGATCCGTTGGCCCCTAATATACCAATGCGATCACCACGCTGGATACGATAAGAGAATTTATCGAGAATGGTGATTTTTTTGTCTTTGTCTTCAAAACTTTTATAAGCATTATAAAATTCAGCAACAATTTTGGAGCTATGTTCAATATCTTGTATGGGTTGAATGGCAACTTTTTTAGTGGCGCGTCGATAGGCGGACTCGTCTGCTTTAAGTTTGTCGCGCATTTCTTTGACCAAAGCCAAACGCCGGACATTACGCTTAACACGGGCTTTAACGCCACGGCTGGCCCACGCAACTTCTAAGCCTACAATTTGTTTGCGGTTTTTTAGTTCGCGTTCTTCTTGCTCTAATAACTCAGTTGACCATTCTTCAAAATATTTAAAACCGCGTGGAGATACGCGCAACGTTCCGCGATCTAACCAGAAAACCTGATTGGTAACATTGGCGAGGAAGGTTCTGTCATGGCTGATGCAAACTATAGTGCCACGATAAGATTTTAGATAATCTTCCAACCATTGAATAACATCTAAGTCTAAATGGTTTGTTGGTTCGTCCAGTAACAAGATGTCAGGTTCTTCTACCAAGGCACGTGCCAGACCTGCCCGTCGTAATTGTCCTCCTGAAAGAAGAGTCATTTGTGTGCTCTTATCTAATTGTAGAGCTTCTGCAACTTTATCAACTTTATAAGTATGAAGATCTTTTTCTTCGTCCTTAATCTCACTAAAAATATATTCAAAGACTGTTTGATTTGGTTTGGCGATGATATCCTGACGTAAATATCCAATTGTCGTTCCGAATTCTTCCCAACGCTCCCCAGCGTCCAGATCTTGTACCCCTGTAATGATATTCATTAACGTAGATTTGCCTGCTCCATTCTTGCCAACAAGGGCGATTCTGCTTCCTTGATGCACATTAAAGGACAATTCTTCGAAAACAGGTATTTCCGTATAACGAATTGTTGCATCTTTTACAGAGAGAAGGAGAGGTGAAGCCATTGATTTTATTGTATAATTTATATAATTTTGGTTTAAATAATTTAATTTGTCTTAAGAGGTAGGCACAAGCCTATTTAGCGGTATAATAGGGGTCGTTAATAAGAACAACCATTTTCATGGGAGAATACATCATGGTTCAAGGATATTGTGTTAAATGTAAAGAAAAAGGCGTCGAATTATCAGGCCCTGAAATTCATCAAACAAAAAAAGGTGGCTTTATGGCCAAAGGAAAGCATGACAAATGCGGTACGACTGTTTGTGCGATGATGTCGAAAGACAATGCTGAGAAAGCACTGAATGACGGCGCTACAAAAGCTTACTGAGCTTAGTATATAAAAGGTTTTAAAAAGCAGTCCTCGTGGGCTGCTTTTTTTTGCCTGAAATTTAAACCTCACTTTAAAATCTGGGCATATTCTTGAATTTTAGACGATTTTCCTTGGATTTATTTTCCAAAATCGCTATGGTCTGATTATTCATAAGTTATAAACGATAAAAATTAAAAGGGTAGGGTTATGAAATCCACACGTTCTCCTGATAGGGTCCATGTTGTCCGCGCACCAGAAAACGATAGTTACGCACCGTCAGATAGTAAAAATTTAGAGATTGTTCGGATCTTGGCACAGATTAGTGACAAGTTAAAGCGAAGCGAAGCGGAACGTTATGAGCTACTCGCAGAACTACGCGAATATCGTAAATCATTACGTGATTTAGAAGATAAAACTGAAAATTCTGAGAAGGCGTATTTATCCGTTGAGAATAAATTAAAATCGAGTGGGTCACTTGATACAGAATCGCTTCAACGTCAGGTACGTTTTGAAAAATCATTGAAAGCAACCGAAGACAAAATGTTGAAGGCCTTTGCAGGGCAAGCGGTAATGGATAAACGTCTTCGTGATACAGAAGATAAACAAGTTGTGATTGATCAACGTCTTGATCAATCACTATCGGAGCAAACAAAATTAGCGCGTCAGATAGATATTGTTACTCAAGATAAAGCGCGTATGTTGCGTAAAGTCGAACGGTTGGAAGAAATAGTCTTGGAAACGCAAGAGTCTCTGCGTGCAAAAGCTATGGTTCTTTTAACGGATCAATCTAATCCTAATAAGAGTAATTTATCAGCACCTTCATGGGATAATATTAAAGATAATTCTTCTAAAAAAGAACCTACTATTATTAACGACGATAATGACTGGAAAAAATATATAAATGTTCAGAGTATGAGCACGGCAGCTCTCATTGTGGCAGCTTTATTACTGGGTTGGTCGATTAGCCAAATGCAAAGACCTAATATTTTTGCTACTGATAATCAGCAAGCTAGTGTAGGTGAAGATGTACCAGTTACAATAACTTCTAATAAAGACAGTCATATTCAAGAAGCGGCGATGACGCCTAACCCGACACCAGATAATGTTGTTGATTATAGCGATGACCAATTGATGGAAGCTTTTAATAATGATCCTGATCAATTGGCTAGTCAGCTTAATAATATTGAACCCGGTGCAGCAGAAGCAACGGTTGATACACAGCAGGTAGCAGTTGAAGCGCGTCCTGCTATTACAGATCCAAAAATTACACCAGAGATGGAAAATTTTGAAGCCATTGCTTATGCGCAAGATCCTCAATTAGAACAAGATATTCTTGCAGAAAAATCTAATGTTCCCTTATCTAAGAGAATTGAGCCTGATGCCAACTTGCCTGATAATATTAAGCGTATTGAGGCTCAAGCTCTTGGTGGTAACGCCGAAGCGCAACATGATTTAGCGGCAATCTATACGGCAGGTCTTAAAGGCATTAACCAGGATTTTGAACGTGCGGCTATTTGGTTCCGTGAAGCTTCTGATAGTGGTATTGGCAATGCCCGTTATAACCTTGGGGTTCTTTACCATCAGGGGTTAGGAAAGAAACGTGATCTTACCCGTGCTCTTTATTGGTATCGTGAGGCGGCAAAACTTGGTCACGCTGAGGCGCAATATAATTTAGGTATCGCCCATATAGAAGGAATTGGAACAGAGTATAACCCACAATTGGCTGCGGCTTATTTTGAACGTGCGGCTAATAACGGTATCATGGAGGCAGCCTATAATTTAGGTCTTATCTATGATAATGGTCTCATGGGTCAGAGCAAGCCAGATGAAGCTTTGCTCTGGTACAAAATTGCGGCTGATCAAGGAAGCAAAGAAGCACAAAGTGCTATGGAACAGCTTGCGAAAACTTTACAAATTGATATGAACGATATTAATAATTTGGTTGATCGTATGCAGCTTATCAATGAGTCAGTCAAGGGTAGTCGTGCGGGGCCTTCTAAACCTTCAGCCAAAGTTAAAGCCAAAGTGGATACGAAGAAAAGTGCTACAAATCTAAATTCAGATAATGAACTGGTGACACAAATTCAAGAATATCTGATGCTGACAGGGGCTTATGCGGGTCCTGCTGATGGTGTGAATGGGCCGGCTACACAAGATTCTATTCGTGCTTATCAGGCGGCAAATAGTCTGACAGTTGATGGTCAAATTAGCAAAGCTCTTTTAAACAGCATGGTTGGTGGCGCGCTTGAGCGTCTAAATCAATAAATCTTTTTACTGAAGTGCGGTAGCTTGAACCCACCACTCAGGGTTTTTATGTTTAATTTTATGGGCGGTGTCATGGGCGCTTTCTCTATTATCAAATAATCCAAAGCAGGCAGAACCGCTGCCACTCATTCTTGTTAATAAACAATCATTGTCTTTTTCTAATGTATCAATGATATCTTTGATATCAGGAATTTTTTCAATAGCGGCATTGGTTAAATCATTTTTTTGAAGATGAAGAAAGTCAAGAAAGTCTTGTTCGGTTTCAAATTTTTCAGGAAGAAGCAAAATATTTTCTGAAAACTCAGGAACGTAGCTTTCGAATATTTCTTTTGTTGAACAATGCTTGTTCGGGTAAATAATGACGGCATGAAGAGTGGGAAGGGCAGAGATAGGTTTAATAATTTCTCCGATTCCTTCAAAATAGCAGGCTTTTTTATAAAAACATGCCGGTACATCTGCGCCCAGCTCAATTAAAATCTTATCTAATTGATCTTGGAGAATGTCTGCGTTCCAAAACTTTGATAATCCTTCAATTGTTGCCGCTGCATCGCTGGATCCACCACCTAGACCTGCCCCAATAGGGATGTTTTTTGTTAGATGGATGTGACAGTTTAAATCTTTATGCAGTAGCTCACCTAATAAATTAGCGGCGCAGATAATGATATTATTTTCATCAATCGGGAAGTTATCCGATGTGCTATCAAAGGAAAACATGAATTCTTCCGCAGGAGTAATCGTTATTTGATCACCGAAATCTGCGAACGTCACAAGAGATTGCAAGTCATGATAACCATTATTTCTTTTTCCTGTGATGTGTAAGAAAAGGTTTAGTTTGGCTGGTGCTGTAATTGAAATAAGGTTATCAGAATCCATTATTAAATTATAATTCTGTTTTTTGAGTAGGCTTGCTATCAGAAACTTTCTCTTCTGTTTCATCGGCTATGCCAGAGATTAGCTTTTGCTCTAATGCTTCTTTTAATACTATATCTTTATTTTCATTATAATTTAAAGCACGTTGCCATTGGAATTTGGCTTCGTTCTTACGCCCAACTTGCCAGTACACATCCCCTAAATGGTCGTTGATTGTGGCATCATAAGGTAATAGTTCTACAGCCCGCTCTAAATGCGGCACAGCTTCTTTATATTGTTGCATCTTATAATGAACCCACCCTAAAGAGTCGGTAATATAACCATCGTTTGGTTTAAATGCGACGGCACGGGTAATCATGTCTAATGATTTTTCTAGATTAATACCTTGATCAACCCAGCTGTAACCCAAATAGTTTAAAAGATAGGGGTTGTCAGGACGAAATTCTAAAGCTTTTTGTAAATCTCTTTCTGCAGCTTTATGTTCTTTCAAGCGTTCTAAAACCATACCGCGCGCATAATAAACGTGCCAATATTTTTCTGGTACGACTTTCCATTTATCCAATACTTCGTTGTAAGTTTTTTTGGCCTTTTTAAAGGTTTCTTGATAGCGATAAATATCACCAATTTGAATTAATGCATCTATATCGTCATTTGTTTTATAAAGATTTTCTAGTATCCTTATGGCTTCATCATCTTCATTTTGTTCCGTATATAGCTCTGCTATTTGTCGTTGAACTGCAGGATAAAGTTCACTTTGGCTATCAATTTTTTGCAAAGTTTCTATAGCCGTTTCATATTGGTCATATCTTTTATAAACTTCGCTAATAATGGCATAGTTTTTATATAGCTGAGGATTTAAATAGAGGGCCATTTGAGCAAAAATTGTCGAGCTATCATCGCTCATCTCTCGCAGTAAAATTTCAGCCATGTCTTGAAACACTAGTGCTGCTCCATCTTTAGGAGAGTTGATGACTGGTAATTTGATCAAGCTTTCAATTGATTCATTTTTTTCTAATAAGGCAATTTTTTTAATAAGCTCATCATCAGCAAAATTATTCTTTTCTACAATCTTATAAATATTAAGGGCTGTATCATTTTCACCATAAATGGCAAATAAATCTGCATGTTTTTCAAGGTCGCGGATATCATTTTCTTCAATTTTAAACCCATCTTTTGCAAAAACTAAAGCTTCATCTCTTTTATTTAAATATATCCCTGCTAATAATGCTTGATAGGCGTAAAAAGAATTTGGTGTAATTTCGTCGATACCAAGTTTATTTTCAGCAGTTTGTGACCATAATTTTAAAACGGGAACAATAAAGGCGGCAATATTTCCATCTTTAATTTTATCATATATTTCGATGGCTGCTTTATAATCTCCCTTCTTTAAAAAATCGATGGATGAAAATAAAACGGCTAAAATATTTTGAGGATCCTCAATTAATACATTTTTGGCTATTTGAATTGATTTGTCGGCATCACCAGCCGCCATGTATAAGATCATGCTGTGTTTTTCTAAACTAGGGTCTGCTTTTTCACGTTTTAAAACACTGGTCATATACTCACTGGCTTTACCCCAATCTTTATGGCGTTGTGCAAATTGCCCAGCTAAATAATTTCCTGATGTTGTTTGACGAAAATAACTGGGTTGTGCGCCAATGGCGTTAATCAGATCTTGTGCTGTAAGTTTTGTTTCTGCCGTTGGGTGGAAATAACGGGGTATCACATATTCTGCCACAGTATAGCCAGTTAATATGCCAGCCATGCAAAGAGGGATAAAAACTTTTGGTTTTAAAAGAGACATTAATATTCCTTACATATTCCCGTAATTAGGTCCGCCGCCACCTTGTGGTACAGTCCAGACAATATTTTGTGACGGGTCTTTAATATCACAGGTTTTGCAATGTATGCAATTCTGCGCATTAATTTGAAATTTTTTAACTCCCTGCTCTTCGATTACTTCATAAACGGCTGCTGGACAATAACGTTGTGCCGGCTCAGCATAGTTAGGTAAATTAATATTAATGGGAACGTTTGGATCTTTTAATTTTAAATGACTAGGCTGATTTTCCGCATGATTTGTATTGGAAAGCTGGACGCTGGTTAAACGATCAAAAGTCAAAGTTCCATCAGGCTTGAGATATTGAATTTCTTTTACGTTTTTTGCTTCTTTTAACTGCGCATCATCAGCATGATTTTTTAATGTATAGGGAACACGCCAGCCAAAGGCTGTTTGAAATGCGGCATGAATCATTCCCGCCCATAACCCCCATTGAAAAGCAGGGCGAATGTTTCGTACTTTATATAGTTCTTTATAAAGCCATGAATTTTCAAAGCCCGCTTTGTAAGAAGTACATTCCCAGCCGTAATCTGGTGTTTCTTCTTTGTGCATGCAGTGAAATATAGATTCTGCGGTAATCATTCCAGATTTAATGGCGGTATGATTGCCTTTAATTTTGGGGACATTTAAAAATCCTGCTGAATCCCCTGTTAAACATCCACCAGGGAAAGTTAATTTTGGTAAGGATTGTAAACCTCCTTCAACTAATGTCTTTGCGCCGTAACTGATACGTCTACCGCCTTCCAATAACTTTGAAACAGAAGGGTGGGTTTTAAAACGTTGCATTTCTTCAAAAGGGGAGAGGTAAGGATTTGTGTAATCTAATCCCACAACAAAACCGATTGAAATTTGATTATTTTCTGCATGATATAACCATGATCCACCATAGGTTTTATGATCCATCGGCCAACCGACACTATGAATAATTGTTCCTTCATCATGCTTGTCAGGGGAAATTTCCCAAACTTCTTTTATGCCTAACGCATATGTTTGCGGATCTGAATTTTCTCTAAGATTATATTTGTTAATTAATTCTTTGGTTAGCGAACCATGACAACCTTCACTAAAAATTGTTTGCCGCGCATGGATTTCTATACCTGCTTCAAACATATCTGTTTTATTGTTTTCTTTATCAATCCCCATATCACCGGTGGCAACGCCGATAACGGCTTCATTGTTATCATATAAAATTTCAGCGGCGGCAAACCCTGGAAAAATTTCTATGCCAAGGCTCTCGGCTTCTCCTGCTAACCAACGTCCCAATTCTCCAAGGCTAATGATATAATTGCCATGGTTGTTCATTTGTGGTGGGGTGGGAAGCCGAAAAGATCCTTTAGACGTTAGGAAAACAAATTTATCTTTTTTGGCTTCACATCTTAATGGTGCGCCTTTTTCTTTCCAGTCAGGGATAAGTTCATTTAAGGCACGTGGTTCAAACACGGCACCTGATAGTAAATGCGCTCCAACTTCTGATCCTTTTTCTAATATACAGACCGAAAGCTCTTTTTCTGTTTTTTGCGCGAGTTGTTTGAGGCGGATAGCGCAGGATAACCCTGCTGGACCCGCACCAACAATAACAACATCATATTCCATAGCTTCACGATCGGAACGAATTGGATTAGGCATAACTAAAATCTACTCTTTTCTTTAATTTTATTAGATTTTCTTCAATGGTGGAACAACTTGAGAAAATTGATACAAATATCTTATAAAGAATACTATATTCGTAGATATATGACAGATAATTACGCAAAAAATATACAAACGCAGGACGGTATGCTTGAGGCTTTGCAATGGCATATCGACCATGGTGCGGATGAAACTTTGGTTGATATAGCTGTAGACCGTACGGTGACGCCTGATATTGCTGATGTTATTGCGAAGGCACCGCCTCCGAAGGCCGTTGTGCAAAAGGCTGTTGAGTCTTATCCAGAGATGATGGGAGCGGCGGCGGCCATTATCGAAGCGCAAAAATGCGCTGCAGCCTGTGAGACGTTAGAAGAGCTTAAAATTGCGATTATGGATTTTGAAGGACTTTCTATTAAAAAAACGGCAACGAATATGGTTTTTGGTGATGGTAACCCAAAAGCCCCTATTATGCTGGTCGGTGAAGCACCAGGGGCAGATGAGGATATTCAGGGAAAACCCTTTGTGGGGGTCGGCGGGCAATTGCTCGATAAAATTCTAGCGAGTATTGGTTTAGATAGAAATGCGACAGATTTAAACTCTGCTGTTTACATATCTAATATTATAAACTGGCGTCCTCCTGGTAATCGTACGCCTAGCCAAGCAGAACAGAATATCTCTTTGGCGTTTATTGAGCGTCATATTGCTCTTGTTCAACCTAAAATGATTATTTTATGTGGTGGGGTGGCGGCAAAAACCCTATTAAAACGTTCAGATTCTATTTCGAAAATACGTGGCAGTTTTCACGATTACCCAGTGGGAGAAAAGTTAATTCCTGCTATGGCAACCTACCATCCAGCTTATCTTCTGAGAACACCCTCTCAAAAGAAGGCGGTTTGGGCAGATATGCAGATGTTTCAGGCGAAAATGAAAGAAATAGCCGCCTGAAATGACATATTAAGCTAGATTTAATAGACAAGTAGGATTCATTTCTATAAGAAGCTGAGGCTATGCAAAAACGATTTAATAAAAAGGAGCAACTCTTCTTTATAGGGTTCATTGCTTTTATTGGTGTTTTAAGTACCAGTTTGGTGATGGCCGAAGGTCTGACTCCAAAGCCTGGGGTGAAGCCCACGATAAAGCCGGTTGTTCTTGTAAAGAGTATAGATGGTTTCACTCCGTTGCCGCCACGAAAGCCTGAACAAGAAATTGTACTTGCGAGTAATCAGAGCTTTCAAAAAGAAGAACATAAAGTAATTACACAAAAGGCAGACGTATCATTTTCAGGCAAAGCTTTTCCTGACAAACAAGCGCGACTCTATCGTGAAATTTTTGTACTGCAAAATGAAGGTGATATGCAGGCGGCTGATGATAAAATAAAACGACTTAATAATCATATTTTAATGGGTCATGTTTTGGCAGCACGCTATCTACATCCAACGGCTTATAAGGCAAGCTTTAAAGAATTGAAAGAGTGGATGAGTCAATATTCAGATCATCCAAAAGCGCAGAAAATATATAAGCTAGCGCTTCGTCGCCAAGCTAAAAAAGAAAGCAAGGTTAATCCGCCGAAACAACAAAGTAAAATATTTGGAAATTTAGGTGCTGTATCAAAACGTGGTAAACCTTATAAAACAACAATTACTCGTAGCAATAAAGAAGAAGAAAAAGTTCGTGCTTTTAAAGATGATATTAGACGCCATCTCAATAGAAACGAACCGACAATGGCGCTTAATATTTTAAGTACAGATTATACGGTTAAGTTTTTAGATAAGGTTGAGCGTGATAGGTTGCAAGCGGAAATTGCTTCGGGCTATCTTTTTGTTAATAAGTTAGACCTTGCCTTAAAACTTTCACAAAATTCTTTAAAAAACTCAGAAGGTAAGGTGCCTTTGGCTGGTTGGGTCAAGGGATTGGTTCAATGGCAGCGCGGTAATTATAGTAGTTCAGCAAATGCTTTTGAAAGTGCAGCAAGCTCTTCTTATTCTTCGGGTTGGATGGTTTCTGCCGCAGGATATTGGGCTTCTCGTGCGCATATGCGTAGTGGTAATTTAGGACAGGTTAGTCAATGGTTAGAGTTGGCATCATCTTACCCGCGTACTTTTTATGGACTTATTGCAACGCGGGCATTGGGGCATAAAACAGAATTTGACTGGAGTGTCCCAGACTTAAAACGTGAGCATGTTAAAAATATAGAAAAAACAAGATATGGTATGCGTGCTATTGCATTGATAAAAAGTGGTCAAATCACATTGGCTGAAGCAGAATTGCGGAACATCGATTATAAAAGTTCTCCTGAACAAAAAGAAGCATTGTTGGCATATGCAAGCCATTATAAATTACCTGCTCTTTCTATGCAGTTAGGAAATGCCATTAAAAATAAAAAAGGCGGTCTTTATGATGCCGCTCTTTATCCTGAAACATCATGGGCGCCCGTAACAGGTTATAAAATTGATAGAGCGTTGATTCATGCCATTGTTCGCCAAGAGTCACGTTTTCAAACGGCAGCACAAAACCCCAGTGGGGCGATGGGTCTTATGCAGCTTATGCCAGATACAGCCAATTATATTGCGGGTGCTGATATATATCATCAGGCCGCTGGGCAACATCAATTAAAAGATCCATCCGTTAATCTTGAATTAGGGCAGACCTATATTAATGGTCTTTTGAATAATCGTGCGGTTGGTCAGGATTTATTGTCATTGGCGATTGCCTATAATGCAGGGCCAGGTAACTTGAAAAAATGGAAGGCTGAACGAGCCCATATGAAAGACCCGTTGCTGTTTATTGAAACAATTCCTTTCTATGAAACGCGCGCCTTTGTTGAACGTGTTTTATCAAATTACTGGATTTATCGTATGCGGTTCAATCAAGATACGCCGTCACTTGATGCGGTTGCCGAAGGCAAATGGGCACGATATGCGGCGCAGGATAGGTATGAAGAACAATTGGCTGCTAATTAATTATTGACAGGGTTATATTTTACATATACATTCTCTCAAATAATTAATATTTGGCTACAGGATAAGTAAAATGAGTAAATCTACAAAATCGCCGACGTTTAAGAAAGCAATGGCAAGAGTTCGAAAAATTCCTTTGTTTTGTAAACAAATGGAAAAATACACTGAATCTTATAATCAAGATTCAAATCTTGATACTCTTAATGATTTTAATCGTTTTAAGGCTATTCAAGTTAAGTTTTTTAAAGATCTTCAAGATTTGGTAGCAGAACATCCTAGCATTGCCGGGGATGCTATTATGGCTTTAGCGAAGGGTAGTGATAAAGCTGCGGTAGATGCAATTGCGAATATTGCAGAGCAACACCCTGAATTCCGTTTATATGCTATAGATGCAATTCGACAAGTTGGTTTAAATATAATAGAAAAACGAGAACCAAGACTTTTATGTAACCACAATTTTAAAGATCCTGTCAGTAATTCCGAACCTACCTCAGAAGGTCTTGATGCTTCGTATATTCCTGTGATGTCGGCTGCAAATAAGGTCGTACAATCTTTGGTTCGTGATTTTACGGGTGAGAATGCGGTTGAATATATTGCTGCTATGGTTAATGAGGGTGTGCCGGGCACTAAAGATAAATATGATGAAACACCCTTGTATCCATTGTTAATGAAGCCATTTAATCAATCGTTCAAAATAGGTGTTATAGGGGAGGAGTCTCTTGTTAAGGCCAGCAAAGCAGTAGATCATGCGTTTGTAAAATATAACGAGAGGTTGGGTTTCAAGTCTACGTTTTAGTCATAAAATGTTATTACGATTTTAGAATATCAAGTAATGGAGTTTTGAGGGCTTTGTCGCCAACAGCCAAGACACGTCCATCAGAATTTATATCAAGCGGTTTGCCATCCCAATCTCCCATCCAACCTCCTGCGCCTTCAACGATAGGCGGTAGGGCAATATAGTCATAGGTTGAAAGTTGTGTTTCGATGACTGCATCTAATCCTCCAATGGATAATAAACCATATGAGGTGCAATCCCCACCCCAAACCATAAAGTTTGAGGAGTCACATAATTTTTGCCAATAATTGGTCAGTTGTGATGGACTTGTACTCGCTAATCTTGCTTGACTTAATTCAGGGCAGGCGCGTGTTTTAACGGGCGTACCATTCAACAAAGTTGGTTGACCTTTTACCCCAATCCATCGTTCTTTCAAAATGGGTTGGTCAATGACCCCCAAAATAGGAATACCATTTTCACAGAGTGCAATCAGTGTTCCGAAAGTAGGACGCCCAATGACAAAGCTTTTGGTGCCGTCTATAGGATCAAAGACCCAATCATATTGGTTTTTACTCTCTTTGATACCAAACTCTTCTCCGATGACTCCATCTTCGGGACGTTTGGCCATTACAATCTCTCTCAGGCGCTTTTCGACGCCCTTATCGGCTATGGTGACGGGGGATTCATCATTCTTTATCTCCACCTCAAAGGTCTGACGGTAATATTGGCGAATGATCTGCCCCGCTTCGTCAGCTAATTCATGTGCCAAATCAATAAATTCTTGCATATTTTCCTGCCTTATCCATTATAGAGCCTCAATAAATATATTAGGAAGTATAGCGAGAGCAACATGACAACAGCAAGTGATATTCGGGGTGAATTTTTAGGCTTTTTTGAAAAAAATGGTCATACTAAAGTGGATTCTTCCCCTTTGGTGCCACAGAACGATCCAACCTTGATGTTTGTGAACTCAGGTATGGCGCAGTTTAAAAACGTTTTCACAGGCACTGAAAAGCGTGACTATACCCGTGCGACGACGTCACAAAAATGTGTGCGTGCTGGGGGAAAGCATAATGATCTTGATAATGTCGGTTATACGGCACGTCATCATACTTTTTTCGAAATGCTTGGTAACTTTTCTTTCGGTGATTATTTTAAAGAAGAAGCAATCAGTTTTGCGTGGGAGTTAATTTCTAAAAACTTTCAAATGCCACAGGATAAACTGCTTATCACTGTTCATTCAACGGATGAAGAGGCGGCAGGGCTGTGGCGTAAAATCGCAGGGTTTAGTGACGATAGAATCTTGCGTATCCCAACGGATGATAATTTTTGGCAAATGGGCAATACGGGCCCTTGCGGTCCTTGTTCTGAAATCTTCTATGACCAAGGGGATACGCTGCAAGGCGGTCCGCCAGGGACACCAGAAGAAGATGGTGATCGTTATCTAGAATTTTGGAATCTTGTTTTCATGCAGTATGAGCAAGAGCCAGGGCCAGATGGAAAGCCTGCTCGTCGTCCGCTTCCGAAGCCATGTATTGATACAGGGATGGGCTTAGAGCGTATGACGGCGTTAATGCAGGGTAAAACCAGTAATTATGATATTGATTTGCTAAGAACCCTTATTGATAACGTGGCTGACCTGACAAGCGTTGATGCAGATGGTGATATGGCGGCGAGCCATCGTGTGATTGCCGATCATTTGCGTTGTTCGTCTTTCTTGTTGGCGGATGGTGTCATGCCATCGAATGAAGGCCGTGGTTACGTATTGCGTCGTATTATGCGTCGTGGAATGCGCCATGCTCATTTATTGGGGGCAAGTGAACCATTGATGCACCGCTTACTTCCAACACTTGTTTCAACAATGGGCGAAGCTTTCCCAGAATTGAAGCGGGCGGAAAGCTTAATTGGTGAGACGCTTAAAAATGAAGAAACGCGTTTTAAACAAACCTTGGATCGCGGTTTAAAAATACTCGATGAAGAATCAACAAAGGTTCGTGATAATAAACTCGCTGGTGATGTTGCCTTTAAACTCTATGATACATACGGCTTTCCTGTTGATCTAACGGCGGATGCGTTGAAGGTTAAAAATATTGAAGTCGACATGGAAGGTTTTGAAGTCTGTATGGCGGAGCAAAAGAAAAAAGCGCGTGCCGCTTGGTCTGGCTCTGGTGATGCAGGGACACAAAAGCTCTGGTTTGAAGTTTTAGATAAAACGGGTCCGACTGAATTTTTAGGGTATGAAGTTGAAAAAGCCGAAGGGCAAGTTTTGGCTTTGGTTAAAGATGGCAAACAAGTTGATAAGCTTTCCAAAGGTGATAAAGGAATTGTTGTTACTAACCAAACGCCTTTCTATGGTGAATCTGGCGGACAAACAGGCGATTCAGGTAAAGCTCTTGTTGAAATGGGCAATGTTGCAAAGACTATTGTTACTGATACACAAAAACCAATTCCCAACTTATTTGTACATTTCATTACAGTTGAAGAAGGTGAGGTTGTAAAAGGTGCAACGTTGGAACTTCAAGTTGATCATGAACGCCGCTCTGCTATTCGTGCCAATCATTCAGCAACTCATTTACTCCATGAAGCTTTACGTGAAAC
The DNA here is from genome assembly GCA_021775995.1 of Alphaproteobacteria bacterium. Classification (GTDB taxonomy): domain Bacteria; phylum Pseudomonadota; class Alphaproteobacteria; order Micavibrionales; family Micavibrionaceae. The sequence continues at coordinate 18,166 of JAJFGS010000013.1, forward strand.
ACTAGGCGAACATGTGGCGCAGAAGGGGTCACTCCAAGATGCGGAGCGCACACGTTTTGATATTTCCCAACCTGTTGCAGTGACAGAAGAGCAATTAAAAGCCGTTGAAGAACAAGTGAATAATGAAGTTCGGGCGAATACCGAAGTTGTCACACGTATCATGAATATTGATGATGCGCGTGAAAGTGGGGCGATGGCATTGTTCGGTGAAAAATATGATGACGAGGTTCGTGTTGTATCCATGGGCACGCAAAAAGAAGGGCAGAATAAAGCCTATTCTGTTGAACTTTGTGGAGGAACACATGTAAAACGTACGGGTGATATTGGCCTGTTTAAAATCATTTCTGAAAGTGCGGTTTCTTCTGGTGTGCGTCGTATCGAGGCTCTCACAGGAGCGAATGCGCTGGCCTATTATGAAGAGCAAGAGCGTCAATTGTGCGAAACGGCGTCACTTTTAAAGTCTGCCCCTGCTGAAGTCACGGCACGTGTGCAATCTATTGTGGCAGAGCGTAAAAAATTAGAACAAGAAGTTACTAAACTGCGCAAGCAATTGGCAAGTGGGGCAGGAAACACCTCTAATGATGCGGTGAAAGAAATCAATGGCGTAAAATTTATTGGTAAAGTGCTTGAAGATTTTCCGGCCAAAGAACTAAAAGGTATGGCGGATGACCTAAAGAAAAAATTAGGCAGCGGTGTTGTTGCGCTTATTTCAACAATGGATGGCAAAGCTTCAATCGTTGTAGCGGTAACCAGTGATCTGACGGATAAAATAAATGCAGTTGATTTGGTTAAGGTCGGCGCAGAAGCGTTAGGTGGTACAGGTGGTGGTGGCCGTCCTGATATGGCACAAGCAGGCGGTACAAATCCTTCTGCGGCGAATGATGCGGTGATAGTGATTGAAGGTCAGCTGGCTTAGCCTGCGAAAGCTAATTCAGCTAATCTAGGTTTAAGATGCTTATGATCAATTTCCCTAGCAAGATCTGAACGACGTAATTCAACTAAATTATATCGAAGAGCATCACCAATGTAGCGTTCTTTACTACTGTTATCATAGTTTTCAATTGCCATTTTTTCTTCTTCTGTTTCTGGCCTACCTTCATTTTTAGCACGTCTTTCTATTTCCTGTGCCCTTAGGTAATTATTTCTGGTGAAATCTTCTGTTATTACCATATCTTTATGAAGAACCTGTATTTCAAAAGGTATCGTTTGTTTACCACTTATGGTCACATTTAAAGAAATATGAATGCCCATCCTACCGGTGCTGGAAGGAACATGATAATAATCCTCAAACTCATTTATTGCGATATTATTGGTAGGATGTCTGTCTTCAACAATACCTATTCTTTCTACACCATCATCCTTGTTGTTTGTATATTTTGGATTATTGCCTGAAAATATATTTCTTACGGCTATATCTATTCTTTTTGCATCATCATCCTTGTTACTTGTATATTTTGGATCATCACCTAAAAATAATTTTCTTATGGCTATGACATCTTCTGGTTTTTCTATCAAAATACGCAGGCGACCAACATCAGGTACCTTGTTAATATCACCATCATGCTTACCAATGGCCTTCGCAAAAAAACGCTTGAGCTTTTTACAGGGGCCTTCGACGACGGCACAGCTTTTATGTAAGCCACTTTGTTTTAAAAATCTTTGAACATGAGGCAAAACAATGTCCATGGCCTCATTTGAACCACGTGTTATGTTCTTAACACTCTCTAACTGCTGAGGCGTAATGATTATTTCTCTCTCAAAATCTTTTGAAAGCAATATTGAGAGTTTTTTAGCTGAACAGTTGTGACCCATTTTACACCCCTAATTATTATTAGTAACAAGCTTTAACAATATTTCAAAAAATGAATCAAGGATGAAATATCATTGTACCGAGAAATATTACACAACATTATGTAAATATCAAGTCTTTTCTCATAATCTATATTTTATGCCTGTTCTAGGCACTGGTTAAGGCATTTAGGGTTAATATACACATATTACCTCTTGCCCTTTAAATTAAGCTTGTTATAACCCTGCCTAGGATTACTAATCAGACCAAATTTATGAGCAAAAGAGGAATTTATGGCTACACAACAAACTTTTTCAATCATTAAGCCTGACGCGACACGTCGTAACCTAACAGGGGCGATTAACCAACGTTTTGAAGAAAACGGCCTTCGTATTGTGGCTCAGAAACGTATTCATATGACTCGTGAGCAAGCTGAAGGTTTTTACGCTGTTCATAAAGAACGCCCATTTTTTGGTGAGTTGGTTGACTTTATGATCTCTGAGCCTGTTGTTGTTCAGGTTTTAGAGGGCGAAAACGCTGTTTTAAAGAATCGGGAAGTTATGGGAGCCACTAATCCTGAAGAGGCTGATGCAGGGACTATTCGTAAAGATTTCGCTCTTAACATTGGTGAGAATTCAGTTCACGGTTCAGATTCTGATGAAAATGCAGCTATTGAAATTGCTTATTTCTTTAAACCAGAAGAAATCGTCGGTTAGGCTTCAAAATCATCGCTGGAATACCATTCGGAGAGAGCTGCTAAAGCTCTCTTTTTTGTTTCAGGTAAATTATTAATAAGTGTTGATGTAATAATGCTGGGCTGTGATTTTGATTTTAGTTCTATTTCTTTGGCCAGATTACTTATTTCTTTTAAACCAAAATTACCAGCCATGCCTTTCAAGTCATGACATTTAGAAGATATAATATCTTGATTATTACCATTTAACGCCGTTTTAATATCATGTCCCATTTCATCAGTTTTTTGTAAAACATCCTCTATCATTTCTTTGATTTTTGTTGGCGACAAATGTTTTCTTAAACTATTCAAAATTTCTAAATCAAGAATTTCATCTTCATTTCCTGTGCTTATAGGTGTTCCTGAATCTTTGGTTTTTATAGCAGGTTTTTGAATATCAATGACATTCTCAGTCAATGGTGGTGGTTTTTTATGATGGTCTTCAATAATAGGTTTGATTTCTTTAGGCACATCTATTTCGATAGGTTTTTCGGTTTCAACTGCTTCAGGAACAGAGGTGTTATCATCTAATTCTAAATTTACTGGTGTATCAGTGATTTCATTTTCAACAATGCTTTGCTTTTTGGGAGGCTCTTTTTTGTAGATTTTTCTGTTGTCCTTATCAAAAATATTATTTTCTGCTTTTTCTATTGTTTGGATAAGTGCGCTGGGGTCAATAGGTTTTGAAATGAAGGAATCAATCCCACATTCATAATAATGATTAATATGATCATCCCTTGTGTTTCCTGTAAGGGCAATGATGGGGGTACTGCTGATGTTGTCATTAGAAGAGTTTCTTATTTTCTTCGTTGCGTCATCACCATTCATACCGGGTAATTCAATATCCATGAGAACAAGATCAAATTCATTTTTTTCAAGCTCTTTTAAACCGTCTTCAGCATTTTCTTCGTCGTGAATTTCATAAGGCAATTCTGATAAAATGCCTCTTACAACTTTCCTATTGATATGATTGTCATCAATAAGAAGAATTTTCTTAAATTTTATGTTGTTTGAAGTGGCTTCAGTTTTTGATGAGGTTTCTGTGGCATTCTTTTCGCCTGCGGCCATGCTTAACGTGAAAAAGAAGGTGCTTCCTTCGCCTTCAGAGCTACTAATATTGATTTCGCTGTTCATTCCGGTAATCAACCCTTTACTAATGGCTAACCCCAACCCTGTTCCACCGAATTTACGAGAGATAGTTTTGTCAGCTTGAGAAAATGGAGTAAACAGGTCATGTTTTGCTTCTTCTGATATTCCGATACCGTTATCAGTCACGCTAAAGTAAATTTCATAGCTGTTTGTTTCTGTATTCTTCTTCATTAATTCGGCTGTGATGTTAACAACACCCTCTTCGGTAAACTTAACAGCATTTCCTGTTAGGTTTAATAAGACTTGGCGCAACCTCGTTGGGTCACCCATTACAAATTTTGGTAAATCGTCACCTATCTTGGTATTCAGTTCAATTTCTTTTTGTGCGGCATGGCCACGCATTAAAGTTGCAACGCCTTGAATAAGGCGATGAAGATCAAAGCTAATATTTTCAAATGTCATTTTACCTTGTTCAATTTTTTCGAAATCAAGTATGTCATTTAAAAGGGCTAGCATAGCATCACTGGAATCTTGAATCGTTTGAGCGTATTCATTTTGCTCTTTGGTCAAATTACTATTTAAAAGCATACGAACCATACCCATGATGCCTGTCATGGGGGTTCTGATTTCATGGCTAACAACAGCTAAGAATGCTGATTTACCTTTATTCGCTTCATCGGCCAGTTCTTTTGCCTTGCGCATTTCTTCTGTCTGTCTGGCCTCAGATTTTCTTAATTCACCTAAGACTTTACGCTCCTGGTCTATGACTTTTAGTAATCGTTCTTGCTCAGTATTTTCTTTTGATTGCCGTAATTTTGAAATAGAACCTAATTCATCAATTTCTACTGTTTTTGATAAAGTAAGTTCTTCGTTTTTAAAACCAACATCCATTCTTGTTGCGATGGCAAAGAATATAGCTTGGGGGATAAGGGCAAACCAATAGGCGTTAATGGCTGTGGAAACAGGTTGCAATATGCCGCTTAACGCTAAAATAGAAATGCAAATACCAAAAAGAAATATAAACCATCCCAACATAAAAGGCGTTGTATTGTTGTTTTTTGATTGCCCCTGCATAATGCAGATAAGGGGGATTATTAAAATAATAAGGATACTCGGGCCTACGATTAAGAAGAAATTTATTAGATTACTTGTATCGTTAATAAAGTGACCGGCAATTATACTGATTAACCCAAGCGCAGAAGGGATATAAAATATAGGCTTTGACCAAAAATTACTTTCCCCCGGATACCAAAAAAAGTTAGCAATGATGAGCGATGTAGTGGCAATGACAAACATAAGGTAGGCTTCTAATTCACCGCCTATGAATAACCAGTGAAAAGCAATAAAATTATTCTGCGTAAACAACAGTAGGGTTAAGCAAACATAGTAAAATGAGAAATATAAATAACTATAATTATATTTTATAACGCTGACGGCCATGAAAAAGAAAGCCATCCCAATAAGAAGTATTGTTAAGATTAAAAAGGAGGTATCTAAGTTTTTTTGATGGTGTTTAGAGGTGTTGACTAAATGTAAAGGAACAGTGATAGGCAAGCTTTCTGTTTTGTCTAATTTTAAAATGACTTGTGATTTCTCATCAATAGGAAGAAATATTTCTAAATGTTTATTGTCAGAGAGTTTGTATTCTTTTAATTCGGATGTTTCTCTGTTGAAAGTGTAAGCACTAACGGAGTCAAATAATCCAAAACGTCCACTATAACTTGATCCAAACTTAACAGCCCAAAAATTTTGATTTGATCTATTGGTAACATCAAAAGTAAACCACGTTATATCTTCACTTAAATCTAATAAAACAATACTCCCTGAACTAGAAAGCATTTCATTTTGTAAAGATGGGTTTGTTATAATGTTTTTTATATCATCAATATTGTCTGTTTGTGTATATCGCGTCATGTATGGGGACAGGTAATGCGCGTTATATTGATCGCTTAAAATAAGGCTTCTATAGTTATTTTCCGCTCTGGAAGAGGCCGTAATAATGCTAGACAGACCTACAAGCAATAAAGCCATTAACGTTAGTAATGGCAATTTATAAGAATTTTGGCAGTTTTCCGTAGAATAAAACAGCATAGTAATTTTTGAGCCCCTGTCGGTATGCGACAATAGAACAATATTATGCCATCGAAATAGTTACAAAAATATGAATAAATTTAACAAATAAGCAAAATATATCAATATGTTAAATTACATTTGGTTTGATGATTGTTTAGACGAGGGTTAGTGCCATAACAGCTAGAAGGATGATCAGAGAAATAACGCCCCATTTCATCAGGCTTGTAAAGATAATCCATAGTGACCGGGCGTTTTCGAGTTCTTTTTTAGTAACTTCTGGTTTTTGTGGGTTTGCCATTTATCTCTCGTTTACTTCCAAGCTGTCTCTGTATTGTTAATAATAACTGATTTATTATTTGATTTATCCTCTAAATATCCGATTTTCATGACAATTTCACCATTTTCGGTCAAATTATCCATTATTTCTTGTGCGTTATCTTCGGCGCAGACAGCAATCATACCAATTCCACAATTTAGCGTTATGGCCATGTCATCAGCGCTGAGGTTTCCAGTTTCGGCAAGCCACTTAAAAACAGGCGGTAAATCCCAGCTGTTTGCATCGAGAATGGCGGCTAAATCTTCTGGCAAGATTCGTGGAATATTTTCAATGAGACCGCCGCCAGTGATGTTAGCCATACCTTTGATGGCCTGAAACCCATCTTTATCTTTAATTTTAAGAGCACTCAATAACGATTTTACGTAAATTTTTGTGGGTGTCAGCAGAACCTCACCTAAAGTTTTATCGGTTTCAAAAGGAGCCTCTGCTTCATAGCTATAGCCTTGTGTACTGCCGACAATCTTTCTGACCAAGGAAAAGCCATTAGAATGGAGGCCGCTAGCCGCCATGCCGATAATGACATCGCCTTTCGTAATGCGACTATTATCAACAATTTCATTACGTTCAACGGCACCGACAGTGAAGCCAGCCAAATCATAATCTTCTGCCGCATACATGCCAGGCATTTCTGCTGTTTCGCCACCAATGAGGGCGCAACCTGCAATTTCACAACCTTGGGCAATACCTTCTATAACAGATTGAGCTTGCTCAACTTTTAACTTACCGCTGGCAAAATAATCGAGGAAGAAGAGGGGCTCAGCGCCCTGAACAACCAAATCATTAACGCACATAGCGACTAAATCGATACCGACCGTATCGTGTTTGCCTGTATCAATGGCTATTTTCAGCTTTGTACCAACGCCATCCGTTGCTGAAACAAGGATAGGGTCTTTATATCCTGCAGCTTTTGGATCAAATAGGGCCCCAAAACCACCCAAACTCGACATGCATCCGCTACGATTGGTTTTTTTGACGGCAGGTTTGATACGCTCGACTAACTCTGTTCCAGCGTCAATATCCACACCCGCTTCTTTATAGGCATTTTGTTTCATTGTCTTTTTAACCATTTTTGCGTTATATAAACCTATCCCAATCCGAATAACAAGGGCACTTCGAGGATGATGCGTTTTACTTCTAATTCTTATAAGCATTTGCAAAATGGGCGTACAGCTTTTTATGCAACTTTATTGGGCTTTTTTATCCTTTTGATGAATTTATCACCTGTTTTTGCTGGGTCTATAACTGTTGAGAATATTGTGGTGGATGTGAGTGCCGCTAATGCTGTTCAGGCACGAGAGAAAGCTTTCGAAGAAGCGCAGATTAAGGGTTATAAAATCTTGGCAGAAAAATTTTTGTCGGCTGAAGAGTTAGAACATTTTGAAACACCAGATATAGATACTGTTTCCATTTTTGTGAAAGATTTTGAAGTTACGAAAGAAAAGCTTTCAGCCACGCGTTATGCAGGCACTTATAAAATTCGTTATAGTGATAAAGCTTTTTCCCAAAAAAATGCTGATAGTGCTGCGAATAATTTAACTCCTTCTTCACAACAGGGAAATGTTCTTGTTCTACCTTTTTTTGAAGATGCGGGGTATTCCACAATATGGCGACCCAATCCATTTATGCAAGCATGGGTGAGTGCGCGCAATAGTAATAGTGCCGCACCTTCTATTGTTCCATTGGGAGACACTCAGGATATTTCTGCCATTCGGGACAATCAAGCTTTAAGATATAATCCTGCTAATGTAGAAAACTTGAAAAAACGATATAGTGCTGAACAGGCGGCTATATTAATGGCGACGCCTGAATTCTTATCAGACGGAACACAAAAAATTTCTGTAGGCATATATCAGGCAAAATCATATGGACCAGAATTGCTGCGTCAGATTTCTGTGCGTAGTTATCCGGGGGAGATACGAGAACAGTTATATAGCCGAGTGGTAAATGAAGTAAATAAAGTGTTTTTATCAAATGGGAAGAACCAACCAGTGGCGGCACAAAAGCCATTGCCAGAAGAACAACCTTTGACAGGTCCTGTTAAAGTCATGGTGGCGCAAGTTAATTTTTCAACAATGCGTCAGTGGGTGGATACAAAAAGATCAATTGAGCGTACACGTGGTATACGTAGTATTAATGTTAAATCATTGTCCCCACGAAGTGCGACTTTGATGATTGATTATCAAGGTGGTATAGAAAGCTTACGAGGCGGCTTGCAGCAAAACGGTATTGGATTAAATAATCCTTCGGCTCAGCATGGTCAGATAATGAACGATAGCGGTACGGTTTATCAGCTTTCACCACGTTTTTAATTTAAGTAAGAAAGAATAAACATGACAATTCCTGTCACAAAACAAGCGGCCGTCTGGCTCATCGCAACCCTAATTGTTTTAGGATTTGTTTGGATATTTAAATCTGTGCTGACACCTTTTGTACTTGGTATTGTAATTGCCTATCTGCTTAATCCTCTGGTAAAAAAATTCTCAACCAAGGGAATGAAGCGTACGACGAGTTCCGCTTTGATACTTTTTATATTCTTCATTATTTCTACAGTTGTTATTGCTCTTGTTGCGCCTATTTTGGCTAAAGAAAGCGCGGATCTGATTGAAGCGATGCCAGGTTATTTGGATGCAGGGTTTAAGTTTGTTCAGCCCCATACGGCATGGTTACAAGAAAATCTTGGTGAGAATTATATAGAGGATGCTAAAGTATTTTTAAAAGAGAATATCTCTAAAATTCTAACTGTATCTGGTGGTATAGCGGGCGGCATAGCCAAAGGCGGGCAGGCTTTGGTGGGGATTGCCACAACAATTATTTTAGCACCGCTGGTGGCATTTTATATGATGCGTGAATGGCCGACGATAACAAAATGGGTTGAAGATTTAATTCCAAGGCAAGATGAAAAAATGATAAAAGACTTACTGAAACAAATTGATGGAAAACTTTCTGGTTTTATTCGCGGTCAACTGACGGTTGCTTTCTTGCTCGGCATTATTTATGCCGTGGCACTGACGGTTGCGGATTTAAACTATGGATTTTTAATTGGTATTTCCGCTGGGGTTTTATCAATCATTCCTATGGTGGGTTCAACGCTCGGTCTTTTGGTGGCGGTTGCTGTGGCTTGGTTTCAGGCAGGTGATCTACAATATGTTCTCATTATCGGTACGATCTTTGTTGTCGGTCAAATTGTTGAAGGCAATATTCTTTCGCCAAAATTATTGGGCGATAGTGTCGGGCTTCACCCGCTTTGGATTTTATTTGCGTTGATGGCAGGGGGAAGCTTATTGGGAATTTTAGGCATGTTGATTGCTGTTCCTGTTGCGGCGGTCATTGGCGTTCTGGCTAGTTTCGCTATCTTGCAGTATAAAAAATCTCCGTTATATAAAAAGCCGTTACCAAAAAAGACAAAAGCATCGAAAGCTAAATAAATGGGTATGCTCTCTGAACAAATTCCACTTGATTTAGGGCATAGAACGGCCTTGGGTCGTAATGATTTTTTGGTGACGCCGAATAATCATGACGCTGTGGCATGGATTGACCTTTGGCCTGAGTGGCCTGCGCCTTGTTTGGTTCTTTATGGCCCAACTGCTTGTGGCAAAACTCATTTGGGTGCGGTTTGGGCGGAACGTTCATCGGCTGTTTGTGTGAAGGCTTCTGATATTAATGAAGATTTTATTCATGATGTTGTCGATATGAAACATCACATCATTATTGAAGATGGTGATGCCCTTATTGGTAATATTGCTGGTGAGAAAGGGTTGTTTCATCTTTATAATATTTTCAAAGAGGAACAGCGCAGTATTTTACTCACTTTAAATGAACCGCCAGTTCGCCGGGCTTTTGCTTTGCCAGATTTGGCCTCGCGTTTACGTGCTGCGCCATCCGTTGCCATACGGGAACCAGATGAACAATTGATTGAGGCGTTATTGGTAAAACTTTTTAATGATCGCCAAATTCGTGTGAGTGCAGAAGCTCTTAATTATATTTTACCTCGTATTGAACGTTCTTTTGAAGCGGTACGTGATTTGGTGGAGCGTGCGGATCAACGCGCTATGGTTGAAAAGCGTGGTATTACCATTCCATTTTTACGTGATATGCTTAACTCATAATCCGTTATCCCCACTCTATACACTGTCACCCCCGCTTTAAGCGGGGGTCTGGTTCTAAAATTTCTGGATACTCGCAGTCGCTTTGCTCCTTCGCAATGACGTTAATCAGGAATAAATCACTTACATGTCATTGCGAAGGAGCAAAGCGACTGCGGCAATCCATACATCCAAATCACATCAAGCTGTTATAGCTTACTAATCGCCCAAGCTAGATTGATTTTAAATGATAATGTTTTCCTTTGTAGTAAGTTTACAGTTGAAAATACACTAAACTGTATCATAAAGTTCACAGTGTTCTTCGTGATAAGAATTAATTCTATCTATTATCGATGACAATTCGTTAAAAGAAATTTTTGTATCAAAACATAAAATGTATTTTTGATTTTCATTATCAACTATTTTAGCGCCGCATAAAATATCGAAGTACTCGACAAACACATCCTCTATATAATCAAGATGCTCATAATCCAGAAGTGTTAGACTTAGTCCACGCTTATCATCTTTAGAAATAGACAATTTTGATAGTAATCGTATTTTAATTTTCTCTATATCACCCATTCTTTTACTCCCACCCAATCGTTCTTATGCATATAATCATTTGATTTAACTACGTATTATTTTTGTTTGTAGTAAGTTTACAGTTAAATAATCTCTATTTAGCAAAAACTTCTTCGAGCGTTTCTTTTGCTTTATGCATGATTAATTTCCAATCTTCATTTATATGCATTTCTTCAAGAATGTCTGGTAATTTTTTGCAGTGTGTATCGTAGAACTGGTTAAATTCTTCTAGTTTTTCTTGTTCATTAGAACTAAATGATCGTTTAAATAAGCGAGTATTAGGATGATAACAATCATCAAACCACATACATAGAAGCTCTGCTGGAACATTAGCTATAGGAATATCTTTTTGATATTTCAATTGATCTTCTTTTGAAGAGAGCAGTTCCAATAAATTTTTTATCGAATCTCTAAATGCGACAGTATCATCCATATTATTCACTCCCACTCAATAGTTAAGGCCATATTCTATTAATTTCAACTTCCGCTATGGGTCGATAGCTGATTTATATCAGCACTGGAAGTTGTTAGCAAATGAATGTCTGAGTCCGGCCAAGAGCGGACTTTCACAGTGGAATTAATCCACTCTTATGTTTTTATAAATTACTTCGCTCCAAATTCTTTGAGGTTCGTAATGACGTTAATCAGGAATAATTAGATTAACGAGTTTGTTCTTTGCTGGCTTTAATTCATTCCAATTTTCAATCGGACATTCTAAAACGGATAAAGTAGCGGGTGAATAATTACAACACAGCAATTCTCTATCCTTACCACCATCTTCATTTGCTAAAATATTAGCCAGTTGATGGATGCCTGGGTTATGCGCAATAATAAGAAGTGTTTCTTCTTTATCACACCCGTGTATAGCGGTGAGCAAATCATCCGTTGATCCATTATAAATATCGTCGGAATGAATAATTTTTTGAACCACAGCATTGGCGGACTGAATAGTGTCCAACGTCATTCTGGTACGGTTGGCAGAGGAACATATCGCCAGCGTCATCGGCGGTAGAGAGGGCGCAAGGCTTTGTGCTTGTTCAATACCATGCGGTGTCAGGGGACGTTCTTTGTCATTCACGTCATAACTGCCTGCGGCTTGTGCATGTCTTAAGATAAAAAGTTTAAGCATTAAATTTATGTATTTTTCCGTTTTTTAGGCCAAGGGTTATTTCCCCATTTTTAAGGGCGATTGCATCTTTACCAAAGACTTCTAAGCGCCAGCCTCTAACGGCGCTACAGTCGGGTTTGTCTTCAATAGCAATTTCTTCCAAATCGCTGACATTGGCGATTAACTTTGGTGCGACGTCGGCTTCACTACAATTAATTTTAAGTAATAATTTTAGCATCTCTAAAATGGGCGTCGCTTCTTTTGGGAAGGATTTACCGCGCTTTACTTTTGGCCAAGTGTCTTTGTTTGATTGTCGGGCTTTGCTGATAATGCTTAATAACTTAGTTGCATTATCGCCACGTGTCATGCCATGAGGGACATTACGGATACGGCTTAACCCTTCGTTGTTTTTTGGCATATAAACCGCAATATCGGCGAGCGCGTCATCCTTTATAATACGATTGCGGGGGACGTTCTTGGTGCGTGCGGTTTCTTCACGCCATTTAGCAAGCTCACGTAAGATCGCTAAAACTTCTGGCTTGTCTGTTCTGATTTTGATGCGCTTCCATACGGTATCTAGTGGTATTTCATAGGTGTCAGGGCTGGTCAGGATATCCATTTCCTGTTTCAGCCATCCGTCACGCTTTTGTTTTTTAAGTTGTGCGTCTAGGCTTTCATAAACATCACGTAGATAAATCACATCATCTAAGGCATATTTTAATTGCTTGGAGGATAAGGGTCGGCGTGACCAATCGGTAAATTGTGCGTTCTTCGCCAGTGCGTGCCCGGTGATTCCTTCAACCAATTTGTTATAGGCGATGCTATCACCATAGCCGCAAACCATAGCCGCGACTTGTGTATCAAAAATCGGGTGAGGGATGACGCCATTCATCTGATAGAAAATTTCGATGTCTTGCCGCGCTGCATGAAAAACTTTTAGTACATTTTCATTTTGCATCAGAGCGTCTAGCGGTGCCCAATCTAGTTTATATTCAATCGGGTCAACGGCCACCGCCTCCACATCTGGTCCTGCCAGCTGTATCAAGCATAGTTTTGAATAATAGGTTTTATCGCGTAAAAACTCGGTATCGATGGTGAGATAGGGTTTTTCTGACAGTTTGGCGCAGATTTCGTTTAATTGGTCTTGGGTTTGGATAATCATGTAAGGGTTTTACCGCTAAGCCGTTAAAATACCAAGAAGATTATAATAATTCTTTGCGTCTAGGGGCGTTTGGGGCTATAAAAAACCGTAAAAATTAGAGGATTTATCACTATGCACCCATATCGTACCCATAACTGTGCCGAGCTTCGTCAGGACCATATTGACGATACAGTCAAGATTTCTGGCTGGATTCACCGTAAGCGTGACCATGGCGGGGTGTTGTTCATCGATTTGCGTGATACGCATGGCCTGACTCAATGTGTGGTGGATGAAGGCTCGCCTTTGCTGGCAGAGGTTGAAAAAATCCGCCCTGAGAGCGTGATTACCGTCACCGGTAAAGTTCGCCTGCGTCCGGGTGAAACACAAAACGCGACTATGCCAACCGGTGAGGTTGAACTTTATATTGATGAAATCGAAGTCCAAGGTGCCGCCGAAGTCATTCCTTTTCAGGTGGCTGAAGATGATGGGGCGGGGGAAGAAATTCGCTTGAAATATCGCTACCTCGATTTACGTCGTGAAAAGATGCAGAAAAACATTCGCCTACGGAACGATGTTATTACTTCTTTGCGTGAACGTATGAAAGGGCAAGGGTTTCAAGAGTTTCAAACACCAATTTTAACGGCGTCCAGTCCAGAAGGCGCGCGTGATTTTCTTGTGCCGTCCCGTTTAAACCCTGGTAAATTTTACGCTCTGCCACAGGCACCACAACAATTTAAGCAACTTTTGATGATGTCTGGCTTTGATAAATATTTCCAAATCGCACCCTGCTTCCGTGATGAAGATAGCCGTGCGGATCGCTCTCCAGGTGAGTTTTATCAACTCGATATGGAGATGTCTTTCGTGACGCAGGATGATGTGTTTAATGTGATTGAACCAGTGATGCGCGGTATCTTCGAAGAGTTTGGTGGTGATCGTACAATCCATTCTGATTTTGTAAAAATTCCTTATCTTGAATCGATGATGAAATATGGCTCTGATAAACCAGACCTGCGCAACCCATTGGAAATCGTTGATGTCACCGAAGTGTTCGCCCGTGATGATGTTGAGTTTAAAGCGTTTAAAGGCACAATCGAAAAAGGTGGCGTTGTTCGTGCTATCCGTGCGCCAAATGTCGGTGATCAACCGAGAAGCTTCTTTGATAAACTCAATAGCTGGGCGCAGGGTGAAGGCGCGCCGGGTCTTGGCTATGTGTTGTTTAAAGATGGCGAAGGCGCAGGACCCATTGCAAAATTCATTCCTGCCGCCGCGCAAGAAGAACTTAAAAAAATCAGTGGTGCCGAAGATGGTGATGCTGTGTTCTTTATTTGTAATCAAGAATTGGCCGCTGCAAAATTTGCAGGGGCGGCGCGTGAGGCAATTTGCAATGCCTTTCCTGAAGGTCATGTTGCTGCGCGTGAGCAGGGTGAGTTTAAATTTTGCTGGATCGTTGATTTTCCAATGTTTGAAATGGATGAAGAAACAGGGAAAATGGAATTTTCTCATAACCCATTCTCTATGCCGCAAGGTGGTATGGATGCGTTAGAAAACCAAGATCCGCTTGATATTCTGGCATGGCAATATGATATTGTTTGTAACGGGATTGAGCTATCATCTGGCGCAATCAGAAATCACAAACCTGAAATCATGGAAAAGGCATTTGATATGGCGGGCTATGATAAACAGGTTTTGGAAGATAAATTTGGCGGTATGTTAAACGCCATGAAATTTGGCGCACCGCCCCATGGTGGGATTGCACCGGGGATTGACCGTATTGTGATGATCTTGGCGGATGAGCCGAATATCCGTGAAGTTATTGTCTTCCCGATGAACGGAAACGCGCAAGATTTGATGATGAAAGCACCAAGTACCGCCAGCGCGGAACAACTCAAAGAACTGAACATCAAATTGGACTTGCCGAAAGCAAAGGTTAAAAGCGAAGCGGCTTAGAATTTTTTTATGAAAACTATTGATAATTTTATTAGTCTAATATAGAATGTATATGTACAAGGAAGTACAACTGGGTGACTTTAAAGAAATTAACGAATCTTCTATATTAAAAAAAATGACAGATAATATTGCAAAAGATAAACAGAAGGTTGTAGATGAGAATTATGAAGCATTCTCAACGCTGTTGCCTAATTTAATTGAAAAACATGCAGGCAAATTTGTTGTTATGCGTGATAAAAAACCGATACATTTTTTTGATACAATGCGTGATGCTGTTGTACACGCAACAGATAAATATGATGATGGTCTTTTCTCAGTACAAGAAATTACTGAAGAACCTATAGATATGGGGTGGCTATCTTGTGCAACGGTGTAAATTTTCTTTTGACTCAGAACATGGTGCTTTTATAGAGGTTGTTTTGTCTAAAGCAGCAAGCTTTACATTTAAAGAAGAAGAAATTTTAGAATCTCGTAAAAAAGTAAAAATGCTGATAGACACAGGGGCTACGACAACATCTATTGCCCCAAGAATAGCTCAGAATATGGGGTTATTATCTTTAGGAAAACGTGATATGCGCTCTGCAACGGGTATTGTGCCTGTAAACCGTTATATGATTGATTTAGAACTTCCATGTTTTAGCCCTAACTATCTTGTTCAAGATTTAAACATCATAGATACTCCGTTTCCTAATGAATGGATACAAGGGCTTTTAGGAAGAAATTTTCTTGAAAAATTTGTTCTTGAAATTGATGGGCCAGGAAAATATATGAATCTAGCTATTCCATCAAACGATTAAAAACCCTAACCTTTCTTCATAAAACATACCTCTATCGTCATTGCGAGGAAGGCGAAGCCTGACGAAGCAATCCAGAAAGACGTAACCCCGTTTTTATAACGGGGTCTGATTGTGGCAAGTAAAGACCCCGCAACACGTGCGGGGTTTCCTAAAAGCTAGATTGCCGCGCTCGTTTTACTCGCTCGCAATGACGCCGCTTCCCTCATACGTCACTCTCGCTCACTTTACCGTCACCCCCGCCTTGAGCGGGGGTCTGGCATTTTTTACTGGATGCCCGCCTAAAGCGGGCATGACGGCACCCTTCTCTTAAAAAACACTAGGATTTTATTCCTTTTTGTGCTATCCTTTTTAGTTTTATAAGGAGTATCACAAGATGGGAAAGGGATGGAGCAAAGAGCGCAGAGAGGCCGCCGCCGCCCGTTGTCGGGCGCAGAAACCTTGGGAGAAATCAACAGGGCCCAAAACGCCGAAAGGCAAAATGCGTTCCTCGCTGAATGCCCTGAAACATGGGGATCGCTGTGCTCATTTTCAACATGCGCGTAAAATGCTCAAGCTCAACCGTGAGTTTTTCAAAAATTATAAGGCGGTTTATACCATTGATATCGTGAAGATGAAGTTGGCGAACGAACTGATAACATTTAGGGACGAATATGGTTATAACCCCTTGGAAAATAATGATCCTCAAACCGAGCAGGGGGGACCCCCCCTATGACAAAACACGACCAAACTGATAAAGCGAAGATTTTAGTTGTGAAACAAGCTGTTATGATAAAAAATGAGCTTTGTACTTTTTTAATAAAACCCCAACTAGTTAAGGATATAAAAATGAAATTACTTTCTCTTATGATGTTATTGTTTTTAACGATGCCTGTTTCTTCTGCCTATGCTTTAGAGGATGGAGATTTTTGGAGCGCCGTTCGTGTGCATTGGGGGCAATATGCGTCACCAGAAAATGTTACTATTTTAAAGACGGATGTCACCTGTGACGGGGTCGAGGATTATATCGGTTCTCGTATTAATCTGGATAATCCTGATGGTCCTTTTTTCGAGGTGTTTCTGGTCAGTGACCAAGGGGATGATAGATATACTGAAGGGCAGAGCTTACCTTATACGGGGAGTTCCGAGCAGTTTGGTATTTGTGGCGAGCCGGGTGTGATGGAAGATCCTGAGATCTTTGCAGAAAAATGGGATCAAAAAGATATTGATGATACGCTTGATATGGATGTTTGCCACACGCCGATTGGGGTTTCAGATGGCATGTGTGACATTGTTTATTTCTTTTGGAATCAACAGGCGAAACAGGATGATGAAACGCGTCTTGTTTTCTTTAGAAATTAAATTCGTCTATGCTTTTTTCAAAAAGCAGGTTTTGAGAACCAAGCCCTTTACTTGCTTGGTAGAGCATTCAATTTCTTCGGGCTTATACGGGTTCACACGGATGTTTTTAACCAAGGTTCCACGTTTTAATGTCGTGTTTGCGCCTTTGACTTTTAAATCTTTGATGAGCGTGACAGAATCTCCATCTTTCAACTCATTGCCATTACTATCCAGCACCTTGTCATCTTCCTCATCGTCATCATACGACATTGGAGAATCCTCTAATTTTCAAGAGTTGAAACGGTGTGTTCGGAATCATGGACCTTTAGACTTAAGTTCAGCTTTAGCAATTCTAGGGTCAAAAATATCAAGAAACGCACCTTGTCCAAAAACATCAGCCTGCCTTAGAGGTACATATAAAATTCCCTCCTTCTCGGCCTCCCCTTCTATTGCTATGATACATGTCTTATTATCGTCTTGTAGGGCACATTTTGTCCAATTTTCTGTGGGAGCAGGTGATGAATTTGCTGGGACGGAAGGAGGAGGGATGAAAGGGACGGGCGTTGGTGTTTTTGTCTCTTCTTCTTGAGCAAATGCTGGTGTTGCCGACAAAAAAGCAATCGTTAAAATTGCTGCTTTAGTAAGTGATAGGCGCATAATCTTCTCCTTGATATGAAAAACAAATATAAGTTCTTTTTATGCCTTTGAGGATTTGAGTCAAGGGTATTTTGTATAATATCAACCTTAAAAAGGCAAACCCGGGAGCGTTAGGGGGCGCTCACCGGGTTCTATTAATCGGTTGCCTAGGTTTGGGTTCACGGTTAGGGAGGGCGGCAAGCCGATTAAATTATTGTGCTATTTTTTTTACCTTTGTATCTTTCGTCAGTTTTTTACTTTCAAACATGATGGCATCAGCGGCACTAAAGATATGTTCGGCTTTGCTGCCTTTCTTATATTCTTTAAGTCCAAGAGACGCCCTTACGGGAACTTCATTGCCTTCCCAAATGAAAGACAAATTGTTTAATTTTTTAATGAGGAATTGCGCGCGTTCTGATGCTTGTTTGCGATCTGTGTTGACGAATAAAATTACGAACTCATCACCGCCTAAACGTCCTACTATATCCATTTTTCGGATATCATTGTTCAACGTAACGGCAACTAATTTTAGGGTTGCGTCGCCCGCGCTATGACCATGAATGTCATTAATAGATTTAAAATTATCAAGGTCAATCATGATGAGTAAACCACCTTGGGACTTATCACGGTTTACCCGATCCAACTCTCTTTCAAATTCATATAAAAATCCGCGGCGGTTGGTGATGCCAGTTAACTCATCTGTATCCGATAATTTTTCAAGTTCTTTTATACGTTCAGTTTGAGTTTTCAACTTATGTTCGGACTGTGCAATAATACCGTGCGCTTGTTTCAAAAGCGTCAAAGTTGAATTCATTGATTTCCACCAAGAATCCTTTTGTACTTCATGGCGCTCAAGATATGAGAAAACTTCATCGGCTTCATCCAGCCACTTTCCGCGTGGCAAGGTCGATTTAAGCCCATTCGTTATTGGTTTTTGTGGTATATTATTAAACATAAAATCTATCTTTTTGCTTGTTTCCGTTTTTCAAACCTATAAAGAGTTCTGCGAGTTCTGTGCCAAGTACAATAATCCAATGAAAACAATAGGTTAGATTTATAAGGCAGGTGTTTCGGTTTTGGTAATTTTTAATCTATACGGTAATTTTGATATAATAAACGGCAAGCTTTGCCCTGTTGTATTAATGTTTCTATAAAGGTCATATATGCCGTATGATGTTCGAATAATAAATTAATAAATTTTTTAGAAAAAAGTCTGTTTCATGAAAATCTTTTTCCGCGTTTGTCTTTCCCTGATTGTATTTTTTGCCTTTAATGCGCCTTTAAATGCCGCAGATTTTATTGAGCCTAAAGCAGTACAAAATGAAGAAATTGATCAATATCTTGTGCCACATAAAGCACTTTACGATATTAAACTTGTGGCCACGCGAAGTGGATCACAAATTATTAATATCAGCGGTAAAATGTATTATGAGTGGAAGCCCACTTGTGATGCATGGGTCACAGACCATCGTTTTAATCTTTTCTACGAATATGCCGATAGCCCAGGTATGCGTGTAACGTCTGATTTTTCAACTTTTGAAACATTTGATGGAGAAAATTTAAATTTTTCTGCACGTCGCAAGCGTGACAACACATTATATCAAGAACTTCGTGGTAAGGCTGTTGTGGCTGATAAAGGTGGAGAAGCTACTTTTACAATGCCAGAGGATCTGGATTTTAAATTGTCTCAAGGGGCAATGTTTCCGATGGCTCACACAATTGAGATGATTAAAAAAGCCAAATCAAAGGATAAGTTTTTTAAGGCGGTGGTTTTTGATGGTAGTGATGACGAAGGGCCTGTTGAGATTAATAGTTTTATTGGTGATTCAGTGAATGCAATGAAAATTATTCAAGCTTCTGATGATTTGGATATGGCTTTATTGAATACGCCAGCATGGAAAGTTCGTATGGCGGTTTTTCCTACATTAAAGGATGAAGAATTATCAGATTATGAGATGAGTATGGTTTTTCATGAAAATGGAATTATTTCTGATATGTTAATTGAATATGGTGATTTTTCAGTGACACAAAAGCTTGTTGCTTTGGATAGGCTTGAAAAAACTGACTCATGTGAAGTTAAAAAACCTGAAAAAATAGTTTCCGATAATAAAAACGAAAAAATCGATAAAAATTAATATTTTAAATAGGGTTTTGCTGGTAAACTTCATTTTGTTTTACGGTAAGTCATCTGGGGGTTCAATCTGTAATATGGTAAAAAAGGTATTAATTGTTGAAGATAATGATCTGAATATGAAGCTCTTTAAAGACCTTCTGGAAGTCCATGATATTGAAACAATTGAAACAAGGAACGGGAATGATGTGCTTGATCTGGCACGTTCTAATAAACCTGATTTAATTTTGATGGATATCCAATTGCCCGAAATTTCTGGTTTGGACGTAACAAAAATGTTGAAAGCGGATGAGAAATTAAAATCTATTCCAGTTATTGCGGTTACAGCATTTGCCATGAAGGGCGACGAAGAAAAAATTCGTGAGGGGGGTTGTGAAGACTATATTTCAAAGCCTATCTCAGTAACAAATTTTCTTGAGGTTGTTCAAAAACATTTAGGATAAAATTAAATAAGAGTAGTATTGAAAAGGGATAATGAATGTCTGCACGTGTATTGGTAGTTGATGATATTTTACCAAATGTAAAATTGCTGGAAGCTAAGCTTGCCAGTGAGTATTATGATGTTTTGACTGCAACAAGTGGCCCCGAAGCTTTGGAAAAAGTTAAACGTGATGGCCCAGATATTGTTCTTCTGGATGTGATGATGCCGGGAATGGATGGGTTTGAAGTTTGTCGGGAGATTAAATCAGACCCTTCATATGCCCATATTCCTGTTGTAATGGTGACGGCATTGACCGATGCGGCGGACCGTGTGCGTGGATTAGAAGCGGGAGCCGATGATTTTTTAAGTAAGCCACTTAATGATACGGCACTAATGGCGCGTGTACGCTCGTTGGTTCGTCTTAAAATGACGGTTGATGAATGGCGTGTGCGTGAAAATACTGCTACTCAATTAGGTGTTGTTGATAAGGGCGGCACGGCTATGAATGAGCCTGTTGAAAATGCGCGTATACTGGTGGTTGATGATCAGGATTATGATAGTGAAAAATTTATTGAAACATTAAAAGTTGATAATGATATTGTAGAAGTTGTAAAGACGGGCCCTGAGGCGATGGAGTGTGTCATTGGTCAAGATTATGATTTAATGGTTATTAGTCTGAATTTAGCGTCCGAAGACGGTCTTCGGTTATGTTCGCATATTCGTTCCTCTGAGCGCTCTCGATCTGTTCCAATATTGATGGTCGCTGGGGAAGATGATATGTCGCGCATTGCGCATGGTTTAGAAATTGGTGCACATGATTATATTTTACGCCCTGTTGATAGAAATGAGCTTTTGGCCAGAGTGCGCACACAAATCCGCCGTAAGAGATTTCAAGAACGGTTGCGGTCAACTTATGAAATAAGTCTTTCTATGGCTTTGACAGATTCATTAACGGGGCTTTATAACCGCCGTTACTTTGAAGTTCACCTTCAAAAATTGTTACAAAAAAATGAAACCAGTAGAAAGTCTTTGGGGATTTTAATGATTGATATTGATCATTTTAAATCTGTTAATGATACATATGGCCACGCAGTCGGTGATGACATTCTAAAAGAATTTTCTGAAAGGTTGCAGGATAAACTGCGTGGTTTTGATATGGTTGCGCGTTTGGGTGGAGAAGAATTTGTTGCGTTGTTACCAGACGTTTCAAACGAGATGGCACACATTGTTGCAGAAAGACTTCGTTCAGCAATTGCAGAAAAACCATTTACTTGTAAAGTGCCTGATGGATCTTTAACCATTACGGCGTCTATTGGTGGTACGATTGTTGAAAAGGGAACGACTGCCGATCCTGATCAAGCGATGAAGCAAGCGGATGATTCATTGTATAAAGCAAAAAATGAAGGCCGTAACGTAAGTTATTTTCATGAGACTGGGAAACTTAATCCTGAAGACTTTATTCCCGAGCCACGTATGTTTTTGGATTGAGCCAATAAAAAAGGCACCCTGATTTGGTGCCTGATCTAAAATATTTAATTCAGAAAATTAGTTTTTCTTGTGAGGTGGCATTTTCTTTTCTTCGAAAAGAACGTGTGCGCCACGCTTACCAGTTTTCTCATTGGTTGCCCAAGGATCATATCTCATCATTTTTAGCTTTTCGGTTGCTGTTTTCGGGTTTTTCTTTTTGTAATAGCGATACCCTGTTCCTGCGGAACTTTCCATGCGGACCTTAACTGCGTTACTATTTTTAGCCATTTTAAATCTCTATATAGTTTATTCAAATTCTGAACAGAAAATAAGGATTTCTAGGCTCAAGTCAAGACATGAATAGGGGCATGAGTGCTAATCTAGGCTATTTCTTCGGTTTTTTAGGTTTTTGAGAAGAGCGTTGTTTGGTTTTTCCAGGGGTTTTACGGCCTTTTTTGTTAAATTTTGACCTTGATTTCCTACCTTTACGGCTATCTGAGCCATAGGTTTTGGGTGTTTTGAAGCTAATGCCTGGAATATCGGCACTTTGGTCATTGGCAACCTCAAATAATGATGATCCTGTTAAGCCATCAGCTTCTTTCAGACGAACGGTCATACGCGCACCCAAGCGATAAATACGGTTAGATTTACGTCCGATAAGCGCATGTTGTTTTTCATCATGGATGTAATAATCATCGGGCAAGGAGCGCATAGGAATAAGTCCGTCCGCACCATTTTCATCTAAGGTAATGAATAGACCAAAACGGGTGACGCCATTAATAACGCCTGTAAATTCTGCGCCTATACGTTCAGACATCCAAGTTGCCGTGAAGCGGTCAACGGCATTACGTTCAGCCTCAGCACTGGTGCGTTCGGTGGTTGAAATATGTTCAGCTTTTTCAGTTAAGGTGACAGCTTCTTCTTCGCTTAAACCACCTTCTCCAAGGTTGTAGGCACGGATAAGGGATCGATGAATGAGTAAGTCTGCATAACGACGAATAGGAGAGGTAAAATGTGCATAGCGCTGTAAGGCCAATCCGAAATGACTGATATTTTCAGGGTGATAAACGGCTTGTGATTGTGTTCGTAAAATAACTTGAGAGATCAGTTGAGAATATTCCATCTCGGAAGCTTTATGAAGTATATGGTTGATTTGTGATGGTTTGGCGATGCCGCCTTTTGCCAAAGATAGACCAAAGGCTTCTAAAAATTCACGTGCGGCATCTAGTTTATCGGCGGAGGGTTTGTCATGGATACGATAAACGCATGGCGCTCTTTTTGCCTCTAAAGCTTTGGCGGCGGCGACATTGGCGAGGATCATAAATTCTTCGATAAGTTTATGGGCATCAAGACGGCTACGTTTTGTCACGCCTGTCATTTTACCTTTATCATTAATTAAAATTTGGCGTTCAGGCAGGTCAAGATCTAACGCGCCACGTTTTTGGCGGGCCTTATCTAAAACTTCGTATGCTTCATAAAGAGGTTCAATGACATCTTTCATTAAGGTATCGGTGATATCGTCTGTTACACCATCTTTAGCGGCTTGTACTTGTTCATAAGTTAGGCGTGCATGAGAGCGCATCAAACCACGGAAGACTTTATATTTTGTTATTTCGCCATGATCGTTAATCCATATGTGAAACCCCATGCAGGCACGATCAACTTTGGGCATGATTGAACACATGTCATTTGATAAAGCTTCCGGTAGCATTGGTACGACACGGTCAGGGAAGTAGGTGGAGTTGCCGCGTTTATAAGCTTCGTGATCAATGACAGAGCCAGGGTGAACATAATAAGCGACGTCAGCAATGGCGACAATCAGGTGAAAACCACCACCTTCTTTTTCGCTTCTTTTTTCAGCAAAGACAGCATCATCAAAATCACGCGCATCAGCTCCATCAATAGTGACAAGTGGGATGGAGCGTAGATCTTCGCGTTTACCAAGTGGCGGCACTTTTAAACCTTTGGCAGCCTCAACAACTTTATCGAGAAAATGTTCATGTAATCCAGCTTCATGCAATGCAATGAGGCTAATTGCATTCACATCATCACGATGACCAAGAACCTCGGTTATTTTTGCGTTACGGCGTTTGATTGAACGGGAAGTAGAAATATCTGCAAGAACGAGATCACCAGCTTTTGCGCCGTTTAAATCATTTTGAGCAATATCAAAGTCATATTTGGCTTTTTTATTCGCTGGTTGTAAAAGATAGCCTTTAGCTGTTTTTGCAACTTGTCCCATAACGGTGGCGCGTTGTTTATCAACGCGGCGAATGACCGAGCCTTCATAAAGCGTGTCATTATATTTTTTAAGTTTGGCAAGCGCACGATCGCCTTCTTTTAAAGGTGTGTTTGAAATGAGCTCGATACGTGGTTTTGGCCCTTGGGTCTCAATGTCCCAATCGAGAGGTTCGGCAAATAAATCACCATCAATATCAATTTTTGTAATTTGAATAATGGTGACAAGAGGCAAGCTATTGGGGACGGAATAAGTCTTTTTTTCACTTTTGACGATTTTGCCGTCTTCCTCCAATTGACGTAGATATTGTTTCAAGATTCTGCGGTCATCGCCCTTGATACCAAAAACCCGTATGATCTCTCGTTTTGTAAGAGGTTCTGAGGCGACGCTGATATGTTCTAGAATTTCATTAATATGGGGGAACGTCAAAAGAGCACTTTCTATAATTTTTTATACGTCATCCCCGTGATTTTGTGTAGCAAAATAATGACGACGGGGATCCAGAAAAAAGAACAGCGTAGCTGTTCACATTATGGACCCCCGCTGTTTAATCCCTGCTTTTTCGCAGGGACGCGGGGGCGACGATCTAATCGTCGATTGATTGTAGCGTTTTGTTCTGTTATTCCTCAATATGTATTTAAGAAAAGGATTGGCTTATGCAGAAAATACTAGTTACTGGCGCGGCAGGCTTTATAGGCTTCCATTTGGTGCAAAAGCTTTGTGCTGCCAAAGAATCTGGGGGAGTGCAAGTCTTGGGTTATGATAATCTTAATGATTATTATGATGTGAGCTTGAAAGAGGCACGGTTAGCGGAATTGAGAAAGCATAAGAATTTTCAGTTTATAAAAGCCAATCTTGAAGATGAGGGTGCGATGGAAAAAGCCTTCGCTGATTTTAAACCTGAGATTGTTATTCATTTGGCGGCGCAAGCAGGGGTGAGATATTCACTCGATCATCCATGGACTTATGTTCAAAGTAATTTAGTAGGTTTTATCAATATCTTAGAAGGATGTCGTCATCATAAAGTTAAGCATCTGGTTTTTGCTTCGTCATCTTCAGTTTATGGAGCGAATAAGAAAGTTCCGTTTAGTGAAGTAGATAATGTGGATCATCCAGTAAGTCTTTATGCAGCAACAAAAAAATCAAATGAATTAATGGCGCATAGCTATGCGCATTTGTATGGTATTCCTTGTACGGGTTTGAGGTTCTTTACGGTCTATGGCCCATGGGGTCGCCCTGATATGGCCTATTTTAAATTTGCCAATCAGATTATGAAGGGTGACGCGATAGACGTTTATAACCACGGTGATATGAAGCGGGATTTTACCTATATTGATGATATTGTTGATGGGGTTATAAAATCTTCAAATAACGTCCCAGAAAACAGTGCGCCGTATTGTATCTATAATATAGGGAATAATAATCCCGAAAATCTTATGGATATGATTGGATATCTCGAAGAGGCGTTGGGTAAAAAGGCGGAGACAAATATGCTGCCTATGCAGCCTGGCGATGTGCATGAGACTTATGCGGATATTGAGCAGTTAAATCAAGCGGTTGGTTTCAAACCTTCAACGGATTTGAAAACTGGCCTCAATAAATTTGTCGCATGGTATAAGGGATATTATAAATAAATTTAAGACAATTATTAGGTGGGGCATTAGCAAAAATGAATAATCAAAAATATGTAACCCTTTATACGCTAGGAATAGCTCTGTTTTCTGCTCTTTTATTTGGGTTTAAAACTACTCAAGGCTTTCTCACTGGAACTGTAGAACCGCTTTTGGGTGATATAGGAGGGATGCTTGGCGGCATGACTTTACCATTGGGTATTGCTCTATTGCTGGCAGTCGTTAGATATTTTTATTTGCTACTAAGAAAGAAACCAAAGTATTTTTTATTGAACTGGATGCAAACTGGAGCGGTAACAGCAACAATTTTTCTTATATTGGTTTTCCAAATACCGAAAACTACTATTGATAATGAGAAGGCTAGAAAAATAGCGGGTTCTATCCAGAAGGATTTAGAGGATTCTTTGGCTGTAGGAATATCAGAGGGAAAGAAACTAGAAGGTGGTTTTGGGGAATTTACGCCATTGGTTAATATTCTTAATGATTTAAGGTTGGAAGTAGCCACAATACAGAGAGAAATAAAAATAGAAGTTGATCAATATGATTTTGAAAATTTATTTATAGAGAAAAATATTACTAACCCTAAAAATATAAGCCGTTTGAAAGGTGATTTAAGTAATACAGTGTTTAAAATTAAAGGTTCAATTATAAAATATAAAGAAATTCAAGATAAAATGGTCACGAGGGTAACTCAAGCAGATATCCCTTCTGCTCAAAAACAACAGTTTTTAAATGGATTTGAAGAAAAAAGACCTGCCGCCGATAAAGTTTTTAATGAGTTTATGGGGAATGAAATGGCTACTTACCAAAAACTAATAGAAATTTTTACTTTTTTTGAGGAAAGGCAGGGGGAATTTAAAGTTGTAGAAAAAATGCCGTATTTTTCTTCTGAAACTGATTCAAGAGCGTTCAATGAGTTAATAACGGAGATACAAATTTTAGGAACAAGAAGAGATGAGTTATCCAAAAAAATGATTGCACAGCAATTAAATTCAATTCAAACATTAGATAAATATACGCACTAGTCCATTAGTTTTTTATGCCTATGTGGTTATAGTATAATTTTTGAGACTAATTATTTCTTCTTCGCAGTTTTTTTGGAGGCCGCTTTTTTTGCGGCTGCCTTCTTTTTAGCAGGTTTTTTCTTTGTGGGTTTCTTTTTAGCGGTGGTTTTTTTAGAGGTACCTTTAGCAGTCGCTTTTGCTTCCTTGGCGGCATCTTTTGCGGCGTCACGTTCTTTTTTCTTGGCAATGAGATCAACGGCGCGGTTCATACCGATGGTCATGACGTCTTCGTCTTTAGGTATGGAGGCAAATTTACCATCATGCATAACAAACGGACCAAAGCGACCAATACCTGCTTTCATCATTTTTCCGCTTTCCGGATGTTCACCAATATCACGAGGTAGAGCAAGAAGACCTAACGCCATTTTCAATGTCACATCATCAATTGCCGTTCCTGCAGGTAAGCCTTGGCGTTTTGGTTTTTTAACAGGACGTTTTGGAATTTTTTTCTCAGGAATATCCTTCTTTTTTTCTTTCGCTTTTTCGACACGCTTGGCATAGCGGGTTTCATAGGCTTCAACCTTTTCGTCATAAGCGGATTTTTCTTCTGCGGTCTCAGGTGGGGCATCAATTTGCACATAAGGGCCGTAAGGGCCACGGCGTAATGAGACTTGTCTTCCGTTATCAGGATCAACGCCGAGCTCTTTCGGCTCATTAGCCAACTCTGCGCCTTCGCCGTCTGCGCCAGATAGAAGTGGGCGTGTGAATTTACATTCTGGGTAATCAGAGCAACCAATAAAGGCGCCGAACTTTCCAAGCTTTAAGGATAGCTCACCTTTTTTACAGGCTGGACATTCACGGCGTGGGCTACCATCGTTGCGCTCAGGGAAGAAATGGATTCCAAGTTCTTCATTGAGGTAATCAATGACTTCAGTAATGGTCAGCGGTTTTGCGTCTTCAATATTTTTGGAAAAATCAATCCAGAATTGACGCAAAGCTTCTTTCCATGGCGTGTGACCTGCAGCAATAGCATCGAGTTCTTCTTCCAAGTTTGCCGTGAAATCATAATCCATATATTTAGCAAAGAATTTCTTTAAAAATGCGGTGACGAGGCGACCACGATCTTCAGGAACAAAACGTTTCCGATCCATGATGACGTAGTTACGGTCACGTAAGACTTGTAAAACGGAGGCGTAAGTTGACGGGCGGCCAATACCAAGCTCTTCCATGATTTTAACGAGTGAAGCCTCTGTATAGCGCGGCGGTGGTTGCGTGAAATGTTGGTTTTCACGCACTTCCATTAATTTTATTTTATCGCCTTCTGCCATAGGGGGAAGGATGCGGTTCTTATCATCCGTATTGTCTTCTTCTGCGTCCTCATCTTTTTCTTCAAGATATAAAGTAAGGAAACCATCAAAACCAATAACGGAACCATTGGCGCGTAAAACAACATCGTCGGTGCCATCGGATATATCAACGGCGACTTGATCCATAATAGCATTTTCCATTTGCGATGCCATGGTACGTTTCCAGATCAAATCATAAAGACGCTTCGCATCATGATCCATGCTGATATTTTTAGGTAGCTTGCTTAAATCTGTTGGGCGGATGGCTTCATGCGCTTCTTGAGCATTTTTTGCTTTAGACTTATAAAGGCGTGGCGCATCTGGTAGGTATTTATCACCGTAATCTTTTTTGATAAGCGAGCGGGCTTGGTCAACAGCATCTTCAGAGAGCGTTGTGCCGTCTGTTCTCATATAAGTAATCAAACCAGCTTCATAAAGCATTTGTGCGCAACGCATCGTTTGTGCGGCAGACAGTCCAAGTTTACGAGAGCCTTCCATTTGCATGGAAGATGTAATGAATGGTGCATAAGGACTGCGCTTGGTTTGTTTCTTTTCAATCTTTTGAATTTTTAAATCTTTAGATTTAATACGTGCGGCAGCTTTGTTGGAATCGCTTTCGCTGCCAATATCAAGTTTACCGAGTTTGTTGCCAGATAGCGTCGTTAGGCGTGCCGTAAAAGGGGCACCATCTTTGGAATGGAGTAAACTTTCGAGCGACCAATATTCTTGCGGATTAAAGGCTTCAATTTCGGCTTCACGTTCGCAAATAAGACGAAGAGCAACAGATTGCACACGACCTGCAGAACGAGAACCTGGAAGTTTGCGCCATAGAATAGGGGAGATATTAAAGCCAACAAGATAATCTAAGGCACGGCGTGCCATATAGGCATCGATTAAATCTTGGTCAAGTTTACGCGCATGGTCAAAGGCATCTTGCACGGCGGTTTTTGTAATCTCGTTAAACGCCACGCGGTGAATTTTTTTATCTTTTAAAAGTTTGGCCTCAGCTAGAATTTCGTTGATGTGCCAGCTAATGGCTTCTCCTTCACGGTCGGGGTCGGTGGCGAGCCAAACAGTGTCAGCGGCTTTGACGAGTTTTTTAATATCATTGACGTTTTTCTTAGCGCGGTCACCGAGTTGCCAGCTCATGGCAAAATCTTCATCAGGACGGACAGAGCCATCTTTATTGATTAAATCACGGACATGCCCATAGGATGCAATCACGACATAATCTTTACCGAGATACTTATTAATGGTCTTCGCCTTGGCAGGGGACTCAACTATAACGACGTTTTGTGCGCTCATATTTTATTCATCCAATAGGACAACACGGTTGCCGGGAAGGCGTTGTAATCGTCCTGCTAATTCCATTTCTAACAATGCCATTTGCATTGAAGGTATCGACAAATGACAGGTTCGGGCGAGTTCGTCAACACCTACAGGCATTTGTGATAAATTTTGTAAAAGGATATCTTGTGCTTCTGCTGTGTCTTTTTCGTTGGCGCTGGTATCTACCAAACCTATTTCAGGAGTGGCTTGCAGGGCATTATCGAAGAGTGTGTTGTCATTGAAATTTTCCAGATTTTGTAAAATATCTTGCGCCTTGGTGATAAGTGTTGCCCCATCTTGTATGAGTTTATTAGGTCCTTGCGCTCTTGGGTCAGCTGGATAGCCTGGTATGGCATAGACATCACGCCCTTGTTCCCCTGCCATACGGGCGGTGATAAGGGAGCCTGATTTAAAGGCGGCCTCTACCACAATAACACCTGTCGAAAGACCAGACACTATACGGTTTCGCTTTGGAAAGTGGCGAGCAATAGGTTCCATTCCCAATGGGCTTTCCGCAATAATGAGGCCACGTTGTTTGAGGTCATCATAAAGTTTTTGATTTTCAGATGGGTAAACGACATCAATTCCACCCGCAACAACAGCGATAGTTCCTGTGTCGAGCGCGCCTTCATGGGCAGCGGTATCTATACCGCGTGCAAGACCAGAAACAATGATTTGACCAGATTGGCCGAGTTCTTTGGAGAGCTTGGCTGCAAATTTTTTACCATTCAGTGAGGCATTGCGCGCACCAACCATCGCAAGGCAAGGCGCACGTGTAAGGTTCAAGTCGCCAATATAAGATAGAATAGGCGGTGCATCATCGATCGCCGCCAAGGAGATCGGGTAAGTATCTTCGCCAGCGCAAACCATTTCACCGCCGAGCTTTTGGAGGGTACTATATTCTTTTTCAACTTGTTTTAAGTCGGGGGCAATAAGTGGTTTTTTCCGTCCACCTTTTTTAGATAGCTCGGGTAGAGCATCTAAAGCATTTTTGGCAGTGCCATAAATATCAAGAAGTTTATAAAAAGTAATCGGACCAATATTTTCAGTGCGAGATAAGCGAAGCCAATCAAATTTTTCATCTGCCGAAAAAATAATTTTATTTTTAGGGCTGGTCTGACTCATTTTTTCTTACCTATTTTAGGTTCTTCACCTTTGAACAGACGCTTAATGTTTTCACGATGTTTGATGTAAACCAGTGCGGCGATTAGTGCACAGATGCCAGATAGGTTAGGGTCATTATATATATAATGGGAAAGAAGGGGGGTTAGGCCAATCGCAACCAAGGCGGCGAGGGAGGAGATGCGAAAGATTAAAGCCATGCCGAGCCAAATAGCGCATGCTGATAATCCAACAGGCCAAGCGAGGGCAAGGAGTGTACCAAGTGTTGTAGCGACGCCTTTACCACCTTTAAATTTTAACCAGACGGGGAAGCAGTGGCCAATAAGTGCGAAGAAACCTGCAATGAGGGCGACATTATAATCCAAAAAATGAAGAGTTAGTAAAACAGCGATGGCTCCCTTACCGCTATCTAATAAAAGAGTGGCGAGGGCTAATGGCTTATTGCCTGTCCTTAAAACATTGGTAGCACCTATGTTGCCAGATCCAATATCACGAATATCGCCAAGTCCAAAAACTTTACAAAGAACAAGGCCAAACGGGATTGATCCGAGTAAATATCCAAAAAGACCAGCAATAAAATATACCACTATCCGCGTTCCTTCATCAGGATATCCATGACCGCCATTCTTGTTGGTACGCCGTTGCGAACTTGTTCTAATATAAGGGAGCTGTTTTTATCGTCTGCGACATCATCGGAAAGCTGTACGCCGCGAATAATAGGGCCAGGGGCAAGGATAATGACAGCATCATTGGCGTATGACAGTTTTTCTTTTGTTAGACCGTATTCTTCAAAGTAGGCGGCTTCGGACTTGATGGGGGAGCCTTCCATACGTTCCAGATAAATTCTGTCAGAAATAATGATATCGACATTTTTTAACCCTTCTTCTAGAGAGAAGAACTTTTCTATCCCTTCAACAGGAAATTTTTCAGGCATCAAAATTTCTGGGGCAACAACATGAATCTTTGCACCAAGTTTAGTGAATAGTTTCATGTTTGAATTTGCGACACGACTATGTGCAATATCACCAATCATGGCAATTGTTTTGCCTTTTACGTCGCCAATTTTACGGCGAATTGTTAGGGCATCAAGAAGTGCCTGCGTTGGATGTTCTCGCCAGCTGTCGCCTGCATTTATAACGGGGCAATCAACCATTTTTGAAACAACGACAGGGGCACCATGTTCGTGATGGCGAATAATAATTCCATCGGGGTGCATGGCGTTTATGGTCTTTATTGTGTCTTCAAACGTTTCGCCTTTATTAAGCGAGCTGGTTTTCAGATCTAGATTTACAACTTCAGCACCAAGGCGCTTTGCTGCAATTTCAAACGAAGTTTGGGTGCGGGTTGAATCTTCAAAAAATAAAGTCAGGATGATTTTGCCTTTTAAGGCATCGGACTGAAAATCGCCTTTATCCAATTCATCGGCGTAGTGATTTGCGAGGTCGAGGATAAGGTTTATCTCGTCGACACTGAGGTCTTCTATACCAATCAAATGCTTGTTTTGGAATTTGGTCTTACCAATTTTTTGAATGTTCTGTGTCATCAAAAAATGACTATAAGCGCGGTTACATTATATAAGCAAGAATTTTTACGGTAATAGGTCATAAAGAGCTGTTATGACGTGTCCTTTAAACATCCAACCACCGACCAAAATAATACCTAAAGCAAAGCCAGGACCAGCTGGGATAACAAGGCGGCGGATATTATACGGCTTACCTGTTTTTAGTTTGATAACAAGGGCATAAACAATACCATGAATGAGACCAGCGAAGGCGCCGACGGTCATGGCGATTAAAACCCCTTCATAGCCAAGCCATAATCCACCTGCGCCGAGTAGTTTTACATCACCTAAACCAAGTGAATCTTGCCCATAATATTTATTTCCTGCAGCGCGAATGAGGTAAAGGATTAGAAAGCCGGTTGCTCCCCCAAGAAGTATCCCGTGTAAATCCAGATAATAAAAATCGGTGGTTAAATGAAAAATTGGGGCCAATAAAGCAAAAGGGGCGACATATATATTGGGAAGTAGAAAAGTTTTTAAATCTATTATGGATAACAGAAGAAGTAATAGAACGCTTCCTAATAAACATAATAAAGAAATAATTTCTAACATGTAAAATCTTTTGTTTTAATAACGGTGGAGACAAGACCAACACATCATTGCACGTAATTATATTGTACTCTAGTGTTTTACTGATTGATTCTTAAAAAACAAACTTTTAGCAGACTGTAATTATGTCAGATAAATCTATAATCCTTGTTGTTGAAGATAACGATTTTGTAAGAATGCAAATTGTTCGCTATTTGGTTGATGCTGAATACGATGTGCATGAAGCAACGGACGGTGCGGAAGCACTTAACGTTGTTAAAGCAGAAAAAATTGATCTTGCCGTCGTTGATGTAAGAATGGAGCCTGTGGATGGTTTCGATTTTATTCGTGCTTTGCGTGGCATGGATATTCAAATTCCAGTTATTCTTGTGACGGGAGATCATTCTCCAGATGTTCTTGAGAAATGCGCTGAATGGGGTGTGGGGGCTGTTATGATAAAACCAGTACAAAAAGAGCGTTTGCTAACGGCTGTTGATCGATCTTTGGAGATGGTAAAAAGAAAGTCGCGTTTGTGAAGTTTAAGCTTTTTATATTTATGTTTTCGTTAGGCATGTTGAGCAGCATGTTGGTTGGGTGCGCAGAAGTTAGCGTACCAGACGCCAGAAACGTCAATATTCCAAATCCTTCTGCTGCAGAAAAGAGGAAAGAAGCTGTTAATGAGCGTCCTGATAGTGTGATGTATCTTCCGTTAGGGGAGGATGTTCTTCTTCCAGAGCGCATGGTTGGGCAAGATCTTCCAAAAGAAATAGTGGGACCTTTTGAGTTACGTTCAGAAACATTGGCGGGTACACTTCAACTTATATTGGCGGATTACGATATTGCAATCGCATTTGAAACGGATGCGGGGCTTACAAATCAAGTGACGGTAGCCAATCTTAAGGGTCCGTTGAATAAAGTTGTTGAGCGTGTTTGTTCATTAGCGGATTTATATTGTTCCTATGAAGATGGCACGCTTGTTGTTAAAGACACTCAAACTTTTACTGTGTCCTTGCCACCTTTAGGTGATGCAGAGGGGGGGCAAGAATTTATTACTGATATTATCGCTGGTTTATCAGCGGTAATTGGGTCAAATGGAAGTGCGCCAGTTTCTGATCCCACGACGCGTACTATTATTTATTCTGCTTCTCAAAGAACATCTAAGTTGGCAGAAAATTATTTTCAGCGGTTACGTGCGAATACAGCGATGATTGTTTTTGAAACCTATATTTGGGAAGTCTCTCTAGACGCGGGTAACTCAATGGGTGTTGATTGGGATGCTGTTGCGCAGTTAGGCAAGTTCTCAACAGATATCGCGTTTAATGGTTCGATTGCTGCAGATTTTACAAATCCTGTGAGTATAGGATTACCACAAACAACGGGTGCAACAACAACGGAGCTGATAGAGTTTCTATCCCAGTTTGGGGCGGTGAAAACAATATCACAACCTCAAATCACCGTTTTATCAGGCGCTTCAGCAGCACTTCGCGTAGCGGATACCCAAAATTATGTATCTGAAGTAACGTCGACAAGTAATGCCAATAATACCTCTACTTCGGTAAGTACAGATTCTGTTGATAGTGGTTTTACTCTCACGATTGGTAGTTCTTGGGATAATTCGACGGTGTATGCAAATGTGAATGTAAATCTAACAAATGTTGATCAGATCGAAGATTTTACATTCTCTGATAGTGGGGTTGGTGGCACAGATACAATTATTCAATTGCCACAAACGTCGGAGCGGGAATTGACGACTCAAATTCGGGTGCGCCCAGGCGATTCTGTTTTGATTGCTGGCTTGGTAAGAGAGAGCGATAATTTTAATTCTCGTGGACCAGGTTTTATGGAGCCGATTTTACCTGATAGTCGAACAGCACAAACTACGAATCTTGAGCTTGTTATTCTTTTGCGCCCACGTGTGATTGTCTATACGGCTTCAGAGGATCCAAATTATACAAGATATTTAAATAACAAGGCAGAAAATTTGTTGAAATCAACAATGGGTCGGAGAAGCCAAATGGAACCGCCTGCTTATGTTGCGCCAGTGATACCGCAAGAATTGCCGCCTCAACCTCAACAAGTTGAAGCTGTAAGGTTGCCAGAGCCTGTTGCCGCAAGTGAGGTTCCGAAAGCGTTACCTCGGTCGTCTTTACCGATTGCTGAGCCAGAAGTTTTAGCACCTGCGCCAGTTGCAAAAGCACCTCCCGTCTATGAAAACTCTGTTTCTGTGGTGCCAGAGACTCAAGTGGTGCCAGAGACTCAAGTGGTGCCAGAGACTCAAGTGGTGCCAGAGACTCAAGTGGTGCCAGAGGTTTATGCGGTTCCAGCTCAACCTGATATTGCATCACAATATCAGCCCATGAGGGCTTATGAGCCTGTAAATAATTATGAAAACAAAGATTCGGGTTACGTGCCTAGTTATGCTTCAGGCCGAGTTTCACAAGATTACCCAAATTCTGTATCTGTTCCGGTGTCAGAGCCCGTGCTAGAACAGCCTTATGATGCCCCATCCTCCATTTACCCCCAACAAAATACTGTTAATTCTGTGGATCAGCCTTATTCAGTCAGTAGCTCACCATTGTCTGCAGATGTTTACAATGGAGCTCAATCTTTAAATGTTTATGAAATATACGAACAAAACCGAAAAAACCAATAATCTACCGTAAGTTAGTAATTCCTTGATATTATTTCTCAATATCGAAAAACATCCTTTTTGTGTTATACTAAAGTGTAAAAGTTGTAATTATGTCAGAAAGATACCGCTACTTTGATTTGCAATTCTCTTAAAAGCGCGAAAGCGTTACTATGTTTTTTATTATGCTTGATTGCTATGCTTGCTTTTTCGGTAGGTTCTGCATCTGCACAATCAGCTTTTGATGATCCTGGGGTTAGGAAGGCCAATGGTAGCAAGGGAGGAGATCTGGTTGCGGTCGGTGGTAATGTCGATGCTGGTGATGTTGCTTTAGGTTCTTCTTCACAAGTTGTTATTTTGATGAGGAATGATGGTTCAAAGCCAATAGTTTCTAGAGAGATTAGTCTTTATCCTTCCTCAAATGTTTCTGCAAGCATTGCACAAAACGAATGTTCGCAGGCTCCTTTGCCGCCTGATGCTGTTTGTGCTATTGCCTTCTCTATTAAAGGTTTGCAGCCAGGAAAGTTTAGAATCGAAATGTTGATGCGCCATGATGGCCGTTCTAAATTAACTACATCTACTATATCAGGTCTGGTAGACATTTCAGCAGATAGTTCACGTGATGTTATTAATGATTTGGAAACCATTCCTGCTGAAATAAAGTTTGGGGTTTTAAAAGAAAGTCGTCCGTTAACGCGATCTGTTATTTTAAGAAATGTTACCTCTAAATTAATTCTCATTAATTCAATTGAAATTGAATCAAATGATCGTGCTGGTTATACCCTTAAGTCTGATTGTGAGAAGCTTGATTCAGGTGCGGCCTGTATTGCAACGGTAACTTGGGCACCAGAGCAGAGAGGACCCGCAACAGGCGTTTTGGTTGTTAATCACGATGGCCCAACGGGGGTTGTTAGTGTTATTTTGGATGGAAGTTACGATCCAAGTAAGGCTTCTGAGGTTGGTGTTTTTCCTGAAGCTGTTCCAGGTAAGGGGCTGTTAACAGCCTCACAAACGGATATTGATTTTGGTGAAGATATTGAAACAGCATCTTCTATAACAGTATCATTGGTGAATGTGGGGGACGCTCCTGTAGCAATTGGTAATATAAGGCTTTCTAATGATGATAACGGTGTTAAGATTTCATCTAAGGGATGTAAAATTGGTAGCGTTTTAAATCCAGTTGAGGCTTGTCCTTTAACATTAACTTGGGAGCCTGTTCGAACGGGTAGTGTTTTGGATGATGTTCAAATTATTCATGATGGTGCGCGCGGGATTTTAGTCTTACCAATTACGGGTACTTCATCAAAAGCCGTTAATCAAGATAGTAAGTCTATTGTATTTAATGATGGTGGCGCGGAAGCAATTTTAAGGGCGATAGAGCCTATTCCAGCAAGTGCTGTTGAGGAGCCTAAACAGAAAAGTACGTCTTCCGCTAACAGTAACCCAAGTAGTTCTCTTGAAGGTTATAGAATAACTTCTTTGGCTCAAACGCGAGCCATTGTTTCGGGTCCTGGTGGAAGTCGTGTTGTATTTAGTGGGCAAGAAACTGTAATTGGAGGCGTTTTGTGGGAGGTTACTGTTCAATCAAGCGCGGTGCAATTTAGAAATGGTAGTCAAAAAGTATTATTGCTTTTTGATAGATCTTTGTCTCCGTTTAACAAGGGCACAACGGTAGAGAGTGGCTCTGTTGTTCCTGTGGCAGAAGCAAATTAATGTCTGATTTTGAGAAAGATATAATTAATCAAAAGTCTAAAGAAGATGAGCTAGCGGCAATGGAGCGGCGCGATATTCAACAGGATCGCCGTAAATCTGATAAGGGGTCTCCTGTCGGTGTAGAGAGAAGGCAATGGCAAGATCGCCGAAAGATTCGTTCAGAAGAAGGCCGCGAACGTTATTTAGATATGGTTCAACGTGAAAGATCAATGTTTATTGATCTTGGTCTTTCGCGTTCTACGGATCAGTTGCTTGACATGGCAGGTGCCATTCGTCTTTCTGAAGGTGAAGATGAGAGTGCTCGTAATCGTGCAACAGGTGATCAGTTAAGAACGTTACTTCCTGTACAATCATGGCTTCCTTTGAGTATTCATTTGATTAGTTTACAAAATGGTGTTTTAAAAATTGCACCTTTAAATGACTTATCTGATAGGCAAATAGAAAATCTTATATCAACAGCAAATCGAAGCGGTTTACAAGTTAGTGAAATTGATGTGGAGGTCTGGGACAGAGCTGAATTGATGGAAACATTGCGCTCCGTTCATGATTTGTCAGCGGATCGTTGTGAAAAAACATTGGCTCAATGGTTGGGCGATATTGATAACGGTTTACTTTTAAACCGTTTTGAGCGTGATATGTTAGCAGAAGCATTGCAAATGCGGGTGTCAGATATTCATTTGGTACAGGACAACAATCTGGATGCGCCAAATTGGATAAAGTATCGTGTAGATGGTGATTTGATGCCTGTACATTTGCTTCCTGCAGAGGCTATGGCACGTTTAACAACTCTTTTAAAGCGAAATGCTGGGTTAAACTTTGGGGACAGAGTGACACCGAAAGATGGTCGTTTTGGCTTTGTTTGGCAGGGCAGAAGTGTTGATGTTCGTGTTGCTGCAGGACCACAAGCCCAAGATGGTGAAAAAATAACACTGCGTCTTCTCGATAGAGCCTCTCTTAAAGGATTTGATGAATTATTTCGTCGCCATCAAGATGTTGGGGATTATCTAGCTAAAGCCCTCTCTCCAGAAATTAAAGGTGGTGGAGGTCTTATTCTTTTATCAGGACCAACTGGGTCTGGTAAGACGACGACACTTTATGCTTGTGTTCAACAAATTGATAGGCGCCGTCGTCATGTTTTGACGATTGAGGATCCTATTGAGTATGAGTTGCGTTATGCGACTCAGTGGCAAGTAAGGCCTGGTCAACAAGGAGGCGAATTTTCTGATTTAATTCGCGCATCAATGCGCCATGATCCTGATTATATAGTTATTGGGGAGATGCGTGACGCCGACACAGTTGAAACCTCGTTAAGAGCAGCAGAGTCGGGTCATACCGTTATTTCAACAGTTCATGCGGACACAGCATTACAAACTTTTGAGCGGTTAAGGTCTTTGATGCCTGCAGAACGTGAGAGGGCGTCAACCTTTACACTAGCCCAACAGGTGAGGGCAATTTTAAACCAGCGACTTGTAAGAACGTTATGCCAAGGATGTTCGCATAAAAAGAAAGCTCAAGAAGTATTAAGTGAAATTGATTTAAGTACATTAGGTATTGATGCCGATGCGGGTGTCCGTACTCATAACACATCGGGTTGTGATTTATGTAACAGAACAGGCATTTCGGGGAGAACATTACTTCTTGATGCAATACTTTTAACGTTGGGACCAGGGCAAAGAAATAATATATACGAAGCATTGATAAAAAATGTAAATAGTATTGTGGGAGAAGAGGGCGTCATTGTTCATACAAGACGTGAGGGATTAGTTGATCTGGTATTAAGTGGGCAAATCGATCCTAAGGCGTCATTGTCTTATTTAGAAGAATAGGGGAGATGATAGTTTATGCAGCAATGGGTTGCAGAAGTTGCTTACGATACTCTCTCTGGTGTTAAAAAGACCGAAGAGTCTTTTTACTTGCCCACAGAAGACGATGTGCGTGCTGCAGTTGCAAAAAAAAGGGGTTATGTTCTTTCTATTCGTCCGCATATACGCTCACCTTTAGAAAGATTGCTAGCGCGTTCAACTTGGTGGCAGGTACAACTTTTGCGTGGTATTCAATTTCGGGCAACATCTGTTTCTTCACCAGGTGTGGCTCTTTGGAAAATTATTGAGGCGGAAACAAATCCTAAAAGACAAAACATATTAGCACCAGCTAGAGAAGCCTTGTCACGCGGTTTGGGCGTTATTGATGCTTTAAAAGCACTTAATATTTTTGATCATGGGACGCTTGCTATTTTGGCAGGGAGTGAAAAAGCAAATAAATTAACAGAAGGCATACCGCATGCCATTCATTCTATTACACAGAAAAAGAAGAACAGTCGTGCCATTATGGGAACAATGGGTTGGTTGGGTTTTGATGTTATTACGATTGTTCAATCCCTTTTTTGGGGGAAAGATATGGTTTTAGGATGGTTTCGGGATAATACACCAGCATCGGAGGCAGAAAAGATAGAGTATGACCGAGTGGTTAATAATTTAGAACTGACATGGGATATTTTGATTTATTTTTCCTTTTTTATTGGTGGTTTTTTGGTCTGGACGATTTTATCCTTTTTCCTTAATAAAGGAAAAAAGGATTGGCCAACGGCCCGCATTGTCAGGAAAATACCACTTATTGGGTCTTATTTAAGAGATTTGGGCTTTTCTGATTCTATGATGGCAGCATCAAGAATGATAAAGGGGCTTGTTCCCATTAATGAATCTCTCTATCAGGCTGGACAAGCGACAACATCGCCAGAGGTTTCTAGATACTGGCATGCGGCAAATGAGGATTTAGAACGTGGTATTGGTCTTGGTAATGCGCTGGATCGAGAGCCTTTAACACGCAGCGAGCGTATGGAACTTGCGAGCTTGTCTGATTTGGGGCAAGTTGCTACTATATTAGAGTCAATATCTGAAATGCGGGCCTCTTCCGCAAAGACGAAACATTCGCTTATTGTTTGGCTTGCTTTTGCATTAACTGGTGTTTTCCTTGTTATCGCATTTGGAAGTGCTATTTATGCTTTAACAGTTATGAATATCAGTATGGACAGTATGATGGGTGGCCTTATGGAAGGAATTTAGATTGGTAGATACTGAAGTAGACGAAGTAGTTGAAAAATCTTCCAAGCCCTTGCTTGGGAAGCAAGCGGCTGGTGTTAGTGACTTTTTGGCTGGTGAAAAATCTGATTTTGTTTCTAAGTTAAAACCATTTTTGCCTCAAGAGTTGGTTGGAGGGTCTGTACCACATGTACCCGGTATGGAAGAGGAAGCCGTTTGGAATGCAGCCTCTCAGGCTTGTGCGACAGAAAAAGTTCATTTTTGCTACTCTGTAGAAAATAATCGTTGTTGGTATTTAGCGTGCCCTTCGTCCTCTATGGCGTCTAACCCAGATAGCTGGTGCCCTTTGGCGGCAGCCCTTCCTGGTAAAAGTGAGTATTGGGACAAAGAAACGGTTTATTTATATGAACAAGAAGGGACGGCCTCTGCTTTAAGATGGGATCCCGAAACAGGAAGAATGCAAATATTTTTAGGAGCCGCGAGGACTCTTTTGCCACGAATTCAAAGCATGGATGCAAATTTTGTAACGGTTAATCCTGAAGTTGCAGAGCAGGTTCGTTGGAAAAACCGTATGCTAAAAACAGAAAAACTATCGCGAGCAGCTTCAAGAACACTTTTATTTGTTGGTATCGCTTTTAATGTAATAATTTTTAGTTTTTTGGTTTTTCAATATATTTTAACGGTGACTGTTGAGCGCGATCTTAAAAAAGTAAAAGAGGAAACGGAGCGTGTTTCACAGCAATTATTATTAGAGGCATATAATGCTCTTCAAAGTGATTCTATAAAGCATATGGTGCGTATACAGGAAATATTAGATGATTTAAGAGAAATTGACGGCACTTTGGTGAAATATGAGGTACAAGGTAAAAAAGTCCAATGGGAGGCTTTGGTGCCGCAACCTTATGGTAAAGGTGTGGGGAGTTTGAAAAATGTAAGGCCTGCAGAGCTTGAAAAAGATGGCCGAGTTAGAATTATAGGCACTAAATAGCTTATTTAACCAATTTAGTAACGTTGAATTAATGTATTTTTGCTAAAATTTTATGTAGAATAACGATGAAAAGGATTGATTTTATTGGATTTTAAGTCATTTGATTGGAAATATATCCAAAAATATACAAGTTCTAAGGCAACAGGGGACTTAAATAAATTTTTGGAAGGATTGCCCCAACATGCGGGGCAAACAGTTCTTATTGCGGCGGCGATTGCTTGGGGGACTGCAGCGGCGTTGGGCTTGTTTACAGCCATCCAAACCCAGCAAATGATAAAATTGCGAGCAGACTTAAAGGCAACAGAGGCCTTAAAACCCTCTGTTCCTAAAATTAAAAATGTTGGTATTGATAAGAAAAATGTGGAACAATTCGTGTCTAAAGCGAAGGAAAGTTATAAAGGTCTAGATATTAGAGCCAATGCTTCTACCATTGTGATTACTGGAAGAAGCACGTCTAATTTTACGGAATTCAGAGAAGCCGTTGGGCATGTACAAAATGGTGGAAATGGTTGGCGAGTTTCATTGGAAAAACTTTGTGTAGGTCGGGAATGTGATAAACAATATAAGGTGGCCGCTTCATTAAAAGTTAATAAAGTGTCTGTTGAGAAGGCAGATTAGATTATATATAGAGTAGTTTGTAATGGACTCAATTCTGGGGAAAGATTAAAAAGTATAGAAAATGGAGATATCTATGGAAGATCAATATGTAACTAGAAGAAGCGAGAAGGGGAACGTTCTTTTCTTGATTTTGATTGCGGTGGCTTTATTTGCCGCTCTGTCATATGCGGTTACGCAATCGACGAGATCGGGTGGAGGATCTGCAGATAGAGAAAAATCTATTTTAAGTGGCGCATCTATGACGCAACATCCAACTTCTTTACGGACATCTGTTATTCGTATGATATTGGGCGGTACAGATATCTCAGCTTTAAAATTCAATGCGCCTTCTGAAGCATATTTTACAGCGGGTACGACAGATACGACCGAGCTTGTTTTTCATCCTGATGGTGGCGGTGGTTTGTTTCAGCAGGCACCTGCTGATGTGATGTTGGGGACAGGGCAAGGGGATTGGTTTTTTAACGCAAATTTTGATATTCCACAAATTGGTGTTACAGATACAACAACCAGTAATGATTTAATTGCTTTCCTGCCTGGGGTTAACGTGGGGGTATGTCGGGAAGTTAATGAAGAACTTAATTTTGTCGAGGATATTGCTGACTGTACATCAGCTGATGGCGTTATTCCTGACGTTAACGCTGGTATAACTGAAGCAAATATTAGAGAAAATCAGGATAACGTTACTGGGTTTCCAGCTCCTGCAAATCAGGAAGATTTAGATAATGCCACGGGGACTTGTACTGCATTTATTGGGCATCCTTCAGGTTGTTTCCGAGATGATGTAACTGGTGAATATGTATTTTACTCTGTTCTTTTAGAACGGTAACGGGACATTAGATATATAGTTATGTTTTCAAACTTTTTTAACAAGCGTACTTCTGAAACAGGGAGTGCGCTTGTTTACATTTTAATTGCGATTGCTTTATTGGCGGCATTGACAGCATCATTTATGAAGCCATCCAGTCAGCAAACAACAGCGCAAGGAAGTTATAATGCAATCACTGAATTAAATGCACAGACTGAATTTATCCGCTCTTCTATACAAGAATGTGTTTTAACATACCCTGGTGGAGATAGGGGACCACTTGGTAATAACGGTTTGCAAGGAACACCGAATACGCCCTATCCAATAAATCCTTCAAGTCCTTATTTAACCGCACCGGCGGCCAATGACCAAGTACAATTTTTGCGGTGTCCAGGAAATCCAGGAGACGATCCAGATCATTCTAATGTGTTTGGTGGTAGTAGTGGAAAGTTCTTACCACCGCCACCAGATTTATTTGATGATTGGATATATTATAGCGGCACGGACGGTGTGTTCTTTTATACGCGAACAGATAAGACAGATGCTTTTTTGCAAACAGCTTTATCCAAATTAGATGACAATTTTTCGGAATGTCAGGCGGATGTTGTTGATGCGTCTGGTGGAGATATTGAATTAACAAGCACTGCAGCGGCAGGTGACCCAGAATGCTTGCAAGGTGCAGGAGTTGCTACTTGTTTTAGGGTATGGGTTATTATTCAACCGAGTGCGGTTTATCTTGGAGATACGGATGGTGAAGAAGGTGTTGGTGGAGCCAATTGTCCTTAAATAAAATTATAAATTTTTAATTTCTTTTTCAACACGATCAAATTCTACCATTATACTTTTTATTAATTCTGGTTGCTCATTTTGTGCTTCTGATTCATCTTGTAGCTTGGCTGCGTAATCACCCAATATGTTGGCACAAGCAGAGCGTGCCGCCCCTTTTAAGCTATGAGCAGTTTCCTTTAGGGCATGAAAATCGTTGTCATTTTGCGCTTTTTTTATTTTTTTTATTAAAGGGCGTGTCATATCAACGAACAGGCCAAGCATTTCAATGCTACCTTCATCTAAAGCCCCCATCTGAGCAATAATTG
Organism: Alphaproteobacteria bacterium; assembly: GCA_021775995.1. Classification (GTDB taxonomy): domain Bacteria; phylum Pseudomonadota; class Alphaproteobacteria; order Micavibrionales; family Micavibrionaceae. Next base: position 61,461 of record JAJFGS010000013.1, read on the forward strand.
CTTCTCTATCAATAGCGGGTTTTTCTGATGTTGTTGTTTCTGTTGGGGGACTAGAGAGTTTTGGTTTTTTAATTTCTTCTAACAATCCCCAGCGAACGAGGAGGCGTTGAAATTGTCCTAAAGAGACAGGTTTTAATAAGCATTCATCAAAACCATGCGACATGTAAACTTGACGTTGGCTCATTTGTACATCTGCGGTGAGTGATATAACAGGGAAATGACGATTTAGTTTTTCATCATCCTCACGAATATTTTTTATGACTTCGTAACCATCCATTTCCGGCATATGAAGGTCAGTTAAAAGAATTCCGTATTCACCACTACGAACGCATTCTAGTGCTTCAATACCATTTTCAACAAATGTAGCACTCACGCCTAGCTTATCTAATTGTCGTTGTAAAACGTCACGTACGCTATCTGTATCTTCGGCAATCAGAAGTTTAGTTGGGCCATTAATGGACATCTTTTGGACTTTGCTGGCGGCATCTTGAACAGCTTCGCCCAAACCAATACGACTAGCAGGTTTAGTAAGATATGTTGCGCCTAATGATTGTAGCGTATGTTGTAACCCCGCGTCTTCGCGTACTGTATACATGATAAAGCCAGTGAAAGGGCGCAATTCCATTAATTCACGCATGAGGTCTAATCCGAGACCATCAGGTAACCCTTGATCAATAATAGCCACATCAAAAGGGCGGCGAATGGCAAGTTCTAAACCTTCAGCATAGGTTGGACAATTTTCAACAGTGGCTCCCATGGATTGTAGAGAGCGTATAATTTCTTTGGCACCTTGTGGATGATCTTCTACGGATAAAATAGATAACCCATCAAGGGAGGGCATGTCTAATACTTGTGAATCAGTGCTTACTTCTTCAGTGGGGATTTCAAACCAGAAGGTTGAGCCTTTTCCTTCAATTGAATTGACGCCAATTTTACCACCCATAATTTCAACTAGCTTTTTACTTATGGAGAGTCCTAATCCTGTACCGCCATATTTACGCGAGGTTGATGTATCTGCTTGTGTAAAAGGGGTGAAAAGTTTATCAGCAATATCTTGACTCATGCCAATACCTGAATCAATAACTTCAAATCTTAAACCTACTCCATTATTAGGTATTTTAATGTGTTGGCACTGTTTTGTGATTTTTAAAGTAACATCGCCTTTGTGAGTAAATTTTATAGCGTTGCTCATAAGGTTCATAATAATTTGTCGAAGACGTTTAGGGTCTCCAACAATAACAAAAGGGACATCTTCTGCTATAGCATCCTTAAGATCTACGGGTTTTCCTTGAACTTTAACAGCCATTGCCTCGTTAATACCGTAAGCGAGTGTACGGACAGGAACTTCAAAGTTATCAAGAGCCATTTGATCTGCATCCATTTTAGCAAAATCAAGAATATCGTCTAGAATTTCGAGTAAGCCACTGGCAGAATTTTTAGCAGTTTTCACCATGCTCATAATATTGGGATCAGGCTTTTCTTGCTCAATTAATTCTAATAAACCGTAGACAGATTGCATGGGAGTACGAATTTCATGGCTCATTGTAGCAAGGAAGCTGGATTTTTGATCTGCGCTTTCATCCGCCTTTTGTAAGGCTTGTTCGAGTTTAGCTTCAATTTGCTTACTGGCAGAGATATCTGTTGCCCATAAGGTAAAGCAATTTTGATCGTGGATGTTTGTTTCGTGAATAGAAACTAGTGCCCATCGTTTTTTATCATTTTCACTATCTTGAAAACTTAAAGTTGCGTTTGTCGGTGGGGTAGGCGTTTTAAGTTTTTGGCTTAATTCTAATGCTTCTGGTGTAGGCCATGCTTGCTCAAGAGTAAGGCCTTCAAGATCTCTTGGTTCTTCATAACCTAACATTTTTAGAAAAGCGGGGTTTGAATATAGAATGCCTAAATCTTTTCTATCGCGTTTGATAATACAAACGCCTATGGGAACATGGTCATAAAGCTTTGAAAGTGGCATGGATGTGATATAAGGGCTTGTTTTTTAGTGTGAGTTATATCATATCACATTTATGTTGTTTCAATAGATTAGAAATAAGAAAGAATTATAGTTATGTCATATAAAATTGCTGTTGTTGGTGCTACTGGAAATGTGGGGCGTGAAATGCTCCAAATTCTACATGAGCGTAATTTTCCGGTTAGTGATGTTGTTGCTTTAGCTTCCTCCCGTTCTGTGGGAACAGCAATATCATTTGGAGATGTTGATTTGAAATCTCAAGATTTAGTTAAATATGATTTTAAAGGAACGGACTTTGTTTTTTCTTCTCCAGGCGCAAAAGTATCTGCGGAGTTTGCACCAAAGGCGGCGGCCTCTGGGGCTATTATTATTGATAATACCAGCCATTTTCGTATGGAACCCGACGTTCCTTTGGTTGTGCCAGAAGTAAATCCACAAGCCTTAAAAAATTATGCGAAGCGTAATATTATTGCCAATCCGAATTGTTCTACAATACAGATGCTGGTTGCTCTTAAACCATTACATGAAGCGGCAAAAATTAAGCGAGTTGTTGTGTCGACATATCAATCTGTATCGGGTGCAGGAAAAGAAGCGATGGATGAATTGTTCAATCAATCCAGACACTTCTTCATGAATAATAATCCTAAAAATGAAATTTTTCCAAAACAAATTGCGTTTAATGTAATTCCTCAAATTGATCAATTTATGGACTCTGGTGAATATGCGGGCATGACAAAAGAAGAATGGAAGATGGTTGTTGAAACTAAGAAAATTTTGGATTCCAATATTGAGGTTTGTGCGAACTGTGTTCGTGTGCCTGTGTTTATTGGTCATGCTGAAATGATTAATGTTGAATTTGAAAAACCGCTTTCTCCTAAAGAGGCGATGAAACTTTGGCAGAAGTTTGATGGTGTGAGTGTCATTGATTTAGGAAGTGATATGGAATTCATTACACCTGCTGAAATTGCAGGCGAAGATGATGTTTTTGTTTCCCGCGTGCGGTCTGATAACTCTGTTAAGCATGGTCTGAATTTTTGGTGTGTAGCGGATAATATGCGTAAAGGCGCGGCCTTGAATTCTATTCAAATCGCCGAAACACTGATTAAAGATTATTTGTAAGGAATATCTATTTAATAAGCTGTTTTTGTTCTTGGAAAGGCAGGCATAAAACCCTATTATGTTTTTGAAATAAATAGGATTTTTAACATGTCTGAACCATCTCAAGTTAAGCAAAGACCCTTATCCCCGCATTTACAGGTTTATCGTTTACCGATGACGGCAAAAATGTCGATTTCACATCGTATTACGGGTGTTATATTAACGGCTGGATTGGTATTGCTTGCTATATGGGTGATCGCCGCAGGTTTGGGTGAGGATAGATACAACCAAGTGATGGAACTGATTGATACTCCTTACACAAAATATATCTTTGTGGTTTGGGCGTTTGTTCTTTTTTATCATATGGGGAATGGTTTTCGCCATGTCTTGTGGGACATTGGTTTTGGACTTAATGAGAAATCAGCGCAAAGAACAGGCACACTCGTGTTGTTATTTGCGGCCGTTATGACTTATGGCGTCTGGCAGTTAAGTTGTGGTTGTTACAAAGGCTGGTTTATTAAGGCGGCGCCTATGACTGAGGAAGTTAGAGCGCAGCAGGGGGCTGGATAATGGTGAAAAGTAATAATTCAATTCAGTCAGATTTAGGTAAGGCAAAGGGCCTAGGCTCTGCGCATACAGGGACTCATCATTGGTTGATGCAACGTGTGACGGCGGTTGCCAGTGTTCCGCTTGTTTTCTGGGTGGTTTATTCGATATTTAAACTACAAGGGGCTGATTATGCAGCGTTTACAACGTGGTTGGCGTCTCCTGTGAATGCTGTTCTGTCTATCTTGTTTGTCTTAAATAGCTTTTATCATGCCATGTTGGGCAACCAAGTGATTATTGAGGATTATATTAGTTGTAGATGGTTTCGTATGACAAAATTGATTGGTATGAAATTATTTTTTATTGCGCTGGGGGTAGCGTGTATCTTTTCAATTTTGAAAATTTCTTTTGCAGGCGGGATGTAAGAATTAAATGACTGAAAATTTCGAGATTATTGACCATGAATATGACGTTGTCGTTGTTGGCGCAGGCGGTGCGGGGCTTCGTGCTGGTTTTGGCTGTGCAGAAAAAGGTTTAAAGACGGCCTTAATTTCAAAAGTGTTTCCAACACGCTCTCATACTGTGGCGGCGCAAGGTGGAATTTCTGCGGCGTTGGGTAATATGGGCGACGATGATTGGCGCTTCCATATGTATGATACGATTAAGGGATCTGATTGGCTCGGTGATCAGGATGCGATTGAATACATGTGTCGTGAAGCGATTCCTGCGGTGATTGAATTAGAGCATTATGGTGTCCCATTTTCTCGTACTGCCGAAGGTAAAATTTATCAGCGTGCTTTTGGCGGGATGACAACAGATTACGGTAAGGGGACAGCGCAAAGAACCTGCGCGGCAGCAGATCGTACAGGTCATGCAATGCTTCATACGCTTTATCAACAAGCCTTAAAGCATAAGGCAGAATTCTTTATTGAATATTTTGCGTTGGATTTAATCATGGGAGATGATGGTGAATGTTTGGGTGTGATGTGTTGGAGTTTGGATGATGGAACAATCCACCGCTTCCGCGCGCATCAAGTTATTTTGGCAACCGGTGGTTATGGTCGTGCTTATTTCTCTTGTACATCGGCGCATACTTGTACAGGTGATGGCGGTGGTATGGTGGCGCGTGCAGGCTTACCACTTCAAGACATGGAATTTACTCAATTTCATCCAACAGGTATTTACGGTGCGGGTATGCTGATTACCGAAGGGGTACGTGGTGAAGGCGGTTATTTAACAAATAGCGAAGGTGAGCGCTTTATGGAGCGTTATGCGCCGAGTGCCAAAGATTTGGCTTCCCGTGATGTTGTTAGCCGTTCAATGACAATTGAAATTCGTGAAGGGCGTGGCGTGGGTGATAAAAAAGACCATATTCATCTTAATTTAATGCACCTTGATCCTGAAATAATTCATTTGCGCCTACCGGGTATTGCTGAGAACGCCAAAATTTTTGCAGGTGTTGATGTAACAAAGCAGCCTATTCCAGTGCTTCCGACCATGCATTATAACATGGGTGGTATTCCAACAAATTTCCGCACTGAAGTTGTAAACCCAACTGTAAAAGATCCAAATGCGGTTGTATCGGGATTAATGGCGATTGGCGAGGCGGCTTGTGTTTCTGTTCATGGTGCAAATCGTTTAGGTTCAAACTCACTTCTTGATTTAGTGGTCTTTGGACGTGCGGCAGCTACTCGTTGCGCCGAAGTGGTATCACCAAATATGCCGCACAAATCGTTAAAAAATAATGATGATCAGCGTGCATTGGACAGGCTTGATAAGTATCGTAATACTAAAGGTAAAACATCGACATCTGAACTTAGGGGAAAAATGCAACATACAATGCAAGACCATGCTGCTGTATTCCGTACAGGGGAGACCTTAGAAGAAGGACATAAAAAGATTGTTGAAGTCTTTAATGCTCGTGACAATTTAGGTCTTAAAGACCATTCTATGATTTTTAATACAGATTTGGTTGAGACACTGGAACTTGATAACCTGCTTTATCAATCTGTAGCATCATTAGCTAGTGCGGTTAATCGCGAGGAATCACGTGGTGCCCACGCGCGTGAAGACTTTCCAGACCGTGATGATAAGAAATGGATGAAGCACACTATGACACAGGTGGATGAAAAAGGCGGTACGAAAATAGATTATCGTCCAGTTGTTTTAACAACATTAACCGATGAAGTTGAAGCCGTTCCACCAAAAGCACGGGTTTATTAAAGGTATATAAAAATGGCAAAATTTATACTTCCTAAAAAATCAAAGGTTAAAAAAGGCGAGAAGTTTGACGCTGATCACGATGGTGATAACACAAAAAAATTCTCGGTGTATCGTTGGAATCCTGACGAGGATGAAAATCCGCGTATGGATGAATATAATATCAACCTTGATGAATGTGGAGAGATGGTATTGGATGCGATCATTTATATTAAAGATAATGTTGATAGTACGTTAACATTTCGGCGTTCTTGCCGTGAAGGAATTTGTGGTTCTTGTGCAATGAATATTGATGGCCGTAATGGGCTGGCCTGTTTAACACCGATTAATGAAATTAAAGGTGATGTTAAAATAACACCATTACCACATATGCCTGTCGTTAAAGATTTGGTGCCCGATCTTAACCACGCCTATGCGCAATATGCCTCTATTGAACCTTGGATGAAAACAGATAGCCCTGCGCCAACACGCGAACGGTTGCAAAGCCCAGAAGATGCGCAAAAACTTAATGGTACTGACGGTAAGGGTCCATCAGGTTGTATCTTATGTTTTTGTTGTTCTACATCTTGCCCAAGTTATTGGTGGAACCCTGATAAATTTATGGGTCCCGCTGTGTTGCTTAATGCGTGGCGTTGGTTAACTGATACACGTGATGAAGCTAAGGGTGAGCGTTTGGATCAATTAGAAGACCCGTTCAAGCTCTATCGTTGCCATACGATTATGAATTGTACCAATGCTTGCCCAAAAGATTTAAACCCAGCCAAATCAATTTCAGAAATTAAAAAATTGATGGTTGAGAGACACTCTTAATCTTCGATATCTAAACCTATATCTAAAATTTTAACGCTGTGGGTGAGGGCACCGATGGAGATCAGGTCTACGCCAGTTTCGGCGATGGCGCGGACGGTGTCGATATTTATACCACCTGAGGCTTCAGTAATTATTTTTTTATCACATAATTTAACAGCTTGCTTCAGTGTTTCAGGGGACATGTTGTCTAGTAGAACAATATCTGCACCACCATGGTCTAATACTTCTTGTAATTGATCGAGAGTATCAACTTCAATTTCAATTTTGACATTAGTGATGTTTTTGACCGTATCAAGAGCATTTTTTACCCCGCCAGCGGCGGCAACATGGTTATCTTTAATAAGAACCATATCATAAAGCCCAAAGCGATGATTAGTACCGCCACCTATTTTCACTGCATATTTTTGTAAAGTGCGATAGCCTGGAAGAGTTTTTCGAGTATCCAAAATTTTGGCTTTGGTATGTTTTACGGCTTCAACATATTTTTCTGTTTCAGTTGCTATACCGCTTAAATGAGATAGAAAATTAAGAGCGGTACGTTCAGCAGCAAGAATGTTTTGGGCGTTACCATTAATTGTTAAAATATTTTGACTGCTTGAAACGTTATCGCCGTCATTTACATGTGGTGTTACATTTAAATCTTCATCAATAATTTTAAACACTTCTTCAGCTAGGTTAATACCTGCGATAATACCATCTTCACGAGAATTGATTGTCGCCGTAATGATTTTATCTTGTGGAATTGTTGCCTGTGTTGTGATGTCACCAATATTACTTAAATCTTCACGCAAAGCGGCTTGGATTAAAACTTTGATTTCAGGGGTGATATTCATTTTTTGACTATAGCAGAAAAAAGATTGATGTCATCGCCTGAATTGATGAAATCAATTCTAGGGCGATCTATAATTACAAACAGATTCCCCTAGAATTTACGAAGTAAATTCAGGGAATGACAAGAAAATGAATTAGCTTAAGTCTAACATCTTCTGAATAGGGATACGTGAGCGTTCAGCAATTTCAGAATCAAGAATGACTTCAGGTTGCTCTGTTTGCAGGGCCTCTAAAATTTTTGGTAATGTAATGCGTTTCATGTGTGGGCACATTTGGCAGGGGCGAACTAGTTCCATCTCTGGGTGCACGGCGGCAATATTATCACTCATTGAACATTCTGTGATGAGAACAACACGCGATGGTTTTTTACCTTCTACATATTCAATCATTTGTTGAGTAGAGCCTGTATAATCAGCCTCTGCTAAAACTTCGGGTGGACATTCAGGGTGTGCCAAAACTTGTATGCCTTCATAGCGTGCACGAAATTGTTTAATATCTTCAGGGGTGAAGCGTTCATGTACGATGCAACTTCCTTCCCATGTTAAAACTTTTTTATCTGTGTGTCCTTGTGTGTATTGTGCCAGATATTTATCAGGAATCATTAAAACAGTATCTTCCTTCATGGCATTGACTATTTTTACTGCGTTACCAGACGTGCAACATATATCACTTTCTGCTTTGACTTCGGCAGAGCTATTCACATAGGTAATAATTGGTACATTTGGATGTTTTTCACGTAGAAGACGCACATCTTTTGCGGTAATGGATTCTGCTAAAGAACAACCTGCCTTCATATCAGGAATAAGAATTTTTTTATCCATGCAAAGTGCTTTGGAAGTTTCGGCCATAAAATGCACGCCACATTGTACAATAATATCAGCATCAGTTTGTGAGGCGGAGCGAGCAAGCGCCAAAGAGTCACCAACAATGTCAGCTATACCGTGAAAGATATCTGGCGTCATATAATTATGCGCCAAAATAACGGCATTCTTTTCTTTTTTCAGGCGATTTATTTCATAAATATAGGGTGCAAGCGTTTCCCAATATTCTTCTTCAAACTGATCTTTCAGCATGTCATAAACTGGGGCTGTTGCTTTAGCCACCTCGCTGGTATAGCTGAGTTCTTGTGTCATATTATTACGCTCTATTGTTACCTGATGGGCGAAATTTTAGCGTATATAAAGATGCGTTTAAAGCTTTATTTGTTTTTATGTTTCAGCAAGACGCGAATGTGGGGGCGACCATTGGCCTGTTCGTATTTCTCATAATATTGCTGATGATAATCCTCTGCTGGCCAGAATTTTGCTAAAGGCTCTAATGTTGTTACAATTTTATCTTTCCAGACTTTATCGTCCTCTGCTGCTTTTATAGCCTCTTCAATAATCTTTTTTTGTTCTTCATTATGGTAGAAGATAGCAGAGCGATATTGTGTCCCTTTATCAACGCCTTGACGGTTTAATTGTGTTGGGTCATGGGCTTTACGAAGAAAATAATCGATTAACTCACGATAACTGATGATTTTAGGGTCATAATAGATGTCGGTGGCTTCTGCATGCCCTGTTTTACCCGTCGTTATGTCGCCATAGCTGGGATTGTCTAAATCACCACCTGTATAACCAGAAATGGTGAAAACGACACCATTTAGAGCACGAAACTCACTTTCAAGGCACCAAAAACAGCCTCCTGCCAAAGTGGCGATAGGTAGATTATCGGGTATTTCGGTTTTAATCGTGTCTGCCACTTTAAGTTCTCCTGGCATCCCTTTCGATTGTTTGGTCAGGCTTAAGTAAGTCAAGGGTGTTAAGACCAACATAAGTATTAATATGTATTTCATAACAGCTTATTCGTTATCTTCTTTGTTTTTGTTACAGCCTATTTTAAGCTTGTTTTCATGAATAAGCAAAAAAGATCGGTTTTTTCCTGGTGTCTCTATGATTGGGCAAATACGGCGTTTAGTACAGTGATTATAACCTTTGTTTTTGGAGTTTATTTTTCTCGTCAAATTGTAGGGGATGAAACATTAGGAAGTGCGCAATGGAGTTTTGCCATTGGGGTTTCAGGATTCTTTATTGCAATTTTAGGACCCTTATTGGGGGCAGTTGCTGATAATTCAGGCAATAGAAAGAGCTGGATTTTTTGGTTGTCCATGCTTTGTATTGTGCCTTGTTCATTGCTTTGGTTGGCAACGCCAGAGGGTACGAGTAGCCATATTATATTTGTTTTAAGTTTAGTTGCTATTGCTAATGTTGGATTAGAGCTATCGCAAGTTTTTTATAATGCGATGTTACCGCATGTGGCACGGCCAGAGAAGATTGGTAGAGTGTCTGGATGGGCGTGGGCCTTAGGGTATATGGGAGGGTTAACGGCATTGGCGATTACGCTTTTTGGGTTTATTGGGTTAGGAGAAATAAAACCATTTTTTGCTGTTCCAACAGAAAACTTTGAACATATAAGGATAGCAGGGCCATTTATTGCATTGTGGTTTTTTATTTTTATGATGCCATTGTTTCTATTTACTAAAGATGTTGATGTTACAGCTTTAAAGTTTTGGGATGCATTATCAAAAGGTTTAAAACAATTATCAGTTAGTGCGCATAATGTTGGTAAGTATAAAAATATTCTACGTTTTTTAATTGCGAGTGCAATTTATCGCGATGGACTTGTAACGTTATTTGCTATTGGTGGTGTTTATGCCGCAGGTCAGTTTGGTATGGGGTTCACTGAAATTTTAATTTTTGCGATTGGATTGAATGTAACAGCTGGATTAGGAGCATTTGGCTTTGCTTATGTAGATGATTTTTTTGGGTCAAAGCGAACTGTTATCGTTTCACTGGTAGGGCTTATTGTAATTGGTGGTATTATTTTAATGATTGAAGATAAAAACATTTTCCTTATTTTAGCATTGGGCTTGGGGACATTTATGGGGCCTGTTCAAGCGGCAAGCAGAACAATGATTAGTAAGTTATCTCCGCCACACATGATTACGCAGACTTATGGTCTTTATGCCTTTACGGGTAAATCAATTTCATTTTTAGGGCCTATAGCTTTTGGCACGATGACGAGTATTTTTGGGACCCAACAAGCAGGCATGGCAAGTATTATTGTGTTTTGGGTTGTTGGTTTGCTTGTTTTGTTGAAAGTGAAAGAAGAGAGATGAAAATTATTCAAAAAAATAGCCCCAATTTTGATGAGCGTAATGGTGAAGAAGTTACGTTTTTAATTCTACACTATACAGGGATGAAAACAGCCGATGAAGCTCTCGAGAGGCTTTGTTGTAAAGATGCGGAGGTCAGTAGTCATTATACTGTTGATGAAGAGGGTAAGGTTTACCAACATGTAGATGAAGTAAATCGGGCATGGCATGCAGGTATATCCAGTTGGCAGGATCAGCTAAACATTAATAGCAAATCTATAGGGGTTGAAATTGTTAATCCTGGACACGAATTTGGGTATAGAGAGTTTACGGATGTACAAATAAATTCAGTAAAAAATATATCTTTAGAAATTTTAAAACGTCATAGTAATATTGAGCATGTGTTGGCACATTCAGATATTGCCCCCGATAGAAAGCAAGATCCTGGTGAATTGTTTCCTTGGAAAGATTTAGCCTTAAACGGTATTGGGATTTGGCCAGATGTATCCGACGAAGATATTATAAAGGGATCTTTGATACAAGATATACCACAGAGTCTAAGAAGGATAGGTTATGAGGCATCTAAACCGAAAAACATGCTGATTGCTTTTCAACGCCATTACGTGCCTGAGGTCTTTGAAAAAGGAACAGAAGGTGTTGCTTGCAGTCTTACAAAGGGGCGCCTTTATGCTTTGCAGGCAGGACATTTGCTTTACCCGTCTCGTTATTCCGACTAAGCCTGAATTTATTCGGGCGCATGGAGGAATCTTTGTTTTTTCGCTATAGATTGAAGATCCCTCGACTTCGCTCGGGATGACATTTTTCTTGTTTGATTTTTAATTTATAACTTGATACAACAAGCCTGTCAGAAGGCTGGATAACCGCGTGGATATAAGCAGCGTCCTCCCGTTTACGGGTATGACGGCTTTTAAAAATGAGGAAAGTCCGGGCTTCACGAAAACATGGTGCTGGATAACGTCCAGGTGGCGCGAGCCAACGGAAAGTGCAACAGAAAGTAAACTACCTTATTTATAAGGAAAAGGTGAAAAGGTGCGGTAAGAGCGCACCGCTTGTGTGGCGACAGACAAGGCATTGTAAACCCCACCAGAAGCAAGACCAAATAGGAATGGCACATAGGCATGTTTTCTGCCTGTCATTCGGGTAGGTTGCTTGAGGTATTTGGTAACAAATATCCCAGATGAATGGTTATCTAAACAGAACCCGGCTTATAGGTCTTCTGACAATTTTTTCTTCAATATTTTTCCTTCTACGTTGTCTTCTTCTCTCACGTATTATTATACGCTCGTTCATCATCCTAGTAGAAAGAAAAATATTTTTGAAAATTCCTTTGTAATGAAAATCATTTGGAAGATATAAAAAACGCCCAGCTGTTTGGCTGGGCGATCTTTTTAATGTATTTTTCTTTTTTAGTTATATTTATTTAGCAATTCCCTGTTCGTTATATGCATTATGCGCAAATACGATTTTATAATTCGTTAGACTTGAATGTTGAGTAAGCAATTGTACCAGCAAAAAGTCCGCCATTTACAGAAAGTGCCATTATTAATAATGCAGTCATAATGTTTTTCCCCTTACACAGATTAACTTTCTTTTACACTTAATTTCTTAAGTGTCCGTATGTTTAACATAATAAAAATAGGGTTGTCAATATTTTTTTCAATAAAAACAGTAACTTAGAGAAAATTTTCACTTCAAAGGATGTTTTTAACCTTATGGAAACAAAAATGGCGGATTACTTAAGTTTCTTATTTGTAAATATTTTATGTTTTATGTCTATTTTTTGACGTTTTTTTGAAATAAATGTTCTTTTGGTAAAATAGCTGTGAATGAAGTCGGTCTTGATTCAATGGGGATTTGACCCTAAGCTTTACCCATGATATCCCATATATATCCATGTTTTTCCATCGATGGGCGAATTTGGAGCGCTTTTGACGGTTTTTATAAGTAATTCTTCGTTTCCAACCGTTTTTAATTATCAGGGGTCTTTGGCTGCATGGCTTTGTTTCTATCAACGCACGAAAATAAAATTGATAAAAAGGGGCGCGTTTCTGTGCCTGCTCCTTTTCGCGCGGAGTTGTCTGATGAATCCTTTCAGGGCGTTGTTTTGTTTAGATCAAATGTTCATTCATGCCTTGAAGGGTTTGCGTGGTCTTATATGCAAGAGATTGGCAAGCGTTTAGACGATTTTGATTTGTTTTCTGCAGAGCAAGACGATCTGGCCACTTCCATTTTTGGTACGGCAGTTCAACTTTCTATGGATGGTGAGGGTCGTATTATTTTGCCGCAAGATTTAATCGGATTTGCATCATTGGAAGAAAAAGTTTCGTTTGTTGGTATGGGTGCAAAGTTTCAAATCTGGAGTCCCTCTGATTTCGAATCAAGACGTGAAACTGCGCGTCAAGCAGTACAATCCAAAGGCATGACAATTCCTAAAACGCATCAGGGGAGTGTTAAATGAACCAGCATTACCCCGTTATGTTGAATGAGGTGTTGGAAGAAGTGAGTCCACAAGATGGTGAGGTTTATGTTGATGGCACTTTTGGTGCGGGTGGTTATACGCGTGCTTTTTTGAATTCTGCTGATTGTACGGTGATTGCGATTGATCGCGATCCGAATGCCAAGGTTATGGCAGAAAAATTTGCAGAAGAATTTGGTGGGCGTTTTATTTTTGTACAGGGATGTTTTGGTGATGCTTTAGAGCTTGTGAATGCCGCAGGGTTTAAAAAAATAGACGGGTTTGTTCTGGACGTTGGCGTTTCGTCAATGCAGATAGATCAAGCGCAACGAGGTTTTTCATTTCGTTTTGATGGGCCGTTAGATATGCGTATGGGTCAGAGTGGTATGACAGCTGCAGATATAGTTAATGATACAGAAGAAGAGGCTTTGGCAAACTTAATATATAAATATGGCGAGGAACGTCTGTCACGCCGTGTTGCAAAAAGAATAGTCTCAGCTCGTATGGAAAAACGTATAGAGACGACTTTTGAATTGGCAGATATTGTGCGTCAAGCTGTACCACGCTCTCCAAAAGATAAAATTGATCCAGCAACAAGAACGTTTCAGGCATTGCGTATTGCTGTAAATGATGAATTAGAAGAGTTAAAAAGAGCCTTAAAGGCGGCAGAAAATCTTTTAAAAGAGAGCGGCCGCTTGGTGGTGGTTTCTTTCCATTCGTTGGAGGATGGTATTGTAAAGGCGTTTTTATTTGAGCGTTCTGGTCGTCAGGTTAATGTATCGCGGCATATGCCTTCAAAAACAACACAAGAAAAACCACCTAGTTTTATTTTGAAAAGGCGAAAATCTATAGAGGCGAGTGTTGAAGAGGTTAAAGACAACCTGCGTTCAAGGTCGGCGAAATTACGGGTTGCTGTGCGCACTGAATGTGAGCCATGGGAGGGTGCGATTTAATGTTTCGCTTTTCTGGAATTTTGTGTTTAGCGATAGCGGTTTTGTCGGGCGGATTACTGTTCAAAACCAGCCAATCTGTGCAGCGTGCAGAACAAGCATTATTTCAAGTCAATAGTAAGGTTGAAGTTGAAAGGGAATCTTTAAGAATTTTAACAGCAGAATGGGATTATTTAAACAGGCCAGAACGATTAGAAAAACTAACATTACAAAATCTTGGTATGGATGAAGTGGGCACAGAAAAAACTAATTTTATTGAGGGGGATGGTAGTGTTCCTGAGCCTGCTATTCCAGTTATTCCGCAAGTTAAACCTCAATATATTTCAATTCAAGGTCAGGGCTCTTTGGCAAAGGTTGAGGAAAAAACTATTCAAAATACAGAAAATCAAAATTTTAGTGAAATTGTAGGGGGGCAGGAATGAAGCCTTTTTATAAAAAACGTATATTTATTACTGGAACGCAGCAAACAAATTTAGAGCAAGCGCGTGGGCGACTTATTTTAATAGGTATATTTTTTATGGTGGCGTATGTGCTTGTGGTGGCACGTGCGGCAGATTTATCAATTATTCAAAGTTTTTCAAATAACATAAATGAAGAAAGTATTTATAATGGTTCTACTATAAAAAAAGATTTTAAGGTAAGGGCAGATATTGTAGATCGTAATGGCGTTATATTGGCGCGCTCTTTAAAAACATCTTCTTTATTTGCTGATGCAGTTTTGGTGCGTGATCCTGTTATGGTCACTAAAGATTTGCAGAAAATTTTTCCTAGCCTACCTTATGGTCCAACTTTACAAAAACTGCAAAGTCAAAAACGTTTTGTATGGCTTAAAAGAAATATCACTCCTGAAGAACAATCAAAAATTCTTTATTTGGGGCATCCTGGTTTAGATTTTAAAGAGGAAATGAATCGTGTGTATCCGCAGGGTGCTTTAGCTGCTCATTTGGTTGGCGCAAATGGTATTGATGGGCAAGGTCTTGCGGGTCTTGAAAGTAGTTTTGATGGTCTTTTGTCTAAAAGTAATAAACCTTTAGAATTAACTTTGGATGTGCGTTTGCAGCATGTTTTAAAGCGTGAGATTTTAACGACTATAAATAAATTTAAGGCTAAAGGCGGTGCGGGTATTGTTATGGATGTTGAAACAGGAGAGGTTTTGGCTGCTGTTTCTTTGCCTGATTATGATCCGTACAATTTCAAAAATGTAAAAGATAATCAGAAGTTTAATAGGTTTAGCCAAGGTGTTTATGAGTTAGGATCGGCTTTTAAAGTTTTTTCTACAGCTGCTATGCTGGAAAAAACAAATTCAAATATGGGGCAGAGTTTTGATGTTCGTGAGCCGATAACAATTGGGCGTTTTAAAATTCGCGACTACCATCCAGAAAAACGAAGGTTAAGTCTTCCTGAGGTGTTTATTCATTCATCCAATATAGGATCTGCGATGATGGGCCGTTCTGTTGGAACGGATGATCTCAAGGATTTTTATGAAGATATTGGGCTTCTTAGTGCTCCTGATTTTGAAATATCGGAAGTTGGGAACCCCTTGATTCCAAATCCTTGGAATGAGGTTAGTACATTAACCGCATCATTTGGACACGGTATTGCTGTATCGCCTTTACAACTTATTAGCGCAACATCGTCTATTGTAAATGGTGGTGTTTTGGTAAAACCAAAAATTATAAAATCTCTTGAGGTAAAGAAACGAAAAGAAGCGGCATTTAGGGTGGTTTCTCCAGAAACATCACATAGAATGCGTCAGCTTTTAAGGCTTGTTGTAACACAAGGTACTGGGTCAAAAGCTGATGTGTCTGGTTATATTGTTGGGGGAAAAACAGGGACTGCAGAAAAGCCTGGACGTGGAGGGTATGATCGGGAAAAATTAATATCTTCCTTCATAGGTGTTTTTCCAATGGATAAGCCGCAATATGCTGTCTTTGTCATGGTTGATGAACCGCAAGGTACAAAGGCAACTTATGGCTACGCAACAGGTGGATGGGTTGGGGCACCAACAGTTCAACGTATTATTTCTTCTATGGTATCAATTTTAAATATTCCTCCTTCAGGGGAAAAACAAAAATTTGAAGGAAGTTTAATGCGGTATGTAAAAACAAAAGAGCAGTTAATAGGGGAGCAGAAGATTGCAACTCACTGATTTATTGAATAATGAAAAGGATTTACCTATTGAAGGCGTAACATCTGATAGTCGTCAGGTGAAATCTGGATTTTTATTTGCTGCACTACCAGGAAATAAGGTTCAAGGGACAAAATTTATTGAAGATGCTATTAATCATGGGGCTAGAATAATTTTGGCGGAGACTGGAACAAAGTTTCCAGAAAATATTGCCAATGATATCGTTCTGATTGAAGATAAAAACCCGCGTCAGGCATTTGCAAAAATCACAGCAAAATTTTATAAATTGCAGCCAGAGAACATCGTTGCTGTTACGGGGACAAGTGGAAAAACATCAACCGCCTCTTTTGTACAACAACTTTGGCATTTATCAGGAATTACTAAATGCGCTTCCCTCGGAACGTTAGGCGTCCGTGGTCCTGGAATAAACCGTTATGGTAGTTTGACAACACCAGATACACAAAGTTTGCATGCGGAAATAGCTGATTTGGCAGCAGCGGGTATTCATCATTTGGCGATGGAGGCATCTAGCCATGGTTTGGATCAATACCGTCTTGACGGTGTGAAGATAAAAGCAGCAGCTTATACAAATTTATCGCGTGACCATTTAGATTACCACAAAGATATGAACGAGTATTTTGAAGCAAAATCTCGGCTTTTTTCAGAGGTTATGCAGAAAGAAGGCGTGGCTGTTATTAATGCGGATGATGAATATTGTGCTCAATTAATAAAAATATGTGAGGTAGCGGGGCATAAAATTATTAGTTTTGGATTGAGTGGTGAGGATATAAAATTAATCAATCGTATTTCTAAACCAGACGGCCAAGAAATTGAAATTTCTGTTGAAGATAAGATATATAAACTAACCCTTCCGTTGGTTGGTGAATTTCAAGTTATGAATGCTTTGTGCGCGCTTGGTTTGGTTTTATCACAAGACAATAATCCAGAAAAATATATCCCCTTATTAGGACAATTAAGAGGTGTTCCAGGAAGGTTGCAACTTGTTAGTGGTCATCCAAAAGGTGCGGTTTATGTTGATTACGCTCATAAGCCAGCGGCATTGGAGGCGGTATTGAAAACGTTAAGGCCGCATACGCAAGGACAATTGATATGTCTTTTTGGTTGTGGTGGAAATCGTGATCCTGGCAAGCGTGCCATGATGGGAAAAATTTCATTAGAGCTTGCCGATCAAACAATTGTTACGGATGACAACCCACGTTATGAAGATGCGGCAAAAATTAGATCTGAAATTTTAAAGTCTATTCCCAATGCTAAAGAAATCGCTGATCGTTCTGAGGCCATCAATTATGGAGTGTCTCATTTGAATGAGGGTGATGTTTTGGTTGTTGCAGGTAAAGGACATGAAAAAGGACAAATTGTAGGTGAGGTTGTCCATGTGTTTGATGATGTTGAAGAAGTTAAAAAGTCTATAGGGAAAGTTGAATCTAAATGAGTAAATCTAATGCAGTCTGGACAGCTATTGATGTTATAAAAGTAACAGGTGGTACTTGCAGTTCTAATCAATGGAGCGCAAGCGGTATTTCTATCGATACAAGAACTTTACAAAAAGGCGATTTGTTTGTTGCGTTGGTTGGTGAGAATGCTGATGGGCATGACTATGTGAAAGTTGCTATAGATGCGGGTGCCTGTGCGGCAATTGTAACAAAACAAGTGTTAGGCGTGGATGAAGATAAGCTTTTGATTGTTACAGATACATTAAAAGCAATGGAAGATTTGGGAAAATCTGCAAGAGCGCGCACAGCTGCAAAAATTATAGGTATTACGGGTAGTGTTGGAAAGACAGGTACAAAAGAAATGTTGGCAGCTTCTTTAGGGGGGCAAGGGCAAACGCATGCCAGTATAAAAAGTTATAATAATCATTGGGGTGTTCCGTTAAGTTTGTCAGGGATGCATGCTGGAACTGATTTTGGTATATTTGAAATGGGGATGAATCATCCGAATGAAATTACACCTTTATCTAAAATGGTGAAGCCAAATATCGCCATTATTACAACAATAGCACCAGTTCATATTGAACATTTTTCTGATGGGTTAGAGGGTATTATTGCGGCGAAAGCGGAAATATTCGATGGAATGGATGAGGGGGCAGAGGTTGTCTTAAATCATGATCTAGATAGCTTTGAGATTTTGAAAGAGATGGCTGTTGCTAGGGGTTTAAAAGTTTACAGTTTTGGCGAGGACAAAGAGGCCAATGCAAAAATTATTGATTGTTTAGAGGCGGCCAATGGTTCGCGTGTCAAAGCAGAAATAATGGGTGAAGAGATAAGTTTTAATCTTCAAATTGCTGGCCGTCACATAGCTTGTAATGCATTAGCTGTATTGTTGACTGTTAAGTTGGCGGGAGCCGATATTACTAAGGCTGCAAAATCTTTGGCGCAACAAGAACCAATCGTTGGACGAGGGAAGCGTGAATTTATTCAAACCAGTGAAAAAGATAATCCTATTACATTGATTGATGAAAGTTATAATGCATCGCCCTTGGCTATGAATGCGGCCTTCAAGGTTTTGGCTTTGGTTGATCCTGGTCGTGGGGGGCGGCGTATCGCTGTTTTGGGCGATATGTTAGAGCTTGGTCCAGATAGTGGAAAGATGCATAAAGATTTAGCATTGCCTATAAAAGCTTGTAATGTTGATCTTGTTTATACATGTGGTAAAAATATGCGTAAATTATATGAAGAGCTTCCAGCAAATCAACGAGGTGTTCATAAAGATACTAGTCACGATCTAGCACAAATTGTTCCTGATGTTTTAGTGCCTGGGGATGTTGTTATGGTGAAGGGGTCATTGGGAAGCAAGATGGGACTGGTTGTTGAAGCATTGCGTTCTTTACCAAATAAATTAACCGTTAAGAAAAAGGTTTAAATAATATGCTGTATCACCTTCTTTATTCTTTGGCCGATGATTTTGCAATATTCAATTTATTTAGATATATAACATTTCGTACAGGTGGTGCGATTATGACGGCGTTGATTATAGGATTTGTTATTGGCCCAGCAATGATTAAGTGGCTTAAAAAGAAACAAAAAGAAGGACAACCTATACGCGCTGATGGTCCAGAGGGGCACTTTAAAAAAGCTGGTACACCAACAATGGGTGGTTTGATGATTTTAATATCATCGGGAATATCAGTTTTACTTT
This sequence comes from Alphaproteobacteria bacterium, assembly GCA_021775995.1. GTDB lineage: Bacteria > Pseudomonadota > Alphaproteobacteria > Micavibrionales > Micavibrionaceae. The sequence goes on from JAJFGS010000013.1 coordinate 80,778, forward strand.
GGGCAGATTTAACCAATCCTTATGTCTGGATTATAGGAAGTGTTATTTTAGGGTTTGGGCTAATTGGTGCGGTAGACGATTATACAAAATTAACGAAAAGATCACATAAAGGCATATCGGCAAAAGTGAGGTTGCTTTTAGAATTTAGTTTTGCCTTTTTAGCGGTTGCCGCATACATAAATTTTACAACAACAGAGGTGGCAACAGGATTATCCATTCCTTTTGTGAAGAATTATCTTCTACCTCTAGGGATTCTATCTATGCCGTTTGGTATGCTGGTTATTGTGGGATCCTCTAATGCTGTTAATTTAACAGATGGACTTGATGGATTGGCAATTGTACCTGTTATGATTGCAGCAGCGTGTTTTGGTCTTATCAGTTATTTAGTTGGTAACGCTATTTTTTCAGATTATTTGGGAATTCAGTTTATTGCAGGAACAGGAGAATTGGCTATTATATGCGGTGCGTTAATCGGTGCGGGTATGGGATTTTTGTGGTTTAATGCGCCACCAGCCATGGTTTTTATGGGGGATACTGGCTCTTTATCAATGGGAGCCGGGTTAGGTGCGATGGCGGTTGTGGTAAAACATGAATTAGTTTTGGCAATTATTGGTGGGCTTTTTGTTTTTGAAACATTATCTGTGGTTATACAAGTTGTGTCATTTAAATTAACAGGTAAGCGTGTGTTTAAAATGGCACCTATTCACCATCATTTTGAAAAGAAAGGGTGGTCAGAACCGACGGTTGTTGTTCGTTTCTGGATTATTGCTGTTATACTGGCGTTGGTTGGGCTCTCAACATTGAAATTAAGATAAGTCAGCATGATTGATTTATCTTCTTATGCCCATTCATTAGATAACAAAGCGGTTGCTGTCTTTGGGGTAGGGGTATCTGGATTAGCCACAATAAAAGCGCTCCTTCAGGCTAATATTGCTGTTACAGCTTGGGATGATAAGCAAGAAAATCGTGATAAAGCAGAAACACTAGGGGCAAAAATTAGTGATTTAACACAAGCCGATTTGAATAACTTTGATTGTCTCATTCTTGCACCAGGTGTTCCGTATAGTTATAAGCCACATGCAGTAGTTTTAAATGCCAAGGATTACGGTCTGGAAATTATTGGTGATTTAGAGTTACTTCATCGTAGTGGCCATACAGTTAAAACAATTGGTGTTACGGGTACGAATGGTAAGTCAACGACAACGGCACTTTTGGATCATGTATTAAAAGAGTGTGGTGTGAAGACAGTTATGGGCGGCAATATTGGTAAAGCCGTTATGGATTTGGATTTAACAAATGATATAGAGGTTTTAGTTTTAGAGATATCTTCTTATCAGATGGATTTGTGCCCAACATATAGACCTGATATTTCTTTACTTCTTAATATCACACCTGACCATTTAGACAGGCACGGTAGTATGGAATCTTATGTTGGTGCAAAAACAAATATTTTTGATGGTCAGGGTGTAGGAATAGTTAGTGTAGATGATGATTTTTCATTAAAAGTATTTGATTATGCTTGTTGCCAAACCTCTAGAAAAGTAATCCCTATTTCTATTCGTACAAATGTTCCAGAGGGGGTCTTTGTTAAGAATAATATTTTGATGAAAAACACGTTAGGTGAAGATGTTAAAATAGGCTCTCTTGAGGGATTAAAAACGCTTAAAGGGCTTCATAATCAGCAAAATGTTGCTTTTATTTATGCAACGGCCAAAGAATTTGGATTAAATGATAATGAGATTTTAAAGGCGTTAGAGTCTTACCTGGGTTTGCCACATCGACAATTTTTAGTAACCTGTGAAAATAATGTTAGTTATATTAATGACAGTAAAGCAACAAATGCTGAGGCTGCAGCAAGAGCATTGTCTTGTTATGATAATATCTTTTGGATTGTTGGGGGGCGTCCTAAAGAAGGGGGGCTTCAAGGATTAGAGATATTTAAAAGTAAAATTGTAAAGGCTTATTTAATAGGAGAAGCAACAAAAGATTTTTCTACATGGTTCACAGAACATGGCTTTGAATTTACAATTTTTGAAAAATTAGAACAGGCAACACAGGCGGCACATTTAGATGCTCAGAATGTAGGAGATGAAACAACGGTTTTATTATCCCCTGCTTGCGCCTCTTGGGATCAATTTAGTTCATTCGAGGCGCGAGGTGATGAATTTACAAAAACAGTTATGCGCTTAGTAGGGAAAAGTTAAATGAGTTTTCTTTCAAGAACTAATAAATCTTTTCTTGCGCGTTGGTGGTGGACGGTTGATCGTGGACTATTGTCTTTAATAAGTGCTGTGATTATTTTCGGTATTGTTTTGGTTATGGCGGCTAGTCCACCTGTTGCTATGCGTATTGGTCTTGATGAATATCATTTTTTTGTTCGTCATTTAATTGTTTTGGTGCCTTCTGTATTTATTATGTTGGCTATATCTTTTCTGGATATTAGAAACATATGGCGGTTGGCGGCAATGATGTTGGTAGGGAGTATTTTATGCCTAATTTATGTTCTGGGTTTTGGGATGGAGATTAAGGGAGCTCAACGTTGGGTTCATTTGTTTAGTTTTTCTTTACAACCAAGTGAATTTGCGAAACCTGCTTTTATAGTGGTTGCGGCTTGGTTTATTGCAAAACAAAAAAACAAACCTGGTTATCCCGGGACTAAAATTGCTGCTGTAATTTATGGGGTATTGGCATCTTTATTAGTATTGCAACCTGATATAGGTATGACATTCGTTGTAACCAGTTGCTTTATTGCGATGATTTTTATGGCAGGGTTACCGTTTCGAATAATTTTTCTGCTTCTTATTTTTGCGGTGAGTGCCGCTACGGCAGCTTATTTTACGCTTTCTCATGTGCAGAGCCGTGTTGATCGTTTTTTAAACCCTGAGAGTGGTGATACGTTTCAAATTGAAAAATCATTGGAGGCGTTTAAAAATGGAGGTGTTTTTGGAGCAGGGCCAGGGCAAGGAACTGTAAAGTTAAAGATTCCAGATGCTCATTCAGATTTTATCTTTTCTGTTGCGGGTGAAGAATTAGGGTTATTTTTTGTAATAATATTAGTAGCTTTATATGGGACTATCCTGTTAAAAGGATTTAATAGAGTTATGGATAGTGAAAATATGTTTGTTATTTTAGCGGTTGGCGGTCTTTTGACTATGTTTGGGCTTCAGGCTTTTATTCATATGGGGTCAGCTTTAAGTTTATTACCAACAAAGGGAATGACCTTACCTTTTATTAGTTATGGGGGCTCTTCCTTGTTGTCGATGAGTGTGGCATTCGGTATGGTGTTGGCGTTAACAAGACGGCATACTAGGAATGGTATTGCACAAACGGGGATGTCAATTAAACCTGTTGGTGCCGAAAAAATTTAAGTTTGAAGGTTATAATTATATAAATGAATTTAGAAGTCCCAAATAATTCCGCAAAACAGATTCTTATTAGTGCTGGCGGCACAGGTGGTCATATGTTTCCTGCAGAAGCGTTAGCGCGGGATTTAATAGGCCGTGGGTATCGTGTGGCTTTAGCGACAGATAGCAGAGGAAAAAAGTATGAGCCATTTGCTGATGGTATTCCGATGCATGTTTTAAAATCTGGTGCAATGAAAAGTGGAATATTTAGTAAGATTAAAACAGTTCTGTCATTGGGTGTAGGTATCTTGCAGGCTAGGAGTCTTGTTGATAAATTAAAACCTTCTGTTGTTGTCGGTTTTGGTGGTTATCCGTCTTATCCTGCTATTTATGCCGCACAAAAAAAGAATATTCCTACGATTATTCATGAACAAAATGCAATTTTAGGAAAGGCAAATTCTTATTTAGCGCCGAAGGCTGATCGAATTGCGGTGGCGTGGCCCAATATTGTTGGACTTGATGAAAGTGATTCAGTGCGTGTCGTTGTAACAGGGAATCCTGTTCGTCCAGATATTGCAGCACTTTATAACAAGCCGTATCCAGCCTTAGATCAGGATGGTGTATTGCGTATTTTTATTATGGGCGGATCATTAGGTGCGAGTATATTTGGAGAAATTGTTCCAAAGATGATTGATAATTTATCAGCAGCGCATAAGGCGCGGCTTGAGATTGTTCAACAATGCCGCGAAGAAAATATTGAGGAAGTTCGTAAGGCCTACAAGGCATCAGGCGTTAAGGCAGAGCTTGCAACTTTTTTTGATAATGTTGCAGAAAGATTAGAGCATTGCCATTTGGTTATTGCGCGTTCTGGAGCGAGCACGGTATCTGAAGTTTCAACGGCGGGACGTCCTGCTATATTTGTTCCATACCCTCATCATAAAGACCAACAACAAAAGCGAAATGCGGATGCAATATTTGATGCTGGTGGTGCTTGGGTGATGACGCAAGATGGATTTACTGTAGAAGCTTTGTTGGCACGGATAGAAACATTTTTACAAAGTCCTGAGGCATTATTTAATGCGGCAGAAAATGCGAGAACTTGTGGAAAGCCAGATGCGGCGAGAAGGCTTGGTAATGTTGTTACGGCTATAGCAAGTGGTTGGGATAAAGATGCCAATAAGACATTTGATTTAACGCAAGGCCGAGATTAAAAAATAAATTGGTAACCCCGTATTTATTACGGGGTCTTTTAAGTGTAATGATTTAGACCCCGCAACACGTGCGGGGCTGCAATAAGAAGGATTAAAAAACAATGCGCGCAATGCCTCAAAATATTGGAAAAATTCATTTTGTCGGTATCGGCGGTATTGGCATGAGCGGCATTGCGGAAGTGTTAAATGCTCTTGGTTATCAAGTGCAAGGCTCGGACATGGCAGACAGTGCCAATGTTCAGCGTTTACAAGATGCGGGGATAAAGGTTTTTATTGGGCACGATGCAAAGAATATTAAAGACGCGGCCATTGTTGTTGTTTCTTCGGCTATTAAAGAGAATAATCCAGAATTAAAAGCGGCCAGAGAACAGAGAAAAACAATTGTACGCCGTGCTGAAATGCTAGCTGAATTGATGCGCATGAAATGGTCTGTGGCGATTGCGGGTACGCATGGAAAAACAACCACGACGATGATGGTAGGCACGATGTTGGAAGAGGCGGGTTATGATCCAACGGTTATTAATGGCGGCATTGTTAATAGTTACGGCACTAACACCCGTATTGGTATGAGTGATTGGATTGTTGCCGAAGCTGATGAGAGTGATGGCACGTTCACAAAGCTACCCGCAACGGTAGCCGTGGTGACGAATATCGACCCTGAACATATGGAGCATTATGGCTCTTACGATAATATTAAAGCAGCGTTTAGGCGTTTTATTGATAACTTACCTTTTTATGGTTTCGCTGTTTTATGCTCTGACCATCCGGCTGTACAGGCATTAATTCCACAAATTGCAGATAGACGCGTTATTACCTATGGGTTTAATCCGCAAGCCGATGTGAGGGTAACGAATGTTAGACCACAATCTGATGGTAACATTTTTGATGTTACTTTTGCAGGTTGGATGACAGAAGGTAAAGAAGAAACCCTGCGGGATGTGTTCCTGCCCATGCTCGGCGATCATAATGTTTTAAATTCGTTAGCCTCTTTAACGATTGCCCATGAAATGGGTGTGCCTGCGGCAACGATGAAAACGGCGATGAAAAACTTTAGTGGGGTAAAAAGACGTTTTACAAAAACAGGGATAAGTCATGGTATTACAGTGATTGATGATTACGGACATCATCCTGTCGAGATACAAGCTGTGTTGAAAGCGGCGCGCCAAGCTGTTGAGAAATCAGGTAAACGTGTTATTGCTGTGATGCAACCCCATCGCTATACGCGGCTTCATGATTTGTTTGATGATTTCTGCACCTGTTTTAATGATGCCGACAGTGTGATTGTTGCGGATGTTTATGCGGCGGGTGAGGATATCATTGAAGGGGCTGATAAGGAACATTTGGTGGCAGGCGTAAAAGAGCGTGGCCATAAACATGTTCAAGCTTTACCAGAGGTGAAAAACTTGGCGGGGATTGTTGCTGATATTGCCGAAGAGGGGGATTTTGTGATTTGCCTTGGGGCGGGCTCGATCAGCAAATGGGCGTATGATTTGCCAGAGCAATTGGATAAAGAATTTGCCAAGAAGCAAAAACTTAAGGCTTAGGAACTGTTTAAACCACCAAGACACTAAGGCACAGAGTTATATATTATAATGAAAGATGAAATACTTGATAATACGCTTGAACAAATATCAAATTTTAACAAAAGTAATGCTAACCCATTTGAAGAATTTTGTCGTTTAGTGTTTAAAGCAATTTATACAGTTAACCCTCCGTCCGATAATCCAAATAAAATAGGGATAAAAAAAGAAAATATCATTTCAAAACAAGAATCCAAAACTATTGGAGAGTTATATCTTTTGAAAGAGCGTATGCCTGCAAAGCATTATAGAAATAGCCCTTGCTTGCTAGGTATAAATAATCCCATTGTTATTGTTTGTATCGACGGTAATGAATTTATAATAGATGGTAGTAATCGTATTAACTATTGGTTTGGTAAAGGAGATTTAAAAAAACTTCTGCAGGTAAATTTTCATGAAGTTTCTCGTCACCACCTCATTGTTAAATAACTTCGTGTCTTGGTGTCTTTGTGGTAAGAAATGGTTATGAATAAAGGTAATTTGTTAGACCGACTCCCCGAAGTTCGAGGTCGTTACACGCAAGACGCGCCGTTAGGGGAGAAGGGTTGGTTTCGCTGTGGCGGCACGGCGGAAGTGCTTTTTAAACCTGCCAGTTTTGATGATTTGCAAAATTTCCTACAAAATTGTCCCAAAGATATTCCAATTCACATCTTCGGCGCACTATCCAATACTATTATTCGCGATGGCGGGTTAAAGGGCGTGACCATACGTCTGGGGCGTGAATTTGCTGAAATCAAAGTTGATGGAGACACCGTTATTGCAGGGGCATTGGCACTGGACGCCAATGTGGCGAATATAGCGGCAGAAAATGGAATTGGTGGTTTGGAGTTTTTAAGCGGTATTCCTGGTTCTGTTGGCGGAGCCATAAAAATGAATGCAGGCTGTTACGGCACCGAAACAAAGGATGTGTTGATTGAGGCAACTATTTTTGACCGAGAGGGTTGTTATAGACGATTGAAGCCAAAAGATTTAGATATGCAATATCGTCATACAAATATTGAAGATGGTTCAATCGTGACTCAGGCGGTTTTCAAAGGTGTAAAAGAAGATGCCGATATTGTTAAAAAACGTATTAGTGAGATAAAAGAAAAACGTGAACAGTCTCAACCTATTAGAGAAAAAACTGGAGGTTCTACTTTTGCGAATCCATCGCCAGAAGATTTAACTAAAGCAGGGTTATCCGAAGATACTAAAGTTTGGCAATTGATTGATAAAGTTGGTGGGCGCAGTTTTGAAGTTGGTGGCGCACAAATGAGCGTAAAGCACTGTAACTTCATGATAAACAAAGACGATGCTGTCGCGAACGATCTTGAGAGGTTAGGTGAGGAAATAAGAAAACGCGTTGCGGAAGAGTGTGGAATTACGCTACGTTGGGAGATAAGACGATTGGGTGAGTTTTAATTTGCTTAAACACGTCATCGCCTGAATTATGCAATAATTCTAGGGCGATCCATGGGAAAGATAGATTGCCCTAGAATTTACGAACGTAAATTTAGGCAATGGCAAAGGTAAAAGGATAAAAAATGAAAAAAAATGTCGCATTATTGGTTGGTGGTTGGAATTCAGAGCGCGAAGTTTCTGTCAATAAAGGAAAGCACGTTGAGGCAGCGTTACGTGAGGCGGGCTACAATCTAAAAGTTATTGATGTTACAAAGGATATTCCTAAACTTATTGAAGAGTTAACGCCCCAAGGAAAAAATAAGCCTGATGCGGTGTTTAACAATCTTCATGGCCGTATTGGCGAAGATGGTGTGATGCAGGGGTTATTAACATTGTTAGAAATTCCCTATACGCATTCTGGTGTGATGGCGGCCGCGATGGCGATGGATAAAACGATGACAAAGAGAATCGCAAAATCAGTTGGTGTACCAGTTGCCAAAGGGGGATTGGCTACAAAAGAGGAAGTGATGGCTGAATCTGTTGTTCCTCGTCCTTATGTGGTGAAGCCTTATAATGAAGGTTCCAGTGTCGATATTTATATAGTGAAAGAAGGAGATAACCATCTCGACACGATAGGTCAAAATTGGAATTACGGCGAGCATGCGCTTGTGGAGGAGTATATCCCAGGAAAAGAGTTAACAGTGGCTGTGCTGGATGGTAAGGCGCAGGCCGTGACAGATATAATTTCTCATACGGGTGGATTTTTTGATTATGAAGCGAAATATGAAGACGAAAGAACGGAATTGGTTTTACCAGCAAAAATTCCTCAAAATGTGTACGATGCGGCTTTAGATTATGCTGAACGTGTGTATAATGTTATCGGGTGCAGTGGTTTGGCGCGCTGTGATTTTCGTTTTGATGAGGAAAAAGGGCTTGATGGCCTTTGCTTCTTGGAAATTAACAACCAGCCAGGTTTAACGGCTGAATCAATTGGACCCTCTCAATGTGTCTATAATGGCATGTCATTCGTTCAACTTTGTTCTCATCTGGTGGAAACCGCAAAATGTCATGGTTCAATAAAAAATCAAGAAGGCGTAAGTCAATCATCAAGCGTCGCGGGCCAACGGCAGAGCGCTTAATCTTTATTGTACGACGTTTTGGTTTAGTCTTTGGGCTTATCGTTTTTATTGGCTGGCTTGGGGCATGGTTCTTTATGTCTGGAGCATCATTAAAAACTTCGGCTTGGGCACACCAAAAAATTCTCCATGTAACAGCAAATGCTGGTTTTGAAGTTGAAAATATTTTGGTTGAGGGGCGGCATTATACTGAGGCGGATACCCTAAAAGCTATTTTAAATATTGAAAAAGGATATCCTATTTTTGGGTTTGATCCTGTACAGGCACAAAAGATGATTAGCAAGATTTCATGGGTGAAGGATGTTCAGGTTGAGCGGCGTTTTCCTGATACAATCTATGTTGATATCAAGGAGCGCGTACCAATGGCACTATGGCAACGTGATAAGCGTTTGTCGTTGATTGATACTGAAGGGGTTGTTCTGACTGACCATAAAATAAACAGATTTAAAAATTATATTGTTGTTGTTGGTGACGATATTCCTGAATACGCACCTGAATTTTTAAAGTTACTTATATCCGAACCAGAACTTGTAAAGAAAATTGAAGCGGCAAGTTTGAAATCAGGGCGTCGTTGGGATTTGGTGTTAAAAACGGGAGCAATTGTTAAATTGCCAGAAGAAGATTTAGCACTGGCTTTTCGTCGTTTGGTACAAATGCAGGAAGAAAAACAAATTTTGGACAAGGATGTGAAAACAATTGATGTTCGTGAACCAAACCGTATTGTGGTTAGAACACATCCAGGGGCTCTTCAACAATACCAAGTGGGATATAAAGCTGGTTCAGGCGGCGATGCCATTTAGTATTTTCAAAGAAGTTTTTTCATTATGAAGCAAAAGAATATAGCGCGAGGAACAATGTTGGCAGCCCTTGATATTGGGTCACACAAAAATGCATGCTTTATTGGCCGTGTTGATGATGATAAAGGTGCTGTTGAGATTTTGGGTGTCGGTTATCAGGCGTCTCAAGGTGTTAAAAGCGGTGCTGTTATAGACATTGAATTGGCGGATAGTGCTATTCGCCAAACTGTTCATGCGGCGGAAAACATGGCGGCGGAAGCAATGAAAGGCTACCCACTTCGTGATGTCGTAGTGAATGTGCCGGGAAACCAGACAAAATCCCATAATTTATCAATTAGTGTTCAAATTGACGGACAGATCATAACGGATAATGATATTTCTCGAGCCTTGGTTAAGGCGCAAGATCAAATTATAGCGCCCAATACGGAGTTAATTCATACGATGCCAGTTCATTGTAGAATTGATGGTCATGAGGGAATACGAGACCCACAAGGCATGACGGGGCAAATGATGGAGGTTGATGTCCATATTGTGCAAAGCGATGTAGGGCCGCTGCAAAATATGGCCAATTGTGTTGAGTGCAGTCATTTGGATGTAAACTCACTCTGTTCTGCTGCTTATGCATCAGGCTTGGCATGTTTGGTAGAGGATGAAATGGATTTGGGCTGTACTGTTATAGATATGGGAGCTGGCGTTACTTCTTTTGCTGTCTTTCAAGGAGGCTCGATGATTTATTCTGACTCCATTCCTTTGGGGGGGTGGCACATTACAAATGATATTGCGCGAGGGTTAACCTGCCCTAATGTGGATGCAGAAAGATTAAAAACGCTATATGGGAGTGCAATGGTTACGAGTAGTGATGAAAATGAATTAATTGATGTACCGCAATTGGGTGAAGTCGATAGCCATAGGCCTAATCATGTGCCGAGATCTTTATTAATTGGAATTATACAGCCGCGTTTAGAAGAAATTTTAGAAATGGTTCGTGAACGCCTTAATCAAAATGGTCATGGGCAAGCTGTAGGTCGTCGTGTTGTCTTTACGGGCGGCGCGAGCCAGCTCCCAGGAGTGAGGGATTTAGCACAAATGATTTTGGATAAGCAGGTTCGGTTAGGGCGTCCTATCCGTTTAAGTGGTTTGCCGGATGCGGTTAGCGGCCCAGCGTTTTCCACAGCTGCGGGGCTACTAACCTACGCAGCTTCCCACGGCCATGAAATGCCAGCCGAAATTGTTGCAAGTGTCGATAATGGCTCGGTTTTTGACAGATTTAAAATCTGGTGGAAAGAAAACTGGTAAAGTTTTACAAAGTTTTACCTAGTTATCCACAGCTCTATGCATTTTCTTTTTCCCTCTTCTTGCTCATTTCTAAAACTGTGCCAGACTTACAAAAAGTTGATTCATTTGAGTCATTTAGTTTTAACGACTGAAGTAAATTCTAGGAGAACAAATAACTATAATAATAGATTAACTCGCCCTTTTTGTTAATCCAACGGAAATTCAAGATTCCGTTTTGACGAAGAAAAGCATAGAATCATTTCAAGAAGTCTCGATCACGGAGGTCCTACATTATGATTAACATCAGCATTCAAACACCAGAGGTACAAAAATTGTCTCCCAAAATAACAGTCGTCGGTATCGGCGGAGCAGGCGGAAACGCCGTTAATAATATGATTTCATCAGGTCTTGAGGGCTGTGAATTCTTGGTATGTAATACAGATGCGCAAGCGCTTGAAGGATCGTTATGTGATAGTCAATTACAGTTAGGTGCGCATGTCACTGGCGGTTTAGGTGCTGGTGCGAAGCCAGAGATTGGTGAAAAGGCGGCTCATGAGTCATTAGATGAAGTGATGCAATACCTTGAAGGTTCTAATATGGCTTTTATCACGGCTGGTATGGGTGGTGGTACAGGTACGGGAGCCGCACCAGTTATAGCGAAAGCTTGTCGTGATAACGGTATATTAACTGTTGGTGTTGTGACGAAACCTTTCCATTTTGAAGGAACGCACCGTATGCGTCAGGCAGAGGCCGGTATTGAAGAGATGCAGGGCTATGTTGATACATTGATTGTGATTCCAAATCAAAACTTATTCCGTGTCGCAAATGAAAAAACAACTTTTGCGGAAGCCTTTAAAATGGCAGATGGTGTGTTGCAATCTGGCGTTCGCGGCGTCACTGATTTGATGGTGATGCCAGGTCTCATTAATTTAGATTTTGCCGATATTCGTTCTGCGATGCTTGAAATGGGCAAAGCAATGATGGGTACAGGTGAGGGTGAAGGTGACCGTCGTGCGACAGAAGCAGCGGAAGCAGCTATTAATAATCCATTGCTTGATGATGTGTCAATGAAGGGGGCTCGTGGCGTTATTATTAATGTGACTGGCGGTGCTGATATGACTTTATTTGAAGTTGATGAGGCCTGTAATCGTATTCGTGATGAGGTTGATTCGAATGCTAATATTATTTTTGGTTCTACTTTTGATGAAAAATTGGAAGGGTCAATGCGTGTTTCTGTTGTGGCAACAGGTATTGATGCTGTGGAGGATTCCAAAGTTGTTGGTGGAACGGGCGGCGTTCGTGTAACACCGCTTACAAAGCCAAAAGAAACAACGTCTATTCCAACGCCTCAGAAAAATCGGGTGATTCCGCAGACGGAAGTTGCACGAGCAATGACGTTAAATGCACGTTCAACACAACTAACAACGCCTATATATGAGCAACCTAAACAAGAAGCTACACCAACGGCTACTCAAAGAAATGATATGTTTGAGCAACAAGAGTTTCATGCAGTGGCTGTTAAACCTCAAGCGTCTAACATTCAGACTTCTGATGTGCGTGGGCGGGTTCATTTAGGTAATTTTATTCCGCCAAGTCCTATTGTGCCTGAGTTACAGGATCAGGTTACTTATGCCCCAGTGGCTCAAAACTATGCGCCACAACAACAAGTGGGTGTTCAGCCTAGTTATAGTGCGCCACAAGCTTCACAGGCACAACAAGCACCTATTTATGCTCCTGCACAGGGACTTGTTTTGCGCCCTCCAGTTCCGGGTGCTTATACTGCAGAAAAGCGTAAGGCGCCTTCGTTATTGGAGCGTATTACAGGGGCTTACGGCAATGTAAGAAATGGACATAATGGCCAAGAAGAGGAGTCTCAAGGTTCTCAAACATCACAGAGTGGGGAGGGTGAGAGTGGTGGTTTCCATTCAGGTCTTCGTGCAGAACGAAATACAGAAATGCCTTCCCAAGGTAAATTGAATATTGATTCTCCAGCGGGGTTGCGTACGGTTTCTGAAGAAGATTTGGATATTCCAGCGTTTCTTCGCCGGCAGGCAAATTAAAAGCTTTAATGATTAACTAGTTTTATCTGGTGTCCTCCAGATGATTTAACTTAAGGGAGCTTTTTAAAGGCTCCCTTTTTTTATGTCCCCCACACCCACCATCCCGACCTCACACCCGTCATCCCGAGCGAAGTCGAGGGATCTTATAAGATTCCTCCATTTCACTTCGTTACAGTCGGAATGACAAATAGTTAGGAAATTATTCCTCGACTTTTATCTTCTAAAATGCTATTCTGACGGATGATTATTTTAAAGAAAAACACAGCCGTACTCCCCACTGTCATCCTGCCCCCAAGAACTGTAACCCCGCATTTATTGCGGGGTCTCCTCCCTTCTTTCAACAGACCCCGTAACAAGTACGGGGTTGCAATTGCCACCTCCACTTTCCGCCAGCATCCTGTCCTTCATCAGCATCCTGACATTTCCCAAAATCTCAGCAATATGAAAATAAAGAAAGGGGGCGTACACCCCCTCCCCCAAAATTTCAAGTAAGCAAACTAAAGGGCCATGAATCAATCAATAAAATCAAAGGCTTATAAACCATGTTTTTTGAAGAAAGGCTTCTCTATTTCGCTTTTGTTTAGGTGTAACAGAGCGAAACAAGGTGTGATTATTCTTCTGATGCGGGATTTAGTATATTAAGCTTATGCAACACACATTAAAAAAAGCAGTATCAATAAGTAATGTAGGTCTTCATTCAGGCAAGGTCGTTAATATTACAATTTATCCTGCGAATGTGGATCATGGGGTCGTTTTTCAACGTATTGATGTTTTAGATAAAAATAATATTATCCCTGCTAAATGGAACAATGTTGTAGATACACGTCTTTGTACGATTATCGGTAATGAAGACGGTGTTGTTGTTGGAACAATTGAACATTTAATGGCGGCTTTTCGAGGCTGTGGTATTGATAATGTGCTGGTTGAAATTGATGCTACTGAAGTACCAATTTTGGATGGAAGTTCTGGAGAATTTATTAAAGTTTTTGAAGAAGCAGGTGTCCAGGTTCAAAGTAAACCACGTCGTGCCATTCGTGTTTTAAAAGAAGTTACGTACGCTGAGGGTGATAAGAGTGTTACACTTTCTCCATCAAATGTACCCGTTTATGCAGGTCAAATTGATTATAAGAACCTTGCTATTGGAACGCAGCATTACGAAATTAAATTAGTTAATGGTAATTTTAAACATGATCTAGCAGATTGTCGTACCTTTTGTTTGTTAGACGATGTTGAAAAAATGCAGGCAAATGGTTTGGCGTTAGGTGGCTCGTTGGATAATGCCATTGTTGTCGATGATGCTGGCGTGATGAATGAAGAGGGGCTTCGTTGTCATGATGAGTTTATCCGCCATAAATTATTAGATGCAGTTGGTGATTTATCATTATGTGGCGGTCTTTTTTATGGGCGTTATGAAGGAATACGCGCCGGGCATACTCTTAATAATAAAGCACTTCATGCCCTTTTTGCAGATGATAGTGCATGGGATATGGTTGACCTTTATCTTGAGATTGACGAAACAGATAATCATTTATATCAAACTAAAGTGGCTATGGTGGGAAGTAATGCTACCGCCCAAAATTAATTATACATAAACTTTAACCTCCTTTTGTAATTTTTGGGGCTAACTGAAAGGTTAGCCCTTTTCTTTATGCATTAAAATGCGCTATGAATAATCTATGAAAAATTGTATGAAATCGTTATTTTTACTCATGTTCGTTATAATTTTGTCTGCTTGTTCTTCGGATGGAAAAGATAATACAGATTTATTAGATGAGAGTATTGTCAATACGACTGACAGTGCGGAGACTCTTTATAATGAAGCAGATAAAGATTTGAATGATAAAAAATATAGATCAGCAATCAATAAATTTCAAGATGTTGAGCAGCAACATCCTTATTCTAAATGGGCGACGAAAGCTCAAATGATGGCAGCTTTTGCTGCTTATGAAGAAGATAGTTATGATGAGGCGATTTTAGCTTTAGATCGTTTTGTTGAACTTCATCCTGGTAATGAAGATGTTGACTATGCTTACTATTTAAAATCATTGGCTTATTACGAACAAATATCAGATGTTGCACGTGATCAGGAAATGACAGAACAGGCGTTGAAGTCTTTTGATACACTGATTACACGCTTTCCAAATAGCCAATATGCTCGTGATGCAAAATTAAAGCGCGATTTAACATTGGATCATTTGGCGGGAAAAGAAATGGAAATTGGTCGTTATTATTTAAATCGTAATCAAATCAATGCAGCTATTAACCGTTTTCGTACGGTGGTAAAAGATTATCAAACAACCACACATATTCCGGAAGCACTACATCGTCTTGTTGAATCATATCTAACGCTGGGTTTACGTACAGAGGCCACTCATGTGGCGGCTGTTTTAGGGCATAACTATCCTGGTTCAAAATGGTATGAAGATAGTTATAAAATTATGGACGCTCAATCACGCCAACAGATTTTGGAGGATCGCTCGTTTATAGATAAGACCGTTGATTCTCTTTTTAAACCAGATTAGAGAAGGGCGGCTTAGTATAGGAAAAGAATGCTTGCCAGCCTAACCATCAAAAACGTTGTTCTGATTGATTATCTTGTGATTAATTTCTCAAATAAGTTATGCGCTTTAACGGGGGAAACAGGCGCAGGAAAATCTATATTATTAGATTCGTTAGGACTTAGTCTTGGCGCGCGTTCAGATGCAGGTCTTGTCCGTCAAGGTTGTGATCAAGCAAGTGTTACTGCTAGTTTTGATTTAAAGCTAGATCACCCAGCTTATGCTTTTTTAAAGGATAATGAGATAGATACTGATGGTGAGTTGGTTTTACGTCGTGTGTTGACGAAGGAGGGACGTTCAAAAGCGTTTATTAATGACCAACCAGTTAGTGTAAATTTATTAAAAAATTTAAGTGAATATTTAATTGAGATTCATGGACAGTTTGACACACAAAATTTATTAAACCCTACAAACCATATTAGTTTATTAGATGAATATGCAGGGATAGAAAAAGAGTTGTCTCAAACTAGCGTTGTTTGGAAGAATTGGAAAAATATTCGTGAAAAATTAAAGTCTATGCAAGAAAATATGGATCGTGCATGTGAAGACGAAGAGTATTTTAGAAAATCTTTAGAAGATTTAGATATTTTATCACCTGATGTTGGTGAAGAAGAAAAATTATCTAGCTTACGTGATAGGCTAATGCGCCGTGAACAAATATTAGAAAGCCTGAACGAGGCTAAAAAAGGTATTGAACAAATAGACTCTACGTCAGTATCGGTTTGGCGTGCTGTAGAGCGGTTAGGTGATGAAGGGCAGCAAGCCGTGAAGGCAATGAATGCTGTTAATGCTGAAATACAAGAAGTTGTTTCTGCACTACATGAATTATCATCTGATATCGAAAATAGCGAATATTCATTAACAGAAATTGACGACCGTTTATTTGCATTAAGGGCACAGGCAAGAAAACATGGTTGTTCTATAGATGAGTTACCTGCGAAGCGCGAAGAGATTGCGATGAGTTTAAATGCTATAGAAAACCAAGATAATGATTTAGCAGATTTGATGCGTCAAAATGAAAGCGCAAAAAAAGAATATGAAGTAAATGCAAAGATTCTTTCGGCTAAGCGTCAACAGGCGGGTGGTAAGTTGGCAAAATTGGTAATGAAGGAATTGTCTCCCCTGAAACTTGAAAGGGCTCGTTTTGAGGTTGTTTTAGAAGAGTTAGGCCAAGAAAAATGGAGTGCGCAAGGTATCGATAAAGTGCAATTCTTAATCGCAACCAATCCTGGGGCTGTTGCTGGACCACTCAACAAAATAGCTTCTGGTGGTGAGTTGTCACGTTTTACGTTGGCATTGAAAGTTATTTTAGCAGAAACTGGTGCGGTACAAAGTCTTGTTTTTGATGAGGTTGATAGTGGTATTGGTGGCGCAACAGCAGCAGCAGTTGGAGAGCGTTTGTCAAGATTGGCAGAACATAAACAAATTTTGGTGGTAACACATTCTCCACAAGTGGCGGCCATGGCAACACATCATTGGATAGTATCGAAAAGCGGAGGCAAAGAAGTAAAAACTAATATTATTCCACTTCAGAAATCACAGGAGAGACAAGAGGAAATTGCCCGTATGTTGGCAGGTGCACAAGTTACCGAAGAAGCTCGCGCAGCGGCAACTAAATTATTAGAAGCGAGTGCGGCGTAAATATGAATAACCTTTTTGAAAAAGATGAGGCGGAGCTACGACATTCTGAATTAAGCTCTTTAATCAAATATCATGACAGTAAGTATTATCAAGAGGATGCTCCTGATGTTAGCGATGTTGAGTATGATAAGCTTCGCTTGGAAATATTAGAGATAGAAAAAAAGTTTCCAGATTTAATAACAAATACTAGCCCTACCCAGACAGTGGGGGCTAAGCCATCCAAAGGTTTTTCTAAAGTAAAACATAATGTTCCAATGTTGTCGCTTGGGAATGTCTTTAGCGAAGAAGAATTAAATGATTTTCTTGACCGTTTATATAAATTTTTAGGTGTTGATAAAGGAAAACTTATAGAGATTGCTGCGGAGCCAAAAATTGATGGTCTTTCTTGCTCTCTTCGGTATGAAAAAGGTGAGCTGGTATATGCGGCAACACGTGGTGACGGCTATGAGGGTGAAGATATAACCGCCAATGTGCGTGTTATTGATGACATTCCTAAGAAGATTAAGGGTGACGTTCCTGATGTTTTGGAGGTGCGTGGTGAAGTTTATATGCGCCGTGATGATTTTATAAAACTGAACCAGCAGCAAGAAGAAAAAGGTAAGCCAGTCTTTGCCAACCCACGCAATGCAGCGGCAGGAAGTTTACGTCAGTTAGATGCTAAAATTACAGCGGAACGTCCGTTAGGCATGTTTGCTTATGCGCTGGGTGAAGTAAGCAAACCCATATCTGATACACAATGGGGTATTAGAGAGAAGCTTATTTCTTATGGTTTTTCTGAAGCTAGTCCTGTCGCTTTGTGTAGTGTAGCAGAGGATATTTTAAAATATTACAACCATATTAACAAACTTCGTCCTGACTTGGATTATGAGATTGATGGTGTGGTTTATAAGGTCAATCGATTAGATTACCAGGAGCGTTTGGGTTTTGTATCGCGTGCGCCACGTTGGGCAACGGCGCATAAGTTTCCTGCTGAACAGGCTGTTACCATTATAAATGATATAAATATTCAGGTTGGACGTACTGGCGTGTTGACGCCCGTGGCAAGGTTGGAACCCATTACGGTTGGTGGTGTGGTCGTGTCTAATGCAACACTGCATAATGAGGATGAGATAAACCGTAAAGATGTGCGTATTGGTGATCATGTGACGATACAACGTGCCGGTGATGTTATTCCTCAGGTTGTGAATGTTGTTTTAGATAAACGTAAAGCGAAGTCTAAGCCTTATAAGTTTCCTCATCAATGTCCCGTCTGTGATTCAAATGCGATACGTGAAGAGGGTGAGGTGGCATGGCGGTGTACTGGTGGATTAATTTGTGAGGCGCAGGCAGTTGAACGATTGAAGCACTTTGTTGGTCGCCTGGCCTTTGATATTGATGGGCTGGGTGCCAAGATTATTCAACAATTTTGGGATGATGGATTGTTAAAAACCCCAGTTGATATATTTAAACTAGAAGAGCGAGATAAAACTAGCCTGACGCCTATACGTGCTCGTGAAGGTTGGGGTGATTTGTCGGCTAAAAATTTATTTGAATCTATTAATAATAAACGAGTAATTACTTTAAATCGTTTTATTTATGCGCTTGGTATTCGTCAAATTGGTGAGGCAACAGCTAAAAGACTGGCATCTACTTATGGCGACTTAGAGACTATAAAACAGACAATGGTTTTAGCAACAGACTATGAGAGCCAAGCTTATACTGATTTGATTAATATAGATGATATAGGTCCTTCGACGGCTGATGATTTGGTTGGTTTTTTTAATGAAGTGCATAACCAAGATATTTTAAAGGCTATAGAACAAGAGTTAGAGATTAAACCTTATGAGAGTCCTGCAGACCAAGATAATCCTGTTGCGGGTAAAGTTCTTGTTTTTACAGGGACACTGTCGAAAATTACGCGCGCGGAAGCGAAGGCTAAGGCAGAGAGCTTGGGCGCAAAAGTGACGGGGTCGGTTTCTAAGAAAACGGATTATGTGATTGTAGGTGAAGATGCAGGGTCAAAACTTAAAAAAGCCAAAGAATTAGGCGTAGAAGTTTTAAATGAAGATGAGTGGTTGGCTCTTATTGGTTAAAGAGCTTTAGTGTCTCTTCTAAAAACTTGTCTCTAATACTATCTGTTTCCATTAAGATTTCATGTTGTGATTGGTCTAATACTAGTAACTTATTATCAGGGATGTGTTCTGAAGCGTTTTTGATTTCTTTGTTTTGAACTATTTTTTCTTTTTCTGCGATAGCTAGTAAAACAAGTGTTTTTATTCTGTTTAAAACATTCGGTTCTTTTAATAATGATATAGAGAGCAGGCTTTCTTTAATCCACTTAAAAGTTGGGCTACCAATTTGTAGGCTGGGGTTAGAGAGGCACCATGCATTATGAACCTGATTGCGGGTTTTGTCAGAGCTGAAGATGCTGTTGATAAAATTATGACGGTCTTCCTTTTTCCAGTTGTGACCGCCTGGAACGTAAGCATTTTCTATCCTTGTAAAATACTTCAATAAAAACAAGTAAAGGGAATGACCATGTTTTAAACCTTCAATACCAAGCATGGGTGCTGAAAAAGAGGCGGCTTTGAAACTATTAGGGTTTTCAGCGAGGTAACGTAACCCAATATGACCCCCCATAGAGTGCGCCAACATATAATGTGGTAAATTATTTTTTATTTTTTGCGTTATGAGGTAGTGAAGGTCTGATATATCGGAATCATACCCATCTGAATGGCGTTTATGTTTGTTCTTTGAGTGACGTATGGATAATCCCTGGTAAGCCCAGTCAATGACAACAACATTATAGCTTTGTTTGTTAAAAAAATGGGTTGTTTCAATATATTTTTCAGAAAATTCACTTAGGCCTGGAAGGATAATAAGTGTTGCTTCGGCGTTGTCTATAAAAGCTGTTCGGTAAGAAATTCTATGGTTTGTTTCAGGATTTATGAAGCTTTTTATTTGCCAATTAGATGGTGGTAAAAAACATTTTTCTAAATCTGGTTGAATTAATTCAAAAGCCATAGATAATTATAGCCTATTCCATAGTCTTAACAATATTTTCCGTCATCTTTTTTGCATCGCCAAGGAGCATATAAGTATTGTCTTGATAAAATAGAGGATTATCAATTCCTGCATAACCGGAGCCTAATGAGCGTTTTACAAATAGAACAGTTTTGGCACGTTCAACATCTAAAACAGGCATGCCATAGATAGGGGAACTACTATCATTTTTGGCAGCGGGGTTGGTAATGTCGTTTGCGCCAATAACATATGCAACATCAGCTTGTGCGAAGTCGCGGTTGATGTCTTCAAGTTCAAATACTTCATCATAAGGAACATTTGCTTCAGCCAAAAGAACATTCATATGACCAGGCATGCGCCCAGCAACAGGGTGGATGGCATAAGTAACTTCTACGCCTTGTTCTTTAAGCTTATCTGCTAATTCGCGTACCACGTGTTGAGCTTGTGCAACAGCCATACCATAGCCCGGAACAATAATAACTTTAGAGGCATTTTTCATGATGAAGGCTGCATCTTCGGCAGAGCCAATTTTTGCGTTACGATCGCCCATGTCTTGCGCAGTGCTAGAAGATTCGGCACCAAAGCCCCCAAGAATAACACTGATGAAAGAACGGTTCATGGCTTTGCACATGATATAGGACAGAATGGCACCTGATGCACCCACAAGCGCACCAGTAATGATAAGAAGGTTGTTTTGGAGGGTAAATCCAATGCCTGCGGCTGCCCAGCCAGAGTAGGAGTTCAGCATAGAAACAATAACAGGCATGTCGGCACCACCGATAGGAATAATCATTAGAATACCAAGAAGTGCGGCAATGATAACGAGTGCCCAAAAGAAAGTTGCGCTTTGTGTTGTAATCAACATGAAAACAATGAAAACGAGTCCTAGACCTAAAGCGGCATTTAAAAAATGTTGTTTGGGAAAGACGACAGGCTTGCCTGAAATTACCCCTTGGAGTTTGCCCCATGCGATGATGGAGCCTGTAAAGGTAACGGCTCCAATAGCCAGCCCTAAAGACATTTCAATCAAGCTTCCGGTATGGATGTTCCCTAATTCACCAATGTCGTAGGCTTCAGGATTAAAAAAGGCCGCGGTGGCTACAAAGACAGCAGCCAAACCAACAAGAGAATGGAAGGCGGCGACAAGTTGTGGGAGTGCAGTCATTTCAATTTTTTTAGCAATGATGGCACCGATAGAACCACCAATGATAATGCCAAGAGTGATAAGTCCCCAAGAATGAGCGGTCATAATTAATGTTGTTACAATAGCCAGTGCCATACCAGCCATAGCAAAGATGACGCCTGTGCGTGCAGTTTCAGGTCCAGATAGGCCGCGAAGTGCCATGATGAAACAGATAGCAGAAATTAGATAAGAAAGGGCAGAAAGAGTTTCCATTATTATTAATTCCTATAATTTCTTCTTAAACATATGAAGCATGCGTTGCGTTACGATAAAGCCACCAAAGATATTGATAGAGGCGAGAATGACGGCTAAAAATCCCATGATTTTTGAAAAGTTCATATCTGCAGGACCGGCCGCAATTAATGCTCCAACAATAATTACACTTGAAATAGCGTTTGTAATTCCCATGAGCGGTGAATGCAGGGCAGGCGTAACTCGCCAGACAACATAATAGCCAACAAAACAGGCCAGAATAAAAACAGTAAGACCCGTTAGAAAGAAAGAATCCCCATGAGCGGCGGCAACAGGTTCACTCGCTTTAACAGCCAAGGTTGCGGCTTGATTGGCCAGATCACTCGCTTGATTAGCTATATCTGTTGCTTGTTCGGTTAAGTTTTTCTTTTCTTCCATATTTAAGCCTCTTTTGCCTCGGTATTTTTCATGAAATTAGGGTGAATGATTTTTCCATCATTTGTAAGACATACGCCTTTAATAATCTCATCGTCCCAATCAAGTTTTAGATCTTTGCTTTCTTTATCAATGATAAGCGTTAAAAAATTCAAAAGGTTTTTAGCATAAAGAGCGGAGGCATCTGTTGATAATCGACTGGCGATATTCTCATGCCCAATGATGGTGATGCCGTGTTTTTGAATAACTTTTCCACATTTGGAAATTTCAACATTGCCACCTGCTTCAACGGCCATATCAACGATAACAGATCCATCTTTCATTGATTTTACCATTTTTTCAGTGATTAGCTTTGGCGCAGGGCGACCAGGGATAAGGGCTGTCGTAATAACAATATCTTGTTTTGCAATCGTTTCTTCAACGAGTTTGGCTTGCTTAGCTTGGTAGTTTTTAGACATTTCTTTGGCGTAACCGCCTGTATTTTCAGCTTCTTTAAATTCATCATCTTCAACGGCGATGAAGTTTGCGCCTAAAGATTTGACTTGCTCTTTTGCAGCAGGGCGAACATCTGTTGCGGAAACGATAGCACCTAAACGGCGTGCTGTTGCAATAGCTTGGAGCCCAGCAACGCCAGCCCCCATGATGAATACTTTGGCGGGGGCGATAGAGCCAGCGGCTGTCATCATCATTGGCATGGCACGGTTATAATATTCTGTTGCATCTAAAACAGATTTGTATCCAGCTAAGTTAGATTGTGATGAGAGGACATCCATGCTTTGTGCGCGGCTAATTCTTGGGACAAGTTCCATTGATATTGCTGTAATGTTATTTCGTGCGCATTCATCTATAAGGGACAAGTTATTATGAGGGTTATATAACCCTATCAATAAAGTATCTTTATTAAGTGTTTCTAAATTAATATCTTTATTGACTTGAACGCATAAAATAGTGTTTGCAGACTCAACGGTTTCTTCATACGTATTAGCAATTTTTGCGCCTGCTTCTTTATAGCTACTATCTGAATAGTGAGAATCCTCGCCTGCTCCTTTTTCAATTGTGATTTCACACCCTAAAGCGCAGAGTTTTTTAATGGTATCAGGCGTTGCTGCGACACGTTTTTCTTGAGGGGATATTTCTTTGATTATGGCAATATTTAGTGCCATGTTTATTTCCTTATCATTTGAATTTTTTAACAGGGCTAAAACATACCCTTATTCCATCCTGTTTGTGAAGGTCAATTAGGGAAGATATGCCCAAAAGCTTGCTAAAATAACGATAGGGATGTAAATTTGTATAAATGCAAATTCCTTTTGCGTGATTTAGGGTGTTCATCCGTTCAGGGTATCTTATATGTATAAAAATTATATGCTTTTTGGTTTGTTGAGCCTAATGGTATTATGGCCAATAAAACCTATTTCTGCGGAAACCCTACAGCAGTCTGTAATGCAGGCATTAGCTGCGCATCCTAGTGTAGAAGCAGCTTTGGCTAATAAGGAAATAGCAATTCAAGATAAGAAAGAAGCTAGGTCTGATCTGTTTCCGATAATTTCTGCTGGAACATCAGTTGGAAGAATCCATTCGAACAATAGCACAAGCCGTGGTCTAACTATCACTAGAGGTGCCGCATATTCTGGTCTATGGGAAGCAAACGCAACAGTTACCCAACCTTTATATGATGGGATGCAAACGAAAAACCGTATTGATGCCGCTAATGCGCGTATGCAATCTGCGGATTATAATGTTTTAGATGTGCGGGAAAATTTAGCATTGCGCGCAACACAGGCTCATATTGCTGTGTTGCAAGCTGAGGCAACATTAGTGCGGACAAAATCATATTATGAAGCGATAGAAAATTATTTAATAAAAATTCAATTGATGGTTGATGAGGGTGTTGCGGATGAGTCTGAAGTGTCACAAGCGCGCAACATCAGTCTTATGTTACAAAGCACGTTGACGGACTATGAAGGACAGTTAAAGACAGCTCTTGCTAATTATAGTGAGATAGTAGGGCAAGCTCCAAGTTCTACTTTAACAAAACCTATAAATCAAAAACTTATGAGTGATATTCAAAGTGCTATTGCCTACGCTAAGTCTAATCATCCACTGCTTAAGTCTAATCAAAAAGAGATGGAGGCCATTGAATTTGAAATAAAAGCAGAAAAGGGAGCGTTATATCCTGGTCTTGATGCAGAGGTATCAGGTATTAAGCGTGATCAGAAGGAAGAAATTGGTGGTGAGTTGAAAGATACACGTGCTTTGTTAAAATTAACTTGGGATTTTGAAACAGGTGGTGCATTGGAGGCAAGGGGTAAAAGATTAAGAGCACAATATTCTGAAATTACCGCTGAAAATAAAGAAAAATTACGTAGTATTGAAGGTGATATTTATCGTGCTTATACAGAATTAGAAACAGCACAAAAACAAGTGGATTTGATCAAGGAAAGAGAAGCGGTAACAAGTAATTTATTTGAAGCCTATAAAGCCCAATTTGAGGGCGCGCGCGTTCGTTTGTTGCAATTAATGCAAGCCGAAAATCAATTTTTTAATTCTCAATTAGAATCAATTACAGCAGAGTATCGCTATCTTATGGCGCAATACACAGTTCTTGCAAGTATTGGCCAACTTCAAGAAACTGTCATTGTTGGTGGTCAAAAACGTCCTATTAAAAAAATAAGATCGGTGCAACCAGTAGAAAAAATTGAGACAATAATAAAATATGATGAAGATCCTATTATTAATCCTCAAATAAAATATGTTGAGCCGAAAAATAAGGTTGAGTTAGAGGTTGTTAAGGAGCAAGAGGTTGAAGAACAGGAATTTATAGAAATAATGACTGTTGAGCCTGTTGTTCCAGAACATCGTCCATTACAAAAAGTTAGCTCAGGCGAACGAATTTATATCACGACTAAATAACTTTTAATACAGAGGTTTGATTTTGACAAAACCAGATTCAAGTGTAGATCCCTTATTACAATGTCTGGTTTTCTTAACCACTCATTATGGTCGTGCAAAATCACCCCAAGCTTTAGTTTCTGGTCTTGCCTATGGTGAGGCAAACATGAAGCCTGCTTTGTTTTGTGAAGCAGCAGAACGCATTAATTTAAAGGCAAAAATTGTCCAACGTAAAAATATAAATAAAATTTTAGCACCTGTTCTTCCTGCTGTTCTTGTTATGAAAGATGAGCAAGCCTGTGTTTTGCTAAAATTAAGTAAGAATGAAAAAAGTGCTATTATTTGGTCACCAGAAACACAAAGTGAACGATCGGTTAAGTTTGCAGATTTGAACAAAGCTTATAGTGGTTATGCTATTTATGTTCATCCAAAATCAGAATTTGATAAAAGTGAATCTGCTCATCAAGAAGATCACGACCGTCATTGGTTTTGGGGGCCGATGTTGGAGTGCAAATCTATTTATGCTCGTGTTGCTGTTGCAGCCATTCTTGTTAATGTTTTTGGGTTAACCAGCCCAATTTTTATTATGAATATTTATAATCGCGTAATACCGAATAGCGCGATTGAAACAGGTTGGGTTCTTGGACTTGGTGCTTTAACAGTTTTTGCTTTTGATTTTATTATGAGGAATTTACGCGGATATTTTATTGATCTTGCGGGAAGACGTATTGATATTATTGCGGGAAGACGTATTTATGATCAACTTCTTAATATGAAATTGGCTGACCGACCTGCTTCTTGTGGTTCATTTGCTAATATGTTGCGTGATTTTGACTCAGTAAGAGACTTTATTACCTCAGCAACATTAACGACAGTGGTTGATTTGCCTTTCACATTTCTATTTTTGTTTGTTATTTGGATATTGGGCGGACCTGTCGCATTTATTCTAGCGGGTTTAATACTGCTGGTTTTTATAGCAGGTGTTATATTGCAATTTCCTTTGAAGTCCTTAGTTCGAAAATCTACGAAGTCTGCAGAAGAAAAACACGGCTTACTTATTGAGAGTATTCATGGTTTAGAGACTATAAAAGCTGTTGGGGCTGATGGCCGTATGCGTGAGAAATATGGACGTTATTTGGCCGAAAATTCTGGATATTCACAAGGATCGCGCTTTGTATCAGGTATGGGGGTTAATTTTTCTACTTGGATACAACAAACTGCTTCTATTTTTGTGGTGCTTGTTGGGATGTATTTAGTGAAAGATTCTGAAATGAGCGTTGGCGCATTAATTGCTTGTGTGCTTTTAGGGGGACGTGCCATAGCTCCAATAGGGCAAATGGCAAATTTGATGAGTCGTTATCATAGTGCACGCAATGCTTTAAAAACTTTAAATGAAATTATGAGTAAACCTGTAGAGCGTCCAACAAATACTCAATTTCTACATCGTCCTGAATTAAAAGGAAAAATTACATTACGGAAAGTTTCTTTTGTTTACCCAAGAACTGATAGAAAAGTAATTGATGCAGCTAGTTTTTCAATAGAAGCAGGAGAAAAGGTAGGTATTATTGGGCGTATTGGATCAGGTAAAAGTACTTTGGCTCGATTGGCAATGGGGCTTTATGATCCAAGTGAGGGAACAATGCTATTTGATAATACGGATTACCGGCAAATTGATCCTGCTGATTTACGTCGAAATGTTGCCTATATTGCACAGGACGTTGTTTTGT
Organism: Alphaproteobacteria bacterium; assembly: GCA_021775995.1. Lineage (GTDB taxonomy): Bacteria > Pseudomonadota > Alphaproteobacteria > Micavibrionales > Micavibrionaceae. The sequence continues at coordinate 107,192 of JAJFGS010000013.1, forward strand.
TTAATGGAACAGTGCGTGACAATATTACGGTGAGTGTTCCCCATGCTTCGGAAGAAGATATTTTACAAGCTTCTATGGCGGCAGGGGTGCATGATTTTATTTCCCATCATCCGATGGGATATGATACGCAGGTTGGTGAGCGTGGAGAGGGCTTAAGTGGTGGACAACGCCAATGTGTAGCCTTAGCTCGTGCTATGTTACTCAAACCTAACCTTTATATTTGTGATGAGCCAACGAATGCTATGGATACACAAGCAGAAAATTCATTTACAAAACATATTCAAGAGCAAACAAAAGATAAAACGCTTATTTTAATTACGCATCGCCATCATCTGTTAACATTAGTTGACCGTCTTATTTTGATGGATCAGGGTCGTGTTGTTATGGATGGCTCACGTGATAAGGTTATTGAAGCAATAAACGCTGGGCAAATCCAAGTGCCGAAAGAATAAACTATGTCTGATAAAGAATTTATGAGTGAATTGGAAGCTGCAACGAGGATGAAACCATCTGTTGCTTCACATTTTATGTTGTTAACTGTGGCGTCCTTAGTTGGCGCATTCTTTATATGGGCAGGAACATCAGAGATTGAAGAAATTACGCACGGTAGTGGGCAAGTGGTACCAACACAGGAAATTCAAGTCGTTCAAAGTTTGGAGGGGGGTATATTAACTGAATTATTGGTTCGTGAAGGTGAAAAAGTTGGCAAGGATCAAATTTTAATGAAGGTGAATGATGTTGCTTTTGCTTCAGAAGAGCGTGGAACGGAAGCAAAAACGTTAGCTTTGAAGGCTAAAAAGGCAAGGCTGGATGCAGAAGCGGCAGGTAAAGATTTTACTGTACCCAAAGAGATTGTTGAAAAATTTCCAGATATAGCGCGGAATGAGTTAGCATTATTTAACTCACGCCAACAGGAGTTAGGTAATGCAAAATCTATTCTTGATAATAAAATAAGCAGTGCCCAAGCTGAATTAAGAGAAGTTCAAGCTAAAATAAACAGGCTGTCCGAAAGTCGGCGTTTATTAAATCAAGAGCTTGTTATTACAAAGAAAATGGTGGTGAAAAAGGCTGTGCCACAATTAGAAGAGATACGATTGAATAGGGAAATATCAAACATTTCTGGAGAGATGCGTGAGGCAGCACAGAAAAAGAGCGGTTTGGAAGCTGAGTTAAGGGGGGCTCAACGTGAACGTGCAGATCGTGAAGATAAATTTAAAAGTCAGGTTTTAGGTGAGCTTAATGATATTGAAAGCCAAATTTCACAGCTTAGTGAAAGTTTGACGGCCATAGGTGAGCGTGTTGATCGGGCTGATATAAGATCTCCTATTGATGGTGTAGTGAATAAAATCGCTATCAAGACGATAGGCGGTGTTATTGAACCGGCGATGCAGTTGGTTGAAATTGTTCCTTTAGGCGATGATTTAAAAATTATTGCTCGGGTTGTACCGCAAGAGATTGCATTTTTAAGACCAGACCAAGAGGTAAATATAAAAATTTCTGCTTATGATTCTCAACGTTATGGTTCATTAAAGGGAAAGCTGGTTCGAATTGGTGCAAATAGTGTGAATGATAATGATGGAAACATTTTTTTTGAAATTGAAGTGCGTGCTAATAAAAACTATTTGGGCACAGAAGAAAAACCATTACCGATTACGCCTGGTATGGTTGCTGAAGTTGAGGTCATTACTGGAGATCGTACAATACTAAGTTATTTAGCAAAACCTGTCTTACGCGCTAAAGATAAGGCTTTGACAGAAAGATGATCCGTTTTTTAACAAATAAATGGATCCACATTGTGTTATTATTATTTGTTTTAGTAATTGCAGTTTTTTTCAGCGGCTCTGATCAAGAGTTTCGTAAGAGATTACAATATACTACATTTGATGGCTTTAATAAATTATATCCTCGTGAAGCATCTGATAGAGTTACAATTGTTGATATAGATGAAGAATCTTTAAAAAAATTAGGTCAATTTCCATGGTCGCGTACAGTCATGGCGGATTTAGTAACAAGGCTGAATGAGTATGGTGCAAAAGTTATTGCTTTTGATATGGTTTTTGCTGAAAAAGATAGAACCTCTCCTGACTTAATTGCGCGAAGCTTACCCAATGATGATAAATACCAAAATATCAAAAGTTCTTTAGAGGGGTTGCCTAATAATGACGTTGCCTTTTCTCAAGCTATAAAAAATGCAGGGAATGTAGTAACTGGTTTTAGTGGGGCCAAGCCCGAAGATACGTTGCGCTTACCTTATGAAAGATTTAAACCCACATTTTTATTGCGAGATAAATCACCTTTTTTTGCTGATACATTTTCGCCGATAGGGGTTGTGACTAACTTACCTGAATTTTCATCGTCAGCTGCAGGAAATGGTAGTTTTATGGCGACACCGCATGTGGATGGTATTATTCGACAGGTGTCGTTGTTTAATGTGTATCCTCCTGCGGGGATTTATAAGGATAAATCCAATCTATATCCGATGTTAGGATTGGAGGCATTGAGAGCTTATATAAATCCTAATGCACGTTATATTATTCGTGAACGTAAAGATGGTGGGGTATTTGATACGAACTATCTTATTCAAATATCTGATTTTGAAATTCCAATAGAAAGTGATTCAAAATTATGGGTTCATTATAGGGATATAAAAGAAAATGAATATATCTCTGCGCAAAGAGTTTTAGAAAAAAGTTTTTCTAAAGATTTAAAGGAGAGCTTAAATAATAAAATAGTTTTTGTGGGGACGAGCGCAGAAGGGTTAAGGGATATTCGGGCAACCCCCCTTGATATTTTTATACCTGGTGTTGAGGTTCATGTTAATATGGTTGAACAAATATTGCAGGGAAAATACCTTAAGCGTCCCAATCTTATTATTGGTGTTGAGGCGGCAATCATTGCTTTAGCAGGCTTTGCTATTATTATTTTAGCACCTTTTGTTAATGCCGTTTGGCTTGGGATTTTTACTTTAAGTTTAATTGGTGGTTTGTTTTATGGATCGCTTCAGGCTTATGTTGAAAAGGGCTTCTTGATTGATCCTGTTTATCCAAGTGGTGTTATATTTCTACTTTTTCTTGTGTCAACGTTATTGAGTTATATTCGTTCTGAAATTGATAGGCGACAGGTTAAAACAGCTTTTGGGCATTATATTTCACCAACCTTTATGGAGGAGCTTACTAAAAGTCCTGATAAGTTGAAGCTTGGCGGTGAGGTGAGAGAGTTAAGTGTAATGTTTACAGATATCAGGAGTTTTACAAAAATATCAGAAAAGCTTTCTCCTGAAGAGCTAATTCAATTAATGAATGATTTTTTAACACCTATGTCTGATCTTGTCATGGGAAGTCGTGGAACGATTGATAAATATATGGGCGATGCGATGATGGCCTTTTGGAATGCGCCACTTGATGACCCTGATCATGCGCGCCAAGCTTGTTTAACAGCATTAAAAATGAATGAAGCTTTGGTTCCAGTGAACGAAGAAATTAAACAACGTGCAGGCGAAGGGGCTGATCCGTTACTATTAAGTGCAGGTATTGGAATTAATACGGGACCATGCTCTGTTGGAAACATGGGTTCAAAACAACGTTTTGCTTATTCTGCTTTGGGGGATGCCGTTAACTTAGCATCACGCCTAGAAGGACAGACAAAAACATATAGTGTGACAAATTTGGTTGGTGAAGATACAAGAAAGCAAGTTCCTGATTTAGCGATGCTGGAGCTTGATTTAATACAAGTAATTGGAAGAGAAAAACCAGTTCATATTTTTACATTAATAGGGGATGCGGAATATGCGCAAAGCGTTGAATTTAAAAAGTGGGAAGCGGCGCATAATGCCATGCTGGCGGCGTATCGTATAGCCGACCTATCTTGCGCAGCGCAAGACTGTAAGGAAGCGGCTGAATTAGCTAGTGATAATATGAAGCAATATTATAAAATTTATCAAAAACGTATTGTTAAGCTTACGAAAAACCCGCCACCAGAGGACTGGGACGGGGTTTTCATCGCTAAGACTAAGTAGTCTTACTAGACGAATGTCATGTTAGTAGGTGCACCAACGTCAGCTCCGATATAAAGATCATAACCACCAACGTTATATGAGAAATAATCAGTGCCATCTAATGTTGTGGTTCCTGTGTAGCTTGCGGTACCGACCCCTCCTTCTTCAAGGAATTCTATTGGGTCATCTGTTTGACCAAGACCAGCTCCAGGATTAACAGAATCAAATAGTATCATTCCTTCACCAGTAATTCTTAATTCTCCATTATCGCTCGATTTAAGCATATTGAAAAGGTTTTCAGTAGTAAGTGTTATTGATTGACCGGGGCCTCCAAATTTTATTTCTTCAATTTGACTTATGTCTTCAAAGTTTTTATTAGAAAAATCTAGAGTACCACTACCCATAAATTTAATAGTATCAAAGCCGTCTCCACCATCTATATTTCTAAATTGATTATCTGTAACTTCAAAAATATTGTTACTTCCCCCGCCTTTCATGCTTAGGTTATTGTTATCATTATCATTGAAGTTGACGTCTCCGACTAAGGATTGGTTATCTGCTGAGGCTCTTACATTACCATCAGGATCTCCAACTGTTCCTGCTGAATCAGTGGCAGTTCCATCAACTACATAAGGAATGTTATCACCACCGATATCACCAAATACAATATATTGATTTCCACCAACAACGCCAACTTGAAGATCATCAAATCCATCGCCATCAACATCACCAACAGAAACAACATTATAATCTGTTGCACCGCCGACGCCATCATCGTGTATTTTTAAAGCGTGATCAGGGTTTTCTAGATAAGTCATATCTATTTCTGTAACACCAAAATTTGCTGCTTTGCCGTAAACGACATATGTATCAATATCTGTTCCATCGTTCATAGAAATTGCAAAATCGTCATAGCCATCACCATTGATGTCTCCAGCAGCACTGCCAGCTACAATTTCATTGGCGGCTGTAATTTTTATCATGCCGCTTGTATCAGTAGGTGCAGTTCCTCCTGCGTTACCATAGGCAATGTACGCCTCATTGGGATTCGAACTTCCAGATCTGTTACCTAAAAGTATGTCGCTATAACCATCGCCATCAATATCACCAATTCCAGCAACTTTCCCACCGAAATGCTGGTTTGCAAATTGTCCATCAATATCTTTGGCACCAGCTGCACTAAGGTGTAATATTGCTTGTCCATCATTAGCCAGTGATGCAGCAAATCCAGGCGATCCTATGGCAAAATCAGATTTACCATCACCATCAAAATCACCGATGCCGGCAACTGAGCTACCTTCTTCATCTCCAGTATTTCCTGCTAATCCTACATTTACCAAGGTAGGAGCGCCACCACCTTCAATTAAAAAAGCATCACCATTTGTACCTGAGCTTAAGGCCGATCCGACAATAACATCTGCAAAGCCATCGTTATTAACATCACCAACCCCAGCGATAGAGGAATAGTCTACTGTGTTGTCAGAGTATATTGAAGCTCCAGGAAAATCTTCAATGTGAAGGTCACCAGTTGCTGTATGAATACTTGCAAAATCTTTATTTCCATCACCATTAAAATCACCAATTTTAAGCGGTTGAATAGAATTGCCTACATTAATGACATCGTAATTATAACCACTAGGAGAATTTAAACTAACTGCAGCATCTAGAATAGTTGGTGTCTGATTAACAAGTGGAACTGTTGTGGAATCTGGAAACTTTAAGTCAATATTAATCGGAACTAAAGTTGAACCGACTGCGCCAACAACATTACCTGTCAATGAAATTTCATATCTGTCTGTCCCAGCAATGTGCGTAATTTGAAAGTCACCATTTACCGTACCACCGCCATTAAATTCAATACTGAATCCTGCAGGGTAGTTTTTTAGAACAATAGTACCAACAACTTCACCAGCCTTCATTTGCTCAAATATCGGTTTAAAATTTTGAATGACTTGAGGTTCATTAAAGTCTTTGGGTTCTTGGTAAAGAATTTCTTCTGGACCGCCGTTTTGTTGAAGGGTATTTTGTGGTCCTGGTCCTGGCGGTGGTTTAGGTGCTGCTGCGGGATCATTTGTAATAATAGGGTCAGCTAACACTTCACCTCCGACTCCAAATCCTACATCATCTTGAATAATTTCTAACGTAGGGTCAGGTGCAATTTCTGGCTCTTCGGTATTCTGCTCTTCTTGAGCTTCTTCTGCCTCTGCTTGTTCTTCAGCTGCTTCAATTTCTTCTTGAGCTTCTTCTTCAGCTTCTTGTAGATTAACTTCTTCTTTTACAGCATCGTTAATCGAGCTGAATAGTTTTGGTAAAACATCACTAACGGAACCATAAGTCTTACTAATATCATTGGCAGCTCCAACACCTTGATATTCAATCGCCTCTTGGAAGCTGGATAATTTAACAGTTTCGTATTGTTGTGAAAGTGTTCTTTCACCAGAACCATTTTTAATAACAATCGCGCCTTCTAAAACAGAAATCTCACTTTGACCTTCTGGATTAATATGACCAGCAATAATCGTTCCACGAATACCAATAGATCCAACGGGTGTATTAATTTCTACATCATCCGGGTCATCACGACCTATAAGACCACTGGTGTAGACAAAAACACCACGTAAAACAGATAAGTTGGTTTCACCACTTTCAGTTGAGGCGTCGAATTTGTAATTATCAATAGCTACGCGTGCATCTTCACTTATGGCCATACTTGTTTCATCGCTAAAAATAATATTTACTGCGCCATCTCCAGATGTTTGAATAACATCACCTTCATAAATTGGTGTACCTAAAGTAATATTATCACTACTTCCATCTAGATGGGTAACTGTGGCATTGCCTTTTAATTCTTCAACGGCACCAACAGGGCTCTCATCATTCATAGAATTATTTTGTGCGTATTCTGGGGAAGAGTGGACAAAAGAATTTACAAGACCTGATGTTAAAACTGATCCAGAAGAATCTTGAATCATAAAATCGTCCTGTGCTAAGAAATAGTTTTCTACGATAAAGCTATCATCTTCAGAAAATTCTAAAACCAAATCTTGGCCATCACGAGAAAGGTCGGCATCTCCAATAAAATTTCCTGCTGGAAGATTAATATTTCCATCGCTATCCGACTTTAATTGAATAAAATCTGTATTTTCGCCAATATTTTGATCAATAGAATTGATATCTAAATTCTGTGCCATTTCCCTAAATCCCTGTTTTTATTATATATTTTTTATTATTTTGAAAAAATAAATAATTTTTCCAACTCTTAATTTTATCAATTAAAGGTTAATACAGGTTAAAGATTAGATAAATTTGAATTAAATTATGTTTTTTCGTGGATGAGGGTAATTAAAGCCTCTTCAGCCATTGGTTTGGCGTATAAATAACCTTGGGCTTGGTCGCAATTAATGCCTTCTAGTAAACTTGATTGTTCTTCTGTTTCAATGCCTTCGGCAATAACTTTCATTTCCATGTTATGGCTCAAAGAGATAATCGATTTTACAAGTTCTAACGCACCTTTATCTTCAGTCATGTTGTTAATAAAGCTACGGTCTATTTTTAGAATGTCGATAGGGAAGTAGTGTAGATAGCTCAAGGAGCTGTAACCTGTTCCAAAGTCATCAATAGAAACTACCATTCCCTTATTTCTACATTTTTCAAGCGTATCACGCGCATTACCAGGGTGACTCATTAAGAGGCGTTCGGTAATTTCAAGATGTAAATCTTTTGCGTTTAGGCCAGTATCATTTAATGCATGACTTATGTATGATAAAAAATTGGGGTCAGAAAAATCAGATGCTGAGAAATTAACACTGACAAACATATCAGTATTGTTGAATTCACTTTTTACGTTTGCAAGTGTTTGACAAGCTTTTAAAACAACCCAACGACTTATTTCTACGATTAAACCACTATCTTCAGCTATTGGGATAAAAATTTCTGGTGAAATATAACCTTTTTCCGGATGGTTCCATCGAATTAAAGCTTCAAAGCCTTTAATGTCTTTTGTTTTTAAGTCAATGATAGGTTGGTAGTGAAGTTCAAGATCATCATTGTCTAAAGCGAATTTTAATTCATTAGAGGTTTTTATATTTTCTACTGCATTGGTATTTTCAACCAATCCTTTTTCCAATTCTTCAGGTGTTGGAATAGTATTTGAGTTTCCAAATATTTGAGCTCTGGCAATCATATCACGGTAACGAGCGAGTATAACTTTCGTTATCATTTGAATAACAGGATCAGAGTTTTCTAAACGACGCTCAAAGTCAGATTTTGTAATTTCTAATAAGATGCTGTCTTCTACCGCCTTTATAGTAGCGGTGCGTGGTTTATTATCAACAAGAGCCATTTCACCAATAATAGTTCCTGGTCCCCGAGTTCCTAAGCGTTGAACTAAATTATTTTCTTTTTCAATCAATATTTCAACAAGGCCAGATTCTATGATATAGGCGTTATTGGCATCTTCATCCCCTTGCTTGAGGATGATTTTACCAGCTTTAAATTCCTTTTTATCAATCGAAGGCGTCATTAATATTTGATCTATCTCGTATAATTGTCGTTAACACTATTATGGTCGTATAAAAGTATAATATACTAAATTGTAACTTTAACTTGGAATATTTATCTTATATGGCATAATTATATATATTAATTTTCTTAAGAAACCATAAATGTCACCAATTGCCCTCCTAGTTTTATATCTTTCTTTTCGACTCAAGCATTTTGCTGGGGACTTTTTGTTGCAGACAGATTGGATGGCACTCACTAAAGGTATGGCTGGAAAAGAGGGCTATAAAGCCTTATTTTCTCACACTTTTATACATGCTTTAGGGACATTATTTATTGTTTTAATTTTTGCCCCGTCACTTTGGTGGTTGGGAATTGTCGATTTTATTGTTCATAGTATTGTTGACCGTATTAAGGGTAGAGTAACAATATCTAAGAAGTTAACAGCTAAAGATACTTTATTCTGGTGGGCTTTTGGCTTGGATCAAGAACTTCATAATTTAACCCATATTGCTTATGTGTGTTTGATTTTTATGCATAAAGGCGGGGTTTTCCTTTAAAAAACAACATTATATCTTGACATTATGGGGGGTAGGAAGCTAGTTTCCTCACTCAATAATAACGTTATTTATATAGGTACACCCATGAAAGTTGTTAACTCATTGAAAACATTGAAAAAGCGTGACAGAAATTGTCGCGTTATTCGTCGTCGTGGCCGTGTTTATGTTATTAATAAAGTGAATAAACGTTTTAAGGCGCGCCAAGGGTAATTTGGTTTCTTTCTAATATTAATAAGTTAAAGCCTGCCTTATGTTGCGGGCTTTTATTTTACTTAAATTAATGTTTAATTCCTTAAAACAATTGATGCATATAGGTTATAACTCTGTTATAACGCTTCAATCATTTAGATTCTAACAACGGATAGTACATGTTTTCTAAGCTTTTTGGCTTTATGTCAGCAGATATGGCAATTGATCTAGGGACGGCCAATACATTGGTTTATGTTAAGGATCAAGGTATTGTTTTAAATGAACCTTCTGTTGTTGCAATTTCTATGGCTGGTGGAAAAAAACAGGTTTTAGCTGTTGGAAATGAGGCTAAACAGATGTTGGGTCGTACACCTGGCAATATTGTTGCAACGCGGCCCTTGCGTGATGGTGTTATTGCAGATTTTGAAGTCACTGAAGCTATGATTAAACATTTTATCCGTAAAGTGCATAATCGTAGGTCTTTTGTATCCCCTAAAATGATGATTTGCGTGCCGTCTGGTTCTACTGCGGTTGAGCAGCGGGCGATTCAAGAATCTGCAGAAAGTGCAGGAGCTAGTCAGGTTGAATTGATTGAGGAGCCTATGGCTGCTGCTATTGGTGCTGGATTGCCAGTAACAGAGCCTTCAGGCTCAATGGTTGTTGATATTGGTGGTGGTACGACTGAAGTTGCTGTTATTTCCCTTGGGGGCATTGTTTATGCGCGTTCTGTAAGGGTAGGCGGTGATAAAATGGATGAAGCCATTATTGCTTATATCCGCCGTGTCCATAACTTACTTATTGGAGAAAGTACGGCGGAGCGTATCAAGAAAGAAATTGGTTCTGCTTGCCCGCCTGCGGATGGAGAAGGTCGTCAAATTCATATTAAGGGTCGTGATTTACTAAATGGTGTGCCAAAAGAGATTATTATAACAGAACGTCAGGTTGCAGAAAGCCTTGCTGAGCCAGTAGGGCAGATTATTGAGGGAGTTAGAACTGCTCTAGAACATACAGCTCCTGAGCTTGCTGCTGATATCGTTGATAAAGGGATTGTAATGACAGGTGGTGGTGCTTTGTTGTCTAATTTGGACTTGGTTTTAAGGCATGCGACCGGCTTGCCCGTGACTATTGCTGATGATCCTTTATCTTGTGTGGTTCTAGGAACAGGCCATGCTTTAGAGGAAATGAAGACTTTAAGAGGGGTTCTTATTGGATCATATTAATGAGTATAAAGATGTATTGCCCTAATTTTTACTAGTTTTATTCTTGTGACTGATTTAATATATTGAAAGATGTTAAAGCATTTTAATTCTTACTTTTAAGCTCGCATGAAATCTCGTATTAAGCAAAAATCAGTTTCTTATTCAGCTTCTTTAGCCCTATTAAATGGCAGAATTGGATCTGTTTTTTTTCTGTTCCTCGCCATTTGTTTTTTAATTATAGCATTTGCCCGTCCCATTGTCTTATCAGGGCCAAGAGTTGGTGTTACTGATATTTTTACACCTGTATTGTCAGTTATAAGTAGTCCGTTTCAAAACATGGCAAAAGCTGTTAGTGGGGTATCAGGTAAGGCCACCTTAAAAGCAGAAAATGTAAAGTTGCAGACAGAAAATGCAAGACTGAAAGAATGGTATCAAACAGCATTGATGTTACAAGCTGAAAACCAGTCTTTGCAAAAACTTTTAAATTTAAAAGTAAGTACAAATCATAAGTATGTGACGGCACGTGTTATATCTGATGCTGGGAATGCATTTGTAAAAACTCTGCTTGTGGCTTCTGGTCAAGATAGCGGTGTTAAAAAAAATCAAGCCGTGCTTGCGGGTGAAGGCATGATAGGTCGTATTATTGAAGTTGGAAATAATGCTTCCCGTATTTTATTGTTAACGGATATAAATTCTCATATACCTGTGTTGATTGAAGGAACAAATCAAAAAGCAATTTTGACAGGTAATAATAGTCAATACCCGACTTTAAAACATTTGCCGAAAGACTCCGGTTTGGTTGAGGGAACACGCATTATAACGTCTGGAGATGGCGGAATATTCCCTTTTGGCCTACCTGTAGGTAAGGTAATTATTGATGATAAGGGAGAAAAAATTATTCAACCTTATGCTGATATGAGCCGTATTACTTATGTTCGTATTGTTGATGCATTGATTAACTCAAATTTGATTAGAGGCGATCTATCATATTCGGTAGATTAGCTTTAAAAAAATATGAGTGATTTTTTTTCTTCACAAAATATAACTTGGTTTAGATATTTAGCTCTAGCTCAAATGATAATTTTCTTACTATTTCTTTTAGGTTTGATAAGCTATTCAATTTCATATTCTGATGCAGTGCGACCCTACTTTATAGTTATTTGTATTTATTTTTGGTCAATATATAGACCCACTTTGCTTTCTCCTGCGTATGTTTTTATATTGGGTTTATTATTTGATTTCATTTTAAACTATCCTGTTGGATTGCACGCAATGCTTTTTGTGATAGTCCAATGGGTTATCCGTGATCAACGTTTATTTTTTTTGGGGCAACCATACGTTATTGTGTGGATAGGGTTTGCCTTTACATGCTTTATGGTTATGTTTTCAGAATGGCTGTTTTTTACTGTTTTAAACGAAAATGTCTTTGGTTTTTCTGGAATTTTGTTCGGGACATTAATTAGTACGCTAATGTTTCCCATGATTACGTTGTTATTCAATATAATTTATCGTATTTTGCCACCAGTATCTCAATCACATTTTTTGTAAGTTTTTAAAATATGAATAATCAGGGCGATCGGTCAAAAAGTTTTACCAGACGAGCATTTATTGTGGGTGCCTTTCAGGGCATGGCTTTGGCAGTTTTGGGTGGTCGTTTAGCATGGCTTCAATTGGCGGAAGGTGGGCGTTATAAAACGTTGTCTGATAAAAACAGGATTAATATAAAAATGATTGCACCCTCTAGGGGTGAAATAGTTGATCGTTTTGGTGTGCCTTTGGCCATTAATAATCAAAATTTTCGAATATTAATCATTCCTGAACAAGCGGATGATTTAGAAAAATCATTACAAAAGTTGACTGGTTTAATTGATTTTGATGATCGACGCATCAAGCTTGTTATAGAGGTGTCAAAAAAATCAGCCTCTTTTGTACCGATAGAAGTTACTGATAATTTAAGTTGGAATGAGGTTGCCAAGATAGAGGTTAATCTTGATGATTTACCAGGTATGAGTATTGATGAAGGTGAAATCAGAAACTATCCTTTTGCAGAAGCTACGGGACATGTAATTGGATATGTAGGTGCGGTCAGTAAAGCAGATTTAAATGGTGAGCCAGTTCTAACATTGCCAGGATTTAAAATTGGAAAGACTGGTGTTGAAAAATCATATGATCAATATATGCGTGGGCGAGCTGGTAATAAACAAATGGAAGTTAATGTTCGTGGACGGGAGATTAGAGAGTTAGAAGAAGATGTTAGTCGTGATGGCCAACGTATATCGTTAAGTATAGATGCTGAATTGCAACGTTACTGTCAGCAACGCTTAAGTGAGTATAAAAGTGCATCAGCAGTGATTATGGATTCGTATACGGGTGCTGTTTATGCGATGGCTTCCCAACCGGGGTTTGACCCTAATCTTTTTACGAAAGGAATAAGTGCGGAGCAGTGGGAGGAGTTAATGTCTAATCCTGCATTTCCTTTAAACAATAAAGCTATATCTGGCCAATATCCTCCAGGCTCAACATTTAAAATGATGACAGCATTGGCAGCATTAGAGGTAGGCAACGCAACTCCCAAAACAACAGTTAATTGCACAGGTAGATATGAATTTGGTAAAGATAAATTTCATTGTTGGAAATTAGGTGGGCATGGATTGCTTAATGTAGCAAATGCCTTAATGAAATCTTGTGATACTTATTTTTATAAACTTTCTACGGAAATAGGAATAGATACAATTGCCGCAATGGCTAGGCGTTTTGGTTTGGGTGAAAAATATGGTTTTGATTTGAGCGAAGAACGTGCAGGACTTATCCCGACAAAAGAATGGAAAATGGGAAAATATGGTAAGGTGTGGCAACCTGGGGAAACTATTGTTTCTGCTATTGGGCAGGGCTATATTTTATCAACTCCTTTACAACTTGCAGTAATGACCTCAAGGCTTATAAACGGTGGAAGTGCTGTTAAACCGTGGCTTGTAGGTTATATTGATGATAAAAAAATGTATCCTGACGAATGGCCAAAAATGGGCATTAAAAAATCTTATCTTGATGTTATTAAAAAGGGTATGGATCGTGTTGTTAATAGCAAAGAAGGAACGGCTTATGGTTCTCGTATAGAAGCAGAAGGTATGGAAATGGGTGGAAAAACGGGAACAGCACAAGTCAAAAAAATCAATCGGGCAGAACGCGCACGTGGTATTATGAACGAAGATTTGGTATGGAAATACAGGCATCATGCATTGTTTGTTGGTTATGCACCTGTTGAAAGCCCGCGCTATGTCGTTTCCGTTGTTGTAGAACATGGCGGCGGTGGATCTGCTGTGGCGGCTCCTATCGCAAAGGATTTATTGTTAGAAACGCAAAAAAGAAATCCAGCCGCGTCAGATATAAAATTAAGCAATGTGATAGAAAGACCAAAACGACATGTTTGATACAGTGAGGTTAAATACAGACCAGAGCATTTTTCAAAAACTCCAAAATTTGGGGTGGGGCATGGTTTTTCTCGTGTGTTTAGTGGCTTGTATAGGCTTTGCTGCGCTATATTCTGCAGCAGGAGGTAATATCGAGCCTTGGGCTTCGAAACAGATCGAACGTTTTCTTGTTGGTCTTGTTGGTCTCATTATAATTGCACTTATTGATATTAAAATTTGGTATCGACTAACTTACCCAATTTTTATTATAGGGTTTATCCTTTTGATTATTGTAGAAGTGATGGGGCATACAGGAATGGGCGCGCAGCGCTGGATTGATTTAGGTTTTATTCAATTACAACCTTCTGAATTTATGAAGATTGCTGTTGTTATGGCTTTGGCACGTTATTTTCATGCCGCATCCCAAGAAGAAATGCGTAGTATTCGTTTTCTTTTACCATCGTTAATTTTTATTTTCCTTCCTGTTGGTTTAGTTCTTCTTCAGCCAGATTTAGGAACATCATTAATGATTGTCATGGCGGGGGTTGCTATGATTTTTCTAGCGGGCGCCCCAATATGGCTTTTTATTACAGGAGGGGTTTTAACCGCAGTTTCTATGCCAGTGGCGTGGTATTTCATGCATGATTATCAGAAACAGCGAGTTAGAACGTTTCTTGAGCCTGAGTCTGATCCGCTTGGAGCAGGGTACCATATTACACAATCTAAAATTGCCTTAGGCTCAGGCGGGATTGAAGGTAAAGGTTTCTTACAAGGAACACAGAGCCGTCTCAATTTTCTTCCAGAAAAACAAACCGATTTTATTTTTACGTTGTGGGCTGAAGAATGGGGATTAATGGGAGGGTTGTTTCTTTTAACTCTTATGGGTTTGATATTCATTTATGGCATAGCTATTGCTTGGAATTGTCGTCATGCGTTTGGTCGTTTGCTATCTATGGGTTTGATTGTAAATTTTTCACTATATGTTTTTATAAACATTGCTATGGTGATGGGGCTTATTCCTATTGTTGGTGCCCCTTTACCGCTCGTATCCTATGGTGGGACGTCTATGCTAGCTGTTCTTGTCGGTTTTGGTCTAATCCTATCGTGCAATGTTCACCGTGATAGTAAATTACCTCGAATGCAATGAAGGTCAAGCTGCATTTGCAGTTGAAATATGATGGTTTTTCAGTAGTTCTTGTAATTCACCAGATTCAAACATTTCACGAATAATATCACAACCGCCTACAAACTCACCTTTCACATAGAGTTGTGGAATGGTTGGCCAATTTGTAAAATCTTTTATAGCTTGGCGAATAATAGTATCTTCAAGCACATTAACATCTTTGAATGAAACAGCAAGTTGAGAAAGAATTTGTACAATAGCGGCAGAAAATCCACATTGTGGAAAAACAGCAGTTCCCTTCATGTAAAGAACAACATCATTTGTGTTTATTTCCTGTTTAATTTGTTCGAAAATTATATTTTCCATTATACTTTTCTTTATATTATAAGCATTTACTCTGGTACTGATGTTTGTATGGCCAAGGCGTGTAAATCATTATCTATTGTCCCTTGTAACGCTTGATATACCATTTGATGTTGCTGAACACGGGATTTTTTTTCAAATGAAGCTGATATGATATGTACGGCATAATGTTCGCCATCTCCTCGTAAATCAGAAATTGTAACAACAGCATCTGGAATTTCCGATTTTATCATTTCCTTAATTGATTCTTTATCCATTGCCATCTTTAAAGTTAGCCTTCTTCAGTTTTAATTTGAACTTGGGCTAAAGCAAAAAATTCTTCCAATTTTTTATCAATTTCTTCTTCAGAAATATTAAGATTTTTTTCTTCTATATAAGGGGAAACATAGCGTTTAACATCTTCAAATCCAGGTTCTTCTAAATTAGCAGAGATGATGTCACCAGCAAAACTAGTTGCAGCTTCATCGGAAAGTCCCATTTTCTCTGCTAGCCAGAGTCCAAAAAGCTTGCAACAGCGTGCTTCTGCTTTAAACATTAAAGCTTCATTTAGTGCAAATTTATTCTCAAAAGCCTTCTTGCGGCCATCAAAACTACTCATATTTGGTGTTTCCCTTATATATTGAATAATAGATTGTTTAACCTAACATTTGAAACTTGTAGAATCCATTGTTATATGAGAAGACTTGATGAATATTATTGCATAAAATAAGGAAAAGTAATGTCTAGACGCAAAGCTCTCTATGAAGGTAAGGCCAAAACTGTGTATGAGGGACCAGAGCCTGGAACTCTTATTCAGTATTTTAGGGATGATGTTAGAGGATTTATTGATAAAGGTAATATAACTATAGCCGGAAAAGGGGTTTTAAATAATCGTATCTCCGCAAATATTATGACAAAATTGGAAGGGATTGGTGTTCCAACTCATTTTATACGTTCTTTAAATATGCGTGAGCAACTTGTTCGTCAGGTTGAAATTATCCCTTTAGAAATTGGTATTCGTAATGTAGCTACAGGTTCAATATGTTCGCGTTTGGGTATTAAGGAAGGTACTTTTTTTCCTCAACCGCTTGTAGAATTTTATTATAAAAAAGAAGAGCTTCAAAACCCTATTGTTAGTGAACAGCATATTTTTGCTTTTGATTGGGCTGATCCTTACGAGTTAGAAGAAATGATTATGCAGGCATTACGCGTCAATGATTTTTTGACAGGTTTGTTTTCTGCGATTGGAATACGCCTGATAGATTTTAAATTAGAATTTGGTCGCCTATGGGGTGAAAATGATGAGCTTTATATAATTTTAGCGGATGAAATTTCACCTGATAATTGTCGTTTGTGGGATGCAGAGACGGGAGAAAGTATGGATAGAGACCGTTTTCAAAAAGGGTTGGATGATATTATTGAAGGTTATCAAGAAATTGCCAAGCGTCTTGGGTTGATTCCTCAAAGTGGGATTATTAAGGATGGTGATTTTGATGAGCAAGTTGCAGAAGATTTAAAAGAAATTGAAAATGAAATTGCAAAAAGACGTAATTTACGGTCGGTTAAAAAACCTTCTAAGGTCAGACCTTAGTTAAACTTCAAATTGCTCTTTTAAAATTCTTTCTTCTAAATGATGATCAAGATCAAAGAGAAGGGTACGTTCATCGCTGTCCGATTGTCTTATCTCAAGGCTTTGAACATTTCTAACTTCAGTTGAGTCTGCTGTAGCACTGACTGGTCTCTTGTTAGGGTTAATAATATCAATTTTTACTTTTGACTCTGATGGTAGTAGCGCACCTCTCCACCGTCTTGGTCGAAAAGCACTGATAGGGGTTAACGCCAAAACATTTGCCGATAGAGGTAGGATGGAGCCATGTGCTGATAAATTGTAAGCGGTACTTCCTGCAGGTGTTGATAGTAAAATTCCATCACAAACAAGTTCAGAAATACGTTGAATATTATCAACGGAGATTTTTAATTTTGCCGCTTGGCGTGTTTGGCGCAATAAAGAAACTTCATTGAAAGCTAATGCTTCATGTTGCTTGTTATCAGTGTCAATAACGTTCATGGCAAGAGGGTATATCTTTACTGAGTGGGCGTTAGTCAAATTTTCTATTAATTGTTCAGGGCGGTATGGGTTTAAAAGAAAGCCAACGGAACCACAATTCATACCATATACAGGTATTTTTTTATTGCGTACCATGCGTAAACTTTCAAGTAAGGTGCCATCTCCACCAAGGGCAACCATAATGTCAGCCTTATCAATTCCAACATCTTCATGTTGAGACTTTAATTCAAGAAGAGCTTTTTGAGCTTCTTTGCTATCGGCTACATGAAAAGTAATCTTAGGCACTTTATAATGCCTTTTGTGAATAGTTATTGGCCCATTCATCAGGGGAATTTAAAAATTCTTCTAATGACGTAATGGTTTCTGCGTCAAAATAATTTTCAGTTTTAATTACATCAAGTACTGACCACCAGTTTGTAAGAGCATGACATTTTATTTTCATCTCATCCAAATTTATCTTACTTTGTGGGTAAATATCATATGAAAAAATAACAAAAGAATTTTCAATTTTTGTGTTGGCAGCGCGTAATGCATCAACAAAAATTTTCTGTGACGTACCCACTGTCATCAGGTCTTCAATTAACATGACATTTGCACCTTCTTCATTCATATGACCTTCAATTTGTGCCATACGGCCGTGACCTTTGGGTTTTTTACGGACATAAAGCATTGGTAAATCAAGACGTTCTGCCAAAAATGCAGCGTAAGGAATACCAGCTGTTTCACCGCCTGCTAGATAATCAACACCTAAAGGCTTAATTAAATCAGCCGCATAATCCATGATAATTTTACGCTCAGCGGGTAGGGAAATTAGGCGTCGCATATCACAATACGTAGGACCAATTTTTCCAGACGTATAGGTGAATGGTTCTTTGGTATTGATGAGTATTGATTTGCTATCAAGAAGTAGTTTAGCTACATTTTTTGAAATGTCTTTATCCATTTTAATGCCCTCTTGCTTACTGACTAACCCAAGTAATACGACCTATCCAGGAAATATCATTCGCAGGTATTTTTCTGTTTTCATGATCAGGGTTAAGTGATCGTATTTCTATACGAGAGGCATTTTGTCTTACCAGCTCTTTTGCCATGATTTCACCATTTGTTGTTTTAATAACAATACGGTCACCATTACGCAACTTTGCTTTGGGAGAAATAACCAATATATCACCGTCACGATAAAGTGGTTCCATAGAGTCACCGCTGATTTCCAAGGCATAGCAACCTTCTTCATTACTCGCATTATAATCAGGAAATCGAACTTCATCCCAGCTATCTCCTTTGGGGTAACCTTCTTCATCAAAGAATCCTTGTGATCCTGCTTGTGCAAAACCAATAACAGGAATAGTCAAAGTTGAGTTATTATTTTTTGGATCTAAATCTTCAACAAGCGAAACAAAATCATGCATGGTTGCCCCTGTCGCTGCCAAAATACGGGATACACTTTCTGTTGAAGGCCATCTTGGTTTGCCATCGGGGCCTATACGTTTGCTTTTATTAAAAGAGGTAGAATCCAATCCAGCCTGTTTAGCAAGTCCTGAAGGACTGTAACCAAAAGTTGTTGCAAGGCGATCTATAGCGCGCCAGATTTGTTCATGTGTCAGCATTTTGTGTTCTTCTCATAAATTATGTTTTTTTCGTATCGTTAATAATACCTACCCACTATAGGATTAAACTCCCATTACCGCAAAGTAAAATTAATAGGAAAAAAATCATATTTTATTCTTGACAAGATGAATATAATCCTATTATATAGTGAACATTAAGGGAGCAACTGTGTTTAAAGGACAAAAAATGGATAAAGAAACCAAAATAGAAAAAAAGATTAAAAACGAAAACAACTCTCTTAATAAAAATATTGTACCTTTTGATACGGTCGAAGAAGCGTGGTTTTGGTTCATATTAGCGCAGCAAGCTAAAGTTGAAGGAGCAAGATACACAGCTGGGTTATCAATAACACCTCGACCGTGTGAACCATCAGATATTTTAAAAATTCTAAATAATCTGTATCGCAATCGCTTACTGCTTTGGGAGCATATGTTGGTTTTACGGCATTATGGTCGCCGTCAGCTTGCACCTGACCCTCAGCGTGTAAAAGAGGTTCGTGCCCATAAATTGTGGTTAGAAGCAATGCAACGTTTAGAGCCCGCGCTTATTCGTAAAAAAATTATGCATGATAATAAATCAAATAATTTATTTGCCAATAAGTCATGGGCACAAGAAGCATCTCTCTATTCTAATACGACATATGATGATTTTGTATCGTGAGAAAATATACACCTGAAATTTTTCTAGGGGAGTGTAAGCCCCAAGATGCCTGGGTTGTCTTTAGTGGGGAAACAGATCTACCATATTTAAAAATTCTTAAATCTGGTTTTCGCCATTGTTTTATTTTATTGAACGATGGGCAACGCTGGATGAGTATTGATCCGCTTTCTCCATATATGGACATACAGATTTATCATCATATTGAAAGCGAGTTTTGTTTACCTGATTGGCTTAAAGTGCGCGGTTATAAAGTTGTAAAAACACAAATTAATAAACAACATAATAAGCCAGCACCTTGGATGTTCTTTACTTGCGTTGAATCTATCAAACGTATTTTAGGAATTCATAACCGCTATATCCTAACGCCATGGCAGTTATATAGGCATTTGATCAATTATAATAATTCAGAAATATCGAAAAAATCGAAAGGAGATTTTTCATGGGCAGTATAACAAAAAAGCCAAAGGCGCCTACGATTACATATGTTTTACCTAGCGAACCAACGCCTGTAACAGCAGAGACAGTAATATCATCCGAACCAGTGAAAACTGATGCAGAAGTTCAAGCTGAAGCTCGGACGGAAAGTCTTTTGCGACGCTCACGTGGTCGCTTTGGGACAATTGCAACAAGTTTTAAAGGGTTTTTGGATAGCGCCAATAGCGAGCGCAATCAGCAAAAAACATTATTAGGAGAATAAGATGGAGAATACAAAGATAGATATTAAAAATTCTCAACGGCTAGAAAAGATTATTGATAGGTATACGCGTGCAAAATCACGACGTCAAAATTGGGAATCTCACTGGGAAGATTGTTATGATTATGCCTTGCCTCAACGTAGTGATGCCGCGCAATTTGGTGTAGTAGGTGGAAGCAGAACAAAAAATATATTTGATGGGACGGCAATGGATGCTGTTGATCAGTTGGCGGCAAGTTTGTTAGGTCATTTAACGCCACCGTGGACACAATGGTTTGGTTTTAAGCCAGGACCAGATTTGAATGATGCGGAAGCACAAAGGTTAGCTCCTGTTTTAGAAGATATAGCCCGTAAAATTCAATCGCATTTTGATCGTTCTAATTTTAGTGTTGAAATCCATCAGTGTTTTTTAGATTTGGCTGTTGGCGGAACGTCAACATTACATTTTGAAGAAACAGAAATTGGCGAATATTCTGCTTTTAAATTTTCTGCCGTGCCTCTTCAGGATATAGTCTTAGAAGAGGGGAGTAATGGATTTTTAGATGGTTCTTACCGCAGTTTATCGCTGACATTAAAGCAACTTCAAGGTCGGTATCCAAAAGCAGAGTTACCACTTTATATTTTGAGTAAAGGGGAGTCAGATACCCAAGCTACCTTTGACGTACTTGAAAGTATCTTGCCTGAAAATGGTATTTATCATTATACAGCGATTTTAATGGATGATAGCTCTCCTGTTTTGTTAAAAGAGGGGAATTTTAATAAATCACCCGCTATTTCTTTTCGTTGGATGAAATCACCAGGAGAGATTTATGGCCGTTCTCCTGTGATGAAGGCCTTACCTGATATTAAAACTGCGAATAAGGTTGTCGAACTTATTTTAAAAAATGCGTCTATTGCCGTAACTGGGATATGGCAGGCGGATGATGATGGTGTGTTAAATCCAGCTAATATTGAGCTTGTGCCAGGGGCTATTATTCCGAAAGCAGTTGGATCTCAAGGTCTTAAACCTTTGGAAATGCCGGGACGTTTTGATGTTTCCGAACTGGTTTTAAAAGATTTACGGTCACGCATTCGCCATGCTTTACTATCTGATAAATTAGGGCCTGTGGTTAATCATAAAATGAGTGCGACAGAAGTATTGGAGCGTTCTTCGGAAATGGGTCTTCTACTTGGTGCGACCTATGGGCGGTTACAATCCGAGCTTTTAACACCGTTGATTGAACGTGCTTTTTCTATTTTACAACGGCGTGGGGAAATTCCAGATATTGCGCTTGATGGTCGTTATGTGATGCTTGATTATCGCTCTCCTTTGGCACGTATGCAGGGGCAAGGACATGTCCAGAATGTTTTAACGTGGCTGAACACGGTTTCAAGCATGGGAACACCTGCTGCAGGCTCTATTGATATTCAAAAAACAGTGAAGTTTTTAGGAGAGTCTTTAGGCGTACCAAATGATTTAATTCAACAACAAATTATTCCTGAAAATTTAAAATTGGCGGAGGAAATTGATGTTCTTTCAGAATAAAAATAAATTTAAAATTATTGATATCTCACACATATCAAAAATAGATCAAAAAAATATAAAACGTGTTTTTGCTCGTGTTTTTTCTTCTGAAGATGGGAAAAAGGCACTCGCATACTTACAATATATAACGTTTAACCGTAACTACGGCGCTGAAGTTTCCAATGATCAACTGCGTTACGCCGAAGGGCAACGCTCAATGGTTCATACGATTTTACGTTTTATTGAACAAGCTAAAGAAAATTAACCTTTAAGAAAATATTCTAATTCATAAATAAGGAGAAAAATATGAATGACACTCTACTTGATAATGATATTCCAGCAAAATTTAAAAATCCTGAAACGGGTGAAGTAAACGTGGTGGCTATGGCGCAATCCTATAAAGCGTTAGAGCAAAAAATGTCGCAGAATCCGTCCGCCCCTAAATCACATGAAGATTATTGTGTGGATTGTTCTCATGGTTTTTTTGAAGAAGACGCAGAAATGAATAGAAAAATGCATGAAAAAGGTTTTACAAATGATCAAGTGCAATTTGTTTATGATTTGGCAGCAGAAAAAATGGTGCCTATGGTCATAGAAATGGCTGGTGACTTTAAGGCAGATCGTGAAGTTGAAAAACTTGTTGAATATTTTGGTGGTCCAGAAAAGTGGAAGGAAGTATCAAGACAACTTCTTGCTTTTGGCCAGAAAAATTTGCCAGTGGATGCGCTTGATTCCTTATCTAGTTCTTATGAAGGCGTTATTGCTCTTTATAATATGATGAATGGGGATGAGCCTATAATTGGGCAAGGTGCAGGAGAACTTAGTAAGTCAGGTGAAATGGATTTACAATCAATGATGCGTGACCCAAAATATTGGCGTGATAAAGATCCCTCTTTTGTATCGAAAGTAACAGAAGGTTTCCAACGTATGTACGGGAAGTAATATTAAGAAAGCCTCCAAATTTAGGAGGCTTTTTTTCTACATTTGGGAATTTGCAAATTGCTGCGTCATATAATCATCAACGATGTGATTAAATTGGCGTTCTATATTTTGTGTTAAAGGGGCAAATTTAATAACAACTTTATCACGTGATTTACGCAAAATTTGTCCACTATGAAGAATATCAACAACACGGCCGGTTAATTTAAACCGCAATGTTACAGTTTTCATCTCGTTAACACCAAATTGTCGCTCATCGCCCGTGATAAGCACGCCGCCTTTGCTCCAATTACGCACAGGATAAGAAATACCATCAACGATACCTATACAACTATCGGTTTCACGGCGTTCAAACTCACGTCGTGTGTCTTTATCATCGTTACTAATCTTAAGTCTCAGTGTGTGTAAAATATTATTTAACATTATTATTGTGACTCCCTAGAAATAAGTTATAGACATAAAACATAAGTTTCAACTTATTTATAAATTATATACAAAAATCCTTGACTTATTAGGATTTTATTCTTATTATTGTTTTTATCAACGCCATATTTGCGCCTTAGCATACAAAATGGCGTTAATTACCTCATAGTCTTATTCGTGAGAGAATTAACAATAGTTTCAGAGAACAAATTTATTTGCCTGAAACCTTTCTAAACATGACGATTTAACAAGCCATATTTCAAAATAGTGAAATGTGACAACTCTGTTGCGCCATACCCTTCAATATCAACTTAACAAAAAAGGATAATTGCCATGGCAACAACCATTGATCAGGCATTCATTAAGCAATTCGAACGCGAAGTGCATGAAGCCTACCAACGTCAGGGGTCTAAATTAAGAAACTCTGTACGTACAACAAATCAAGTAAAAGGATCCTCAACGACTTTTCAAAAAGTAGGAAAAGGAACTGCCTCAACTAAATCAACACACGGTATGGTACCTGTGATGAATTTGGCACATTCAAACGTCGAATGTGTTTTACAAGATTATTACGCAGGTGACTGGGTTGATCATCTTGATGAATTAAAAACCAATATTGATGAGCGTCAAGTCATTGCGAGCGCAGGGGCAAGTGCTCTAGGTCGTAAAACAGACGAGATGATTATTAATGCGTTAGCAACATCTTCTGCAAATGTAATTGCAGATGCTAATACAGGTTTGACCAAGGATAAAGTATTAGAAGCGTTTGAGCTCTTTGGTGATACTGATGTACCAGATGATGGGCAACGCTTTGCGACGATTGGTTGGAAACAATGGAGTGATTTACTTCAAATCGATGAGTTTGTGAACGCCGACTATATTGGTGAAGGTAATTCACCTTATACGAATTCAGCGACGCAAGCGAAAATGTGGCTTGGAACAATTTGGATACCTCATTCTGGTCTTCCTGTTGATGGGGATGATATTCGTTCTTGTTATTTCTACCATAAAACAGCCATTGGTCATGCTGTGGGCAGTGATGTTCAAACGGACATTAGCTGGCACGGTGACCGTGCTGCGCATTTCGTGAACAATATGATGAGCCAAGGCTCAGTTCTTATTGATACGGCTGGCGTGGTGACAATCAATTGTGATGAAACCCCAGATTAATCAAATTTATAATCTCAAATAACAAGGAAATATAATCATGAGCTTACAACTCTCCGACCTAAGCGTGCTTGCGTACGCTAATAACTTCACCTTGTGGCACTATAAAACAGAAGATGCTTCTGTGACGACCGCAGGTTATTTTAATACAGCATCCGATATGATGAACGTCAATGACCTTCTTATTACGAATGTTGATATAGATGGCAGCCCTGTAACACAATTTTATATTGTAACAGATATCACAAGTGGCGTTGTCACTGTTGCGGCCTACGCATAAGTCTTTCCCGACTTCCGTAATGTTTAATGACAAGTCTTAATGCTTGCTAAGGGATAAAACTTTCTTCCTTCAAAAGTTCTCTCTTGGCGCTGCTATATCAACGAAAGCAGCCTTTGATAATGAAAAAACCAAAGGCTGCTTTCATTTTTTTAATACACACACAAGGATAGGAGAATTAAATGGCCTTGAATGACATTGGTTTATGCTCGCGTGCACTTGTACGCTTGGGCGCAAACCCGATTACATCTTTTAACGATGAAACCGCTGAATCAGAAATTGCCAATGCGCTTTATGCGCCAATTCGTGATGCTACGCTGTCTGCTTATCCATGGACATTTGCGACAGGGCAATTAGCACTAACAAAATTGAATGATCCACCCATAGCGGATTATTTGAATGCCTTTCAACTCCCTATTGATTTTCTTCGCGCTATATCTGCGGGGAATGGCACAAAGGGACGGGGGCTTAACTATCGTATAGCGCGTGGACAGCTGCATACGAATGCTGATGCCGTAACGCTGACTTATATATTCAAGCCTGAGGAAGAAGAATTTCCTTCTTTCTTTGATATGGCTTTAATTTCAAGGCTTACGGCTGAATTTTGTATTCCTGTGACAGAGAGTACATCACGTGCGGAGACATTCTACAAAACTGCCAAAGAAGAATTTGCGAGAGCGCGTCAAATTGATGCTCAACAAGATAGCCCCAATCACCTTGAAAATTTTAACCTCATTGATGTGAGGTAAATTATGAATATAGAGAAGAAGAAAAAGTGCCATCATATAAGAAATCGGATTGAAAGCACAAAAAACGCATTAAAATCAGCTCTTGATGAGATGAATGCTGAAAATGACAGGGTTCTTAGGCTAGGAAAAGAAGTAGAAGCCCTTGAAGCGCAAGCTTTGGATATTGCGCGTAATGCTTCTCTTAATATTATCGGTTTAGGCGACAAGAAGGGGCGACAGCTGTCTGTTGGAGGTCTTTCTGTGGATGGTCTGGATGCTATTAGCTTAGGGAAGAATATTAAAGATAAAGTATCAGAACACTCTTTTGCTGTACAAACTCAAAAAAGATATCAAAGAGAAGCAGAATCCCTTGAACAAAAAATTAGAAATCTTCAACAGCGTTTGGATCAAATGGGGTGTAATTAGAAAGCTGTATATAGTCTTTGGGTAATTGATTGCGTATATTTTTAAATTTATCGTAACTTTCTTGGGTAAGGTTTTCGAGATGGGAAGTGTCTCCATCGCTGTCTATGATCGTATCCAATGCTTTCATATGGGTGTTATAATAAAAATGCATGGCGTTTAGGGTATTGTAGTCAAAGCTTTTGGTTTTTTGAGCATATTCATCCCCTAAATTCATGAGCTCTTCAATGCTATATGAACAATAGGATTGTAATTTTTCTTTTGCGTTCGTTTTAAAGTAAATGAGATCAAATTCTGAATACATATTTTCGATTTCTTGAAAACAATCTTTACGGGCATAAATACCCCAAGACATTTTAAAAAAATGAGTCAGATATAAATCAAACGATTTCTGGGGATCGTAATTTAGGAAGCTTTTGTCTCCATATTTTTTAGATAATTCACGAATATTTTTTTCGTAAGAAGATCGTTCGATCTTTCGCGGATCGAGGGGGTTGTCTTGCTTGGCGGCGTAGAAGGCAAAAGCGACCGCTGCAAGGCCTAATAAAGACATAATTAAAAATTTTCTTTTCATTAATTAAAAGGATAAATACATGACACGTGTAAGACAAGTTAAAAGTAACTTTACCGCAGGGGAGATATCATCAGAGCTTTTGGGGCGCGGTGATCTGGTTGCCTATCAAAATGGGGCGGCGAAGCTACAAAATTTATTTATATTTCCAACGGGGGGTGTTACGCGCCGCGATGGTTTGCGTTATATCGATACAGTAGCAGGGAATGGGCGCCTTATCCCGTTTGAATTTAATACCCAACAAACATATTTATTGGTTCTAACATCTAACCAGATTGATATTTATTTAAATGATGTGAAGGTCTCAACGCTTGTCAGTCCTTGGCCGACCAATGATATTACACAAGTGGCATGGACACAAAGTGCGGATACATTGCTCTTGGTACATCCAGACTATCATCCTAAAAAGTTGATACGCAATAGTTTAGGGCAGTTTGTTTTAGAAGATTGGGTTTTCTTTGCTGAAGATAACATTATCTATCAGCCATTTTATAAATTTGCAGATAGTAGCGTGACTTTAACGCCGGGCGGCACAACAGGCACCATTACATTGACGGCTTCCAGCGATTCTTTTTCCCCTGGTCATGCAGGAACACGCTTACAAATTTCAGGAAAACAAGTTGAGATTACCAGTTATGATTCACCAACGGTTGTTACTGTTACGGTGATAGAGGATTTGCCAGATACGAGTACGACAATTGATTGGTTTGAGCAGGCCTATTCGCCTGTGCGGGGTTATCCGATAACAGTTGCCTTTCATCAAGATAGGCTTGTTATTGGTGGCGCGCGTGATTTGCCGAACCGTTTGTGGTTTTCTCGTTCTGGAGACTTATTTAATTTTGATCTTGGTACTGGGCTTGATGATGAAGGCATAGAGTTTGCTATTTTATCCGATCAAGTGAATGCTATTCGTGGGGTATTTTCAGGTCGTCATTTGCAAGTTTTTACAAGTGGCGCAGAATGGATGGTAACGGGATCGCCCCTTACACCGAGTACTGTTCAGCTTAATCGTCAAACACGAGTAGGGTCTGTTATTGATCGTTACGTGCCACCTGTGACAGTTGATGGTGCAACGATATTTGTTGCCGAAAACGGCAAAGAAATTCGCGAGTTTCTTTATACGGATATTGAGCAAGCCTATACGGCTATAGATTTGGCACTCGCTTCACGCCATATTCCCAATAATGTTATTGATCAAGATTATGATCAGTATCGTCGTTTAATATTTACAGTTCGCGCTGATGGAAAATTTGCCACTATGACCTTTTATCGTGCAGAACGTGTGCGGGCATGGACGCTTCATAAAACACAAGGTTTGGTTCATTCGGTTAGTGTTGTCGGTGAAAATACTTATTTGTTGGTTGAGCGTGACGGAGAATTTTTAATTGAAAAATTTGACGACACTATTAATTTAGATTCTGCTCTCAGTGGTGAATCTGTATCAGAAAAAACCATTTGGTCTGGTTTGGATCATTTGGAAGGGAAAGAGGTTACTGTTATTTCAGATGGGATTGTCTTAGATAATCCATTAACAGTAACAAGCGGGTCAATTACCTTGAGTGAACCTGCAAACACAATAGAAGTTGGGTTACCTTATACCCATATTTTAGAACCACTTCCTTTAGCAATGAATGAGAATACTTCAGGTCGTAAAACGCGGCTTATCGAAGGAATATTTCGCGTTTATGAAACGCAAGCTCTGCGCTTGGATGTGGGGAGAGGGTTAAAAGACGTTCCTCTTAAGCAATTTGGTGAAGATGAAGTTTTAGATACGCCACCACCTGTTGTTAGCGGTGATATCCGTGTTCGATCTTTGGGGTGGATAAAAGATGGTACACAACCATTTTGGCGGGTGGAGCAAGATGTGCCTTATCAATTTACACTGCTATCCGCCGCCGTAGAAATAAAAATTAACGATTAAATATATTATATAGGAGATAAATATGGCGAGTATTGTACCCGTTGCTTTACAGGCTTTGACTTTATTTGAAACAGCAAGCTCAATAGCGAATGTTTTTGATAACTCAGAACAACGTAAGCAAGATCAATCACTTCAACAGTTACAACAACAGCAAAGTTTGCAACAACAACAAGCGGCACAAAATGCTGCTTTAAGTAAGCAAGAAATACAAGCTAAAGCGGTTGAAGTTGAAAAAGAAAGACGCAATGCTTTAAAACGTGCTGTAGCAAGGCAACGTGCTAAGTTTGGTAGTAGCGGCGTTGCGAATGGTGATGGTTCATCTGAAGCGGTTTTATTAGGCTTGTTTGATGAGTCGGATGAAAAACGGCAATCCCGTGAAAAGCTTGACCAACTACGCAATCAATCTCTTGAGCAAAATTTATTACAACAAAAAAGTGTTAATACACTGAAACGGACACAGCTTGCCGAACAGCAAAAACTTTCGAACAGCTCGTCAACACTTGATGATGTCAGCGCTCTATTAAGCGTATTTTAAATTAATTTAAAAAGGAATAAGAAATGATTGAGCATATAAAAATGCCTGATGTAAGTCCGCTTGTGCGTTATGTGGCCAATGGCATTGAAACTACGTTTGCCTATAGATTTCCAATATTTGCGAGTGAAGATTTACATGTTTACTTTGATGGTGCAGAACAATTTAGCGGTTTTGATGTCACAGATGTTGGTGAAACAGCAGGCGGTTATATTACGTTTGATGTCGCACCGTCGAATAACACGATATTAACTTTAGAACGTCGTGTCCCTTTGGAGCGGGTAACAGATTTTCTTGAAGGTGGCGACTTTAGTGCACAAGCCATTAATAATGAGCTTGATTACCTGACGGCTTCTCTTCAACAAGTTAACCGTGATCTTTCACCGATGCTTCGTTATGATGATCATGAGACGCCAGGGATAAAAGAATTACCATCACGTAACTTACGTACTAATAAAGCTTTAGGATTTGATGGCAATGGTGATCCTATAGCTGTTTCCCTTGAAGGTTCTATGGCTGCGCCTGATTATACCGCACAAGGTTTAGGGGCGGTCACAAGAACAACGGCAGATAAATTTAAAGATACGGTTTCTGTGAAGGACTTTGGTGCGAAGGGGGATGGTCTTACGGATGATACACTTAGTATTCAGCAAGCTTTAACAGCTTACGATAGTGTGTTTGTTCCCGAAGGCACGTATTTGATTTCAGCACCTATTACGATCAAAGCCAAGCAAACTTTACGGGGAGCGGGGCAAACATCTGTAATTTTGTGCCAAAGCAATAGCTTTAATGCTGTTGAGGTTGTTGAAGACTATGCAACGTTATCACATTTTAAAATTCAAGATGGTGATATTGGTATAAAGCTTTATGGACGTGACCGTCCGTGTGTTCAAAATTCTATTACTGATATCGTGATTGCGGGCAGTAACACTGGCGTTCAACTTGATGGTTATAATGATACTAATTTTCCATGCTACTGGAATAATTTTGATAGAATTTTAGTGGAACAGCCGTCTATTAATGGTTTTCATCTTACCAAAAGTGGAGCGGGGGATACACCAAACGCTAATAAATTTCATGCGTGCCGTGCTTATTCTTTAGGGGCTGATATTAGCAATGCTGGGTTTTATATAGAACATGGGCGCTTTAATAATTCTTTTATTGATTGTGAGGCCAATGTTAAAGGTACAGCGCAGGGATGTTTCATTGTTGGTGCCAATTCAGACAAAACTCTTTTTATAAATCCCTATGCGGAAAGCAATAACCAAGTCCCTAATATAAAACTTGAAAACGGTTCGATTGAGACGGCAATTTATAATTTGTTGTCGGTCAGTGATGGTGCAGCCATTTGGGATTTATCAGGTGGTGAATATACAGCTTACAATGCAGGTTATCCAAATAAAAATCGTTTGCAAAAAACTACTGCGACAGACATGAATGCAACACTTCAACGATATGATACCGAATATATAGACACAAGTGGCTCTATCACTCTCGATACATCTCATTCTGTACATTTAATATCTAGTTTTGGTGGAGCATTGACTGTTAATTTGCCGCAGGCTTCTAATGCTGTTGGTGTCATGATGGTGGTAAAGAAAATAGATTCTTCTAAAAACGTTATTACCATCGCAGAAGATAATGGCAATGGTCCTGATAGCCGTAATTATTATTTGGGCAGTGAAAATGATTACGCGATGATGTTATCTAATGGCGCAGAATGGTTTGTGATTGCCTCTAATCGTTCGGCGGGGAATACACGTTATTTTGATGGCTCTGGTGTTTACGATATAGACATGGCTGTTGATACGTACCTGCTTTCCAGTTTTGGTGGTGTATTAGAAGCGCGTTTGCCTCCTGCCAATGCTCCTGAAGCTGTAGGGCGTACCGTCACTCTGAAGAAAACTGATGTATCTGCGAATGCTATTACCGTTAGTGAGCTCGGCGGTAGTGGTCCCGATGGATTCAATCAACCTTTAAATGCTCAGTATGATGCTATCACTTGCGTTTCTGATGGCGGGCAATGGTACATCATAGGAAAATTTTAGGAAAATAAAATGGAAAGAAAATTTTTACCATACAAAAATAAAATATTAAAAAGAATTGTAAATGATCCTGATGAAAGAGAGCTTTCTATATTAGATAATCTTCCTGTTAGGTTTGAGATAAGAAAAAATGATAAAATTAATATTGAACAGAATGAAGAATATAAGAAATACCATCGGTCAGAATTAGGAAATAAAGCTGTTCGTGATAATTATGAACATATATCCAAATATGCAAAAAAGCATAATTTAGATCCAAACATTACTCGTTCTGTGATGTACGCAGAAAATGCAAGAGGCCATAAAGGTGGTTTAAATCAGATTGCAGATTGGGTAAATTTATCAGAATCCCCTCTACCTATGAATATACAGAAGAATCGTTGGGCAAAGCTTTTGGATAAAAAACCAGATGACTTATATGACCCAGATGCTAATATTGAAACAGGAACAATTTTATTAAAAAGAATAGCCGATAGAATTGATAAGCCGGATGCGTCTAAAATAGGATCTATATGGAACTATATTGGACGTGAACAAACAAATGAATTTGGGGAATATATTGGTAAAGTTTATAGGGAAAGACCATGGGAACAATTTGAATAATATTTATAAATATTTATTCTATATTTCTAAATATTATTCAATAATTGGTATTGTTGTTTTTATTCCTTACTTTTTTTTGGTGAATTATTGGTATTTTGAACAGGATTTATCAAGTTATTGCATTCATGTTCCGACATCTGAATACCACCATATTAAAATCAGCGAGAATAATTCATGTCTTATTGATTGGATGTTTTTTTTGAAAGAGCCAATTTTGTTATTGGCTATAATTTATGCAGTATTACTGTTACCAATCAATATAATTTATTTTTTTCTAAAAAAGAAAATGAAAAACTATTAAAAAATTGATAAATATAAGTTTTACAAAACCCCGCTCCATAGCGGGTTTTTTTTATACAAAAGAGGTTTTAAAATGACAAAAAAAACAAAAGAAGAAATGCGCCTCTATTTTGAGGCGTTTTTGCCAGATGCAATTAGTAATATACTTGAGTCTTGCCAGAGCTTTTTAAGTAGTAAAGATCCGGAAGAAGCAAAAAACTTTTTAGAGTTTAATAAGGCTTGTAAGGTGGCACTTTCTAATCTTGAGCAGCTTTTTAAACTCTATAAAGATTCAGAGCTCGAAGAAAATAAAATCATTGAGAAGGAAAAACTTAACAACTTGCTTGAAAAATCACGGGCACGCATAAAAAATAATGAAATTTGTTTTAAAGAAGATTGAAACTTTAACTGATTGATATTGTTAAAAGTTATTGATTGGTATGAACCATTATTTTTTACGACAGCACGAATATGAAAGAAAACCCTTGAAAAACAACGATTTTAGGCTATTTTTAGATATATGGAACACGACACAGAAATACACCACACCTTCCATTCACTTGGACATGGGCGACTGGTTACAGACATGCTACCTGACTGGAGAAAAGCGTCTTTTATTGATGGCGTTTCGAGCAAGCGGGAAGTCGACACTCGTCGGACTCTTCTCGGCGTGGCTTCTATGGCAGGATCCGGATATGCGTATCCTGGTATTGGCCGCGGATACATCCCTCGCGTCGAAAATGGTGCGGAACATCAGGAAGATAATAGAGAAACATCCTTTAACGACGCATCTGAAGCCGACTAAGCTAGATCAATGGTCATCTGACCGGTTTACAATTAAACGAAAAAAAGAGTTACGTGATCCTTCTGTTTTAGCGGCAGGGGTAACGACTAATATTACGGGCTGTCGTGCAGATTTTATTATTTATGATGATGTGGAAGTGCCCAATACATCTAATTCAGCAGAAAAACGGCAGAGCCTTCGTGAGCGTTTAAAAGAAAGTAATTTTATTTTAGTGCCAGGTGGTAGCCAATTATATATTGGTACGCCTCATAGTTATTTTTCAATTTATGCGGATAAGCCTAGAACTGAAATTGATGAAGAAGAAATTTTTCTTATGGGGTTTGAAAGATATGAGCAATCTCTAATCGATAAAAATAATAAAAGTGCTTGGCCTGAACAGTTTAGTGACGAAGATATTAAATTATTGAAACGTCAGGTGGGACCTAATAGATTTTCTTCGCAAATGATGTTGCAACCTCTCAATATTGAAGAGGGAAGGCTAGATTGCAACTTATTAAATTTTTATGAAGCTGATTTAGAATATACTGAGAGCCAAAGGAAAGCGCAATTAGGGTTAATGGATAATAGAATTGTTTCCTGCAGTGCATGGTGGGATCCCTCTTTTGGAAGCGCAAAAGGCGATAGTAGTGTCTTGGCAATTATTTTTACAGATGAAGATGGGTATTATTATCTGCATCATATTTCTTATATTGAAGTTGAAGCAAAAGAGGGAGAAGATGAGGCTAGCCTTCAATGTAAAATCGTTGCGGATATTGCAAAACAGTTCTATGTACCGTCCATTGCGATTGAAACAAATGGCATTGGTAAGTTTTTGCCTTCTATTTTAAGGCGTGAGTTAGAAAAAAATAAAGTACCTTGTGCTGTTATCGAAAAAACAAGTTCTCAAGCAAAGTACATAAGAATTATAGAGTCTTTTGATGCCGTGATGGCGGCGCGCGCTTTGTTTGTTCATGAGAGTGTAAAAAACACGCCGTTCCTCACAGAGATGATGGAATGGCAGCCAAAGCGAAAAAACAGCAAGGATGACGGACTTGATGCTGTTGCAGGGGCATTGTCGTTGGAACCTGTAAGAATTAAACGTTCTTATTCAACCATTAAAAGAAAATGGCAGGGGTCAGGATATACGCATCAAGCAAAAAGCGATTTTGATGTTTAAAAAATAATTTAAGGATAAGACATGGATTTTACACAGATTTCACTGAATGATTTGATAACAATTTCAATTATTATCGCTCAAGCAGGGATAGTTTATTACCGGCTTAAAAAAGTCGAACAAAAAACAGATATTCTAAATGATCTTTTGATTGAGTTGGCTGTTCATAAGACATCGCTTAATCATTACCGCGATCAGTATGAAAAACAATCATCACGTATCGAGGGTTTGGTTCAAAAACTTCATGACCGTATTTCTAGTGTAGAAAGCAAAGCATTTGAAGCTTTTGTAAAATAATAAATACCTAAAATGACTATATAAGAAAGGAACGCCTATGTTTCAAAACATAATTGGGATGTTGCGCCCGCATGTCTGTGACATAAAAACAAAAAATCTAGAGAAAACACAACAAGAATATTATAAAGAGTTAGAAATTGATGTTCTTGCACGCACTATTTTTGGTGAAGCACGAGGCGAGCCTGTAGAAGGGTTAGAGGCAGTTGCCAATGTTGTGCTAAACCGTGTGAAGGTAGCACAAAAACGAGGGCGTTATTGGTGGGGAAATAACGTGATAAGTGTTTGTCAAAAACCGTATCAATTTTCGTGTTGGAATAAAAATGACCCTAGCTACCAACGCCTTATCAATGTTACGAACAAAAACATTCATTTTGCGACGGCATTACGTATTGCGCGGAGAGCGGTTATAGGTGCACTGCCTGATAGAACAAAGGGTGCAACGCATTACCATGCTGATTATGTATCGCCATATTGGGCGGTTGGTGAGAAGCCTGTTAAAACAATTGGCCGTCATATTTTTTTTAAATTGGTGGAGGCATAGATGTTGAGCACAGTTTTAAGTAAGATTGGATTGCCTGTTTTGATTGAATTTGTTGCTCAAGCTTTGGGTAAGATTGATAATCCTATTGCTAAAAGTGCGAGTGCGGCACTTGAAGAAGTTGAAGGAGCCTTAACGGGCGGGCTAATATCAGCAGAACAAATGGCTGAGGCAAATCGCCATGCTGAAGCGATGGCGATGATTAATATGCAGCAATATGAAACCAGCTTATCTGAAATCAACCAATCTTTGCGTGCAGAAATTACGTCTGATGACAAATACATACGTCGTATGCGCCCAACTTTTGGGTATTTAATGGCCGCAACTTGGGCGAGCCAGATGTTTGGTTTGTCTTATATTATTATTTTTAAAACTGAGTTGGCTGCAACCGTTATGCAAGGGATGGCGGCGTTAAGTACGATATGGGCGGTAGGGTTATCAGTTCTGGGAATTTACGTTTACAAACGTAGCGAAGACAAAAAGATTTTTTCTAAACCCTTTGTTCAAAATATTATTGACGGATTTGAAAAACCTGAAAAGAAAATTGAAATGAAAAAAGAGAATTCAACTTATTATAATGACTAGTTTTTTACCTTATTGAGATCCTGTTCACGGTAAATCATGTATAGTCCCGCACCAACAACAATAGTAAGGCCACTAATGGTTGCGTATGTTGGAATGTCATCAAATAAGAGATAACCAAGTATAACACCCCATATGACTTGTACGTAAATGAAAGGTGCAACGCTGGATACGCTTTTTGCCTTTGATAAACCGTATGTGGTGCATGTGACGCCAGTTAGAAGAAGTAGAGCATTTAAAAGAAAGAAACCGATGTCATGAAGAGGAGAAATTGTCATTATATCGTTTACGGCTATTGGTAAGTTAATGGCGATCATTCCAATAAAGCCATAAAGAATAAGTAACGGGGTATATTCGTTTTTTCCAATCATACGAATAACGATGGTGTTTACCGCAATACAACAAGCAGCAATGACTGCAAATAATATGCCTATATTAAGTGTTTCAAATTGTGGACCAACTAAAATGATGACGCCAATAAATCCAACAATTACAGCAAGCCATCTATGCCAATGAACATGTTCTTTTAACAAAATAACAGCCAAGATAACTGTTAAAAATGGAGCTGTAAAAGCTATACCGTAGACGTCTGCAATAGGGATGAGTGCAAAAGCGTTGACCGCGCTATAAGATATCAAGCCAGTAAAAATTGCCCGACTTATGAGCCATTTCCAGTTTTTACTTTTAAATCCATTGATTCCTTTTTTTAATAATATCCATAAAGTGACTAAGGTAAGGTTTAAAATTGCGGTGATGGAAATAATGTGAGATGCGCTATAAGATTGTGTTAAATGTTTTGAGCTGGCATCAGTAAAGGAAAATACTGTCCATCCTAATATAAGAATAGCAATAATTTTAAGACTTTCACCCTTTAAGGTGGGAAGAGCGGACATATTATAAGTTTTTCTCGACTAGAATTTTGATGCAGGTATAATCTTTGTAATATTTTTACTTCTATGAAAGGTTTACCACATGTCTCAAGCAAATACACCTATTACTATTGCTCGTGGGGATGGAATTGGTCCTTCTATTATGGATGCAACGCTCAAAATTCTTGAGGCGGCAGGTGCGAGATTAGATATAGAAGAAATTGAAATTGGTAAGGCTGTTTATGAACGTGGCGTGCCGAGTGGTATTGAAGATAGTTCATGGGATTCATTGCGCCGGACAAAGATTTTCCTAAAAGCACCAATTACAACCCCGCAAGGCGGTGGTTTTAAAAGCTTAAATGTGACGGTGCGTAAAACGCTTGGACTTTTTTCTAATGTTCGTCCTTGTGTGGCGTATTATCCTTTTGTGGAAACCAATCATCAAAATATGGATATGGTTATTATCCGTGAAAATGAAGAAGATCTTTATGGGGGTATTGAATATCGTCAGTCACAGCAGGTGATGGCTTCGCTGAAACTAATCTCTCGTCCAGGGACGGAGCGTATTGTACGTTATGCGTTTGAATATGCTCGTGCCAATGGCCGTAAAAAAGTAACTTGTATGACCAAAGATAACATTATGAAGATGGCCGATGGGTTGTTTCATAAGGTTTTTGATGAGATTGGTGAAGAGTATAAAGATATTGAACAGGACCATATGATTATTGATATTGGTACAGCCAAGGTTGCAGCGCATCCTGAAATGTTTGATGTGATTGTCTTGCCAAATTTATATGGTGATATTGTTTCTGATGTTGCGGCAGAGGTGACTGGCTCTGTTGGTCTTGGTGGTTCGTCCAATATTGGTCTGGATTTTGGAATGTTTGAGGCTGTGCATGGTTCTGCGCCTGATATTGCTGGTCAGGGTATAGCTAATCCATCTGGCTTGCTTTTGGGTGCGGTTATGATGCTCGTGCATATTGGTCAAGGTGATGTGGCAACAAAAATTCATAATGCTTGGAAGAAAACTTTAGAAGATGGAATCCATACTGGTGATATTTATCGTGAAGGTCAGAGTAAGAAAAAAGTAGGCACAGATGAATTTACAGACGCCGTTATTGAACGTTTAGGACAATCACCTTCTACTTTAAGTGAATGTGCTTATGATTCTGAGTCGAAAGGTATAACTTTGCCGCCGTTGAAAGAGGTAACGCCAGAGAAAAAAGAACGTGTTGGTGTTGATATCGGTTTGAACTTTGAAGGTAAGCCTGATGATTTGGCGGCAGTGGTTACGCCATGTTTGACAGAAAATTTAGAGCTTTCGATTATCTCTAATCGTGGTGTCAAAGTGTGGCCTGATGGCGCGGCAGAGACGTTTTGTACGGATAATTGGCGCCTACGTTTTAAAGGTAAAGGGGATCAACATGTCAAAACATCAGAAGTGGTTCAGCTTATCTCTAATCTTAATGGCGCAGATATGAATTTCACCAGTGCATTGATGCTTCATAGCTTTGATGGCGTTGAAGGGTTTACCAAGGCGCAGGGGGAGTAATTAACTCGCTGCTTTAACGGTATTGGCGAGTAAACAGGCAATAGTCATCGGGCCGACACCACCAGGGACAGGTGTGATGGCACTGGCGACATTTTTAACAGTATCAAAATCAACATCACCAACTAACTTGCTTTTACCACCTTCTTGAGCGGGTGGTAGGCGGTTAATACCAACATCAATAACAATGGCACCTTCTTTAACCCAATCGGCTTGAACCATTTTCGGGCGACCAACGGCGGCGACCAGAATATCAGCTTGTTTGCAAACGCTGGCAAGATCTTGTGTACGAGAATGAGCAGTCGTGACAGTGCAATTTTGTTGGAGGAGCAATTGCGCCATCGGTTTACCAAATAAATTAGAACGACCAATGACGACGGCATGTTTTCCGCTTAAATTACTATCAATAGATTGAATAAGCTTAAGAGAACCTTGTGGTGTACAGGGTACAAGACCGTCATCAAGTCCTAAAAATAACTTTCCTGCGTTTAGTGTTGTAAGGCCATCAACATCTTTTTCAGGGGAAATGGTTTGTACGAGGTCTTCTTGCACATTAGCTAAATGTTTGGGAAGCGGTAATTGTAATAAGATACCGTGAACATCTTGGTTGCTATTTAAATCCTTAATGACATGACGAATTTCTTCTTCTGTCGCATTATCATCCATTTTATGTTCAAAGCTTTTAATGCCCGCTTTTTCACAGGCCTTTACTTTGTTACCAACATAAACTTGAGAAGCAGGATCTCCACCAACCAATATAACAGCCAAGCCAACTTGCGTTCCTTTTTCTTTCAATAATTTAACATCGTTTGCTATGTCTTCACGTAAAGAGGAGGCAATGGCTTTTCCGTCAATTATTTCAGCGCTCATATTAAAGTCCTGTTTGGTAGATAAAGATATTGGCAATTATATTTTGTAATATTGAAATCGCAAAAATAACAATAATCGGCGTGATATCAATTCCTCCTATTGAGGGTATAAATTTACGTAGCGGGCGAAAGACGGGGTCGGTGATTTTATTCAAAAGCTGAATAAGATTTACGGCCTTTTGATTACGAACATTGATCACATCAAATGCGATAAGCCAGCTTAAAACAACCTGTAGGATGATAATCCAAAAAAAGATTTTCAAAAGAAGAATAAGAATTTGCCCTATAAATATCATTTTTATGTCCTTACAATCATGATTAATATAGGGTTTTGTAGCCGATAAGGGTTAGAATGGGAATAGTTTGTTTTGTATTAATTCAATAATAGTTAAGGAAATATAGTGTTTGGTTTAGTGATTATAATGGCAGGCCTGCTTACCATGGCCCCAACTCCTGTTTCAGCAGCAATAGAATGCCATGCCAAAATACCTCCTCGTATCAACGTTCGTCCAACAAAGGGGCGTATTAAATATGATTTTACAAAAAATAAAGCAGCCTTAAACAGCGTTGATGTTGATACGATTTCACCTTATGGACCACGCCATAAAACGACGGTGAGCGGTCTTATGAGTGGCTCAATTCAGTTGAAAAACAATCTATCTTTTATCCATGAAACACACCCTTACTTAAATAAGGGCTGTCTTTTTCTAAAAGATGTAAATGTTCAAATTAAAGTTGATCCAACAATTTTTATAGCCAGTGAATATCCAAAGGGCGGTTGTATGCATACCGCCATATTAGCCCATGAATTTAAGCATATTGAGGCAGATCAGTTGATTGTTAATAAATACATTAACTTGATAGGTAAAGAATTAGAGCGCGTGGTGGATGTGAGAGGGAGTACACATGGTCCTATGAAGAAAGTGCGTATGGATGAGGTTCAGGAAGACCTTCGGCAAGCGCTTAATAATGTTGTTATAAAAATGAATGACAGAATGAACCGAGAGCGCAGAAAGAGACAGCAAGATATTGATAATATTGAGGAATACGAACATATTGGGGTGCGTTGTAAAAGTATGAACCAACCTAGACGGCGATAGGGCTAAATTAAAACCCGCCGCTTCGGGGGAAGCAGCGGGTTAGAGATCTATTGAGAGATATAACGTTTCTTAAGAGAGGTATTGTTATTCTTATATAATCGCATGTAAATGTGGCGAAATTACGTACCCATTTGGTCTTTTTTACGTAATTTTATTGCTAAAACGCTCTTTCAGCTTAAATAATAGGGGATTCCGAAGGCGTTTCCCTGAATTTAAAGCAGTAGGGGGTTAAGAGGGGCCGGACTTTAGAGTGTTTAAAAATCCTCTTATTTCTTGAACCATTTCAGCTTCATGAGAATTGGGATTCTCTTTTTTCAGTATCTCAACAATTTCATCATGACCCTTTTCTATCCCCATCATTAAAGCGGTGTGGCCATCTTTATTTTTTGCATTCACATCTGCCTCTGCATCAATAAGGGTTTGAACTATGTCAGTATAACCATTCCATGCCGCCAGCATTAAAGCGGTCTCGCCATTCATACCTTGTGGGTTTGTATCTGCCCCCGCGTCAAGAAGAAGTTGGACCATTTCAGTATTCCCCTTCGCTGCTGCTAACATTAAAGCGGTGTTGTTACTCACATCTTTTTCGTTCACATCTGCCCCGGCGTTAAGAAGGGTTTGAACTATGTCAGTTCCTGCCGCCTCTATTAAAGCGGTGGTGCCTGAATAATTTCCATTTATCTTTGCCCCTGCGTCAATAAGGGCTTGGACTGTTTCAGTATGACCATTCCTTGCCGCGTATGTTAAAGCCTTGTTGGAAATCCAACCTTTTACGTCTAGATTTCCCCTAGCATTCATAAGGGTTTGGACTATTTCAGTATGACCATTTCCTGCCGCACATACTAAAGCGGTGTCGCCGAATCGACTTTTTTCGTTCACATTTGCTCCAGCATCAAGAAGGGTTTGGACTATGTCAGTATGACCATTGTCTGCCGCCAGCATTAAAGCGGTGTAGGTGCCCATTAAAGAGGGGGAGCTGCCAAGGGAATCATAATTTTGAGCATGATCTTTTGCGTTCAGGATTTTTGATTTTGTATCATCGTCATAATTTTCATTCGTAATGAAAGCAAGAATCTCTTTTGCTGGATCTAGCCTACCATCTTTAAGACTTTTTACTAAAGCTTGTCCTAAATCTGTAACGGCTTCATTAAACACAGGTGAATATGTAGGTGTGTCTTTTTGCTTATTGGTGCTTTGTGTCATTGTACTGTCTTTTGTTTTGTTGAACAGATATCATAAATATGAAAAATATTATTGTCAAGACACCTTTATGGAATCACGTCAATAAAGGGCAAAATCCTATAAGAAATTCACGGCTTCCTCTCTTTATGATATTCTACAAATCATTTTTTCATTTCAGGGGTTTAAGGAAGAAGACGGACATGACACAAACGGGGCAGGACACACTAGGGACGCGCAAAAAGCTAGACGTTGACGGAAAATCTTATGATTATTTCAGTTTAAAAGCGGCTGAAGCCAAAATCGGTGATATATCCAAACTTCCTTATTCTTTGAAAGTCCTGTTGGAGAATTTACTGCGTTATGAAGATGGACGCTCTGTGACAGAGGATGATGTGCAAGCTATTGCCGATTGGCTGAATAAGAAATCTTCGGATAAAGAAATTGCGTATCGTCCTGCACGCGTGCTTTTACAAGATTTTACAGGTGTGCCTGCTGTGGTTGATTTGGCAGCAATGCGTGAAGCGATTAAAAATCTTGGCGGTGATGTTGAAAAGATTAACCCGCTATCGGCTGTTGATTTGGTGATTGACCATTCTGTAATGGTGGATGAGTTTGGAACAGAAAACGCCTTTGATGCAAATGTTGAACGTGAGTTTGAACGTAATGGTGAGCGTTATGAGTTTTTGCGCTGGGGGCAAGAAGCTTTTGATAATTTCCGCGTTGTTCCACCGGGCACAGGAATTTGCCATCAAGTGAATCTAGAATATTTAGGACAAACTGTTTGGATGGAACAAGATCAAAATGGTGCGGAAGTGGCTTATCCCGATACGCTGGTCGGAACAGACTCTCATACAACGATGATTAATGGTCTTGGAATTTTGGGTTGGGGTGTTGGTGGTATTGAAGCTGAGGCTGCCATGTTGGGGCAACCTGTTTCTATGTTAATCCCTGAAGTTGTCGGTTTTAAATTAACAGGTGCTTTGAAAGAGGGGGCAACGGCAACGGATCTTGTTTTGGTTGTCGTGCAAATGTTGCGTGAGTTGGGTGTTGTTGGAAAATTTGTTGAATTTTATGGAGATGGTTTGGCAAATTTATCTTTGGCGGATCGTGCGACGATTGCCAATATGGCACCTGAATATGGGGCAACTTGCGGGTTCTTCCCGATTGATGATGAAACGATCCGTTATCTAAATTTCACAGGGCGTGATTCACACCGTGTTAAGTTAGTTGAAGCCTATGCGAAAGAGCAAGGCATGTGGCGTATCGAAGGGCATGAACCTGAGTTCACGAAAACATTGTCGCTTGATTTGGCTGATGTGGTGCCCAGCATTGCCGGACCTAAACGCCCACAAGATCGTATTGCTTTATCAGATGCTGCGCCGGCGTTCAAAAAATTAGAAGTGAGTGGTAAGTCATTGCCTGTTGAGGGTACAGATTTTGAGATGACAGATGGGCATGTGGCTATTGCGGCGATTACATCTTGTACGAATACATCAAACCCTGACGTGATGGTAGCCGCTGGGTTATTAGCGCGTAATGCGCTGGCCAAAGGTTTAAAAGTGAAGCCGTGGGTGAAAACATCTCTCGCCCCTGGATCGCAAGTTGTGACAGAATATCTTGAGAAAGCAAACTTGCAAGATGATCTTGATGCGCTGGGGTTTAACCTTGTTGGCTATGGTTGTACAACCTGTATTGGAAATTCTGGTCCGTTAAGTGCGCCGATTACAAAGGCGATTGAAGAAGGTGATTTAACAGTTTGTGGCGTTTTATCTGGAAACAGGAATTTCGAAGGGCGTATCTCTCCTCATGTAAGAGCAAACTATTTGGCATCACCGCCGTTGGTTGTGGCTTATGCGTTGGCGGGGTCGCTTCATATTGATCTTTACAAAGATCCATTGGGGCAAGATCAAGATGGCAACGATGTGTATATGAAAGATATTTGGCCGAGTAATGCAGAAATTCGCTCAACGGTTGAAAGTTGCTTAACACCAGAAATGTTTACAGAGCGCTATGGTGATGTCTTTAAAGGGACAAAAGAATGGCAGGCCATTGGCGGAGACATTTCAGGGAAGACCTATAAATGGGCCGCTGGTTCAACATATGTGAAAAACCCACCTTTCTTTGATGGGATGGATAAGACAGTTGATGATACTGCTGATATAAAAGGCGCGCGTGCGTTGGCATTGCTGGGGGATAGCGTAACAACAGATCACATTTCTCCTGCTGGCGCGATTAAAAAATCTGGACCTGCCGGTGAGTATTTAAGCGAACATCAAATTTCTCCAAAAGATTTTAATAGCTTTGGTTCTCGTCGTGGAAATCATGAAGTGATGATGCGTGGTACGTTTGGTAATATCCGTATTAAAAATTTGATGCTGGATAATGTTGAAGGCGGTTATACAAAGTATATACCAACGGGGGAGCAGATGAGTATTTATGATGCTGCTATGAAGTATCAAGAGGAAGGAACATCTTTGGTTGTTATTGCTGGAAAAGAATACGGTACAGGATCTTCTCGTGACTGGGCAGCAAAAGGAACTAGATTGCTTGGTGTTCGTGCCGTTATTACTGAAAGTTTTGAACGTATTCACCGTTCGAATTTGGTTGGTATGGGTGTGTTACCACTTGTATTCAAAGATGGAGTAACGAGAGAAAGCTTAAAGCTTGATGGCTCGGAAACTTATGATTTGAGCGGCATCAAAGGGGATATGAAACCTAAGCAAGATGTTACTTTAATAATTCATCGTGCCGATGGTTCAAGCCAAGAAGTTGCTTTGATGTCCCGCATTGATACACTCGATGAAGTGGAATATTACAAAAATGGTGGTATTCTTCATTATGTTCTACGCGATTTAGTGGCGTAAAAAATTAATCTATCCATTCAGTCGATGCAATAATTCCTTCGGATATTTTTTGATCAATCTCTGATTTTAAGATTTTAACGGCGACTCTCTCTGCTTTTTCAACCATATCTTTGAAAGTTGGGCGGTCTGGTCTGTAGGTAACATTAAATTGAAGCTCGTATGTTCCAATAGCACGGTCTAAATTTGTAAGACGGTTTGTTGCACGTCTATATTTTCGCTCTTCATCCGAAAATCTTTCGATCATTCTATATTCGTGTTTTTTATTAGATAGACCAACGTGGAATGCAAGCTGAACCCCTTCTAAAAAAGCAGCCGCAACTGTTAGAGTTGTGTGGGCGAGTATAGGTTTGTCATGACGTAAATTAGGGACTGCCGTGTAATTAAACGTTGTTGCACCAGACGCTGCACGAACAATAATACCACATTTGGCTGACTCTTTTGTACAAGAGGTTATGAGAGCAACATTTGAGTCATGATGGATTTTGACTTCTTTTCCTGCTTTAGAA
This sequence comes from Alphaproteobacteria bacterium, assembly GCA_021775995.1. Taxonomy (GTDB): domain Bacteria; phylum Pseudomonadota; class Alphaproteobacteria; order Micavibrionales; family Micavibrionaceae. Next base: position 151,262 of record JAJFGS010000013.1, read on the forward strand.
AAAGCACTTTCGGCAAAAGTAATTGATTCTGAGTAATCCTGCTTATTAGCCGCATCACATTGTTCTATAATATCAAGGAAGGGGTGATGTTCACCCTCTTGATAAATAATCCGGCCTTTGTGATAGATGGTACACCAAATATTTTCGTTCCAATCGCGTTCGTATCCTTTAATAACATCTGTCCATATTTCGCCCCAGGGAAGGGGCATGGCACGATTGGCTATAGTGCCGCGTTCAAAGAATTCTTTAGCGACGGCGGCGGCGAGGCGAGCACAGCTATGCATGTTTTGAGTGCGGATAACGAAAACTTCATTGTCAATTTTATCTCCGCTAATGAGAGGGACAACAATACGGTTACTTAAAGCAATAACAGGAGGAGCCTCCTTATTTAGCTTCTCCGTAATAGTAAATTTTTCACGTAATAATGATGTTCTGAAATCAGTCATGACTTAACATTTTAACACAAGCTTTTCAGCCCTGAAATAGCTTATGCAGCCAAAGCCCTAATTTAGTTGATGTTATGTCATATTTAAATAACGGCTATTTTTTGACTTCACGTAGGATTGGTTTATATAAATGGAATTATATTACTTCGTTTAAACTTCTCAAAAAGGCAGAATATCATGACGTCAAAAATTATTTGGATCATAACGGCAATAATTTTAATTATAGGAATAAGTTATTTGTATCAAACTGTTCCAAATAAATCTGATATTAAAATGGTGACCATGATTGATAATGCAGGTGAGGCTATAGGGACGATTGCCTTAAGTGAAACGAAGGCAGGTGTTCTATTCAATATAGATTTAAAAGGACTGAACCCAGATGGGGAGCATGCGATTCATATTCATGAGAAAGGAAAATGTACGCCGCTTTCTACATTTAAAGATGCGGGAGGGCATTATAACCCAATGGATAACAAGCATGGTATGAAACACCCTGAAGGGCAACATGCGGGCGATATGCCGAATTTAAAACCAGATAGTGCAGGCATTATTCAAGTCGCCTTTGTTAATTTGCATGTGACTTTAGATAGTGGAAAAAGTGGTGTGCTTGATGAAGATGGTTCAGCGATAATAATTCATGCGGGCGCCGATGATCATGTCAGCCAGCCAAGCGGCGCGGCGGGTAACCGCATCGCTTGTGGTGTTATTGAATAGCCCTCGCGCTTGCGCGCATGGCGTTATATAAGTCTAAGGTTTTAATATTGCCCGCGCATTCACGCTTAAGGTAATTGTGCTTTCGCCTGACGCTGCAACGGGAGCGGCCATTGAAGATTCAGCGAAGTTTGCTTGTGCTAGCATGCCACGCGATTGGTGTGTTTGTTGATACGGAATACCACCGCCCTGCACATTGACATCACGCAGTTCAGCAGTTGATTTACCCATCGCTTTAGCGGCGCGATTGGCGCGTGTTTGCAGTTGTTTCAATGCATCTTCCATGAGGGCATCTTGAATTTCTACGGCTGTTTCTGGTGATAGGGCATAGTTTAAACCATTCATATTCAATCTCATATCTTGTAATTCGCCTGCAAGTTTTAGCAAACTTTCTGCATTTTTAGATTTTAACGTTAAAGATTGTTGTCCACGCCATTTCTTTTCTTTGGTGCGAGAATCCGTTATTTCATAAACTTGATAGGCACCTGTATTTACTTTGACTTCCGAAACTTTTTTTGCCGTTTTAACGGCTTTAGCCATTGCTTCATTGATTTCGTTTTGCAGAGCGCGAGGGCCTTTGTTGGTAGAAACGTAAGATAAGTTGGCGATTAATAAATCTTGTTCAACTTCGCGGCGTTCAGTTGCACTTATATTCAAAATTACTTGTCCATCTGGCATGGAGAGGATGGGGTCTTCCACTTGAGCCAAAGCAGGAAGGGAGAGCGTGAGAAGTAATGGTAAAACAAGTAATAAGCGCATGATATGAGTTCCTTTCATTTTGAAATCTAAAGTTACAATAACCCTTTGTTGGGAATGAGGCAATTAAGGTCATTTCATGAAGTTTGTAATTAGACCGAAGGATTTGCCGAACCCATTCGTATCAAGATTATCTGAAACGAATAAAAGGAGTAACCAGATATGATACGTAAAATACTAGCCCTGACGGCTTTAATCGCTGTCCCAACTTTCGCATCGTCTGAGGCACGCGCCGAAGATTATTGTCGTGAATACACAAAAACTGTCAGCATTAGTGGTAGGGCAGAACGCGCCTATGGCACGGCTTGTTTGCGCCCTGATGGTTCGTGGGAGATTGTGCGGCTTGATGGCTCTGATTATGCCCGGAGAAAAGTGCGAGATGTCATGTATGACGATATTGAAAAATATTCAAATCGTCGTGACCATCGTGACTATAGAGATCGTGATCGTGTTGTAATTGTCGAAAATTATAATCACTCACCTCGTTACTATAAGAGAGGGCATCATCGTTATAACCATGTTGCTTATAATAGCTGGCCGTTTGCTTTTTACTTCGGTAATAACCACAGCTATAACCATAAGAAGCATTACGGGCATACGAAGAAGCATTATAAAAACCATTACAAGCATGACAAACATCATTACAAATATAGTCATCATGGTAAGGGACATGGTAAAGGTCACAAGAAAGGCTATAAGCATTAAGATATCAACAGCGCCTCGCCAAAGTCTCTGGCGAGGTGTTTTACTTATTTTGTCTTACAAATAAGTAATTCCTATTTTCGCCGTCGGCGTTATCCGTCGATTCTTGGACAAGCCCTGCTTTTTCGATCAGTGCCAACATATCTGCTTTTTTGTTCAGATTGTCGCCCTCTATTTCAACGATAAGCGTTTCTACCTGATTAAGAATAGTGGGCATCCCCTGCAAAATAATAGGTTCAATACCATCAACATCTAATTTGATATGTTTGGGATAACAATTATAAGTTTGTGCAAAGTAATCACCCGTCATCACCAAAACATCCTGAGCAAATTCACTTTTAAATTGCGTCGTTTGATTGCGTGCCTGCCCCAAAGAGTTGGACGCATGACCTCCACAGACCTCTGCCATATGCAATGTTTCAATTTTATTGCTATCAGATAAGGCAATGGAGAAAGGTTTGATTTTATCACCTGCCCCATTCAGGAAAATATGTTGAACCAGAATACCAAAGTTAAAACCACTGGGCTCAAAAGCATAAACGGTTGCGTTTTTTGCCGCCGCACAAAGACTAATCAAACCAATATTCGCCCCGATATCCCAAAAGACATCACCCGCCCCGACATATTTTTGAATATAATCCAAAGTTTCGGGCTCGTCTTTTTGAAAAGTTTCGGCGGCGCTCGCAATATTAGGACTGTACCCCGCCATAATTTTAAAATCGCCAAAAATTGTCTTCACATCACGATGACCATTGCTGATTAAATTTTCAGCGATCTTGGCACGGGTCTTCCTTCTTTGACGTTTCGAAAGCGGTAACGTCACGGTTTCAACCACATTTGTTATACATTTTGCGATGCTTCGGCTCATCTCAGTTCCCTTTAATCTTTATTTCTCCACCCTTCACGAGGCTGGACGAGGATGGCGGTTTTATAGCATATAGCCATGCCGCCGTCACTTTGTTCTTCATAACGGCGAAATAACCTCATGTTGGCGCTTTTATTGGGGTTTTAACGCCTCCTCGCGCTTGCGCGTATGAGGGCATTGTAACGTGTTGAAATATCGCCCTAAATAGAGTTACTCTTTTTGCTCGTTGGAAATGAGGGGGAGGGGGGTATGGTCGTTTTTCGCATCATGATACGACGCAAGACTTCTTCGTCAGCTTAAGGATGTTTCCCCCAAAGCGGTGCCGTGATGGTTAACGGACAGTAAGGGGAGTATAGCATAGATTGGGATTAATTTCTATTGAATCGTCATTGCGAGGAGGGATTTAGCCCGACGCGGCAATCCAGTTACTGAACTATATCTTTGTATAAATCTTTCCAGTCTGAATTAAGGCTTTCAATAAGAACTAACTTCTTTTTTCTGGAACCACTTTTAATTTGTTTTTCCCGTAAGATAGCCTGTTCCATATTGTCTAATATTTCATAGTAAACCAATAAAGTGCAGTCGTGTTTAGAGGTAAAGCCTTTGAGGGTTTTATTTTTATGTTGCGTAATGCGTTTAACCAAGTCAGAGGTTACGCCAGTATAGAGGGTGCCGTTTCGTTTGTTGGTGATGATATATATGGCGGGCTGTTTCATGTTTTTATTATAGTGTCATTCGTGGTTATATCGTCATTGCGAGCGAATGTAATGAGCGCGGCAATCCAGTCTTTTAAGGATAGATTTCTGGATTGCCGCGTCGGCTACGCCTCCTCGCAATGACGGTATGTTAATGTTCAGTAGAATAATCATAAAGCAAAATTATAATATATTTTTGTTATTATTTCTTAATATTCTATATATGGAATCTTTTGGAAGAGAAAATTTTCTTGTGGTTGAAATGTTATTGTAATCAGCACAAAATTGTTCTTGTAAAAACGTTATTGTTTTAAGTATTTCTTCTTTTTGATCGTCGTATATGGCATCTCTTACTGAAAATAAATCATCAATTTTTCTAATAAGTTTTTTAATGTTAACGCGGTTACGTATAAGTGCTGCAATTTTTGTAACAAACTCTGTATTTAGCTCTAACAATAAATCATAGTTTTTAAAAAGCTCAGGAGCTTCAGGAAATTTAGGGCTTAATAGTTTCCATTCGTCAGGGTTACTGAAAAATATGCCATCATTATACTGAAAAAATAAGAAGAACTCCTGAATTTGAGTGCTATAAGATTGTAGTTCAAGTTGGCATATGTTTTCCAATCCCTTAATTTTTCTGAAACGTAAATATTCTTTATAACCAATCGTAATTGTAACTGCTACAAGGGCGGAGAGAACTGCTAAAAAACTCCCAAATTCTTTGGTAAACTCAAGTAAAGTTACATTTCCAAACGTTGCCCAACCTGTAGTAATTCCAAAAATAAAAAACAAGCAACACATGAGCGCGGCAATCCAGTCTTTTAAGGATAGATTTCTGGATTGCCGCGTCGGCTACGCCTCCTCGCAATGACGGTTATTATTTTTAATTATATGTTTTAATCTATAAATTACTATTTTATAAATTACTATGACTTTAGTTGTATTTCAAAAAAAAGACGATGTAATTTCCTTGTGTTCAGATATGAAGATGTCTTGGGATGCGGGGTTGCAAACCCCTAAGCATATTTATGGTTGGCGGCCTAAAACAGTTATTGTTAATGATGATTTGGCAGTATCTTGGGCTGGAGAATTGGCCTTCGCAGATAAAGCTTTCCTAAAAATATGGAGTGTTTGGAAAGATTTTCAGATAAAAGACATTCTAGACATTTTAATAAAATATAATCAAGAATCTATGAGGCGCAATAATGAAACTGAATTTTTATTAACTCAAAGGTACGGAGACTGCTATAAAATATCCAGCAATTATTTATATAATATCACTAATATTGCTATAGATTTTATAGGAAATGAAGATTTGTATAAAAAGTTTTCAGCACAAAAGGAAGGGTATCATTCTAATAATACAAGGCTATCAATATCTAGAATTGGAGAAGCAGATGGTAGAGCTAATGAGGTAATTGCAAAGATTACTAATAAAATGAGAAACATATCTGAATTATACTCTGATAGCGATTTAGGGCATGTGATTGTTCCAGTTTCTGGCGATGGAAAGCAAGTTTTTAATTACTATATGACTGTACATATTGATGCACTTCCTACTGAAATTAATCAGAATGATGGAAAAACTATAATCAATTTGGGTGATATAGATAGTGGTGGTTATGCTTATCAGATTAAAAGTTTAAAGTACGAAGGGCATACAATATTAATCTACGAAAATATGTACAATCAAAAAAACTATTTTTTTTCTGATTATAGTAAAGGTGTTCCTGTTATAGAAAAAAATCAAAACCTTATTGCCCCATAAGTAACTTTTTAGTTCTCTGGATTGCCGCGTCGCGTTACACGCTCCTCGCAATGACAAATTTACTAAGGCCAAAGGCCTAAGTAATTTGTCACTTATCATCTCCCATTTTTAGGGCATTGATGAAAGCGGATTGAGGGATATCAACGTTTCCATACTGGCGCATCTTTTTCTTACCTTTTTTCTGCTTATCGAGAAGCTTACGTTTACGGGAGACATCACCGCCATAACATTTGGCGGTCACGTCTTTGCGCATGGCAGAGATATGTTCGGCGGCGATGATTTTACCGCCAAGGGCGGCCTGAATAGCGATTTTAAACATCTGGCGGGGAATGAGTTCTTTAAGACGCTCACAAAGTTGGCGACCACGCCGTTCGGCATTGTCTTTATGCACAATCATCGACAGGGCATCGACATTTTCTTGGTTCACCCGAATATCAAGCTTCACCAGATCATTCTTCGCATAACCATCCAATGCGTAATCAAACGAGGCGTAACCACGAGAGATAGATTTTAAACGATCATAAAAATCAAATACCACTTCGTTCAGCGGCAGGCGGTAAATAATCATCGCACGGCTGCCTGCATAATTTAATTCGATTTGTTCGCCGCGCCGTTCTTCACAAAGTTGCAGCAGGCCACCGAGATAGTCATCTGGCACCAAAATTGTTGCCCGAATCCAAGGTTCTTCGATTGATTCAACCTTAACAATATCAGGGAAGTCGGCGGGGTTATAAAGCTCCATCGTGTCGCCATTGGTCATGTTGATTTTATAAACAACAGACGGGGCGGTGGGGATGAGGTCTAAATCAAATTCACGTTCTAGACGTTCTTGAATAATCTCCATATGGAGCAGACCCAAGAAGCCGCATCGGAAACCAAGGCCGAGGGCTTGGGAATTTTCAACTTCATAGAATAAAGACGAGTCATTTAACGCCAGCTTACCGATGCTATCACGGAGTTTCTCATAGTCACCCGCATCAACAGGAAAGAGCGAGCAGAAGACCATCGGCACAGACGGTTTGAATCCTTTGAGGGGCTCAAGGCAGGGTTTTTTCTCATCGGTAATGGTATCACCCACTTTGGTTTCGGTGATTTCTTTGATGGAGGCGGTGATGAAGCCCATTTCACCGGGGCCAAGCTCTTCCAGCATTTCATGTTTGGGTGTAAAGATACCGACACGGTCAATCTCCCGTGTTGTATTGTTCGACATGAATTTAATTTTTTGTCCTTTGCGTAAATAGCCATCAATCACACGCACCAAAATGACCACGCCCAAATAAGAATCATACCATGAGTCAATCAGGAGTGCTTTGGTGGGGTCTTCGGCGTTGCCCTCTTTGGGGGGCGGGAGTTTGGTGACGATGGCTTCTAACAGTAGATCAATATTGACGCCTGTTTTACCAGAGACGGGGACGGCCTCATCCGCTGGTAGGCCGATGACCTCTTCAATTTGTTCTTTGGCTTTATCAATATCGGCGGCGGGGAGATCAATTTTATTAATCACCGGAACAATCTCGTGATTATTCTCAATCGCCATATAGACGTTGGCCAACGTTTGCGCCTCGACCCCTTGGGTAGAATCCACAATTAAAAGTGAGCCTTCACAAGAAGCGAGGGAGCGGGAGACTTCATAAGAGAAATCGACGTGCCCCGGTGTGTCCATGAGATTCAGTTGATATTCAATGCCGTCTTTGGCGGTATAAGCAAGGCGGACGGTTTGTGCTTTGATCGTAATGCCGCGCTCTTTCTCAATATCCATGTTATCGAGGACTTGCTCAGACATCTCGCGTTCTTCCAGCCCGCCACAAGTTTGAATCAGGCGATCGGCGAGGGTCGATTTCCCATGGTCAATGTGCGCGATAATCGCGAAATTACGTATTTGGCTTAATGGTTTAGTGGGCTCTTTAGACATAGCGTCTTTTATGGCTTAAATTTGTGGGAAAAACAAGTGGGGGCGGTGCTAAAAGACAAGAGCTGTGTTCATAAGAAGCACAGCTCATATTGGTTGTTATTTGTGGTGAATCAGAGGGTGGGTGTTAAAGAACAGCTGGTGCAGGAGCCGTAGGAGTATTCGTTGCAGCAACTTCTTCAGGTTCCGTTCCAGCAGGTTGTTGCTTACTATTAAAGCTTGCTGTTGTATCTACTTTTCCAGTCGCACCATCAGCAGGTTTACTAAATGATGTTTGATTTGCTGATGAAGGCGTTTTTGGCTCTTTGACTTCAATACGTTTACCACCTATAGCTTCAAATTTATCTCCAAGCCGCTCTAGTGCGGGCCCGACACGATCTTTATATTTATCTATGACATAAGCATATGATTTATCTTCTAGCTTTCCACCTAAAAACTCTACAGTTTTTGCGAGATAGTTCGACATCTCTCCCATGGCTTGCCCCTGTTCGCTATTAGGGTCTATATTTAGGTTAGCCATGAGGTTCGAGACGGCAGCTCCTGGGCCAGCATGAAAAATATCGCTTATAAATTGAAACGCTATCTTCATATCGAAGTTTGCGAAGGCTGAAAGATTTCCACCAGCAGCCGTTACAGCGGCAAGTAAGTCAGTTTTTTGTGCTTGTTCGTTTGCGCTAAGCCTTGTTATATTTTTATCAAATTCACTTGTGTCCGCGTTTGGGTCATCCTTTAAAGCATCTTCACGTGCTTGTTTTGCCTCTATAAGTGCTTTTTCTGTTTTAGAATAGATGATGGCTGAACTTAAAGCCTTGTCTAGTTTGTCAAAACCCTGACCTGTTTTACCGTCTATTCCATCGTTTGCAATTCTATTTAAAATATCTGAAAGAGGGCCGCGATCTTCCGGGTCAATAGTTTTGAGTGCCGCAGACATAGAATGTTCACCACCTAAACTGTTCACCAGATGATTTGAAAATTCTGGGTTATAAGCAATGGCGTTTGATAAAGCGCCTTGGACTTGTCCTCCGGCATTATCAATTGAAGTTAATAGTTTATTTATTCCCGGTTCATGTGGACTAAGAGAAGATAGTTCTTTTCTTAACAGACCATAGCGTGCGTTTGGTGCAGTATTACGAAGATCTTCTGAGAGTTTTGGAAGAGTTTCAATGGCGGCTTGTTTAAATTTTACAGGGTCTTCTGGTTTACCAAAACCAAACCAAGCTCTGGTTCCACCAATTTCCTCATATCTTGCTAAAATATTGTCTAATAAATTTGCCATTTTTTTCTTTGCTCTTAATTCAATTTCTCTATTTGATAACTCATTCTACTAAACTGTTGCTTTTTGACGCAAATAAACCTGTTTTTATTATAGTTTTCAATGGTTTACAAAGGATTAAGATTTTCAAAATATTTGCGATATTTTTAGTTTTTTTTGCTGTTTTTGAGGCAGTTTTTTCAGTCAAATGAAATGATGATGTCATCCCCGTGGCTTGCGAAGCAAGCTTAAACAACGGGGATCTGCAAAGCTTTTCTCTGCATTATTTGTTTTGCTAGATACCCGCACAAGGCGGGTATGACGGTTTTGGGGTGGCGGGTATGACGGTTTTGGGGTGACGGGTATGACGGTGAGGTGATGTGGTCGATATTTAGGCATAAAAAAAGCCACTTATTTAAGCGGCTTTTGTTTTGAATTAATGAAAGCTTGCTTTAATTATTCATTGCAAAGGTAGGAGCTCCTGCAAGCTGTATTGAATTTGTAGGTGATCCATTAGAAGAAGCGGCACCTGTAAATTGTTCTTTTGCAAGTTTTACGGCCTGAACAATATAAGAGTTATCAATACCATTATTTTCACCGAAGACTTTTATTCCAAGTTCTCTAACGCCTTCTCTCCATGCTGTGCCTACTGTGGCATATCCAGCCAAGCCAAATACAGCACTAGCGGTTTCACCAACGCCTGCAACAAGCTCTGTCGTAGCTTTAGCAAAATCACCTTTGATTAAATGACTACCCGTTTTATATAAAGAATCGCCTGCGGCTGCGAAAGCTCCCACACCAGGGACTGATTTTGAAGCAAACATTGCCGTACCTTGTCCAATGGTTTTTACAGCGAGGGGTGTTGCTAAAGTACTTGCTCCTAAAACTGTCGCTTCTTGAGCGAACCCATCAACTAAATCTGTTGGTTTGGTGATTGTTTCTTCACCTGTTGCTGTATCCAAAGTGCCTGCCTCTGCTTCGTCTGGTCTAAGGGCAAGTGTTGCTGCGCCGCCTACAGTTCCTAGGATCGCAAGGTGTTTTCCTATGAATGGTATTTTACTCATTAGTTTCGATAGACGCGAAGGTTTAGCAGTTTTGATTGTAGCATTACCATCTGGAACACGACCACCTCGAGCACCACTGCCATCTGGGGTACCGCCACCACTTGGTGTATTAGTTGTTGATTCACCACCACCAGAAAATTTTTGATAAAGTTTTTTTGTATCACTCCAAAGTTTTTTTACGCCACCATATTCTTTTACGCCATATAGTGCTGTACCTGCTCCTAAAACTGTTGCGCCAGTATGTGTATCATCTTCAAACCCAATACCAGTGAGTCCTTTTGTTGTTGCACCTATGGCATTAACGCCGACTTTTAATCCTGTTGCTTCACCATTCTCCGTTAATCTGTCTTCTAATCGTGAAAATTTACTACTGCTTTTGGCTTTATCACCTAATTCTGAAATCTTGCCATTTAGCCACTGACTTTCAATACCGACTAAACCAAGAAGTTCCCTGATTGCAGTAAGAAAGCCATGTATTCCTCCTATCGTATTTTGTTCAGCCTCAATTTTACCGACATCTGTCCATAGTTCATTGGCAGCTCCACCAACTATTCCATCTTTTCCTCTGAGAATGGTTTCAGCTCCTATACCAAGGCCGCCCCATTTTAGAACTTTTCCGAACAAACCATTTTCTTTTGCAAGAGCCTCTATGCCTTCTTCTGCGGTCATGGCGCCTGTTCTCACTGCAGACTTAATCTGTGAGGTTTTACTCCCAAAGAACCCAAATATTTTTGATGATAATCCTAAAGCGGTTCTTCCTATCCATCCTGCTGCCATTTTTTCTCCTACTACCTTGTGGTTAAAATTTACTTCTTTAATTCTTGTCTAAATTATATCGAATTTACTGATTTATTTACAAATTAGCTCTAATTTACCAATTAATTCAGTGTGTTAGAGTGTTTCGATTATAATCCATTTTCCCTTCTTTTTAGATCCCCGCCTTCGCAGGGATGATGTTGGAGGGAACTTGCCCCAATTATATGAAAATAAGGTTAACAAAAGGTTAATAAAGCCCGTTTTTGGCAGTTTTTAAGGGGTTTTGGAGGGTTTGAGTGGTGTGTTTTAGGAGGGAGATCCCCGCCTTCGCGGGGATGACAGGAAAGCGCGGGGATGACAGGAGAGTGCGGGGATGACAAGGGAGGAGGTAAGGCAAATGTAACCCCGTATTTATTACGGGGTCTGTTCGTTTTTGGTGGAGACCCCGCAACAAGTGCGGGGTTGCTGTCAAATTCTTGTCATTGCGAGGAGACCTATTACAAGGTCGACGCGGCAATCTATTCGCTTAATGTTCTCTGGATTGCCGCAGTCGCTAACGCTCCTTCGCAATGACAAAGAAGGGGGAGCGTCCTTCGGCTTGCCGACATGACGGCCAGTTTATAGAATACGCGTAGCGCGTTTACGCGCCTGAGCGCACTTAAATTTTGTGTAGCAAAATTTAAACTAATGCCAGAAATGGCGCATACCTGTATAGGCCATCGCCAAACCACGTTCATTGGCGGCTTCAATGACTTCTTCATCACGAATCGAGCCACCCGGTTGGATAATTGCGGTGACGCCAGCTTCGGCGGCGGCAATCATGCCATCCGCAAAGGGGAAGTAGGCATCGGAAGCGACAACCGACCCTATGGTAAGTGATTCTGGGAGTCCTGCTTTTTCAGCAGCGTCTTGAGCTTTGATTGCGGCGATACGGCTGGAATCAAGGCGGTTCATTTGACCTGCGCCAATGCCGACTGTCGCACCGTTTTTGGCATAGACAATAGCATTTGATTTAACGCGTTTAGCGACCTTGAAAGCAAACAACATGTCATGAAGTTCTTCTTCGGTTGGTTCGCGTTCGGTGACGACTTTTAAATCCTCTAAGCCGACAACGCCAAAGTTATTATCTTGCACCAATAATCCGCCTGCGACACGGGTGACCATGCGGCGTTTTTCGCGAACGTCTGGCATTGCTCCTGTGGTTAAGACGCGAAGGTTTTTCTTTTCTTTTAAAATATTGGCTGCGCCCGCTTCGATATCGGGGGCGATGATAACTTCGCTGAAAATTTTAATAATCTCTTTCGCAACATCGGCAGTCAGGGTGCGGTTCAGCGCAATGATTCCGCCAAAGGCACTGACGGAGTCACAGAGGAGGGCTTGTTTATAGGCATCTAAAACAGTACCGCCCATGGCGACGCCACAAGGATTAGCGTGCTTTATAATGGCTACTGCGGGTTCATCAAATTCAGCCACGGTTTCAAAAGCGGCGTCTGTATCATTGATATTATTATAAGAAAGTTCTTTGCCTTGAATCTGTGTGGCCGTTGTTATGCCTGGTCTGTTGGAGCCATCGATACTATAAAGTGCGGCACTTTGGTGAGGGTTTTCGCCATAGCGTAACGGTTGTTTTAATGTACCAGAAAAACTAATGCGGCGCGGGAAGTCATCACTTTTGATTTGTTGACCAAACCAACTCGAGATATTGGAATCATAGGTGGCTGTCATCGCGTAAGCATTGGCGGCTAATTTTTGACGGAGTTTATAAGTTGTTGCCCCATTATGGGCGCGCATGTCATTCAAGACAGCTTGGTAATCTTGTGGGTCAGTTACAACGGCAACAAATTCATGATTCTTCGCCGCAGAGCGGATCATGGCTGGTCCACCAATATCAATATTTTCAATACAAGTGTCATAGTCCGCACCGCTGGAAACAGTTTCAATGAAGGGGTAAAGATTCACAACGACAAGGTCGATATCACTAATCCCATGCTCTTTTTGGGATTTGATGTGGTTTTTATTGTCACGACGGGAAAGAATACCGCCATGCACAGTAGGGTGAAGAGTCTTAATACGCCCATCCATCATTTCTGGAAAGCCTGTATGTTCAGACACATCTTTAACATCGAGACCTGCGTCTTTTATGGCTTTAGATGTGCCGCCAGTGGAAAGAATTTCAACGCCGTGTGCGGCGAGCTCTTTCGCAAATTCAATCAAGCCTTCTTTGTCAGAGACAGAAAGGAGGGCACGTTTAATTTTTACTTCACGTGGGTCACGAATAGTCTTTGATTTACTTTTGGATGTTGGGGCAGATTTCTTTTCAGCAGCATTAGACATAGTTAATCCATTGATATTATTAAATTACAGAGGATTTATAACCTATGGGGCGATGTAAGCAAGCCTTTATAAGTCGGTATTAATATAAGTATGTATTTAACCGTGAGCGGTGCCCGTAAGGGCACCTTTCTCAATCACTTCAATGACTTCCGGACATTTCATAAGAAACTCAATACGGCCCTCAGTTTGCGATTTAATGGATATATCGAAGTCGTAGCTCTGCGCTAAAACGCTAATCGCATAAGGATGAACAAGACGGGGATCGAGATCATCAGGATCTATTGTTTGCTTAAGAGCATCTTCAACTTGGTCACGTATAACGGCGTCTTCACCTTCAGCAATAATAATGCTGTGACCTTCATCATCGCCCGTTGTTGGACGAACTGAAATATAGCCACCTTTGGGTAGGGCTTCCATTGCGAGCATCATGGCGCACATCAACATTTTGCAGTAACCAGGTGGTAGAGTTTTAGGACCTAAGTTACCGAAAGGATCCCATGTCTGGCTGTGTTTTCCTTCGCCTTTAATAAGCGCTCCAAAAATCTTTTGAACATCTTCTGGTTTGATGTTGGGATCACGTCCCCCTGCGCCATAGGCAAGACGAAAGGCAGCGAGCTTGGCGGCTGATTGTTCCGCGCTATAAGCAACAAGTTCTAAACCATCATCAAGTCCATCCGCGCCCATTTCTTGCATGAGCTCAATACCATTGTTAATGGCACCGACAGGGCTAATGATGTCATGACAAATACGTGAAGCCAGAAGCTCCATTATATCGGCAATTTTTTTATTGTTTTCTTTATCGTCAGGCATGTTTGTTTCCCCCTTTTTGAAAAAGAATTTTACCACTAAGGCATGGAGACACCAAGGAATATTAAAATAAAACCGCTACGTACGCCATGAGCGCAACGATGAATTGTAAATACGCCGTGATCGTTGTGAACGTTGCGGTTTAATCATTGTTAAAATTTTAAAATTTGAATTTAACACCGACTTTAGCCACTTCGTTTTCTACCATTTGCTTTAGTTCTAATAGTTTTGCCTCACTATCGGCTTCAACGCGGCTGACCAGAGCGTTTTGTGTGTTGGAGGGGCGCAATAACCACCAGCCATTGGGTGTTGTTATGCGAACGCCATCAATGTCATTAATTTGAAAATTATCATTGGCCTGTGGTTTTAGATTTTTGGCAATCTGTGGAACAATGCCAAATTTTATAGCTTCATCCACTTCAATACGTACCTCTGGTGTATTAAATAATTTTGGTAAGTGATCCAGTAAAGATGAGAATGGCTTGTCAGTTGCGGCGATTGAGTTCATAAGGCGAATAGAACAATAAAGTGCATCATCAAATCCATAGTAACCATCTTTAAAAAAGATGTGCCCACTGAGTTCGCCAGCAAGTGGTGAATTTTCAATCATCATTTTTGATTTTACAAGAGAGTGCCCTGTGTTCCACATAATGGCACGACCACCCATACGTTCAATTTCATCAAACATAATTTGAGAACATTTTACATCGCCGATAATGGCTGCGCCAGGGTTGCGTGATAAAACATCTTTGGCATAGATGGTCATTAAGGCATCGCAACGAATAACCGTGCCCTTTTCATCAACGGTGCCTATGCGGTCACCATCACCGTCAAAGGCAATGCCAAGATCAAATTTATTTTCAAGAACTGCTTTTTGCAAATCAATAAGGTTGTGATCGACCGTAGGGTCAGGATGATGGTTAGGAAACGTACCATCAATGTCATCATATAAAAGAATATGTTTTCCAGGTAGCTTTGCCACAAGACGACGGAGGACTTCACCTGCCGCGCCATTACCATTATCCCAAACAATGTTGAGCGGTCGTGTTGTGGTTAAGTCTTTTAATAAACGTTCAACATATTCATCTTGAATATCGAGTTTTGTTAAAGTGCCTTCGCCCCCATCTTTCATTGAGACGAAATCACCATTTTCGGCAATCTTTCCTAGTTCTTGAACAGACTCACCGAAGAAGGAGGCTTTTTGTAATGTCATTTTAAAGCCGTTATATTCTGATGGGTTGTGCGACCCTGTAATCATGATGCCGCCATCAGCATTGCGGTCTTTTACCGCAAAATAAAGCATCGGTGTGGGACCGAGACCAATATCTTCTACATCAACGCCAGTAGAGAGTAATCCTTTGATAAGGTTTTCTGCAAAAGTAGGAGAGCTTTCGCGACCATCATAAGCAACACAAACTTTATGTGTGCTACCTTGGCTTTTTTCACGTTTAATGATTGTGCCGAACGCACAACCAATCGCAAGAGCATCATCTTGATTTAAAGTGTCGCCAACGATGCCGCGAATATCATATTCACGTAAAACGCTGTTGTTAAATTTATGCGGCTTTTGAATCATTTGAGCCGTAATTTTCTATGATTTGTTTAACGTCGTTACCTATTTCTTCATCGGCAAGGCCGTAGGCTATATTGGCTTCGATAAAGCCAAGACGTGAACCACAATCATAATGGTTACCTTTAAATTTTAAGCCATGAAAGGCTTGGTCACCAATAAGTTTTGCCATAGAATCTGTTAATTGAATTTCATTGCCTGCCCCTGTTTCAAAGGCCGCCAAGTAATCAAGAACTTCAGGCTGGAGAATGTAACGTCCGACAACAGATAGAGTGGAGGGCGCTTTGTCTGGGGCGGGTTTTTCAATTACTCCTTTGACCTCGACAACGTTTCCATTTTCTTTGCCAATATCAACAATACCGTATTTATTGGTTTCTTCGCGCGGTACGTCTTTAACAGCAATAACGTTGCCGCCATTTTCGTTATAAGTATCCATCATTTGTGCCAAGCACCCTTTGCCATTTAAAACCAAATCATCTGGCAATAAAATTGCAAAAGGGTCATTGCCAATTAATTTTCTGGCACACCAAATAGCGTGACCCAAGCCGAGAGGTTTTGCTTGGCGTGTTGTAAATAGCTTTCCTTCGGGCATTTGAGAGTCGCGTACTTTTTCAAGCATTTCATCTTTGCCGCGAGATTCTAGCGTTTTCATTAATTCGGGCTGATAATCAAAATGCTCTTGCAGCATATTTTTATAACGCCCTGTTACAAATATAAATTCTTCAATGCCAGCATCGCGCGCTTCTTCATAAACATGTTGGATCAGAGGGCGGTCACCAATAGGTAACATCTCTTTTGGCATGACCTTGGTTGCAGGCAGGAATCGAGTGCCTAACCCTGCAACAGGAAAAACAGCTTTTCTTACGGGTTTAATATCAGGCATAATAGACTTAATCTCTTAACAGTTTGATTTGAAATTGTTTCAAGCCAAATTCTTATAGAAAGTGTGAGTAAATGCAAGCATTTGATAAATTGAATGAATTAAGAAAAATTATGAAACTTCAAGGGCTTGGTGGTTTTATTGTCCCGAGAACCGATGAATATTTAGGTGAATATGTGCCTGCTTGTGCGGAACGCTTGGCTTGGCTTACGGGATTTACGGGGTCTGCTGGCACGGCTATTATTTTGGAAAATAAAGCCGTTGTTATGAGTGATGGGCGATATACCATTCAGTTGGCGGCTCAAGTGGATAACAAGTTATACGATGTTGCTAACTCTCAAGAGACATCATTGTCGGATTGGTTAAAGAATAATAATTCAAACGAGCTTGTTATTGGATATGATTCAAAACTTCATACAGCCGATGAAATTTCAAAAATTGAAGAATCTGGTTTGGTATTAAAAGCTGTTCAAGAAAACTTTATTGATATGATTTGGAAGGATCGTCCATCCGCACCCGTTACGCCTGTGAAATTGTTTCCTAAAAAATATGCAGGAATATCTGCGCAAGAAAAAATTATAACTATTCAAGATCAGTTAAAAGAAGAAGGGGCAGAAGCAGTTCTTCTTACAATGTCGGATTCAGTTGCATGGCTGTTAAATATTCGGGGGAATGACATTCCTTTTATTCCTGTGGCATTATCATATGCTGTTGTTTCTGCCCAAGGAAAAGTTCAATGGTTTATTAATGTTGATAAAATAAGTAATGATATTAGAGATAGTCTAGGCGAGTTTGTTGCGTTTTTTAATGAAGAAGAAATCGAAGAAAAATTAGGGCAGTATAAGGCTGTTTGGTTAGACGAAAAGCGTACGCCGATTTATTTCAAAAATATTTTGGAGAAAAATAAAATTGATGTTCTTAATAAGGAAGATCCTTGTCTAATGCCGCGTGCTTGTAAGGTTGAGGTGGAGCAGGCGGCGATGAAGCAAGCCCATATTCGTGATGGTGTGGCACTGGTGAAGTTTTTAAAATGGTTCGAAGAAGAAGTGCCAAAAGGTCATTTAACAGAGTTGTCTGTTGAAGAAGAGTTAGAGGGTTTTCGAGCGCAAGCAGCTGAGTTTCAAGAGCCAAGTTTTGCAACGATTGCAGGATATGGTGCAAATGGCGCCATTGTTCATTATCGTGCCACAGAAGAAACGAACAAAACTATCAAGCCAAATAACTTGTTGCTTCTGGATAGTGGGGCGCAATATGAAGATGGTACAACCGATATCACGCGGACGCTTTTAGTTGCTGATGTAAGTAGGGAGACAAAAGAAAATAATACATTAGTCTTGAAAGGTCATATTGAATTGGCGAGTGCTATCTTTAAAAAGGGAACAATTGGTAAAGAGCTTGATGTATTGGCACGAGCAGCGTTGCAATCTAAAGGTTTAGATTACGCGCATGGTACAGGTCATGGTGTTGGGTGTTATTTATCTGTTCATGAAGAGTCTGCGGGGATTAGCGCGCGCGGTGAGCGTGGTGTTGAGGCGGGAATGATTATATCTAATGAGCCTGGATATTATAAAGAAGGTGAATACGGTATTAGAATTGAGAGTTTAGTTCTGGCTAAAGAAGTTGATAGTGAGAACTTGTGCTTTGAGACAATAACGCTCGCCCCGATTGATAAAAACCTTATTATTGTAGAAATGTTGGATGATGATGAGAAGGCTTGGTTTAATAATTATCATCAAAAAGTTTTTGAAACGTTATTACCTTTGTTAGATGACGAGCATAAAGAGTGGTTGAAAAACGCGACGTCTGAAATATAAAAAACCACGGAGATACAAAGGCACGGAGTCATTATATCAGTATTGGCATCCCAAACTTGATTTGGGATCCAGTTTGGTTTTACTGGATCCTGACTTTCGTCAGGATGCTGGTGGAGAAAGTCAGGTAATAAAAAACCGCCATGAAAAATGATGGCGGTTAATTTTAGGTTAGGTGATTTATTAAAAATAAAATCGGTAAGCTTAGAGTTTAATAGCTAAATTATCTTTCGCTATTTTTCTTGCGTGCTGCTTTGCGTGAACGCCGAATATTTTCTTGTTTTTCGCGTTTACGTTTAGTCGTCGGCTTTTCGAAGTCGCGACGTTCTTTCATTTCGCGGAAAATACCTTCACGTTGCATCTTTTTCTTAAGCACTCTGAGCGCTTGATCCACGTTATTGTCACGTACGGATACAGTTACCAATTAAAATCACCGCCTTTCGTTTGGCTTATAGGTTGTTTTTCGTTATAAATAACCTGCCTTTGGTACTCATTTGAGGCCAAATGTGCAAGTAAAAATAAGGAATTAAGGTTAATTATATGCTTATTCGGCTGTTTGTGGCAATTTTGCTGGCTTTTGCCAGTGTGGACGCTTTGGCGCAAGACAGGCCAAATGCCCCCGAAATTGCGACAAAAACGAGTAAAGTCCAGACGGCGATGGGGTCTAAATTCATGGTTGTCACGGCGCACCCTGATGCGACAAAAGCGGCTTATGATATTTTGAATAAAGGCGGAACAGCGGCCGATGCCGCCATTGCAGCGCAAATGGTTTTGGGATTGGTCGAACCGCAAAGCTCCGGCATTGGTGGTGGTGCGTTTATTGTTTATTATGATGCGGTACAAGGAAAGCTGTTTAGCATTGATGGTCGGGAAACGACGCCTATTGTTGCGAGCCCGTATTTGTTTACTAAAGATGATGGCAAAGCGATGGGGTTTTATGATGCGGCGAATGGTGGGCGGTCTGTTGGTACACCGGGTTTGCTTCGCGCCTTGGAAAAACTACATGGCTGGCAGGGTAAAGCACCGTGGCGTGATTTATTTCAACCTGCCATTAAACTAGCTGAAAAAGGTTTTACGGTTAGTCACCGGTTACAAAAATCTTTACAAAAAGAAGCAAGTCGTTTTGAAGCAGATACGCAAGCCAAAATATATTTTTTCCCTGATACAACGCGTTCGATAGAGGGGGGGGCGAGAAAAGTAAATCAAGATTATGCGGCAACGTTAAATCATATTGCTGATAATGGTGCGGCAAGTTTTTATAATGGCCCGTTGGCCCTTAACTTGGTGGAAAAGGTGCGTAAGAATAAAAAGGTTGGGATGCTGTCAATTGAGGATATGACGGAATATCAAGCCAAAGAGCGTATGCCTGTTTGTGGTGGTTATCGTGGGTATAAGATTTGTTCGATGGGGCAACCTTCTAGCGGTGCGCTGACTTTGCTGAATACGCTGGGTATATTAGAGCATTTTGATTTGCGCAGCATGGGAAAAGATAACTTGCAGAGCTGGCATATTATTGCAGAGGCAAGTCGTTTGGCCTTTGCTGATCGCAATTATTATATGGCGGATCCTGACTTTGTAAAAACGCCAGATACGCTTTTGCTTGACCCTTTATATTTGAAGTCTCGTGCGGCACTTATTCAGCATAAAAGCCCAATGCAAGATGTTCGTCATGGTGTGCCAGCGGGATGGGTGGCTTCAATTTCGCAAGCGCAAGATGCAAGTGTTAAACCGCCTGGTACAACCCATATGAGTATTGTTGATGGCTATGGAAATATTTTATCCATGACATCTTCGATTGAAAATGCATTTGGTAGCCGTATCATGGTTGATGGATATTTATTGAATAACCAACTGACGGATTTTGCGTTTGTACCCAATGATAAAAACGGGAATCCAAAGGCCAACCGTGTCGAAGGAGGGAAGCGTCCGCGCTCCTCCATGTCACCAACGATTATTTTTGACCCAGAAAATAAACCTTTCATGGTGATTGGTTCGGCAGGCGGTAGTCGTATTATCGGTTTTGTCTTGCAACGCATTATTAGTGTGATTGATTGGGACATGGATATTGCGCAAGCCTTGGCCGCACCGCATATTGTGCATCGAGGAAAGAAATTGGAGCTGGAAAGTTCTGGTGTGGATATGGCCGAACCCTTGAAAGATTTTGGTCACCCTGTTTTGGTGGGTGAGATGAATAGTGGTTTGACGGCCATTCATTTTAAAAATGGTCAGATGACTGGCGCCGCCGACCCCCGCCGTGATGGAACGGCGATGGGGAGGTAAAACCGTTATTTATGAAAATAAAATACCGTTATATTGTCAGAATCCGTTAATTGTGAGATAATCGGCGGCTTGAGAGTATTCACTTTCGTTCAGAAATAAATTTCAACAACAAACAGGGTCTAAAATGAAAAAAGAAATAGCAGAATTTATTGGTACGTTTACGCTTGTCCTTTTGGGTTGTGGTGCAGCCACGATTGCGGGGGCTGATGTTGTCGGCGTTTTAGGAATTTCCTTTGCTTTCGGTTTAGCATTGATTGCCATGGCGTATGCCATAGGGGGAGTTTCCGGTTGTCACATTAATCCTGCCGTCAGTTTTGGCGCATGGATTGCAGGACGCATGTCCTTTATTGATTTCATTCGCTACGTTGTGGCGCAATGTCTTGGCGGTATTGCTGGTGCGTTTGTACTTTTGACAATTTTAAAAGGACAGATGGCAGGGTTTGATCTTGCCGCTTCCGGTTTGGGTCAAAATGGATGGGGCGAAGGATATCTGGGTGAGTACACACAAGATGCCGCTCTTTTATTTGAGTTTGTCGCAACCTTCATTTTTGTGACCGTTATTTTAGGCGCAACCGAAGAGGGATGTTGTCATTCAGCCATGGCTGGTTTGGCCATTGGTTTAACATTAGTTGTCATCCATATTGTGGGTATTCAAATCACAGGTGTTTCCGTGAATCCGGCAAGAAGTCTTGGACCAGCCGTTTTTGTCGGTGATCAGGCGATGAATCAATTATGGCTCTTTATTGTCGCGCCGATGGGTGGTGCAGCCTTAGCAGCTGTCAGACATCGTTACTGTCCGTGCAGCGGTACATCAGCCTGTTGCGGCGGTGGTTGTAAGAGTAAAAAATAATTTTATTATTATATAATAATTAAGAAGAGCGGCCTTTTTAGGCCGCTTTTTTTGCTTTTAAATTCAGCGCAGCTTCGAGAAGCGTTTGTGTGTAAGTTTCTTTGGGGTTCTTGAAAATCTCTTCGGCTTTACCGCTTTCAACAACTTTACCATTTTTCATGACAACCAAATCGTGCGCCATGGCGCGGATAACCCGCAGATCATGGCTGATGAACAGATAAGCAAGGTCATGCTTTTCCTGAAGTTCACGAAGTAAATCGATAATTTCAACTTGGACGGAAACATCAAGCGCAGAAGTTGGCTCATCAAGCACAACAAATTTTGGCTGTAGTACCATGGCCCGTGCAATCGCAACACGTTGACGTTGCCCGCCAGAAAATTCATGCGGGTAACGGTGACGGGTTGTCGGATCAAGGTGAACATCTTCAAGTGCCTTGACCACGCGCTTATCACGCCCTTCAGTATCTAGGTCAGGGTGGTGAACTTTTAACCCTTCGCCAATAATATCGGCGATGCTCATTCGTGGAGATAGAGCAGAGAAGGGGTCTTGAAACACAATTTGTAAATCAGAACGAAGGGGCGTCATCTGTTTACGGTTGAAGGTTGAGATATCATTTCCTTCATAGTCAATTTTACCCTGACCATTAAGTAGGCGAATAAGCGCATAACCAAGGGTGGACTTGCCCGAGCCACTTTCGCCGACAACGCCAACAGTGTGCCCTGCTTTTATTTCGACATCAATACCATCAACAGCTTTCACCCAGTCGGTGACTTTACCAAAGAAAGTTTTCTTGGTTGGGAAGTGAACTTTGATATTTGTACCATGAATAATTGAGGCAGAGTTTTTCTTTGGTGATTTGGCAGTACCTTTGGGGATAGAGCCAAGAAGTTTTTTGGAATAATCATGGGTTGGGTTTTTGAAAATAGATTTTGCATGACCGCTTTCAAGAATTTCACCATGTTTCATGATGCAAACATCATCGGCAAATTTTTCAACGATGGAGAGATCATGGGTAATGAGCAGCATTGCCATTTTTAATTTTGTCTGCAGATCTTCGAGGAGTTCAAGAATTTCAGCTTGAACGGTGACATCGAGCGCAGTTGTAGGCTCGTCAGCAATCAGAAGCTCAGGATCATTCGCCAGTGCCATTGCAATCATCACACGTTGGCGTTGCCCACCTGAAAGCTCATGTGGATAGGCATTGAGGCGTTGCTTCATCATTGGTAGTTGCACCATATCAAGGAGTTCATAGACGCGATTGCGTGCTTCATCCTCACTCATCTTTTGATGTAGGCGTAAAATTTCACCAATCTGGCGTTCAATGGAATGAAGAGGATTGAGCGCGGTCATTGGTTCTTGAAATATCATGCCAATTTGTGACCCTCGAATATGGCGCATGAAATTATCTTTTTTACCAACCAGTTCTTCATTGTTAAATTTTATACTGGAGTCTGATGAATGTGATGCGAGCGGATAGGGGAGAAGCTGCATGATAGAAAGGGCAGTAACCGATTTACCTGATCCGCTTTCACCGACCAGAGCCATTGTCTTACCCGTCTCAATATTAAAGGAAATATTTTTAACGGCGTGAAAAACACGTTCAGGTGTTTTAAAATCTACGGAAAGATTTTTAACGTCTAATAGTAGTTCTGGTTTATTATCCTGTAACATTCCGCAATTTTAGAGCATTTTCAACAGACAAAACATTGAAAATGTCGTCTGTGATACGCTCATCCACGGATTTTATGTCTTTAAGCGAGAGTTCATCCAAGCGGCAGGCTTTAGACCCCTGCAATATTTTGAGCATAAAGGCACTTATCAATATCTATAGAGGCATTGATTTGGGTCATGATATTAGACGGTTTTTCGTCAAACCGCTCGCCCCATATTTTGTTGCTGTTTTCTTTAGTCATTTTGTTTTCTTACATATTTGTTTTTCAATTTCATCTTGTTCATCGTGCTTAACAACATACTTTATATAAAAGTTATCAGGTAAGTTTTTATCTTTATGGCCTAAGTAATTCCTAATATTTGCAAAAAGAGAATTAATTTGAGTAAATACTATAGAAGTATCTTGGGTGGAGCCAATCTCAGAAAAAGATTTTAAAGTTTCTGGGCTTGCCCAAATAAAAAATTCTTTTTTTACTTCAAACAGCTTGGTTAAAAACTCTTTTGATTCAATATCGACTTTTTCGCCTTTTTTTATTTTTAAAAATATATCATCAAAATACAAATCAATAAATTTTTTATAGGCGTTAGCTTTTGTTTCAAATAACCTGTTTTCTGCTTCCCTCTTTTTAGATTTATACTGAGCATAAATAGCTATCCCCATAGCAATTGAACCTGACATTATAGCGGCTTTAATATTATCTGAGCTGTCTAAAAAGATATTTATAAAATAAACAAAAATAATTCCTGAAAATATTATTATAGTCACCCCAATAGCAGTCATTTTATTCTTGTCAGTCATTAAGCACTAGCTCCTGTTTGTTGTAAAAGTTTTGTCATTAAACACTTACTCCTGTTTCGGCGAGGCAATAGGCAAGGATGGCTTTTTGCACGTGAAGGCGACTTTATTACGTTTGATCATGACGTATATTCGGTTAGTTTACTTTCATCCTTTAAAACAGTACCAAGTTTTTCTACAGCTTCATCAATTTCAGCATCGCTGATATTGAGAGGAGGTGTTAAGCGTAGTGTATTTTTACCCGCTTGCGTAGCGACCATTCCGTTTTTTAGAAGTTCGTTTAATATAGTTTTTATTTCAAATTTTGTATCGACCCCAATCATAAGGCCTTCGCCTTTGATGGATGTGATGGCGTTACCTGTTTCGTTATGAAGGGCGTTTAGTTTTTTGATGAAGTAAGCACCAGCTTCCTTAACGCGGGCCAAGAATTCTGGTTTCACAATTTCGCTAACCACGTGGTAGACAACATTGGTAGCAAGCGGGTTACCAGCATAGGTGGAGCCATGATCCCCAGCCTTGAAAACATCAGATATATAAGATTTTGACATGAAAGCGCCGACAGGGAAGCCGCCGCCTAAGCCTTTAGCAAGGGTAATGATATCAGGTTCATATCCGAAATGAGAATGGGCAAATAATGTTCCCATACGCCCCATACCAGCTTGGATTTCATCAGAGATAAGAAGGATTTTATTGTCATTACAAAGTTTTTGAAGGCCTTGGAAGAATTCTTTTGTTCCTGCAGTAAGGCCACCTTCACCTTGAACAGGTTCAACAATAACGGCGCAAATTTTATCTGTGATAAGTTCTTTGACCGAGTCCAGATTGTTAAATTCGGCAAAGTGAAATCCTGGAAGATAAGGTGCAAACTGTGGCTGGTGTAAGGATTTTTCTGTTGCGCTAACGGCGCCATAAGTGCGGCCATGAAAAGAATTTCTAAAGACGATGAACTCTTTACAATCTTCGCCTTTATTCTCGTGTGCCCAAGCCCGTGCCAGCTTTAAGGATCCGTCAACGGCTTCTGCACCAGAATTGGTAAAGAATATTTTTTCTGCAGAGCAATTATTTAGCAATAATTCAGCGGCTTTGACTTTGGGTTTAGTCGCAAAAGATCCCACAGACATGGTGAAGCCCTTATCAAGTTGTTCTGTAATGCCCTTCATAAAAGCAGGATGGTTGTGCCCAAGGGAGCACACGGCAATACCAACAGCGCAATCAAGATATTTATTGCCTTCCATGTCATACACATATGAGCCATCGGCGTGATCGAGAGCGACGCTTTTATGAGGATAAAGCGGCATAAAAATATCATTTGCGCGCTTTTGATAGTCCAAGCTTTTTGTATTTTCTTTTGTCATGATGGTTTCCACTTTCCTTTTTCTATTTCCTGAACAATATATTTGGCCTTTTCAGCTTCACGGACAATCATGGTGCCTGTCCCTTCCGAGGTGTAAACTTCGTCCCGTAAGGCGTGTTGTTTAAACCCATTTAAAATATGGATGCGTTTAACGCCCATGCGTACGGCATTGATACAGTTCTCAAGCTTTACCTGCATTCCACCAGTTACAATACCATCTTTGATGAATTTTTCACATTCGCGGGCACTTAAAACAGATTTTAATTTTCCATCGACCATGACGCCATCAATATCTGTTAGTAAGATTAACTTATCAGCAGATGTTTCGACGGCGAGTTCTATGGCAGCGTTATCGGCGTTAATGTTGAGGGCAGTACCTTCTTCATCAAAGGCAAGACAAGGGCATACAGCTAAATTTGTTGAGGAAAAATGATCCCGTACAGCTTTGCCATTAATTTTATGAAGGCGGCCATCAAAACGAACAACGCCTTGTTCGGGTATGCGGCGTTTTGCCGTTGCCCAATGGGGTGGGATGGCATTTAAGATGGTGGAAGGCATTTTTTTCTTCACCATTGTTTCAGAAATTTTAAACCCCAAGTCACCGACCAGTGTTTTTTTAACGATTTTAATATCTTCGCCAGACGTAATGCGGCGGCCTTCAATTTTTTTAGGGGTGAGGCCGGCTGCTATCATGGCCTCATCAATAGATTGTCCGCCACCATAGACAAAAAGAATTTTTGTATTGTTGCCTGTAAGTTCTTTAATGTCATCGACAATAGTTTCGCGGGCAGCTTTGTCTGTTATAATTCTTCCACCAGCTTTGATAATAAAAAACTTGTCTTTAAAAAGTTGAGAATAGAATTTTTTGAAGGGATTTATCATATGGTTCTAAGGGTAAAATGGCGTGTTAAAGTTCAGTCCTTCAGTTTCATCAAGACCAAACATGATATTCATGTTCTGAACGGCTGTGCCAGATGCACCGCGTAAGAGGTTGTCAAGCGCGCCTTGGGCGATGATTTCACCGTTATGACCTTGCTCGTAATTCAAATCGATGAAGTTTGTACTTACAACATTGGTAAGTTCGACTTTATCGACAATACGAACAAAAGGGTGTGTCTCATATATTTTTAAGTTGGGCTTATTGTCTGTTTTTACAAAGCCATTGGCAAAGATACCGCGTAGGAATGGTCCAACAGTCGGGGTAAAGTTGAATTGATCTTCTTTTAAGCCAGTGGTTGCAAGAATTTCAGGTACGTGACGATGTTTATTCATCAGATAACTGCGCATATTCTGTGATAAAGCAGGGTGATCAACGGGGTCACGGTCAGCCCTGCCGCCACCAGATGTACCAGAGATGGCAATGACGTCTGCACCACTCATATTGTCTTTAAATGGTAGTAAGAGGAGTTGAACGAGTAGAGCAAAGCAACCCGGATTAGCCACTGCATCGGCTTTGGCAATATCATCACGAAAAATTTCAGGTAAGCCATAAACAAAGCGGCCTTTTAAAAGCTCTTCATGTTGATGTGGAATTTTATAATAATGCTCATAAGTTTCTTTATTATTTAAACGAAAGTCAGCAGAAAAATCGATAAGCTTGGTTTTACCGAGAAAGGTGGGAGCAACTTCTTGCGCGGCCTTATGTGGCAAGCAAAGAAAAACGACATCGCTTTCGTTTGCGACGATTTCATGATCAGTTTTGGTGATTTTATAGCCATCAATATGCGATAGGCGTGGAAATAGATCAGTCAGTGGTGTGCCGTCATGTTGGCGGGATACCAAATATTTTAGTTCCACATGGTCGTGCTGTAACAAGCAACGGAGGAGTTCCATGCCTGTAAAGCCTGTGATGCCAACTATAGAAACTTTAATTTTACTACTCATATTTTTAACCTTTTTAACAACCATATATTAGGGATTTAAATGTCTGAAAGCCAGTCTTGAAAGGATAATATATATGTGGAAAACGATAGAAAATCAGGTCAGCACAGACAGCATCCCCCAAGAATGGGTGATTATTTGCGACGTTGGCGTCGAAGCTGTGTGGTGTCTAAATCCATAGTCTCATTTAGGCTATGGATAAATTCTTTGTCAAGCTGCTTTCAACGATTCTTCAGCTTTTTCATCTTTATGGTATTCTGTATAGACAAAGATAGGAATATCTAGATCACCAAGATTTTTCTGAATTAAGGGCTCTACCTCATTCCACTCTAATCCACCAACACCAGTCGCTAGACGGGGAAGAGCGAGGGAGGAAATATTTTCTTTTTCAATGATCTTCCGCAAGTCTTTAAGGGCACCATTGATATATTTTTCGGTTGCTTTTCCCGGGTGGGCGTTTTGGTCTTTGGCTGCTTCTTGTATCATTAAATTTATAACGATTTTTCCTTCTGCACCAGCCCAAAGCCATGCATTCCCAGCCTTAGGATTTTGTTGATGGCAGTAATGACGAAAATCTTTTGCCATTGCAGGAAAATGTTCTCGCAAGGAAAGAGCTAAACCTTGGTTGAAATGATCATGTGGTGCAATGCCGTGAGCAATTGCTTGTGCTTGGGAAAGGAGAATGTCACCAGAAACTTTTTTTATCATCATATGCCTCTTTCTGTTTTTTTATATATATTTTATTATTAAAGGTTTGTTTTCCTCGGGTCAAATGCATCTCGTACGGCTTCACCGATAAAGGTGAGGAGCGAGAGCATAACGGCGAGAGACATAAAGGCCGTAATACCGAGCCAAGGGGCTTGGAGATTGTTTTTGCCTTGTGCCAGAAGTTCGCCGAGAGAGGCAGAACCTGGTGGAAGACCAAGACCAAGGAAATCTAAAGAGGTTAGTGCGGTAATGGAGCCGGTCAAGATAAAGGGCATAAGGGTCAGTGTCGCCACCATCGCATTGGGCAGAACATGGCGGCGCATAATGGTGGTATTAGAAACACCGAGGGCATTGGCGGCCTTCACATAGTCAAAATTACGCGTGCGTAGAAATTCTGCACGGACAACATCGACGAGGGATACCCATGAAAAGAGAAGCAAGATAGCGAGCAATGTCCAAAACCCTGGCACAAACATGGCGGAGAAAATAATTAAAATGTAAAGTGAGGGTAGGGAGGCCCAGACTTCGATAACGCGTTGCATGACGAGATCTAGCCTGCCGCCATAATATCCCTGAAACGCACCAGCGGTAATACCGATAATTGAGCTAATGATTGTTAGAGCTAACCCAAATAAAACGGAAATACGAAAACCGTAAATAACCCGTGCAGCGACATCGCGCCCTTGATCATCTGTGCCAAAAATGTTTTCAGTTGTTAGACTGGATGGGGCAGGGGTTGGTAAATTATAATTAATAGTGTCATAAGAAAAACGAATAGGAGGCCAAACCATCCAACCTTTTTCTTTAATTAAGCCCCGAACATAAGAATCACGATAATCAGTTTCGGTCAGAAATTCGCCGCCAAAAGTTGTTTCAGGATAATTTTGGAAGACGGGTGTATAAAAGCCGCCATCATATTTAATAAGGAGAGGTTTATCGTTGGCAATGAATTCGGCACCTAAACAAATCAGTAATAACGCCATAAATATCCAAAAAGACCACAGGCCACGTTTATTGGCTTTGAATTGGGCAAGACGGCGTTGATTGATAGGAGACAGAGTCATAAGAAAGACTCTAACTAAAAGTTTTTAGTTTCAAAAGAATTTAATGAATAGAAGCGGAACCTGTACCAGTTTTTTCCATCAGACGAAGGCGGAATTTTTGTTCTGTGGTTAGGGGCTTATTGTCATTATTAGCGATTGGTAGGTAGGGGGAGATATTTTTAGGTAGAGTATCCTTCTCACCCGCTTGTGCTTCTGTAATAGTTTCATGAACCAGTGATAATAGATCTATTCTATCTTCTTCAGAAATATATTCGTTTTCTTCTGTATTGTCGCGGATTTCGGATAGTTTGGAATTAATTTTCTTTATATTCATAATGAGCCCTAAAATTTCCCTATCAGTGATATTTTGTAAAGTACAGCAATTCGTCGGTTCTGTCAAATTGAGCTGATAATTTTCTTTTTAGACCGTTCTGGCCTCAAAATCGATACGCGGATCAACCATCACATACACAACGTCCCTTATGAGGGTAGTTATTAGTCCCATCAGTGCAAATATATATAAAGTACCGAGCACAACGGGATAGTCACGATTAATAACGCTTTCGTAGCCTAATAAACCCAAACCATCAAGGGAAAAGATGACTTCTATTAATAGGGAGCCTGTAAAGAAAATAGCAAGGAAAGCGGAAGGAAAGCCTGCAATCACAATCAACATAGCATTACGAAAGACATGACCATAAAGGACTTGTTTTTCTTCCAAGCCTTTGGCACGGGCGGTGAGGACATATTGCTTATTAATCTCATCCAAGAATGAATTTTTAGTCAGCATGGTTAATCCAGCAAAACCACTTATGACCATTGCGGCGACAGGTAGTACCATATGCCATAGATAGTCGAGAGAGAGTTGAATGAAGTTCATATCTTCTGCACCATCAGAGAGAAGGCCGCGAAGGGGGAAGATGTCAAAGTAACGCCCGCCTGCAAAAACAATGATAAGAAGGATGGCGAACATAAAAGAGGGAATGGCGTAACCAGTGAAGACAGCCGCACTTGTCCAGATATCAAATTTCTGCCCATCTTTGACAGCCTTTTTAATGCCAAGCGGAATGGAGATGAGATAGATGATGAGCGTTGACCAAAGACCAAGAGAGATGGAGACAGGCATTTTTTCGAGTACCAAATCAATCACGGAAACATCGCGGTAATAACTTTGTCCGAGATCAAAGGTGGCGTAATTTTTGACCATTTCAAAGAAGCGAATATGGGCAGGCTTATCAAAACCATACATGGCTTCAAGCTCGGCAACAAATTCAGGGTCTAACCCTTGGGAGCCACGATATTTACTGGATTGACCTGTGCTTTGTGCGGCAGAACCAACGGCCATATCAGCGCCACTTCCACCACCACCGCCAAAACGTGCGGTGGCTTCAACGTTATTACCTTGTAGCTGGGCGATCATCCGTTCGACAGGACCACCAGGGACAAACTGCACAATGATAAAACTGACCAGCATAATGCCGAGCAATGTCGGAATCATAAGGAGTAGTCGTTTTAAGAGGTAATTTGCCATGTCTTGTTATTTATATTTATTCCCTGACATCGTTACCGCACTCCTAAAATAGTAAACTATTCGTCGTCGTTTGTGCCTTGTCAGGAAATAAAGCCAAACAACAATAAGTATTTTAGACGTGTGAGAGGTAATGTCACGTAAAGTTTTTGTGTTACTCACGTCATTGCGAAGGAGCGTAAGCAACTATGGCAATCCATTTTTAGGTAGTATCTGGATTGCTTCGGCACTGCCTCGCAATGACGAGTGGTGGGTTTTAAGGTTTTATGTTCCAGTCTTTGATAATCCATTGATTATTGTCGAATTGTAATATCCCGAACGCCCCTGTGGAAAGCTTAATTTTATTGTTATCCGCGAAGGTCTCGAAATTACCGGCTAGATGCGGCGCAAAGCGGGCAATGCCGTTGGAAGTCACAACGAGGACAATATCGTTATTGTCTCCCTCACTATCATTCAGGATTTGCGCCGCAAAGTTTTTCCAGTTTTTAATGCAAGTGTCGGGATTAAATTTCCACCCATCAGGCACGATGGCACGCTCATCCCAATCTTTAATGGCTTGAGCACCGATACGAGCAATGACTGTATCTTCAGTTTGATTTTCATCTTCACCATAATCAATTTCATTAAAAATGGTGAGGGGAAAGACAGGTTGATTATAGCCAAGTATAGATAAGGCTATTATAGCCGTTTCTTGTGTGCGTTGTAATTCAGAACAATACGCGATTTCTGGATAAAGGTTTTTATCTTTTAACCATGCGCCAATTCTTTGCGCCTGCTCTTTTCCACTTTCAACCAAAGGGAGGTCAGTGCCTGCACCAACACGGGTGGGTGTGTCGTCAGCGTTAAACGTATTGCCGTGGCGAGCTATTATTAATGTTGTCATATTTTATTTTTACCACCAAGGCACAAAGACACCAAGGTTTTAATTTATGGCATCCCAAACTTGATTTGGGATCCAGTCA
This sequence comes from Alphaproteobacteria bacterium, assembly GCA_021775995.1. Lineage (GTDB taxonomy): Bacteria > Pseudomonadota > Alphaproteobacteria > Micavibrionales > Micavibrionaceae. The sequence continues at coordinate 182,662 of JAJFGS010000013.1, forward strand.
TAACTTAAGTTTCTGGATCCTGACTTTCGTCAGGATGCCTAGGTTATTCTAAAAGTCTTTCTGCGCGTGCGACATCTTCGGGGGAGTCTATTCCTGATTGGACAAGACCAACGGGCACGTTCAGTTTGATAGTTTGTATCGGGATATTGTTTTCTAGTAAGCGGAGTTGCTCCAGTCCTTCGAGTTTTTCGTAATGCCCTTCAGGTAAGCTGACGAATTTTTCTAATGTCTTAACGGCGTAACCATAAAGGCCGATATGTTGGTGGACAGGAGAAAATTCATCGGTACGGTATTCTTCTTCCTTACGAATAGCGGGAAGAATGTTTTTTGAAAACCAAAGGGCGCGACCTTGTTCATTTATAATGGCGGTTGTGCCACTGAACGGTGTTATCTTTTTTTGTATCCGTAAGGAATCAAGTTCACTCCACCGTAGATTGATGACGGGGGTAACAACTTCGATGGCGTTGTTATTTTGATAGGCTTCAATCATTTGTTGAATGGCTTCGGGGGGCGTGAAGGGGGCGTCCCCTTGAAGACCGATGACGAAATCATATTCATTATCTAGTTTTTTGAGGGCTTCCAAAACACGGTCAGAACCTGTCTTGCAGTCATTCGATGTCATGATAGCTTGGACATCAAGCTCTTTTGCATGTTTTAAAATACGTTCGTCTTCGGTGGCAACAGCGAGTGTGACGTTATCCAAACTTTCAATGGCTTTACGTGCCACATCAACAACGCGGGAAAGCATAGATTGTCCGCCAATCATCGTGAGAGGCTTGCCCGGAAAACGGGTAGAGGCATAACGTGCGGGAATGATAATGGCTGTTTTCACAACTTATACCTGTAATTATTAATCGATATTCTCTCTCCTGAATTTAGTAGTATTTCCATTTCACTTTCATCGCCTTCAATGTGTATATGCCAATAAATCTTATCGTCTCTATCTGTGTGATTGAACTTTTCTATGTGTTTTTCAATGAAATTAATAGGAAGTAAGTAAGAAGTTTGTAAATCAATACAACCTAATGCTAAATATCCTTGTTTAGAACTGGTTAAAAAAGCACGCCATTTTTTATGAAACCCATACCAGTAACCATTTTTATCGTACTTTTTGGAAATTGTACACGCTATACGTTGCTTTTCTTTTTCCTCAGGATTCCAATAAAGAGCCGCAGTTTTTCTTATGAGCGGTGTTTTAAATTCTTTGATACTTAATTCGATAATTTGTTTTCTTTTGTTTTCAATTACTTCTTTTGGAGTTTTGATTTGCTTGTAATTATTTTCTGTTAAACTAGCAATATTATCATCATCTTGTTCTGAGGCATCCATTGCGGCTGTAAATGCTATATCGATAAATTTATCTAGGCGAGTATTTTCGAAAGGGCATAATAGTTCGCCAATCTTTTCTGTAGTTGCTTCCTCTGTTGTTTCTTTAAGTCTTAATAGTTTTATGAGACTATCAATGCTTATTATTCTAGTATCCCAACCATTTTTTGAGCCACGTACTTGCGCTTCTAAATCTCCTGTGTCAGAGCGGCCAACAACTATTAGTATTGAAGAAAATTCGTAGTTAATAATGTTTTGCCTGGCTAAATTTTTTCTATATTTTTGAATAGTATCTAAATTTATTCTGTAAGCATCCGTCGTTTTAACTTCAATTACAATATTAAAGCCATCACTTCTTTCCCATATGCCATCATAACCGATAGAGCCTTGGCGGCCCTGGTAGAGACCATTTGTAACATTGAAGTCTAATCTTCTACCTATTTCATTTACTAAATCTTGCAAAACATAACCGCTATCTTTAAATGAGTTTTCAAGACAGTGATTGGCGTATTTGTATAATGTTTCACTGTCTATTCTCTTCAAATAAGTTCTAAATTCATCTAGTGATTTTGAGTTATCTTTTAATTTTCCATCGCCACAAATTGCAATAATTTGTTCGATGTTCATATCATCGAAATGGTCCTGGTTATTATCATAAAAAGCTAAGATAGGCATATTTACTCCTTTACCCACCAAGTGTCGCCGATAGCGGGGGTTATATGAGAGAGATTTTCCGGACGACCTAATTTTGTCCAATAGGCAATGCGCCAATGATCTATATGCCATTGTGGAATAACGTAATAGCCGCTTAAAAGAACACGGTCCAAGCTTTGTGTGAGGGCAACAAGCTCTGCACGGCTAGGCGCCTGAATGATTTTTTCAATAAGGTCATCAATAACTGGATCTTTAATACCGATATAATTACGAGAGCCAGCAATGTCAGCCTTTTCGCTGTTCCACCAGTCACGCTGTTCATTGCCTGGGCTGCTGGATTGTCCCATTGAGCCGATGGTCATATCATAATCAAAATCATTGATACGGTTTTGATACTGCGCAGGATCAAGGACACGAAAGTTGGCCTGCACACCAATTTTTTTCAAGTTGGCAATGAAGGGGAGAACCCAACGTTCAAACATAGGGTTAGAATCCACGATTTCAAATTCTAGACGTTGCCCTGTTTTTTCATTTGTGCGTATACCATCGCTGCCTAATTTATAACCAGCATCTTCAAGAAGTTTCATGGCGGTACGGAGGTTGCCGCGTAAGTTTCCTGACCCATCCGTTTTGGGTGGTTGGTAACGTGTGGTAAAAATATCATCAGGAATTTTTCCACGATAGGTTTCTAAAATCTCTAAGACCCGTCCTGTTGGCGCACCGTCAGTCGCAGCAAGTTCAGAGTTTTCGAAGTAACTGTCAGTTCTCTTGTAACCACCATAGGCAAACTGCTTGTTTGACCATTCAAAGTCAAAGGCATAAGAAAGAGCTTCACGGACAGCCTTGTCCTTGAAGACTGGTTTGCGGATATTGTAAAGAAAGCCTTGCATCCCTTGGGGGCGCATATGTTTTATTTCTGCTTTGGTGATACGACCATCTTTAACAGGTGCGGCATCATAAGCGGTGTTCCAAAGCTTGGCAACATTTTCAAGGCGGACATCATATTCATTGGCGAAGAAAGCTTCTAAGGCAACATTGCCGTCTTTATAGTAATCGAATGTTTGGTATTCAAAATTAAAACGACCTTTATTTAAAGCTAAGTCTTTACCCCAATAATCTGGGACACGTTTATAAGTGATCGAACGCCCAGCATCAATTTTTTCAATTTTATAAGGACCAGAGCCGAGAGGAAATTCGAGTGTGGTTTTAGAGAAATCTTTTCCTTCGGATGTCCAATAATGTTTTGGAAGGATAGAAAGTTGGGAAAGGATAAGCGGTAGCTCCGCATTATTAGCATCTTTAAAGGTAAATTTAACGCGAGAAGGGGAAGTCGCTTCAACTTTTGTAACATCGTCGTAATAAGCTTTGAAGAAGGGCGTGCCTTTTTCAACCAATGTATTAAATGTCCAAATGACATCCTCAGGTGTGACAGCTTTGCCATCGTGCCATGTGGCAGCAGGATTGAGATTAAAGGCAACCCAGCTTTTATCTTCAGTATCGTATTCAATTGTTTCTGCCAAAAGACCGTACATAGAGAAAGGTTCATCATTGCTTTGTTCCATGAGGGCATCGTAGATCATGCTTTGCCCTAAAAATGCCATGCCAGCGGCAGGGGAGCCTTTAATGATAAAAGGGTTAAGAGAGTCAAAGTTGCCAATGACGGATTGTTTTAACGTACCGCCTTTGGATGCGTCAGGATTGGTGTAGTCAAGGTGAGTGAAATTCCCTGCATATTTTGCATCACCATGCATGGCAACAGAAGATGACTTCACAATTTCTGCATGGGCCGTATTTGTTAGTAATAAAATAAATGAAAATAGTAAAAAGTAACGCATTGTAATTTCCTTTTTTATCTATGTGCTGTGCCAACTGCTTCAAGAATGTGGTTAAAGTTATCTTGTTCTATAAATTTGACTAAATCATGGTTTATTTGACTAACAAGCTCTGGCCCATGAAAAACAAGGGCAGAGTAGATTTGAACCAGTGAAGCCCCTGCTTTTATCTTGTCATAAGCATCTGCTCCACTTGCAATGCCGCCAACACCAATAATGGGAATTTGACCTTTAGTCAGTTGATAAAAATTACCAATTATTTCAGTTGATTTGTCTTTGACGGGATTGCCGCTAAGTCCACCTTTTTGATCACCAAATTTTTTGGCAAGAAAATCAGGACGATCCAATGTTGTGTTGGTTAGAATAAGACCATCAATGCCACTGTCGAGTGCGGTCTGTGCCAGTTCTTGTTGTTGTTCATTGGTTAAATCAGGCGCGAGTTTTACCAAAATTGGTGGTGGGTTGTCAGGATCACAATGGGCTTTGCGTGCTTGTTTAATGCTGTTTATTAACGGCATTAGATGGTCACGGTCTTGTAGATTTCTTAGACCTGGAGTGTTGGGTGAAGAAATATTAATGGCGTAATAATCGGCCAAGGAACCAAGTTGCTTGATTAGATAGGTATAATCATTAGCGGGGTTGGTTTGATCTTTATTCATTCCAATATTAAGACCAACGTTGCCAGTAGGGCGGTTTTTATTTTTCTTAAAGGTTCGTACATTTTGTTTAAAAACATTGATGCCTTTATTAGGAAAGCCCATACGATTAATGACGGCTTGATTTTTGACATCTCTAAACACGCGGGGGCGAGGGTTACCATCCTGTGGTTCTGGCGTCACAGTGCCAACTTCGGTAAAACCAAAACCCATATTTAAAATAGGCGTGATGACTTCGGCGTTTTTATCAAAACCAGCTGATAGTCCGACGGGGTTTTCAAAATTCAAATTCCAAAGTTTGATTTTTAGACGGTCATCTTTAATGGATGGAATATGTGGAGATAAACCATGTTTAAGTGACTGTATCGTTACTTGATGAGCCGTTTCAGGATCTAGCGCATGAAAGAAAGGTTTTATATATTTGAAAGGTATATTTAGAGACATGATTTAATAGAACAGGTTGAGGCAGGCTTAATCAAGACCGAATGTTCTAATTAACATGTTTTATGCCTTCAATTAAGTAACGCCAGCCTGTCATAATGGTCAAGATTGCGGCGATTGATATTAAGATATGACCATAAAATAGCGTGTTTGGTAAAATAACGTCGCCATAGTCTCCCACAACCAAGAAGCCAAGGGCAATCATTTGAACGGTGGTCTTCCATTTGGCGAGTTTTGAAACAGGGAGTTGAATGTTTTTGGGCCCTAAAAATTCACGAAGACCAGAGATTAAGATTTCGCGGATCAGGATGGTGATGGCAGGGATGAGCCATAATCCTTCAAGGCGGTCATAACCAGCCAAAACGATTAAGAGTGCGACAATGAAAATTTTATCAGCAATAGGGTCAAGAAAGGTACCTATAGGGCTGATAATATTGTATTTCCTAGCAATCCAGCCGTCCAAGAAGTCGGTAATGCTAGCGAGAGTGTATAGGCCTAAGGCGCTCCAAGCAGCCCAGCTTTCGGGAACGAAAAAGAGACCTATAATGATAGGCAATATAGCTATGCGAAAGAAGGTTAGAATGTTTGGTAGATGTTGCATAGGTGAGCTTTAACAAAAATTATAAAATATAGCTAGATTTTTGTCCTTATGCTCGTATGACAATATTGTGTTTTTAAGCTATCGCAGTTTGTGAGTCTTCTTGCGGTTCACGCATAACGTAGCCACGACCCCAAACAGTTTCAATATGGCTTTCACCGTCATTCATTTGCTCAATTTTCTTACGCAACTTGCAGATGAAAACATCGATAATTTTAACTTCAGGCTCGTCCATACCACCATAAAGATGGTTGAGGAACATTTCCTTGGTAAGTGTTGAGCCTTTTCTTAATGATAACAGTTCGATAATGCCATATTCTTTACCTGTTAGGTGAAGCGGCTGACCTGATACATCAACAGTGCGGCTGTCTAGGTTTACAGTGACGTTGCCTGTTTTGATGGTGCTTTGGGCGTGCCCTTGTGAACGACGGACGATGGCTTGGATACGTGCCATAAGCTCACGTTTATCAAAAGGTTTGGTTAAATAATCATCTGCACCAAAGCCGAGGCCTTTAATTTTGTTATCCAGCTCGGTCAGGCCAGAAAGAATAAGGATAGGGGTATCAATTTTTGAGGCACGGAAGTTCTTTAAAACATCATAGCCATCCATGTCTGGAAGCATTAGATCTAGAATTATAATGTCGTAATCGTATATTTTACCAATTTCTAGACCATCTTCGCCTAAATCAGCGGTATCAACGACATAACCGTCTGATTTTAGCATCAATTCGATTGATTTGGCTGTTGAACTGTCATCTTCGACTAATAAAACGCGCATTTCTTTGCCCCCTGCGTAAATTGTATAAATTAACTATTGTTAATAAATATTAACACAGTTAACGAAGGTTAACAAAATTTATTTTGATAAACTCGTTTCTAAGCTACAATAGCCTTATGGATAGACTGACTCAAAAGGCATTGACCGCTATTGAAAATACGACGGATTATGAAGTTTTTGGCCGTGTGACCAAGATTTTAGGACTTTTGGTTGAAATTGCAGGGTTTGGGCAGAATTTGTCGATTGGCTCTATTGTTCATCTGCGACCATCCGATGAGAAAGATATCCCATGTGAGGTGATTGGGTTTCGTGATAAGCACGCTTTGCTTATGCCATTTGGTGAATTGGAAGGGGTGGGGTTGGATTGTCCTGCGGTTATCCAAGAAAGTGAACCGACTATTTGTCCCGATGAAAGATGGTTAGGGCGAGTGATTAATGCGATGGCCGAACCGATTGATGGAAAAGGCCCTCTTATTCAGGGTGGTACGCCGATCCCACTTCGTAATAAACCACCACTTCCACATTCACGCCAACGCATCGGTGAGAAGCTGGATTTAGGAGTGCGTGCCGTAAACAGTTTTTTATCAACCTGCCAAGGACAACGAATGGGAATTTTTTCCGGTTCGGGTGTTGGGAAGTCGGTCGCATTATCGATGATGGCGCGTTATACCGAGGCGGATGTATCTGTTATTGGATTGGTGGGAGAACGTGGCCGTGAAGTACAAGAATTTCTAGAAGATGATTTGGGAGAATTAGGGTTAAATCGTTCTGTTGTGATTGTTGCGACAGGAGATGAGCCCGCGCTGATGCGTCGTCAAGCAGCTTATGTCACGATGGCGACGGCAGAGTATTTTAGAGGCCAAGGTAAAAAAGTTTTATGTTTGATGGATTCTGTTACACGTTTTGCTATGGCACAACGCGAGATTGGATTGTCTGCAGGCGAGCCACCAACATCAAAAGGATATCCGCCGACAACATTTGGTGAGTTGTCACGATTGTTAGAACGTGCAGGCCCGGGAGCACAAGGCGAAGGATCAATCACGGGATTGTTTTCTGTGTTGGTTGAAGGTGATGACTATAATGAGCCTATATCTGATGCGGTGCGCGGTATCATTGACGGGCATATTGTAATGGAGCGTAAAATTGCCGATCGAGGACGATATCCTGCGATTAATGTTTTAAAATCTGTCTCGCGTTCTATGCCGAAATGTTTAAGTGAAGAACAGAATCTGATTATTAAAAAAGCCAAAAAAATTATTAGCCGTTATGAAGATATGGAAGAGCTTATTAAGTTAGGTGCTTATCGTAAAGGTAGTGATGGGGAAGTTGACGAAGCGATTATGCGTTACCCAAAATTGGAACAATTTCTGGGTCAAGATAAAGATGAATGTACATCAATTGAGGAAGGGTTTGAACTTTTGGCGCTGTGTTTAGGCTTGCCGTATAAAAGGCAGGATAGTTGATGGCAGACCTCGAATCCCTTATTCGTTTGCGCCGCCACGCGGTTGAAGAAAAACAAAAAATATTAGCGGATATTTTCAGGCAGATAGAAGCCATAGAAGAGCGTAAAAAAGACCTATTGGGACGTTTAGAAAAAGAACGCAAAGCGTTGGATGAAAATTTAAATTTAGAAACACGTGAATATTATGGGCGGTTTGAAGGTGTTATTCGAGATAACATTGAAAAACTGGATGCTGAAACCGCAGAGTTGGAAAGAAGATTAGAAATTGTACAAGAAGAAGTGCGTGCGGCCTTTGCCGAAATGAAACGTATTGAGATTGTTCATGATCGCCGCAAGGCTGAAGAAGTGCAAGATTTAGCCGATAAAGAATCTTTAGAGCTTGATGAAATTGGTATCGAAGGTTTTAGACGGAAAGAAGAGTTTTGATGTTGAAAAAAATAACAATTATTGCAGGATTATTAATTTTAGGCGGCGCAGCGGCGGCGTGGGCGGTGAGTGAGATGGGCGATAATTATACGTGGCATTATAAAATGACAGTGGAGGTTGAAACTCCCGAGGGGGTAGTGACAGGTTCTGCTGTTCGTGAAATGGGGAATGGGGAGGCTTCTCCTCTTTCTCAAAGCGGTAATCCTGCCGACGTGCGTGGGGAGGCTGTTGTCGTGGATTTAGGCAAGCGTGGTGTTTTATTTGCGCTGATCTCTCATAAATCTGATCTTGAGTTCTATAACGCGTATAAAAAGCATTGGCCGCGTGGCGGTTCTACACCCGAAGGTATAAAGTTCTATGCCAATATGCCCATCGGTACGTCAGGCGTTCTTAATCCAAAAAATCCACCTGGCTATCCGAAGTTAGTGACATTTGCAGATATAGATGATCCCAAATCCGTGACGGAGGCGCAAATTTGGACGCGTGATGACAAAGGCTATTTTTATTTAGCGGAAGATAAAATGGAAAAGTTATTTGGTAAGGGCGTGAAGCTTAAAAATATTAAACTTGAGATAACTGACGAGTTAGTAACTTGGGGTATGGTGGATAAACACTTACCAGAGAGTTTTTGGAACACGTTTCGTGTATGGATGAAATCTATGAATATAAGAGATCGTGGCCAATATGTTGATCTATTCACTTTTAAGTACGGAGAACCTAAATGACAATTAAACCCGAATTATTGAATGCAATATTATCGATGGACGCTTACCATCGTGGATATATTAAACGTGTACACCCAGTTGCTCTTGGCTTTTGAGAACATGCACCCAGTTTTCGGTGGAGCCTTGAAAGTTAAGTTCCCCCGTTAATTCTGTTTGTTTTAAAGCCGATGAATAAGATTGGCGCATGGTTTGTTGCATTGGTTCGCTGAAGGCGCTTTGTGTACGGATAAGAAGATCAAGACGATTATCTTTATACAGACCATCAATTTGAACATCGCCCATGCGCGTTAAGTTTAAATCAAAAATAAAACGGGTTGAGCCATTTTCATTTTGTTCTTGTCGGTGGTTTTGGTTTTCATTGCGCGTGTATAAAGTAATTTTATGAATTTCACCTTCCCAAAACATGGGTAGAGGAACAGCGCGCCAATCACTTTGTATAGCAGGGTCTGGGGCACCTGTGCGGGCAGTACTATCCATTGTTAAACCTTTTAAAAGACCACCACGCCCAGCCTGTTGAAGGAGGTCTATTTTTTTATCACCAAGCCAGTTTTCTAAATTGCCAGATTTTACGGCGGCGATAAACATCATCGCGGCAGGTGCAATTTGTGTTGGGTTCGCGGCATTGGGTAAAGAGCGTGTTAACGACGCAGCGGCCTGTGGGCTGAGTTGTTGAAGGTTATAATAAAGATCATCTAAGGCAGGCCATTGGAATCCTTGTAGTAGAGGGTTTCTCAATGTCTGACTAACGACAGGTGAAACTTGTGCGGCGATAGGTGCGGTATTTTTTGGAATAATTTGTAATTGGTTGCCGAGTTGAAGGTTTGTATTTGGCGTTTGTAAAATAAAACTTTGAGGCAAGCTTCCACCTAAACCCTGAACTGTGACAAGGGGGAGTCCTTGGGGAGTAAAAGCTGTGACCTGCGCAGTTAAAGTGATGGCGTTGTTTGCACTAATAAGAGGTGGGTTAAATTTTATTGCCGCAGGAGTCGGTGCTGACGTAGAATCGTTAATGACAGGGGGTATCAGGATGGTTTCTGATGGTGTGACTTTAATGATTTGAACATCAAGTTGAGCAATTGTGTTAATGCGTGGTGCCGTGTTTTGTATGGGGTTTGCAGGATCAAAAGTAAGCGGAACAAGTGTTGCGGTTTGTGGTGTGGCTGGTGTCGGCGTGATAGTAGCCGCAGATGGTGCTGTTAGTGGTGGAATAATGTTTGCGATTGCTGCTGGCGGCAATAGTTGATTTGGCGTTAAAGGTTGTGTTGAATTTAAAACAGTTGATTGTAAAAGGGTCGTTTGCTGTAGCGCGTTTTGAACTGTGGTTTGTGGTTGCCCTGCAAAATTATTTGTCAAAATGAGGGGTTGGGGAGAATTTTGAGGTGGTTGAATTATGGGCGCTGCACTTTGAGTTTGTGGCGTAGCGGGGATTTGTATTGGCGTTTGTGAAGTAGGGGGTATTGTTTGAGCAATGGTGTTCTGGACAATGTTTTCTGCAATAAGATTGCTCGTAAAAACAGCCTTATTAATTATATTCGTAATTGGTTGTGGTAAGGAAGTTATAAATTCTTTGGCAATGTTTTGTGCTTGAGGGAGTGATATAGAAATTAAGCGAACCAACGTATCGGGTGTGATGGTGCGCGGTGTAATAATATCTGTATTGGTCTTTTGTGGCGCTAGAGCATCTTGTAAAACAGATGGGATAAGTTGTGATGCAATGTTACGCGCAGTTTGGAGAAGGTTCGTTGTATTTTGCGCAATAGTTTGTGCTACTGGACTTTGCTGCGTAGTGGTAGGTGTTGTTGGTGGTTGTCCTGGTCCTTGTACATTAGGACGAAAATCAGCTTTAGGTACTTGTGCATTTATGGCCGTTTGTGGTGGCGTTGTTGGTTGGGCTTGCGTTGCTGTCACTTTGGTTGATAGCCCTGATGTGTTTTGCGGAGGTGAATCACCACGCGTTGTATTTTGAGGTGTGGAATCAGTACGAATAGTGGCTTGGCGTGGTTGACGTCCAGCAGGAATTTCAATTTCTAATTTTTGACCAATTTGAGGTTGTTTATTGCCGTTAACTTTGACTTCAACAGCTCCTTTTTCTGTTTCAATACGGACGATACCGTTATCTGGGTTTTGAGAGCTTATCTTTCCTTCTAATCGTATGGCTTGTGCCGAATTTTGAATGGCTTGGGGGAGTTTAATAATTTTAACAATTTGGGCACCACTACCTTTGCTGCCCTGAATGGCGGCTTTAATGGGTGAGGTTATTCCCGTACTGCTCATATCGTATATCCTACATCATATATAGTCATTTGCATTTATTTCCTGACATCGTTACTGCGCTCCTAAAGTATTAAAATACTCCCATTAAATTTTGGGTCGCTTGCGTCTTGTCAGAAAATAAAGCCAAACGACTATAACTCTATTATTATGCCATAAAGGGATTAAAAATAATGAAAGAATTATAGTTGTTTTTAGGCCTTTGCTGCCGCTTTTTTCTTTTCCGCAAGGTCACGAATGACTATTTTAGCGATATTTTGCATATCTTCGGCAGCTTCGGTGTTTGGTGACCTTGTGAGAATAGGGCTTTGATGGCGGATAGAATCTTTCACTTTTTTATCATGACGAACCATGCCAATTAAAGGTGGCGTTAATCGAAGGAAATTTTCACACGCTTTTAGAAGTGTTTTATAAGTTTTTTCTCCCTCTGCCTCGGTGGTTGCTTGATTTACAATGACCCCAACATTTTTGGACATGCCTGCCGCACTACCTAATTTTATAAAGGCATAAGCGTCAGTTAGTGATGTTGGTTCATCTGTTGTTACAAGTAATGTACGAATGGCGGAAGCGGATAACATACGCACTGTACGGTCAACACCCGCACCAAGATCAAGAATAACGATGTCATAATCGCCCGCAACTTCTAGAAGTTGATCACGAAGCATTGTTAGACGTTGTGAAGGCAGAGCCGAAAGAGAAGCCTGTCCAGAACGACCTGCAATAATATCAAAACCACCTTCTTTGAAAGGTTGAATAACTTTATCAAGTCCCAAACGACCGCGAATAACATCATTTAAGTCGCGTTTTGGCATAAGACCGAGTTGAACATCAATGTTAGCTAAGCCTAAATCACCGTCAAAAAGTAGGACTTTTTTACCGGCCTTCGCAAGAGCATGCGAAAGGGTGATAGAAAACCAAGTTTTACCAACACCGCCTTTGCCACTGGCGACAGCAATAACATTAATGCCGCGACGGAAACCATGTTGTCCGGTTTGGTTTTTGTCTTCGAATGCAATATTTGGATTCTGGGCTGGCGCTTCAGACATTTATTTATCCTGTTTTCTGACTCTGATTCTGAGCCTTTAGTATCTTCGCCCCTTCTGCACGTGGCATCAAGAGCTGAATTAATCTTTTTGAGCTTAATTGGGATAACCCATCGGCCACTCTCGCGGTCCCACTGACATCTGCAAATTCTAGACCACCTTTATAAGCGGCGGCAAGAAGGCTTCCTAAGCGACGAGAAACATCGACCCTAGTTGGCATAAAACGTCTTGCTCCGAGCGAGGCAAATATTTGAGCAGTTTCAGAAGCTTCATCTGCATGCATATTGGCAGGCAGAACAAGGATAGATTCCATATCAACGGCACTGATAAATTTGGCAAGTGATTTTACATTGCCTGTATCAAAGGGGTTTGTGCCTGCCGTATCAATAATGACTTGATCAAAATTCTTTGTTTCTAAAATAAGTTCTTTTAAAGCCGTTGCGGATTTAGCGATTTTTAATTCAATATCCATTAGGGTTGTGAAAGCTTTGAGTTGTTCTACGCCGCCTGCGCGTTCTGTATCGGTAGAAATTACGGCGACATTTAAACCATTCATTGCACCACGTGCGGCCATTTTTGCTGTTGCTAATGTTTTACCAGCACCTGGCGGTCCAATCATAACAAAAGGTGTTTTTGATGCCGTGATGGGGAGGGGGTTGAATTTAAACAAGCCTTCGATGGCAGACAGCATTGCCAAGCGTGGTTCATCAATACCAAGCACAGCGGCATGAGAAACAATTTGTTCTAAAATTTCTTCGGGGACAGCATGGCGCAGAAGTGTTTCAGTGACTTCTTCAATGACCATGGCTTCATTATCGTCATCATCATATAACCAATCTTCGGAAGCTTCTGGCTCATCACGATCCGAATAATAACCATCGCGTTCAATCGCCGCAGTAATTTGCACCTGACGACCACCAACCGCATTTTTTTCTTCATGCGTGGCCACAATAATTGCCTCTTCGCCTAGTTCTTCACGAACCATTTGCATTGCTTCTTTCGTATTTCTTGCTGTAAACGACTTGAGCCGCATAGGATTTTAACCGATTCATTAGAACTTATTATAAACACTGGCGATTCACTCGCCTAGTACATTATGGAGTATATTCGGTTTAAATGTCCATAATTTGGGGGTAACTATTTCTATAAACACACAAACAGGCTCCTCATTTTGTTTTTTGCAGGATTTAAGGCTCTCTTTTTATGCCATAACCGTTTGAAACAATAAGCAGAATAGGATCCTTTAGTTTGAATGGTCGAAATTGGGGGAGGGGGGGGGTACAAGAATAGGGACGAAGATTTGTTATTCACCTGCTTTGCGATGTCTCCCGCAAAGCCATGCTGCATATATTAGATGCAGACAGTGGGATGAGTATAGCATGAAACTTCTTGACTTACACTATATTTAGGATTATATTCATATTATTCAATGCCACCCGTGTCTCTGCACTGGTGGTTTTTTATTGCCGTCATACCCGCAAGCGGGAGGACGGTTTTTTTATGCCTAAATTTTATGAGGAACTGAGATGACGGAAGAAATAGAGCGAGCCATCGGCCAGGGGCGTGACATGTCTGAACAAGATGTTCGTTTTATAAAAACCGCTCTTAACAGGTTGGGTTTTTATACGCCTGACTTTAATAAAGGAATAATAGGGGAGGACGAGTCAGAATTTTTTGAGAGCATTAAAAGATTTCAAAGGCACAATAGGTTGTTTGTTGATGGCCAAGTTTTCCCCGATGACAAAATGATGAAGGTGCTGAATCGGGAATTGAAAAATCCTGATAATTACATGATTTTTAAAGGGACTTATGTTTGGCGCATAGTTGGTGATAAAAAAACCAGAAACACTCATGCCGCTCGGGAGGGGCGACAATTCAGGTGGGATGATCCGCCGGAAGGCGGACATCCTGGTGAAGATTTTGGATGCAGGTGTTGGGCGGAGCCGATAGTTCCGATGACGCCGAAGGGGTTGAGGGTTGGACTATCTGATTTATTAACGGCAGCAGAATTGGATGCTATTAATAAAAGCGTTAGCCCACTCGATGTTTTGGGTGTTGGTGTTGCCGTTGTAAAAGGTGGTAGAGTTTTACTGACCAATTCAATTGTCAGGGAAAACGGCAAGCTTGTCTTTAAAATAACGAGGGAATTTGTTGGTTCAAGTGCCAGAGTTCTGACCAGCCGCTTTCGAGACACGAAGTGGATTGATAAGACACCAAGACGACAAATGCAGAAAAAATTTGATGCCCATAAGAGCGTCTTTAATATTAAGGGCAATCAAAACAATAAAAATTTAGAAGCTTATAGAAAAGCCTTAAAAAAGCATATCAAAAATAAGGATACGATTGTTATTAAAGGAACTTATAATAAGGTAGAAAAAATGATACATTATTATAATCCTAAAACGAAAATAAATGTAATGAAGGATATGAAAGGTGAATTTCGATCTGTTTGGAAATTGAAAGATAAACAACAGTTTCATTTACTGAAAGATAAAAATATAGGAGGAGGGCCAAAATGATTAAAGATACACAAGGGTATATACCATTGATTGAAAGTTTTTTAGAAAAAAAAATACCAGCCAATCAATTTGATAGAGCTTTTTTCAAAATGGTCGGAGAGGATCAAGAGCCATTTATTGAAGAGAATGATTTAGATGATTTAATAGATGAGCTTTGTTATTATGTTGATGCCTATGTCGATGATGAGACTCTCAAAGGCGGTGAAGATTTGGAGCCGTTTGAAAGAGGAGAAAAAGATTTGGATGAACCACAACTACGCACAGAAGTTGCGCGTATATATTTAAAAATCAAAGAGCTGGAATAATTAGACCTGCCCCAATGTCTTGATTTTGGCTTTGAGGTGTATCTGATTTACTAACGGCAGCAGAATTGGATGCTATTAATAAAAGCGTTAGCCCTTTGGATGTTTTGGGTGTTGGTGTTGCCGTTGTAAAAGGTGGTAGAGTTTTACTGACCAATTCAATTGTCAGGGAAAACGGCAAGCTTGTCTTTAAAACAACGAGGGAATTTGTTGGTTCAAGTGCGAGGGTTCTGACCAGCCGCTTTCTAGACACGAAGTGGATTGATAAGACGTTAAAAAGTCAACTTCAAAGTAAGTTTAAACATGCAAAGGATTTAGGAATTAAAGGCAATCAAAACAAGAAGAATTTAGAAGCTTATAGAAAAGCCTTAAAAAAGCATATCAAAAATAAGGATACGATTGTTATTAAAGGAACTTATAATAAGGTAGAAAAAATGATACATTATTATAATCCAAAGACCAACGTAAATATAATGAAGGACATGAATGGCAATATGAGGTCTGTTTGGAAATTGGAAGATAAACAGATATTTCATATGTTAAAAGACAAAAATATAGGAGGGGGATCAAAATGATAAAAGACCCAAATGAATTTATACCTTTAATAGAAGATTTTTTAGAAAAAAAGATATCGGCGAAGGGTTTTGATACGATTTTTTTTGAAAAAATAGGAAATGACATAGAATCATTTGAAGGAAATGATGATTATTTTCATCTAATAGATGAGCTTTGTTATTATGTTGATGCCTATGTCGACGATGAAACGCTTGCAGGTGGTGAGGATTTAGAGCCATTTGAAAGAGGAGAAAAAGATTTGGATGAACCACAACTACGTACAGAAGTTGCGCGTATATATTTAAAAATCAAAGAGCTGGAATAATTAGACCTGCCCCAATGTCTTGATTTTGGCTTTGGGATGTATCTCGTTTTGAGACATAACCATTGTTTGTGGGCGGAAACGTTCAATCACCGAGCGTACATAAGGGCGGATATTGGGGGAAGTGAGAAGCACGGGTGATTCACCTTCTTTGCCAAAGTCATTGTAGAGATCCCGAACAACGGTAATAAATTCTTGTAATTGTGTGGGGGCCATGGCGAGTTGTTTATCTTCACCCTCTACACCAATGAGCGCTTCGCTAAAAGATTGTTCCCATTCTGGTGATAATGTTACTAAAGGAACAAAACCATTTACGTTGGTATTTTGATCACAAATTTGGCGTGATAAGCGAGACCGAATATGTTCGGTAATATAAGCAATGTTTTTTGTGTAAACGGAAGCTTCGGCAATGCCTTCCAAAATAGTAGGGAGGTCACGGACAGAGACGCGTTCGGCCACCAAGTTTTGTAGAATACGTTGTAGTCCACCAATGGTGATTTGATTAGGAATAACATCACCAACAAGTTTTTGATATTCAGCCGACATTTCATCAAGAAGTTTTTGAGTTTCTGCATAAGAGAGAAGGTCAGACATGTTGTCTTTGACGATCTCTGTGATATGAGTGGTGATAACGGTGGGGGCGTCAACAACGGTGTAGCCTTTGAAATGGGCTTCCTCACGATGTTGTTCATCAATCCACATAGCGGGCAGACCAAAGGTAGGCTCTGTCGTACTTTCACCCGGCAGGGTAATGGCGGCACCTGTCGGATCCATACACATTAACATTCCTGGACGAACATCACCGCGACCGGATTCAATTTCTTTAATGCGTACAATATAAGTATTAGCAGGGAGTTGGAGGTTGTCTTGGATACGCACGGCAGGTAGAACATAACCCATATCTTCGGCCAATTGGCGGCGTAGCCCTTTGATTTGATCCGTAACTTTATTATTGCCTTCACCTTGCACGAGGGGGAGCAAGCCATAGCCTAATTCAAGGCGGATAGTGTCCATGGCAAGAGCTTTGGAAATAGGTTCGTCAGCAACATGGGCAGGGCCATTTTCGGCTGTTGGAGAACTTTCAAGTTGAAGAAGTTCTTCTTTCTTTTCATTTTGACGCCATGCCAAATAGGCAAGACCACCAAAAACAATGGCTAAAAAAGCAAAAGGTGTTAGCGGTACGCCGGGGACAAGACCAAGCGCCATAATTAACAAGGCACTCATCGCCATGGCTTTTGGTTGTTTTCCAAATTGGAACATCAACGCTTTATCGGCGGCACCTTCGACGCCTGCCTTTGATACGAGCAAGCCCGCACCAATAGAAATTATAAGGGCAGGAATTTGACTGACGAGACCATCACCGATAGTCAGGATTGTATAAGTTTGAGCGGCTTCGTTCATGCTCATCCCTTGTTGAGCCGTACCGATGACAATGCCACCAACGATATTAATAAATACAATCAGTAAGCCTGCGATAGCATCACCACGAACAAATTTTGATGCTCCGTCCATCGCCCCAAAAAAATTACTTTCTTGTTCAAGTTCTTTACGTTTTGCTTTGGCTTCATCTTCTGTGAGTAAACCGCTGGAGAGATCGGAGTCAATTGCCATTTGTTTACCGGGCATTGCATCCAAGGTAAAGCGCGCCGCAACCTCGGCAATACGTCCAGAACCCTTGGTAATAACAACAAAGTTTACGATCACCAAAATAGCAAAAACAATACCACCAACAACATAACTGTCTTGGATAATTAATCCCCCAAAGGCTTGGATAACGTGTCCTGCGGCGTTAGTTCCTTCATGACCCTCACCTAAAATAAGGCGTGTCGAGGCAACATTCAAACCAAGACGTAAAGAAGTGGCAATAAGAAGTACTGTCGGGAATGTTGAAAATTCAAGCGGTTTTTGAATGGATAAAACCAACATTATTACAAAAATAGAAAATAAAATAGAAACAGATAGCCCCATATCTAAAATCCAAGTTGGAATGGGGATCAACATGAAGATAAGAATACAAACGATACCAAGTGCTAATACAACATCTCCGCGTAATATACCACTTAGGGCACTACGAGCTTGTGACATACCTTCGCCACGTACATTGGAACCGAAAGAACCGGGGGGGCTCGAAGAATTGCTGGGTGGAGTATCTGACATTAAAAATTTCTATAAAATATTAAGAGTTTGTAAGAACTTACTATATTAATTGTACTGTTTAGAGAGGCATACTGTAAACATATTTGACGAAAGTACGGGCAATTTATGATAATATCTGTTAAAATCTAGGTATGTAGTTATACATTTTCATAGTTTTTGGGGGCAAAAATGAACAAATATTATTTAATTTCAATGGTATGCGCATCTTTTCTTGTTGTTGGGTGTGACCATTATACCACGAAAATGGCAATGATGGAGCCATCAACTTCAAATATTGGTTCTATTGCACCTGCTGCGGGTGGTGAAATGTCGTTTAGTGGGTATTTGGCGCATGAATATTATGAACTTGCCTTGCAAGAACAGAATATAAATTATGATTATCCTGCCGCTAAAAACTATTTTACAAAGGCCGAACAACTTTCTGATAGCCAAATGGTTATGTTAGATAAAGTAAGTGATTACCAAATTGATCAAGCGGATCAAGCAGAATTAATTCAGGCACGCCAAGAGATTGAAGGCGCGTTACAATATTACGCTATTCCTGAAAATCGTTATAATTTAGCAAAGGCACATAGTCGATTTGATTGTTGGTTAGACGAAACAGAAGAAGGTAAAGAGCAGAGCGCGTGTAAAGTCGAATTTATACAGGCGATGAATTCTTTAGTTGATGTTTATGGCTATAGTGAGGAAGATTATTTCTTCGATTTTGATATTTAACCGACTTGTGGGATATCAACCCCGTCATCTTTATATTGGTTGAGTTTGTTGCGCAAGGTACGGATAGAGATACCAAGAATTTTTGCGGCGTGAGTACGGTTACCAAGGCAGTGATCTAATGTGTTCACAATCATGTCTCGTTCAACATCTGAAATTGTTCTTCCAATAAGTACTTCAACACCTTCGGCATTTTCAACAGGTTTACTATTAGCGGAAGAAACACCAGTAGAGGAGGGTGCGGTTGTTGCCTCTGTGCCAGAAGAAGTGCCTTGAGTAAAGCTGCTTTCTTGCAAAAAGATAGCATCGGGTTCGATTTCATTTTCTGCCGACATTAATATAGCGCGATGCATTGTGTTTTCAAGTTCACGAATATTGCCGCGCCAGCCATAGGCGAGTAGCTTATCAATAGCAGGCTTAGAGATTTCTTTTTTCTCAATGCCGTTTGCTTCGGCAAACTTTGCGACAAAGAATTTAGATAGCTCTAGAATATCACCAGGGCGATCACGTAACGCGGGTAGGCGGATATTAACAACGTTTAATCTGAAATATAAATCTTCACGGAATTCACCTTTCGATACAGAATCTTCGAGATCACGGTTTGATGTCGCAATAATACGTGTATCTAATGCAACCTCATCATTGCTGCCAATGCGGGTAATTTTCTTTTCTTGAATGGCACGTAAGAGTTTTGCTTGGAGCAAAGGGTGCATCTCAGAAACCTCGTCGAGTAGAATTGTTCCGCCATTGGCTTCTTCAAATTTCCCAATGCGGCGACCATTCGCACCTGTGAAGGCTCCTTTTTCATGACCAAAGAGTTCTGATTCTAATAAATTCTCAGGAATGGCCGCGCAGTTAACAGCAATGAAAGGACCTTCTTTGCGTTTTGATTTACGGTGAATGAAGCTGGACATAACTTCTTTACCTGTTCCAGATTCACCAGTGATGAGAACTGTCGCTTCGGAAGGGGCAATTTTTTCAGCGAGTTGCAAGACGGTTTTCATCGCAGGATCGCTAGCGATCATCGTATTGCTTTCTTCTGTTACGGCTTCTAATACAGCAGCAATAAGTTCAGCATCTGGTGGGAGGGGGATGTATTCTTTTGCACCATCCTGAATAGCTTTGACGGCATCACGTGAATCTGTGCCAATACCACAGGCCACGACAGGAACATGAATACGCTCAGCCTCTAAATTAGCAATAAGTTTACCAATTTTTTGTTTAACGTCGCACATAACGACGTCGGCACCTTTACCATTACGTAGGGCACCAAGGGCTTCTTCAATGTCTTCGCAATGAATAACCTTCGCGCCACGTTGTAAGGCGATTTTACCAGCTGAGCTGATGTGACCTTCAAGTTGCCCTACTATCATAAGTCTCATATTCGTTACTTCCTTTTCCTTTTTATAGGGTGTTACTGCGCTCCTAAAAGGTTAAAACCTTCGTCATCACTTGTGCCTACTAAAAAAGAAAAATTAAGCAACGACAGCATTTTTATTGTCTTAATCAAAATACGTAACTTGTTCACTGGGCGGTAATTCGCTGTTGAGTAGCATTTCTAAACGACGGGGATTGTCTTGGCGTGCGATAGAGGACATGGTGATCATCACAAGCGATCTAATCATCGCCTCTTCATTTGAGTTGCGTTCAAGCTTTGCGGCCATTGGCGCAAGTACAGCCGTCCCCATAATAGCGCCATAAAAGGTTGTAAGTAACGCTACGGCCATAGCAGGACCAATAGTTTCTGGGTCTTGTAAGTTAGCGAGCATTTGGACTAAGCCGATTAACGTTCCTATAAGCCCCATAGCAGGTGCAATTTCAGAAGCACGGCGTAGAATGTTAGCAGAACGTCTGTGACGTTCAACAAGTGCGTCTAAATCCTGAGATAAAACACGTTCAATATCGGCAACAACATATCCATCTGTTACAATTTGTGCGGCTTTATAAAGATGTGGATCTTTTCGTAGTTCACTTTCAATACTGGCGAGAGCCAAAAGGCCACGTTTCTTTGCCAGGACCGCAATGTTTAATAATTGCGTAACCATAACAGTGGTTGTTTGTCTTTTGTAAAAGAGAGAATTTCCTATTACCTTTCCAGCATTTAACAGTTCAGCCCATGAGAAAGAAATACTGGTTACAGTGATTGTTCCTAAAATAACAATCAAAAAAGAAGGGAGATTGAAAAAGTTGGCATCGCTTTTTCCAATCCAGATGGCGATGGATATTAATACAAAAGTAAGAACGAGACCAAGCACAGTCGTTAAATCCAAAGAAACTTTGGAAGAAGTTATTTGGATGTCTGTATCCTGAAAATGGGCGTTTGCATTATTATCGGTCATATTTAATTTTATGCTTTAGCTTTTATCTGATTTCACAATTTCAGTCATTGTCACACCAAGCTTATCTTCGACAACAACAACCTCACCACGAGCGACAAGGCGGTTATTCACGTAAATATCAATAGCTTCACCAACTTTTCTATCAAGTTCAACAACCGCACCACGACCTAATTTTAGGAGCTGGCTGACCTGCATATTTGAACGTCCAAGTACGGCAGATATTTGAACTGGAATATCATAGATGGCGGTAACATCGTTGGCCATGGCTTCGCCCATATCCCATTCACGTTCTTTGGGAACGGCGGCAGCGTCAGAGTCAATTTCATCGTATTTTAAACCAGCACCCTCTGCTGCTTTTTTGTCTGTGTTTTTGTCATCTTCAGTCATTTTTCTTTTCTCCATTTGACTCTTCCAATTCGCTTAAATCAAGAGAATCAGAACCTTCCGATCCCTTTATAGCATTATTTTCCTCAATCGTAAGGGGGGGCGTGGTTTTTGATATCACTTGTTCCACTAAAAGTGCCTCTATTGCTTCTTTTATAGCCTGTGCCGTCTTTTGGGGGTTACGAACCATGCCGCCATCTTTCCAGTTGATATGGCAAGCGCCTTTATCAAGCTCGCTATTTGCAACGACTTTGTATCGGGGGGCATGGTCTTTGTCCGCCCAAATGTTTTCTATATATTTGTCAATTTCTGATGTACTTTCTGGGTCAACCTCAATACGTATTTCTGATTGCTGACTTTGGCGTTTTAGGACGTCAGATAGAGCAGCCTTTAACGCTTCTTCACCTAATCGAGTGCTTAGAGAAGGGGCGAGTAAGTCGATAATTTCAAGACCTAATCTTAAAGCTTCTTCTTCATATTGCTTTTCACGATAAGTTTCATCAGCAAATACGGAGGAGAATTTTTCTGAGATTGTATTCAAGCTTTGTGCAATATGATTTTCGCGATGTTCTTTTTCTTCGGCGTGACCTTGGCTGGCACCACGTGAATGAGCAATGGCTTTGGCTGCTTCTAATTCATCTTCGCTAAAAGTTGGTGGTGGTGGTTCAACTTCTATTTCTTCTTCAACAACGTCTATTTCTTCTTCTTGAGATTTGTCAAAGTTATTTAAATCAAATAAAAATTTATTTTTTGGCCCATTGTTTTTAGGGGAATTATCTATATTCGAGTTTTCTGACCTGCTGTCCATATTAATAAATCAATTCGTCTTCTTCTGCGCCAGTTGAAATTGTAATTTCTCCACGAGCTTCAAGCTCTTTAGCTATACCTACTATATATTGTTGCGATTCTTCAACGTCCTTTAAGCGAACAGGGCCCATAGCGGCCATATCTTCTTTCATAATTTTTGCTGCCCGTTCTGACATGTTGGAGAAGAAAAGGTCGCGAATGGTTTCTGTTGCACCTTTTAGAGCGATTGGCATTTTATCTTTATCGCAAGCACGGATGAGTGTTTGGATGGAGGTAGGATCAAGGCCTTGTAGATCATCAAAGGTAAACATCAGACTGCGAATTTTTTCAGCAGATTCAGGTACCGTTTTTTCTAATAAATCCATGAAGTTTTGTTCGGCGGTGCGGTCAAAATTATTAAAAATATTGGCCATGACTTCATGGGAGTCGTGACGGGCGGTACGTGCTAAGTTAGACATAAATTCAGTACGTAATGTGCGTTCCACATCATCCAAAACATCACGTTGAACAGCTTCCATACGAAGCATGCGGTGAATAACTTCTAAGGCAAAATTATCAGGTAGAAGCGAAAGGACGCGAGCGGCATGATCAGTAGAAATTTTTGACATGACCACAGCAACGGTTTGGGGATATTCTTTTTGTAAGAAGTTTGCAAGAATATCTTCATTCACATTGGTTAATTTTTCCCACATGGTGCGACCCGCAGGACCGCGAATTTCTTCCATGATACTTTCAATTTTTTCAGGGCTCATACCCGCTTTAGCAAGGAGGCGCTCTGTACTATCTTGTGTGCCAATAAGAGCATTTGAGCCGCTCATTAGTTCAGCAAAGTCAACGAACAGGCGTTCCACGACAGAGGCGTCTATTCTACCTAATGTTGCCATGGTCTGAGAAAGTTCTAGAATTTCTTCATCATCCATAAGCTCAAATATTTTGGCGGTGTAATCTTCACCCAATGCGAGCATAAATATGGCAGCCTTTTCAGTACCAGACAATGTTCTATAATCTTCACGAATACGCATAGACATATGTAATCTTACTCCTCTGACATCCAGTTACGAATAACAGAAACTGTTTCGCCTGGATAACTTTCAACAATATCTTCAATCTTTTTGACGGAGGATGCTTTCACTTTTCCTTGAATAGACTTCATGTCTATCATGGCTTCATCGGCTTCCTCATCCATTAATGCCGAAGGCTCAAAGCCATCAGGCCCTGTTAAAGCAGGCTTCATACTGCCTGTAAGAAGCTCTGTTTCAAGTTCATCTTCGGGAGATTTCTTTTCTTCTGTGGCTAGTAATCGACCAACCATCGGTTGGATAACGAGTAGGATAACCAAGATCAGCATAATAGCGACAGTAATAATTTCAGCAGCATCAATCAGCTTATCTTTGTTAAAGCCAAATAAAGTATTATCGTAAGGTGTGTCTGCGGTTTCAATTTCAGCAAATTGCATGTTGACGACTTCTAAACTATCGCCACGTTCTGTGTCATAACCGATGGCAGAGCGGACGAGGGCGGCGATTTGGTCAAGTTCTTGATCTGTACGTGCTTGGTATTCTTCGACACCTTCGGCATTTTCAATGTATTTTCCGTCTACAAGCACAGCGACAGAGAGGCGTTTAACTTCGCCTGTTTCACGGATCATGCTTCGTGTGGTCTTACTGATTTCATAGTTTGTTGTTTCTTCCAAACGATTTGATTCTAAACTGGGAGCCTGATCAAAGAAAAGATCATTGCCTACAGCAGGAAGGTTATTTTCAACAGAAACATTTTTTTCATCAATATTGCGTTCGGTATTATTTTCTTCAATGGTTTGAAGCGAGCGTGCGATTTGACTTTCAGGATCGTAAAGCTCTTCATTCGTGCTGATACGGTCAAAGTTTAAATCAGCGGAAACTGTCGCACGAACATTACCGTAACCTACCGTACGACCAACAAGGTCTTCGATAGCGCGGGTTAAACGTTGCTCGTATTTTATACGCGCCTCTTCGGCTTTGACATTTGCGAGGTCTTCGGTATCTTCATCACCACGCGCTAATAATTTACCTGTTTGGTCTATAAGTGAGACTTTTTCAGGTTTTAAATCAGGTACAGCAGAGGCGATTAAAGATTGAATGGCCATAACTTGATCATTGCTTAATTGTTGCCCTGGGCGAAGGCCAAGCGCAACACTGGCCGTGGCAACACGACTCTCGCGGCTGAAGAGTTGACGCTCTGGAAAAACAATATGGACGCGTGCGCTACGAACGGGATCAAGTGCACTGATGGTACGAGATAGTTCACCTTCAAGGGCACGAACTTTGTTTAAATTTATAATATCATTGGTTGTTCCAAAACCTGATTTTTCATCAAATAATTCATACCCCATAGAACCACCATTGGGCAGACCAGCCTCGGCCAGCAACATACGCGCACGACCGACTTCGGTATCTTGCACAGTGATACGTGAATTATCTTCGGAGACTTGATAAGAGATTTGATTTTCTTCGAGTTTTGCTGCAATCGCTCCAGAATCTGAAGATGATAAATCATCATATAAGAGATTGAAGTTTGGTGCTGTCACACGCATTGACAAGAATATAAAAAAGGTCAGAAGGGCAAACAATACTCCCCCCATTATGGCTAAACGAGTGGGACCTAATTGTTTTAGTGTTTCCAGAAAACTATTCACGGGTACAACCTTTATCTATAATGAAAAGAGCAAATCGCAAGAACTCCACAAAGGGAAAGGGAGGCTTTTTGCTCGAATATCTAATAATAACAAAACTCTACACCTATATTATACCTTTTTTTAAGCTATATGCCTACAGATTCGTGCGTTCTTTTTGCTCAATTATCGTCGTAAAGGTGAATAGGTGTTATACCATTATGCAAAAAGCGTTTTGAGTCAGAAATTTAGCACAAAAGGTTAATTTTTTATTAATTTAATCAGTGAGTTAAGGGTAATTTTTCATGTGAAGGTATAGCCAGTTTTTATGTGTATTTTAAGTAAAAAACCTTGACTTTTAGGTATAAAATAGTATATTATGATAATAGGGAAAAGTATTTTTTTTTAATGCTTTTAATTTTATAGGGAGTTTAATACTCGGATGATCGAAGCGGTAAATTCAGTTTTATCAAATGCGTCGTCCAATCGTGTAGCGGTTGAACAACAAAGCACAGTGCGTTCCACTGCCGCTAACCCTGCAAGAACGCAGGAGGTTGCGAAGACCCCCTATATCAGCCCTTATATTTCAATTGATCGTAATTATAACAAAGCTGTTTTACAAATTCGTGATTCAGAAACAGGTGATGTGGTTCGTCAATTTCCAACAGAAGGTCAGTTGAAGGCCTATAGAACAGCTCAGCAATTCTCAGAGAGACAAAAGGCGCAGGCAGATAGTCAATTGAGAGAGGCAAGTGGTTCAGCTTTACCACAAAATGCGCAGAATCAAGTTCCGATTGCAACAGATGTTGCTGCACCGACGGCGAGTTCAACACCAGTACCAGCAACAACTTCTTTAGAAACTGAAGCGTAAGTATATTTTAAGCAGATGTTTTAAGTGAACCGTCATGTGGCGGTTTTTTTGTGTCTTGGTTATCTTTATTTTTGGAAGTGGTCGATTGTTCTTCGTTATTGCTCGCCATTAAACCTGCGGCAATTTCACGATTAATACTAATGAGAACGTTTAGTTTTTCTTTGCTGGGTACGCCTAGAATTTCTAATTCACGTTTAAAGACGAAATTTGCCAAATTAATGATGTTTGAGCGTAGATCATTTGGTCGATCTCCCTCTGTGTTTTCAATAGCCGTATCATAGAACATCATCCAGATTTGACGGTTATATTTTAATGTTTCTTCTAATATTTCGGGTGTTGTATTGTCCCAGTCTTTTTGAATATCGTTTAAAAATTTTGCAGATTTTAGTAGAACATGTGCTTCAAGTTCGCGTTGATCGGGCGTGTTTTTTTGTACGTTATTCCCGTAAAGGTCTGCCGCAGCCGCATGAATATCTTGGTCTGAGTTATTTTTTGAGGGCATGGTCTATCAAATCTTTTTCTAGTTCTACAAGTTCTTTAGCTTCTTTCATAGCCTTGTAATAGAGGCCTTCAATAATTTTTTCATTGATGCTTAAAAATAGAAAAGTCAACTTCGGTGCTGCGTGTTGAATTTCTTGAATTGTTGAAAAATATTTATCGTAATATGTTTTTGGATTGCGTGCTAAATACATACATTGAATAAGAAAATAAGCTTTTTTGCATGGCGTGTCTGTATCCTCTTCTTTCATAACATCTTTTGCACGGAGAATAGGGGCGTCACCAGAAATATGGAGACGAGAACGATGTGAGTCATTGGTGATGACAGCATCGCCGATTAATATTTTTTCACCTGGTTTGAGATCAATTACGAGAGCCATAATGTCGGATTCCTTCCTGTATTATTAATGTGATATTCTTCACCATATCTACTTATATTATAATATAGTAATACTGATAAAAGGTTAAGATTTATTATGTTTTGCATATAAAAAAACCAGCGAGGTGAGTCGCTGGTTTTTATAGAGTTTTAGTTGTTTATTAAGCTGTTATTAATGTCCCATTGGCCTCCAATAGAGCCTCATCCGTTAGGCCTGTAATGCTGCTTAGCTGTGCAACTTGCTGGAAGTTATCTGCGCCACCATCTGCATCTACGGCCACAAATGAGTGTGTGCCGTTATCTGTGATTTGGACAAAATCAGTAATTGCATCAGCTATTGGGTCATAGGCTGTTAGAAGATTAGAGAGATCAAGCATATCTCCGTCTGTTAGACTGAAGTCTTTTACATTATCACGATCATTATAAGCACTGCTCGCTTCGAATACAAAAGTATCTGCTCCGGCTTCGCCGAAAAGGGCATCAAGGCCATCACCGCCATATAGAACATCATCTCCATCGTCACCGAAAAGAAAGTCATTTCCATCGCCGCCATCGATAATGTCATTTCCTTCTTCGCCGTGCATGTCGTCAGACCCTTCTTCACCAAACAGGGTGTCATCACTTCCGCGACCTTGGACATTATCATCGCCCAAACCAGCCCATATTGTGTTTTCAAGAGTGTGATTACCAACCAAGATATCATCAAAGTCAGACCCGATAATGTTTTCAATACCGGTTAGTGTATCGGTTCCTCCACTTGTCGTGGCACTACTGCTTTGAATATTGACTGTTACACTTGCCGTAGCCGTGGAGTAATCGACAGTATCGATGCCATCACCGCCGTCCAGAGTATTGCTACCCAGACCGCTATGGAGGACATCATCACCATCGTTACCGTAAAGGGTGTCATCTCCAGCTCCGCCATTAAGAGTGTCATCTCCATTTTGGCCATGAAGTTCATCGCTTCCTTCATCTCCATTGAGGGTGTCATTATCGCCACTCCCTTTAATTTGGTCGTCACCTAAGCCTCCCCAGATTGTATTGGCCTTGCCTGAATTTCCGAGAAGGGTATCATCAAAGGCCGAACCAATAATATTTTCAATGCTGGTTAAGGTATCTGTTCCTCCACCCGTAACAATTCCAGTAGAAACGCTGTTTTTAAGATCAACTGTGACACTTGCAGCAGCGGTAGAGTAATCAACAGTATCAATACCGTTACCACCATTTATAATGTTATTACCAAGACCGCCATTTATGGTGTCGTTATCATTGCCACCATTCAATGTGTCATCATCGTCTCCACCATTTATGGTGTCGTTACCAGCGTTACCGTCAATCGTATCGGCACCATCACCGCCATTCAACGTGTCATCACCGTCTCCACCGCTAAGCACGTCAACTCCAGCATCGCCATTTATAGTGTCGTTACCAAAGTTACCGTTAATAGTGTCGTTACCATCACCGCCATTTATGGTGTCGTTACCAGCGTTGCCGTGTAGTAAATCATTATCAGTACCACCATTCAACGTATCATTACCGTCTCCACCACTAAGTACGTCAGCTCCAGCATCGCCATTTATAGTGTCGTTACCAAAGTTACCGTCAATTGTATCGGCACCATTACCACCACTAATGATATCATCATCACCTTCACCTTTTATAACATCAATACCGTCTCCACCATATAAAGTGTCTGCGCCACCATTGCCTTCAATAGTGTCATTGCCCAGGCCACCCCATATTGTATTGGCCTGACCAAAATTTCCAAGAAGAGTATCATCAAAGTCAGAGCCAATGATGTTTTCAATACCGGTTAATGTATCGACTCCACCACCAGTCGTAATACCAGTTGAGACAGCATTTGTTAAGTCGACTGTCACACTATTCGCGGCAGTTGAATAGTCGACGGTGTCAATACCGGTACCGCCACTTATAATGTTACTACCAATACCACCATTAAGGATGTCATCACCAGCACCACCATTTAAAGTATCGTTGCCATGACCGCCGTGGAGCTCATCATCATCACCTTGACCAAATAAGATATCATTTTCAAACGAGCCATCAAGGAAGTCATTACCAGCACCGCCATAGAGGGTGTCCTGTGCCTGTTCGCCGTAGAGACTGTCATTGTCGGCACCGCCATAGAGGGTATCACGGCCTTCGCCGCCATGAATTTCGTCATCACCAGCACCGCCATGAACTTCGTCATTACTTCCGCCTCCGTTAAGAAGGTCATTGCCTGCATCACCGTAAACTAAATCGTCGCCTTCATTGCCATCAATTTCATCATCGCCATTGCCGCCATGAATTTCGTCATCGCTTTCACCGCCATCAAGGAAGTCATCGCCGCCTTTACCATAGATTAGATCATCAGACTCGCCGCCAAAGATTGTATTTACAGACGAGTTTCCAGTCAGGGTATCGTCGCCGCCAGAACCTGTAAGGTTTTCGATATCAATTAAGGTATCATTGCCTTCTATAGAGGTGGCGGTATTGGTTTCAAGACTTGCTACAACTCCTGTTGATGAGTCTGAGAAGTCAGCAGTATCGATGCCGTCACCACCATCTAAGACATCATCACCATCACCACCTATTAAAATGTCGTCACCTTGACCACCTATTAAAATGTCATCGCCTTTTCCTGCTTCAATTAAATCATTACCCGCACCAGCATAAATAACATCATTTCCATCTGCAGTGTTTCCAAGGTCAAGGAATATATTATCACCTTCTCCTCCTAATATTAGGTCATCAGCTGTAGAGCCAAGTATAATTTGATCGCTAGATGTGACGGCTATGGTATTGAGGGAAGAGAGGTCAATTGTTCCCGCGCCAGCAACATTAATGCTTTCTATACGCGAAGTATCATTTAGAAAATGGTTGGTTAATCGAATCGTTGTTCCCGCACCAGTGTATACAAGCAAGTCATCATTTTCTTTTAAGAATGAAAAGTTTTGTTCGTCCAGCCCACCTGTGATGTTTAGTGTATCAGTTGTGTCTAAGCCTTCAAAAGATACGTCACCGTCAGTAATGTCATAGTTAAAAATAGTCATTTTATTTTCCTTGTTTTAGTTGTTGCGTGCCTTAAGTTGGCACGAAACGACTAAAAATAAAATTTTTTTGAAAGAAGAATACGGACGTATGGTTTTGTATTTTTTTAGAAAAATACAATGGTGTGCATGCGTTATTTTAGTTTGGTGAATAAGAGTATAGTAGGGGAGTCATAAAAAAACCAGCGAGGTTATCGCTGGTTTTCGTTTGTTAGGCTTACCGCCCTTTGGGATTATTCCAACCGTGAACCGGTTATGATTAGAACAATCTAAGGACCGCTTGTTGTGACTGTGCAGCCAATGACAAGGATGTTGTTCCCAACGCTTGTCTTGTTTGAAGAGCAAGTAAGTTTGCACCTTCTTCATTTTGGTCTGCTATAACCAGATCATCAGCACCAGCTTTTAGTGTGTTGATTGTCTGCTCAGTGAAGTCACGACGGAATTGAACGATAGATAAGTCATTTGCAATAGATTGACCAAAGTTTCTAACGTCATCAACCGCACCCCGTACAGCGTCAATTGACTGTTGTACATTCGCAGCGTTTGTGAAGTCACCGATCTGAATACCAAGTCCAAGAGCCGAGAAGTCAGTACCTTCGGTTACCAGTGTGTTATCACGGTCTTCATTGAAAAAGGTTGTGAGATTGTCATCAGATAGAAGATTAACACCACGATAATGGGAATCTTCAACCAACTGATCAATTTGATCACGCAGGTTGTTATAGTCTTCTTCAAACTGATCAACATCCGGGTTCACACCGTCAAAAGTGATAAACTCACTTCTTGCATCACTGATGGCAGTTAATACACCATCTGCGGCACTAGCACCAAATCCAAAAGTTGTATTTGAGCCCGCAACGTTTGCTTGAAACTCCAATTCAACCTGACCAACAGTTTCCTCAAACTCAATTTCAATTTGACCTGTGTCAGTGTTGAAGCTTGCTTCCACAGTGCTGGGGCCATTGTTGTTAATAGCATCAACGACATCTTGGATAGTGTCAGCACCAGTAATGCTAATAGCACCAGGTGTCACAGAAGTTGGGACACCATCAATGGTTAGTTGGATTTCAATATCATCCCCTGCGGCAGCAAGATAGCCTGCTGTTACAAGGTCTGCACTGGCTTCATATAGGCCACCAACTTGAGGAGCTGCAGATACAGCAGATGTCAGTGTGTTACCAGCAACCGCTGTACCACCCTGAATAGTTGCGCCACCGTCGTTATCTTCAACACCTGCAATTGTATCCAGACCTAAGGCTGCAAAACCAGCAGAGCTTAATGGCTGAGCGGATGGTCCTGATGAAATACGAACGACTGCATTTTCAACGTCAGAAGCAATTTCTAAGTAACCAGCATCTGTGACACGGGCTGTAGCTACTGCTGCGAAGTTTGCATCTCCATTTAAGTCAGACACGATGTCATAGACAGTTTCACCAACATCAATATCAATATCAACATTAGTTATTGTAGCATCTGATTCAACAACAGTGACACGGAATTGATCGTCAACACCATCATTGATGATACCACCACCGCCAATATTGATAAGGTCAACAACTTCACTGATATCTTCATTACCACGAACACGGGTAAAGCCCTCAGAGGCACGAATTTCAGATTGTGCTTCCAGAGCAACAGATTCAGCTTGGGCAAGTAGTTGAGATAATGTTTCAACACCTGTGTTGGCCTGCTCAATTGTTCTGATGGATTGTGAAATACCATCAAGAAGTCTTGTTAGGTCACCTGCACGATTGTTTAAAGATTTTGCCGTGAAGAAGTTTTGTGGATTATCCAAAGCAGAATTAACTTTTAATCCTGTTGCTAAACGCAACTGGGTTGTGTCAATGCTTCTTTGAGTTGTTTGTAGTGATAGTAGATTATTCCGCAGAGCCGCGGATAGCACGATACCGTTAGACATCTTATTTCTCCTTTACTAGGTTATTGTTTGCATACTGCATTTCGCTCATACTGACCGAATATCCTTCCATAATATAACATAATCCGTTAATAATAGGTTAATGCTATCTGGATTCTCAGTCAATTAGAACTAGTTTTTACTAAGATTATCAATACTTAAGGCCTCGAATGACGCCTGTAACAGTGATTCTACATGATTTTTATAAGGATTACTAAGGCTTTATTATAAAAATAAGGCATTTTTTGCCTGTTGATTTGCCTGTGTATAAAAGCACCCCGAACGGCTTTAAGGGCTGTTCGGGGCTTTTTATTGCCAAGATCGTCTAGTTTAGCGATATCCTATCGCAGTCTTAGCAAATCATCTGTCATCTGATCGACGGTTGTGATTACCTTCGTATTCGCAGAATAGGCACGCTGCGTAATAATAAGTTTGGTAAATTCGTCAGCCAGATCCACATTCGATTGTTCAATGGAGGCTGTTTCCAAGAAACCTGCTTGAGAAACGCCAGCTTCTTGGAGTAGGGGACTACCAGATTCTGCACTTTCAACATAAGCCGTTGCAGAAATTTCTTGTAGGTTCGTTGCACTTGGGAAAGTTACGATTGGTAACTTATAAATCCTTGAAAGTGTTCCGTTCGTGAATCGTGCATTGACATAGCCTTCACGGTCAATCTCAAGACCTGTTTTAAGACCAAGCTCGGCACCGTTCTGGTTGGCGACACTGACATTATAAAGACCAGCAAATTGGGTTAAGCCTTGAATATCAATATTGACATCTTGCAATTCAGAGCCATTACCCCAGTCAATGTCACGTAACTCAATATCTGTGTTACCTAGAATATCTGCTTGAGCATTTAAGGTGCCGTCACTATTAAAGTTTAAAAACCCTTGGTTTAAGGGGATAGGGCCTCCAGGACCAAGGATGTTTACCTGCCACCAGCCACGAGAGTTATAGGAACCCGCAGTTGGCGTTACAAAAGGGTCAACAGAAAACTGTGGGAAAACAGAGTCTGTAAATGGAGGAACAACCGTATTGTCTATTGGTGGCGTACCAGTTGGAATAATGCTCACTGGTACTGCTTGACCAAAGTCAGCCAATAGTCCGCCAGTATCAGTTATATCCAGAGTATGAGTAGGATCAATGGCAGCGATAACTAATTGTCCATCTGCATTGAGATAGGCTTCGGCTTGGCCACCGCCGCCTATTGCGTTTATTTCTGCAATAACATCAAATACTGTTGTTATATTTAATTGCACTCCAGTAGGGGCTGGCAACACATTTGTAGGAATTAGAACTGGTGCTCCACCGTTTATAGAGACTGAGAAGTCATTCCCAGCAGCTGCCGTTAGTGGAGCATCACTTAAAAAATCACCCGCTTCTAAGCCACCAACAGGTAAAATAGCAACAGCTTGAGGCCCACCAATTTTGATGAATTCAAAAGTCACATCTTGTGCTGAACCCAAAGAGTCATACATGCGTAGTGTTCTGGAATAGTCCGTTTGACTTGGGTAAGGAACAACTTGTTCGTTAGGTACAACGGCAAGATAATCAACTGTTTTTGATATTTCATCCGCATCCAGATTAATACCCAGATTTCCTTCTGTTGTTAGACGTGATTGACCTTGGGCTAAGCTGAGATTAACAGGTTCTAGAGCGCTAACATCTGCGTTGTAAACTGTTTGATCAGGCCCAGTGTTTGGGTCAGCATACATTGAATCAACAGGCCAGCCATAAAGATACATGCCAGCAGAGTTCTGAAGAACACCTGTTTCATCTTCGTTGAATTGACCGTTACGGGTGAATTTAAAGTCACCAGTAAGAGCAAGGTCATTTTCTGCGCGGACAGTAAACATACCATCACCCGCAATCGCAACATCAATAGACGATCCTGTTTGTGCAATCTGACCTTGTTGGTCAACATGTTGCAGTCTGTTCACGGTAACCGCACCAGGAGAATAACGGGCAGCGGCAGATTCAACGGTAACCAGCGCCGCGAAGGCGGCCTCGGCACGTTTGAATCCTGTTGTGTTCACGTTAGCAATATTGTTTGAAATAATTGCCGTTGCTTGAGACTGGGCACTTAGGCCCGAGACTGCTGTATATAAAGATCCGAATAAACTCATGATGGTCTCCTATTACTAAAAATTAAAATTGTTGGTTTGTTGTTATTGTTAAAATTAAATTGTTGTCGTCTTCTTTGTTTTAAAGTCGTCATGCGTGCAAGCACGAGGACATCAGACAGGTGGGGCATCGTCACCTCCATCAATTATTGCTTCAGGTTCCTCTTCGGGAACAATGGCGCTTAAAATACTACTGATAGGAACAGCACGTTCACCGACGAGGGCGAAAACAATACCGTCTTGTTGTTCGATACCTTTAACACGTGCTTTGACAACTGTTGTCGTTTCAATGGGGTCTTCGTTGGCGTTAACAGCGTCAACGCGAAGAACATAAGTCCCCGTTGGTAATTCATTATTGAGAAGGTCGCGGCCATTCCATTCAAATTCATGAGCGCCTGCGCTTGTTGCGGCATCACCGCTAAAGACAAGTTGACCGTCTTCACTGAAAATATTGATTTTAGAGATATTGGCATTGCCATCCAAAGAGTAACGGATGGTTGTAGGTTCGCCTTGCTCTAGCGCGATCTCTGCACTGACGTATGAAACGTCTAGCCCAACATAGCCTAGGGCAGAAGTTGCCGCATTGCCAATTTGTAGGCTTAATAAGTCATCCAATTTAGTATTGGTGTTAATGCCTTGCTCTACTTGTGAAAATTGAACCAATTGGTTGGTAAATTCATTTGAATCAAGAGGGCTTAACGGATCTTGATTTTGCAGTTGTGTTGTCAGCAATGTCAGAAACTGCGTGAAATCCCCAGCCAACGCCACCTGTTGATCGGCTGTTTGGCTGGCTTGTATCGCCTGTCCTGTTACTGTTACATCTGTAACCATTTGTGCTCTCCTAAGTTAAGCGTAAATATTATAGTGAACATGGCCTGTATCGGGATCGACATTCCAGTTCATGGTTGTTTCAATAATCTCTTCTTCTGTTTCTTCCATATTATCACTTGCAGAATTCGTGCCAGAATCGCTATTTTGGCTGTTTTTACGGTCTCCGAAGCCATAATCATCCTCTGCCATCTGGTAATTTAAGGAATCTGAGCCTGTATCAAATCCAGCATCTTGTAGGGCACGATCGAGGGCGGCAACATCACGTTGAAGCATTAAATAAGTTTCAGGCTTTTCGATAATCATGTGGGCTTTAATTTTGTTATCGCCGCCAAATTCCATACGTACTTCGACACGACCTAATTCAGGCGGATCAAGTTGCAGGGTTATATTTCTAGCTTCACCGCTTTGGGCGGCTTTTGTTATTTGGGCTGCGACCATAGCGGTGCCTGGATGAGTTTGGCCTGCACTTTGAGTCATGGTTGCTGTATGAACAGCCATCATTGTTTGGGTAAATGGGGCACCCGTTTGAACATCAAAACCAAGAGCTTCGCTTAAGGCTTGATATGCTGTTAGGCTTTGCATCCAATTTGAAGGCAGTGAAAAATCACCCAAAGTTGTAAATTTTGGCACTGCAGCATCATGGGTTATATTTGCAACAGATAATTTTGTAATATTCTTATTGCCTTGATTGTTGTTATCAAACAAAGCTTTAAATTCAGCGTTACTTAAGGACCCAGGTAAAGGTGTAATGCCATCTTCGGGTAAGATGGTGCCATCAGCATTGGTAGGTTGTAAGCCATTTGTTGGCGTTCCAGCTGGCGCAATTTTTGATGGGGCAACAAGGTTTAAAAGAGCCTGTATATCGCCATGTTTGTGGAAAATTGTTGGCGCAGCTTGTGATGTTTTGGTTTTTGCATCGTTTATGATTGGTTGAGAGAAAGTAACCAATGTTTGGTTGCTTAAGTCTAAAATCTGAGGTTCAGGCGCAATAGCTTTGATTTCATTATCGTTGGAATCAAAGTTATTAATTTGGGCATCAGTAAAGTCAGCTTCTTCTAAATTTTTATGATCCCCTTCAATGTCTTTTTTAGTGTCCGAGAGGTCTTTGTCAGAATTTGTTTTTTTCAACAAGAGGTTTAACGCATCTGTTGTTGAAAATTCATGATCTGTGTCACCAGGGGCGGGGATGATGCTACCGACGCCAGCAATAAGATCTTCAATGGTCAGCTCGCGCCCTAGTTTTGTTTCAACTTCTTCAATGCGCTGTGTGATTTTGGTTAATTGCGCTGGGTTAAGCCCTGTAGCAATCAGTAATCGAAAAGGAGCGTTTTCGTCGTTGAAGTTTCCTGTGCGAAAGGCTTCCAAGCTGGATTCTAGTTTTTCTAGACGCCTGTTTAAACGGGAGACCAGATCTTCGATAGAGCTTTCATTGCCTATTTCTTGTGGCAAGCCGTTTGTTAGGTGGTTAATTAATTTTGTTAATTGGTCGACACGATTGCTTTTTGTTTGTACTAATTTCTCAATCTTAAGTTCAGAAAGTTTTTCATCTAAAGTCTTATCAGGATCCTGTCCAAGCAATGCAAGTTGAAGAAGTGTTAAGTCTACGGCTTCTTTTATGCCTTCTGATGAAATGTTGTCATTTGTATTTTGGTTTTTCGTTTCAGTTTCAATTTCGCCATCTGTTGAAATGTTGCTGAGAATAGCCTCTAAAAAAGCTAGACCGTTTACACCGCCCAAACCGCCTGTACCACCAAGGATTGAGCTTGTAGCACTTGCAGATAAAGGTCCCTTTGAACCATCGGTTACTTGTGTCGCAAATAAATTTAAATCCATTTTATAACTCCTAAGAAATTCTTTCTATATATTAAGCAGACTCATTAACGCCAATGGTGCCGCCAGTGTTGTCTTGTAAGTATCCAGTTGGGCCGTAAACAAATTGTTTTTCTTTGCGTGCCGTTTCACGAGCAGCTTCCATGATTCGGTCACCTAAGCGTTTCATACCGTTTTTCATGCGATTAAGCGCGGCGTAGTTGTCGTGAGCGATATCAGAGAATTCAATACGCATATTTTCTAAGTTAACTTTTAAACTTTCGTCGGCTGTTTTTAATTCATCTTTGCGTGCTATAAGTTGGTGCATCCCATCTAGGTAATCACGTGCAACATCAAGTTTTTGATCTTGCATCAGCATAAAGCTTTGTGTGTCTGCATCTTTTAAAGCATTTGTTTCTTCAATCAGGGTGGTGCGCAAACGATCAATAGTAAACATCATTTCCTGCATTGCTTTGTTTGGGTCACGTGAAAGTTTTAAACGTGGTTTTTCTTTGTTTGATTCTACGCCTGTTGGTTGAGTTGGTTTATTTGGCATTAGTTTGTTCCTCTATTTGAATATGTGCATTTTTGCTTTCGGCCTCGCTTTGCATGCGAATAAGTTCCTGCTTTACAGCATCAGCGATACCGATTTGTCCTGTCTCTGCCATCATCTTTCCGTATTCTTGGAGCATCATGCCGCTAAAAATTTCTTCACCTTTTCCGCCACCAAACCGAGGGTCCGGCTTTAATTCAGCAAACATTGGTTTCATCATTTCGGTGATGAACATGGCCTCAAAATCTTTTGAGACAGTCTCATAACGTTCAATATCTTTATCCTTCGCAACGCGTTTTGTGGCGTTAACAGCATTCAAGGTTTCACTTTGTGAGGCCTGCATTAAAGCTAAAGATGTGTCGGGGTTTAAGTTCATTATAAGGTCTCAATATCTGCGTGTAACGCGCCAGCTGCTTTTATGGCTTGTAAAATTGAAATAACATCACGTGGGGCTACGCCAAGACGGTTCAGTCCTGTGACTAAGTCTTGTAAAGTGACACCTGTTTCTACGACAGCAAGGCGAACATCAGCACCTGTGTTCACATCAATTGCTGTTCTTGGGACAACCTTTGTTTCACCTTCTTGTGCGAACGGATTTGGTTGTGATGCTTGAGGTGTTTCTGTGACCTTGACGGTTAAGTTGGACTGGGCAATGGCAACGGTGCTAATTTTAACATCGGCTCCCATAACAATAACACCAGAGCGTTCATCAATAACAACGCGAGCGATCTGATCAGGTTGAATGGGTAGTTGTTCAATGTCAGTGATGAGATCAACAATACTGCCTTTATAACCGCTTGGTTTACGAAGGACGACGCTGGCAGAATTTTCTGCGTTAGACGAATTATTGTTGGTGGCTTTATTAATTGCATTTGCAATACGGCGTGCTGTTGTAAAGTCAGGATTGCGTAAGGCAAGGCGTACTTGTTGTAATTCTTCTAATTTAAAATCAATTTCACGTTCAACAATAGCACCAGAAGGGATGCGTCCAGCGGTTGGTATGTTTTGTGTAACGCTTCCTGCTTGACCTTCAATCGTAAACCCAGAAATAATAACGGGTCCTTGAGCTACGGCATAAACTTCACCGTCTGCGGCTAATAAAGGAGTGACTAATAATGTTCCTCCTTGAAGAGATTCTGAATCGCCCAGTGCAGAAATATTGACATCAATGTCAGCACCTTGATTTGTGAAAGGGGGGAGGGTAGCTGTTACCATTACGGCGGCAACATTACCTGTATTTAAATTTTGTCCGCGCGTGCTAACGCCAAGACGCTCTAACATTGCAATTAAGCTTTGTTCAGTAAAAGGAGAGTTGTTTAAAGAATCGCCTGTGCCGTTTAAACCAACAACCAAACCATAGCCAACAAGTTGGTTGTCGCGCACGCCTTCAAAATCAACGATATCTTTGATGCGAGTTGAGCCAGCATAAGTAGGCGTTATGAAAGTAAAAGCTGTTAGTAATAACGTCAAAACAAGCAAGGCACTTAAAAAGCGACCTAACGGTTTGGCATCATATTTTTCAACAATATGCATCATACTTAAATTTCCTAAACGGTTTAACTCGTTTTAATATATGCGAAGGATGTGCCAGTTTAGCTTTCATCGCATTTTTTAAATAAATCAATAAGTTACGTAAGATGTGGGTTTTATTAATAATTCTTAAGTGTTTGAAAACGCTGTTTTTTGCCTTTATTGCAATTGAAGCGGGGAAAATTTTGCCTGCTTGACGAAAAAGCTCAAAAATTGTGCTATATTAGATGGGTATCAAATGAGGAATCAAAATGAAAATCGAAGGCCCTTCGAAAACACAAAAGTCATCTAAAGCCGACAAAACAAGTAAAGTTGGTAAGGCAGATGGAACTTTTGGGGAAATGGTTGCTAGCGCGACCAAAGAGGCTTCTGCAACAACGGCAACACAATCTATTGCTCGTGTTGATGCATTATTAGCGGTTCAAGGGGTGGGGACAGCAACAGAGCGGGCGGCCAAACGTCGTATGCACGATAGGGGAGAGCAAGTCATAGGGCAGCTAGACCATCTGCGGCTAGGGATTTTAACAGGAAGCCTAACATTGGGGCAAGTTATTGATATTGCTGATGTTGTGGCATCCCATCGTGAAAAAATTAATGATCCTAAAATGACAGCTGTTCTAGATGAGATAGACCTGCGGGCGCAGATCGAAATAGCAAAAATGCGTAAGGCAATGGACAGTTAGTTTTTTATAATATTATTAAGCCTTGTCATGGAAAGGCAAGCTGACTATAGTCCCATCTTAATTTTTAAAGGGGCGCAGCCCAGAACAACCAATAGGAAAATAATGGCAAAAACAAAGAAAAAGAGTGCTGTTTTAACACCAAATTATAACCCAGACAAAGATAAGGGCGCATATATGAACCCTGTTATGTTGGAATATTTCCGTCAAAAGTTATATGATTGGAAACGTGATTTGCTTCATGAATCTTCAGAAACAATTGCCAATACGTTACAAGAAACAGAGCTGCAAAAACCAGATTTAGCGGATAGAGCTTCTGCGGAAACAGACCATGCGCTGGAGCTTCGTACACGTGACCGTGAACGTAAATTAATTAATAAAATTAACGCTGCTGTTCGTCGTATTGACGAAGGTGAGTATGGATACTGTGAAGAAACGGGCGATGAAATTGGTGTTGCTCGCTTAGAGGCGCGTCCTGTTGCGACGATGACCCTTGAAGCACAAGAGATGCACGAGCGTAATGAGAAAATTCATAGAGAAGAATAGTTAATCTTCACAGTTTTATCCTACACGTTGTCACCGCGTCGCTTACGTATTTATTATACGCTACGCTCCTTGTTCCTAGTGTAGAAAAAAACTGCTTTGATTAAGGTGTCAAAAGAAGGGATTTCAGAAATTAAGACTTACTAATCGGAACAAAGAAAAAAGCCGATCTTTTCTTAGATCGGCTTTTTAGTTTTTAAGATAGATTATTCCTTAATCTATGCTTCTTAATTCTTATTAAAATGGGAATAAAATATCGTAAACTTGTTGTCCGTACCTCGGTTGTTGAACATCTGTGATATGCCCTTTGCCACCGTATGAAATTCTGGCCTCGGCAATTTTTTCGTAAGGGATTGTGTTTTCAACGGTGATATCTTCAGGACGAATAACACCAGCCAGTTCCAGCACTCGTTTTTCAAAATTAACGCGTACTTCCTGACGTCCTTGGATAAGCATGTTACCGTTTGGTAGCATTCTGATTACTGTAGCGGCGAGTTTTAATTTAACTTCCTCATCGCGCTCTGTTGAGCCTTTTCCGCTGGTTCTAGACGTTGAGTCTGCATCAACGAGATTTGGTCCTGTTACAGTTTCTGGTAAAACTTTTGTAAGCTGGCTTTCTAGCCCAAGCATGTTATTTAAGCCAACATTTTCATTGGCACTACGACTGCGCTCAGTTTCATTTTGAAGTTCTGCTTCGTCATCAATATCAATCATAACGGTGAGGATGTCGCCTATATTGTTGGCGCGTTGGTCTTTAAAGAAAGTGGAACGGTTGCTGGCCCATAAAGAATTTTTTTCTTTTTGAAGGGTTTCAACGGGAGGCATTGGCATAGAAACGAGTTTGGAATTCTTGTCGTCAGCAGGATTTTCAATAGGGGTCATGCTTGGTGGGGCCCCAATATTGGAAAGTCGATCAACTGTACCACAACCGCTTAATAATAAGAGGGTGGAGATTGTACCCAAGAACTTTGTTTTGTTATAAATACGCATAA
Organism: Alphaproteobacteria bacterium; assembly: GCA_021775995.1. GTDB lineage: Bacteria > Pseudomonadota > Alphaproteobacteria > Micavibrionales > Micavibrionaceae. The sequence continues at coordinate 223,400 of JAJFGS010000013.1, forward strand.
TTATTATTCTTTCTCAATCATCGAATTATCGAACGATGACTTGGTTTTGTGCCGTTACGACAGCATCAATTGTTCGGCTACTATTACGGTTTGTAACACGTACTACATCGCCTTTAGCACCAGATTGGAGTGCTTTACCTTTGGCAGTAAGTACTAAAGGGCCTTCGGTAAATGTGATGTTGACGTTATCGCCACGGTTAATGAGTTGGGGTTTAATAAGTGCACCATTTTGTAAAAATTTTCCTGCATGGGCGATGCGGCGTGGTGTCATGCCAATCATATCTTTTTTATCCATGATGATGCCATGTTGTAAATCATGCTGTTCAATCTCAATCATCTCAATGTCATTTTTACCAATGACGTCACCATTTTGAAGGTTAGATGTTAAGACTGGTACGCTGGTTAAACGGCTAATTGTGCCGCTGACCTCTATTTTCTTGATAGGGTTATCAAGAGAGGGAGCGACAAGAGTAGCTTTGAAATAATCTTTGTTACGATCATAGGTAACAGTCGATACTTCAACATGTTCGTCTGTATTATTTGGTAGAATAATATTAGGTTTTCCGTTGTTCAGTTTTAAATTAAAGTTGCCGCTAACACCCTTTTCTTTCAATGCGTTACGAAGTGTAGTTTCTATGTTGTCGTAAGAAACAATTGAGGCTTTACGACGGATTGTAATTTGGTCGTTGGTGCTACTTGGGCGCCATGGCATATCGAGAGCAACGGCAATGCGGTAAAGCGTGCGTGCATTCAATGTCATGTCTTGTCCCGGTTGAGGAGAGGGACCGATGACATAGTCTGCATTATGTTGGAGATTATCAAAGATATCGCCAAGCTTTAAGGTATCACCGTTGACAACGCTAATGGACTTTAAAGAAGCTGCCATAGCGGATTTAGCGCCAATAAAGCAACCAATGCTTACTAAAATAAAGGTCATTATAACATAAGTCAGACGGACCGTTATTGACGATTTATTCCAGATTTTTTTTAGCATTACCTACTCTCCTTTTTTAGCCGTCATGCGCGCAAGCGCGAGGACGCTATCTATTATCTAAGCTGTGTTATCGTTTGTAGCATTTCGTCACTGGTTGTGATGACATTTGAATTCATCTCATAAGCGCGTTGTGCAGCGATAAGATTTGTAATTTCTTCAACAATATTGACGTTTGAATTTTCAATTGCGCCTTGGCGGATCTGACCAAAGACATCTTCACCAGGGTTACCTGTTTGGACATCACCCGAAGCTTCTGTTTCCAAGAACATGGTATCCCCAATGGCATCAAGCCCAGCCGGATTGATAAAAGTAGCCAGTTCTATTTGACCAATATTATCGTATTCTACTTGATCTGGTATTTTCACCAAAACTTCACCAGAAACATTAACAATAATATCAAGTGCGTCTTCAGGAACGGTTAGACCTGGTTGTAAGAGATAACCTTGAGGCGTTACGATTTCACCATTTTCATTTAATTGGTAGATACTTTGGCGGGTATAGGCGATTTCACCGTCAGGTAATTCAATTTGAAAAAACCCTTCGCCAGTGACAGCCAAATCAAGTTGGTTTTCAGTCAGTTGGATTGTTCCTTGTTCGTGTGAGCGAACGATAGAACCAAGACTGACTCCTAAACCGAATTGTAAACCTGAGGGCATTGTTGTGCCAGCATCACTTGAAGATGCACCGGGACGAATTTTGTTTTGGTATATTAGGTCATGAAATTCTGCACGCTGGCGTTTAAAGCCAGTTGTTGTCATGTTGGCAATGTTATTGGATATAACATCAACGTTTTGTTGTTGTGCTAACATTCCTGTTGCGCCGATGTCTAAAGACCTTGTTACCATGTTAAATTCTCCTTTTAGATATTCTTTCTAATAAATTGTTTATGCTTGTGTTTTTGCTAGTCTTTGTGTGGAAGACCTGAGGCGTTCATGTTCGGATTGCATCATGTTTTGTACAGCTTGGTATTCACGAAGGACATCAATCATGCGGGTCATTTCCACAACAGCCTGCACGTTTGAGCCTTCTAATTTGCCTTGGAGGACAACGGTTTTTTCTGCAGGAATGGGATCTTCTTCAGCTTTATAGAGTCCATTTCCTGTAGGGTTAACGTTCTGATAGTTTTCAAATTCAACGATCATTAGTTGGGCTATTTGTCCCTGATCTGTAGAAACCACACCTTTTTTATCAATTGAGATTTCTTTTGCACCACGCGGGATTGTTATTTCCCCTCCACCGTCATCAGCGACGGGCATGCCGCGTGCATTACGAAGTATGCCTTCTGCATCCATTGTTAAATTACCTGCCCGTGTGTACTGAACGCCAGAAGGAGTGGTAATGCCTAAAAAACCATTACCAACTAAAGCAATATCAAGTGGATTGTCTGTTTGTTTTAAAGAACCAGGATCAGTCATTTGGTACTGCCCGTAGTCCAATACCATAGCAACATCTTCCTTCATGTAGCGGGGGTCTTGGATATATTCGCTAAAGATCATGTTTTGTGCGCGATAGCCTGGCGTGTTCACGTTGGCAACGTTTTGGGCAATAATATCCATGTTCTCTCTAAGAACGACTTGCTTTGATAGACCAACATAGACCGAATTTTCCATTTCTAATCACTTTCATTCTTTTCCTGACCGTGTCGCTTCTTTCCTAAGGTAGATTTTCTACCTGTCGTCATTTGCTCCTCGTCAAGAAAAGAAGCAAAGCGATTATAATATTCGTAAAATACATTGCATTTGCTGTGCCAAAATAAAAAATCATTAAAAATCAATTGGTTAGTTTTTTGTGCCTGTATCCATCTTGCTTTAGGGGTCATTCAAAGGAGCTCTTTACCCTATGGAAAGGGCAAGTTTTACCGCTTAATCAACTATCTGATCTGTGGGTGATTAGTGAAAGAGACTGGTCAGATAGATTGGATTGTCTTTATAATTAGGCTCAATTTGTGAATTCATATGTTACTGTGATATTTCAATAGTATAGAGGTTTAAAAATACATGGCAGGTGAAAAAGAAGTTAATGCATCTTTAGATGATGATTATGAAGATTCAGAAGAAAATGCTGAAGAGCAAAGTGGTGGACTAAGCGCAAAAAGACTAATCCTTTTTGTTGTAATTCCTCTTTTGCTTATAGGGGCGACGGCAACAGCTTATTTGACGGGTTATTTGGATGATTTTCTTAAAAGCGAACATGCTGAAGAGGCCGGTGAGCAAGAGGTTGCGCAGGAGATAGCCAATCTTAATGCAGCGTTTTTACAGATACCAGACATGATTGTGAATTTGAGTAGCTCAGATGGGCAGCCGCGTTATTTACGCTTGAGTGTACAATTAGAACTAAAAGGTGAAGAAGAGAAGCTGGCGGTAGAAAAGGTTATGCCGCGCGTTATTGACCAATTTCAGACTTATTTGAGGGAGTTGCGTGTTAAGGATTTGCGTGGTTCTGCAGGTATTTACCGCCTTCAAATGGAATTATTAAGCCGTGTGAATGCGGCGGCCTATCCCATAGAGGTTCAGGATGTATTGTTTCAAGAAATTCTGATACAATAGAATGTCATAATAATGCCTTGCTGATGGAATACAATGAATTCGGCATAGAAATTGCGAAGCCTTGTAAGAAGCATGAGCAAATAATTATTTAAGTAGAAAAAATGAACGATACCAACACAGAAGAGCTAGAAGAGAAAAAAGCAGCAGGTACGAAAGATGTGCCTGTTGAAGGGGCTTCTGAATCTGAAGGATCTCCTGAGTCTGATGGGGGCTCCGAGTCTGATGATGATAATCGTATTCTTAACCAAGAGGAAATTGACTCTCTTTTAGGGTTTGATGAAGATCTAAACAATACTGGTGAAAATTCTGGTGTTATGGCCTTAATTAATTCGGCCATGGTTAATTACGAGCGTTTGCCGATGCTCGATATTGTTTTTGATCGTTTGGTGCGTTTAATGTCGACAAGTTTGCGGAATTTGACGTCTGATAATGTTGAAGTTTCATTAGACCAAGTTTCTACTGTTCGCTTTGGTGATTATATGAATTCAATTCCGCTTCCAGCGATGCTATCGGTTTTTAAAGCTGAAGAGTGGGATAACCATGGTTTGATGGTCACGGACTCCGCACTTATTTATTCTATTGTTGATGTGCTTTTAGGAGGTCGTAAAGGAACACCAGCTATTCGTATTGAAGGTCGTCCTTATACCACGATTGAAACAAAGCTGGTTGAACGTATGGTGCAGGTAACGTTGAGTGATTTATCATCTGCGTTTGATCCATTGTCCCCCGTCAGTTTTACATTAGACCGTATGGAGACAAACCCCCGTTTTGCAACGATTACGCAAGGTGGTAATGCTTGTGTGCTAGCACGCCTTCGTGTTGATATGGGGGATCGTGGTGGGCGTATTGAAGTGATTATTCCTTATGCAACGCTAGAGCCTATTCGTGAGTTGTTGTTACAAATGTTTATGGGTGAAAAATTTGGTCGTGATTCAATTTGGGAAAATCACCTAACGCAAGAACTTCATCAAACTGAAATTCATTTACAAGCAGTTTTGGGTGAGAAAGTCTTACCGCTGGATGAGCTTTTGAATTGGAAAGTTGGATCGCAAATTGTCTTTAATACATTTATTGATGATGAGTTAGAATTGCGTTGTGGTAATGTTCCGATGTTCCGTGGTCCTGTTGGACAAAAGTTAGGAAACATTGCTGTTCAAATAGACCGTTATATTCAAGAGAATGATGAGGATGATATTTATGGGGTATGATATCAGCCTTCTTCTCGATGGTTTAATTCTTGTATTTTTATGCGTAACAATTTTTTATGCGGCACGCCTGTCTTTGTTTATGAAGAGTTTTCGGGAAGGTCGCAGCGATATGCAACGCCTTATCCACGATTTGAGTTTGACTATCGATAAAGCTGAAGCTTCGGTCGCTACTATGAAAGATAATGCAAGTGGGGCAGAGACTGGTCTTCGTGACATTATAAACCAAGCCAAGTTTTTATCGGACGAACTTCGTTTTATGAATGAAACGGGAGATAGCCTAGCAGATCGTTTAGAAAAATTAGCGGATAGGAACCGTGAACTTGTTGATCTTATGGAGAGTTCTGGCGGTATTGGTACACAAAGAATTGTACCTTACGAGTCAGGCAGTCTAAAAAACCCCTCAGAAAAGCCAAAGCAAAAACCGAATGTACAGAAAACATTTGAAGTAGACGATTTTGATTTAGATGCTTTTGATTTAGAAAAGGATGATGAATTTGACTTTAAAGCGTTGGGTGATGGATCCTATCGTGAGGAAGAGGCGGTTGATGAGGAGCTCGCTTATCAATCAAAAGTAAACACTGAAGCAAAAAGCAAAGTAAGAAGTTTTGCAATTTTTGATCGTGAATATGAAGATGATTTTGAAGAAGAGGTGCATAATGATGTGCCAGAAGCTTCGGATGATAGGCGTTTTCATAGTCGTGCCGAACAAGATTTATATGAGGCTCTTCAACGTAAAAAGAAGGCTCATGATGAAGCAAATCCACCCAAGCGTGTGAGTAAACTTTCATGAAGTGGCCAGCACGATTAAGGGCTTTGCCATTATTGGTTCTTGTTGCCGCTTTATCGTTCGGTGTGCGGTTTGGTGAGTTTGTATCTGGCGTATCTCATGCGCCAGGCTCAGCCAATGCCCAAGAGCAAGAAATTGAAAAAAACATGCCTGCAGAGCCAGAAGGAACTATGCCTGCGTTAGGTAAGGCGCCAGCTGTTGAAACTTCACCGACAACACCACCAGATATGAGTGATGGTGAAAAAATTGAATGGCGTGATTCAGGGGAAGCCGAATTGGAGTATTCTTCTGTTAAAATGGAATTATTTGAAGATTTAAAAGTTCGCCGAAAAGAACTAGATAAACAAAAGCGTGAATTATCTGTTCGGGAAGCATTGCTAAAAACTGCAGAGCAGGAAATTGATCGTAAATATCAAGAATTATTGTCATTAAAATCTGAAATTGAAGCTTTATTGGTGCAGCAAAATGAAGAAGAAGAAAAACGTATTGCCAGTCTTGTAAAGATTTATGAGGGCATGAAACCTAAAGATGCCGCACGTATTTTTAACACATTGGATCTTGATATATTATTATCCGTTGTATCTCGCATGTCAGAACGTAAATCAGCACCTATTATTGCTTCTATGAGCCCAGAGCGTGCTAGAACGTTAACGACGATGCTGATGGATCAAAAGTCTTTGAGTGCTATTTCTACAAACGTAAATTAACAACACACAAAAATGCAATATAGACGACGTAAACGAATAGAAAGTGAGTCATCTTCTTCCACAAGCGGATTGATGATGAACTTGTCATTGTTTATTATGCTTCTTGCTTTTTTTATCGTGTTAAATTCAATTTCTTCTTATGAAGAATCAAAAATGGCGAAGGTGCAACGAAGCGTTGAACTGGCTTTTTCGTCTTCTGCACAACGGGATGATTATAGCCCATCTGTTACACCAGACTCTGTGAAATCTATTAATAATGGTGATACTTTTGAGCGGTTGGAAGTATTGTTTCAATCACAAATAGTTTCTTTCAAAATGAGTAAAAGCAAGAGTCAGGGGATTATGATGGTTAAAGTGCCATACACTAAGTTTTCTGAAGCGATGTTGGCCTTAGATCAAAAAGATTTAACAAAGACACCGTCACGCATGGAGGCGCGTGGTAATTTCTTTCTTCCCACTTTAGTGTCATTGCTTCGAACGAATATTGATGGAGCGGCAACTCGTATGGAGATTTATCTTAATGTTGAAGATAATCCAGCCGAAATGCAAAATCAGACTCCACGGGAGTTAAACGAAGTTATAAATAAATTGGGTGTTTTTTCTTCAGCGCTTGAAAAACAAGGTATTCCACAAAAGCTATTAAATATTGGTATTTCTGAAGGAAACCCTAAATTTGTTGATTTGGTTTTTAGAAAATACGTTCCTTTCTCACCTCTTAAAGAGGGGAAATAAGTGACTGAAAAAGCTAAAAAAGATAAGGAAAAGAAGGAAGAGAAAAAGGATGAAACTGAAGGACAACCAGTACGCCGTTTAAGTAGGCGTGCAGGGGATCGTGGTCATACTTCTTCAAATATGTGGCTTATATCTTTTACGGATGTCATGGCTTTAATGCTGACTTTTTTTGTATTGTTATTTTCGATGTCCAATCCAAAAAAAGAACAATGGGAAAAATTTACCAATGAAGTTCAGCAAAATTTTAATCGTTTTCACGGGCGGCCATTAAATAGAGGCGCACAGGATGCTATAAATATTAATAAGGTTAATTTTTCAAAGGCGTTAAATTTAAAGTATCTTCAGGCAATCATTAGCAATTTAATAGAAAAAGAGCCGACCTTAAGTAACATTCGCTTGATACCAAATGGATCGAGTTTAATTATTTCTTTGCCACAAAATTTATTATTTGATGCGGGGCAAGCAAGTGTAAGAGAAAAAGGTAACAAAGCTTTGTTTTCTTTGGCAGGCACATTGAGCCGGATAAAAAATAGAATTGAAATTGTTGGTCATACCGATCCTCGGCCCGTTAGTAGTGGTAATTTTACATCTAATTGGGAATTATCGCTGGCACGTGCCGCCAATGTTGCCGGCGTGCTTGAAAATGTGGGTTATGGACGTGCCATTACGGTACGTGGTCATGCTAGTGCTAGATATAATGATCTGCCTTCAACGATTGATATGCAAGAAAGGCTGGATCTTTCTCGGCGTGTTGATATCGTTGTTATGGAAGATGATGGCAAACGTCTTCAACTATTTGATTTGGGTATGCCGAGTATTCATTAAAGCCTTGTCTTAATTCTTCTAAATAACTGAATATCTTGATGAAAACGCGAAGCCCTTTCTTGTTCTTTACAAGGGGCTGTGGCAGGATTCCAAAATGATATCAAACCGATATATATGCTGTGTTAAATGCGCCTTAATGATGCTTTTTGTTTCGTTTGCTTTCGGGGCAGGTGGGTTTGCTCAAGCACAAGAAAAATTAGAGGTGCGTGCGGCCAATAATGATGCTTATTCTCGCTTGGTCTTTGATTGGAAAAGCGGAGCAGAATATACCATTAAAAAAGATGCTGGTGCGTTAATTGTTAGTTTTAAAAAAGCAGCGCAAGCCAGCATAGGTGATGTTAGTAATGTTAAGAATATTGGGACGATTTCAATTTTATCATCAGAAGGGGAACCGTTAAAACTCTCTGTCTCTATTCCGGATGCAAGTAAGTTTCGGGATTTTAAAATTGGTAATCGGGTTATTGTTGATGTTTATAATTCTGCAGGACAACCCTCACGTCAAAAAGCTGTTATGACACCGAAAAAAGTGGTTAAAGAAGCTATAAAAGAAGAAAAACCTAAAGAAAAAAATATAGCAGAAGAGCCGCCGCTTGATAGTTTAGATAAGGTTGATGTTGAAGAAGAACCTGAGGGAACTGTTGAAATAAGAGATCCGCTTGTTGTAACAATAAGCTCTACTCGTAATGTAGGCTTAGCCGTTTTTGAGCGGGCAGGGTATTTATGGATTGTTCAAGATGATCCAAGCTTAAAAATACCTCCGACAGTTTCTGGTTTTGGCAATGAAAAATTAGGTCAGTTTGAAGAAATTGAAATGAGTGCGGGTAAGGCATATCGCTTGTTAAAGCCCGAAGGTTTGAATTTTTATGGTGAGGGCGGAGGGCTTTTATGGCGTATTGTTCTGACGCCAAATCCACGTGATAAAAAACCATTAAAAATGGAAACTAAAGAAACTAATACTGTTGATGGTGAGAGCCGATCAATTTTCTGGCCGTTATTGACGGCGCGTAAAATTTTAAAACTAAAAGACCCACTTGTGGGCGATGATATTAAAGTTGTTACTGTCGGTGACACAGGGCAGACGATAGGTCCAGCCCGTGAGTTGGTAGAGATGCAAATATTACCTTCAACAATTGGTATGGCGTTGGTTTCTAACATTGATAATCTTGATATAAATATTTCTGAAGGCGGCGTGTCTTTGTCCAGTGCTTTAGGTCTTGAGGTTTCACCGTTAAGCGATACAGCATCTTTAGTTTTAAGAAATGATATTGAAAAAGAAGATCAGGCGTTTGATAGAGTAGAAAATCCGCGTGATATGGCCACAATTTATGACTTTAACCGTTGGGAGATGGGCGGCGGAAAATCTTTGGTTGAAAATCGGCGCATTTTAATGGTGGCAGCGGCAAACAAACAGGGTAATACAAAAGTTGAAGATTTGATTACGATGGCAAAACTTAATCTTGCGAATGATCGTGGTCCAGAGGCATTGGGACTTTTACGTGTGGCAGAAAATGAATTGCCAGGAATTGAAGATACGCCAGAATATTCATCTATACGTGGTGCGGCAGCGACTTTATCAAATAAGTATGATGAAGCAATTGAAGACTTAATGAGACCTTCTATTCAACAATATGGTGAAATCAACTATTGGAAGGCGGCAGCATTAGCGGGGTTAGAAGATTGGCAACAAGCTAATAAAGTGATGCCGACGAAGTTCGAAGTTCTGGCTGAATACCCGCAACAAATAAAAGAACCTTTGGTATTGGCGTTAGCTGAAGTAGCGTTACGTGCAGGAAATATTAAAATCGCCGAAAGGCTTCTTGCAATGGCAGAGCCTAATTTTTCCAAGATGCCCGTGAATAGACAATCTGCCTGGAAATATTTAAAAGGGGAGATGGAACGGCAAGCGGATAATCCTGAAGGAGCTTTAGATAATTGGGAGCAATTATTGACAGGAAAAGATGATTATTATCGTGCTAAGGCTGGACTCTCTGTGACACGTATGCAATTGGAGCGTCAAAAAATCACACCTGCTAAGGCGGTTGATCGTTTAGAAGGTTTAAGATATGCGTGGCGTGGTGATGAACTTGAAACGCTTATTAATTTTAGGCTAGGTACAATTTATATCGAAAATAAAGATTATTTAAAAGGCTTATCTGTTTTAAGAAATGCAGTTGGCTTGTCTCCCAATTCAAAAATTTCAGAAGAAGTGACGGACTATATGACGAATAGTTTCCGAACGCTTTTTACAGACGGGACGTTAGATGAGGTTTCGCCTTTGGAGGCAGTTAGTATTTATGATGAATTTAAAGAGCTTACTCCTGCTGGTAAAGAAGGTGATGTATTCGTTCAAAATTTAGCAGAAAGATTGGTTGATGTTGATTTGTTAGGGCGCGCTTCTGCTTTACTTGAAGATCAAATGAATTACCGCCTTAAAGGTGAAGATAAAGCAAAAGTTGGTATTCGTTTAGCGGCAATACATCTTCTTGATAATAAACCAAATGAGGCGATTGCCGCCTTAAATGTTGCAGAAAGTACATTGAGAGGGTTTAGCAGTCCTGCTGTTTTGGGAGCAGAAATAAAAATGCTTCGAGCGCGCGCTTTTTCAAAGTTGGGAGAAGCGAATAGAGCCCTTTCTTTATTGAAGGGGTTAAATAATAGCGAAAAATTAGCACGGCTTCGGGCTGATATTGCTTGGAATGGAGGGCTGTGGAATGATGCTGCTCATGCCTTCCAAGATTTAATTTCTTTTGAAAACATATCGAAGACACGTCCGATGGAAGAGTATCAGGAAAATCTGATTTTAAATCGTTCTATTGCGCTTAATCTTTCGGGTAATCGTACTGCATTGGCAGAATTGCGTAATAAATACGGAGACCTTATGAAGCAAAGTGAGAAGGCGCGTATTTTTGAAATGGTTACGCGTCCAAGGCAGCTGGGGCTTTTGGAAGATCGAGACTCTGTTATGTCACTTATCTCCGAAGTTGATTTGTTTGGTGGATTTTTAGAAAATTATAAGAATTCAAATTAAGTTTTTAACCGCCTGTTATGGGTGGGCCGGTAGACCCAAAGCTCTGGATGAGCGATCCAGAAATCAAATACCAGCCATCAACCAACACGAAGAAAATGATCTTAAACGGTAGTGATATCATGACTGGCGGGAGCATCATCATTCCCATCGACATAAGGATTGAGGCCGTTACCATATCAATAATTAAGAATGGCAAAAACAGCATAAAACCAATTTCAAAGGCGCGGCGTAATTCTGAAATCATAAATGAAGGAATGAGTACTTGGATAGGAATATCCATTTTATCTTTATAAGGACCGCTATCGCTGAGTTCAGTAAAAAGTTGTAAATCTGTTTCACGGACATGAAGAAGCATAAATTCTTTAAATGGTTCAACACCACGCTCAAAGGCGGTGATTTCATCAATCTCTTCATTAATAAGTGGCTGTAGCCCAGATTCGTAGGCTTTTGTAAAAGTAGGAGCCATAATAAAAAAGGTGAGGAACAACGCAAGTGATACCATGACAGTGTTTGGTGGTGTTTGTTGAATTCCAATGGCTGTTCTTAAAAATGACAATACCACGATAATGCGTGTGAAGGATGTCATCATAATGAGAATAGAAGGAGCAAGTGATAAAACTGTGAGGAGGGCAACCAGTTGGATAACACGTCCCGTCACCGTTCCGCCTTCACCACCGCTTAAATCAATGGTTACGGCTTGTGCCAATGCTGTATTGGTTGTTAAGGCCAAAAGAAGTAAACCGCATAAAACTGTAAAGCCCAAGTTAACGGCAATAACACGTTTCATAGCTTTGCTAAAAAATGGCTGGGTTTTATTATTTTTCATTAGAATCTTTTGGAGCTTTTATATTTGTTTCAATCACAGTGTCGCCGTTTGTGCCAAATAAAACAAGATGCTGTGTATCGTCACGCTGCAATAAAATAGCCTTATGTTTAGCATCTATCGGCATTGTCTCTATAATTTTAAGGCGTTTATTTTTTGGGGATATCATACCTATTTGCCCATAACCAAAGCGTTTGAGCAAAAATGCCAATCCACCCATAAGCGACAGCACAAGTATAAGGGCAAAGAAAAATTTCAAATAATGAGGATAATCCATTGTTTATTCTCCTATGTCACCCCCGTGGTTTGCGTATGCAAACTTAAACAGCGGGGGTCTGGAATAAGGCGCAGACAAAGCTTGCTCTTTATTTTTACTGGATACCCGCACAAGGCGGGTATGACGATGGGGTGGGTGATAATCCATATGCTATTTGGTCTTTTCTTTTAGTTGTGCTTGAAAGCTTTGAAGGGAAAGAGCAAGTGCTTCAAGTTTTCCAATCATATTGGCCATAATGGGTTGAACAGATTTTGCTTGCTCCGGCGGAAGGCTTAAAGTTTGGGCGCAAAGTTGGGCTACTTCGTCGTCAAGATGAGATAAATTAATGATATTACCTTTTTCAAGAGCTGATTCAGCTTCATCAATAAAGCCATTCATTGCGTTTAGCTTATCAATGATAAGTTCGGCTTCATTCGTCATCTTTGTCCCCATTTTGGTTTTTAGCCTGCTCATCCATAACATCTTTTAAGACAACATCAAATGGGTTTGGCTCCCCATTGGCACGGTAAACATAAGATAAAACTTCAGCGACAGCCATGAGTGCTTCGCTAGGAATAGGGCTTTCCAGCTCGATTTTGGCTAAAATCTCGGCCAAATCAGCATCTGAACGCACTTTAATGCCATTTTCATAGGCAATTTGTAAGATTTGCTCGGCAAGTTTTCCCCTTCCAGCCGCGCTAATGACTGGTAAAGACCCTTCTTCAGAGCTATCTTTTAAGGCAACGGCGGTTAGGCGATCCGGTTTTTCCTTTATATTTAAAGGCTTTAGAGGGTCTTCGCCGTTTTTAGCGTATCCATCGTCAAATTCGTCTTCATTTGAGGGCATTTGGCACGGTTCCTGCAATTTATATCTACAAACGATTTTAATTTATAGGTTTAAGGTACTGAAATGGACATCAAAAATATAGCTTTATTCCAAGCCATGGGCGCGAAAATGAATTATCTCAGTACGCGACAAGGGGTTTTGGCGCAAAATATAGCCAATGCAGATACGCCAGAATATCGAGCACGTGATCTAAGTGAAGTTGATTTTGGTGCTATTTTGACAGAAGTCACAGGGTCTAAGAAAGTTCGTATGGATCGTACAAATGCAGGGCATATGATGCCAGGTGGTAATATTAATGATCCAAGGCATATTAAATCACGGATGACCTACGAGGTTGCACCAGATGATAATGCGGTGATTATCGAAGAGCAGATGGTCAAGGCGAGTCAAACAACAATGGATTATAACTTAATGACAAATCTCATACGTAAAAATGTAGGTATGATTCAAACGGCATTAGGCAAACAACAATAGGAAAGGGATAGTTAGATGACAGATATGCAAGACGCACTAGTTATTTCTGCTTATGGGATGCGCGCCCAAGGGGAGCGCACACGTGTCATTTCTGAGAATATTGCGAATGCTAGTACAGGTGCTTTGACACCGACGTCCGAACCTTATTCCCGTAAAGTTATTACCTTTAAAAACGAACTGGATCGTGAACGTGGTCACCGTACAGTGAAGGTGGAAGATATTACGGATGATCGCCGTGATGAATTTCCTTTGAAATTTATGCCTGACCATCCGGGGGCAGATGCTGAAGGTTATGTGAAAATGCCAAATGTGAATATGTTGATTGAGCTGAATGATATGCGTGAGGCTCAAAGAAGCTATGAAGCTAATCTAGGCATGATTGAACAATCTCGCACCATGATGTTTAGAACGATTGATCTTCTTCGATAATATAATTTGTGCTACAATGAACTCAGGAGTTAAATATTATGATTGATAAAATTGCAAATCCAGCTGTTGCCGCAAATGCTTACGCTACAACGTCTAAAGGGGTGAGTGCAGGTGCTATTGGTGAAGCAAAAACAGAATCATTTGGTGATATCCTGAAAAAGACAGCGATTGAATCAATTCAAACCTTGCGTGCTGGTGAGGCCGCTTCGGCTAAGGCTGTGACTGGTGATGCATCTCTTCCAGAGGTTGTACAAGCTATTACAGCTTCAGAAGTGACATTACAAACCGTTATGGCTGTGCGTGATAAAATGATGGGCGCATATCAAGAAATTATGCGGATGCCTGTATAATTCGGACTTATATTTTAATAATCTAAGGCTACATTTTGGCCGTGTAGACTTACTTTTTTGCCTTAAAACCTCCTTATCTATTTGTTTTGATTTTAAAGCGGCGGCCATTGGCTTTTCAGTTTATTGGGCATAAAACAGCTTTTTTATTCTATTAAAGCATTAAAAAGATCATTGCCTACTTGATAACAAAGTTTTTCATTTTTAAGTAGCTCAAGAACATCTAAGGTAGGTAATGAAATCGTTTTAATAAACTCTCTATCACAATTTTTTTTATATCCTTTTTCATCAATACGAAGCTTTATATTTTCTTCGTCACCATGAAAGTAGACATATCCTGCATTTGGTGAATAATACTCTCTGTCTATTAACATGAACAGCCAATAACCTGCATCCACACACCCGAGGGCATATTCTTCGGATTGATTATTTATCGTTGGGTAAAGCTTTGCTGACGATAAAGGGGGACGTCTTTGATCCCTATAATATCCCTCTTTTTCAATGATTATTGCCAACTCTTTTTTATCAAAAGAAACCGTAAGCATGGATCTGTTATCTAGATCAAAGCTTTGATTTTTTTCTGCTATTCTTGAAGGTTTGGCCATTGATCCTCTGGTTTATTGCTTAGACAGGAAGCGTATCTTTCACTAGCAGAACTGTGACAAATTGCCCCCGCTTTTTTACCTTTTTTTGAGGTAGTATTATTACAGGTTTTAGTATCATCTGCGTGTCTTCTGTTACAATCATTAGGGTTATTATTTTGATTGTCAAGCGTGCCTTCGGCTTGTTTGCGGAGGTCACGTTGACGGGAGGAAGATTGGTTTTTGTACCATTCATAGGTTTGCATGACAGATAATCCCATCATGGCAGAGAGTGTTGCGATAAAGGCGGGAACCGCTAGGGCTGCGCCCGCTGTTTTAAATTTTTCTTTGTCTTTTAATTTTTTACGTACTGTTTTTTCGGTTTCCCCATCGGGGTTCATATATCCATCTTGTTTTAGATTGTTTTCTTTTTGGAAGTTCCAAATGGCACTATTCAGCTCTTTATCAATATAGCCGTTTTTGGTTTTATTGTTATAACGACCCATGCGTTCAAAGTGAGCTTTAGTTTTGATAACATCGTCCTGTTTGTTATCCATATTATTGCCGACAGCGTTTTTAATTGTTTGAAATAAATCATCAAAATACATTGTTTGATTCCTTTAAAAATGAAAAAACGCCCGAAACCGCGAAGGCTTGGGCGTGAAAAAGTTAGAATTCTGGTGTTGTTGTGTATGAATATAATCCTAATTAATGGTTTTGTCAAGATAAGTAGGAGTGTGCGTATAAGCTACCTGCTTGCGAGGTGGAGTTTTGCGAGATACACTAAGAGCCATGAATCAAAATGAGGTCATAGACGTTGCTCGTGAGGCTATTATGTTGGTCATACAACTTAGTATGCCAGTGATGGTCGTTGGTTTGTTGGTTGGGGTAACAATTGCACTTATCCAAGCATTAACGCAGGTACAGGAAATTACTTTAGTATTTGTGCCAAAAATCCTAGCAATATTTTTAGCGATATTTTTCTTTCTTCCAGGCTTTGCCACCTTAATGATTAACTTCATGGATAAGATTGCAGATCGTATCATTGGTATTGGATAAAAAGATACTTAATTAGAAAGCTAAACCAAATGCAATCCATTGAAGAGTTTTTGGTAAGCGGTGTTTTTGCCTTTATGCTTATCTTTACACGTCTTGGAACGGCAATGATGATTATGCCGGGTATCGGTGATTCATTTGTCCCGAACAATATTCGCCTTATGATGGTTTTGTCTATGTCGTTTGTTTTAACACCCGTTATGATGGGGTTTATGCCTGAACAAGTGCCTGCCTTTCCTGTATTGTTTTCTCTTATTATAATGGAATTTGTCATTGGTTTTTTTGTTGGCAGTATGGCGCGTATTTTTATGATGGCGCTGGATGTGGCGGGGATGTTAATCTCAACTACTTCAGGTTTGGCTAATGCACAGGTTTTTAATCCGACGCTGGCAACGCAAGGTTCTATTACGGGGGCATTTCTATCGGTCACAGGTGTTGTTTTATTATTTGCAACTAATTTGCACCATATGTTGATTTATGGCCTGGTGGAAAGTTATCATATGTTTCCTGTGGGAGCTGTGCCTGATTCAGGAAGTATGGCACAGCTTATTACACGTGCCATTTCATCAAGTTTTTTAATTGGGTTTCAAATTGCAATTCCTTTTATCGTTGTAGCACTCATGCTTTATATTGGTATGGGTGTGTTGTCGCGGCTTATGCCACAAGTGCAGGTTTTTATTTTAGCATTGCCCGTTCAAATTATGTTGTCTTTATTGACGTTGTCGTTGGTTGTGTCTGCGGCAATGTTGTTCTGGTTGACAAAATTTGAAGAAGGTATGACCTTTTTTCTAATGCAGGGTGGTTAGTTCATGAGTGATTCAGGACAGGAAGACGACTCCCAGAAAACCGAAGAACCGACCCCAAAAAAGATTGAGGAAAGTCGAAAGAAAGGGCAGGTTGCGCTTAGCCGTGAGATTAATAACTGGGTGATGTTGTTTACGGGAACTATTGTTGTTTTGGCGATTGGTCCTTATTCCTTATCTTCTATAAAAAACTTTATGCAGAGCTTTATTGGGCAGGCTCATGTGATGCCATCGGCTCCAGGTGGTATAGGCATGGTGTTGGGGGAGTCTTTTTGGGAAGTTATAAGCATCCTTATTCTTCCGTTAATGATTTTAATGATGGCTGCATTTTTATCACCCTTTTTACAAATAGGTCCATTATTTGCCCCTAATGTGATTAAGCCAGATTTTAGTAAAATTTCTCCAATCGCAGGGGTTAAGCGGCTTTTTTCTCTACGATCTGTCATGGAGTTTGTGAAGGGAGTTTTAAAGATAAGCATCATAGGTTTTGTAGGTTTCGTTTTACTTAAACCTTTCTATGGATCAATAGATCATATGATTGGTTTGCCTGTTTCGATGATGATGGAGGAAATGCAGGTTCTTGTTTTGCGTCTGATGTCGGGAATATTGGTTGTTCTTTTGGTTGTTGCTGTTGCTGATTTGGTTTATCAGCGGTTTGAACATCATAAAAAAATGCGAATGACCAAACAGGAATTAAAGGATGAATATAAACAAACCGAAGGTGACCCCCATGTTAGGGCAAAGTTGCGTCAGTTGCGTCAGGAAAAAGCCCGCGCTCGAATGATGCAAGCTGTGCCAGAAGCTGATGTGATTATTACAAACCCGACTCATTACTCTCTGGCTTTAAAATATGAGCCTGAAGAAATGGATGCTCCTATATTGGTTGCTAAAGGCGTTGATGAGCTTGCTATGCGTATTCGAGAGGTGGCGAAGGAAGAGGACATCCCATTATATGAGAATAAGCCTTTGGCGCGTGTTCTTTATGATACAGTTGAGGTGGATCAGATGATTCCACCTGAGCACTATCAGGCGGTAGCAGAAGTAATTTCCTATATCTTCCAATTAAAGGAAAAACTTAAATAATATTGGGGGGGATGCCGTCTTAGGACTGGCATATCTTTAGTGATTCATGGCATTATTCGCGAATAATGTCACTTGATAACTTAGAATTCATTGAACGTCAGAAAGACAAAAATAAAATACAAAAGAAGAAGAAAAACTCTTCTTTGAGGGGCGTTATTGTTTCTACCTTCCTGATTGTTATTTATATTTGGGTCTGTATAGGCCTCGCTATTTTATTGGACATTGATAAATCAACTTTTGTTTTAGCGGGATTGCTATTCGTTATTTCCACCATTATCGCATTTTGGGCACAGCGTTACTTTCATATTATTAAGATGCGTGAAAGAGAGCGTTTGCTTATCCGTGAAGTGTTAGAGGGAAGTCGCGGCGCTCGCATGATTACAAATAGTGCGGATAACACTGTTTATTATAACCAATTGTTTGAAGTTTTGTGCCAAGAGCAAGAAACAATTGACTTAAATGGTTTGGCCAATCTTTTTATAAAAAACAGTGATGCTTATAATTTGTTTCTTCGGCTGGCAGAACAAGCTCGTCTAGGCATTACCGATGCTATGGAGCTTCGTGCTGGTACAGGTAATAAAGAACGCTGGTTTCTGGTAACGGCGCAACCTGTAGCTGGTTGGGCGGGATATGTGCATTGGCGCATAGATGATGTATCTGAACAACGCGAAACGGATCGAGCTGTTCGTGAGGAGCGCGAAAAACTGATTGATTTTACGGATAATGCACCTGTCGGGTTCTTTTCTGTTGATGAGATGGGTCGTTTCATTTTTGTTAATGCAACATTAGCGCGATGGTTAGGTAATGATATAGACAGCCTGTTAAAAAAGGGACGGCTTCATACCTATTTAGAAGAGCCCCCATTGGATGCGGCTCCTTATGACGTTATTGAAAAAGGCGGTGCACGCCAAGTGACGGAAATTATGATGAAGGGGCCAGGAGGGAATACTTTTCTGGCCAGCGTTAATCAGGCGGTTGTTCGTGAAGAAGAAGGACGCGTTAGAACGCGTGGCGTTGTCCATGATTTAACGTCCGAAAAAGAAATGCGCCGAGCGTTAAAGGCGTCTGAAGATCGTTTCGAACGTTTCTTTGAGGAAGCACCGTTGGGTATTATTCGGGTTGGGTCTGATGGTGTTATCCAAGATTGTAACATGGCCTTTGCAGGGTTAACGGGTTTAGAGGTTGCTATCATTGAAGGGCAAAACTTTAAAGGTTTTATTGCACCTGATGATAAAGACAAAGTTTTGGATGCGATGGAACATATTGAAGATGGTCGACGCATGGACGCGCCGTTGGAAATTTTCCTTCTTAATAAAGATGGGCAGGAAATAGCTGTTCAAATGCACGCACGTCGCTTTAAGCAAAGTGATAATATTGTACTCCATTTTATTGATTTAACTGAACAAAAAGATCTTGAGGTGCAATTTGTTCAGTCGCAAAAAATGCAGGCTGTTGGGCAATTGGCGGGTGGTGTTGCGCATGATTTTAATAATCTTCTGACTGCTATTATTGGCTTTAGTGATTTGTTATTATTACGTCACAAACCAGGGGATCCGTCTTTCGGTGATATTATGCAGATTAAGCAAAATTCGAACCGTGCGGCAAATCTTGTTCGACAGTTATTGGCATTTTCTCGTCAACAAACTTTGCGTCCTAAAGTACATGACATGTCAGATATTTTGACTGAAGTATCGCATCTTTTAAGACGTTTGATTGGGGCTAATATTGAGCTTGAGTTGGTGCATGGGTTTAACCTTGGCATGGTTAAAGTTGATATTGGTCAGATGGAGCAAGTGCTGATTAATCTGGCAGTGAATGCTCGTGATGCTATGGATGGGGGTGGACATCTTACAATTGCTACAGAAAATTTTAGTAATGATAAACCGGTTATGTGTGGTGAAGATGAAATGCCCGCAGGGGATTGGGTTTCCATTGCTGTAGAGGATACAGGGTGTGGTATTTCTAAAGAAAATATCGGGCGAATTATTGAACCGTTCTTTACCACAAAAGACGTGGGGCAGGGGACAGGCCTTGGTCTTGCGACAGTTTACGGGATTGTTCTTCAAACAGGTGGGTTTTTAGATATTACCAGTAAAGTTGGTAAGGGAACAACATTTACCATTTATTTACCACGCCTTACAGAAAAAGAAATCAATGCTGAAGTGCAAGAGGTGTCAGCGCCATCAGAAGAAATGACGGGTGACTTAACGGGAACAGCGCGTTTGTTATTGGTTGAAGATGAGGATGCAGTACGAACATTTAGTACGCGTGCATTGGTCAATAAAGGCTATGAGGTATTATCAGCAGAAAATGGTCAGGCGGCTTTAAAACTTATGGAGGGGCAGGAGAATAAAGAGCTTGATTTGATGATCACCGATGTGATGATGCCTGATATGGATGGCCCGACTTTGGCGCAAAGGATGCGTCAGACCAGTCCTGATTTACGAATCATTTTTATCTCAGGTTATACGGAAGAGAAATTAAAAGATCATATGGGTAAGGGAATCTCATTTTTACCCAAGCCATTTACCCTAAAGCAGCTTGCCGCCAAGGTTAAAGAAGCTCTGGAATCGTAGGTTTTATAAGCTATACAGATAAAATGTTCTGATTTTGTTCTTTTCGCTTTACAATGAGAACAAATCAGGTACATTAGATTTACTATCTAGTTTGTTAGTAACAAATGAACATCCGTTGAACACTTATAACCCCTATGCGAAAAAGGAAGGAACTATATTATGTCTGTAACCCCTATGAGAAAAGATGAAATGATGCATAAGAATGCCGATGAGAAAAATAAAGCTCTAGACGCTGCATTACAGCAAATCGAGCGTGCATTTGGTAAAGGCTCCGTCATGAAGCTAAACGGTGATCACAATCCAATGGACGTTGAATCAATTTCAACAGGATCGCTGGGGCTTGATATTGGTTTGGGTATTGGCGGCGTACCACGCGGTCGTATTATTGAGATTTATGGTCCTGAAAGTTCAGGAAAGACAACGTTGGCTTTACATGTAATTGCCGAAGCACAAAAATCAGGAGGAACTTGCGCGATTGTAGATGCAGAACATGCGTTGGATCCTGCATATGCAAAAAAATTGGGCTGTAATGTCGATGAGCTTCTCATTTCTCAGCCTGATGCTGGAGAACAAGCGTTGGAGATTACGGATACATTGGTGCGTTCGGGTGCATTGGATGTTGTTGTTGTTGACTCCGTAGCGGCTCTTGTTCCACGGGCGGAGTTGGAAGGAGAGATGGGAGATCATCACGTTGGTTTACAAGCGCGTCTTATGTCGCAAGCTCTTCGTAAATTAACAGGTTCTATTTCTCGTTCACGGACAACGGTGATCTTTATTAACCAAATTCGTATGAAAATTGGCGTGATGTTTGGATCACCAGAGACAACAACAGGGGGAAATGCCTTAAAATTCTATTCTTCTGTTCGCCTTGATATCCGCCGCATTGGTCAAATTAAAGAGCGTGATGAGGTGGTGGGTAACCAAACACGAGTTAAGGTTGTTAAGAATAAAATGGCTGCACCTTTCCGTCAGGTTGAATTCGACATCATGTACGGTAAAGGAATTTCTAAGACAGGTGAAATTCTTGATCTTGGGGTGCAAGGTGGGTTTGTTGAAAAGTCTGGTTCTTGGTTTTCTGCTGAAGGAGAACGTATTGGTCAAGGACGTGAGAATGCTAAACAATATTTACTGGATCATCCGGAAATGATGGCAACATTAGAGAGTAAAATTCGCGAAAATGCCGGATTGATTTCTGAAGCTTTACTTGTGGGGGCTGATGATAAAGACCCTGTTCCAAGTTTAGAAGTTGTGGATGTTAAGGAGGACATCCCTAAAAAAGTATCGACGAAGAAGGAAAAATAATTTAAGAAGTTTATTTGAAAAGTTTATTTCTTCGATAAAATCCCCGTTTTGTACAAAGCGGGGATTTTTTATTGATTTTCTTTTAATATGCGTTGTTTATCACGCGCCCAGTCTTTTTGTTTGATGGCCTCACGTTTATCGTGTTGTTTCTTTCCTTTAGCAAGGGCAACTTCAAGCTTTGCTAGACCCTTTTTATCAAAATAAAGCCGTATTGGAATAATTGTATAACCTTCACGCGTAACAGCGCCCATGAGTTTACCGACTTCTTTTTTCTTTAAGAGAAGTTTACGCGGGCGGCGCGGATCGTGCTGCATAAGGTGGCCTGCTTGTTGATATTCAGGGATGTGGGCATTCAGAAGATGGAGTTCGCCATCTTTTTCAGCAACATGTGATTCAGCTAACATGCATTGACCATGACGTAGAGATTTTACTTCTGTGCCAACCAAAACTAACCCAGCTTCAAATTTATCTTCTATAGCATAGTCAAAGTTAGCACGGCGGTTATCTGCTACGGTTTTATTGGTCGATATCAACCCAACTTTTTTTTTATCTTTTTTGGTCATAGCTAAAACAACTTACTTTAACTATTCACGGCTTTTGCGCTCTTATCGTCCAACAAGCCAGCATAATCCATGGCATGAGTAACAAGCGTTTGGGCATTTTTAGAAGCTTTAACCAATGGAAGGCGGACACTATTTGTACAGAGTCCAAGTTGACTCACTGCATATTTAATGGGTGCAGGTGAGCTTTCAACAAATAAAGCTTGGTGAAGTGGTGCAAGTGCATCTCGACAACGTGCCATTTCAACCAAATCGCCTTTTTTCCAAGCGGCATGCATTTGTGAGCATAATTTTGGGGCAACATTTGATGTTACAGAGATGCAGCCATGCCCACCTTGTGCTAAATAGGCTGTGGCTGTCGCGTCTTCACCAGATAGTTGACAAAAATCTTGCCCAATTAAATGCCGCAGCTCTAAAGGTCGTGCTAGATCAGCTGTGGCATCTTTTACACCAACAATATTAGGAAGTTGAGCGAGTTCTGCCATTGTTTCATTCTTCATATCAACAACACTGCGTCCGGGAATATTGTAAATAATAATTGGAATGTTCACAGCATTGGTAATCGCTTTAAAATGAGCAATCATTCCTGCTTGCGTTGGCTTGTTGTAATAAGGCATGACAATCAATGCGGCATCTGCTCCATCGGCATATGCCTCTTGTGTTAATTCGATGGCTTCTTTTGTATTATTAGAACCACTGCCTGCAATAACAGGAATACGTTTATTGACGATTTCAACACAACGTTTAACAAGTTGCTTATGTTCCGCATGGGTAAGGGTTGGAGACTCACCCGTTGTACCACAGGGGACAACGCCGTTTGTGCCCTGATCAACTTGCCATTCAACAAAGTTATCAAAAGCAGACCAGTCAATTTCACCGTCTTGTGTAAAGGGTGTAATGAGTGCCGTTATGGATCCTTTAAACATTTTTATCTCTCGTATATCTTGGGGGTTAAACCCCGTTATTCTCTTTAAAAACCTTGCCATACCCTATAGATTTAAAGGGTCTCATGCAAGAAAAAGGGGTTTAGGTAATGCGGGTCAATTTTAAGGGTATTACGACTTACTTGATAATAAGTGCCTTATGCTTTGGTTTTTCAGGGGTTGCCAAGGCAAACCAAACTTTAACCAATGCGCTTCGACAGGCAGAGCAAGGTAATATGAGTGCAGCATTATCTGCGCGGTCTTCTTTGAAGGGAACAGCCAAAGATACGTTGAATTGGTATATTTATTCCAAGGGTGCCCCGACTGTTTCTTTTGCTGAGATGGCTAGTTTTATTAATGCGCATCCAAAATGGCCTTATCAAAAATCAATTCAAAGAGAGGCAGAAGTTAAGTTGAGAGGGGTTTCGCTTGATTCAAGTGCAGTCGCATTTTTTAATCGCCATGAACCGATTACTGCGCAAGCTATGAGTGCCTATGTGAGTGCTAACGGCACTAATGCCAAACAAGTTTTAAACAAGTGGTGGCAGACGGCTTCTCTTACACGGGATGAACAGCGTAAAATTTTTAGTACTTATAATTCTTCTTTAACACGTCAAAGCCATATTAAGCGTATGGATAGTTTGTTGAACAAGCAACAATTTTCAAACGCTCAAGCTATGGGGGATGCAATAGGTGGGGGGTATTCTCAATTGGCGGCGGCACGTATTGGGTTGGCGAAGGGTAAAGGTGATGTAAATGGATTGCTTAACGCTGTGCCTTCAAAGTTACAAAATGATGAAGGGTTGTTGTTTGACCGTCTTAAGTGGCGTAGAGAAAATAAATTAAACCAGGGTGCAATTGAAATTTTAAATGCTTCGCCGCCTGCCAGCAAAATGAGTGATCCTGCTAGATGGTGGAAAGAACGGCATATTATTGTTCGTCGTTTGATGGAAAACAAACAATATAAGCAAGCCTATCGTTTGGCCGCCGCGCACAAACAACGAGAGGGCTTTCCACGGTCGCAGGCGGAATGGGTGTCAGGTTTCTTGGCTCTTCGGCTTAATAACCAACCTTACAAAGCCTTCGAACACTTTGAAACGCTTTATAAGAACGTTGAAAGCCCAATTAGTCGAGCACGTGGTGCTTATTGGTCTGGTCGTGCGAGTGAAGCATTGAACAACGCACAAGTCGCTAGCCAATGGTATAATGTCGCGGCAAAATATCCTGAAACTTTTTACGGCCAGCTGGCGGCAGAAAAGATGGGTCGACAAGTATCTCTCAATATGCGTTCCTCAGCAGGAGGTCAAAGCACATCCAATAATGATTTAGTAAATGCTGCTACCTATTTATCAAATGCAGGATTGAAAAAAGAAGCATCAGCTTTCTTGTTCCGTTTGAAAGAGCATGCAAATTCAACAGGTGATTATCAGCGAGCTGCAGATTTAGCAACACGTTTGGGGCAGCCCGATATCGCTATTAAAATTGCGCAGGCGTTGCAAAAGAAAAAAGGCGTTGCTTTGGGGCAGTATCTTTATCCGCAAAAAGTGAGAGAGCTTAAAAATGTTCGCAATGTTGAATGGGCGTTTGTGAATGCGATTATTCGCCAAGAAAGTCGTTTTGATCAAAATGCGATTAGTCCAGCAGGAGCTCGCGGTCTAATGCAACTGATGCCAGCAACCGCGAAACAAACCGCATCGCGAAGCGGTATTTCTCATCAAAAAGCTTGGCTGACATCTCGTCCGTCACATAATATTTCTCTTGGGTCAAAATATTTGGGGCAGATGGCTAGTCGGTATAATGGTAACTATGCTATGGCAGCGGCGGCGTATAATGCGGGACCAGGTCGTGTTGATCGATGGATTAAACAATTGGGAGATCCACGCAAGGGGCAGGTTGATTTAATTGATTGGATTGAACAAATCCCGATTTATGAAACCAGAAATTATGTGCAACGTGTCTTGGAAGGTGTTTATGTTTATCGAAACAGTCTGAAAGGAAAGCAACCTCCAGTAAACACACCTATACATGTTGCGACAAAATGATTTTTGCATTTTGCAAAGCAAGTAACGTCGCAAGTTGCAAAAGCGATTGAGGTTTTTCTTTTAAGTTATTGAATTTACGTTATTTTGATCTGGCATCAAAAGTGCAATATTATCCTATAGGGGTAGGGCATTATGATATTGTTTTATAGCGAACAACAGATTGTTGCGGATATATTTATAAACAATTTAAGTTGTTTTTTGGATGATCAAGTGATTGAACCTTTATCTTTGCAGGAAGATAAACAGGGTGTTCCTGCTGATCTGCTTGTTATCGACGGACGTAAAATTCACCCGCAACGATTAAATAAGATTGTTAGAACTTATTCTAATGCCCCTCTTATCTTAATTTCGAATAGAAAATTTAAATCCTTAGATGCAGTGGCAATAGTAGAGGAGTCAACTTCGATGAGGAGTATTGCTGATATCTGTCGTTTAATTTTAAAAAAACCAATAGAACGCCAACAGACTGACTTCAAACTAACTGAAGAAGTACTTTTAAAAAAATTGGCGGAAGGGGCTTCAAATAAAGAAATATCAAGAGATTCTGGTTTGGCCGATTCTACGGTTAAATATCATTTGCGCAATATTTACAGCAAAATGGGCGTAAAAAATAGAACGCAAGCCGCTATCAAGGCAGGTAAATTCATTCTATAATGATGGAATGAAGGTTGAATTAACATTACCGCCGCCATTGTGGATGCAAGATGAAACAACGCAGATAATTATGCGGGTTTTGAATACAGAGAATGATGAACCGCAGACGTTGTTTGTTGGGGGTTGTGTACGTAATTGGATTTTGAATAAAGAGGTTCATGATATTGACCTAGCCACGAAATATACACCTGAAGTGGTTGTAGAGAAATTAAAACAAGCAGACATTAAGGTTATTCCAACAGGCATTGATCACGGCACGGTAACGGCAGTGCTGAATGGTAAACCCTTTGAGATCACAACACTTCGTCATGATGTTGCAACGGATGGACGACATGCCGAGGTTTGCTTTACGGATGATTGGCTCGAAGATGCTAAGCGGCGTGATTTTACAATGAACACGTTATTAGCTGATATTTCTGGAAATATTTATGATCTTTTGGGGCGGGGGATTGAAGATACAAAGGCGAGGCATGTTGTGTTTGTGGGTGATGCAGCAACACGTATTCGTGAGGACTATTTGCGCATATTAAGGTTCTTTCGGTTTCATGCGTTTTATGGGCACGGAGAAATGAATGAGGAGGCATTGAAAGCATGTCAATTAGCTGTCGACAAGATTTCTAGCTTATCGTTGGAGAGAGTAAGCAGTGAGTTTTTAAAAATTTTAGGCGTCGATCATGCCACAGAAATTTTAACAACTATGTTTGATAATAAAATATTAGAAGATTTATCTGCCAAAAATTACCAACCCAAAATTTTAGAAAAACTTTGTGCGGCACAGCTTGAGCATAATGCCATTAATGTTGAAACGCGTTTATTTGTTTTGGCAGGGAATAAAGCGAGTTTGTTTGATGATTATTTGCGACTGTCTCATGCGCAGAAAAAATTTATTATAAAATTAGAAATGGTTGCGGGGATAGAGTTTTATGAAGATGAGAAGGCATTGAAGAAGGCAATCTTCTATCATGGGAATGATTTGTTGCTGCAGGGGTATTTATTAAATATTGCGAAAGGTGAAGTTAAAGAAGATGCCAAAATGATTAAGGTTTTAAAAAATTGGCAAGCACCGAAATGCCCCATAAATGGTGAAACTTTAATGAAAGAGGGTTTTGTCACTGGCCCAGATTTGGGGATAGAATTAAAACGCCGTACCGAGGAGTGGTTGGAAATAGCTTTAGAGAATTAATATTTAAAAGTTTTCTAATGTTCGCTTTATTCCTTGGTCTATAGGCTTAACAGTGATTAGTTGTAGGTTTGTTTTTGGTATATCAGTAAGTCCTTTAACCCATTCTTTATCAGGGCTAATATCAACATGAGCAGTTTTAGTACGGAACTCACTGAGAAGTTTTTGAAGGTCGCCATCTTTTTTTATTACAGCACACATCCATTGAGGGTTTAATTCTACGATTGTTCCAATATTATTGAGCGCATATTGTGTTGCGCTTTTTTCGTCAGAAATTAGAACTGTCATTTTTAGTACTCCTTTTATTTTCCGTATAAATAGGGTTTTGTAGGTTGTTTGTCAATAAAAAGGATGAATTATCCCGAATAAATTATGGCCATTTCACTTCAGGAGGTAAGGACATCAGGATGGCTTCGGTATTGCCGCCAGTTTTAAGACCAAATTGCGTGCCACGGTCATAGAGGAGATTATATTCAACATAACGTCCGCGCTTGATGAGCTGGGCTTCACGCTGTTCTGCTGTCCATTCTTCATGCATATGTCTACGGACAAGCTGCGGGTAGATATCTAGGAAGGTTTTTCCGACATCTTGGGTGAAATTAAAGTCTTTTTGCCAGTCCCCTCCTTTATTAGAGGAGTCGAGATAATCATAGAAAATGCCGCCAATGCCGCGCGGTTCATCACGATGAGGTAAAAAGAAGTATTTATCACACCATTCTTTAAATTCAGGATAATAGCTGGGGTCATGTATATCACAGCAAGCTTTAAAGGCAGCATGGAAGTCTTTGGTATCTTGTGTATTTTCAATCATCGGAGTCAGGTCTGAACCGCCACCAAACCAGCCTTTAGAGGTTACAATCATACGTGTATTCATATGAGCGGCGGGAACAAGGGGGGAGCACATATGTGCCACGAGTGAGATGCCAGAAGCCCAAAATTCACCATCGCTTTCGGCAGCACCTGGGATTTTATCAGCAAATTCAGGCGCAAAGGTTCCGTGAACTTCGGAGATGTTCACGCCGACTTTTTCAAAAACACGCCCTTTCATTAAAGAAATTTCACCACCACCTTGTAAGATAGAGCCACTATGATTGGGTTCAGCTTCATTTTCACGAGTCCAAGGTTTGCGCTCGAAAGTACCTGCTGGTTTATTGTTATCTAGCTCAGTTTCAATTTTTTCAAATTCGGCGCAAATATCGTCTCGTAAGCTTTGAAACCATTGTGAGGCTTGTTTTTTTCTATTTTCCCAATCAGTCATTTTGTCTGCCTTAAGGCCTCTCCTGTGATCATGGCGGTTGCATTGATAATGTTTAGTGAACGTGCCTCACCATGCATAGGTATTTTAATCCGACTTTCAATAGTTTGATGTATATCAAGTGGAACTCCTGCGCTTTCGCGCCCTGCGATTAAGATATCATTTTCTGAAAACTGGAAGTCTGTGTAAGGAGCAGATGCTTTGGTGGTCATGAGGACTAAGCGCCATTCTTGATATTCTTTTTGAAAGGATTCCCACGAATCATGGCGAACGATGGTGGCTTCTTCGAGGTAATCCATGCCTGATTGTTTGATTTTTTTGATATTCCAAGGAAATCCACAAGGTTCAATAATGTCCAATGTTATGCCAAGGCACGCGCAAAGCCTTATGGCGGCCCCAACATTTTGTGGGATATCTGGCTGAAATAGGGCAATATGTATCATCTTGTGGGCAAGGTAAGGTTTTTTTGTGTAAAAATCTAGAATTCTTCGCTTGTCTTCGGTATTAATATGGTGGTGTTTCCCTGTTCTGGAATTTCTTTTCAGGATTTAATGCAAGATAGCGGTAAGAATACATGAGTGCAGATACAACAGTAGATAATTCAGCAACGGACGATAATCATGGTGATGGCGAAACACGTCGTGACTTTCTTTATTTAACAGCAGCAGCGTTTGGCGCAGTAGGGGCAGCATCTTTTGCTTGGCCTCTCGTTGATCAAATGAACCCAGCGGCGGATACCTTGGCACTGTCATCAACGGAAGTAGATTTAAGCCCGATTGAAGAAGGTCAGGCTATTACAGTTGTTTGGCGTGGTAAGCCAGTTTTTATTCGCCATCGTACAGCCAAAGAAATTGAAGAGGCGCAGGCTGTTGATGTTGCTGATCTTCGTGACCCCGAAACTGATGGAGATCGTGTCCATGAAGGTCAGGAAAAATGGTTGGTTATGGTGGGTATTTGTACACATCTAGGTTGTGTTCCTTTGGGTCAAAAAAATACTGATGTTAAGGGAGAATATGACGGTTGGTTCTGTCCTTGTCATGGATCACATTATGATAGTTCTGGTCGTATTCGAAAAGGCCCAGCACCAAAAAATCTAGGTGTTCCAGAGTATAGTTTTGTAACAGATACAACGATCAAGATTGGGTAGGGCGTAAATAATGAGCAGTGGAAATAGAGAAAAATTGAATAATCCAATGATGGAATGGGTTGATTCCCGCCTTCCTATATTCAGTTTGTTACAAAAAGAATATGGTGTTTTCCCAACACCAAAAAATTTCAATTATCTTTGGAATTTTGGTGCTATTGCAATGGTGATGTTGGTGATGATGATTGTCACAGGTATTGTTTTGGCAATGAGTTATGCAACAACAACGGCGGAGGCATTTAATAGTGTCGAACGTATTATGCGTGACGTTAACCATGGTTGGATGTTGCGTTATATTCATGCTAATGGGTCATCGTTTTTCTTTATCGCAGTTTACATTCATATCTTTCGTGGAATGTATTACGGCTCCTATAAACAACCGCGTGAGTTGCTTTGGATATTAGGCGTTCTTATTTTCCTATTGATGATGGCGACAGCTTTTATGGGGTATGTGCTTCCTTGGGGGCAAATGAGCTTTTGGGGTGCAACGGTTATTACTAATTTGTTCTCTGCCATTCCTTTGGTGGGTGACAGCATTGTAACATTGCTATGGGGCGGGTTTTCAATTGATAACCCAACGCTAAATCGTTTCTTTTCACTACATTACTTGTTTCCATTTTTGATTGTAGCTGTTGTGTTTCTTCATGTTTGGGCGCTTCACGTGACTGGATCAAATAACCCATTGGGTATTGAGCCAAAAGGCAAGCAAGATACATTGCCGTTCCATCCTTATTACACAATGAAAGATTCATTTGGTGTTGTGGTTTTTCTTGTAATCTTTGCAGGGTTCACATTCTTTGCGCCAAATTATTTAGGGCACCCAGATAATTACATTCCTGCTGATCCATTGGTAACGCCAACACATATTGTTCCTGAATGGTATTTTTTACCGTTCTACGCCATTTTACGGGCGATTACATTTGATATCGGTATTCCATTGACGAGCATCGTTTTTATTCCTGCAAAATTGGGTGGCGTTTTGATGATGTTTGGTTCTATTGCCATGCTGTTTATTTTACCATTTTTAGATAAGCATCCTGTGCGGAGTGCGTGTTTTCGTCCTTGGTATAAAATGGCGTTAATCATATTTGTGGTTGATGTGTTTATCTTGGGGATTTGCGGTGGTAAACCAGCAGAAGGTTTGTGGGTTCCATTGGCACAATTCTGTACGGCATATTATTTTGCATTCTTTTTGGTGATTATTCCTTTCTTGAATAAAAAAGAACCTGTGTTGGCTTTACCCAATAGCATCAACGAAGCTGTTCTAAATAAGAAGGTAGCTTAAAAATGAAAAGATTAAGTATGATAAAAATTACTCTATCCTTTATGGTTTTGGTTTTAGCGTTTGCACCGCAAGCGCAGGCAAGTGAAGGTTCACATGATTTAGAAGAACAACATTGGAGTTTCAGTGGCCCTTTTGGAACGTTTGATCGTGGTGCGTTGCAACGTGGTTTTCAAGTTTACACGCAAGTTTGTGCGGCATGTCATTCTCTGAAATATTTATCTTATCGTAATTTGAGCGATCTTGGTTATGACGAAAGTCAGATCAAAGCGATTGCCGCAGAGAATACGGCTATGGATGGCCCAAATGATGAGGGTGAAATGTTTGAACGCCCAATGCGCCCAAGTGATGCGTTTAAAAGTCCTTATAGTAATGATCAAGAGGCACGTTATGCGAATAATGGCGCTTTGCCACCAGACCTTTCTTTGATTGCGAAAGCACGTGCTGGTGGTGCAGATTACATCTATGGGATTTTGACTGGCTATGAAGAGCCACCAGAAGGCGTTGTCCTCGGTAATGGTCAGCATTGGAATAAGGTCATGCCTGGTAATAAAATTGCAATGGCGGCGCCTTTATCTGATGACATTGTTGGTTACTCTGATGAAAGCCCCACAACAAAAGAACAATATTCTAGAGATGTGGCTCAGTTCTTAACGTGGGCGGCAGAACCAAAAATGGAAATCCGTAAACGCACGGGAATTAAAGTGATTCTGTTCCTTCTTGTTTTTGCAGGCATTATGTATGCCGTTAAGCGCAAAATTTGGGTAGGCGTGAAGCATTAGGCTATATCGGCTTAATATCATTACTTTCCCCTGATTCTAAACTTTGATAGAATCAGGGCTATGAAGGATTTACAAAAAGACATATTGGATTTTTGGTTTGCCGAAACCCAACCTATACAATGGTTTCAGGTCAGTGATGAGTTTGATCAAATTGTAAAGGAGCGTTTTGAAGATGCCTATGAAGCCGCTGCACGTGGAGAGTATGACGACTGGCAGAATAGTGCAGATGGTGCATTGTCTTTATGTATATTGTTGGATCAGATGCCGCGTAATATGTTTCGCGGGACGTCGAAAGCCTTCGCGACTGATAAAAAAGCGTTAATTATCACTAAATATGCTGTTTCTAAAGGGTTAGATCAGGTGCATCCAGCGCAAAAACGTCGTTTTATTTATTTGCCTTTTGAACATAGTGAGAATTTAAATGATCAGCGTCGTAGCGTTGAGCTATTCGAAAAAACTAAAGATGACGACCAGTTGGGGTATGATTATGCGATCCGTCATTTAAAGATTATCGAAGATTTTGGACGTTTTCCGCATAGAAACAAGGTTTTGGAGCGGGATAACACGCCTGAAGAGGAAGAGTATCTTGCGCAAGAAGGTGCAGGGTTTTAAACTAACCAATAGTTTTTCATTTCCTTTGTTAGGAGAATTCTTATTACCCCGACCCTTATTTTACTCAATATTATTGCTGGTGTCTGTCTTCTGCTTTGGGGGGTAGGGCTGGTGCGTTTAGGGGTTACGCACGGTTTTGGTGCTGAATTACGGCGCGGGCTCGCAGTGGGGGCAAAAAGCCGCATTCTGTCTTTCTTTTCAGGTATGGGAATAACCGCATTGCTTCAAAGCTCTACTGCAACGGTTTTAATTGTAGCGGCCTTTGTTGGGCAGGGAATGATAAATTCTGCAACGGGCTTGGCAATGGTTTTGGGTGCTGATGTTGGCACAACTTTGGTGGCGCAATTATTCTCGTTAGATTTAAGTTTTTTAGTACCTTTCTTGATGGTTGTGGGGTACATCACCTTTTCGATGAAGAGGTCGTCGGGACGATTTAAAAATGTAGGGCGGGTATTAATTGGAGCTGCTTTAATGCTATTCGCCTTAATGTGGATCAAGGATTCAGCACAACCTTTAAAAGAGTCTGAAATATTGTCTACTGTTTTGGCGGCTCTTAATTCAGATAAGATTTTTGGAATATTAATTGCGGTTTTGCTAACTTGGTTGGCTCATTCCTCTTTGGCAATTGTTTTGCTTCTTATGTCCTTTGTAGCGAGCGGTATTCTTCCTTTGGAGCTAGGGATTTATATGGTACTCGGCGCAAATTTAGGCGGCACGATACCACCAGTTTTAGCAACCTTGAAAGATCATCCAGAGGCACGTCGTGTGCCAGTTGGTAACTTTATTATTCGCCTTATTGGTGTTATCGCAGTGTTTTATTTTGTGCCGTATATTAAACCATATTTGGATGTATTGGGTGGTGATGAAACGCGTAAAATTGTTAATTTTCACACGTTGTTTAATGTTTCACTAGCTCTTGTCTTCTTACCATTTACTGGCACAATTATTAAAGTATGTAAGTCTATTATTCCTGATAAAGTTGAAAAAGACGATCCATCTAAGGCGCGCTATTTAGACCATAAAGATTTAGTAACCCCATCGGTTGCGCTGGCGGCGGCAACACGTGAAACTTTGCGTATGGCTGATATGGTTCAGCAAATGTTGGACGATACTATTACCGTTTTTAAGACTAATGATGCAGCGTTGCTCAACAAAGTGCGTGAACAAGATGATGTTATTGACCGTATTTATGAACAAATAAAAATTTATATGGCCAAACTTAGTCAAGAATTTATGGATGAAAAAGAAGCGCAGAGATATGTTCAAGTCCTAACTTTTTCAACAAATTTAGAACATGCAGGTGACGTGGTTGATAAGAATTTAATGCCATTGGCACTCAAGAAAATAAAACGTGGAATCGATTTTTCAGATGAGGGGATGAGGGAAATTTCCCATATTCATTTTCTTGTGATGGAAAGTGTTCAATTGGCGCAATCAGTTTTTGTCTCAAACGATACTGAAATGGCAAAAAAATTATTGCAAGATAAGCGTGATATTCGTGAAGCAGAATTGCTAGGGATGTCGACTCATATTGAGCGTCTTAGCGATGGCGTACCAGAAACAATCGCAACGAGTAGTCTGCATGTCGATATTATTCGCGATTATCGCCGTATTAATAGTTATATGTGTACTGTAGCTTATCCATTATTAGATGAGGCGGATAGGTATGAGTCTTATCAGAAGGAGGTCAGATAATGCCCTATAGTGATATTTTAAAACGCAATGGGTTGGTTCAAAAAAGTAAAGGTGATATTGCCGTTGAAACACCGATTGATGGTTCTATCCTTTCATATGTTGATTGCCACAAAAAAGAGGAAGTTGCTAAAGCTATAGAAAGTGCCCAGCAGGCATTTATAGTTTGGCGAAAAACACCTGCCCCTGTTCGTGGAGAGTTGGTACGCATATTGGGTGAAGAATTACGGAGTGCCAAAGATGATTTGGGTGCTCTTGTAACATTGGAGTGTGGGAAAATTTTGTCTGAAGGCTTAGGCGAAGTTCAAGAAATGATTGATATATGTGATTTTGCTGTGGGACAGTCACGTCAGTTATATGGTTTAACGATTGCGTCGGAGCGACCAGGTCACCATATGCGCGAAACATGGCAACCTTTAGGGGTTGTAGGAGTTATTAGTGCCTTTAACTTTCCTGTGGCGGTATGGGCATGGAATGCTGCTTTGGCATTAATTTGTGGTGATCCTGTTATCTGGAAGCCTTCTGAAAAAACGCCATTAACGGCGATGGCATGTGAGAAGATTTTTGAAAAAGCAGTGAAGCGTTTTAAAGAAGCTGGGAATGAATGTCCCGAGGGTTTATTACAAGTTCTTATTGGCGAAGCTGATATTGGTCAGGCGATAGTAGATAGTAAGGATGTACCATTAATTAGCGCAACAGGTAGTACGCGTATGGGACGAGTTGTTGGCGAACGTGTGGCATCCCGTATGGGAAAATCATTGCTGGAGCTAGGCGGTAACAATGCAATGATTGTTGCACCTTCTGCAGATTTAGAATTGGCCACGCGGGCGATTGTTTTTAGTGCAGTGGGAACGGCAGGGCAACGTTGTACGACATTACGCCGTTTGATTGTTCATGAGAGTATGAAAAAAAGCCTCATTCCAGTACTTCAAAAAGCTTATGATACGTTAAAAGTAGGCGATCCTTTAGATAAGGATACGCTTGTTGGTCCTTTGATTGATCATGATGCTTTTGATGGTATGCAAACGGCTCTTAAAGAAGCGAAAGAGCAAGGGGGAACAATTCTTACAGGTGGTGATGGCGTGTCTTTAAAAGGAGGATATTATGCGCGTCCTGCGCTGGTTGAAATGTCCTCAGGAATCAAAGGACAAAGTGAAGTGGTAAAGCATGAGACCTTTGCGCCTATTTTGTATATTATGACCTATTCGGATTTTGATGAAGCGGTGGAGATGAATAATGCTGTGCCGCAAGGCTTGTCATCCTGTATATTTACCACCGATGTGAGAGAAGCAGAAGGGTTCTTATCTGCAGTGGGCAGTGATTGTGGTATTGCGAATGTAAATATAGGTCCAAGCGGTGCTGAGATAGGCGGAGCCTTTGGTGGAGAGAAAGAAACAGGCGGTGGTAGAGAAAGTGGTTCCGATTCTTGGAAAGTTTATATGCGTCGCCAGACACAGACCGTTAATTATTCGACTGAATTACCTTTAGCACAAGGGGTTAGGTTTGATTTAGGTTAAATATTGAGTAATTATCTTGCTTTTTTTCTGATTTATTTGATTGGAGAGGCAGATTTGGGTTACTATTAATAGTTAATCATAAACAATACTTATCAGAAAAAGGAGTCTGCCTATGTCGCTACAGCAAGCTGTTGTTCCAAACCCATCTGCACGTGTTGAGGCCTTGAAAGCCAAACATAAAAATCTTTCAGATAAAATTGAATTAGAACAACGTAGGCCTTTTATAAGTGAACATATTCTAGCCGAGTTGAAGCGAGAAAAATTAAAAATAAAAGAAAAAATAGAAGGTATTCGCGCTTAAACAAGATATTTTATTAAAAAAACGCAGCACTGTGATAGGTGCTGCGTTTTTGTTTATCTATTATTAAAGATTATTACTCTTTATTTGTCTTTGAACCAGAAGATAGGAAGTTAGAGAAGTCAAAACCACCAACTTCATCAGTTTTATTGCTATCTTCGCTTTGTGGAGCATTATCTTGTTCCAATTTTTTTAAACGTTCAGCTTTGATCGCTTCAGGATCTTTACCTTGGGCGCGTAAACCCTTATCGGATGCTGCTTCCAGCTCTTTATAGCTACATAAGCCTAATTCCGCTGGGTGGCGGGGACGAATAGTAGAAGAGTTTGTGTGCGTACGATCACGAACAGCATTAATAGTTGGTTTGGTTGTGCCGACCAATTTACCAATTTGAGCATCACTGATTTCAGGATGATTTTTCAATATCCACGAGATGGCATCAGGTTTATCACCGCGTTTGGAAACAGGGGTGTAACGTGGACCTTTAGCACGTGTTTTAACACTTGGGAGGTCAGTACGCGTAAGTTTCATGACATAGTTACCATCACTAATAGCTTTATCAAGTTCGTCTTGTGTGGTTTCACCATTTTTAATAGGGTCACGACCAACAATACCGTACCCGACATCTTCGTCCGCTAGGGCTTGAACTTCGACTTTATGAAGCCCTGTAAATTCGGCAACCTGTTCAAAACTCAATGTTGTATTGTCAATTAACCAAATTGCGCTTGCTTTTGGCATTAATAATGTCGGCGCTTCTTGTGCTTTTGCCATATCAATATTCCTTTATTCTTTTGTTTATCAAGATCATGGGGCTCGCCCATGGCTATTACTGTGTCGACCCATTCCCTTGAGGATCAACTGATTTAGACTATTTAATGTCTGGGAATATGAGGAATATATTGATATTTTTAAGAAAATGCAATCTTTTCATTCAATAAAATCTTCGTTAATCTGTAAGAAATAAGGAGAAAATGATGTTTGATGAAGAAGATTTGGGCAAAAAGCCCGCTGGACTTAAAAATTTAGAGCCAATATCTCTTGATGAATTAGGCAATTATATAGATGAATTAAAGGCGGAGATAGTTAGGGTAGAAGGAGAAATAGCCCGAAAAAAGAGCCATATGGATGCCGCATCATCTGTTTTTAAGTAAGGGGAGTTGCACTGTAAAAACGAACAAGGTAAGGTGTGTAATATTTTTATTTTGGGAGAGAGTTATGGATGACATTAAAGCTAGATTACAGGAATGTTCAGAAGCTTGCTTTAAAAATTATGAAGCATGGGATGCAAGTAAAGAAACACAAACAAGAGAGAATTTGCAAGAAGCTATCCATGATTTAAGAAAGGTTGCTTCTCGTCTTGAAATTGAAATTACATTGAGTGAACGTGCTAAGGTGACAGGAAAGCCAATTCCTATTCCATCTCATAGGTCGAACTCAAAATCAAAAGGCCCGGTTGAATCTATTCTTCCAGATGAAGGAAATACAAAGGGTAGTCATTCTGATAAAAAAGAAGGGGGCCCGCGCCGTTCTCAACGATCACGCCGTCCTAATCCTAAACGGAATGACGGTTAGAAATTATCTTTTAATTCTCTAAATTTTTTAAATTCTTCAGCGTTTTTTGCTTTTAGAAAAATATTTGTTTTCTTCTCCTGTTCAAGTGTGACAGGGAGTGTCGGCTTATTATTGGTTCGTAAATTTTCTATTTCTTTAATACGTTTGATAAGGTGTTGATTATCCGGGTCAACGCTTAAGCAGAATTCAGCATTCTCAAGCGTATATTCATGGCCGCAATATATTTTTGTATCATCAGGCAGTGCTTTTAACTTTTTAAAGCTATTAAATGATTGCTCTGCGGTGCCTTCGAATAATCGACCGCAACCTAATGAGAATAGTGTGTCACCAGAAAAAAGTATTTTTGAGTTTTTAAAATAAAAACAGATGTGCCCTAATGTATGTCCCTGTGTTTCAATAACTTCTACGGTTTCATCACCAAAGTTAAAGATGTCTCCATTTTTAAGTCCTGTATCTAACTCTGGGATGCTCTTTCTTTCACTTTCAGGTCCTATTATTTCAACATTATATTTTTCTTTTATTTGTTTGTTACCGTTCACATGATCCCAATGATGATGGGTGTTTAGAATAAATGAGGGTGTTATATTAAGCTTTTCAAGGGCGTTAATGATAGCTTTGGATTCCCCTGGATCAATTATAGCGATACTATCTTGAGATTGTATGATGTAAGCGTAATTATCTTCTAAAATGGGGACAAGGGTAACGGTCAACATGGGAGTTTCTCCTCATTTGTTAGTAAAGCATCGGCGAGGCGGTATTTGGCACTACCTGGTTGCAAAGGTTTTTGCTGGCTTTTGTGGGGTTTCCACCCAAGAAGAAAAATTATATCAAAGGTTGCCTTTATACGTCCATCTTCTTCACTAAATTTTTCTTTATAGAGTTCACCAACAGTTTGGAAAAAGGAACGGGATGTAAAATTTTTCTTGCGTGACTTAATACTGTTGCTTTCACCCATGAAGCGTAAATCTTGCATGAGTTTAAAAACATTATCATAGGTGACGGTGATTTTTTCAGAATCAATAACCGGTAAATTGAAGCCCGCGCGTTGCATAAGAGAACTCATTTGAGGTAGGTCAGCGAAGGGGGATATTCTAGGGGTTATGCCACCTGCTTGTTGCATCTCTACTTCATTCATAATTTGTCTTAATTCGTATAAGGTCTCACCACCGAACATGGCGGCAATGAACAGGCCATCAGGCTTAAGACAGTTTCGAATTTGTGATAATGTTCCCGGAAGATCGTTGGTGGAATGTAAATTAAGAGGGCTTATCGTTAAATCGAAAGAATTTGATTGGAAAGGTAAAAGCTCTTCATCACCCAGTATGCTTGGCTTCAGTTTATGAGCATTATCCAAAGTAATTATTTTTTTTACACCAAATTTTTCTAATTGTGTAATTTGGACTCTGTTGCCGATTTGAAGGGCGAGGGGGTATTGTTTTTTTATTACATTTAACCGGTCAATAATTTGCTCCAACGTCCAATCAAATAGAAAGCTATAATCAGACAAGCAGGGTGCAGAACGATTTTTTTTCTGCGCTATGATGTTTCTGTCAAAAACAAAAATATCATTGGTCATAGTTGTAATCTTTTTTGTTGGAGTTTGAAGCGGGCGTGCTCACGTCCGTCATTCCCATAAAGGAGGATTTCCTGTCTGCATGTTTTTCAGAAAAAGACAGTGAGGCACTCATGTCACTATTTTGTCCTAAGCAAGCATTGTAAGACATAGCAACAATTTTCATGAAGCTATAATCATTGTCTAAATAAAGTAAACGATATAGTCCATAAAGGGGGGCGTAAGTTGTAGTTCCATGAGTTCGTCCAGCTTTCATCCATCCTTTGGCGCCGCCTTGGCTAACCGCAAATGGATAAATTCGTTGAGGCGTAACGCCGATATGGGAGAAATAGCTTTCCCCCATGCGTGCAACACAATCAACAGGAACTTCAAATTTATCAGCAATGTATTTTCGTGCCATATCGAAATTTTTTATTTCAACGGGAAGGGGAAAGCTAGGGCAGCTAATTGTATATCCATTGCCTTTATATCTTTGGGGGATAGGAAGGTATTCTTCAACGATGCCTGCCATGACTTCACCATTTATCGAGCGTGTGAGAGGTAAAACGACGGCGGTGTTCATTGAGCTTTCTTCATTCAAAATAAAATCTTTTTCTTTAGAAGCAAGTCCCATAATGCCGCCATTATTTTGACCTTCATCTACAAAAACAGATTGCATTGTTTTGATTTGACCCGTTGTTCCTTTAATATCTTTAAAACGATTGTCATCCGCCGCAAGCTTAGAAATAATCTCCTGAAGCTTTGTTGTTTCCTTTGGAGACTCTGTTTGTAGAGAAAGGGGCGAGCTTGCCCACGCTTGGTAGGGGAGACCTAATTTTTCGTAGAGACCTAAAATTTGAATTTCTAAGCGACTGGTTGGAATGAGTCCAACACTGATAGCATTTAAAATTTGTTGAGCATTAATTTCACGAATACGCCCATTTGTTGAAAATCCAGAAGCATCTTCTAGAATAATTTTAGGAGAAATTGATTTTTTTGGCGCTTTGACTTTTAGGTACAGCGTGTCGATATGTTCATCAATGCAATTTGGCGCAGGGAAAAATCCAGGACCATTTTCAAAAAGCGTACCCATTTCTGGCTTTAATCCTAAATAATTTTGGGAAAAATCCATTGTGCTTCTAAAATGATCTTTGTCTAAATTTTCGATGATTTCTTGTGGGATAGCAAAAGTTTCGGTCATATGTCCTGACCATTGTTTGCCATCAATATTGGGGCCTTTGCGTGGTATTGTATTCGCAAGACATCGTGGAATGCCTTCATGAATAAAGACATGTAATTTATTATCAGATGTAATGCGATAGGGCAGAATTTCAGTGATGTGCATATCGCGTGAAACAATATCGACAATAGAGCTGTCGTGCTCATTCCGCATTGCTGTAATCCGAAGGGCAGAGTTTTCGGCTTTACTTGGTTTTCGCTCTTGTAGAGTGAGAGAATGCCGTTCTTCAGTTTTTTGTGCCAAAAGGATAAAGCTAGTTTCAGGTGATCCCATAGATTCAC
The DNA here is from genome assembly GCA_021775995.1 of Alphaproteobacteria bacterium. Lineage (GTDB taxonomy): Bacteria > Pseudomonadota > Alphaproteobacteria > Micavibrionales > Micavibrionaceae. Next base: position 263,388 of record JAJFGS010000013.1, read on the forward strand.
CATCTTCTTTGAACAAACGCATTTTTTTATTATAATGATTTTTAAGGATGTCTTCGTTCCAATGGGGCGCTGTATATAATAGTTTGGCACCGAACCCTCGTATTATACGGCTAAAATTAGGGCAACTTAAAAAACTATATTCTTTATAAAGCTCTTCTTTCCATGAGCTGCGGTTGTCTTTTCTTAAAATAAATTCATATGCCCATTTTGCTGGTAGGCGAAAGAGTCTGGTTCGTGGAAAGCGAGCGGGCAGTTCTTCTAAGTAAAACCCCTTATAGCTATCATTTTCACGGGGTCGCGCAGATTCAGAGTATAAAATGAGAAGTTCGATTTCAGATAGGTCTTCAATATTATTACTTTTGCTCTTTTCGTCAGGCATTTCCATTAAGACATATTCATCTTCAGGGTACATATTGTATCCTTGGGTGTAGATATAGCCGTCTTTTTTAAGAAGCGCGAATTGCCGCTCTAATGTTTCTATGACTGATTTTTCATTACAACTATTCTCAGAATAGATTTCGTGGAGATTGAAAGAGTTTATAATGGCGTCGAAGGACCCCAAAGGCATAAAGTTTTCCTGAATTTTGTGCTTTATAAAACTGAGATTTGGAGATTGGTATTTCTTTTTTGAAATTTCTATTACTTCTTCGGATTGATGAATGCCAATAAATTCGATATCAGGGTTTAAAACGGCCATCGTGTAAGTCATGGCACCGTCATGCGTCATTATATTTAGAGTTTTAGCTCCTTTTTCCAACACGAGATGCGCCATGATAAACCATGCTTGTTTGATGGTTTGGCTAGGGATGTTTTTTAACAAGGGGTTGGGCTTTGCTTTAATGTCCATAGCCGTGTCTGTAGGAGGAGCTTTCCTATCTTCGTGAGTAGGGGGGGCTCCACTCCATAAATTATCAATTTTACTTGGTTGTGACATAGGCAAGACATTACCCAATCATTTGGAAATTGCAACAAAAAGAATTATAGAAAATAAATAATTATTTTCCCCTTTGATGAATTGTTTATGCTGAAGTTTATGACCGCTTTCAATAAAATTATAGATTTTGTATTGCCCTCACGTTGCATTGTGACAGGAGATATCGTTGATAGACAGGGCGTGTTATCAGCACAGGCATGGCGGGAGTTAAATTTCATTGCTGCTCCTCAATGTATGCGTTGTGGCTTACCTTTTGATTTTATTGAGGAAAGTTATGTTGAGCAGAATGTATGTGGTGGGTGCCTTAAAAGGCCGCCGATATACAACCAGGCGCGTGCAGCTCTTATTTATGATGATGCCTCTAGAGATATCGTTCTAGGATTCAAACATGGTGATCAAACACAGAGCGTTCCTTGCTTTGTTCCTTGGCTAAGACAAGCGGGGCATGATTTTTTAGATAAGGCAGATTTGTTGATGCCAGTGCCGCTTCATCGGTGGCGTTTATTGAGGCGACGGTTCAATCAGTCAGCACTTATTACAAAATATTTATCAGCTAGTATGGAAATACCATTTATATTGAATGGTTTAGAGCGTGTTCGTCACACACCAATTCAAGGATATTTGCCAGCCAATGAAAGGGCAAAGAATGTAAAAAATGCCTTTATTGTTCCTAACAAGATTATCCCCCAGATTAGGCATAAAAGAATTGTATTAATTGATGACGTTTTTACAACTGGAGCGACGATTAATGAATGCACGAAGGCTTTGCTTAAAAATGGAGCAGGGACAGTCGATGTTTTAACTTTAGCGCGGGTTGTAAAACCGACGAGAGTCTGATTATCTGAAGCGACAACTTAAAGAGGATAAAATATTATGAGTAATCAAGCTAAGGTTGAAGTGTATTATTGGACAACATGTCCCCATTGTATAAAACTGCGTTCTTTTCTTGATGGTAAAGGGATTGAATATATCGGACATGATATTACAGGAGATCCTGCAGGGAAGGACAAACTGGCGGAACTTACGGGTGGACCAAAAACTGTACCTCAGATTTTTATCAACGGGGATTATTTCGGTGATGAGGATGATCTCTATCCATTGGATGCTGCGGGAACGTTGGATAGTTTGTTAAAAGGATAAATCATGACAGAGTTAATAGTTGGCTGCGTTCAGATGAACAGCGGACCAGAAATTCAAGACAATCTACAGTCAGCGGCGAAGCTTATTATTAGTGCGGCAAAGGAGGGAGCAGAGTTTATTGTTACTCCAGAGAACACGGATTTTATGAGATTAAATGCTCGTTTAACACTCGAAACAGCGTTAGAGGCCGATAAACACCCAGGTATACAATTTTTTTCTGTTTTAGCTAAAGAGTTGGGGGTTTGGCTTCTCATTGGTTCCATGAAAGTTAAGGCTTCTGAAAATAAAGTTGCAAATAGAAGTTTCTTATTCAACCCCAAAGGCCAACTTATGGCATCTTATGATAAAATTCATTTATTTGATGCGGATTTACAAAATGGTGAAAGCTATCGTGAGAGTGAGTTTGCGATAGCAGGTGAAAAAGCTGTTATTGCGAATGTTGAAGACCGTAGTTTGGGTATGAGCATTTGCTACGATGTTCGTTTTCCTTATCTATACAGAACATTGGCGCAAAATGGGGCGGAGATGATTGCTATTCCTTCAGCTTTTGCAGCACATACGGGAAAAGATCATTGGGAAACGTTGGTTCGTGCGCGTGCGATTGAAACGGGGAGTTACGTTATTGCCCCCGCACAATATGGTGAGCATGAAGGTGGACGTAAAACACATGGACATTCAATGATTGTTGATCCATTGGGAAGAATTTTAAAAGAAGTCACTGAAGATCAGGATGGTGTTATCACACACAAAATTAAATTTATTGAAGTAGCGAAAGCGCGTACAGCCATTCCTTCGTTAAAGCATGATCGTGACTATCAATTTTTAAAACCTAAACATTAAAGAATTATAATGTCGGACACTCCAGAGGCAATTTATCTGGTCTGAAGCACTAAATTTAGCACGTTAGGGCTAAAAATCCGCTCTGTAACCTTCTGATTTCGTTGTTAAATCAGAGTTACTCATTTTGCTCGCTGGAAATTGGGGAGGGGGGGGGTAGGAAGAGGCTTATCCGTTCTGCTTAACGATGTCTCCCGTCAAGCCGTGCCGCATGTGTTAGATGCAGACAGTGAAGAGAGTATAGCATAAATTGCGTTCATTCGTGATTTTTATTTTACCGGATCCCCGCTCGGAGGCGGGGATGACATCTTTCTTTGGGGGTGACGTTTTTCTTCATTGTCATGCCCGCTTTAGGCGGGCATCTGGGAAAGGTAAAAAGCAAGGCCCCCGCCTGCGCGGGGGTGAGGAAGGTGACGAGGGTGACGAGGGTGACGAGGGTGACGGGAGGCGCGGGGGTGAGTGGGTGACGGGGATGAGCACATGACAAGGTGATGGGGGCGATCATTGGGCGTGAAACTATCCGCAGCGTATTTGGTGGATTAAAGAGATAGTTTTTGGGCGATATTTTTTGAAACCGCTAAACCAACTCTTTTTTGAGGTTCTACTAAGCTACCCCTGTTATCACTCGTGACAACTTTATAATCACCATATTGTTCAAACTGATGAACAGATAGAGAATTTGCTAGTGATAAAGTAAAGATATATTTGATACCCAGTCGTGACATATTGTTAGGCCAGTCTGAAATATGATTCGTACCACTACTCATAAATGTTGGTAAAGAACCATTTGGCATTTTTGTTAATCCAGAAACTTTATCCAGAAAATTAACATCTTCTTGATCATAAGGCCAATAAATATTACTTAAAAATACAGCATCAAAATTACTTTCTGAAAATATTATATCTTGGGTTTTATCTGTGGTGTCTTCTACATTGAATACCGAATATTGTGCGTCATTAGATAGGGGTATGTCTTTTTCTGAAGCTATATTAAAACCAGTTTTCAATAAAGTTGTATCCCGACTTGATGGAACAATCTCATCGTTCGCTTTTTTTTCAAAGGTAAACCCTACCAGTGCTATTTTGCTAATTTCTGGTAAGTCATTCTTATTGGCAACCGTAATATTAGGAATATTGTACATAGTTCTAATCTCTTGTGCAGTAAGTTCTAAAGACATAGAGGACTCCTTAACGATAATGATGGTTATCTTTAAGGCATTTTTTCTATTATGTCAATAAAAAATTAACTTACTAATTCCAATGAAACATCCAACGCGCCAGCGATAGACTTTAGGGCGCGGATGGAGCCGTCTTTACGACCCGTTTCTATTTCAGTGAGGTAGGGGCGAGAAATCTCTGCCGCTTTGGCTAAATCAGCCTGCGTCATTCCTTTGTATTTACGGATAATTTTAATAGAGCTGTCTTGCCCTAGGGTAATTTGTTCCATGATCTCATTGGGGAGATTGGTATTGGTGCCAGCATTTTTAAGGGCTGTGAAATCATGAATGGGCACCAAAACGTGAGGTTTGCCAGAAATATGTATGATATCGTAATTCATCTAATAACTTTCATTTGCTTTAAGACATCGTTACTTCATTCCTCACGTATTAAAATACGCTACGTCATTTGTGCCTTGTCTTAAAACAAAGCAAAGTCATTAGGTATTCAGCAAGGGCAACGAATGTTACTGCTGGCTACATTATATAGTGATTCTTTGTGTGGTGGTTTACAAAAAATCGTCATACCCGCGATTTGGCGTAAGACAAATATTGACTGCGGGTATCCAAGAGGTGAAAAGCGGAGCTTTTCTCTTTATAGACCCCCGCCGTTTAAGCGTTTCTGGCGAAACGCCACGGGGGTGACAAAGAGGGAATGAAATTTAATTTTTTAAAACCGTGTGCTCAATGTCACCGAACCAAAAATACTGGGATTATCTTGTCCATCAAATTCTTTGCTACGGTAATTGAGGGTATAAGCCAATCTATAATCATCATAGGTGAAGGCAAGCCCTGCATTGGCATCCCCAACCAGATATTTTTTATCGACGCTTGGGCCGTTTTTAAACGTATTTCCATCTAGGAAAATATTACGTGCCATGGCACGCCCATCAAGCCCAGCGAATAAATACCAGCTAAATTTATTATCGGGCGTATCGAAAAATCCTGTGCCAGCCATCGCAGGACGAACACGTGGTGGGGTGTCTTGTAATCTATTTTTAAAGGGACCAAAAGTGACCGTTGCCCCTGTACCGGCATAAGTATACACATTGCCTAAGGATAGATTGATACTTGGTTCTATGCGTAAACGAAAATCTGCAATGTTTTTTGTATACCAAGCAGGCCAGCGACGTTGCGCCGATAAAATTAATCCTGGTTCCAATTCTAATTGGTTGTCCCAACCCTTGGGAGAGGAAGAGTTTGCTATATGTTTATGAATAAATTTTTGTGATTGTTCCGCTAAAGATTCTGGACCAACGATACCTGCGGTAAATTCTAATTCATCAAGATGGTCATTGGTAACGGTTGTTAGGCCAATAGATCCATAAAGCCAGCCCGCCCAAGGTCGGTCATTTGGTTGGTTTGCGCTGATCCTGATATTTCTAGGTGTGTAAATATTCTGACCTATGGAGAAGAAGGTGCTGGTGGTTGAGTTTATATCAAAAGTAGGAATAGCATCGGCCAACTTATCAATCATAGGAGGCATTGCTGTTTCAATGTCAAAATAAGTTAAGCGAACGCCGCTGGTATAGTTTTCATCCTTACCACCGCCAAATAAATCATTTTCAATAGAGAGACTAAGGTAGTTATTGTCATCGGCCTGTTGAATACGTTTTTTGAGCTTGTATTCAACGGTCTGCATATCATTTAAATCTTTTTTAATTCGACTTATCTGTTGTTGTCTTGTTGAATCATGATTGTCTTGCGCATAAGTTGGAAAAGCGCAAAGCATTAAAATAGTCAAAATCAATATTGTAGACTTCATCATACCAATGTAACTTTCAGGTCTTTCTTAAATGATAAACTTAAAGTGTTTTGTATAGACATAGCTCTGTTTATGCAATTAAAGCTTAAACATAATAATTTTTATAAGGCTATTCAATCTTTGCCATTTTTTCTCACAATCTAAATGTTAAATTAACCCTAAATGTGTTATTTTTAGGGGCGGGGAGCCATGACTGTAGATAACCAGCTTAAAATTGCTAGAGATAGGTTTGTTGCTTTTTCTTTTGCGGCATCAGATTTTCTTTTGGAGGTAAATAAGGAAGGAAAAATAATCTTTTCTGCTGGAAAATCTCAATCTTTGACAGGGAAAGAGGCCGCAGAATTGGAAGGCGCTGATTGGCTGTCTGTTTTTTCTAAATCTGACCATAGTGATTTGAATGCTTTGTTAAAGGGAGCGCAGAGGGCAGGGCGCGTTGGCCCTTTGATGGTTCATATAGATAATGGTCAAACACAAGAAAAACATAAGGCTATGATTATGGGCATGACGATGCCGGAAAGCCCCAATATATTTTTATCTTTGAATGCAACGGCTGCTTTTTTTGATTTTTTAGAGGTGGGCGATGTTCATGACTCCCGTCTTTTGGATGAAAAGCAATTTGAGGAATCTGCCATCAAAGCCTTTGCTGCGGCGAAACGTGAAGGCAAAAATTTAGACGTTACTTTTTTAGAGGCAGATAAGATTGAAGAATATAAAAAATCTTTGTCTGTTGATGAAGCCAATAATTTTAATGAGAATTTTAATGCTGTTTTAAAAGAGCAATCTTATGAAGGCGGTACGGCAAGTCAGGTTGACGATAATAAGTATGCCATTATCCATGACGCAGAAATAACGCCGGATTTTATTGAAAAGAAGATTCAGCAACTTGTTCAACGAACCTCTCCAAGTTCTAAAGGGATGGATATAAAAACAAAAACGGTTGAAGCCGATATGGAATCGTTGAATGAGAGGGAAGCCCGTCGCGCGCTTCTCTATACAATAAATCAAATTGAAAAAAAGGGATTGGATGCGGCTGGTGATGATTTAAAGCAAGGTTTTGATGATTACTTAAATGAAAATGCCGCAAAAATTACAAATTTAAAAAAGATTGTCGGTCTTCAGGCGTTTAAGTTGAATTACCAACCGATTGTTTTTATTCCTGATGAAACATTATGCCATTACGAGGCACTTGTGCGTTTTGATGCTGAGACTTCCCCCTATGAATTAATTATATTTGGTGAGGATATTGGGCTGGCGCCTGATATTGATATATCAATTTTAAAACAAGCCATTGGCTTCATTAAAAATGAGGAGACAAAAGGCAATTCTGTGCGTATCGCGGTCAATATATCTGGGCAATCTATACAGAGCGAGAGCTTTTTTAAGGCTGTATTGGAAGCGATAGAGAAAACGCAATGCAGCCCCAAAAATCTTTTATTCGAAATTACCGAGAGTACACAAATTGAAGATTTGGATAAGGTGAATGGTTATTTACAAAAGCTACGTGATAAAAAATTCGAAGTTTGTTTGGATGATTTTGGCGCAGGCTCTGCCTCGTTCCAATATTTAAATGCGCTGGAGATTGATTGTGTTAAAATTGATGGAAAATATATTCGTGATGCGTTGAATTCTTCTCGTGATGAGGCGATGGTCCGTAATTTGGTACGTATGTGTAAGGATTTGAACGTGACCACGATCGCCGAAATGGTTGAGACGCAAGAGCAACTGGATTATTTAATAAAAATTGGGGTTGATAAAGCGCAAGGCTGGTTGTTCGGTAAGCCAAGCAAGAAAGCAGCGTATAAGAAGCGGGGTTGATATTGGTGCGGGTGGTTGGAAACTGCACCCTCACAATTCGGTGCCGTGGAATTTAAAAAATCTCTCAATTGATATTGTAACTAATGTAAGGCGTAAAGAAACGACGTCACTTTTATGCTTCTCTATCGTCTTATTGTCTTCTGTAAAGTTAGAAATGTTTGTTTTTAGATATTCTTCGAGAGGTTTATGAGTAATGCTAAAAGCCTCATAAAGGGTAGTAAAATATTTTTTTAAACATTCCTTACTAGGATTCTCTCCATAACAGCCATAACTAACATTAACTGTCCAAGCATCTCCGACTGACCTCATATTGGACATTACAGTATTCAATAAATCTACTTCCTCCTTTTTAGGAGAAGCAACTAATTTATATTTGCTTGTGACTATATTTAAATTCCTTGATAATTCAGTCCATTTTTCCTGATTAACACCACTATTTGTATAGCTCTTAATCTCAATTAAAGTATCTGACACGCTTTCAAAAGCTTTGCTTTGTTCAACTCTTTGAACTTTTCGCTCATCACTACTTTTTATAAAAGTATATGTAGCTAGCGAACCACAAAGAACGGATAAAATTATTAAGAGTATTGTTTTATGGTCTAATTTCTTTATTTCTTCTGTCATATCTTTTACTTTTAAATATTAAAAGCTTTTCTCAAACATTCGATATTTCTACTTAGTATAAATACTTGGTGCGGGTGGTCGGACTTGAACCGACACGTCCTTGCGGACACTAGATTTTGAGTCTAGCGCGTCTACCAATTCCACCACACCCGCATTATCAAGAGAGGCCGTATAAGATAGACGGCCTTTTTTAGCTTAAATTCGTGCATATATTCAAGTTTTTAATAAAGTTTCTTGGGTTTTGAGAGTGGGCTGTGTTTAATAGCTGAATGGAATCAATGACAACACGCACACTGACGCAACTCTTAAGTGATCTTAAATCCCATATTCAGGATGATAACGTGACAGTAAAGGCGTTGTTGGAAGAATTTCATGAGCGTGGCTTTGGTTTTTTCTTATTTTTGATAGCCCTGCCTGCGGCTTTACCTGTTCCTGCTTTGGGGCTTAGTACTGTTATTGCGTTTCCCTTACTGATATTAACGGCGCAGCAGGCCATGGGGCGTCATACAGTATGGGTTCCCAAAAAATGGCGGCAAAAAAAAATATCACGAGAGAAAATTGATGGGTTTATCAAAACCGCTGAACCATGGATTAGGCGTTTAGAATATTTTATTCGTCCACGTCTGTCTTTTGTAACGCAAGGATTGTTTTCTAACATGATTGGGGTGGCGGGTTTTGCTATGGCTTTGGCCGTCGCGGTTCCCTTACCGCTCACCAATACAGTGCCAGCCTTTGGTATTGCCCTCATGGCTATCGGTATATTAATGCGGGATGGTTTGGCGGTGATAGGGGGGCTGTTGATAGGGCTGAGCTGGATTATTTCACTGTTAAGTTTTGTGATTATATTTGGTCCAGAAGGTATTGATATTGCAAAAGATTTTATAAAGGGCTTTTTTTAATGTTGCCATACGCGCAGGCGCGAGGGCAATATGATATAAAACTATGGATGTCATCCCGTTGGTATGAGCGTTAGCGAATTGACACGAACGGGATCTGGAAAAGAGAAAAGCCTTGCTTTTCACATATGGATCCCCGCCGTTTAAGCTTGCTACGCAAGCCGCGGGGATGACAAGAGAGGAAAATATGAAGGATTTTATTACAAAATTATTGAGTTGTCACAGAGCCATGCCGCTTATCATGGTGTTTGTTGCGGCGGCATCATTGGCTATGGCGTTTATGGCGCAATATGTTTTTGGGTTGGAACCTTGCATATTGTGCCTTATTCAGCGATATCCTTACGCCATTGTTATTGCGTTGGGGCTGATTGGTTTCTTATTCTCCTGTAAATGTAAAAAAGCCGTGAGCGTGACGATGGGGTTAATTGGTCTGACGTTTCTTACCAATAGTGCGATTGCATTTTATCACACAGGGGTGGAGCTTCATTGGTGGAAATCGTTTTTAGAGAGTTGTTCCGTACCAAAATTGGCGGGCAACATGGATCAAATTCTAACCGATATTCAAAACCGCACAAAGGCTGTGCGGTGTGATGAAATTCCTTGGGCAGATCCTATCCTTAATCTATCCATGGCAAATTATAATGTTATTTTCTGTCTTGGCTTGGCCGTTATGGCTTTTATTTCTGCCAGACTTATCTGGAAGAAAGTTTAGATAAACTTATAAGTGTGAACCATAGCCTTCTTAGTTGTCTCATCTACAGAGAAAGTGCATTCAACTTTTTTCCCTACCTGATCTTTCAAATTAGACAATAAGGGGTTTTGTTTTTTAATGTGCGCAGAAACGTAACAGCCTCCTTCTACAGGAACCTCTTGGCCAGGGTCAAGCATTACAATAAAACCTGGGTTTTTTGTGCTGGCTTCTCCAAAAGAACCTTTAATTTCTCCTATTCTTGTATATATATCCATAGCTACACGCCCCATAATTTTTAAATTTCACAAAGGCTTAAAGAACGGGCGGCCTTATGTCAACAACTTTTCTGACATAATCTTTAAAAAAACCCGCCAATAAAGCGGGGTTTTTAAATTAGTGTTTTTTCTAAGCTTTGATTGTCGTCTAAAGTCCCAAAACTGTTATTAAGCCTGTAAAGCCCATAAAAATTCCGTAATAGAATAAGTAAAAACCGACAGATTGTTTCAGGTTCCGCTCTTTGGCGAAGTTAAAAAGGTCATCAAACATGATGTGCGTCCTATGTAAATATTTTTGAGTTATGAGTATTTAAGGACGTATGAATAAAAAGTCAAGCGTTTCTGCGGTTTTCAGAGAATAAAAAAGCCCGCCAATGAGGCGGGCTTTCTAAATTAGTATTTAGCTCTTAAGTCTAAGCCTTAATAGTCGTCAAAATTGCGACTGGGATAAGACCAAGCATTACGTCTGTTGTGTAAGCGAGATACACAGCCACAACTGTAAGTAACACAGCAAAAATATCGCTTGTGAGCTTACGATGTGTGAGTATGAGACCCGATACAAACAACGTAAAGATTGAGCCAACTAGAGTATGTAATGTTGAACCAGCGAAGAATGAAGCACTTCCTCCGTCAACAATACCGACCATACCTAAGAAATGTAACAATGTAGTAGAAATACCTACTAACACGACTACTGACAATACATAGAACCAAAAAGCTCCCATTGTCGATCTTACGTGACCTACGTCTAATATTTTATCAATCATTTGCAACCTCCTTGTTTGCGTTTAAAAAAACTGAAACAATGTCTTGATTTTTTCACCCTTTAATAGGCGTCAAGTTCACTATCCCAGTACAGAAAATCCCCCCAGCTCTTATGTAAGAAATTTGGTGGGAATCTTCGTCCTGTTTCCTGGAGTTCATATATAGTTGGCTCGCGAGGCTCTGCCATCGGGTGCATATCGCACTCATGGGGCGTTTTGTTTCCTTTTCTAAGGTTACAGGGCTTGCAAGCCGAGACTATATTGTCCCAGGATGTTCTTCCGCCACGTGATCTTGGGATCACATGATCAAATGTTAAGAGTTTGGTTTTACTGATTTCGCCGCAATATTGGCAATGCCATGCATCGCGCAAAAATACATTATAGCGTGTGAATGAGGGGCTATGTGATGTTGGCACATATTCTTTCAGTGCAATCACACTTGGTAATTTGAATTCTGTTGTTGGGGAATGAATATAACGGTCATATTCGGACACAACTGTCACCGTATCACGAAAAATGGCCTTCACAGCTTCCTGCCAAGGCCATAACGATAAGGGGTAGTAGCTAAGCGGTCTAAAATCTGCATTGAGAATTAAGGCCGGACAGCTTTCTAACGGCATCGGATGGGGAGGACTATCTCCAGTTGGTAATAAGCTTGTTATCACAATAATCTCCTATACTTCTTGTAGAGCCGTCATGTCCGCAAGCGGAAGGACGACGTAGAAACCTACGGAAAGTAGGGGGAGATCTTGCGGGGGACTTATTAAAAAGATCTCGCCTTCTATACCCCTATTATACCATGAAAACATGGCTGACCCAACAAATACGCGGGTTACAGGAAATTCGCCAGAAGTTAATAAATTAGGTTAAGTTATATGAAAATTGTTTCTCAACCTAGGGTTGTTTTGTAATATTATTACAACTTATTAACAGAATCTTATAACGAATTGTTATCATTAGTTATTTTTGATAAGAAATCTGCGCCGCTCTCTATTCCTTCTCCATCAATGGAATGATCAAGGTGAGGGGTGGTATGACCAGTGACGGAAAAGCCATTTTTGAGGAAAATATCGCGCGTTTGGTGATAAGCAGTCACAGGAACAACAGTGTCTGATTCGCCGTGAATGAGGTGAATAGGGGGCTTATTTTGGGTTTTTAGCTCATTTTCACCGACGAAAGCACCAGAATAGCCCAAAATACCAGATATTTTGCCTTTTCGGCGGGGACCTACATATAGGCTCATCATTGTTCCTTGAGAAAAACCGACCAAAGTTAAGTTTTCATCCGTCAAAGAGTGTTCTTTGAGAAGGTCATCTAGGTATTCATTTAGTATCGGAGCGGCTTGTTCTGCCCCTTCACGAAGTTTTTCAGGAGTGTATTCCGCTAAAGAGAACCATTGCCTCATATTTTCGTTGGCCATACCTGCTTCACAAGGAAAAGGGGCGTCCGGAGAGGCAAATAAAGCTTCTGGAACGGCATCTTGCCAATAAGGGGCGAGAGAAATGAGATCACGCCCATTTGAGCCATAGCCATGAAGCAGGACAATAAGTTGTGAAGGATGCCCTCCTGAATGAGGGCCTTGCGTATAATGATTTAATTTTGTCATGTTCAATCCATAGCATGAGAATAAGTTGTAAAAAAGTTGTTTTGAGGGATTGATTTTTACAAACTGACTTGTATGTTATTGCAAATCATTCTCAATTAACTTTTTAGGATATATAAATGTTAGAAACTCTCGTTATTACTTTTCGTGAAGGTTTAGAAGCTTTTTTAATTGTCGCAATCACCATCGCTTACCTTATCCAAACGAAACGCAAAAATTTGGTTAAGCCAGTTTTTTTTGGCGCGGCAACGGCCATTCTTATTAGTTTAACGGCGGGCTGGCATATTGCGGAATTGGCGGAAGATCCAATCATGGAAGGGGCATTAGCTATTCTTGCGGGTGCGCTTGTGGCTTCTATGACTTACATGATGATTAAGAATGCAAAAAATATTAAAGCTAAGATTTCTGAAAATATAGAACAGAGTGCCGAGAAGGAAGGTATGAAAGCCGCCATTGGTGTTTTTATCTTTACGGTTGTAATGATTGCGCGCGAAGGTATGGAAACAGCGATGATGTTGGGCGCCATGTCTAGCACTATTAATGCTGGTGATATTATGATGGGGGCTTTATTAGGCTTTGCTGGTGTTGGTGCCATTGGTTATCTCTGGATATCTCAAAGTGCGCGGATTAATTTGAGATTGTTCATGCAAGTGACGGGCGCATTCTTGATGTTGTTCTGTGTTCATTTGTTTGTTTATGGTTTCCATGAGCTAACCGAAGCAAGCGCGATACCGTTCATTGATAATTTCTATTGGCATACATTGACGGAGCCGTTAGAGCCAAGCGAGCCAGTTGGTAAAGCGATTACAGTTATGATGCTGGTAATTCCGTGTGCGTGGTTAATGGTAGGGTATGTCCGTGAGAAACTTACGCATAAGCCAGTCTTTAGCGCGGCGGAGTAGGGTGTAAGTTCCAATGTTGTAACCCCGCACATGTTGCGGGGTCTTTGCAAGAAACGAAGAGACCCCGTAATGAATACGGGGTTTCAGAAAGTCACCTGTATAACGGCCTTTGGCTTTTACGGCTTTGGCTTTATTGAGTCTAAATCTATTATTGTTATAACTTGATTAAAATTCTCTTCGAAATCTTTGGGCGGAATATCAGGCAGGGGTGTTCCAGTCTGCTCAAAGTGATCGCTCATGCCCTTGTATATATTTATACAAAAGGTCGAATCTGGAACTCTCCTCATCTCGCCTGTAGATGTTCTAACAAATGCAGAGAAAGCAGAAGCCCTGCGAATATGGACAGGTTTCATACCGACATCATTTGTCTTCTCAGCCACCGCATATCCTTCATCATTACTACAGCTAACTGTGAGGTTAAATTTTGGCTCTTTCCCATTATAGGTCATCCCTGCGTCAACGACTTGCGGAGAAGCAAGAGCCAGGGTCAGTATGCCAATATTGAATGTTTTAGATAGTTTCATCGCTCTATTATCTTTTTATTATTGTTAGGAGGCCGTTTTAAACCTGGATTTTTAATATGTCAACCTAAACCTTTTCAAGGGCAGGTCGATATCGGGGCGCCTTTTTGTGTGGCTCTTCATCGCTTTCTTCAACTGGCTTATCTTCGCAATCTTTATCCTGCATTTTTTTATTACGAACCCATGCTTGGCAAGCCTTATCCTGCATTTCCTCCAAAACGTAGCCTGTCGAAGGCAATTCTGCCTTTGAAGGATAAGGGGACTTATCCAATCCCGTTTTATATTCTGGGAATGCAATCTTATATTTTTCTAGACTTTTTTTATAGAATTCCTTGTCCTCAGCTGTCGCTGTTGCAACAGGTTTACATGTGACATTGTCAGAACCGTTTTTAAAAAAGGTAATGTCACATACTGCGCTCCTGTCAAAATCCAGCACCCAGGCTACGGATTCCTTTTCAAGAGGTGCAGGTTCCTGTGGTGCGCCAGTAGATGCGCATCCCGAAAAAAGTGCTGCTAAAAAATAGGGGGCAGATGCCCAAAACATATTCATACTCGCTATCCGTCTAAAATTTAAAATATCTGTCTTTTTAGCACTTCTATTAATTATGTCAATGATATATTTAAGGGCTGCTTGACAATTAACGAAGCCGATTGTTATGGTAAAAAATACATTGAAACATCATAGAGGCAATAAAGATGAGTACATTATTTGAAGTCATTAAAGAGGATACTCAACTTATCCTAACTTTCAATCAACTGATGTTGGAAGGGTTTACGGTAGATAGAGTTTATAATGGCGGAACAGACTTAATGTTTTCAATGGAGCATGAGAAAAATAATGAAAATGCTGTAATTAGGTGCCCTGACTTAAAAGACCAAGATTCTGGAACAATTCAAAGAGCCCTAAGCTCTCAACAAGGGCGCCCTGAAGAACAATCTCTCATAAAGTATAACCAAGCAATGTGCTTATCGTAGGGTTTATAAATTAAGCCGCTTTTTTTGTTGGTTTCTTTTTATCCAAGATGGGTTTTAGAAACTCACCTGTATAGCTGCCTTTGGCTTTGGCGATGTCTTCGGGTGTGCCAGAAGCCAAGATTCTTCCGCCTTTATGGCCGCCTTCGGGGCCGATATCTATAATATAGTCGGCGGTTTTAATAACTTCCAAGTTATGTTCGATCACAACGACGGTGTTGCCTTGTTCAACAAGGCTTTGCAGAACTTCCAAAAGTTTGCGGACATCTTCAAAATGTAAACCCGTTGTGGGTTCATCCAAGATATAAAGTGTTTTACCCGTTGAGCGCTTTGAGAGTTCTTTAGAAAGTTTCACGCGCTGGGCTTCACCACCTGACAACGTATTGGCGGGTTGCCCGACTTTAATATAATCAAGACCGACTTGTTTTAATGTTTCCATCTTGTCACGAATGGAGGGGACAGCTTTGAAAAACTCGGCGGCATCTTCAATGGTCATGTCTAAAATATCAGCAATGTTTTTACCTTTAAATTTAATATCAAGCGTTTCACGGTTGTAACGCTTGCCTTCACAGGTTTCACAAGTCACATAAACATCGGGTAAGAAATGCATTTCAATTTTAATGAGGCCGTCGCCTGCGCAAGCCTCGCAACGACCGCCTTTGACATTGAAAGAAAAGCGGCCTGGGCCGTAGCCACGAACTTTGGCCTCTGGTAATCCTGCGAACCATTCACGAATAGGGGTGAACGCGCCTGTATAGGTAGCGGGGTTGGAGCGTGGTGTGCGACCAATCGGTGATTGGTTGATGTCGATAACTTTATCAAGGAACTCTAATCCTTCAATTTTTTTGTAAGGTAGCGGCATCTCACGTGACTTCATTAATTTTTGTGAAGCGGCACGGTATAATGTGTCGATTGTAAAAGTTGATTTCCCGGAACCTGAAACACCTGTGATACAGGTCATCGTACCAAGTGGAATTTTACCCGTTACATTTTGCAGGTTGTTTCCTGATGCGCCACTGAGTTTTAAGTTTTGTCCTTTTTTACCGGCGCGACGTTTAGCGGGTATGGCGACTTCGCGCTTGCTTGTTAGGTAATCTGCCGTAATAGAGTTCTTAGCCTTCATGACTTGTTTGGGTGTGCCGCTGGCAATGATTTGCCCGCCGTGAACCCCAGCCCCCGGGCCAATGTCTATGAGGTGGTCGGCAGACAAAATAGCGTCCTCATCATGTTCAACAACAATAACGGTATTGCCCAAGTCACGTAAGTGACGCAGCGTTTCAAGTAAGCGGTGATTGTCACGTTGATGCAGGCCGATGGAAGGTTCATCAAGGACATAGAGAACACCCGTCAGACCAGAACCTATTTGTGAAGCGAGACGGATGCGCTGGCTTTCGCCGCCAGAGAGTGTGGCGGAAGAGCGGGATAAAGATAAATAATCAAGACCAACATTCATAAGAAACGTCAGACGTTCATTAATTTCTTTTAAAATTTTATCGGCGATTTGTAGGCGTTGCTTGGTGAGTTTTTTGTTTATTTTTTTAAACCAATCATCTGCCTCTTCAATTGAAAGTTGTGAGATTTCAGAAATATGTTTACCATCAATCTTAACCGCAAGCGCTTCGGGTTTCAGGCGGTTGCCTTCGCAGGTTTCGCAAGGGCTGCTGGTTTGATAACGGCTTAACTCGTCACGCGCACGGTTGCTGTCTGTTTCAACCAGACGGCGGGCTAGGGAAGGGATAACGCCTTCAAAAGGTTTGTTACTTTTCCATGTGCTTTCAGTTTTGCTTTCGTAGGTGATAGGGATCACGGTATCACCAGAACCGTAGAGGATGGCATCCTGTTCTGACTTTTTAAGTTTGTTCCAAGCTGTGGTTGTTTTGAATTTATAATGTTTGGCAACGGCCTCCATCGCCTGCATATAAAAAGGCGCAAAGTTTTTTGACCAAGGCTCAACGGCTCCTTTCTTGATTGATTTTGTTGGGTCAGGGACAATCAAGTCCGGGTCTATCAACATTTTTTGCCCTAACCCATCACAAGTCGGGCAGGCACCATGCGGTGAGTTGAAAGAAAAGAGACGCGGTTCAATTTCTGCAATGGTAAATCCAGAAACAGGACAGGCGAATTTTTCAGAGAATAATTTTTGTTCATTTGTCTTTGCATTTTCAGCAATGCAAAGACCGTCGGCGAGCTTCAGCGCGGTTTCTACAGAGTCTGCCAAGCGTATGGCGATGTCGTCACGAATGACAATGCGGTCAACGACGACCTCAATATCATGTTTTAGTTTTTTGTTAATTTTAGGGAGTTCATCAATTTCATATAACTCGCCATCGATTTTGACGCGTTGAAAACCTTTGGCCTGTAATTCTTTGAACTCTTTTTTATATTCACCTTTGCGGCCTCGCACGATGGGGGCGAGAACGTAAAGTTTGGTGCCATCACCCATCTCCATGATTTGATCAACAATCTGACTGACGGTTTGACTTTCAATCGGGAGTCCTGTTGTGGGCGAGTAGGGAATACCAACCCGTGCCCAAAGCAGACGCATATAATCGTGAATTTCTGTGACGGTTCCCACGGTAGAGCGAGGATTACGGCTGGTGGTTTTTTGCTCAATAGAAATGGCGGGCGATAATCCTTCGATGCTGTCGACATCTGGTTTTTGCATCATCTCTAAGAATTGACGGGCGTAGGCGGACAAGCTTTCGACATAGCGGCGTTGCCCTTCGGCATAGATGGTGTCAAAGGCGAGCGATGACTTACCCGAGCCAGAAAGGCCTGTGACAACGATCAATTTGTCACGCGGCATATCAACATCGATATTCTTTAAATTATGTTCGCGCGCCCCGCGCACTGAAATCTCTGTAAGCATGGCACTTTATAGCTGTTCAAGAGAAGGATTTACAAGTAAAACCAGCGATTATGAACATGTTTAGAGGCACAAAAGCTGTGCAAAACCTTGTGTTACAGGGTTTTATTGGACGTTTTAGGTTGTATAGTGACCTCATTCTTAAAGATTTAAAAGTAAGGGGTCGTTATGGCTGGTAGTTTGAATAAGGTAACATTAATTGGAAATTTGGGTAATGACCCAGAGGTTCGTAGCTTTAGCAATGGTGGCGAGGTCTGTAACCTGTCTGTTGCGACAACGGAAAGTTGGAAAGATAAAGCAACGGGTGAAAAGAAAGAAAAGACTGAATGGCATCGCGTTTCAGTCTTTAGCCCGGGTTTGGTTAATGTTTGTAAAAGCTACCTGAAAAAAGGCTCTAAGGTTTATTTAGAAGGTGCGCTTGAAACACGGTCTTGGGAGCAAGATGGCCAGAAGAAATATTCTACCGAAGTTGTTTTGAAGGGTTTTGATGCCAAAATGTTGATGTTGGATAGCCGTGGTGGACAGTCCTCAGGCGGTGGTTTTAATGATAATCAAGATTCATATAGCCAGAAACCTGTGGCTACTGCGGGTGGAACAACGAATGCCGCTCCTGCGCCAATCGACGAACTTGAAGATGAAATCCCTTTTTAGGTATAATGGTCAGATGATCCGTATTTTAAGCTTATTTGCTGTTTTAGCCCTTATAACGTCACCTGTTATGGCACAAGAAGATGCTGATGATGTTCTTGAAGCTCAGGAGCAGGCGGCAGAGAAAGATGATGATAAAGAAATTAAAGCGCAAGATGATGGTGATTATGAAGTACGTTTAAAACTGTCACAAAAAATGCATGAAATTTGGCCCATGCGTCAGAAAATTGAAAATGCATTGGATCTTGTCTCTGAACGTATTCCAGAAAAAGATAGATTAAGTTTTAAAGCTGCGATGCGTAAATCTATTAAATTTGATGCCTTAGAAGAAACCTCTATTGATGCGATGGCGGATATTTTTACCGAAAAAGAGCTTAAGAAGATGATTGATTTTTATGGCTCTAAAGAAGGGCGTTCTGTTTCTTATAAAACGTCAGATTACGAAAAAGCACTCCAACCCATGATGATAAAAATGCTGGATAAGGCACTTTTAAACGCCAAAATGGGCAGTCAATCTTTCCCGTCTAAATAGGCCAAAAACTCTCTAATTTTTATTGGTCGTATATGTGGGCAAAAACCTCCTAAATCCCTTAAGTTTCCTTGTTTTCCTCGCGTAAAATTGCTACAAATCCTCATATATTTCGAATCTTTTAGAATCCTGAAAAACAGGATAAAGGAACATAATGAGTGATGTTGATAATACTACCCCTGTAGACCCAGAAGTGCCTTCAATTACGATTGAAGAAGAGATGAAGCAATCTTATCTTGATTATGCGATGAGCGTAATCGTGAGCCGTGCTCTCCCTGATGTGCGTGATGGTTTGAAGCCTGTTCACCGTCGTATTTTTTATGCAATGCGTGAAGGGGGTTATACATCTGATAAGGCGTATCGTAAATCAGCACGTATTGTCGGGGACGTCATGGGTAAATATCACCCGCATGGTGACCAAGCTATTTATGACTCGCTTGTGCGTATGGCGCAGGACTTTTCACTTCGTCTGCCTTTGATTGATGGACAAGGAAACTTTGGTTCTATGGATGGTGATCCACCAGCCGCGATGCGTTATACGGAATCGCGTTTGAATAAATCTGCTGAAGCTTTATTGGAAGACATTGACAAAGAGACAGTTGATTTTCAACCTAACTATGATGATACGACGAAAGAACCAGAGGTTCTTCCTGCGCGCATACCGAATTTATTGGTGAATGGAGCCGGTGGTATTGCGGTTGGAATGGCAACAAATATTCCACCACATAATTTGAATGAGGTGGTTGATGGATGTTTTGCTTATATTGATAACCCGCAAATTTCTAGTGAAGAGTTAAATGGAATTATTTTAGGCCCAGATTTTCCAACAGGTGCGCAAATTTTGGGCAAGATGGGGATTAAGTCAGCTTATCAAACGGGGCATGGCTCTGTCGTGATGCGGTCAAAAACATCATTTGAAGAAAAAGCCAATGGTCGTGAATCTATTGTGGTGCATGAAGTGCCATACCAAGTCAATAAAGGGAAATTGTTGGAACGTCTTGGTGAAGTTGCGCGTGAGAAGATCGTTGAAGATATTTCTGAAATTCGTGATGAGTCTGACCGTGATGGTGTGCGAATTGTTATTGACCTTAAGAAAGGTGCTATTGGTGATGTTGTGTTAAACCAATTGCTTAAATTCACCGCGTTACAAACATCTTTTGGTTGCAACATGTTGGCGCTGGATCGTGGGCGTCCGAAAATGTTCATGTTGAAAGACTTCATTGAAGCTTTTGTGAAGTTTCGTGAGGAAGTGATTACACGCCGTACAATATTTGAACTGGGTAAAGCGCGTGATCGGGCGCATGTCTTGGCTGGTTTGGCTGTGGCAGTTGCTAATATTGATGAAATCATCACCCTAATCCGTAGTGCGGCAAACCCTGTTGAGGCACGTGAAGCCTTGTTGGCGAAACGCTGGCCTGCTGGTGATGTTAAACCGTTAATTGATCTTATTGATGATCCTGAACATTTGGTTGAAGACGGTACCTATCAAATGTCTGAAATTCAGGCAAAAGCTATTCTTGATTTACGCTTACACCGTTTGACAGGTTTAGAGCGTGATAAGATTGGTGATGAATTAAAAACAATTACGGATTCTATCGCTGAATATCTAGCTATTCTTGCCAGCCGTGAAAAAATGCTGGCCGTTCTTATTGAAGAGCTTCAGGAAGTTAAGGATAAATTTGGCACACCACGTAAGACAGAACTATGTGATGCCGAATTTGAATCTGATATTGAAGATCTTATTCAACGCGAAGATATGGTTGTGACGATTACGCATGGTGGTTATATCAAACGTGTGCCGCTTGATACATATCGTGCGCAAAAACGTGGCGGGAAGGGACGTTCTGGTACTTCGTTGAAAGATGAAGATTTTGTCTCTGATATGTTTGTGGCGTCAACTCATACGCCGATTATTTTCTTCACCAGCCGTGGTATTGCTCACACATTAAAAGTTTGGCAGTTGCCGCTCGCCTCACCACAATCTCGCGGTAAAGCAATGATTAACTTGCTTCCACTTGAAGCGGGTGAGAATGTTTCGGTTTATCTCCGTGTTCCGGAGAATGAAGAAATTTGGGATAGGCTAGATATAATGTTGGCGACGTCTCATGGTTCTATTCGTCGTAATAAATTAACGGATTTCCAAAATATTCGCTCTAATGGTTTGATTGCGATGAAACTGGATGAAGGTGAGAGCCTTGTGTCGGTTAAAATTGCGAATGAAGATGAAGATGTTTTCTTGGCATCGAAAAAAGGAAAATCTATTCGTTTTAATGTTGATGCTATCCGTGTCTTTGCTAGTCGTGCTTCAAAAGGAGTGCGTGGAATGAAGCTTGGTAAGGGTGATGAAGTGATGAGCATGTCTATCCTGAAACGAGAAGCCGAAGATGCCAAAGGGCAGGCTTTGATAAGCGTTTCTGAGAATGGATTGGGTAAACGGACATATGCGTCTGAATATCGTACCATTGGTCGTGGCGGTCAGGGTGTTGTAAACATGAAATTGACAGACAAGACTGGTGATTTGGTGGCAAGCTTCCCTGTGACGGATGATCATCAGGTGATGTTGATTTCTGATACGGGTCAAATGATCCGCATGCCTGTTAAAGATGTTCGTTTTACAGGACGTGCGGCCCAAGGGGTGAGCTTGTTCAAGGTTGCTAAAGATGAAAAAGTTGTTTCTGTGGCTTGGTTGGTCGAAGAAGATGACGAAGATATTGAAGAAGCGATCGAAGCTGGTGCTGAGGCTGAAGTCGTTGAGGCTGTAGAACCAGAAGCGGCAGAAGAAACACCTAAAGAAGAGTAATCTCTTATGCCTCTTATCACTGTCATATTATTTTTTATTTTTGTAGGGCTCTTGCTTTTGTTAAGTAGCGTTCTTAAAAATAGAAAAAGACTGCAGGCGGTGACGGCGTACGGTAAAGAACATTTTGATATTGAATTGCCGAATGGTGCCAGTATTGATAAACAAAAATCAGGAAGTCAGTTTCCAGTTTTTGCAAATTGTTCAGATGGGGAAGGTTTCTTCCAGCTTATTACACCCTATATCGGTAGCCTGTCTATGAATAAACGCGAATACCTTCATCAACACGCCAATGATTTAAAGAATGATTTGAAGATGAATAAAAATATTTATCAATATTTTATGGATGAATATAAAATTTATGAAGGTCTTACTGAAGAGCAAGCCGCCGAAAAATGGGCGGAGAAGTAAGGTTAAAACCACTAAGACACAGAGAACATCAATATGTTTAACTTTTTTAGAAAAGACAGTTCAGAAAAGAAAGAATTAAGAGTTGACCTTTCATTACTAGATAACTCTTCTCGTTCTTATAAACTGATTGTAAAAGGAAGAAAATTAACAGATGAAGCTAAGAACGACCTTAAAGAAAAATTAGGTCCTATTCGCCCTGTTCAATACGCCTCGAATCTTCAAGAAGAGATAGATAGTACGGTTTCAATATTTTCTTTTCAAATAGTCCATTTGGCAATGAATAATTTAAACATCTCTCTCCCATATCCTGAAGAAAAATTTTCCAAAGAATTTATTGCTTCCTTAGTTTTCTTGATTTTTACGTCTGATGTCATAAGTCGTTTTTTTGAAAATGAAGATAACGAACCATCAAAAGAAGTTTTGATAAAATCAACGCAACAGCTATTCATATTACATGAACCAAAACAAATAATTGACGTCATTAAAGTTGCTTTTAAAATATATGAGAAGCTATTAGACGTGCAAGATGCTAATGTAGTTCAATGGCGAGAAAGTGTTAATAAAATAGTATGGGTATACTTATTAATATTAATTGATGAAGAAAAAGATATATCTTTGGAAAAAACAGAAAATGTTATTCCATCACTATTAGAAACTTTAATCAAAGCTGTAGATTAAAACTAAGTAGCCTTCGTGCCTTAGTGGTAAAAAGCTAACACAGCCCGTCATTGCGAAGGAGCGTTAACGACTGCGGCAATCCATAATATAGATTGCTTTGTCACGCTGTTTCTCGCAATGACAAAAATCGAGTTTATTTATATCACACCCATATCCTAACTTCACAGCATAGCTCGTATCGTCAAATACCGAACGCCCTTCTCAAAATCTAGCCTTGCGATACTCGAAAAAGTTGTTAAACATAGGGGTATGACTGAACGTATTGGTATATATCCTGGAACATTTGACCCTATTACCAAAGGGCATTCGCATATTATTAAACGGGCGAGTAAGTTGGTTGATCGACTTATAATAAGTGTGGCAGAAAACCCGCATAAAAACTCTATGTTTGATCATAAAGAGCGGGTCTCTCTGGTTGAGGCAGATGTTAAAGATTTAAAAATATCGTCTCAGTGTAAAATTGAGGTGCAATCCTTTGATATGTTGTTGGTTGATTACGCAAAAGATCAAGGAGCCGCTTGTGTTTTCAGGGGGTTACGGGCTGTTTCTGACTTTGATTATGAGTTCCAAATGACGGGGATGAATCTTCATCTAGCTCCAGAAATTGAAACAGTTTTTTTGATGTCGGCAGATAAATGGCAATTTGTTTCCTCTTCATTTATCAAGGAAATCCATAAGCTTGGCGGTGATGTGAGCGATTTTGTCACGGCCAACACATTAAAAGCATTGGATGGTAAGAAAGAATAGTTAAATTTTGGCGCTAAACCTGTAAATATAAAGGGTTTTTCACTTGCAATTGCTTTGTAAAAGACTTAATTAATGCCCTTCGGAAGGTTTTAGACCTTTTTTTGTTAAATAGACCGCTTAGCTCAGCTGGTAGAGCAACTGACTTTTAATCAGTAGGCCAAGGGTTCAAATCCCTTAGCGGTCACCATTTTCTTCAATGATTAAATGATTAACGTCCGATCCTGATTTATCAGGGACGTGGGGCTAAAATTCGTAGTGCAACAGGACGAGAGGAGTATGTGATGTTCTTCTTATGAGTCCAACCGCTGACACCGTTCATAAAGTTAACAACGTACACGCCGGACGAGTTGTCTGGGCTCTCCGTAGATGACCACTGTTGATGAGCGTAGTCAGAACGACGTTGAGTTACAAATGGACCGCCTTGCTCTCCAATCACTTCTTTGCGTGAGTATAGATTATTTGAAAGCGTAATATCATCTGTACGGATTCCATGGCCATGAACAATTTCTTTTGTGCCTATAAACAAATCTGTCGTGACGTCCTGCCCTGAATTCTTTGCTTGTTTCCATGCGGCTCGAAGTTCAACTGCAATATATTCTTCAGCAGGTTTCCAATATCCTATTTCTTCATCATGGTCAGAAACCTGCATACCTTTCAGAAGTTGACCATCAGAATGTAGGCCGTGAGCTTCATTTATCCTACGAATAGCTTTTAGATCTTCTACCCATCTACCAAGATTACGCCTAAGAATTGTTGCTGTGTCTTTAGGAGAAACCAGTAATTCTGCTGTGGCTTCATCGGGAATATCGGTTAGATATTGGCTGATTTTATTAAGCTGGACTTCTCCAGCGGAAATCATTGCATTTACAGAATTAAAAGTTTCTATACTACTTACTTTTTCCATTGTTTTAGTCCTTATCTATTGTTACGCAGTTATAGCTGTAATCCGAATATTCCCTTGAATACAAACACCTCATAGAGGAAAGTTAAGGGTTTTTTAACACGGCATTATGGAATTTGTCAATATATAAGTTATGAGCTCAATGACTTGAACTAATCTATTTTCCAGATTTTTGCCTGATTTCTACCTTTTTCTCCGATTTTCTCATGCCGGTTTTAAGCCAGTATTGGCACAAAATTTGCATTTAAATAGGGGCGCAATAATCAGTTTTTTTATAATTAAGCCAATTAATTATTGACATAATTTAAAGGTTCTGTACATTGTTTTGGATAGAATCCGAAGCTAATTATTCTATTCTTATGATGTAGTAGAAAAATAATTGGACGCCCCAAAAGACATAATATAAAAAGTAAAAATAAATGACGACGCAAAACGCATTACAGATAGAAAGTAACCTGAAAAATTATTATTTAGGTGAAAAAGAGAAAAGACCATGGGGTTTTTTTGAGGTTCTTGATTTAGGTATCATGGATCATGAAGAATTTTGTGAAAAGAGAATTGAAGTTTTGCCTCGTAAGGCGCTTTCTTTACAAAGACATCAACTACGACGTGAAGTTTGGAATGTTGAGTGTGGTGAATTAACAGTCATTTTAAATGGTGAAATTCATAAGCTTTGTGCAGGTGAATCTATTTACATTCCTTTAAGAGCCGTACATTGCATGATTAACCTTACGGACGAGAAGGTTATTGTCCATGAAAGACAAACGGGTGTTTGTCGTGAAGAAGATAATGATAGATTATCTGATATTAATGGGCGTGATACTGAAGAAATTGCTTTAGATGATGAAAAGGCAATGATAAGTAGAGCTATATATGAAAAACTTACAAAGTCCTTGAGACCTTTGACGTTTTAGATAATTTTTTCTTTATGTTTAGTGAGTGTGCCCTTTTGATTGATGGTTTAATCATTGTTTTTTAAGGGTTGTTTTGGTGTGGAATTAGATTGAAGTGGTTTGATCTTACAAAGTAGGAAGTAAATGTTATGATTCCCGTTATATTATCTGGCGGTTCAGGTGCAAGGCTTTGGCCATTATCCAGAGAATCTAGCCCGAAACAATTTTTATCATTGCATACTGAAAATACTTTATTTCAGGAAACAATATTGAGGTTAAAGAATTTAAACTTCTTAGATCCGATTGTTGTTTGTAATGAAAATCATCGTTTTACAGTGGCGAATAATATCCATCAAATAAATGCCAATGCTCTAAAAATAATTTTGGAGCCTGTTGGTAAAAATACTGCGCCAGCTATCGCCGTGGCAGCTTTAACAGCCATGCAGAACGACAAAGATGCTATCATATTAGTATTACCCGCCGATCATGAAATCAAAAATGAAAAAGCTTTGGCTAGTGCGTTTAAAGTTGCTGAACAATTAGCGAAAGAAGACTATCTGGTTACTTTTGGTATTAAACCGACAGAGCCACATGTGGGGTATGGCTATATTAAATTAGGTGACCCGCTTTTAGAGGGGGCAAATGAAATAACTTCTTTTGTTGAAAAGCCAGAAAAGAAAATAGCTGAAGAATTCTTGAGCGATGGAGGCTATTTGTGGAATAGCGGTATGTTTTGTTTTAAGGCTTCGCGTTATATTTCTGAACTTCAGTTATACCACCCTGAGCTGCTTGAGCATGCCGAGCGGTCTATGTTGAAGTCAAAAAATGACTTTGACTTTGTGAGGCTTGAGAAAGAAAGCTTTGAGAAGTGCGATAATATTTCTATTGATTATGCGGTCATGGAAAAAACAAAAAAATCATGTGTTGTCGCTATTGATGCGCAATGGAGTGATATTGGTTCATGGGATGCGGTTTGGGATGCATCAACAAAAGATAGCAATAACAATGTTTGTAAGGGTGACGTTGTTGAAGAGGATACAAATAATAGTTTTTTATATAGTCCAGATAAGCTTCTTGTAACCTTAGGTGTTGATAATTTGATGGTGGTTAATTTACCCGATGCTATTTTAATCGCTGATAAAGAGAGAGCACAAAATGTAAAATCGATTGTAGAGCGGTTAAAGTTAGAAAATAGGTCTGAAGTAAAACATCATTCTAAAGTTGATAGACCTTGGGGAGATTATGATCTTTTATACAAGGGCAGTTCTTCAGAAATTAAACATATTACAATCAAGCCTAAGGGTAAAATTTCTTTGCAAAAGCATAGCCATCGATCTGAACATTGGATCGTGATTAAGGGCAGTGCCAAAGTTATTAAAGGTGAAGAGACGTTACATCTTTCAGAAAATGACTCCATTAACATTCCGATGAATGTAAGTCATTCATTAGAAAACGCAGGAGATGACATTTTAGAAATCATTGAAGTTAGAAGTGGGCATTATATTGGAGAAGATGATGTTTTAAGGGTGGCTGGTTAAAAATGAACGTAGCGAGCCCACAAATAAAAAAATTGATAAGTAGAGAAGTAAGCCTTTCTCTATTTTTTTCTGATGTGGTTGCGTTGAGCTTGGCGTATTTTGTTTCATGGATTACGTTTTTGGTCATTAATAGCTATTTTTCAGTTCAAATTGATAAGCTTGACCTTCGTTCTTATAATTATTTTAGCGATTATGCTTTCATCTCTTTGTATCCCATAATCTTATCCTTGTTTTTCTTAAAAGGTCATTATACGCAACGTGTACCATGGTGGAGTCAGGTTCGATATTTATTTTTATTATGTGTTGTTGCGTTTGGTGCAGATTGTTTGTTCCGTTTTGGTTTGCGGTTGTCGCTATTAAGTCTTTTGGTAACGATTAGTTGGGTTTATAGCTTCGTCTTTATTCTGACAGGTCGCCAAATTGTTTATAGATTGTTAAATCGACAAGGTGTATGGCAAGTTAATGCCGTTGTCATTGGCTCTGTTTCTACGGTAACAGATATATTGTATGCCCTTCATGCAGATAATTATACTGGATATAATATACAATCTATATTTCTTCGAGACAGAACAAATAAAGAATTTAAAATTGATTCTGTTCCCTCTAAGTATAAAAATATAAAAATATGTCGTGATGACATGGGGTATATAGATTTTATTAAAGAAAATTTAGATTGTTTTTTTATTGTTTGCTTAGATACGTTCAGAGGAGAAGAGAGAGATGAGTTAATAAAGGAACTTACAGATATGAATATTTTATATTCTGTTATTCCGCCGACATCCAGCATAAGTCTATCAGAAATGAAACCACAAAACTTCTTTGGTTCTGATGTTATGATGCTCCATTCAAAAAACAATATTTTTTCCCTTCTTGGGGGATTTTTAAAACGGACTATGGATGTATTTCTATCATTTATTGCTTTGGTTTTGATCTTTCCTATATTTGTTATGGTGGCTGTTGCCTTAAAAGTTGAAGGGCAAGGAGGGAGCGTTTTTTATGGTGGAGAAAGAATAGGGCGTCATGGAAAGCTTTTTAAATGTTGGAAGTTTCGTTCCTATGGAGCCTGATTCCGATCATTTACTTCACGAGCTTCTGGAGAGTGATTCTGCCCTTAAAGAAGAATGGGAAACATACCATAAATTAAAAGTTAAAGACCCGCGTATTACAACAAAAACAGCTGAACTTATGCGAAAAACAAGTATTGATGAATTGCCACAGCTATGGAATGTTTTGATTGGTGATATGAGTTTGGTGGGACCGCGTCCTATTTTACAAGAAGAAAAAAATCTTTTAGGTGACGCCTTTAAAAATTATATAATTGTACGTCCTGGTATTACAGGTTTGTGGCAAGTCAGTGGCCGTAATGATACGAGCTTTGAAAGACGGATACTTATGGACAGCTGGTATATACGGAATTGGTCTATTTGGGGTGATATAGTGATTATGATTAAAACATTAAATGTAGTGTTGAGGGGATCGGGGTCTTATTAATCGTATGTCAAATAATGTAAAAAAAGTTGCTATTGTTCATGATTGGCTTCCTTTAATTGGGGGGGCGGAAAAAGTTTTAGCAGAAATATTAAAAATCTATCCTGATGCGGATGTTTATACATTGTTTGATTTTTTAGATGATGAAGAACGTAACTCTCTTGGTATAAAAAATATTACGACTAGCTATTTAAATAAATGGCCAAAGGTCAAAAAATATTATCGTTATTTATTTCCCTTTTATCCATTGGCAATTGAGAATTTTGATTTATATGACTACGATCTTGTTATTTCTTCCAGTCATTTAGTGGCAAAAGGCGTTATTACTGGCGCACATCAGGTTCATGTTTCTTATGTTCACAGCCCCGCCAGATATGCTTGGGATTTTAGCCACCAATATTTAAAACAAACAGGTTATGATAAAGGGTTTAAGGGAATAATAGTAAAACATCTGTTGAGCCGTTTGCGTATATGGGATTATAGAACAGCTAACGGTGTAGATCATTTTATTGCAAACTCTGATTATATAAGAAAGCGCATCTGGAAAGTATATAGAAGGGAAGCGGATGTTGTTTGCCCACCTATCGATATTGAGAAATTTACTTTTCAAGAAGATAAAGAAGATTTTTACGTGACCGCATCTCGTATGGTTCCGTATAAAAGAATTGATATTATTGCAAAAGCGTTTGTAGATATGCCCGAGAAAAAACTGGTTATAATCGGAGATGGGCCAGAAATGAATAAGATTCGCGCGATTGCAGAAGATGCAGAAAATATTCAATTAATGGGTTATCAATCGACAGAAGTTTTAAGAGATCATATGAAGCGTGCGAAAGCTTTTATTTTTGCGGCTGAAGAAGATTTTGGCATTATTCCTGTTGAGGCGCAGGCTTGTGGTACGCCTGTGATAGCTTTTGGTAAGGGTGGGGCTTTAGAAACTGTGGTGGGATATAGTGAAAATCCAGATATTGCTTCGGGGATATTTTTTGACAGTCAAACGCCTGCAGCCATTATGGAGGCACTTCATTCATTTGAGAATATTGCTGATAAAGTTAAAGCAAAGAATTGTTTGGTGAACGCACAAAAATTTACGTCTGATGTTTTTCAATCAAAGTTAAAACAGATTGTTGACGAAGAGTTGAAGGTAAAAAATGGATAAAGTTCTTCATTTATTGAATAAGGATGATGTTCAACCTCTTCTTCTCATGGGGATTCGTGGAATATCTCTTGTTTCTAAATTTGTATTAACCCTTTTTATTGCACGATTTATGGGTTTTGAAGTCCTTGGGTTTTATGGTCTTATTGTGTCGGCTACATTTATTGTTCCTGCTGTTACCAGCTTGGGAATCATGTATATGAAGAGCCGAAATGCCGTGACGCAAACACCCGAAGAAATTGTTGAAATGTTATATTATTACGGTAGGTTTATTATGCTTATCTATGTAGCATTGGCATTCATTGTTGTTCCTTTTGGGTATTTTATAGGACATTTTTTATTAACCACAATAATATTTTTGGTTGTTTTATTCGAGCACATCAATAATGATTTTTATGGTCTTCTTCTCAATCTATCACGACCGTTCGTTGCTAATATACTGCATTTTATACGAACATCTGTATGGATTTTTCCCTTTATGATTCTTGCCTTTATGTATCCTTCATTGCAGACAATAGAAATGTTGTTGGTGAGTTGGGTATTAGGAGGAGGGGTTACCCTTTTTGGCTTTTTTTGGCGAAAAAGGCACTGGCCTTGGGGGAAATTAAAAGCCTTGTCTCCTTTGAGGGGGTGGATAAAAGAGGAGTTTAAACAATCGAAAATTGTTTATATGGATTCTCTTGCGAGTACAATTAAAGTGTATTTAAATAATTTTATTATCGCCTTCTTTCTTGGGCTAGAGCTAACAGGTGTCTATGTCTTTTTTATGCAGATCATAGGGGCTATGAGCAATCTGATACAAACAGGTGTTATTCAGGTTGCTCGTCCAGCAATGGTTCGTGCGTATAAGATGCAGGATAATCTCTATCATTTTATTCATATAAAATGTCTGAAGCAGACAATATTTCTGGCTATGATTATGTCCGTTTTAGCGGCAATTCTTATTTATCCCATAACATTGTATCTTGTTGATCAGCCTGCTATTGCTGAGTGGTTTCCAGTGTTCTGGTTTCTCCTCATAGCGTATATTATTTTTATGTGTCGTCATGCAAATGATCTTTTGTTTTATAGCCAACATAGAGATGACTTAACATTGAAGCTCAATCTTATGGCTATGGTATTGGGAGCTGTATCAAGTGTTGTTTTTATACCGTTGATGGGCTTTTGGGGCATTGCTTTGGCGGGGCTTGTTGTTGCTTCTACAATTATTACCATTCAGTATAGAATGGTGAAGCAATTAAAAAAGGAAAATAGAGGGTGAGGAAAATAATAGGAGCAGAGTGTCAAGGTTGTTTATATAGAGAGGGGGGCAGATGAAGCGTGTTTTCGTTGTAGGATGCCCACGTTCAGGCACTACCTTGGTGCAAAGTATAGTGGGGAAACATTCAGGCTTTGTCTCTTTTCCTGAAAGTAATGTTTTTCCGCATACTCTTGTAGATATGCGATTACGTAGATATGGACATCACGTAGGTTTAGCTTTGCCAATTCTTTGGGGCGGCGGCATGCTGGCCCAGTTGGGTTTTTCTTTGCCAAGATTTCGTAACCGTGTGTTTCAATTTCTTGAAGAAGCCAGTCTTGAGAATGAGAAAAAGCGTTTTAATAAGCTTCCTAAAAATCGTACTCTTCCTATTTTATCTGCTTTTATAGATGTGTTGAATGATCATGCGGGGTGTGATGGTTGGGTAGAGAAAACACCGAGTAATATTTTTTGTCTTGATCTTGTTCAAAAATATGTACCTGATGCGCTAGTGATACATGTTATTCGAGACGGCGAGGCAACGATTGCCTCTATTGTCGATGCTGCACAACGGTACGAGGGTTGGAATAATCGATATTTTAAGCATGCAAACAGTATTAAGCGGCTTGTGGCGTTGTGGAATCGCGCTACAGCCATCTCGCTAAATTATGCCAATAAATCCAATCACTTGCTGGTCAGTCATGAAGCGTTGACACAAGACCCTAAGGCTGAGGTTCAGAAAATAGCGGCTTTCGTTGGCATACCTTATAGTGATGATTTGCTCGCCATTGATGCGTCGCCCTATATTACTTCTGGTGAACTCTGGAAAAAGAATATGGGCAACACAATAAAGCCACAAAAATCGAAATTTACTTCAGTTTTCAGTGAAGACGAACAAGACTATATTCGAAAAAATTTAAGGCCTATAGAAAAATTTACTACGAAGAGAAAGGCTATAAAATGATAAAAGTTTTAAAACATCTTTTTGTTGTTTTTTTACCGAACCCTATAAAGATATTTATTTATAATAAGTATTTTGATTGGGATGTTCATAAAACTGCGCGTATTGGGTTTTCCTTTATTTGTGCCGATAAAGTTAAAATTGGAGCACATACAAGAATTGGTCATTTTAACATGATAAAAAATTTAGAAATATTCGAAATAGGAGAACATAGTTTTATAGGGAATTTTAACTGTGCTAATGCACTTCCAGTTGGGTCAAAAATACATTTTCAAGGTGAGAAAGACAGAGTTCAAGCGTTGATTATTGGAGATCATTCATCTGTTGTAAAAAAACATTATTTTGATTGTAACAATAAAATTGAAATAGGGCGTCATACGACTATTGCGGGTCATGGATGTTCTTTCTTTACACATAGCATTAACGTTGAAGAAAATCGTCAAGAAACAAAAAAGATAACGATAGGTCATTATTGTATGGTTGGAGCATGCAGTGTTGTTACAAGGGGTGCAATTTTACCAGATTGTTCAATATTAGCTGCTAATTCTACGCTTCATAAACCTTATGATAAAACACATAGCTTATATTCTGGTGTGCCTGCAAAGGCCGTTAAAGATTTAAGCCCGGACTCTAAGTTCTTTCATCGTGAAAATGGGTTTGTTGATTAGTTATTAGAAAGAAAAATTATTGAGAATAGTTCATATTTTAAATGATTGTGTAGATGCAGGAAATGGCATTATCTGTGCTACAGTTGATTTAGCTTGCGAGCAAGCCAAGTTAGGTCATGATGTTTATGCTATTTCCGCAGGTGGAGAGTTTGTGCCTCTTATAACTGATAATGGGGTAAGGCATATTGTTTTAGATCAGACACACAATCCTCTGAATATTCTACAGGCTTTATATAAACTTCATTTTATTTTAAAAGAAATAAAGCCCGATATATTGCATGCGCACATGATGACGGGGGTTGTGTTGGGTAAGGCATTAAAGTTTTTTCACAGCTATGAGCTGATTGCAACTGTTCATAATGAATGGCAAAAAACTTCTATTGTTATGAAACTGGCTGACAAAGTGATTGCCATTAGTGAAGAAGTAAAACAGGCAATGATAAAAAGAGGGATTCCTGATTTTAAAATTACTGTCGTTCGTAATGGAACGATAGGTAGCATTCGGGAAC
The DNA here is from genome assembly GCA_021775995.1 of Alphaproteobacteria bacterium. Lineage (GTDB taxonomy): Bacteria > Pseudomonadota > Alphaproteobacteria > Micavibrionales > Micavibrionaceae. Next base: position 296,371 of record JAJFGS010000013.1, read on the forward strand.
AATCTTTCAATTATGATTCAAATATTACTTTAAAAAGACCCTCAATAACAACTGTTGCTGGATTATACAAAAGAAAGGGAATTGATTTCCTTATAAAGGCTTTTGGGATTGTAAAAGAAAAGATTCCTGAGGCGCATTTGTATATTATTGGAGAGGGGTCAGACCGCCAAGAATTTGAAGATGTTGCTAAAAAGGTAAATGGAAAAAAGGATGTACATTTTGAAGGTTTTAAAAAGAACCCTAAGTTATATTTAAAACAAACAGATATATTTGTTCTTGCTTCTAGAGTGGAGCCTTTTGGGTTAGTTTTATCAGAAGCAAGAGAGAGTGGATGTGCCATCATAGGGTCAAATGTTGGGGGGATACCAGAAGTTCTGGATAATGGTGAGGCAGGACAACTTTTTGAAGTCGGTGATTATAAAAAACTAGCAATTTTAATTATAGAGTTATTAAGTGACCCACAAAAATTATCTTATTGGAGAGATAAAGCGCAAAAAAATATTTATTGGTTATCTGTCGAACGTGTTTGCCAAGATACAGTTGATGTTTATAAAAAATAAAAATTATTACTTTATATTTCTTATCAAATAATAAATTTTTTCCATCATTACCTTATTAGAAAAGTTGTTTTCAGTATGTTCTCTTGCTTTGACGGCAAGTTCTTTGGCCCATTCTGGTTGAGATAAATATTTTTGAATGGCGGTTACAAGGGCGTCAACATCTCCCATGGGAGTCAATTGCCCTGTTTTATTGTGCTGAATAATTTCTCTTGCCCCACCTGCATCAGTGGCTATGGTAGGCACGTTTGTGGTTGTGGCTTCTGCAATGACTAAGCCAAAGGGCTCTGCTAGTGTAGAGCAATGAGCGATGATGTCACATGATGCCATTACGGCAGGAATATTATCTAAATGACCTGTGAAAGTTACACGGTGCTCAATGTTTAAAGATTGTGCGAGTGCAATTAATGAATCTTTATAGTCATTTTCACCAAAAAGAGCGTCGCCTACGATGATGGCGTTGACATCAGGGGTTTGAGCGATGGCTTGTAAGAAGACGTCTTGACCTTTCCATGGTGTTATCCGGCCAAAAATTCCAATCAATGGACTGCCGTTGGATGAAAATTTATTTCTATAGCTTTTGATTTCACCTTTATCTTGAATTTTCTGATCAAATAATTGGATATCTACACCTGGGTAAATGACACTGACGTTTTTCGTGCTTGCGCCAGAGCTTTCCCATGATCGAAAGCTTTCTTGAGAGTTAAGAACTATGTGATTAGCACTTAGCTTAGATATTGTTTTTATAATAAAAATAACAGGTTTGCTGAAATATTCTTGAGAGAGAATATCATTCATAAACCATATGATAGGTTTACGTGTAAAGGGCTTTGCTAATGACGCTAAAATAAATGATTTTTGTGAAAAACATATAAGAACGTCATGTTTTTTTTCTTCTTTGACCAAGCCCGATATCATAGAGACTGTTGCAGGAATTGCTTTGATCGCGCCCATTAATCCATCGTCTTTTGTAAAAGATTTCATGGCTTCGGGCATGGGTAGTATAGAAGAAGGGATGTTTTTTTCTTTTAATATATTTTCTAATAACCCGTTTTGAAAATGCACAACTTTTGATGAATATTCTGATGATTCACAAAGTTCTATCATTTTATATTCTGCACCGCCCGGGGATCCAACATGTGTTAGAAACAATATTTTCTTTTCTGCGTCGGACAATTTTTTACTATTATTAGATGATTGTAGGTTTTTATATATATTGTTAATGGTGAAGTGTAATTTTTTGATAGTAAAATCTTTTTCAATTTTTTCTTTTGCAGCTTTAGTAATTTTTTGTATTGATTCTGGATTGTTTTGAAAAATATTTACAGCATTAATAAAGCTTTCTGCGTCATTAACTAGAAATCCAGTTTTTTTGTCTTCGACCATTTCAAAAACCCCTCCAGCAGGATAGCCGCAAACTAGAATGTTTCTTGCCATAGATTCCATGATACTACGTGGTAAAGGGTCTGGTGTATCAGATGGGACAACAACAATATCAAGGTCTTGATAAAGTTGAGTGTCATTATTAATAAAACCAGTAAATTCAATATTGGGTTCTAGGTTTAAGTTCTTAATTTGTGAAGTAATAGCATTTTCGTAATTTGGTGCATCTTCTGAATATGTTCCTCTTACGCTTAAAGTCACGGGCAAATTTTGTTTTCTTGCTTCGGATAACCAATCAATTAAAAGATGAAGTCCCTTTGCGGGATGAATGCGCCCTATGAATCCAATGTTTATATTGTTGCTGTTTTCCTTCTCTGGAATATTATTTTTAATGTCAATTAATGGTGTTCCGTTGTGGATGACAATAGCTTTAGAAGGTAATGTTTTATTTGGCCAACAAGCATGAGAAACCAAAATCATTTTGTCGCACAAAGTTTTTAAAATTTTCCACGTTAAAATTTCAGACCTTGTATAAGGAATATCCCTTATATGAATGATGGCTTTTGCGCCCCCAAGGTAACGGCTCAAGCAATTAATGGCATGTGCTTTTAAACCATTGGAGTGCGCAATGGTTGCGTTGGTTTTTTTTGATATTTCTTTTAACTTATAAGCCGTTTTGTACAGATCTATAGTGGCGTATAATCCTTTGAGAAAGGAAAAGGGGCGATGGATGTTGTGAATGTTACCAAAGGGAAGGATATAAGTTTCTATGTTTAGGCTACGGGCTTTTTCTGTAATTTCTCCTTCTGCTGGCGAAACAAGGATGGGAGTGATATTAGGATTAGATAGTAAGTCAAATAAGGAGCGTTCGGCACCACCTTTAAAATAACTAACGGGCGTTAAAAATAATATTTTTTTTGTCATGCCTGATAACTTTTTATTTTTGATATAGTATATATTTGTAAGCGGGTAATAAGCACGGCCGCAATGCAAACAAATAAATATTTTGATAGGCTTAAGGTTAGTATTTTATCGGCAGGTCCAAAAGATAAGCCCCATATAAAAATAGCGTAAATATGCCATAAATAAATCCAAAGTGAGTTTGCTGATACCCAAGACAAAAAAGGTTTTAAGAAATTTTTGGGGTAGAAGTTTTTTGCTAATAGGTACACGATGTTCGTAGCAAATATTGCGTAACTTATGTAATAGAGGCGCGGGGGGTATTTTAAATATTCTGTAGGAACAATTTCATTCGCATCAAAGTAATAATAAAAACCTAAAAATACAAAAATAATGAGGGAGATGAAGGAGATTGTTAGCAATAGTTTATTTGACATTTCTTCGAGACGTAATCCATACGCATATAATGCCGCATAAGGTATAATAGGCAGAAATACATTCCCTAAAATACCAAGCTCTTTGTCTGTAGGATCTATGTTATATAAGTAGGCGGCTATAAGTTCGTAAGCAGTGTATATAATAAGAACAATGGCAGCATAGAGAAAATTATTTGTAATAGTTTTTTTGAATAAGAGAAGGGGGGGCGTTAAGAGTGCAATGAAAAGAAATATACGCAAGATCCATACATAACCAATCCCCGAATATAAAGAATAAGAGGAGATAATTTCTGGAAAAGAAAAGGGATAGCTCGTCTTAAAGATATATGAACCAATAAAAATACTGCCGAAGAAGAATGTTAAAAAATACCAAGCCGGCAAAATTAATTGTTTTATTCGTTTAATGTAAAAAATCTTATAATCTATTGTGTTGTATTGATAGATCATGGCAAAGGTTGCGGCAGAAACAATGACCATAAGAGGTACATCAAAATCGCGTAGTTGATATAAAAATTTAGGCGGCTCGCAATGAGCTAATATAATAAGAAACAGTCCGCAGCTTCTTAATATATCAAGTGTAAAGTCTCTGTCTTTAAGCTGATTCATCTGCGTGTCCTTTGATATAATACAAAAAATGTAATCCAGACAGTAAGAAGATAGAATTTACAAAGGTGAAGCAATAAATAAGACCAGATAAGCACAGAAAGGAAACGAATAATCCTGTATCTGTTTTTAGATTAAGAGATCTTGTTCCGTTATATAATAGGGCGGATATAAAAATGAATAAATACAGGTAACCAATTTTACCAAATCTTAAATTAAACCATACCCATGAATAATGGGCATGCCCAGAGTTTGTAAGATATTGATGAGTAAATTTAACATCGTAAACACCGCCAAAACCTAACCCTACCCATTCTATTGTTGTACCAGAGTTTTGTAGTTTTAAAGTAACAGCATCTTGTTCGGCTTGGCGTTCTCCCACGGAGCCAGTTCGCTTGCTTAAGTCTAACTCAGTTAATCCAACAATTCGCTGATGTGTTTTTGAATTTTCAGGTAAAAAATTCCATGCAGAAAATAAACCTATAATCAGAATGAGGGTAAGAATAACGCTTTTTGTTGGGTGGTAAATACTGTTCACAGCAATATAGCCTGTTCCAATAAGTGCCGTAAATAGGAGCATAGTTCTGTTGGTATCATCAATTGTTAAAAAAACAATGGAGAAAATAGCAAAAAATATCCATTTAGGAAAAGGTCTTAATATTATGAGAGCCGCCAAAATTAAAGGATAAAAAAGAGGCGGACTTCCAACGGTTGGTTTATCTGATAAATATCCGAAAAAACAAATTCCCGAGACAATGAACATTGCTGAGGTAACGATAAATCTAAAGTCTATTGGTTTGGATAGCTCTGTCATTGATTGCATGCGTAAAATATTTAGAGCAATCATTAAGATAGGAACTGTGTCGTTTAGGATAGTAAAGGGGTCATTATGATTAAGTATGCCAACAAATAATCCGTGAGCCATCATAATAAACAAAGAATAAGCAAAAATAGAGATCGGGTTTATTGTGACACGAATATTTATGACTTTTCTAAAGGATATAAGGTAATCTAGCCCCAGTAAGCCGTAAAAAACCCATTGTTCATTTTGAGATTGGGCGAAACTCCATTGCCCTAAAATGAATTCAAATATTATTGTTACAATTAAGTGCGAAAGGAATATGTATATTATTATTCGTTCGAATAAGTTTCTTTCAAAGAAATTTTGTAATGATGGATATATATGGGAAAGCATTGGCTATATTGGGCTCATTTCAAAAATTTCAAAGGGCGGCATTAATATATGATATTTTTATCTTCATTAGTTGTTTAATATCCCCATGGTTAAGATTCAACATAATATCGTGAGTAATTAAATATGGCTTTCAAAAAGAATAACATTTATATAGTGGGCGCTCTATTCGTCATATTAAATTTATTTGTAACAGTTGCTCCTGAGTTAGATCATGATGTGCTTATTATAGAGATATTGGGTCATTATCGATTACAAGTGAGTTTTATCTTATTTGTTTTTTCCTTAGTTCTTCTTGTTAAGCGTTATTATTTACTCGTGGTTCTTCAATTTTTACTCGTTATCATTAATTTGGGCGTCGTGGTAAATTCTTATTCTAGTCAACAGGTTAGCGCAACCTGTTCTGGTGAAAATGAAGTAGTCGTAAGAGTGTTTAACTTTAATATTTACCATAAAAATAAAAATTATAATAAAATATTAGATGAAATTAAAATTGCAGATCCTGACATAGTTTTGCTGGAAGAGGTGAAGTCTGGTTTTTATGGTTTTGGGAAAGCTTATCTATTTGCGCACTATCCATTTCATTACACTGATTTTGAAAGCGGAATAGAGCAGGGAAAGGCGCTTTTTTCAAAGTACCCTATTGTTGATGCAAAACTCCAAGACTTGGATATAAATTATGGAAACATTCTACGAGCAGAAATAGATGTTAATGGCAGTATTGTTCATATAATTGGCGTTCATATGGTTTCTCCTCAAAGTGTAGAGCGTATAAAAATAAGAGATTTGGAGATAAATGCTTTAAAAACAGTCGTGAATTCGATTATGCAGGCAAATGAATATTTGGTTGTTTCTGGTGATTTCAATGCAACGCCTTGGCACCCTGTGATGAGGTCATTTAAACAAGAAACGGGTTTGAATAATAACAGCTTTTATAATATACTGCCTACCTGGCCAAGTTGGCTTCCTTTCTTTCTAAACGTTCCAATAGATCATATATTTTATAGCAAGAAGTTTGTTAATTCTAATTATTTCAATGGGTTATCTGCTGGTTCTGATCATTTGCCTATATATGTCGATTTACGTATGTGTAATTAGCTTTGCTAATGGTTAAAAACAATATAGAAAGTACGAATACTAACTGGGTGCTATCCATAATAATACTTTGCTAGTTCGGATTTTGAGATGATGTTTGCAAGAAAAATAATACTGACCATGTTCTTATCGCTGTTTTTAGCGGGGTGTGGAACTATGCCTGCTTCTGGGCCTTACAGTTCTCATATGAGCCAAAAGAATAAAGTAAATATTAAAATTTCATCAATTGAAGGTGAAGAAAAAGAATTTAATTTTGCTGTCGCTGAAATAGATTTAAATTTGTTGAGCTATGTAGAAGAAGAGAGAAAAAAATATCAGGCAAGTTATGATTGGCCAAAAAGTGAACCTGCAGAAGAAATTACAGTTAATGTAGGAGATACAATTCAAATCTCTATTTTTGAATCGCAATCTGGTGGTCTGTTCATTCCAATAGATTCAAGTGTAAGACCGGGAAATTTTGTTTCTCTTCCATCGCAAACAATTAATTCTACAGGATTAGTAACTGTGCCTTATGCTGGTGAAGTTCAAGCCGCAGGTAAGACAACAGAAGAAATTAGCGAGCTGATTGTTGAGCGTTTAAAGGATAAAGCCATTGAACCGCAAGTGGTTGTTTCTTTTGGTGATCGTAGTGGGGCAGAGGTTAGCGTTATTGGGGATGTTAATAACGCAAGGCGATTATCATTGGGATTTAATCAATATAAAATTCTAGATGCTATTGCTAGTGCGGGCGGCCCAACCTCTCCTGGGTATGAGACTAAAGTTTCTTTACAAAGGGATAATGAAGAATTTTCAATTCCTTTTGATCAATTGGTCGTCGATCCAGATAGGAATATATATTCTCAAGTAAGCGACATTCTTTATTTGTATCGTGAACCACAAACATTTACTTCGTATGGAGCTGTTCAATCCCAAGGAAACATACCTTTTGGAAAACGAAATATACAGTTATCTGAAGCTTTAGGGTTAACACGAGGATTGAATGATACTCAGGCGGACCCTGCGGAAATTTATATTTATAGACAAAGAGAGTATGAATACTATACAAAATCAGATATTGATCCAGAGACATCAGAAGCTAAGTTTGAAAAGACAACTATTCCAGTTATATTTAAGTTGGATATGCGTAAGCCGAGCGGTTTCTTTTTGGCGCAAAAATTTGCGATGGAAGATCAAGATATAATTTATGTGGCAAATGCACAATCTGTAGAATTCTTGAAATTCTTGAATATATTGAATTCCACAGCAGTAACAAATAATAATACGCATTCAGCTGTTAGGGATTATTGATAATAATTTGTGCGTAAAAATATTATATAGAGATAGAATTTAAGATGAATAATGATGACATTTTGAGCTTGCCGCGATTGACGGCTTCAATAAAGAGAGAGTTAAGGCTTATACTTATCTGCACACTATCTTTTGCTGTGCTGGCAACTTTGTATTGTATTATCACCCCAGCTAAATATACGGCAGACACATCTATTATGTTAGACCCTGCTCAAGCGGCAACAGTGGCTGAACTATCATCGAAGGCGGGCAGTAGATTTGAGGATGGCTCAATTGTAAGCCAGCTCGAGTTGATGAAATCACGACGTGTGGCGCAAAAGGCAATGGAATATTTACCAGCAAATGATGAATTGTCTAAAGTAAACAAGACTTCGGTCATTGATGAGGAAGTATTAGAAGAGATTGGTAAGGGCTTACATGTTTTTCGTGAAGGGGAAAGCTATGTTATAACAATTACATATACCTCAACTGACCCTCAAGTTTCGGCTGGTAGAGCGAATGCATTTGCTCAAGCATATCTTTATGACCAAATAAATTCCTTTTCTGAAGATTCTTTGGAAACGACAAAATGGTTAAAAAGTAAGATTGAAAATTTGCGTAGGCAGAGTATTGAAGCGAATGTAGAGATACAAAAATTTCGTGAAAAGAATAACCTTATTCAATCACGAGGCGGAACGGTTAACGAACAACAGCTTGCCAATATCAATGAAAGACTGGGTGATGCCAAGGCAGCCGTTGCCAGTGCGCGTGTGAAATATTTTCACAGTAAAGATATTGTTGAGAATAAAAATATATCGGCTGCTGTAGCAGAGGCTTTTGGTAATGATGTTATTGATGGGATTAGAGCACAATATTTAGAAGATCAGCAAAAGCTTATGGAGTTAAGTCGAACTTTGGGGGGCGAGCATAAGACAGTTAAGAATTTAAAAAATAAACTCTCTGAATCTAGAAACGTTATTTTTTTAGAAATGAAACGTCTGTCACAGAATTATAAAAGTGAATATGACATTGCTTTAGCAGAACAAAAGTCCTTAGAAAAAAGTTTGGATGGACTGGTCGGCGTAAAGCTTTCTGATGATAGCCAATCTTATGAATTAGAGGCTCTTGAAAAAGAAGCGGAAACTTATGCCAACTTACATGAAGAGTATTTGGAGAAATACGAAGTCATACAACAGCAGCAATCATTCCCAGTCGCTGAATCTAGAATAATTACGCAAGCTACGCCGCCAATGGATAAAAGCCATCCTAAATCTATGCTTATAATAGGCTTGGCGCTTATTATTGGAGCGGGTATTGGCGTTCTGGTGGCTTTGCTGAAAGATAATTTTGATTCAAGCTTTAAACGTGCTGGGCAAATTGAAAATAAAATGGCTCTTCATTTTTTAGGTTTCTTTCCTAAGTTTGATAAGAAAAACTTCGGGTTATCAAAATCATCAGACTTTATTGATAATGAATATACTCAAAGTATTGATGTTTCTTTATCTGTTCAGGCTGAAACATGTAGGAATATTAAAACAACAGCACAAAGAAACCTAAACGGTACTTGTAAGGTTATCGGTATGACGTCCGAAAAACCTAATCATGGAAAATCGGTTATTGCCTCAAATTTAGCATTATATATTGCCCAATCTGGTGGTAAGTGTTTGCTGGTTGATGCCGATCTAAGAAATCCAGTTTTATCAGAAGATAATTATACGAACGTCCATAAGGGGTTAAATTCTGTTCTGACAAAGAGCGCTACTTTAGATGATGCAATTATTCAAGATTCCAAAGCCAATTTATTTGTACTGCCATCGGAAACCAATAATAAGAACTTTGATTCTAACTTGATGGGTATGAAAAATATGCAGGGTCTTATCGATAATTGTAAAAAAAGTTTCGACTATATTATTGTTGATCTACCTCCGTTGTCGGTAACCAGTGATGCTTCCTATTCATCTGTCTTTGTTGATTCTTTTTTGCTGGCTCTTGAGTGGGGTAAATCAAAGCCTAATAATTTAGAATTTAATCTAAAGTTAAGTCAGATATCAAAAGATAAGATTTTGGGTGTGGTATTGGGGCAGGCTAATATGGAAGAAATGGCCAAGAATTATGGTCACAATACCTATCCAGAATATACTCAACTCTAATCTTGTGATTTTCGCGAAATCCTTATATCTTTATGAATATTCAATTTAAGGATTTCCAATGACAACATCTGCGCAACCAGCCGAAAAACTACCTTCACAGCAAACCTCCACTATTGATATGAAAGATATTGTTGCCTTATGCAAACGTAGGGGCTTTATCTTTCAGGCATCTGATATTTATGGCGGGATTAACGGCTTTTGGGATTATGGTCCGTTGGGGACGGAGCTGAAGAATAATCTGCGGGATTATTGGTGGAAATCTATGGTGACAACTCCGCCTGTTGGTCCTGATGGTCACCCCGTTCAAATTGTTGGTCTGGATAGTGCGATTATTCAAAACCCAGAAGTCTGGGTGGCCTCTGGGCATGTTGGAGGTTTTTCCGACCCGATGGTGGATTGCCGGGAGACCAAGAAGCGTTATCGTGCGGATCATGTCCGTGTCTTAGTTCCTAAAGATAGGTCAGATAATAAACCATGGATTTCTTTTATGGAAGGTATGGAGGTTAATGAGCGTGCTAAAAAGCTTGGTAAAGCGGGTTATAATTTATCCGACCCTGAAGATGCTATTTTTTGGAACACGGAATTAATTAAGCTACCTTATGAAGATTATGAGAATATCTTAGCACCCGATGCGAAAAAGAAGGGGACGCTGACGGACCCCAAAGAATTTAATTTGTTGTTTGAAACGGGTGTCGGGGCTTCAGAGCAGGATAGAACAACGGCTTATCTACGAGGTGAAACAGCGCAGGGGATTTTTATTAATTATAAAAATGTCATGGATAGCAGCCGTGTGAAGATGCCTTTTGGTGTTGCGCAGGTGGGTAAAGCCTTTCGTAACGAGGTAAACCCAAGAAATTTTATTTTCCGTTCTCGTGAATTTGAACAAATGGAAATGGAATGGTTCTGCCACCCTGACGAGGCGTCCAAATGGTTTGATTTTTGGAAGGCGGAGCGCAAAAAATTCTGGGAGAGTATTGGGCTGTCGCAAGATAATATTTTGATGCGGGATCATGAGGCCGATGAGCTGGTGTTTTATTCAAAAGGGACGTGCGATATTGAATATAAATATCCGTTTACCGCGCCTGACTTTGGAGAGCTGGAAGGGATTGCCAATCGGGGTGATTATGATTTAACGCAACATCAAGAACACTCCAAAACCAAGCTGGAATATCTTGACCCTGAACGAAATAACGAAAAATATTTGCCGCATGTGATTGAGCCTGCGGCGGGATTAACCCGTGGCGTGCTGGCACTGCTTTGTGAAGCCTACACGATTGATGAAAACCGTCCGAGCGGGGTTTATTTGAACTTTCATCCGAGAATGGCACCGAAGAAAGCCGCTATCTTGCCGTTGATGGCGAAAGGGGAACAACCCGAAGTGGCAGAAAAGCTTTATATGGAGCTGCGGGAAGAATTTGCGGTTGATTTAGACATCAAACAAAATATTGGGAAGCGTTATGCCCGTCAGGACGAAATTGGGACGCCTTATTGCTTCACCATTGATGATGAGACATTGGCGGACGGCACTGTCACGGTGCGGGAGCGTAACACGATGGCGCAAGAGCGTATTGCTTTGAATGAAGTGGCTAAATATTTGCGTGAAAAAATAAAAGCTTAAAAAGGAATAATTGATGAGTCATAGTAAATTAGATGATGATTTAGAAGAGGTGTTAATTGGCCATTCTGATACTTCGAAAAAAACTGTACTGGGAAGGCTTAGGAATTATTTTTTGGCAGGTATTCTTGTTACCGCGCCGATTAGTATTACATTTTATGTGACATGGGGGTTCTTAAAGTTTTTAGATAAGAAGATAACACCTATTATCCCTGTAGACTTTAACCCCAATACATATTTGCCCGTTTATGTTCCTGGTCTCGGTCTCATTATTGCGGTTGTTTTCTTTATTATTGTTGGATGGTTTACACGGAATTTCTTTGGTCGCCTATTGGTGCGTGTGTCGGAGTATGTTGTTGAGCGCGTGCCCGTTATTAATACTATTTACGGCGCGATTAAACAAATATTTGAAACTGTGATGGCGTCACAGTCTGATGCGTTTAAGGAAGTTGTTATGTTTGAATACCCACGTAAAGGCATTTGGGTTTTAGGGTTTGTAACAGGGCAGACCAAGGGTGAAGTTCAGACGATGACACAAAACCAAACCATTAATGTCTTTCTACCGACCACGCCAAACCCTACTTCAGGATTTTTATTATTTATTCCCAAAGATGATCTTACTTATATGAAGATGAGCGTTGAAGAAGGAATTAAAATGATTGTCTCTGGCGGAATTATTACGCCAGAGCAGCAAAAATAAAAATGTTTGACCTTATTAAGTCGATTCAAAAGCGTGACCCAGCTAACCCAACATTTATGGAAGTGTTGTTTGCCTATAATGGTTTTCACGCGGTTATACTTCACCGATTGAACAGCTTTATTTGGGGGTTTGGTCTTAAGGCTTTAGCCAGAAGCATAGCAAATATAGGTCGCATTTTTACAGGGGTTGAAATTCATCCTGCGGCAACAATAGGTGATAGGTTATTTATAGATCATGGGATGGGTGTTGTTATTGGTCAAACCTCTATTATTGGTGATGATGTAACACTATATCACGGTGTTACGCTTGGCGGGGTTGGACGTGACGGCGATAATGGTCGTCGGCACCCGACAGTGGAAGATGGTGTTACGATTGGCTCTGGGGCACAAGTTCTTGGTGGTATTACGATAGGGGCGAAGGCTAAAATTGGTTCTAACTCTGTTGTAACGCAAACTATTCCACCCAATGTAACGGCGCTTGGTATTCCTGCGCGTATTATTGGTGGTGATGACAAGGCACGTGCTTATGGCCTTCCAAGCCGTGATGAGCTTGGTAAACTGATGAATAAAGTCGAAACTTTATATGACGATGAGCGTTGAAGAAGGAATTAAAATGATTGTTTCCGGCGGGATTGTTACGCCGGAAACTAAGAATAATGATTAAGAGATGGTAAGCTTTCTTCCAATGTGCTTCGGTTGTGAAGAAAAGGTTTTTCTTCCTTCCTCCTCAGTTTTAAGTAGATCAAAGGCACTTTTTACAAACCCTTTTACTTTTTCTATTTTTTCTTCCCATCCCTGTTTAGGCGCAGAATCAATAATTTCTTCAGTTGTAGGCTTGGATTTTGCTGTTACAATGCGGGTTGTTGTGTCAGGAGTCTCGCCTTGACCGACTAGTTCTACTTCTTTAGTAATGCCTTCTTTGTTAAGTTTTTTTGCAATAGCGCTGACAACATGATCAGTTCCTTCTGCACCTGCAACTTTAGCAAACGATCTTAAAGCAGTGTTTGTTGCTAATCCTGATTCTATTACTTTTGCTTTAACTGCATCATAAATTGGATCGTGCTTAGCTTCTTCTGTCTTGGCTTCTGCTATTTTTTCTAGTGTGTCTTTTTCTCTTTCATTAAGAGCTTTCCACCATCTATTCAAATTTTTTGCACTATGATCTGTTTCTTTATGGTCTTGAACAAGTTTGTTTTTTAGGGCTTCAACTAAATTAGGCTTACCTTTAAGTACATTATCAAGTTGATTATTAAACCTAACTGCTGCCTCTTCTTTTAGTTTTTCTCGACCGTCTTGGCCAATATGGTCCCACCACTCATTTAAATTTTTTGGATTCTTAATCTTTATTCCTGCTTGTTCATTACTAATTTTTTCTTGCAATGCTTCAACTAAATCAGGATTACCTTTAAGATCATCATGAAGTGGAATGTCGGCAGTGTTCTCAGCAGGTTTTTCTGTTATTATATTTTCTAGGTTTAGTGCATCATTGCCCTGTTCTGCTTCAGTCTGTACTGCTTCAGTTACTGGTGCAACTTTTACTGACTCATTAGCCTGTACTTCTTTGACTTTTGCTTTTAGCACTGCTCGTTCACTTTTCTCAAGATGGTACCACCACGGCTCTAAAGCTTCTGGATTATGGGTGGAAAAGTCGAACTTTTCTTTAACTTTTTTTGACGCTAAGTCAATTAACGCAGGGTTGTTTCTATCAAACTCATCATTAAGATTATAATTAAGCGGAGTAAGTCTGTTCCCGTTTTCATTCTGAACAGATTTTTCTGTACTTGGAGCAACACCGTTCCCGTTCTTAGCAGGTTCTTCTGTTAGGTCTTCTATTGGACCTAGGTCTAGATCTAAACTATCTTGTTTTTCTTCAGCTACTGGTGATTCAACTTTTACTGACTCATTATCAGCAGAGGCTTGTGCCAATACGCCGTCAGTATTTACATCCACATAACCATGAGGGGGAACACCTTGGAATAGCTTCCAATCAGTTTTGGCTTGTTCATTATAGCTTTGTGTCAGGCCAAAATCTCCAGCTTTGATTTTAAGTTTCATGTCAGGATGCGTTTTATTATGTTTCTTAATCGCTTGTTGAATAAGGGATCTTTGATAGTCCGTTCCTGTTAACTCAACACCTTGCTCAAGCATTGAGCTATCAAGGGCGGCTAAATCAACCATTTGTTTTGCTTGTAAAGGACCAAATCCTTCGCTAACGGAAGTTATGGTGTCTTTAGTTACTTCAATAACGCTTACTGTTTGAAAACCTGCAACCCTGACTTTGCCAACAAAAGTAATAGCTTTCCCAGGAGCATAGTCTTTAGGAATTTTTGGATCTAATTCTTGCATTAATTTTTCTACATATTCAACACCTGCCGCTCCTTTTGGCGGTTCTAAATCATTTTGAAAAGCGAGATGAAGGGCTTTAAGAAAATCGTCAAATATTTTATTTTCTTCATCGGTTGCTGTTGTATCTAGTTGTGCTTCGGCTGTAGATAATTGTGTTTTGGCAGCATCCTTTATTCTATTTTGTTTTTCTTTTCGGGCATCTATAACACTTTGAATTGTCCGTTGTGAGGCAAGTTTTTTTGCAGCCTCTATGGCTTCAGCATCATTATTTAAATCTGTTATTTCTTGTTTTTTTGCCGCTGTTTTTTGTTTTTCTGCTACTTCCATGTTTTTAGCATGATTGTGCATAAATTCAGGCTTTGTCTCACCATGGCGTTTAATGGTTGGTCCTTGTTGGTTTTGTTCTTGTTCGTTAGTAGCCATTAGATTTGTCCTCTAGATTATCAAAATACATTTATTATGTTAAGGAAAACTACACAAAGTTAATTAAAAATGCAAGCCTTTCTTTTCTAACCCGCTCTTAGCCTGGTTATCGCCTGATCTTGCTCAAAGAGGTAAAGGAGGGTTTTTAGGGCAATTCCCCTTGTAGATTCCAGTTTTTCGTCCTGATTTAGGATTAATTTGGTGTCATCACGGGCGGCAATGAGTAGGCCTCCGTGAGCCGCAATATCGGCTAATTTGAAGGTTGGCATGCCGCTTTGGCGGGTACCAAGGATTTCGCCACCGCCACGCAGTTCTAAATCTTTTTCCGCTATAATAAATCCATCTTCGGTTTCGCGCATAATGCGAAGGCGTTCTTTGGCGGTTTGCCCCAGATCTGCGGCATACACCAAGAAGCAAAATGATTTTGCTGCGCCACGCCCCACACGTCCACGCAATTGATGAAGTTGTGATAGACCAAAACGTTCTGCTTGTTCAATCACCATAATGTTCGCTTCGGGAACATTGACACCAACCTCAATAACGGTGGTGGCGACAAGAATTTTAATATCACCACGGGCAAAGGCCCCCATGATTTCATCTTTTTCAGCGGCTTTTAAGCGTCCATGGATAAGCCCGACTTGTGCACCAAAACGCTCGCGTAAAATATCGTAACGGGCTTCGGCGGCTTGAAGATCTAGCACTTCACTGTCTTCTACCAACGGACAAACCCAATAGGCACGCGCGCCTTTTTCAATTTGTCGTGCTATGGCATCAATCATTGTCTCAACTTTTTCCTTAGGAAGGAGGCGGGTATCAATAGGCTTTCTTCCTGGTGGCTTTTCATCAATACGGCTGACTTCCATATCCCCATAGGCTGTCAGGGTAAGCGTGCGGGGAATAGGGGTTGCCGTCATCACCAAGACGTCCGTCCCTTTTGATTTTTGAGAGAGAGAAAGTCGTTGGTGTACGCCAAAGCGATGTTGTTCATCAATTACAGCTAAACCTAAATCTTTAAACTCAATAGTTTCTTGGAATAGGGCGTGTGTACCAATAACAACTTGGGCTTCACCGCTTTTGATTTCTTCTAAAATATTTTCACGTTCTTTGCCTTTGTTGCGCCCTGTGAGGGTGACGTAAGAAATACCGGCGGCATCAAGCCATTCGCCAAAGCTTGCTTCATGTTGACGGGCAAGAATTTCAGTCGGTGCCATAATGGCGGCTTGGGCACCACATTCAATGACATTCATCATGGCAATAGCCGCAACAATTGTTTTACCACTGCCAACATCCCCTTGGATAAGGCGAAGCATACGAAGGGGGGCTTGCATGTCTTCATCAATATCGGCAATAGAGCGTTTTTGTGCGTCTGTTAAGTCAAACGGTAAGGTGTCTAAAATTTTTTGCCGTAACTTTCCATCAAATTTCCATGCGCGTCCGTTTTGTTTTTTCTGATGTAGGCGAACAAGGGCAAGAGAAAGTTGGTTGGCTAACAATTCATCATAAGCCAAGCGTTGTCGTACAGGGTGAGCAGGGGATAAGCCAGATTCATCTTCTGGATCATGAAGGATTTCCATCGCTTTATGCCAGTCGGGCCATTGGTTCTTTTTCTTATAAGCGGCATCTTGCCATTCATGAAGTTTGGGCAATGTTCCCAATGCGCCTTGTATTGCTTTACGAACAGCCTTGTTTGTTATACCAGCCGTTAAACCATAAACAGGCTCAATAGTTTCAATAGCGGCGCGATCTTCAGGGGCTCCAATCATGTCAGGGTGCACCATTTGCATTTGACCTTGATAATGTTCAATTTTACCACTCAATAAACATATTTCACCTATTGGTAGTTGTTTGGTAATCCAATCTTTGTTGGCGCTAAAGAAAATAATATCAATTGAGCCTGTACCATCTGTTGCGCTAATACGTGTTGGTAGACCACGTCGTGGCGCCAGAGAATGTTTTTCAATACGGACTTCGATGGTGGCAATTTTTCCATCTGGCGCATCTTTTAATTTTGGTGAAAAACGGCGATCAATGAAATCGATAGGCTTATGATGAAGGACATCAATGACTTTGCCACCACCTACCAATTTTTCAAACAAAGGCGCAGTTTTTGGTCCAACACCCGGAAGGGTGGTGATAGCTCTGAATAACGGATCTAATTCAAATGGTCTATTGCTCATTTTCCTACTCTCGTCATTGCGAAGGAGCGTTAGCGACTGCGGCAATCCATTTTAGCATTATAGATTTCTGGATTGCTTCGCTACGCTCGCAATGACGTTTGCTTATCATCTTTAATTCATATAAAACAACGTTATGATTGTAGAAAGCTTAGAAAAGAAGCGCAAGAGATTGATTTTTCGTTCATGGCATCGTGGAATGAAGGAAATGGACCAGATTATGGGATCTTTTGCCAATGATTATGTCCCTAACTTTAGCGAAGCAGAGCTTGACCAATATGAAGAAGTGCTTCAAAACTCTGACCCAGAGCTTTATGACTGGATTTGTAGACGGGTGGAACCGCCAGCCAATAAACGTTCTGATTTGTTAGAAAAGTTATTAAGTTACGATTATGCCACAAAACGCAGCACAGGAAGCGACGAAGCCAATTTGTAATTCTGGCTCTGATAGTCAAAGAGCGACATTGTTTGGTGCGCCCGAAGGACAAGATGCTCGTGTTTTAGCGGATAAAGCGCGTGAGTTGGCCAAATCTCAGCAAATTTTGACTCATATTGCCTTGGATGACGGGCGGGCAGAGACGTTAAAAGACCTGTTGGCATTTTTTGCCCCTGATGTGGAGATCATCGATTTTCCTGCTTGGGATTGCCTGCCTTATGATCGTGTTTCACCCAGCAATGATATTGTATCGCGCCGTGTTAGTGCGTTGACGGAATTATTGATATGGCAACAGGATGATAAGTTTTTGCCGCGTATTCTGATTACAACTATTAATGCAGCCTTACAAAAAGTAACGCCGCAAGACGTTCTCAAGAATGCCAGCTTAATTGCCTCGCATGGCGGAAGCTTGGATATTGAAGAGCTTCAACAATTTTTAGGAACAAATGGTTATATGCGGACGGATACCGTGAGGGAGTCCGGTGAGTTTGCTATTCGTGGTGGTATCGTTGATGTATTTCCACCTGCTTATGAAAATCCTGTGCGGATTGATTTGTTTGGTGATGAGATTGAGAGCATTAGAAGCTTTGATGCGATGACACAACGTACGCTTGAGAAGCTTGATAAGTTTACGTTAAAGCCTGCTACAGAGTTTTTTCTGGATGATAATTCTGTCTCTCGTTTTCGTAAAAATTATCGTGAAGCATTTGGGACGGTGCGCGAGGATGACCCGCTTTATGCCGCCATATCAGAAGGGCGTCGTTATAATGGAATGGATCATTGGTTGCCATTTTTCTTTGAAAACCCAATGGTCAGCTTGTTTGACTATGTTCCCAATACAAATATCACCCTAGATTTACAAATTGAGGCGGCGACGCAAGAACGCCTTAACCAAATTAAGGATTTCTTCGAAGCACGTAAGACGCTTGAAAAAGCTAATGCGAGTGTTAAAAAAAGCAAGAAGGCCAAAGATAATAAAAGTGATGTTTCGTTGAGTGGTGCTGTTTATCATCCATTACCTGTCGACAGCTTATATATAAGCAATGCTGATTTTTTAAATTCAGCAGTTCAGCTTTCTCAGTTTAAAGCACCTGACGATACCTCTCTTGATGGTGGTGGTAAGAAGGGTCGTGATTTTGCCGATATCCGTGCCATCCCTGATGCTAATGTAATGGACGAAGTACGTGCTTATATTGTGAAGGCGCAAGGTGAAGGTCATAAAGCCGTCATTGCCAGCTATAGTGAAGGTGCACGTGACCGTTTGAAAATCATGCTGAAAGAGGCAGGATTTGACCGTATTAAAAACTGTCATACGCAAGCCGATATTCAAAAGCTCAAAAATGATGAGCTTGGTATTGCTATTCTTGCCCTCGAAAATGGTTTTGTTTCTCAAGAGCTTACAGTCATTAGTGAACAAGATATCTTAGGTGATCGTCTGGCACGTAAAACCAAGAACCGTAAGAAGGCTGATAATTTTCTTACCGAGGTATCATCTTTAAATGTTGGTGATTTGGTTGTTCATGTGGATCACGGTGTTGGGCGGTTTGAAGGACTTGAAACGCTAGATGCTGGGGGCAGGCTCCATGACTGTCTGAAGATAGTTTATGCGGGTGATGATAAGCTGTTCGTCCCTGTCGAAAATATTGAAGTTCTCTCCCGTTTTGGGTCGGATGAGGGTTTCTCCCAACTCGACAAGCTGGGTGGTGCAGGTTGGCAAGCGCGTAAGGCACGGGTCAAAAAAGATTTGATGCGTATTGCGGATCACCTCATGAAGATTGCAGCGGCGCGTGTGCTTCGTAAAGGAGAGAAGTTGACCGTTGACCCAGGTTTATATAATGAGTTTTCAGCACGTTTTCCGTATGCGGAAACTGAAGATCA
This sequence comes from Alphaproteobacteria bacterium, assembly GCA_021775995.1. Taxonomy (GTDB): domain Bacteria; phylum Pseudomonadota; class Alphaproteobacteria; order Micavibrionales; family Micavibrionaceae. The sequence goes on from JAJFGS010000013.1 coordinate 315,525, forward strand.
ATTACGTTCTATTAATTCTGTTATCGAAGATCTTAATGGAGATCATCCGATGGACCGTCTTGTTTGTGGTGATGTTGGTTTTGGTAAAACCGAGGTGGCGATGCGAGCGGCCTATGTCGCCGCCATGTCTGGGGTTCAGGTTGTGATTGCTGTGCCGACAACGTTGTTGGCGCGTCAGCATTATGCAGGCTTTGTGAAGCGGTTTGAAGGATTAGGACTTCGTGTTGGGCAATTATCACGCATGGTGAATGCAAAAGATACCGCGCTGACCAAAGCGGGGCTGGCAGATGGATCGGTTCATATCGTAATTGGAACGCATGCAATCTTCGCCAAAGATGTTAAGTTTGCCCACTTAGGCCTTGTTATTGTTGATGAAGAGCAACGTTTTGGTGTGAAGCAAAAAGAACGTCTCAAGGAACTCAAAACTGATGTTCATATCTTAACTCTGACAGCAACCCCCATTCCACGCACGCTTCAAATGTCACTGACAGGGGTGAAGGAAATGAGCCTGATTACCACGCCGCCAGTCGATAGGCTGGCTATTCGGACATTTGCTTTGCCGTATGACCCGATGGTGATACGTGAAGCCTTGATGCGGGAGCATTATCGTGGTGGGCAGAGTTTTTATGTTGTTCCACGTATTAAAGACCTCAAAGTTATTGAAGATCAATTGAAAGAGCTTGTCCCTGAACTTAAAAGTGTGACAGCGAATGGGCAGATGACGCCGACAGACTTAGAAAACCGTATGAGCGCCTTTTATGATGGTCAGTATGATATCTTATTGGCAACCAACATCATTGAGAGTGGCTTGGATATCCCTACCGCCAATACAATGATTGTGCATCGTGCCGATATGTTTGGTCTGGCGCAGTTGTACCAAATTAGAGGCCGCATTGGTCGATCCAAGGTTAGGGCCTATGCGTATTTGACGCATGACCCTAAAAAGACCCTCACACCACAAGGACAGAAACGCTTAGAAGTCATTGAAACACTTGATACTTTGGGCGCTGGCTTTCAACTTGCTTCACATGACATGGATATTCGCGGCGCGGGTAACTTGTTGGGTGAAGAACAGTCAGGTCATATCCGTGAAGTAGGGGTTGAGCTGTATCAAGAGATGCTGGAAGAGGCGGTTGCCATGGCCAAAGCTGGCATTGATATAGACGCAAATGATATCGCTGCCGATAAATGGTCACCGCAAATTAATATGGGGACTTCTGTATTAATTCCAGAAACTTACGTTGAAGACTTAAGTGTTCGTATGAGCCTTTATCGTCGTCTTGCTGACCTTGAAGAGCGTCAAGAAATTGAAGGATTTGCTGCCGAGTTGATTGATCGTTTTGGCGATGTACCAGAGGAGGTTGAAAACTTACTCGATATTGTGGCGATTAAACAACTGTGCCGTAAGGCGAGCATTGATAAAGTGGATGCAGGACCAAAAGGGGCGGTTATTGGGTTCTATCAAAATACTGCCAAAAACCCCGCCAAAATTATGAGATGGATAGAGTCCAAACGTGGCTCCGTCAAAATTCGTGCGAAAGACCAGAAAATTGTCGCCGTTCGTCATTGGGATACGCCTGCGGAGCGGGTGAAGGGTGTTCAAAGTCTTATAAAAGAGCTTGCCACTCTTTAATTTCACCATGTCGGCAAGCCGAAGGGCGAGATGAAGGAAATTTCCGCCCTGTAACTTGCTGATTTTATTTGTAAATTAGAGTTACTCTTTTTGCTCGCTGGAAATTAGGGAGGGGGGGTATCTAGCCGCTTTGCTTTGCCTTCTGACTTTTTGTTGCGGCATTCGTCAGGTAGCGCTTTGCGATGTCTCCCACAAAGCCGTGCCGCTATTTTTTAAGTGCGGACAGTAATATTAATATAACAGAAATTTGGATTATAACAAAGGAATATTGTCCTAATTATATACTTGACTGCACAGGATAACTATTTACAGTAGTGATTATAAGGAGCTAACCATGAAAAAAGAAGCCCATACAGCATACATTATTGAGAAGTTTTCCATTCAAATAACGGAGGATCACAAAGCACTTTTATCTTTATTTTCTCCTTCCGAAGATCGTTTTGATTTCGTTTTAAATCCCGAGAATCCCAATCATAAACAAGAGAACATTCTTGAGGCTCTAGTTGAAGGATTGTCTCTCGCGAACTCACAACTTGTAAAAAAGAATTAACCATGAACCTCACAAATAAAATATATAATAACGAAACTGCCGCCCGTAAGCACTTAGAAGCTATACGTTGGGCTGACGGTGTTACTTGCCCTCATTGTGGTGGAATTGATAAAATCAAAACCACTGTTATGAAGAACAAGCCTAGCAAAAAGAACCCCAAACCTAAAGCGGTTAAGGGTTACTATCATTGTGGTGACTGTCGCAAGCGTTTCACTGTCCGTACTGGTACGATTTATGAACGCTCACACATTCCCCTACATAAATGGGTTTTGGCTACGCAGATTATTTGCTCCTCAAAAAAAGGAATGTCTGCTCACCAGTTACACCGCATGATTGGTGTTACTTATAAATCAGCTTGGTTTATGGCTCACCGTATTCGTGAGTCAATGATTGATGTAAACCCTGACCCTATGGGTGGCAAAGGTAAACACGTTCAAGCCGATGAAACGTATATTGGTAAGAAGAAAAACCCTCCTACCGAACGCACTGACGGTAAGCCCTTCCTTAAGTCAGGTAAAGCCGCCGCTAAAATGTCCGTTGTATCACTTGTTAGTGAAGGCAAAGCCCGCACGTTTCATGTTGACCGCGCTGACGCTCGTACCATTCGTAATATTTTAGTTACCAATGTTAGCCGTGATACTGATTTACATACTGACGAAAGCCGTCTTTACACCAAAGTTGGTGAAGAATACGCCCGTCATAAAACTGTTAATCACTCTAAAGGTGAATATGTCCGCAATGGTGTTACAACAAACCATGTTGAGAATTACTTCTCTGTTTTCAAACGCGGTATGAAAGGTGTCTACCAGCATTGCTCTGAAAAGCATTTAGGTCGTTACCTTGTTGAGTTCGATTTTCGTTATAACCGCCGTGACATTGACGATTTCTCACGGGCTATAGAAGCCATTAAGGGAGCAGAGGGTAAACGTCTGCAATATAATCCGCTTAGTAGACAAAAAGTCGCGTAAATACAAACCTGTCAGAGAATTCTTTAAAAATTAATTTTTAATGTGGATAACCAATTTAGCGACTCCTCGCACATACTGGATACGCGTATAATGCAAGATGGTAAAAGACAGCGACGAAGTATTCGACCACTTCACGTCACTGCCTTTTTGTTATCAACTCTTATATAGGAGCCAATATGGTAATTCTTATTGTGGTGGTTATCCCACCATAGCCCGTTAGGGCTTAATAATGTTAAAGCAGGCCGTACATTGTTACGGTCTGTTTTTTTATATTTTGGGAGATTGTTTAATAATTTTCATGTTTCCCTTTGTCATTGTCGAATCAATATTGCCCCTTTTGCGGCAAGAATCAAAGAAAAATTGACACCAAAAGCACAATAAATGTGTATTAATCCCCGCTATCCACAGGGTCTACTTGTCCTTATCTTCTTCTTTTTTCTCGTCTTTTATGGGTTTTGGAGGAGTTTTCAACATTCTCTCTAAAACCTCATCTCTTTTCTTTTCATCTTCAGTCATACTCTAGTTTATCTCTAAAATCTTAAAGAATACAAAATCTTATTTTCCCCGAATCACCTTGTGCAGTTAAATATATAATTAGGAATATTGTCCTATGGTTGGGCTTATACAAATTAATGATGTTATGCCCGACTTGTTCGGGCATCTAGAAAAACTAAGAGGCGCAGAAAATCTCTGCACATGAATGGATCCCCGCTCGGGGGCGATATTGACAAATAGTGCGCTATTGTCGTAATAAGGCGGAATAATGACTGATGATGATTTTTATAAAAAATATTTTAGGGCCTATGATGACTTTCGTTCGGCAGTGAATAATAAAACAGACCCAATTGTTAGTTTGTCGATGTACCGTAACGCGCAGATTTTAAGCGACACACCACTGAGTAAAAGATTCATCAATACCGTTAAAGGTATTGAATCGGGTCGTATATGGCCAGAAGGCACAGACGAAGCCAAACGCGCTTTTCTAAAAGAACAGGCTAGCCTTGCTTTGCTTGATTGCGGTATGTACCACCAATCATATAAGAGCTAGCTCCTTGAAAGCCGACTGTTAGCATTGTCAGAACTGATGACAAGGTTTGGGGCTGTCAGATTGAAAAATTTAAAAATATTCCTACTTTGTCAATAATTATGAGGGGAAGACTTTCTATAAACTCTAGGCATAGCGTGGGGTTTAAGGTTACAATGCGAATTGTAGAACAGCGATGGCTGTTCACATTGTGGATCCCCGCCGTAGATATTTGGCTGACGCCAAATCGCGGGGATGACGAAGGATTTAGGGAGTTTCATAATGTCACGCGAATATTCAATTAAGAAAATTAAAGAAGCTTTGCATGCCACACGGGGTAATGCGACCAAGGCACGGCAAATGATTATTGCACAGTCTATGGAAGATACGAGATTGTTACAAGAATTGGTAACGCCGCACATGGTAGGCATTGTAGCGCATGCCGTTGGGCGTGTCGTGAGTGGTAAAACCGAGCCAGAAGTGATGGCGCAACCGCAAGACCAATTGAGTGAGAGTGATAAGGATTCTTTTGGTCTGGATATTTTAAAGACAATTGCGGAAGGTGATACGGCGCAATTTGGTCAAGAAGCCTATGGTCGCCCGATGAGGAAACAAGGGGCTTCACAAAAACATATAGACGCCATTCATCAAATTATTAAAAAATCTAAGGGCGATTAATGTCATTGCGAGGCAACGCCGAAGCAATCCACTTATGCGTAGTAACCCCGTATTTATTACGGGGTCTGTTAAATACAGGTACAAGACCCCGCAACAAGTGCGGGGTTACGGTATTAGGCGGGGTTACGGTATTAGGCGGGGTTACGGTATTAGGCGGGGTTACGATATTAGAATGGATTGCCACAGTCGCTATCGCTTCTTCGCAATGACGAGGATTTGAAAAATGAACCAGCCAGTACAACAATCTGAATATAATGACCTTTCTGAATTTCTTGTCGGTACGGAATGGGAAGGGGCCAGCATATCGCCCATGAGCGCAGATATGGGATTGCGCCGTTATATGCGTTTGGAAAAAGAAGGTAAACACGCATTATTCATGGACATGAGCCGATCTGGTATTCTTGAAACGGGTTTAAAAGAATATGTAGAAGTTGCGGTGTATCTAGATAGCCTAGATGTTCACGTCCCTGAGATTTATCATTATGATTTAGAAAGTGGCTTGGCGGTTATTGAGGTTGTGGGGGCAGAAAGTTTTGGTGATAAGAAAAACCAAGGGCATGATCCGCACGAGATTTATCAAAAAGCAACAGATATTTTGGTGCAGATAAAAAATGGAGCGGCAGAAAATACAATTCCGCTGGTGGGATATAAGAAAACCTTGATCCGTGAACGCTTGCGACAGTTTGTTGATTATTATGTGCCTGCGGTGACTGATTTAACACCCGATCCCAAACTAGTTGAAGAATTTGAAACCATCTTGAATGATATTGCGTTGAGTTTACCACCTTGTCCCATGGGGTTCTGCCATGCAGATTATCATTTAGAAAATTTGATGTGGTGTCCCGATGAGGCGGATGGTTATGGTTTGATTGACTTTCAAGATGCGTTTTGGGGGTTTAAAGGGTATGACCTGCTGAACTTATTAGAAGATGCCCGGCAGAGCGTACCGGAAAAAATAAAACAGGAAATGCGGGCGCGTTATTGCGAGAGCATGAGTGCGCAAGAGCGGGAGGTTTTTGACCAATGGTATGCGTTGATGAGCATGCATTTTCATTGCCGCGTGATTGGACTATTCATTAAGTTTGCTCGTGAGAATGCCAGAGAAGATCGTGGCGTTGAATTTTTAGCTCATATCCCAAGATTGCAAGGTTACATAAAACATAACCTTGAAAATCCTGTGCTTGCCCCCTTGAAAGAATTTATGAAGCGTCATAACATTCGTTTTGATGTTGCCCCAACCGTTTAAAGAAATTAGGAGATTAAAATGTCTATACTTGCCAACCGCTTAAGTCTTATTAAACCGTCTGCTACTTTTAAAATGATGGGGTTGGCCAAAGAGCTCAAGGCGCAAGGTAAAGATGTCATTGGTCTTGGTGGCGGTGAACCTGATTTTGATACCCCAGAGTTTATTAAGGATGCAGCCAAGGCGGCAATGGATGCGGGAGATACAAAATATACCAATGTTGATGGTACGCCAGCGATGAAAGAGGCAGTTATTGCGAAGTTTAAGCGTGATAATGAACTGGAGTATAAGCCCGAAGAAATTTCAGTGGGAACAGGTGGAAAACAGATATTATACAATGCGTTAATGGCTACCGTGAATGTGGGAGATGAGGTGATTATCCCTGCGCCATATTGGGTGTCATACCCTGATATGGTTCTTTTGGCGGAGGGGACACCTGTGATTGTGGATTGTCCCGCCGAGGCACAATTTAAAATGACAGGCGCGCAGTTAGAGGCGGCGATTACACCCAAAACCAAATGGGTAATTTTGAATTCACCATCAAATCCAACAGGGTCTGGTTATACACGTGACGATATTAAAGAGCTGACCGATGTTTTATTAAAGCATCCGCATGTTTGGGTATTGACCGATGATATGTACGAGCATTTGGTTTATGACGATTTTGATTTTGTAACGCCCGCGCAAGTCGAACCAAAATTAAAAGACCGCACGTTGACGGTGAATGGCGTGTCGAAAGCTTATTCTATGACAGGATGGCGGATTGGTTATGCAGGTGGCCCTGCGGCATTGATTAAAGGGATGAAAAATATTCAAGGGCAGAGCACATCAAATCCTTCCTCGATATCACAAGCGGCAGCCGTGGCGGCGTTGAATGGTGATCAATCTTTTATGGTTGAATGGGTTCAATCATTTAAGACGCGCCGTGATTTGGTGGTTGGTCTGCTGAATGAATGTGAGGGTGTGGAATGTCATACACCAGAAGGGGCGTTTTACGTTTATCCATCATGTGTGGGGGCGATTGGTAAAAAAACGCCAGAGGGAAAAGTCATTGAGAATGACGAGGATTTTGTGACTTATTTGTTAGAGTCTCAAGGTGTTGCCTGTGTGCATGGTGAGGCTTTTGGGTTGAGTCCACATTTCAGAATATCTTATGCAGAAAGTGAAGAGCTGTTGACGGATGCGTGTAATCGTATTCAGGCAGCTTGTCAGGCACTTGGTGGTGCTGCAAGCGCAGAAGCGGCGGCATAGTAAAATATTTTAAAGCGTTATTCGCTTAAACGTAAGAAAGAGAAAATACTTCTTTTCCCTTTTTTCTTTTGTTTGGCTTGCGTTGTTTTTTTGTCGCGGTTGTTCACAAGAATATCACAAACATGATCTAACTCATCTGCATGTTCTTCCATGATACCTTCCGCAAAATTGCGAAGTTTTTTGAAATTATTATCCGAACCATCGTCAATTTGTAAATTTGGATGGTCGGGGTTTCTGCTATCAATTGTTCGGTTGAACATGTGCAGATTATCACCCATTTCATGAACAAAACTGTGTGATAGGGCACTTTCCGAAGAATGAAAGAAAATATTTATGAGTGGCAAATCATTGACAGGGTCAACCACGCCAAGTGATCCATATTTATTCCATTTTTCACGTTTAATAGAGCGGTTGGTATAACCGGTTCCTAAACCAACCATGATAAGTTTTTGGTGAGGATCGAGTTGTTTTTTGAGGGCGCCAAAATAGGACACGGCAGGATTGTCAAAAATATTTCCATCAATGCCAGCATATTCTTTTGTGCCGCGATCATCGGGCCAGCCAATAGGGAAGTGGTGACAAGGGAAGTATGTTGGTGCAGCGCAACTCGCCATGACAGCATCATACATTGAGATGTGTGGAGTCTTGTTGTTCTTTTGTTTTTCATTGTGAAGTTTCATATTGCGTAACCAGACGGCGTGTCCTCCTTCGCGCGCATAATGTTGCATGGCGCGTGTAGAAATATCCCTGCTGTAACCACCGGGTGTACTGTTACCGTCAATGCTATAGAAAGGAATGACAACACTTTTTAAGCTATCCGCTAGTTTTGCGTTTCCGTATAGGGCGCGAAGGGCCTTACCAAGGTGGTCAGGGTTATAATGACCATGTTTGAAAATACTTTCCAGCTGGCTTATTTTTGTGAGTCTATTATTAAAGTCGTGCAGCAATCCACGTAATTCACGAAAGCGATCTTGAGGGAAAATATTATGCCCCTCACGTTCATAAAAACGGACGAGATGACGTGCCCGATATTTACAGCGATGTGGATGATCAGGGTGTGGAAGCGTTAGGGCGGCATTTAAAATGGCACCTGTTGAAGGGCCACAAAAGATATCGACCATTTCACTCATTCTTAAACCCGTCTTTTTTTCTATACGAGTCATTATATGAGCGGGGATAAGGCCGCGCAGACCACCGCCATAGTTAAATAAGGCAATAACGGGTTCTTTATCTTCTTCTGGAATTATAACAGTCACGGGAATATGTTTCTGGCAAGCTATTGATTCTACAAAGTATATTATAATTGGATTACGCAGAAAATACTATCTCACAGATAAAAAAAACCAGGCTGCTTAATTAAAAGCTGAGCCTGGTAAGTTGAACAGGGAGGTTTGCGTCTTGATATTCAGCTCAGCTTGTAAACAAGAGAACCGAATAGACGCAGGATCTGTGAAATCCTCACTTAGCTCTCATCCCCCTATAACAGGAGATAATTGCGTAAGTTAAGAGGGGTTATAGCCGTATGAATTTATGATGTAAACAGCAAAATGTGCTTAAAAAGGATTTTTTTCACTTTTGTAAACAGTTAATTTTTAATCAAAGAGGTTTTACCGCTAGGCTATTGATTTAAAAGAGATTCTTTGAATAATTTAATGCGTGTTAGTAAGAGCGGGGTGTAGTTTTTTGGTGGCGGTGTTAGAGACGGTTTCTGTAGCAGGCGCGGGACGTGTGGCTTTGAGTTTCTCATGCGCTTCATGGAGCGCGGTGATGTGAGTGTCTATTTCTTCACAGATAGAAGGGTAATTCTCTGGATGGTTTAGCGTTGGATAGAGAAGCTCTTTTGTTTTTTCAATCTCTGCGGCCACCTTGTTGATAAAATGCTCGCTGTTGATGAGGCCTTCCGTGTCTAGTTTTAGGACTTTGATTGCGCTATCAACGGCTCCTGAAGCACCCTGATAGACACCATCCAAATGCCCGTTATATTTTTCTTTGGCTATAGCCTGCACACACCCGAGGTAAAATTTTGTATGGTTTATAGAATCTAAAACAGCACAATTTCCGATAGAACTTTCTTCAAAAGCATCGATCAGTTTTATGTGCTGTCCGTATTTAGTAGCCATTTGAATCTCCTGTATATCTCTTTTTCATAGTAATTCTTTTCTCTTGAAAGTCAAGTTTAAGGGCGAGCTTTGTTCAAAGAAGTTTTACGCTAACTTATTGATCTAAAAGGTAATCTTTGAGTAATTTTATGCGTGAAGAATCCTTCCTGCTCTCCATATAAACAAGGTACATGGTGACGGATGGATGTTTCATGTCGTCCAAACAAGTTTCGACCACTTTATCCCCTTGAAACAGATATTCCGGTAAGGCGGCGAGGCCATATCCATTCTTAACGGCTTCATAGATACCAAACTGCGAATTCATTTGAATGAGTTTTGAATTGTTTTGCATCGGTACATTTGCTTTGCGGAGCAACCAGTTTGGATCTTCATAAGGTGCCGTCAGGTTTGCAGGGTAGCCGATTAAATGGTGTTCTTTTAAATCTTTGGCTGTTTTAGGGACGCCATGTTTTTTGAAGTAGTTCTTACTGCCGCAAATATGAAAGTCAACTTTACCCATAGTGTGGTACATAAGATCATTTTGCTCTGGCTTGTAAAGACGGATGGCAGCATCTGCTTCACGCATTGCTAAGTTCAAAATACGGTCATCAAAAATGAGGCTAAGTTGTAAGTCCGGGAATTTATCATTTAAATCGGCCAGTTTTGGTACGAGCCATGTTGAACCCAAAAAATCAGGTGCAGTGACGCGTAATGATCCAGTAGGTTTGAACTTTGAATCTGCTAAGCGTCCTTCAATTCTGGAGAGCTTACCAAAGATATCACGCGCAGCGTCACTCAGTAGTTCACCGGCTTCGGTTAAAACCAATCCGCGTGCATGACGTTGAAAAAGCTTAACGTCTAAACTTTCTTCAAGAGCGCTTATTTGTCTTGAGATTGCAGATTGACTTAAATTAAGGGTGGTTCCAGCATGGGTAAAGCTACCCGCTTCGGAAACGATGTGAAAAGTGCGTAGTTTATCCCAATCCATTTAAAAATCCTTTTTCTTTGTTCCGTGACGTCGTTGCCACGTTTCTAAAATATTAAAATATTCGTCGTCGCTTGCGCCTTGTCACAAAACAAAGGCAAACGATTTTATTCTGCTGCCTCATTTTGTTGATTGTTTGCTTCTAAATTTGCGATGTATTTGTCTGCTTCTAGAGCGGCCATACATCCCATACCTGCCGCCGTTACGGCTTGGCGATAAATTTTATCTTTTACATCCCCTGCGGCATAGACACCAGGAATGTTGGTGGCAGTGGAATCTGGTGCGGTGATGAGATAACCTTCCGCATCCATTTCAAGTTTATCCTTAAAGAGTGATGTAGCGGGATCATGACCGATGGCAACAAAAACACCCTCTAAATCTGTTTCTGTGATATCGCCTGTTTTGTTATTTTTAGTACGTAAGCCTGTGACACCAGGGTTATCACCTTGCCCAACTTCAACACCAAGAATTTCTTCGACTTCATTGTCCCAGAGAATTTCAATCTTCGGATTATCGAAGAGGCGTTGTTGCATAATTTTTTCGGCACGTAGTTCATCGCGGCGGTGAACCAGTGTTACCTTCTCACATAAGTTAGCGAGGAAGAGAGCTTCTTCAACGGCAGAGTTACCACCGCCAATGACAGCCACACGTTTATTACGAAAGAAAAATCCATCACAAGTGGCACAAGCACTGACACCCATGTTCTGAAATTTTTCTTCGGAAGGGAGACCAAGCCATCGTGCCTTTGCCCCCGTTGAAATAATAATAGTATCAGCGGTGATTTCCGACCCTGAATCTAATTTGGCTTTAAAAGGTTTTGAATTGAAATCTACGTCAGTCACAATGTCATGCATTGTTTTTGTTCCAACATTTTCAGCTTGCGCTTTCATTTGTTCCATTAACCAGGGCCCTTGAATAGGATCAGCAAAGCCAGGATAATTTTCTACTTCCGTTGTGATGGTTAATTGACCACCCGGTTGTAATCCAAGAACGAGAATAGGGCTGAGGTTTGATCGGGCGGCATAAACGGCAGCTGTATAACCTGCAGGACCGGAGCCGATAATAAGAACTTTTGTATGTAGTTTTTCAGACATAGTTTTCCTTGGTTTGAATATAGTTTTATTGTTTTAGGGTAGTTGGAGCCATGCGTAAAGGGCATGACTAAAGCTTATCCCAATTTTCTTTTATGGCATGGGCCACTTTTTGAGCATCATGAAGGGGTTCGTAAGTCCAAGCTTCTAAGTTACCTGTAAAATTACGGGTTACGTCGATTTTGTTAAGATGATCATAGAGGCGATTAAAGCGGGGAGAGCCTCCCTCTAGATTAACCATATAAACGGGCTTGCCTGTTGTGCCTGCATCGGAAAGCATAGAGACACTATCAGAGGTGACGATAATATAATCCGCCCATGCTAACATACCCAAATATGGGTTTTGACCGTTTCCGCTCCATATAAAATTTTGATCTTTGGTCAGAGCATCTTGTATCATTTTTAGATTTTCTTCGCCTGTGCGGCGGGAGGTTGTCACCATAAGGCTGGCGTCGAGATTTGATAACTGGTTGATGAGTTGATGGGTTATAGAATTTGTAAGTTTATGGGTACGGCTGTTACCCCCAATCAAGACGGCAACACGAGGTGACTTCATTGATTCAAAAGGGGGTGCAAAATCTTGTTTGGCTTGGTTCAGTTTGTCTTTTGTTAATTTATTGGGGGCGCCATCGGTTACAATAACATTTTGTCCCCTTAATTTATCGTGAAAGGGAACAGCAACAAGATCAAATTGTGTAGCGGATATTTTAGGGTCTTGAATGTGAACGGTAAATGTTTTGCCGCCACTTTGTTTTTTTATGTAACGCGAAGCAGCAACGGATTTACGTCCTGAAGTGATAAGAATGTCTGGCCATGTAGAGTCTTTGGGTGGTGTGAGGGAAGGAGAAAAACTACTGGTTGTTTCAAAGCCAAGCCAAGGTGAAAATGTTTTCCATGGTTGTCGTAAGCCAATTTGTTTTATAATGGGGTTAAGACCAAGCGCGTTAGCCACGCCAACACATTGATTTTGCGTGCCAATCATACCTTCGGTTATAATCCAGCAGGTTATTAAACCTATTTTATTTGTAGGGTTTTCTAATAAAGTACTTGAGTTCGTCATGGTGGAACTTTATACCTTATTTTCAGGGTGTAAAATAATAAACTTACCAAATTAGGACATAATATTTCATGAAACGCATTAAGCTTGATAAAATTGATCGAAAAATCTTGCGGGATTTGCAGGCCAATGGACGTATTACAAATGTCGAACTATCAAAAAATGCAGGTATTTCTGCACCACCTTGTTTAAGACGGGTTCGTGCCTTAGAAGAAAGTGGATTTATTAAGGGATATTACGCACGGTTAAGCGCAAATTCTTTGGGGTTTGGCTTAAGCGTTTTTGCGTTGATTAAGTTAGTATCCCAAGCGGAGGCTGATTTAAAAAAATTCGAAGAATCGTGCCTTGAGTTGGATTTAGTCAGAGAATGCCATATGTTATCAGGAGAAGTTGATTTTCTTTTGAGGATTGTTGCGAAAGATTGGGATAGTTATCAGCAATTTTTAACGGAAAAATTAACTGGTCTAGAGAACGTGACATCCGTTAAAACAATGCCGCTTGTCCGCTCTTCGAAGCAAGATACTGGCGTGCCTATCTCAGTAGAATAGCTATATTGACATAATTGCCTATTTAGGTTACTATCTTCCGAAATTTAAGGGAAGGATATTTCATGCTTGAAGATTTTGCATCTGCCGCTCGTAAGGTCGTAGCCGTAGGATTAATTTTTGCTACTGTTGCGTCGTTGTCAGCTTGCTCAACCATTCCTACAGCTGGAGGGAGTCATATTGTTCACCGTGATTTTAGTAATAAAAAAGCGCCGTGTTTATCAGAGTATAATACTCGCACAGCTCGTTTAAAAGTATCAATAACATGTACTGGCCCCCAAGTTTCAGCAGCAAAAGCATTTTATAACGTTAAGGGTGTGCAAATTATTAGGGAACATAAAGGTAGTCGTTTCCTTGGTACCCATCGGAGAGTGCCAGTTGTTCCAGCGGATTCAGAAAAGCATGTGCCTGATTCAGAACCTGTGCACACACATGTGCCTCGTTCTCATTCAGAAGAACATGAACATTCAGCGGATTCAGAAAAGCCTGTACATATACCTAGTCCTACAGGCCCCTCTAAACCAGTAGAAACAAAACCTTCTAAAGCCTATGGAGGGCATAATCATCCTCACAAGCACGATGACTTAGTAACTGGAGAAACTTATACTCACAAACATCCTCACCCAAAAAAATTACCACATGTTCATTTAGAGCCTTTAAAGCTAGAGCCTTTAAAGCCTTTAAGGCCTTAAGAGTAATGAACTTCTAAGACTTCGTAATCTACTTTGCCTTTGGGTGTGATAACCTTTACAGAGTCACCGACAGATTTTGCAATTAAAGCTTTTGCAATAGGGGATGTGACAGAAATTTTACCTTCGTCTGCGTTTGATTCATATTCACCAACGATTTGCAATTTGCGCTCTTCATCCGTTTCTTCATCGACAATAACGACGACGGCACCAAATTTAATTTGGTTCCCAGAAAATTGTGAAGGGTCAATAATTTGAGCGGCACCGACGGCACCCTCAAGTTCTTTGATACGGCCTTCGTTAAAACTTTGTTGTTCTTTGGCGGCGTGATATTCCGCATTTTCTTTTAAGTCGCCATGCTCACGTGCCGTCGCAATTGACTCAACAATTTCAGATCGAGTCACGGTTTTACGTTCTTTCAGCTCTGCCTCGATGGTTTTATAACCAGCAGGAGTAATTGGCACTTGATTAGACATTTTTTTCTCCGTTTTAAATAGATCCCCGCCTACGCGGGGATGACGAGGGAGGGGAAATAATAAAGCCCGCATCAAAAGTAGCGGACTCTACTAACACGCCATGCCCGCTTAAAAATCTTGGGGCGGGAGGGCTTGATATAAAATATAGGTTTTTAGCGGTTAAGCGTCAAGCCGCTTCTTCTTCTGTTTCATCTTCCTTTGGGAAGTAATCTTGCAGTGGTTTTACATCCATTTCACGGGTTTCTAAGGCGTGAATGGCTTGGATTCCCGCTTTCGCCGACGTCAGCAACGTATAATAGGGGATTTTATGCATAACGGCTTGGCGACGGATACTCATGGAGTCTGCTAAAGCTTGTGGTCCTTTTGTTGTATTAATAAGGAAGTCGATATCACCATTAATGATGGCATCAACAATATGTGGATGCCCTTCCATCACTTTATTGATGCGTTCAACTTCTAAACCAGCATTTTGAAGAGCACTGCATGTGCCGCCAGTGGCAACAAGATGAAAACCCATTTCAGATAAGTCTTTGGCGAGTGGAATAAGATCTTCTTTATCAGCGTTTTTGACAGAGAGAAAAACTTTACCTTCTGTTGGCAGGACATTGCCCGCCGCAATTTGTGATTTAGCGAAAGCCTGGGCAAAATCAACATCAACCCCCATGACTTCGCCCGTTGATTTCATTTCTGGACCGAGGATAACATCCGTTCCTTGAAAACGGTTGAAAGGAAAAACAGGCGCTTTTACAGCAGTATGATCAGAGGCCATGCCGATTAATTGGTCACGGAAATCGGCAAGTTTTTCACCAGCCATGATACGTGCCGCGATTTTGGCGACGGGCACATTTGTTGCTTTTGCAACAAACGGCACTGTACGAGAGGCACGCGGATTAACCTCGAGAATATAAATATCATATTCGCCTGTGTTTCTGTTCATCTTTACGGCGAATTGAACATTCATAAGACCAACAACTTTAAGAGCTTTGGCAAGAAGGGTGCTTTGACGTTCGAGTTCACGAATTGTTTTATAAGGCAGTGAGTGAGGGGGAAGAACAGACGCAGAGTCACCAGAATGAATGCCTGCTTCTTCAATATGTTCCATGATTCCAGCAATATAGACTTCTTTGCCGTCACAAAGAGCATCAACATCAATTTCAATGGCGCTTTTTAGGTAGCGATCAAGAAGGACGGGGTTTTTACCAGAGACATTCATCGCGCGAGTCATGTATTTTTCAACTTCTTCTATTGAGCCAACAATTTCCATGCCCTGACCGCCAAGAACGTAAGAGGGGCGAATAACAAGGGGGAACCCAACTTTTTCAGCGAGTTCTAATGCTTCTTTTTTAGAGAAGGCTAAAGCGTTATTGGGTTGGCGCAGTTTAAGTTTCTGAATTAATTTTTGAAAACGTTCACGGTCTTCGGCAAGGTCAATGGAGTCAGGGTCTGTCCCAAGGATTTTGATGCCCGCTTTTTGTAAGTCATGACAGAGTTTAAGGGGTGTTTGTCCCCCGAGTTGAACGATGACGCCTTCAACGTTGCCGTTTTGGCTTTCTGCGCGAATAATTTCAATGACGTTTTCTGCGGTTAACGGTTCAAAATACAAACGGTCAGCGGTGTCGTAATCAGTTGAAACGGTTTCAGGATTACAATTAATCATGATTGTTTCATATTCTGCTTCTTGTAGGGCATAACAGGCATGAACGCAGCAGTAATCAAATTCAATTCCTTGTCCGATTCTATTCGGCCCGCCACCAAGGACAATAATTTTCTTTTTGTCGGTTGGTGCGCATTCATTTTCTGCGGGGGTGATGCCGTTACCTTCGTAGGTGCTGTACATATAAGGTGTTTCAGAAGGGATTTCTGCGGCGCATGAGTCAACACGTTTGAAAACCTGATGTATTTTATGTTTTTGGCGTGCTTTGGTAACAGAACTTTCTTTTACATCAACAATGTCGGCGAGGCGGGCATCAGAAAAACCAAGTTTTTTGATTTCCATCCATTCTTGAGCATCAACGGGAAGACCGTTTGTGCGGATTTCTTCTTCATGATTGATAATATTTTGAATGCGTTCTAAAAACCATTTGTCAATTTTACAGCCAGCGTGAATATCATCAATGTTCATGCCGTGACGCATGGCTTGTGCAACATAAAGAAGACGACGTGGTGTTGGTTGAGAAATAGCCGCCCGTAATTGGTCCGCATCTGGTGTTTCACCGTCACCTATTTTTGTTTCATTAAAACCGTTTAACCCTTCTTCCATAGAGCAGAGAGCCTTTTGCAAAGATTCTTCCATGGAGCGACCGATGGACATGACTTCACCGACGGATTTCATCGCCGTTGTCAGTTTTTTGTCAGAACCTTTGAATTTTTCAAAATTAAAGCGGGGAATTTTTGTGACAACATAATCAATAGAAGGTTCAAACGAGGCAGGGGTGCGACCATTGGTGATATCGTTATCTAATTCATCTAAAGTATAGCCAACCGCAAGCTTTGCCGCGATTTTGGCAATGGGGAACCCTGTTGCTTTTGACGCCAAAGCAGATGAGCGTGATACGCGCGGATTCATCTCAATGACAATCAGACGCCCTGTTTCTGGATGTACAGCGAATTGGACGTTTGACCCTCCTGTTTCCACGCCGACAGCGCGCAGAACAGCAATAGAGGCGTTACGCATAATTTGATATTCTTTATCAGTAAGCGTTAAGGCAGGTGCAACCGTAATGGAATCCCCTGTATGTACGCCCATAGGATCAATGTTTTCGATAGAACAAATAATGATGCAGTTGTCATTTTTGTCACGAACAACTTCCATTTCATATTCTTTCCAACCGAGTAAAGATTCTTCAATTAGAATTTGATTAATCGGGGAGGCGTCTAACCCTTCTTCGGTGATTTCAAAATATTGGTCTTTGTTATAAGCAATACCGCCGCCAGTTCCACCCATGGTGAAGGCTGGACGGATAATAGCAGGTAGACCTATTTCTTCTAATGCGGCTTTTGCCTCTTCTCTATTATGCGCTAAGACAGAGCGAGCGGATTCTAAACCAATTTCATCCATACAGTTTTTGAAAAGATTACGATCTTCTGCTGTGGCAATGGCTTGTTGATTGGCCCCAATAAGCTCAATGCCAAGTTTATCAAGTGTTCCGTTTTCAGCGAGATCAAGGGCGCAGTTCAGTGCTGTTTGTCCGCCCATAGTCGGGAGGACGGCATCTGGTTTTTCTTTTTCTAAAATTTTTGCAACAATTTCTGGTGTGATGGGTTCGATGTATGTTGCATCTGCCATATTTGGATCGGTCATGATGGTGGCAGGGTTAGAATTGACCAAGATAACACGATAGCCTTCTTCGCGTAGTGCTTTACAGGCTTGGGTGCCCGAATAATCAAATTCACAAGCTTGACCAATAATGATTGGTCCTGCGCCAATGATAAGAATTGATTTTATGTCAGTACGCTTTGGCATTTTTCTTACTCGTTGCTTGTATCCTGACTCGCGTCAGGTTCTTTATGGCTAAAAATTCTTAAAGTAGATATGAAATTACTATAATCATCTGTCCATGGGCGCATAGTGGTTTTTACCTCAGTCCAGCCTTTGTTATCAAGTGATTTAGCAATATTCTTATTCTTTGTAATAACGACCCACTCAGAGGCGAAATTATAAGGGTCTTCTGGCTTTGATTTGTTAAATTTAAAGCGGTAGATATAGCCTAAATGATTTGAAATGGAGGCGAGCGGTTTTGTTAGATCTAAGTGTCGATTAGAGATGTTTATTAAGATAACGCCATTGTTTTTAATTTTGCTCATGTAAAGTTCAATAGCTTCGCTTGTAATAAGATGAATTGGAATTGAATCAGAACTGAAAGTGTCAATCATCACCATGTCATATTTATTTTCGTCTTTAGCGAACTCTAAGCGACCATCACCGATAATAATATTTTTGTGACCGCATTTTTCAAGTATTTGAAAATAGTCTTTTGCGACTTCTGCAACATGAGGATCAATTTCATAGAAAGTATATTGGCGTCCTCGTCGTTTATGGCAGGAAACTTGACCAACCCCTAAGCCCAATACGGCGATATCCTTAGGTTTTTGAATAGCGAAAGTATCTCCAACAGGGCCGTTTTCGCCGTAATAAGATAGAGGTTTAAAGGCCAAGCTTTTATCGAGCGCCTGAAATCCATGTAATGTTGTGCCGTGATATAAAGCTCTTACTCTTTTTGTTGGCGCATCGAGGATGCCTTCCTCATAAACTTTTACAACACCGAAAAAATTTCTATCAATATGGAGAAGGTTTTTCTTACTTAAGGGGGAGGCTAAGAAAAGTAATATTATTGTAGCAGTTACAAATAATGTTTTTGCATGCATAGATGAAAAAATAACAATAAAGAGAAGCAATGCTATGGTGAAATTATTTTCTTTAAAGACAATGAGCGCAATAACGGCAATGGCAGCCATGAAAATGCCATATGATATTTTTTTGAGATTAGAAGGGAGCGATTGTGTGAAGGCAGGATTTAACAATAAAGATAATATAAAAACGAATTGAAACTCATAGACATCATTAAATAAAACAGGCGCGATAAAGGCATTAAAGCTGCCGCCCAGAGCGCCGCCCAAGGCCATTATCAGATAAAATTCTGTTAGTTTGGTTGTGTTTGGTCGATCATTTGCAAGGCAAGAGTGAAGGAGCAATGCCGTTATTGTAAAGGCGGCCATATAAACCAAGGCAACAAAAACAGTATAGTGGCTGAAGGCGCCATTATAATTTTCCAGCACAAGTAACCAAGTGATCGTAACGGCACCTAAAATATGCAGTGTAGAAAGATTGTTCGTATCAATCTTATGGCGTTTAGCAAAGGCGATGATGTTGGTTAGTAAATAAAGGCTTAGTGGTAATACCCAAATCATCGGAGCGGAAGCTATGTCTGTTGTGATTTCGGTTGTTGTCCCAATCATTAAACTGGAAGGGATGGCGGCAAGGGCAAGCCATTTAAAACGGCGTGACCATGTTATTGTTTTATCTGTTCCTATTTTTTGTGTTTTTTCATTTTTGAATTTAAAGTTAACTAAGTCACGACGTCCTGAAAAAATACTGACGGTAGATAAGGCGACACAAGCGAATAAGGCGGCAAATGCGATCATCCAAATTTGGCTTTGTGTTTGTAGACCTATGAGAGGCTCAAGAAGTATTGGATACGCCAGAAGTCCAACGAAGCTGCCCACGTTACTGGCGGCATATAGGTAATAGGGGTCATTTGCCGTTGAATGGGTGCTGAAGGAAAAAATGCGTTGTAGACCTGGGGCAAGCGTTGAGAGCGCCAAGAATGGCACGGCGGTTGACGCGGTCAGTTGTAAAAAGACAGCCCATGGTGAAATGGAATCAACAATGCCGCTTTGGTAGGCAATAGGTAGAAACAATGCCGCAGGGACAAACATAAACAAGATGGCAAGAATATTTAAAAAAGGCGGTAACTTAGAAAATAAATAGGCCAAGCCATAGCCAAATAACAAACAGGTTTGGAAGAAAAACATGGTGACAGCCCAGCCTGCGGGTGCGCCACCAACATGAGGTAACATCATTTTACCAAGCATAGGTTGAACAGAAAAAACTAAAGTTGCAGACACAAACAAAGTGAAGGCAAATATATAAGGAATAGTTTTTTCAAATTTAAGCATTTCGGCGGCTACCCCCTGTTTCTGTATCTAAAGCTGTGTCTAGGGTTACAACCTCAAAATTATTTGTTGATGGGTTGTATTCCAGCAAGTCGCCGATTCTGATATCAAACTGCCATGATTTTATAGAGAGAGTCTTTTCTGAAAGGGCTTTTGCAACGCAAGGATATGATTTTAAATTTTCAGCGCTCTCAAGAATAGCTTCCTGTTCTGCTCTGTCCAAAAGTTTATCCGAACCCTGACAATAAGCTTGTGCTTTTGCCAAGACCTGTTTGGCTACATTAATAAAGTTGGAGATTTCGGGGTCATCAATATCTTCGGCTAAGGCCTTTATTGCGCCGCATCTTGTGTGCCCTAAAACAATAATGGTTTCGATTTTACTGTAATTAATTGCAAATTGCAGAGCAGCACCAAGACCTGTTCCTTTTTGATGGGGGTGGACAATGGCACCCATCGCTTTGTAGGAAAAAAACGTACCAGGGGGCGCTCTGAATATCGTGCCAAGATTAGAACGAGAGTCGATGCAAGAAATAATGAAATATTTTGGGTGCTGACCAGTTCTGACCAACGATGCCATTAGATCATTATCACTTTCATAGTAATGATGTTTAAATTCTTGTGCGCCTTTGATGAGGTCGTCGGTCATTCTTACGCCGCCTTATCTATCATCTCAACGAAGCGATCGAAGAGATAATGGCTGTCTTGAGGGCCGGGGGAGGCTTCGGGATGGTATTGAACGCTAAAGGCTGGTTTTGATTTATGACGTATGCCTTCATTGGTTTTATCAAAGAGACTGATATGGGTCACTTCTATATCTGAAGAAAGAGATGAGGGTATAACCACAAAGCCATGATTTTGTGAAGTAATTTCAACTTTGCTTGTCTGTATATCTTGGACAGGATGATTGGCACCACGATGTCCCAATGCCATTTTTTCTGTTTTACCCCCTAAGGCAAGGGCAAGAATTTGATGTCCCAAACAAATACCGAAAACCGGCAAGTCTTTGTCTAGGAGTGCTTTGATCGTCGGGACAGCATATTCGCCTGTTGCGGCAGGATCACCGGGACCGTTGGAAAGGAACACACCATCTGGTTTGTGTTTCAGTATATCTTCGGCAGAGGTATTGGCTGGCACAACAGTCACTTTACAGCCTGTCGAGGCCAAACAACGTAGAATGTTACGTTTGGCACCAAAGTCCATAGCGACAACATGACGCTGTGGGTTTTCTTGTTTGCCGTAGCCCCCCCTTGCATCCCCCCCGTTGGGGGGGAGAGATGAGGGGAGAACCCAATTGGTTTCGTTCCATTCGTAGGTTTGAGTGCATGAAACTTCCTTGGCGAGGTCTAATCCTTCTAATCCGCTCCATTCTGAGGCTTGTTTCTGGAGAGCGTCTAAATCAAATTTGCCATCGGCTTGGTGGCAGATGACGGCGTTTGGTGCGCCCTTGTCGCGAATATGGCGGGTCAAAGCGCGGGTATCGACACCGCAAATACCAGCCAGATTATGGCTTTTGAGCCAATCATTGAAATGCGATGTGGCGCGCCAGCTTGCTTCAGTTGTGATGTCCTCACGCATAATGGCACCGCGAGCAAAAGGGGTTAGATGCTCTATATCTTCATTATTCGTCCCAACATTACCAATATGAGGGAAGGTGAAGGTGATAATCTCACCTGCATAAGAGGGATCTGTCAGAATTTCTTGATAGCCTGTTATGGAGGTATTGAAGCAAATCTCGCCAACTGCGGCGGTTTCAGCCCCGATGCCTTTGCCGTAAATGGTTGTTCCATCAGCAAAAATAACCACAGCAGTGTTATGGGCACTTGCATTCTTAGGGGGCTTAGATGTAGATTGTTGCTTGGTTGTTTTATGGGGTTTTGATGTTGCTTCGGTCACTATCGAAATCTTTCCAGTAAATTGGTGTCACTGGAAAACATTGTAATAGATTAGTTTGACAAGAAATGGAAGTATAAAGTGAGTATAAGAGACGAGTTTACCACAGCTTTAAAAGAAGCAATGCAAAATAAGGATCAAGTGGCGATGTCCACGATCCGCTTAATCACAGCAGCGATGAAGGATAGGGACATTGCGGCACGCGGAAATGGCAATGCGGGGGGCATAGCAGATTCTGAGATTTTATCGATGATGCAGTCGATGATTAAGCAACGTCAGGAAAGTTCTAAGACTTATGCGGATGCGGGGCGTCCAGAATTGGCTGAGCGGGAATTGACTGAAATCCAAGTGATTGAAAAATTCCTGCCCGCTCAAATGGATGAAGCCGAAACTGGAGCTGCTATTGATGCCGTGATTGCAGATATTGGTGCGGCAAGCATTAAGGATATGGGTAAAGTCATGGGTGCGCTGAAGACTAAATATGCAGGTCAGATGGATATGGCGAAGGCTGGCGGTGCCGTTAAGGTGAAGTTGGCTGGTTAGGTTAATTAGTAGTGAATGTAGTAAGTATTGATAATATAATTGAAAATTTACTTGATTCTAAAAATGAATTTTTACTTTCTGAAGTAAGGGAAGCTATTGATTTAGTGCTTGAAAAAGAGCTTTCTTATAAACATAGATTTCATCATTCTTTTTTTTACGAAATACGCCCACTTTTTACTGTTGCAAAACTTTTAGATGACGAATGTGTAAAGTTACGTTTTTGTTCTGTTGAGCAAGAGTATGATGGGGAAATAATATTTTCCAATAATGCTCTTGTAAAAGTTGAACTTACGAGAGCTGTTGATGGTTACAATGAGAGTTTAACTATGCAACTACTAGAAGAAAGAGGCGACGCTCCTGCATTTCAGAAGATAGAATACTCTGGGAGTAAACATAATCGGAGCTTTGGCGTAAATGTTCCAGTTGCAAGGTGTGTTAAAACGGATGGTTGGTATCAAGAAATTGAAGAGCTTATTACTATCGCTTATACAAATAAAATGAATGGTAAATATCAGGGGTATTGGTTGATTATCACTTTTGATGATTGGAAACTTCAAAATAAAGACGATAAACATTATTTTAATATTCCGTGTAAAAATTTCTGGGAAAAAAATATAAAGAATAAAGAAAATTTAGTTTTTCAAAGAATTTTTATCGTTGGAGATTCTGGTAAATTTATTTGGGATTCTAACGCGATGGAGCTTTAATGTCGTTTTTATTTAAGATTACTCCATTTGCTTGCGCAAATGTTCGGAATGACGCTAGAGTGCGGTTATGAGTATACCACCACGCTTTATGGAGGAGCTGCGCTCGCGGCTTGTGCTGTCTGATATTATTCAGAGGAAAGTCCGTTTGACGCGTGCGGGGCGAGAATTTAAGGGCTGTTGCCCGTTTCATAACGAGAAAACCCCCTCTTTCTATGTGAATGATGATAAGCAGTTTTATCATTGCTTTGGTTGTGGGGCACATGGAGATGCAATTGGCTTTGCCATGCAGCATGATAACCAATCCTTTATCGAGGCGATTGAGACACTCGCACAAGAGGCAGGCATGGAAGTGCCACAGCAATCCCCGCAAGACATTCAAAAATCCAAGGAAGAGAAAAGTCTTTATACTTTGATGGAAGAGGCGGCGCGCTGGATGGAGGCGCAGTTACGTGACCCATCCAATAAAGAAGCCTATCGGTATATTACTGATCGTGGGATGAGCGAAGAACAACTCAATAATTTTCGTGTGGGGTATGCGCCTGCGGATAGAAATGCGGTGCGTAAAGCGATGCAGGCACTGGGCTATACAGACACACAAATGATTGAAGTCGGCATTCTGCGCGCTGGAAAAGAGGGGAGAGAGCCTTATGCCTTTTTCCGTGAGCGGATTATGTTTCCAGTCCCCGATAGGCGAGGCCGTGTTGTGGCGTTTGGGGGGCGTATTCTACCCGATCACTTAAGACCACCTGACTCATTTAGTCGGGGGGGAGATTATGTTCCTGCAAAATATATGAACTCATCAGACACAACCTTGTTTCATAAAGGGGGCATGTTATATGGTGAACCACGAGCACGACAGGCGGCGATAGATGGACACCCGCTGGTGGTGGTTGAAGGTTATGTTGATGTGATTGCTTGTGCCAAAGCAGGGTATTCTGGGGCGATGGCTCCGATGGGAACAGCGTTGACCGAAGAGCAGATCATGGTGTTATGGCGGATGATCCCCGATGCCCGTAAAGTACCTATCTTATGTTTTGATGGTGATAGTGCAGGGCGGCGTGCCGCCGCCAGAGCCGCAGAACGGATTATGCCGTTATTAAAACCAGACCATAGTGCCCGTTTTGCATTTTTACCTGATGGGCAAGATCCTGATAGTTTGGTAAATGGGCAAGGTAAGAAAGCGCTGGAAAGTATTTTAAATGCTGCTATTCCGTTGGTTGACTTTATTTGGATGTATCATACAAGTGGGCAAAATTTTGATACGCCAGAGGCACGTGCGGGATTGTCTAAAATTTTAGAAGATGAAGTTTTAAGAATTACTGACCGGGAAGTGCAGCATTATTACCGTCAGGCCTTTCGGGAGAAAATTAATAAAACTTTCGGTTCGAGCTATCAGAAAAATTATAATGGAAATAAATCTTCTTTTGTTCCTTATAAAAAGCCAGCCAATCAACCTGTTACACCGATGAAACACCCCTCTTATTCCCGCGATAAATTGATGGAGCAGATTTTACTGGCAAGCTTACTTAATCACCCAGCCTTATTTGATATGGTTGAAGAAGAGGTGGGGATGTTGGAAATTGGGGAAGAGAGACTGGATTTATTACGTCAATCTCTTGTAACTCACTTAAGTGAAAATGCGAATGTTCAGCGGGATGCTTTGTTACAAACACTGAGTAACGATGGGTATGAAAGTGAAATAAAAGGTATCTTATGTGAAGCCGTCTACACCCATGCTAGTTTTATACGTCCGCAGACCGAGATTGAAGACGTTCAAGAAGGCTGGAAACAAGCGATTCAGGCATTTAATCAAAGCCGTCAGAAGGCAATGTCTTAGTGGCTTGATTATAGAAAAGCTTTTGTTTATAAAGGCTTTTCTCTTTAATACCCGAATCAGGTATAACCATTTGGTTATATTTGGATTTAAAGATTAATCACCTATTTGGAAAACGGCAGAGACAAGAATTTTGGCATCATCTAAAAAATCAGTAGCAAAAAAAGCGCCTGCTAAAAAGAAGGCAGCGAAGCTATCGGCGGTGAAGAAGACATCGGCGAAGAAAAAGCCTGCGAAAAAAGCGGCTGTTAAAAAAGCTTCTGCAAAAGTAACAAAAAAAGCGGTTAAGAAAACTGTTTCCAAAAAACCTAAAAAGGTTGTAAAGAAAACAGCCGCAAAGAAGACAGTAAAGAAAACGCTTAAAAAAGCGATTAAGAAAACTGTTTCCAAAAAACCTAAAAAAGCGGTTAAGAAAACAGCCGCAAAGAAAACAACGTCGAAAAAAACTACAACAGTAAAGAAAACCGTGATTAAAACAGCCGCAAAGAAAACCGTCGCAAAAACCCCAGCCAAGAAAGCGGAAGCAAAAAAAGCGTCTCCAAAATCTGCCCCTAAGAAAGGTGCGACAAAGAAATCTGCGTCTAATAAAAATGTAAAAGCAGAGGATGAAGAAGATAGTGATACTCCTAAACGTACGGTCAAAGGTACTTTGGCGCAGATCGTTAAAAAATTGGTCAAGCAGGGTAAAGAAAAAGGTTACATTACCTATGACCAGTTAAACAAAGCATTACCTGCTGAAGAATTTTCTTCTGAACAAATTGAAGATGCGATGTCAACATTGTCCGATGTTGGTATTCAGATGACGGAGGGGGACTCTGAAGACGAGGAAGAAGAGGAAAAATATGAGTCAGGTGGTAATATTGCCTCTGATGATACGGGTCGTACCGATGATCCTGTGCGTATGTATTTGCGCGAAATGGGTACGGTGGAATTGTTATCGCGCGAGGGCGAGATTGCAATTGCAAAACGCATAGAGGCCGGTCGTGAAATGATGATCGGCGGTATTTGTGAAAGTCCGCTGGCGATTGAATCCTTAATTGCGTGGTATGACTCTCTACAAAAGGGTGATATTTTGTTGCGTGAGGTTATTGATCTTGATGCGACGTATAATGATGGACCAGAAATTGACCATTCTGCAAAGCCAAGACCACCTGTAAAGCCATCACTTCCTCCCCCCGTTAAAAAAGAGAAAAAAGATGAGACCGAAGCGGGCGAAGGTGGCGAAGGTGGCGAAGGAGGCGATGATACGACTGTTGATGAAGCAGAGGAGGAAAATGTATCTCTCGCTGCGATGGAAGAAGAGCTGAAACCGAAGGTCTTTGAAGTTTTTGGCAAAATCAAAAAAACATATAAGAAAATTAAAGTCGTTCAGGCTGTGCGTATTGAAGCCATTCAAGCTGGTGATGAGCCTGATGCGGCGACGAATAAAAAATACGAAAAATTAAAGACCGAAATGGTCAAGTTGATGGACGAAGTGAAATTTCACAACGCGCGTATCGAACAGCTTGTCCAAGCCCTTTATAAAATTAACCGTGAGTTGGTATCATTAGAAGGTAAGTTGTTGCGTCTTGCCGTTGATAGCAAAGTGAAGCGTGAGAGCTTTCTTGATAATTATTACGGGGCAGAGCTTGACCCTGATTGGGTAAAGCGTGTTAGGAAAATTGATGCGAAGTGGGAAAAATTTGTCGATAAAAACAAAGATAAGATTAACGATATCCGCACTCAGATTGGGTTAGTGACTGAAGATGCGGCGTTGCCAATTAAGGAATTCCGTCGTGTTGTTTCCACGACACAGCGAGGTGAAAAAGAAGCGGCGCGTGCGAAAAAGGAAATGGTGGAAGCCAATCTTCGTTTGGTTATCTCCATTGCTAAGAAATATACAAACCGTGGATTGCAGTTCTTGGACTTAATCCAAGAAGGAAATATTGGTTTGATGAAAGCGGTTGATAAATTTGAATATCGCCGTGGTTATAAATTTTCAACTTATGCAACATGGTGGATTAGACAGGCAATCACACGTTCGATTGCTGACCAAGCTAGAACAATTCGTATTCCTGTTCATATGATTGAAACAATCAATAAGTTGGTGCGTACGTCACGTCAGATGATGCATGAAATTGGTCGTGAACCAACACCAGAAGAATTGGCCGAGCGTCTTCACATGCCACTTGATAAAGTGCGCAAGGTTATGAAGATTGCAAAAGAGCCTGTGTCGCTTGAAACGCCAATCGGTGATGAGGAAGATTCATCATTGGGTGATTTCATTGAAGATAAGAATGCGATTTTACCTGTTGAGAGTGCCATTCACTCTAATCTACGTGAGACAACAACTCGTGTGTTAGCCTCACTGACACCGCGTGAAGAGCGTGTGTTGCGTATGCGTTTTGGTATTGGGATGAACACCGACCATACATTGGAAGAGGTGGGGCAGCAATTTAACGTGACACGGGAACGTATCCGTCAGATTGAAGCCAAAGCACTTCGTAAGCTAAAACATCCAAGTCGTTCCAGAAAACTTAGAAGCTTCTTGGATACGTAAGATTTTTTGGCTATAACTTTTTTAAGGGCCTGTAGCTCAGCTGGTTAGAGCAGACCGCTCATAACGGTCTGGTCGGGGGTTCAAGTCCCTCCAGGCCCACCATTCATTTTAAATGCGTTACTTATGATAAAAAAAAGCATTCTATGTTGTTTGTTAACCCTATTATTAGCAGGTTGTGCTGATTTTAATATAGGAACAACTAACCGAGGGCAGGTTAAATATTCTTTACCGCCACCTAAGCCATCTTCTCGTGATTATTATACAATTAAGGAGCCGTTGCAGTGTGTTCCCTATGTAAGGAATGCATCAGGCGTTCAAATTTTTGGGAATGCTCATACTTGGTGGGATAAAGCGAAGGGGAAATATAGAATGGGCGCAACTCCCCAAAAAGATGCAGTAATGGTTTTGTCTAAAACCGAACGTCTTAAATATGGACATCTTGCGGTTGTAAAAAGAGTTATTAATAGTCGTAACATTGAGGTGACCCATAGTAATTGGGGAGGGGACCGTAAAACACGTTCTATTATTTATAAAAAAATGCGTGTTGTAGATACTTCAAGACACAATGATTGGTCAAATGCTCGTTTCTGGCATTACCCATCGGCAAGTTATGGCAGCGTCTATAAAGTTTCTGGATTTATTTATCCTAATTAATGGCTTAATTGTTATACTTTTTTGTATAACGCCCGATAACTCTTTTCATTTCGTCATCTAGCGCCTTGCCCTCTGTGCCGCCATTACCTTTGTTGTTATGGTTGATTATTAGCTTGATACTGACGTTGTGCGCTTCAATAATGTCAAATAAGTCTTCATTAATTTGTTCAACGTCTTCAAGAAAGGTAAGGGTTTTACTTGCGATGTCGCTCATAATATCATAATCGAACATACCACCATGCGCCTTGATATGCATGATGTGTTGAATTATTTTTTGCATCCATTCTTTTTGTTTTTTAGAATCGTTTTCATTTTTAAGTTCTTTTAAGCTCTGTTCAATTTCAGTAATATGATCGGAGGCGTAAGGTGCATATTCAATAGTATTATCGCGAATAAATGTTTGCGCGCTCTCAATAAGATGTTGAGGGATTCCACCATCACCAGCTTTTTCTTTTAAATAATTATGCGGCATTGTAAATTCCGCCTCTTCACCATATATATCCATGTTATCTTCGTCTGACACTCTGTTAACTTTCGTCTTTGTTTCTTAAAATTATATCATCGGCCTCTTGTTCGCGTTTTTCATTCTTTTCGTTCTGATCTTCTATGCGGCGTACAGGACCTTGGTAATCGTCTACGCGTCTTCTTCTGTCGGGGCCGAAAAAGTCTTCAGATTTAACGAATTGCCTTGGTTTTTCGATAAGCTGAACAATCTTTTTATATAAATCTCTAGCTGTATAGGGTTTCATAAGAAATTCTGTCATGCCGTTATCGCGTGCCTTTTCAACACGCTTACGACTGCTATATCCTGTCATAACGATAATTGGCACATAGGGGTTTGGCGAATTTTTATCACTACGAATTTTATCTATCATCTCTAGACCATCCATAGGTTCCATATGCCAATCTGTGATAATAAGATCAGGTTCTTCTTTGAGATAAAGTTTATAGCCTTCTTCACCATCCCTCGCAGAGAATAATTTTTTAAACCCAAAAATAGTTAATATGGACTTTGTCAAAGTCAGCATAGGGAGCATGTCTTCGACAACAAGTATTTTGATTTGATCTAATTTATAGGTCATAGAGGATGTAACCGATTGTTAATTATGTTATTTTGTCATAGCCGTAACTGGCTGACAACACTTAATAATACCTTACTTTACTTGGTTCCCAAAAACCTTTTTGAGCAAATCGGTGGTTTGTCTTGCGGGGTCTTGGCGGATTTGTGCTTCTTGCTGTGCCAAGTAAAAGAAAATTCCTTCAATACCCTGATCTAC
Organism: Alphaproteobacteria bacterium; assembly: GCA_021775995.1. Classification (GTDB taxonomy): domain Bacteria; phylum Pseudomonadota; class Alphaproteobacteria; order Micavibrionales; family Micavibrionaceae. Next base: position 344,931 of record JAJFGS010000013.1, read on the forward strand.
GACATAGCTGGTTAAATCTGCTTTGACATCAGGCATAAAAGGAATGTTTTTATATTTTGACATAACGTTATCGTAGGCGGTGACGACGCCAGCTTCAGAAATTGCAGAATTGACGAAGGGTTGCATTTTGGTAGCAAGGGGGGCCGACATTTTATCTTTGAAAAAAGTCGTGGCAGAATCTTGAGGACCTTTGTAAATCGTCATGACATCATCGAAAGTCATTTCAGAGATAGCGTTGATAAAGAGCTCTTTTGCATGAGGTGTTGCAATTTCGGCGGCGCGGTTAAGGCGTGTTTCTAAATCATCCATCATAAAAGAGAGCCCCGCAGCTTCCAGTACATTTTGCACTTTGGCTAGGCTGCTGGGCAGGGGGATATGTATTTTAGGATCAAGATTGAAACCATTTTTAACGCCGAGCTGCCCGACAACTTCACCTGTTCCAATCGATAGAGCTTGTTTGAAGGCCGCAGCAATATCTTGGTTAGAAAGTAAGGATGCGCTCGCAGCGCGTGTGTTTGTATTGCTAAAAATTTTATTGCCTAGGGCGGCTATGTCGTTAGATAGTGTTTGGGTTGAGGTCTGACAGCTCCCCAATAGCAAGCAGGCGGTGGAAACGGGGATAAGAACGAGTCTTTTCATGGTTTTGGCTCTTTTTAATGATTTTCGGCTCAATATAACTAAATTCTCGCTTTGAGGGCGTAAATTCTTGACATTTATCCCCAAACCCTTATAAATCCCTTCATTCCCAAGAAAAGGAGGCGACTCCTTGTTGATGGATATCAAAAGATAGACTTCAATCCACAAAGGAAATTGGGACAATAAATAGAAGATAAGCCTCCTCGCGTTTACGCGCATGAGGGCTCTTCATAAAAAAAGGAACTATTGATATGAGTGAAAAAAGACCTCAGTCCAAATATAAAATTGACCGTCGCCTAGGGTGTAACCTTTGGGGCCGTCCAAAATCTCCATTTAATGCCAGACAAACTGCACCAGGTATGCACGGCGCACGTCGTGCCAAACCAACTGATTACGGTATTCAGTTATTTGCAAAGCAAAAACTTAAAGGCCATTACGGTAACATTGGCGAGCGTAAATTCCGTCGTTACTTTGCCGAAGCCAACCGCATGAAAGGTGACACAGGTCAAAACCTTATTGGTTTGTTAGAGTGTCGTTTAGATGCCGTTATATACCGTGCTAAATTTGTACCAACTGTTTTTGCAGCGCGTCAATTTATCAGCCATAAACATGTGACAATAAATGGTAAAAAAGTGAATATTCCTTCTTACCATGTAAAACCAGGTGATGTTATTCAGGTAAAAGATTCATCATTGAAAATGCCAATGGTTGTTCAAGCTGTTGAATCTGTTGAGCGTGATGTGCCTGAATATATCGAAGCAGATCATAAAGCAGGGAAAGTTACGTTCTTACGTGTGCCTGAGCTTGCAGATGTACCATTTGCTGTTGAGATGGAACCGCATCTTATCGTTGAGTTTTACTCACGTTAAAATCTGCGTCTTTTTGCTTTTGACGTCGTCGCGCGTTGCTCATGTAGATTTTCTACATTTCGCTCCTTGCTTCTAGTCAAAATTCAAAAATACTTTGATTAAGAATTTAGAGAACCGCCTTAATAGGCGGTTTTTATTTGATTTTATTCCCAATTAAGGCGGAGATAATACCCTGAAAGGTGCGGGTTTCTTGCTCGGTTAAGTTGGCGCGTGTTAGGGAATTACGAATATTTCGTATGAGGCTAGGGCGCATATCAGGATTGCGGAAGAACTTCCTATCCTCTAGCTCGGTTTCTAGACGTTCAATCATTTCATTTAATTCTTTGTGAGAAACGGGCGCACTATCGCCAACGGGGAGATTCTCTGGCGTTGTATCATTTGTTGTTTGAAATAATTCATAAGCAACAAGTAAAACACTCTGTCCTAAATTGATTGAAGAAAAATCAGGATTAACAGGAATGGATATGATGTTATGGGCGAGGGCAATGTCATCATTGGTGAGGCCGGCACGTTCACCACCAAATAAAATAGCAGTCTTTAAGCCTTGTGATTGTTTGTCGGCGATATCTTGTGCGGCGTGGTTTGCGCTCATCACTTTTTTGCGCATATCACGAGGGCGTGCGGTTGTGGCATAGACGGTATGGTAATTTTTTAGAGCGTCGGCTGTTTTTTCAAACACTTCAACAGGGGGCATGATGTCAAGTGCGCCAGCAGAGTTTGCCGTTGCACTTTCGCTAGGCCAGCCATCACGTGGATTCACGAGTTTTAAATCTTCCAGACCAAAATTACACATGGCACGCGCGGCGGCACCTATATTCTCTCCCATTTGTGGCTGAACGAGAATGATAGCTGGTTTAGGCATTAAGCGGCTAAACGTTTCTTGGTTTTTTCAGGCCCAAGAAGGGGAAGGAGGTTATTTAGTTCTGGCCCATGCTCCATACCTGTGAGGGCTTTACGAAGAGGCATAAACAAATTCTTACCTTTGCGGTCAGTGCCTTCTTTAATTTTATCAACCCATGCTTTCCATGTGGTTTCATCCCATGGTGCATCTGGTAAAAGGGTTGCAGCCTGGGCAATAAAGTCTTTATCTTCATCTTCAATGACGGTAGCAAGAGATTCATTGGTCATGTCCCACCAGTTTTTAATATCTTCCAGTTTTTCTAAATTCGGGCGGACGGCATTCCAGAAAGATTCATCCATTTCATTTAACCCCATAGCGGCAAGACGTTCTTTAACGGTGTCAAAAGATGTTTCATGAAGGATTTTTGCATTCAAGCGTATAAGTTCATCCGGATCAAACTTCGGTGTAGAGCGAGAGAATTTAGAGAAGTCAAAGCTATCAACCAAAGATTGAATGTTTGTAAAAGATTCGATGGGGTCGGATGTGCCGAGGCGTGCCATTAAAGAGACAACCGACATGGCTTCTAAGCCGTCTTGTTCTTGAATGTCTTTGACACTTAAAGAGCCAAGGCGTTTGGAAAGTTTTCCGCCTTCGGCATCAGAAATGAGCGATAAGTGAGCAAAATCTGGCGCTTTGCCTGAGATGGCCTCAAACATTTGTACGTGAGTGGCGGTGTTGGAGACATGGTCTTCGCCGCGCACCACATGCGTGATTTCAAAATCAATATCATCAATGACGGAACATAAATGATAAAGTGGGGTGCCATCTTCACGCAGGACAACAGGGTCAGATAAATCCTCGCCTTTAAAGGCAACGGATCCACGAACAAGATCATTCCATTCGATAGGGGCGTGGTTTAATTTAAAACGCCAATGTGGTTTGCGTCCTTCCGCTTCATATTTTGCAATGTCGTCTTTGGAAAGAGATAATCCAGCCCGATCATAGGTGGGTGGAATGCCACGTGATAATTGTGTCTTACGTTTTAACCCCAATTCTTCAGGAGTTTCATAGCAAGCGTAAAGACGTCCATCGACTTTTAGTTTTTCGATGATTTCGGTATAGCGTGCCATGCGATCTTTTTGATTGGCCTTTTCATCCCAATCTAGACCAAGCCATGTCAGACCATCTATGATGGCTTGCTCATATTCATCCTTTGAGCGTTCGCGATCTGTATCGTCAATACGGAGTAGAAAATGCCCGTTTTGAGAGCGCGTAAAAAGCCATGTGATGATAGCCGTACGGGCATTTCCAACATGTAGAAAACCAGTAGGGGATGGGGCAAAGCGAGCTTTTACGGTCATTCGTGTAATCTTTCTAATTATGTATTACTTAAGTAGCGGATTATGACTGATTTTTCAAGAATCCATTCGTGATGGGATAACGTCTGTCACGGCCGAAGGCTTTGGGGGTTACTTTCGCCCCTGGTGGAGATTGGCGACGTTTATATTCTGCAGCATTGAGCATCTTCCAGACGTGTAGAACCGTTTCTCTATCATGGGGTATGTCTTCTACGGCCATATCTTTTTCAATAAGGTGTTCAAGAATATCATCTAATACATCATAGGGTGGAAGAGTGTCTTGATCTGTTTGGTCGTGTTTAAGCTCTGCCGTTGGGGCTTTGGTAATGATCCGTTCGGGAATAACAGGGCTTTGGGTATTGCGCCATTTGGATAAAGCATAGACCTGCCCTTTGTAAAGATCTTTAATGGCATTGTATCCGCCGCACATGTCACCATAAAGTGTGGCGTAGCCAACCGCCATTTCAGCTTTGTTGCCTGTCGATAAGAGCATTTTTCCTGTTTCATTAGACAGTGCCATTAACACCATTCCACGTAGGCGTGATTGAATATTTTCAAATGTTGTTGTGGTTGTGTTTTTATCAATAAAGCCGTTAAGCATATCGTCAAACGCTGTCATAGCGTCTGTGATTTCGATGGTGTCTAACTGCACGCCTAAAAGTTTGGCGCATTCAGCGGCATCATCAAGACTATCTTGTGAGGTATAGGGCGAAGGCATCATCACGCAATGAACATTCTTTGCGCCAAGAGCATCAACGGCGATAGCAGCCGAAAGGGCACTGTCTATACCGCCAGACAAGCCAATCAGAATGCCTTTAAACCCATTTTTTTGGATGTAGTCCTGCAAGCCAAGAGTGACAGCTTTGTAAAGAGACTCTTCAAGTGGAAGTTCTTTTGCAAGGGTTGGTGTTTTTGTTGATGTAATAGATTCTTCAAAGGCGGGGAGTTGGTGTGTGATGTTTCCATCTTTATCCATGACAAAAGAATGACCATCAAAGATAAGATCGTCTTGTCCGCCGACTTGATTCACATAGACAAGAGGAAGTTTTGTTTCTTTAACGCGCGCGCTAGCGATCGCTTGGCGGCGTGAGACTTTATTGTAATGAAAAGGACTACCATGAGCGCTGATTAGGATTTCTGCGCCTAGTTTTTTAAGGTGTAAGGCGACTTTATCGCTCCATAAATCTTCACAAATCAAGATTCCTAGTTTGGTTCCTTTAAATTCAAAAATATCGGGAAGATCGCCACCGTAAGCAAAATAACGCTTCTCATCAAACACGCCAGTGTTTGGGAGTATGTGTTTAAAGACAGTGTGTTGGATTTTTCCATCACCAATGAGTAGGGCGGCGTTGTAAAGTTTGCCATCATCACGCCATGGCGTGCCAACAAGGATGTAAGGTTTTTTATCTTTACTTTCTTCGACGAGAATTTTTATTTTTTCTTCAACCTGATCAATAAAATTTGGTTTTAAGACCAGATCATCAGCAGGGTAGCCGATGAGAATCATTTCTGAAAAAACAATCAGGTCGCTTTCAGGGTTTGTGTCCCACGCCTTACGAATTTTATTTAGGTTGCTATCTAAGTCACCCACGGTGGGGTTTAGTTGGGCGAGTATAATGTCGAGAGGAAGGGTCATGGTGCCCCGATCATATTTTTTTCAGCTCATCAGCGACGAGGAAAGCCAACTCTAACGCTTGATTGGCGTTAAGGCGTGGGTCGCAAGCTGTGTGGTAACGACTGGATAAATCCTCATCGGTCACATCATCTGCACCACCAACACATTCAGTCACGTTTTGACCTGTCATTTCAAAGTGAACACCGCCCGGGTGAGTGCCTTCGGCACGATGCACGTTAAAGAAACCTTGAACTTCGCCTAGGATATTACTGAATTGACGGGTTTTATAACCGCTTGCTGATTTTTCAATATTACCGTGCATGGGATCGCAAATCCATGTGACGTTGCGACCTTCTTCTTTTACACGACGTACGAGAGGGCTCAATTTTTCTTCAATATCCGCCGCACCCATGCGAGAGATAAGTGATAAACGTCCAGCTTCATTTTCAGGGCTAAGTTTATCAATCAGTGTAATCAATGTGTCTCCGTCCAAACCAGGTGGCACTTTCATGCCAATAGGATTGTTAATACCACGCGCAAATTCAATTTGTGCCCCATCTGTTTGTTGGGTACGGGCACCAATCCATAGGAAGTGGGCAGAAGTATCATACCAATCGCCTGTTGTACTATCCACACGAGTCATAGCTTCTTCATAAGGTAGTAACAATGCTTCATGACAGGTGTAAAAATCTGTTTGGCGCATGCTGGCAACTGTGTCGCCATTAATACCACAAGCGTTCATAAATTGAATGGCACGCTCAATTTCGGTAGCTGTTTTTTCAAATCGAGTCGTTACTGCAGTGTCCTTAACAAAGCCTAAATTCCAGTTGTGGATTTTACTGAGATCCGCATAGCCACCTGTTGCAAAAGCACGAAGCAGGTTTAGCGTTGATGCCGATTGATTGTAAGCGCGTATCATGCGTTCAGGATTAGGAATACGAGCGTCTTCTGTGAATTCTAATTTATTGATGATGTCACCGCGATAGCTGGGCAGTTCTACGCCATCAATTGTTTCTGTATCGGCAGAGCGTGGTTTTGCAAATTGTCCCGCCATGCGTCCCATTTTTATAATAGGAAGCGAGCCACCATAGGTCATGGTAACGGCCATTTGTAATAAAACACGGAAGGTATCGCGGATTTTACTGCTGTGGAATTCACCAAAACTTTCGGCGCAGTCACCACCTTGAAGGACAAAGGCCTTGCCTTCGCAGGCATCAGCCAATTGTTTTTTCAAGTTACGTGCTTCACCGGCAAAAACCAAAGGAGGTAGTTTGCCAATAATACCTTCTACTTGCTCAAGTTTTTCTTGGTCAGGATAGTTGGGAAGTTGTGAGGCGGGCTTGTCACGCCAAGTCTGTGGTGTCCAATTTGTCATGGAGCTTTTGTAAGCTGATTTGCCCTAATTTTCAACTTATTTAGCAGGATTCTAAGCTTTCTGGCGCTTTTTATTGTTATTGGGCATTGCTATAACTTTCTATTTCTTGTTGGCTCATCCATCGACGGTGAAGCCATAGCCATTGTTCGGGGCGTTTACCAATCCAATTTTCTAATAAGGAATGCGTTTCAGTTACAATTTCATCACTAGACTTATTTATAATGTCTAGCGGTTCAGATACAGTGATACGAAAATTTATGCCTTTGATGCGTTCTATTTGTAGAGGAATGATCGGGCAATCAAGTTTTTGTGCCAGTTTTGCAAAATGATCAGATGTCATGGCAGGGTGCCCAAACAAATCAGCTTTAATGCCTTCATTCAATTTTTGATCAATCAGTAAACCAATTCCTTCGCCACTTTGTAACGTTTTTACAATGTTTCGTGTGCCGCCACGTGATTTTGGGATAGGGGTGAGGGCGCCGTTTACGGTTCTTACTTTATTTAATATTTTGTCAGAGAAAGGATTGTTGGGAGCACGATAGATGGGATTTACCCTTATTCCTGTTTGAAGAAAAAAGGCAGGAGGACAAACTTCCCAATTTCCTAAATGAGCAGAAATAAAAATAGGAGCGGTAGATTGATTTGCTTTAAAAATATCAATGCCAATTATTTCAGTATGGTTTTTAGCAATGTTTTTGATGTGTGGGTATTCCATCATAACACGGCCTAAATTTTCCCACATGCCTGTTAATATCTGAGTAATCTCTTCTTCTGTCTTGTCGGGGAGCGCCATTTGTATATTAGCGCGCGCTTTGCGAGAGGCGGCAAGGCGTGGGCCGATGGTGCGCCCAATCCAGCCACCAAGATTTGAAGCCCATAAGGTGGGCATCAATTTTGATAGTCCTAAGATAAAGGCTAATAAAATGGCTTCGGTAAAATAACGTATTTTTTTCATGAATAAGCTAATTCAGTTTATTTTTTAAAAAAGTTACGAGTGAATTTTCATCTTTAAAATTTAGAGCAATAGGGAGTGTTTTTATTTTGTCTTTTACAGCTTTAGGCAAGCGAACATGGTCTTTTTCAGTCGTGATGAGTTGTGCGTCTTGTGCGTTAGCTTCTTTTAATAAGGCATCAATTTCAAATTGGGTATAAAGATGATGGTCGGCGAATTCATGCCAGCCGACAATGTTGGCTTTCATATCTTGTAGCGTTTTTAGAAGCTTTTTGGGACGACCCAAGCCCGCAAAGGCTATATATTTTCCCGTTAGGTTATTTTCTATAGGCGTGATATCGGCTTCAAATACAGTTTTGTCAGATTGAAGCGGGCGACCAATACAAATCACAGCACCGATTTTGGGTAAAACACGTGATAGAGGTTCGCGTAAAGGGCCAGCAGGAATGGTTTTACCATTACCAAAATCAACGGCACGATCAATCACAAGAAAAGTTATATCTTTGACGAGACTGTTATTTTGAAGACCGTCATCCATAATGATGAGGTCTGCGTCTGCTCTTTCGGCTAATTTAGCGCCATCCGCACGATTGGTTGCGACAATGGTTGGGGCGTGTTTGGCAAGAAGGAGGGCTTCATCACCAACCTGTGCGGCATTGTGTTTTTGCGCATCAACAAGGCTAGTAGAGTTGCTTTCTCCGCCATAGCCACGGGTTAGGAAATAGGGATTTTTATATAAGCCGCTTTCTTGAATGGTTTTCATGAATGATAAAGCCGCAGGGGTTTTACCGCTACCACCAGCCACGGCGTTGCCTATGCAAATAACAGGAATTGAAGATTTATAAGGAGATGATTTTAAACCTTGATTGATGACGTGACCAATTTGATAGAGCCATGCAAATGGCAAGAGGGCGTAAGCCCGTAAGCCCGCTGGTTGATACCAAAATTCAGGTGTTTTAAACGGCATCAGAATTTCTTTTATTTTCAAGAGGTGTGAGTAGGGGGGTAAGATGTTCCATGACACGATTGATAACATCAGTTTTGGCCGTTGCAAATTTTACAGCACGCGCAATGGCTTCGGTTCTAACCTTTTCATCTTCCAATAAAGTGCGGAGAGCTTTTAAGAGCTCTGCCTTATCATCCATTTGATGTGCAGCATTCACATAGAACATTTCATTAAATAATTGTTGTTGGAATTGTATATTTGGTCCAGTCAGAACAACGCAACCCATTTGGGCTGCTTCAATTGGGTTGTGACCGCCACCACCATCATCACTAAAAGATCTTCCAATGACAGCGATATCCGTTAATTTATAAAACAACCCTAACTCACCGAGTGTGTCGGCAACATAGATTCCCGTGTCGCTTTGTGGCAGAGTTTTATTGTTTCCACGAAAGATGCTCGTCATCTTCATCATGTCACAAGTTTTCTTAATATCGCCACGGCGTTCAGGGTGACGTGGTACAATGATGGTAAGAATATTGGGGTATTTTTGTACCAAAGCAGCGTGGATACGACAGGCAAGAAGTTCTTCCCCTTCATGGGTGCTGGCAAAAACCCAAGTGGGACGACCACCAATTATGTTTTGAATATCTTGTAATTCATTATCATTATAAGGCAGGGGAGCAGCACTAAATTTTATATTATCTGTGGTGACAACATTTTCTGCCCCAAGATTTTTAAAGCGTTTTTCATCTGTTGGGGTTTGAGTAAGAATAAGGTTGAATGTTGAGAGCAGTTTTTTTGCACTGCCAGAAAAAATATTCCAGATATTATATGATTTGTTAGACAAGCGCGCATTGACCAATGCCGTGGGAATGTTTCTTTGTTTTATAGCACTCAACATGTTTGGCCAAAGTTCTGATTCCATCCAAAGGATTAAATCGGGTTGCCAATGATTTAAAAACTCTGTTGTCCAATTTGGGTGATCTAAAGGGTAAAATTGGTGAAAGGCGTTTTCGGGTAAACGTTCGGCCATGAGTTGGGCAGAGGTAAGGGTGCCGCTGGTGACCAAAAATTTTGCTTCTGGCATTTGTTTTGAAATAGTACTTATGAGGATAAGAGTTGATTGAGCCTCACCAACGCTGGCGGCATGAAGCCATATAAGCACTCCTTCAGGGCGTGGGATGCTTGGTTGCCCACGACGCTCATTTATACGGCTTTCGCTCTCTTTTCCATGCTTAAGACGGAAGTCTAGGAGCTTATTGAACAGCTTTTCACATTTACTAGTTAATTTTTTATAGTAATCCAACATGGATAAACCGTTATTCTTATCTATATCATTATATTCTTATGGTATGATATAGGGATAATCTGCTTGAAAAGTAAAGGATATCACGGTGAAAAACCCCTCTCATCCCCCATCAAAACCCTCAAAAGAACAGGGGCCTAAACCAATAACGGCAAAACGCCAAAAAATACTGGATAGCGCGATGGCGCAGCTTAGAAAAACCAGAGCGCAGATGGATCCAAAAATATTAGGGAAAATTAGGAGTCTTGTTGAAAGTAATCCTAAAATTATGAAGATATTGGGTGTTGATTCAGTGCCGCAAGAAGAACCGAAGGTAGAACCTGTAAAAGAAACTAAGCCAGCAGCTGAAGTTCAGGTATCTCAAGAAAATAGCGGGGCTGAAAAAATAGATCAGGCCAGAAATATGGAAGTGATGGCAAAGCTAATGGCGTTAAAACCATCTGAAATAGAAAATATTAAAGCTGTGTTGTTAAAGACGCAGGATTAATCACATCCACCACCAGCCGCAAATGTACAGCCAGGATTTGAGCAAACTCCATCTTCATGGGCAGGGCCAGCCGCAAGTACAACTTGTACCCCCGTCAATATGCCATCAGTGCATTCTCCGGGAACTGTTCTCTCAAAAACATCAAGAAAGATTTCACCTAAAGGTGTTTGAAATTCGTACAGGACTTCGCCTTGGTTTTCAGCAAATTCTATTTGCTCGGCCCAATCGGTCAGTTCGCTTTCGCTTTCACATTCCATGCCCTCAGGATATTGTCTCGTATCTGTAATCTCGTCGTATCCTGCGATATCTTCGCAGTTGTCCTGGTTGTCGCCACACGCAATTGTTTCAAACGGATAATAACCATCTTTATCAACAAATTCTTCATTGTGGACAAAGTTAAGACATTTCGCCACTCTCCAAACATCAGCCATGACCGTACATTCATATGGGAGCGGATTATCTATGACTGGTTCGAATTCTGTTCCAGGAGCTTCCTCTAATCCGACATGTTCGCCACGCCCTCCTAGAAGGCTATGTTCAAAATTATCATCTCTATAGATATCTAATGCTTCATAAACTATATTTTCTATGCTGGTGTCTAAGGCATAAGGAGAGGAGCGCTCAATTATCTGTTCTCCGAAGTATTCTGTGTGTGTAAAAATATCTCCGGCTGGCCAAGCTGCTACATTCGCCCAACGATCAAAACATGTATATTCTAAAACACTATCTGCTTTAAATATTAAGTTTTGATTCTGCATGATTTCACGTTCTGATTCTAACCATGCACGGGATTGCATTTGGCTGTAAAATTGTGGATCACAGGGTTGTGGGGCAATATCTTGTGCCCAAGCTGGTTTTTGATCTATTTGAACACCAATTAAAGCGATAAATGATAGTAATAGTAGTTTATGCATATTTTATATCCTCACTAGTATGATATCTCAATTTATAGTCTGATAGCAAACAACTGTTTATATTTATTACTCTAGACATGCTTCCCCTTTATTGGGCATACACCCTTGATTTGTACAGAAAGTATCTGGAAATAGTTCAAGCTCTCTAAATACTTGCTTATTGACTTCTACATTCGTTGGTTGAGGGTCTATACAAGCTTCTTCAAAAGATAATTCCTCCATATAACTATTTACGGGGTCAAAAATGACTTGCTCACCTTGGGCAACTTCAATCATGGGCTCGTTTATACAAGTTGTCGTGTCGCAAGGGGGAGCAACCAATACGTTAACTTCACCACCGCCACCGCCAAAAAAGTCACCAAATAGAAAACCGCCATTAAATGCAAAGCCGCCGCCTGTTAGGGCATTGACAAAATCATTGGTAGCATTGCCTAGGGCACCGACAGCCCCGCCTGTTATCTCATTGGCAAATTCAGTGGCCGCCTCGGTAGCGGCATCGGTAGCATCGTTTATTACGCCCTCGGCAAATTCATTGGCAGCGTTTGTTATGTTCTCGGCAACTTCATCAATGCTTGTGGGTAAGCCATCAGCAAATTCAGTGGCACCATCTACAAAATCCGTTGCGGTTCCTAGAACATTCCCTGCCGCGTCTTCAAGTGCTCCTGTGTCCAGACCTACGTCATTTAGTCCAGGGATTTGATTTGCAAGATCTGTAGCACCAGCGACAACATCACTTCCTCCAGATATAAGACCGCCTGCTGCGCCTGTAAGGCCTCCAGCAGCAGCGAGTACACCATTCACATCGCCCCCCGTAACGGCAGTAACAAGATCTTGAGCGCCAGTTCCAAGATCTCCTATACCAGCTTGAATTTCCCCTGCTGAAGTTTGGATACCATTTGCCGTGTTGAGGGCATCTCCTGCTAGTTCTTCTGCTACGCCTTGTGCTAGTTCTGTTGCTTGATCAACGGCTCCTCCATTGACGAAATCTCCCGCTTGTTGAACGACTCCTTCAGCGGCGGTAACAGTTGCGTCTGCCTGATTTGTAATTTCTTGGGCTGCTGCTTCAAGACCAGTTGCTTCAGCAAGAATACCTCCGACAACTTGTAAAGCTTCAGTTTGTGCCCAAACTGGCTTATGAGTTAGTTGAGCAGCAATTAAAACAATAAATGATAGTAATAGTCGTTTATGCATACTGTGTTTCTTTATCTTCATCATAGTTCACACGGCATGCTTGGCGGAAACTCCCGCGGGTCAAAGTCAACTAGATCTTCAAATCTATAAAAGATATCTGTCCCATCAAAATTTTTACATTTGGCAGCCTGCCAAACGCTAGCCATGTCGTAACATAACCCAACATCAGCAAGTTCAGTTGTACCTGACAATACAATGTGGCCAAAATTTTCAAGCATATAAGCCTCTAAAGATTCAAAGACGACAAGGGTGACGGCTTCTTCCAAAGAGGTGGGAGATAAAAGTTCAAAGACATAACCTGCTGTGTAATCAAAGCCAGCACCTTCTACAATTTCGTAATATTCCGGATCAGTCGGTATGTGTAGTTGTGTAAGAGAAGGTTCGTAGATGGCCATAGAGGTTTGTTCACCTTCTATTAGAGCGATATCTCTTTCCGCCCATTGTTCGCCATTACTAAATATTGGCGCAATATTAGCGTTTGTATTATTCATTTCCTCTGTAAAGCAGCTATATTGAAGGACAGAGTCTGCCTTAACGATATATCTCTTATTCATGAGGTCTTCACGCCGTGTTTCAAGAGCTGCTTGGTTTACCATTGCGGTCCAAGTGTCAGTGGCACAACCTTCAGAACTTTGAGCGTATGATGGCGCAGAATAGGCAATAAGGGTGGCTCCAACCATAAACAGGCTAAAACAGAATAATTTCAATAGGTTATAAAATGTTGGATTTTCTACCATATCCTTACCATTTTACCCTGTTTTATAATGTTTTAGCAAAAATATTCTTTTTTTCGCCTTAATTTTTGTGCGCTATTTTTTATTTTATCTCGTAAACGAAGGAAAATGGGTTCCAATAGGCGGTTGAAAAGGAGAAACTATTGCTTTTATTGCCATAAATTCTTAAGTTGCGGACACCATATTCATTACCTTCTTCCGCAACAATATTATGAGCCTTAAAATCTCCTATTAATATGGGTTTATAGTGGGAGAGGGCTACAATTTTATAAGAGCAAAAGCTTGATATAACACAGAATTTTGGCGAATTCGGCTTTACTATATATTCATTTATAAAATCGTCATTAAGATCAATTTTTGCAATGAGATAAGGAATATCTGTTGTATCAGTTTGTTGATGGATAAAGTTAACAACAAATTTTTCCTTATAGCTGTGAGGTTCTTTGAAGTTTAAGGCCTCAAGAGCATAAGCGGGAAGACAAATAAATAGAGCAGGTAGTAGTAATAAAAGAGCGCGTTTTATCATGCTCTTTCCCCCTTTTCTTATTCTGGGAGATCAATATTTAAGATGGCCATGTTGAAATCATAGGATGTTTCGCCTTCATCTTCATCCTTATAAACAAGCCCTATAAACTCACCATTGATAAGGACTTCTATAGAATCAGTTGTTTGAGAGCGGGGGCGTACAGCCAAACCGTCATTGCCAAATTTTGAACGTAGGAAGGCTTGTATTTTGATTAGTTCGTCAGGTGTTATTTCCATGAAAGTCTCCAATAAATTGAAGCATATGTTTAAGACGCTTTTGTTCTTAAATCAAGGGCTGTGGGTAAAGAATTCTCTAAACCCTGCTGTGAATCACGATGGCAGTCATTTGCCAGTTCTTTTCGGTCGTTATAATTGGCTGCGGGCCGTGTTGAGTGAAAGTTAATGAGAACTTCTACTCCCTTTGATTGTCCTAGATCCCATAGGTGAGGCAGCATCGTCATATCCGCATACCAAGCGTATAAGTCATTGTCTTTAGCACTTATCACGTCATGACCATCCGTTTTTTGGATTGAGATTGTAAAAGGTTGAATAAGGAGCTCGTCTCTTAAGTCTTTGCTTAAGAAAAGGTCAAAAATACTTGATTTAAAAGGAAGAACGCTCAGGCCTTGTGTGGATGTGCCTTCGGGGAACAATATTAGAGAGCGATCTTTTTCTAAGGCGCTTTTGATATCTTCTATGCATTGGGCGGCAGCTTCACGGTTGCGTTTGATAAAGACCGTTTGTGTCAAAATTGCCAAAATACCAAATATCGGCCATTTTTTAACATCTGCCTTTGAAATAAAAGTAGCAGGAAGTGTTGAGCCAAAAACAGGAATATCAATATAAGATAAGTGGTTGCCGACAAAAACGACATGGTTTGTAACGTCGGGTGTGCCCTCGATGTGAATTTTGATGCCGTAAATTTTGCAGACAACGCTGTTATATATTTTGGGAAAAATATAAAATTTTCGTGTGCTGCCAAAAAGAAAAGCGCTTAATGCTTGAATGGGAATACTAATTAATGACCAGATAATAAAAGCAGTAAGTTTTAAGATGGAGATAAGAAAGCGCATTTTTATTGTGTTCCAATCATTTTTTCACCGGCGGGAATAACTTTGTTGGTTTTACGTTCATAATGTTTGACGTATTTTTCACGAACGAGAGCAGAGGGTAGGACAATACAAACATCAATAGAATTCCATTGTCTATCAATAAAAGCGCCGTCACCAATATAGGCCCCTAATCGAAGGTAGCCTTTTAAAAGAGGGGGCATGCTCATAAAAACTTTTTTGGCGTTGAGGTCATCTTTTTTATGAAGATTCATTTCTACATATACTGATGGGAGAGCTTTTGGGCATATCTCTGGTGGGGCGAGGTGGTAATGATGTAGATAGGCTAATATTTCTGAAGCTTTATCGACATTTGTTCCTGGAATACTAGCGCAACCAAACATAAGGCCTATATTGTTATCTGCAACATAATGGGCAATGCCCTCCCACAGCTTTTGTAAAACGGGACGGGTGCGATAAGGTTCTAAAACACAGGAGCGTCCCAACTCTAATAGATCTTTATTGTTATTTAAAAGAGGTTGAATATCATATTCATCACTGGTGTAGAATTTACCATACTCTTCGGCGACTTTTTGTTTTAACAGTCGGTATGTCCCAATGATTTGGTCTGGCCCTTCGGGTAAGTCGTTATCAATAACAACCAGATGATCTGTTATGGGGTCGAACTCATTAATGTCGCGTTTTTCTTTTAGCATTTCCTCATTGGGCGTTGCGCCATATTCTTCATAAAATACTTTATAGCGCAAAGCTTGAGACGCTTTGATTTCGTCTTCGTTTTGCGTTAAGCGCACCTGAATTTTATCAGGATCATAGGGGAGTTGAGCCATGGCCTTATAGTTTATGATAAGCCTGCGAGGGTCAAGGGGTAAGAATAAGCACTTGTTTTGGATTGTTAATAATTTTAATCATAATAAATGAAGAAAATTTTATTCGTTTGTACAGGAAACATATGTAGATCTCCTAGCGCTGAAGCTGTTTTTAGACATTTTACAGTGCAAGAAGGAAGGGAGTTGGAATTTGAAGCCGATTCTGCCGGAACGCACGGGTATCATGTGGGTGAGCCCCCTGATGGGCGTGCCATTAAAATCGCTGAAGAGCGGGGTATTTCTATGGAAGGAATAAAGGCAAGAAAGGTTAGCGTTTCAGATTTTAAGAAATTTGATCTTATTGTTGCAATGGATAAAGGACATTATAATTTTTTAGAAAATATGATGCCTGTTGGATCGCAGGCAGAATTAGCTCTCTTTATGGATTTTGGTAATAATAAAAAAAATATAGATGTTCCCGATCCTTATTACGGAACGGATGATGGGTTTAGAAAAGTTATTGAAATGCTAGAGGGTGGCGCCAAAGGAATTTTAAAAAATTCTTTTTAAGCTATTTGCCGCAACTAGCAGTAGATCCACCACAACTTCCTGAACTGCCACGAGGTTGGCGATTAAGAATGGATTGGAATATTTCTTCTGGGCTAGTTGGTTTTGCGTTGGCACTATTGGTGCTACAGCTTCCTGTTGCGTCTCCTGACGGTGCTTCTGGAGTTTTCTGCTCACGACACTTTTTCAATTTTTTTGCTTGTTCTTCCATAAATTTATCATGTGAGTAGGTTCGGTAGTCATAGTAAGCTTGCTTAATGGGGCTTTTGAGTGGTGCTTTAAATTTAACTTGGGTCATACCATATATTTTTTTGTCTTTAATTTTTTTATCAGGTTTTAATATAACGAGGCTGTATGCATTAATAGGTTTGCCAGCGATAAAATGATTGCGACCTATGGTTGGCTTGTCTACCCATGTTTTTATGGCTTTGTATTTATTTTTATTGTTTGTCTTTTCAGCGACCCAAACAAATGTGTTGCCATTTTTATCCCGTTGTAAGGCGGTTAGTGGATATCTTTGTGAGGCTATTATTTCTGATGTAATGATTTCAGCTTCATTAGAAAGTAGTTCTGTTTTTGTGCCCGCTGGTAATTGGATGCCGATTTCAATTAAGTCATCTTTAGGTTCAATGGTTTTAACCTCGCCGCCTAATGGCATTACAGTTTTGGCTTTATCAAATAAAATTACATTTTGTTTTGCTCGTAATTTATTTTCATGATCGGCGGGAATGTTAGCGGATGCCAAATTATTTTCATGGTAGTTTAATGTAATTTTTTTTGTCTTGGTTAGGGGGCCATTACTAGGGCGAGAAAAAAGATAGCCCGTCTCTGATGAATTAGATGAGGTTTCTTCAGTAACATTTTGAATTTCAATGTTTAAGTTCTCATCATTTGAGTCTTGTGGCTGTAGCAATATATAAACCAAGCCAATGGTAGCTGTAATGATTAGTAAAAAGATAAAAAGAGATTTTTGTGCCTTTTTAGACAACGCTATGACCTATCTTACAAAAAGGTGGACTTCGCTTGAGCGTGCTTCTGGGCTTGGAGCCGTTGACATATCTATACGATCTAATGAGACGCCCATTTGAGTTAATGTTCTTAAAACATCCTCAGCATTGCGGCGCGCCCGTGTGCTTTCAATAGCAACTTGAGCAGCATTTCCTGAAACAGGGTGGACAGCCATTAATTCAAAGCGACCATCTGGAAAGCGTTCTAAAGCTTCTTGTACAGCATTATAGACAGGTTGTTGGTAGTTCACATTTGGTTTATCAAAACGGATTTTTGCTAATGGACGAACGCCTCGGCTTGAATTGCTGTTCGCTGTTTGTCGTGCATCGCTATTCGGTATAGTGTTTCCGCCATAGCTTGCCTGTTGTAGTAAATTACTTTGTGGCGCGCGTGAGAAAGGATGGTTGGCCAAACTATTACCATATAGGTTACCGTCAGTAATGCCCAACGCTAAAGTACGTAAATTACTTCTTTCCGTTGCTAAATAAGATGTTGTGCGTGTGATGTTATCATTCACATCATTCAGTAGACGATCCGTGCTGACCACTGTGGCGTTTACTTGGTCTTCCATTTGAGCCAATCTGACATGATCTTCTTCGATGGCGCCAGAGAGGCTATAGGTTGAGCGGGTTGTGTCTAATAAATAAGAGCCTTTGGAAGCAGTTTCAGATATTTCTAAAGCTAAGTTATTAAAGTCAGCAACATTCTTTGACAGTGAATCAAGATTGCTTTGCGCGGTATCTAATTTTGCAATGAGGCGCGGGTTGCCAGGTGTTGTTCCTGTTTGTAATTGGGTATTAATTGTCGCGATACTGGCATAATAGCCAGCCGCTAAATTTTGTCCGCGTGATTCAATGCCAAGTAATTGTTCAGATAAACGATTTATTGTATTTTGCAGTGAAAACAAATCTTTATTAAGGCTGTCGATGCGACGACCCACGACGGTGCTTTCTTGATCAAAATAAGCATCACCAGCAACCTGTTCTGCTGTGATTTCAGGCGCACGAGAAGGTCGGCTATAAATCGGTGAGCTATTAGAAGAAGCCATTGGCTTGTTTGTAATGACCAAAACTGGCTTTTGAGCCATATCAATTTGTGCCTGCGCTTGTCCTGTCGGTGCTATTAACGTTAACCCCCCAAGAATGGATAGGGTTAATGCATTGTATATAAAGGTTTTTTTTGTCATTTTATAGGCTACCAAATAGATTATTTCGGTTGAGTTATAATTATAGTGATTTTAAGTCGTTAATCACAACTTTCCAATTCAAGCCTAATTCACCTGAAACGGTAACAAGAGTCAATAGTATAGGCGTTTCAGACCAAATAAATACATAAAAATTTAAGACGTTTAATCGGTTTTTAGGGTTGCAAAGCCATTGAGCCATGATGTACTGTCCGTTTCGTTCGCTATAGCAGGACTTTATTACCGTGCGCCCGTAGATCAACTGGATAGATCGTCTGACTACGAATCAGAAGGCTAGGGGTTCGAATCCCTTCGGGCGCACCATTTTTCATTCCATGATCAAACTTTGTCTAAGTTTTACGCTTTTCTATGATGTTTTGTTGAACAAGCATAAGAAGTGAGGATGGCAAATATCTTTATGAAGTATCGCAATTTTATATTATAATTTTGCGGTATCAATGCTTTGTAGCAAATTTTTTCCATAACCAACTATCGATTTATTAATCTTTTAAATTTAAAATATGTACATAAGAGGCATTACTCCTGTGCCTTTGTAATCTTAAAAGCATTTAGGGTATTGTATAATAGAGAGCTAATTTATGAAGAAAAACGACACATCAAATGTAGAGCCAGGAATCGTCTTTGACGATTCTGAATTCTCGACACTTCTAGAAGATGGTTTCGAAGATACTGCTACGGTTAACTCTGAGACAGTAAAAACCGTTAATGATGTTGATAAGCAAAACCCATCAAATGAAGAAGTTGAATTTGCTGTTGATGTTGAGGTTATGCCAGAAGAAACAGCAGATAAGGTTGAAGGAACAGCGTTAGGTCCCATTGGTAATTTTGCCATACAAAATATGGGTGGACGTTTAGGGGATCAACTTATTGACCGTGGTCTTATAACGCCAGACCAATTAAACGTCGCATTACAAGAAAAGAAAATCTCTTCTAAGATGATGGGAGAAATTCTTGTTGAGTTAGGTTTTGTTGACGCCGATGTATTAAGTCGCTTTCTTGCTGAAATATCAGGGTTTGGCGTTTTTGATCCTAAAAATACAATCATTGATGCCGAAGCTTTAGCTTTAATCGAAAAAGGATTGGCTCATAAACACTCGATGTTGCCTTACTCGCTAAGCGAAGGGTTTCTTTATGTTGCGATGGCGGATCCGCATGACGTTCTTGCATTAGATACTTTAAAAAAATATGTTCCTAAAGGTGTTAAGGTTAAGCCATCAATTACAACAAACCGTACTTTAGGAGATGCGATTGATGCCGCTTATGGTTATGCGGGAACAGTGAAGGCTATCCTTAAAGAACTTGAAGGGCAATCAGTTGATGAACTGGACGAGGTTGCGGGGTTATCCGAAGATGAGGCATATAGTCATCCTCTTGTTCGTCTGGTTAATGCTCTTATCTTTGAAGCTGTTAAGGCTGGTGTTTCCGATTTACATTTTGAACCTGAAGAAAATTTTGTCCGCCTTAGATGCCGTAAAGATGGTGTTATGGTGACGACGCAAATTCTACATAAACAACATTGGAATGGAATTTCTCAACGCCTTAAAATTATGGCCTCTTTGAATATTGCGGATAAATTAGCGCCACAAGATGGTCGTATTCAAATGAATATTAAGGGGCATGAAGTTGATTTTCGTGTTTCATCTTTGCCAACGGTTCACGGCGAAAATATTGTTATGCGGGTATTGGATAAGCAGTCCAATATCATGCCATTGTCAAAATTGGGTTTTAGTGAAGATAATTTATCACGCATTAAAAAAGCGCAAAAAAGACCAGAAGGTATTATTATTGTAACAGGGCCGACAGGAAGTGGTAAAACGACCTCTCTGTATTCCATGTTAAATGAAATTAATACGGTTGATGTTAATATTCAAACATTGGAAGATCCTGTTGAGTATTCGCTGCCAATGATTCGTCAAACACATGTACGAGAAGGTGTGTTGGATTTTGCTGATGGTATTCGTGCGCTTTTACGTCAAGACCCTGACATTATCTTTATTGGTGAGATTCGTGATAAAACAACGGCAGAAATGGCGTTACAAGCAGCGATGACGGGACACCAAGTCTATACAACGCTTCATACAAACGATTCATTTGGTGCTTTGCCACGGTTACTAGATTTGGGAATGGTACCCGGTATGCTTGCTGGAAATATTATT
Source organism: Alphaproteobacteria bacterium (assembly GCA_021775995.1). Classification (GTDB taxonomy): domain Bacteria; phylum Pseudomonadota; class Alphaproteobacteria; order Micavibrionales; family Micavibrionaceae. The sequence continues at coordinate 365,491 of JAJFGS010000013.1, forward strand.
TCCGTATTTGCTCAGCGTTTGACAAGAACGTTATGTGAAAATTGTAAGGAAGCTTATAAACCCACGGATGAAGAGATTAAAGCTCTAGGTGTGAGCAATTCGCCTGAAATTTTTAATGCAAAGCAGGGTGGTTGTACATCTTGTGAGGGGCAGGGATATGCAGGGCGTGTGGCTGTTGCAGAGGTGCTTCTTTTTGATGAAGAAATGGATGAGGTTTTGGCGCGTGGTGGAACAAAAGCAGATTTAAAAGAAATTGCTGTTGCGAAGGGCTTTAAGAATATGAGAGACGATGCTATGCTAAAAATCTTAGAAGGTCGAACAACCTTCGAGGCGGTTTCCAAAGTCGTGGATGTCAACAAATAACCGTTTGATTAAAAATAAAGTTTAAGGGCTGTAAGGTTGGATAAATATAAGTATAGAGCTGTAAATGAAGCGGGTCGGCCTATTCGCGGAGTTTTGACGGCGGCTAATGAGACAGACTTATTTAATCAGTTGCAGAATTCCAGTTTAGAATTAATAGATTGTTCACCAGTAAAGTCAAAAACAGGGGCTTTTTCTCTACGTAAAAAAGTTTCGCTTCGTGAGCTCATCCAGTTTTTTATGAATTTACAACAAATGCAGGGCGCGGGTATTCCGTTGCTTGATGCTCTTGCTGACTTGCGGGATACGGCTGATAAAGATGCCTTTCGTGATGTTTTGTCAGAGCTGTATCGTGATGTATCCGAAGGTAGTGCTTTGTCAGAGGCGATGGCAAACCATCCACGCGTTTTTGGTAATCTTGAGATTTCTTTGATTGCCTCAAGTGAAGAGAGTGGTGATTTACAAGAGGCATGTCGTCAATTGGTGTCTTATCTAAAATGGGTTGATGCTATGCAAGTGCGCGTTCGTAAGGCAACGCGTTATCCAATGATTCTTCTGGCCGTTGTACTGTTTACAGTGACAATCATGATGGGTTTTGTTGTTCCTCAAATTGTAGATTTCATTCGTAATCTTGATCAAGAGCTTCCTTTTTCAACGACGTCTTTAATCGCGACGTCAGATTTTTTTGCTGCACACTGGCTTTGGGTTTTGCTGGTTCCAATTGTTTCTATAATTGCAATTATATTCTTTTCAAGAACATCAGATTCTTTTGCTTACAGGGTTGATGCTCTTATTTTAAAAACGCCTATTATGGGAGAGTTGATTCGGAAAATTAACATTGCACGCTTTGCTCAAACATTCGGTGCGCTGTTCCAAGGGGGTATTGAGATTTTAAAGGCGTTGGATGCCGCAACCAATACGGTTGGTAATAGAGTGTTAAGAGAGGGGCTTGAGAATGTCCAAAGATATGTCAAATCAGGAGATTCTCTTTCCGAGGCTTTGAACAAAAGTGGGGAGTTTCCCTCTATGGTGGTGAGGATGGTGAGAGTTGGTGAGGAGTCCGGTGGGCTTACAAACGTTCTCAATCAGGTGTCTGAGTTTTATACAAATGATGTTGATGAGGAGGTTCAAAAAGTAATAACGATGATTGAGCCTTCACTTACTGCTGTTCTTGGTGGTATGATACTGTGGATTGCGGTTGGAGTCTTTGGCCCCATCTATTCGAGTTTTGAAAATATTGATTTTTAATTTTAAGGGCTGTCTCAAAAGGTGACTTTTTTTTCTTCTACGCGCTGTGTTCTTATCCTTGGTGACGAAGGATTACAGATATTCAATGTTGGTCGTTTAAGTGCAAAGTTTGTAGACTTTGTACCGTGGAACACTGTTGAATTTGAAATAAGTGTCAGAGAGATACTTGTTCGTAAATGTAAGCGTAAACCAATTGTTATTTTAAATGATATGGTTGAGCAACATTATCGCAAAGAGCGTTTGCCAAAAGTTGGTATGATGGATCGCGCTAATGTTTTGAAAAGACGTTTAGGTATTGCGTTTCCAAATTATAAAATTCGAGCAGCACTGAAGCTTGATGATAAAAGTTCAAATTTACCTAAGGATGGTAAGGGTGCTGCTTACTTATTTGCAGCGATACCGACCACGGAATCCTTTTCTAAAACAATGAGGGCTATTCACCTTTCTAACGCCAGCGTTTTAGGGTTTTATTTATTGCCAATTGAGGCTTCGGCCATGGTTAAGGCGTTGTCCGCTAAAGTTTCTAAAGGTAAGAAAGGGGCGGCCACGTGGTCTATATTTATGGGGCAACACCAAAATGGTGGTGTAAGACAAGTTGTTACGCGTGATGGAGAGCTTGCATTAACGCGTATGACGCCCATTGTTGATACGGACGTAGAGCCAGAACTTTGGTCAAAGGAGATTGCGGGTGAATTAAAAGCGACGATGAGTTATTTGTCTCGTTTTGGTTACAATGAGGCAGATGGTTTAAATGTCATTATTATTGGCAATGAGGGTACAGAGAGTTACCTCGAGTCTACAATAGATGTAGACTGTAATTTGCAGGTATTGACGTCACAGCAAGCGGGCAAGCTTTTGGGCATCAACACTGGTGGTCAAAGTGATTTGCGGTACGCAGACCCGCTACATGCGGCATATTTAGGGCGTAAATCAAAGTTTCGTTTGCCTATGCAGGTTGCCGCTTTGGACAGTATGGTTAAGCCGCGACGTATGGCATCTTTTGTTATTTTGGCGTTGTTGGCTGGCTCTTCTTACTTTGGATATAAAATATTTTCTGATTGGACAAAGTCCCTTGAGGTTAAGGAAGAGATACGTGTTGTTGATGAGCGCAAAAGGTCGGTACAACAAGAATATAATCTTGAGCTAGCAAAGCAGAAAGAAATCGGTTTTGATTTCCTTCTTGTGAGCAATTCTGTCGAGCTTTTCAATGAGATTGATAAACAAAAAATAAAACCGTTGTCGTTGTTTCAACAGATTGGACGATCTTTGGGTCCTGATTTGCGTCTTGATAATCTAGTTTTAAAGTCAGTAAAATTAAAAAAGCGGGCTTCAAATGAAAATCAGTATTATGATTCTCAAGAGCCGGTTAATAAAGAAGAAATAATCATGGAAGCTGTTATGACGCTTTCCTTTGACAGTGATATTGACCCAGATATTGGTGTTCAAAAAACAAATACATTACAAGAACGCTTACAAAAGAATTTGCCTAATTATGATGTCTCTATCATTAAGCAAGTTGCAGATCTTAGTTATACTGGCAATTTCGTGGGTGAGGCTGGGATGGCTGCAAGTGTTGAAGAGGAGCCACAAGATTATGAGGCAGAAATTGTCGTAAGGGGGCCTGTACGATGATGAAAGTAGTAGGATTAAATAAAATATTATTGATTTTATTGTTGGCCGCTTTTTTAGTTTTGGCGTTTTTATATAGTCAATATGTTCTTGGACCGAGTTTGAAAAAACAGCAGTCTCTGCTTTCTGTGAGTAAGGCAGAAATTTCTGAAATGACAAATAACCTTACTTTGTTATCAGAGGGGCTAGAAAAGTTTGAGCTACAAAAGGATGATTTTGAAAAAATTAGACATTTAGGTTTTTTTAATCCGCAAAATCGTGTTGAAGCGAAGCAAATTATAACAGCAATGCAACGTGAGAGCCGTTTAAGAATTAAAACATATACGATTAAACCTGCGGTTAGTATTACAAACGAAAAAAGTAGGGAAGCTGGCTATAAAGTTTTAAATACAGATATGGATTTTAATTTGGAGGCGATTGAAGATGCAGACATTTATAAGTTCATTTATATTTTAAATTATGGTTTTCCAGGTCAGGTCATTATCAAAAACTTTTCAATATCGAGAGAGGTTGATATAACTCAACCGCTTTTGAGAAAAATTGGTGTGGGGCAATCAGAGCCGATCATTGAAGCGACTTTAAGTATTTCCTGGCAGACAATGGTTCCTGATGAAGCACTATCTGTTTCCGATGCCACTTCTCAACAAGGGGGGCAATGACATGAAAAAACTGTTTTTAAAAACTCTTCTTGTTTGTGCTCTCGTAACGCCAAGTATTGTATATGCTCAACAGGCGGTCGTTACACCGCAACAAGCGGCACCTAATAATTTTAACATGCCTATTGTTGGTACGGCAGAAGAAGGTTTGTCAGTTATAATTAATAGAATTGATAAAGTGCGTCCTGATATTGATTTAAATCAAATTCCGTCATTATTTTTTACGCCATCGGAGCAAAGTCTTATTGCTGAAGCCCGTTTGGGGTTAACTGCGAGAGCGCCGTCGCAAACAGAGTTAAACGCAGCTGAGCAGGGCGAAATCATAATTGGCCCGCGGGAATTAGCCTTAGGAGGAATTGTTTATTCATCTTCAACAGATTGGACAATATGGCTTAATGGTGAAAAAATTACACGCGATAGATTGCCGCCAGAAATATATGATATTGAAGTTCGTAAAGATTATATAAAGCTTAAATGGTTTGATGCTTATACGAACCAAATCTTCCCAGTAAAATTAAGAACACACCAGCGTTTCAATATAGATACGCGTATATTCTTGCCAGGCGAAACACCTATGAAAGTGATAAGCGAATATTGATGTCACAGCCTGTCCTTGCCGTAAGCGCCCTTAGCGCAGGTTATAATAAATTACTCGTTGTTGATGATGTTTCATTTGAAATTAAAAAAGGTGAAATATTTGGTCTTGTTGGCTTAAATGGCGCAGGAAAAACAACGCTGATTAAAACCATACTGGGGTTAAGAGAAAAATTTAGTGGTGATATTAGTGTGGGGGGGAAGGAACAATTTTCTTATCTTCCAGAAAGATTTGACCCACCGTGGTTTTTGTCTGGTTATGATTTTATAAAATTTTCTTTAAGCCTTTATAAGAAGAAAGTTAAAAAGGAAGAGACAATAGATTTAGCAAAACGTATTTCCTTGAATCCCGATTTTTTGCATAAGCGTGTAAATACGTATTCAAAAGGGATGCGTCAAAAATTAGGTCTTTTAGCCACTTTTATGACTGGAGCCCCAGTTTTGATTTTAGATGAGCCGATGAGTGGTTTGGACCCTAAGGCAAGGCAAGAGGTCAAACAGATTATTTACGAAACTAAGGCTGAGGGACGTTCGGTCTTTATGAGTTCTCATATTTTGACGGATGTTGCTGAATTATGTGACCGTGTTGCGGTATTTCATGATAAATCGATAATATTTATCGGAACGCCACAAGATTTAAGGAAACAAGGCGTAAATGAAGATATTGAAAAGGCTTTTTTATCCCTTTTAGAATCTCATTCGGCAGATGCCATGATTTCATAATTTCTTTTTTTGGTTTTTTTTGTTATACTCGTTATGCGTAATTTCATTTTTCTTTCAGACATTTCAGTCAAAGGTGCTTTTAAACATGTTTTTAAACAGTAAAAATTTTCTTAGAGTTGGCACGTTAGCAATAATATTTGTATCGGTATGCTCTATATCGGCCATGGCACAAGAACAAGCTGTAGAGGGGTTGCCTCCTCAACCTGCTCAATCAACATTACCTGAGGCGGAAGCTGTTGCAAGTCAACCTTCAACGCCATTGAATGACGTTCAGCCAGAGCCTGTTCCTTTTTCAGGGACGTATTATGATGCTGGTTCGATTGGACCAAGTGAATTAGGGGCTTCTGCAGGTCCTCGTAAAGTTGATCCAAAATATGAACCAGGCTCAAGTTTTGTCGTGGTTAAAAAGAATGCTTCTGCGACAAGTCGCCAAGCAACTATCGTTGCTGCACAACGTGCCTTAAAATTACAACGTTATTCTTCAGCATTAGAGCTATATGAAACTCTTTATAAAAAGAATCCACGCGATAAACAAATTTTAATGGGCTTGGCTGTATCTCAACAATATAACGGATTTAATGAGTCTGCTATAGCGACGTATGAGGAGCTTTTAAAAATTGATCCTCGTAATTCAGGAGCCATGGTTAATCTTATGGGGCTGTTGGAGCAACATCAGCCAGATTTGGCGTACCGTAAATTACAAGACCTATGGAACAATAAAGGAAATAATCCTGCCATTGCTGCCCAGTTGGGTTTGCTGAGTGCAAAGATGGGGAACTATGAAGATTCCAGTCGCTACTTAGGAATTGCCGTCTCATTGGAGCCTAATAATGCGTTAAATTATTACAATTTAGCTGTTGTTATGGACCAAGCAAAATCACACCAGTCTGCCATTGAATATTATCAAAAGGCATTGGAAGTTGATGTTGCACATAAGGGCGGTCAATCTATTCCTCGTGAACAGGTTTATGATCGTTTAGCACAGCTTCGTCGTTTGTAATTTTTGTCATTGTTTGATCTTGTTCCTGATAATTTAGCAATTGAATTAACAATAGCTATATTTTTAGGCATGCTTTTAGGCAGCTTTTCTACGGCTGTGGTTTATCGTACGCGGCACAATCAATCATGGATTTGGAATAATAAGCGGGATGATAAGGCGCGTTCTTTTTGTCCGGCATGCGGTCATACATTAGGTATTAAGTCATTGGTTCCTGTCTTTTCTTGGTTATTTCAAAAGGGAAGGTGCTGTTATTGTCAGGCAAAAATACCTTCCGAATATATTCTTATTGAACTGACGTTAATTATTGTTTGTCTGGGTATTTACGCCCTTCTTGGTTTTACAAAATTAGGGGTATTTATGATGTTTTTGTCAGCCTTTTTTGTAAGTCAGGGGCTTTTGGCTGTAAAATATAAGGTGTTATCGAAATTGCTCTTTTCAATTATTGTTTTTGGAGGGGTTTTTATTCTTTTGCTATAATTCTGTTTGGTTATTTTAAGGTTATTGACCGTAAGTTAAGAATAGCTCAAACTATCCAATGTATGTTTACACTTCCTTTATTAATTTACGATATAAGAGGAGGTACTATTTATTCCATAAGGGGGAAGAAAAGTGGATTTAACGCAACTTCTTGCATTCACGATGCAAAACAACGCATCGGACCTTCATTTAAGTTCAACATGCCAACCAATTATACGTGTTCATGGAGAGTTAAAACGGGTTAAGACTGATATACTTTCAAGCGAAGATATTCGTTCTATGCTTTATTCCGTTATGTCTGAAGATCAACGGGCAATCTATGAACGTGATTTTGAAGTTGATATGGCTATCTCTTTTGGAGAGAAGGCTCGTTTTCGTGTGAATGCGTTTATGACCCGAAATGGAGCGGCTGCTGTTTTTAGAACAATTCCTTCTGTTATTCCGACGATGGAAGAATTGCAGTTGCCGCCAGCAATTCGTAAATTTGCTGAGCTTGAAAAAGGGATTGTGATTATTACTGGGGCAACAGGTTCTGGTAAGTCGACGACCCTTGCTTCGATTATCAATCAGATTAATACAACGAAAAGAAAACATATTTTGACGATTGAGGACCCAGTCGAGTTTTTTCACACGTCTGACAAAAGTTTGATTAATCATCGTGAGTTAGGGCGTGACACACATTCTTTTAAAAACGCTTTGAAAAGTGCATTACGTGAAGACCCGGATGTTATTCTTGTTGGGGAGATGCGAGATTATGAAACAATCTCTCTTGCTTTGACGGCCGCCGAAACAGGCCATTTAGTTTTTGCAACGCTTCATGCAAATTCTGCGGCAAAGACTGTTGACCGTATTATTGATGTGTTTCCGACAGGGGATAAGGAGATGGTGCGTGCGATGTTATCAAACTCTTTGGAAGGGGTTATTGCACAGACACTTTTGAAAAAGGCCGATGATAGTGGTCGTGTTGGTGTGTTTGAAGTTTTGGTTGGAACGAACGCTGTTAGAAATTTAATTAGAGAGAATCAAGTTCCTCAAATTTATTCTATGATGCAGACAGGGTCTCGCTACGGCATGATTACAATGGAAGAATCTATAAACAATCTTTTAGAGCAAGGTCAAATTACAGCTTCTGAGGCAAGGGTTGTTTTGGCGAGAGCTAGTGATGAGGGTATCGGAACTGAGGAAGAAGGGGAAGGCGATAAGGAAAAAATATCCAAGCCTTCTGCTGCGGCCACTAAACAAGAGGCAGCGTCAGATGAGGGAGGTTATTCATTTTGAACGAGCCGCTTGCTTTTACTTACCTGACGCAAATGAATGATCGGAATGCTAGCGATCTTTATTTGACTGTTAATAGGGTTCCAACAATTCGTGTTGATGATGAATTATACTCTTTGTCAGAAGAGCCGCTTGATATTGAAGATATTAATAATATTATCAATAGTATCCTGACAACAAAACAACGCCGTGATTTTGAATTAAATTGGGACCTAAATACCTCGCTTGATATGGGGCAACATGGTCGTTTTCGTATTAATGTTTTAAAACAACGTCAAACCCCTGGTTTGGTGATCCGCCGAATTATTACAAAAATACCAGCTATTCGTGAACTAAAACTACCTCCTGTTTTAGAAAAGCTTGCTCTTGAAAAACGAGGGCTCATTCTTTTAACGGGTATGACGGGGTCTGGTAAATCTACGACTTTAGCTTCAATGGTCAATCATAGAAACCAAAGGGTTTCTGGGCATATTCTAACGATTGAAGATCCTATCGAATATTATCATGAACATAATAAGAGCGTTATTACACAGCGCGAGGTAGGGGTTGATACTGAAAGTTATGAGGTTGCTCTTAAAAACGCATTGCGCCAAAGACCTGATGTTATTTTGATTGGTGAGATACGCGATAGGAACGTGATGGAGCAGGCGTTGACTATTGCTGAAACGGGACATCTTTGTTTGGCAACATTGCATACGAGTAATGCGTATCAGGCAATTGAACGTATTGTAAATTTCTTTCCTGAGGATCAACAGGGGCAGGTTCGGATGAATTTGTCGATGAACTTAAAGGCTATTGTTTCTCAACGTCTGTTGCCGTCTTTGGCAGGTGGACTTGTTCCGGCTTTGGAAGTTATGTTGAATGAGGCATTGGTAAGAGAGCTTATTATCAAAGGGCAGTACGAAAAAATTACAGATGTTATGGAACAAAATACGCCTATGGGCATGCAAACATTTGACCAATCGCTTCTTAAATTATTCGTTGAGGGATTAATTGAGGAAGGAACGGTCATTAAGCAGGCTGATAAATCTAGTGATATGAAAGTTAAGCTGAGGAAGGCAAAAATGTTGTCACAGGGCGATGGTTTGCATAATATGGATACATCCGTCCTATCTATCTCCGATTAAACAAATGTAATGCTGGTTTTATACGCATAAATCCGTTATCTTTAACCTTAGATTCGTAAGACTTATGTGCAACGCATAATTTCTATAACTTAATTTGATTAAACCGCACGGAAAAATAATCATGAAAATTCAAAGATCATTTAAAAAGCTTGTTTTTGTTTCTGGGTTAACCATTTTATCGCTTCCTATATTGTCTTCTTGTGAATTGACGCAGAACTATATGAAGCATGATCGCGGCAATAATTTTCAAGAGCAAGATTATCGTGATGCTCTTGCGCCAAGAGAGGTTAAGGTAGATAAAGACGGTCGAGGTAAAATTCCTGCTTTGAGACCTTATGTGGCGCAACCAGATTTAAATCATAAATCAATGCCATTAGTATCTATTTCTGTTAACCAAACTATCCCTTTACGTGATGTTATTTATGAAATAACCGAGCAAGCTGGATATGATGCTGAGATTGATCCTCGTATTAAAGGCTCTATTATTTTCTCTGCGAAGAATCGTCCTCTAGATATGGTGGTTGACCATATTGCTGAAATTGCAGGGCTTCGTTACAGGTTTGAAGAAGATATTCTTCGTATCGAATTAGATACCCCTGTTCATGAAACATACAAAATTAATTACCTTGCGTTAACGCGTACGAATTCAAGCTCCATTAAAAATGATATTTCTGTTGTTAAAGGTGAGGGGTCTGATACGGGATCAAGCTTTTCTGCTGAAAATGAGAGCGTTCTAGATTTTTGGAAAGAGCTTGAGACAAATTTAGATCAAATCGTGCAATCCAATCGTGATACAAACCGGTTAGCAACGGCTAATGATCCACGTGTTACTGTTGCTGAAGCTAACCCTGCTCCTGTTACACCTTTGGCTATAGATGAAAATGGCAATATTACGGAGACAGGACCCAATGTTCAGGTTCAGGCACCTCAGGCCGTATTGAATGTTGATTCTATACCTTTGGAGGATGATTCAAACTCCTCAGACACTGAAGATCCTTTTGCTGCTCGTTTTTCTTTGAATAAACAAGCGGGACTTATCTCGGTATTTGCGCCTGAGAGGCTTCAAAAGAAAGTTGCGAGTTATCTTGATGAGCTTAAAAAATCTGTAACTTCTCAAGTTTTGATTGAGGCGAAAGTTTTAGAGGTCTCTTTGAATGATGAATTTGCAGGGGGGATTGACTGGAGTCAAATGGATATCAATCTTTTTGGTGGTACAGGAGCTTTAGGTTTTGGCCCTCAAGTGGCTGGTGGATTGGTTAGAGGTCTTCTGGATGTTGATAACACTATCGCTTCAAATGCGACAGCAAGTTATACAAAAGGTGATTTTTCAGCCGCTGTTGATGCACTTTCACGTTTTGGCACAGTTCAAGCATTGGCAAGTCCACGCCTTACTGTCTTGAATAACCAATCGGCTGCTTTAAATGTAGCTGAGAATGTTGTTTATTTTGAAGTTGAAACTGAAACAACCTCAACAGACGGTGTTGTAACAACAACATTTGAAACTGATGCAAAATCAGTTCCGGAAGGTGTTCTTATTAATGTTCAACCTGCCATTGACAATGACACGCAGCAAATATCTATGGCTATCAGACCAACAATTACAACAATTACGACCTTTGTTAACGATCCTAATCCGGCATTGATTATTGCTAACCCAGTTCCGCAAGTGAATGTTCAGGAATTTGATTCTATTATTCAAATGAATAATGCTCAGGCCGTTGTTCTGGGTGGTTTAATTCAGGATAGGACTCAATCTACAAGAAACGCCACGCCTGTTTTGGGTGAAGTTCCTTTACTTGGTGCGATGTTCCGTAACCAAGAGGATTTTGTTAAAAAGACAGAGCTGGTTGTTTTCTTAAAAGCGACAATTGTTGAGGGTGGAAATACAATTCATAATACAGATCGCGATTTGTATAGAACTTTTTCAAGCGATAGACGTCCTTTTAAACTATAAAAATGCTTAGGGCGTACTATTTATGGTCTGGATTTTAACAAAATATGTTCTGACCGCCGCATTTCGAGATCGCTTACTTTTAGGTTTTCTATTAATACTATTTATTGGTATCAGCCTATCTATTTTCTTAGGGTCATCGGCAATAACTGAAAAAGATCAGTTTTCTCTTATTTTTGCTGCTTCTGGTTTAAGGATTGGCGGTAATATTACGCTGGTTCTTTTCACGGTATTTTATCTACAAAGAGCATTTGAATCTCGTGATATTGAGTATTTATTATCAAGACCCATTACAAAACTTCAGTTTTTAACAGCACATTTTTTTGCATTTTCACTTCTTGCCCTATTAACATCAATATTCACTGTCGGCGCATTAATGGCTATGTCTGCGACAAGCGTTGAGCCTGCCTTTTTTTTATGGTGGCTTAGTTTTTGGATTGAGCTCAATATTATGGTTGTTATGGGATTGTTTTTTTCCCTTGTTTTATCCAGTGCGGTGACAGCAGTTTTATGTAGTTTTGCGTTTTATATTCTAGCTAGGCTGATAGGTGATATATTAGGTATCATTGAGCTATCCAATAATTCTGGTATTTCTCAGATCATGGAGAAAATAATGCTGCTTATCTCAGTTTTTGTTCCGCGTTTTGATCTTATGGGACAAAGCGCATGGCTTTTATACGGGGTAGGGAGTGGTATTAATTGGCCATTTATCTTAGTTCAAGGTTTCATTTTTTCTGGCTTTATTTTTATGGCAGCATTTCTTGATTTAAAGAAAAGGCAGTTTTAATGGCATATAGTAAAATCTTACCTTTTCTTTTTTTTGTTTCCTTATTGATAGCCAATATTACATTTTGGTCTTTTTCCTATCAGATTAAATCATCATGGGCGAATGTTCCTCCTGTACCATTGCAAGAAAAGGCATCGTTGTTGTCTTTGGGGGATAAAGAACTTTCCTACCGTTACTATGCCGCTATGTTACAAAATTTAGGCAATACAGGCGGGCGTTTTGAACCTCTTAATAATTACAATTATAAGTTATTAAAAAATTGGTTTTTTTTAGAAAATTATTTAAATCCAACCTCTAATGCTGTGCCAATGTTAGCGGCAACCTATTTTGGGTCGGCTACCGATAAGAGTAAACTGCTAGAGGTATTGGACTATCTTGCTGTTGTTGGTTCAAGACCAGAGGGGGAAAAGTGGCGTTGGTTAGGACACGCCGTTTTTTTAGCAAAACATGTGTTGAAAGATAATAAGAAGGCATTAGAGCTCGCTTATAAGCTTGCGGCGAATGAAAGTCCTGATTTAGCAGATTGGGCAAAACAAATGCCGGCCTTTATTCTGCAGGAAGAGGGGCAAACGGAACTGGCTTATAAAATTATGCTAAATATTTTAATTAGTAATGTTGATACAATGCATCCTAATGAAATTAATTATATGCAGGATTATATTTGTAATACTCTAATAGTGGAATTGAACAACGTTGAGGCACCTGCATTTTGCGGTGATATAAAAATATGAGTGATCTAACTTTGAGTTTTAGTCTGCAAGAGATAATCGCCTTATTGGGTTTAGCTCAATGTGTCTACTTGCTTGTTTTTATGGCCGTACGGTCTAATCGATTAACGCGTGCAACATTGCCTACGTTATTTTTTGTTTCATTAGCTATTGCGTTCTTTTTAAGTGCGGCGGAAAGTCGATGGCAAACAGGTTTTATGCATTATGGCGAACTAAAATGGTTGCTTTGGACATTATCTTCGCCTTTAAGTGCCCTCCTTATTATGCAGATAGCCAGTGTAACCAAAACACCACCTTTGTCTTTATGGGGGATATTCTTTCTTATCCCCTGCGCCTATCTTTTATCTTCTATAATGGGTTTCCTATACGGCGACATGGAAACATGGCTTCATGTCAGTGGACTTATTGTGGGCTGTATATGTTTGTTGGTTATATGGAGCGAACGCAAATTCATGGATGAATTATATATTCGTAAAAATGGGAAAGAGCGTTTTTGGTTGATTATGTCTCTCATTATTTTGAATATTGGGCTGCTGGTCATTAATATGCTTTTTGCTAATAATTATGAGAATTTTGGCAATATTGAAATGGCAAGAAATGTCATTGGCATTAGTTTTGTTTATATTGCCTCAACGAGCTTGTTTCGAATATTTCCGCAAGCGGTATCTATTATGCCAGAAGATGCCGCCGAAAAGGATAATTATTTGAATGATTATGAAGTTGAAGTGGCGATGAGGGTAGAAAACCTTCTTCACCTAGATAAGGTTTATCAAGAACCAAATTATAAAAGACCTGATTTGGCGCGCGAATTACAGATTTCAGAAGCCCACCTTTCAAAAATCGTAAATATTTATTTTGAAAAGAGTGTTCCACAGCTTCTAAATACGTACAGAGTAGAAGATTCAAAACATTTATTGAGAGAAACTCAGGCAGAAATTACCATAATTTCAGAAGAGTCTGGTTTCAATTCTATCGCTACTTTTAATAGGGTTTTCAAGGAGATAGAAGGACAAACACCGTCTGAATATCGAGAAAAACTAACTTGAGCAGTCCTCATTTTGTCGTTTTGAATACTCAAAACGGCAGGATGATGATGCTATATTCTGAAACTACGCTATCATTGAGGTAGTCAGCTATTTTTTGATGATTTTATTAAAAAAGGACGGTATGAAAGTGTGTGAATCTAGAGTACTATATGCGGACGTTTTACTATAAAAGCTAATTCCAAAAAGGGAGATTATTTATGAATATACAAACATTAAAACAGCACAAGCGAGAAGGTGGTTTTACACTTGTCGAGCTTGCGATTGTTATGATTATTATCGGTCTATTGATCGGCGGTATTTTAAAAGGCCAAGAATTGATTGCCAATTCTCAAGTAACAGCAACAGTTGCCCAAATTAAAGGTATTGATGCAGCGGTTTCAACTTTCCGTGATAAATATTCCGCATTACCTGGTGACATCAATCCTGCGAATAGGCTTGCAAGTTGTACAGCAGCACCATGTAGTACTGCTGGAGACCAAGATGGTAGAATTGAGGGTGCTGGTACTACAGCAGGTGCTACGACACCAGCTATTACCGTAGAAAGTGTTAGAGCCTTTGCTCATTTGTCAGCAGCTGATCTACTTGCTGGTGTTGAGGCGAATGGTGGTGCTGCGTCGCTAGCTTTTGGTCAACTTTTACCAGAAGCTAAAGTTGGTGGTGGTTACACTGGTATTGAGTTTAGTACAGCTGGTGCGTTAAATAATACGGCTACAGCAGCTAGAACTGGTCACTATCTAGTGATGACTGGGGCTATTGCGACAGCAAGCTCAGCTTCTTCAGTATTAAATCCAGCTAGAGCCGCTCAGATTGATCGTAAATTGGATGATGGGCAACCTAATGCAGGTGCTGTAAGGTCAACAACAGCTAACTGTGCAACAGCTGGTGTTACTGGTAATTACCTAGAGAGTACTGATACAGGACGTTGTTCCATGTACATGCGTATCCAAGGTTAATATAACCTGAAAGCAAACAAGAATTTTAAAGGCCCCGTTTGGGGCCTTTTTTATTGTTCTATTTATTTGTTATAGCCTTTAACAAATCCATTGGAATAGGAAGAACGGTTGTTGCGCCTTTGGCGTTGACGAACTCACCGAGTGTTCCCAAATAACGAAGTTGCATTGTTTCAGGACGTTTGGCGAGGATGGTGGCCGCTTCATCTAATTGTTGAGCGGCTTGTAATTCTCCCTCAGCATTAATGATTTTGGCGCGTCTTTCACGTTCAGCTTCGGCCTGTTTAGCAATGGCTCGAACCATTGTTGGATCGATATCAACATCTTTGATTTCTACATTGGCGATTTTTATTCCCCAGCCTTCGGCTTGGTTATCAAGTAAGTTTTGAACGTCAGTGCTAAGTTGATCACGTTTGGAAAGCATATCATCAAGTTCATGCTTACCTAAGACAGAACGCAACGTTGTTTGCGCCAGTAAGCTGGTGGCATGTGCAAAATTCTCAACTTGGTTAATGGCGTTGGCAGGATCAATAACACGGTAATAAACCACGGCGTTGACCTTAACGGATACATTGTCTTTTGAGATAACGTCTTGTGAAGGGATGTCTTCGGTACGAATACGAACATCAACAATGGTCATTTGTTGAATAAAAGGAATGATAAGGCGCAATCCAGCATCACGTGTTCCTGTATATTTTCCAAGAGTATAAACAATGCCACGTTCATATTCTTTAATAATACGAATGGATGAGGCCAAAATGATGACGGTAAAAAAGAGGGGGATAGCGAGAAGTTCCATGATTAATTTTCCTTTATTTAAAATTTAGAGTCAGTATACGAAATCTTGATTTTAAGCCCATCAACTTTTGATACGAGGACAATATCGCCTTTTATAAGTAGGTGTTTATCATCAGAGTAAGCTTGCCATTCTTCCCCCATGATACGAATTTTGCCTTCTTTATCTTTCCAGTATATGACAGTGGCCTCAGCACCAATCATGGCTTCTACGCCTGTCACATTTTGTTTTTGATAGAGTTTAAAAGAGAAGTATCCGCCAGTGCCAGCCAAAATAAAGCCTATAACGGCCATGATGATTAAAGCCGTCAGGCTAATAGGCATTTCTTCAATATAGCCTGTGAGATGAAGTTGTATGATACCGATGAGGATTGCGGTTGCTCCAGCAAAGCCGAAAAGACCAAAGCTGGGCAGGAAGAGTTCGAAAAAAAGAATAGCTATGCCGATAGCAATTAAAATAAAGCCGCCAGCATTAATCCATTGATCACCCGCTAAGATAATTTCTTCTTCCATATTTTAAGCGACCTTTTTGAAGCGTTGATCAAGTGCATTGATAAGGGCATCACCCATTTGGCTGGTTGAAATCTGCTGGCAACCCTCAGCTATAATATCTGGGGTACGACCACCGCTTTTTAAAACGTCTTGTACGGCAAATTCAATCTCATCTGCTTCAGACCGTAAATTAAGAGAATAGCGTAATGCCATGGCAAAGCTTAATATTGTTGCTAATGGATTAGCTTTACCTTGTCCTGCAATATCAGGGGCGGAACCATGTACGGGCTCATAAACCCCTGGTTTACCAGTTTCACCCAATGAGGCAGAAGGAAGCATACCAAGAGATCCTGTGAGCATGGCGGCTTCATCAGATAAAATATCGCCAAATAGATTATCCGTTACAATCACATCAAATTGCGAGGGGTTGCGGAGCAATTGCATAGCACAATTATCAGCATACATATGTTCTAATTCTACATCATTAAATTCTGCAGCATGAAGTTTAGTTATTTCTTCGCGCCATAACTTGCCAGATTCCATGACATTGGCTTTTTCGCATGATGTTACTTTGTTTCTACGTTTTTTTGCGAGATCAAAGGCGACGCGTCCGATGCGATCAATTTCATAAGTTTCATAAACTTGGGTGTTTACACCACGGCGTTGTCCATTGCCCAAATCTTCAATGCCGCGCGGCTCGCCAAAATAAACACCACCAGTTAGTTCACGCACGATTAAGATATCTAACCCTTTAACAATTTCTGGTTTCAACGTTGAGGCATCAATTAAGGCATCAAAAACAATGGCAGGGCGTAGATTGGCGAATAATTCCATTTCTTTGCGCAGGCGAAGAAGACCCGCTTCGGGGCGTTTGTTATAGTCAACATTATCCCATTGTGGCCCACCGACACTGCCCATGATAACGGCATCAGAGGCTTTACATTTTTCTAAAGTACTGTCGGCTAAAGGTTCGCCATAACGGTCATAGGCCGTACCGCCGATGTCATCTTCATGTAGTGTAAAGGAGAGGGCATGATTAGATTCTAGCCAGCTTATCACTTTACGAACTTCAGCCATAACTTCAGAGCCAATACCATCACCAGGAAGAATTGCCAAGTTAATATCTTGGGTATAATTTTGTGTCATGGTTTTTTCTCGCTAATCTTTGTAAAAAACGCCATCTACTTGAAGTTGACGGTTTAGTTTTCGTGAAAAATAAACCTCCCAAAGTAAATGTGGGTTGAATCCTCTTTCTTTGAGGAACATCATAATGTCTGTCGCTAAGGTTTCTCCTTTGTAAATTTCAAATAGAGACATTTCTAAACGTAAGCCGACAGCTTTCTTAAGGGCTTGTTCACCATGTTTTAGGATATTCATTTCATATCCTTGCGTATCCATTTTAATGAAAACTTTTTTACCGTCTAAGTGAAGGTCTTCATATAACGTATCAAGCGTTTTCATTGGGATTGTTTCTGTCCCTATGACGTTTGTTTTAGGCAGGGCTTGAATTAATTCATCAGAGGCTTCTAAAATACTACTCATATCTTTGGCATCTGAAATATTGATTTCAATATCTTTATTACTATCTCCGAGCGCTAAGGGCGGTAAAACTGTCCATTTGGGGTCGTCCTTTGATTTTTCAATTAATCCTTGCTGTAAAGAGGATAGGGGTTCAACAGAGATAATATGGCCTTCAAATCCCCAATGGCGCAAAGTTTCAGCAGTCTGTCCAATATTGGCACCAATATCAATAATTGTATCGATATTATGTTCCTTAAGAGTTAGAGCAACTTTTCCTTCGGCATTTTTATGTGGTTTGTGTTTTTTAGAAAAAAACATTAGGCCTCCTTATATAACCAACTGCGTTTTTGTTTGTCTGTAGTTTCAAAATTAACGATACGTGCTTTTTTCTCTAATGTTAGGTCGATGTCATCAAGACCGTTGAGAAGAGAATGTTTACGGGCAGGATCAATTTCGAATTCAAAACTTAATTTATTGCCGCGTTTGATGGTTTGTTTTTCTAAATCAATTTCTAATGCTGCTTCGGGGTTTGTTTCGGCTTCATCCATCAATTGATCAACTTGATCTTGGGGAAGTTGAATCGGTAAAATACCATTTTTGCAGCTATTATTATAAAAAATATCAGCAAAGCTGGGGGCTATTACGCAGGTAATACCCATGTCCAAAATCGCCCAAGGTGCATGCTCACGGGAAGAGCCACAGCCAAAATTCTCACCTGTAATAAGAATGGAGGCATTTTTATATTCTAGTTTATTGAGCACAAACTCTGCTTTGGGTGTGCCGTCTTCATTGTAACGAATATCGTGAAAGGCATGAATGCCAAGGCCAGAGCGCTTAATGGTTTTTAAAAACTGCTTTGGAATGATGATGTCGGTATCAACATTAATCATTCGCAAGGGGGCAGCAATACCGCTAAGTTTATCAAATTTTTTCATTACCTTCACACGTCATGCCCGCTTTGTGCGGGCATCTGCTATTCATTAAGAGAACAGCTTTGCTGTTCACATTACGGATCCCCGTTGTTTATATTGACCTACGGTCAATCACGGGGATGACAACTATTAAAAGTTTTACGCATTACCAAGCATAAAATCAATGAATTGCTCTAAAATAACTTCATCAAATGCCCCTTGGTATTTTTGTCCTTCTTTGAGACGTTTAAGGGCTTCCTCAGGGGTGCGTTTGGCGGGTTGGTGTGAACGGCGGATCATGTCACCATCATAGGCATCAATGATGCAAATGGCTTTAACAATTCTGCTTAGCCTATCACCTTTTATGCCTTCATAGCCTGTGCCATCAACGCGTTCATGATGTAAAAGCTGGAGATTATGTATGACCTGAATATGTGGATGAGTTTGAAGTTCGTCGGATAATTTAGTAATAGCCAAATCAACAAGCTCAACGCCAAGGCGAGTGTGCTCGCGTTTCTCTTCGCGTTCTTCAGCTGTAGGGCGGTGTGGGGTATGCCAGATATGGGGATCATAATTATGGTGTGTTTTACCCAAATCATGAAGAAGATTGGCATCATAGAAATTTTGCGCTGCATGTTCGCTAAACCCCAGTGTCTTGATGAATTCAGCACCAATGGCTGAGGTGCGTTGAAGATGATTGGCCATTACTGAGCCATAATTGTTGGTATCATCGCCATAGTTCTCAATCTCTTGCCATAGAGCATTTTCGATAGATTTATAATGTTCGTCCAGAATAGGGTCATTTTGAACATCATAGCTTTCAATGAGAATATCGACATTTGGGGTAGAGCTCATGATGCCGTTTTAAGCAATAATTTAAAAAAATCAAATTAATTTAAAGATTTGGTGGATACAACCCACCGTGAGCTTCATTATTTTGGATAATTTTATTTCCTTTTCAATAAATAGTTTGCATAATTTGGAAAATTGGCGTAAAAGCTCCTCCATAAGAATTTTTTTAATGAGTATTTTTTAATAAATAGAGGGTAGAGATATGATTTCACTAAGCAAGGCATGGAAGCCAGTAGTTGCCGTGGGAGTGTTTGGAGTTACACTTGTACTACAAAGTTGTGCTGGTTCAGAAATCCGTCATAGAGCTGATGAAGTAACTGGAGGTAGGGTTACAGGAGCTATTGATGGTGCTGCTAAACTTAGCGAAAAAGCAAAAAAGGCTACAGCCGGTGTTGTAAGTAAATTTAAAGACTCTGAAAGTAAGTTTGAGCAAGCAAACAGACTTGTCTCAGGCGGTTCTCAAATTGAAAAAGAAGTAATGCAACGAATTCTCAGTGAGAAAGGTTACATGGTTCAAGAAGATGTAATAGGTACATGGGGACCTAAATCTACAGCTGCTCTTGAGTCAGCGATGAAGCATAGTCCAAATTTTGCATTTACTATGACTGAAGGTGCGTCAGGTGTTATTGAAGGGGCAAAAACTGGTTTAGTAGATAAGCCTGTTGCGCCTGGAGCTAAGCCTGCTGATCCTAGAGTAAAATAATTTAGAATTTATAGAGTTAAAAAAGCCGGGGCGGTGGGGTCTCGGCTTTTTTTTATGCCTTTTTTCTGCGTGTCATTGCTAGCGAATATAATGAGCGTGGCAATCTAGTTGTGGGATTTTATGGATTGCTTCGTCCTTTCAGTTCTCGCAATGACGGGGTGGGGAGTTCGTGTATATTGCGGGGATGACGGAGTAGAAATTTACAAATCCCTGACATCTTTTAATTTACCAGTGATAGCGGCGGCGGCGGCCATAGCGGGAGACATTAAATGTGTGCGTCCACCACGCCCTTGGCGTCCTTCGAAATTACGGTTAGAGGTAGAGGCACAACGTTCACCTGGTTCGAGTTTATCCGCATTCATCGCCAAACACATTGAGCATCCCGGTTCACGCCAATCAAAGCCAGCTTCAACCAAGATATCAGCAATGCCTTCATCCTCCGCCTGTTCTTTCACCAAGCCAGAGCCCGGCACGACCATAGCGAGTTTAATGTTATCAGCCACCTTTTTGCCTTTTGCGACTTCGGCGACCGCGCGTAAATCTTCGATACGACCATTGGTGCAAGAACCAATGAAAATTTTATCGAGCATAATATCCTGGAGCGGTGTGCCAGCCGTTAAGCCCATATAATCAAGCATGCGTGTCACAGATTTTTGTTTGGCTTCGTCAGCAAAGTCTGATGGCGCAGGGACGGAGGCGGTGATGGGGAGAACATCTTCGGGTGTTGTTCCCCATGTTACCGTTGGTGCGATATCTTCGGCATTTAAAACAATTTCCTTATCATATGTTGCGCCTTGATCGGAACGTAAAGTCTTCCAATATTCTACAGCCTTATCAAATTCTGCTCCTTGCGGTGCCATCGGGCGACCTTTGATATAATTGAACGTTGTGTCGTCAGGGGCGACCAAGCCAGCACGTGCGCCGCCTTCAATCGACATGTTACACATGGTCATGCGCCCTTCCATTGATAGGCTCTGCACCGCATCACCAGCATATTCAAGCACGTAACCTGTACCACCCGCCGTGCCGATCTCTCCAATAATGGCGAGGATCATATCTTTGGCAGTAATGCCGTCTTGCAATTTACCATTGACCGTAATACGCATGGATTTGGCAGGTTTCTGAATGAGTGTTTGTGTTGCCAGCACATGTTCAACCTCGGATGTGCCAATACCAAAGGCGAGTGCGCCAAATGCGCCATGGGTTGAGGTATGAGAGTCACCACAAACAATGGTCATGCCCGGTTGTGTGAAGCCTTGTTCTGGCCCGATAATGTGGACGATGCCCTGGCGTTTATCCATCATATCAAATAATTGCACGCCAAATTCAGCGCAGTTTTTAGAAAGTGTTTCAACCTGTAGACGGCTTTCGGGTTCTTCAATGCCTTGAGAGCGATCAGTTGTGGGAACATTGTGATCGGCCACCGCCAATGTGCCATGTGGGTGGTGAACAGAGCGTCCCGCCATGCGCAATCCCTCAAAGGCTTGTGGACTGGTTACTTCATGTACCAAGTGCCGATCAATGTAAATGAGTGAAGTACCGTTTTCATCCGTATGAATGAGGTGGTCATCCCAGATTTTCTGGAACAAGGTGCGGGGGGCTGGCGTGGTATCTTTAGGCATTATTATACTTCATTTTCGTAGTTTCGTATTTTTAGCACCAAGATAACAAGACAGCAAGCACCCTGTAACGTGTTGGTTTTGTTTGTGAATTAGAGTTACTCATTTTGTTCGCTGGAGATTTGGGGAGGGGGGGTAGGCGATGTTGGTGTGGGGTGATTTTGAGGGTTATAAATCATTGTTCAATCTATCATAAAAGAGAGGTAATAAAAAGGAATTTATTCCTCTTGGTGTTAAGGTAAGGTCAAAAATTGCAAGCAGTTCTGTTTTCATAATATAATGGTGGGGATGAGGGGGGAGATATATGCCAAAAGCGTTTGATACCGCAGATGCGCAAGGAACATTTCAAAAAATGGTCTTAACGTATCTATATTCTGGGCATCCCGGGGCTTTCGCAGAAAAATTGCCGCCATCTTGCTATTCCGTTGTTTGTGAGGCCTTGAGAGAACAAGAATTTTTGCCAACAGATCAAATCGTTGCCCTTGGTAGAGAGCATGGGCATGAAGTGCTGCATTGTATTATTACTAGGGATAATGTGATTACCGTTGACGGGAGGGGGGATAATAGTAGTTATGACCCACATAGCGGTGTTTATACCTTGAATAACGATGAAATACCCTTGCAAAACCCCATGTTTGTTAAGGGGCGTATTACGCTTAAGGCCTTTTACGACCGATGTGAGGCTTATAAAGATTCCAAAGCTTTATCTGATAACCTGATAACCATGCCAATTTAAAGAAAGCAGCTTCTCTTGCTTTTGTTGTTCTAAAACCATTAATAACCAACTTTATACTTGACATAACCGATGGAAGCCTATACGATTCGGGACTGACAAAAATAGAGGTGTAAAAAAATGGTAAGCAAAACAAAAAACAATGGATTTTCAACAACAGAGAAATTAGGGGCTGCGTTTCTTATGGCTTTGGGTATTACAGGAATTGTAGCCATGAATAATAATGTTAAAGGTTGTATTGCTGATGCAGATGACAAAGCTTATCTTGTTATGAAGGATGGAACAGTTAAGCGCCAAGTAATGCCCGTTCATGATACATACTGTACTATGGGTAATTCAAGTTATGTTGAATCTTATGATTTACTTGATCCTAACAAGATTGATCATAAAGGTTTGCCTAAGACTTTTGTTTTAGCTGCGAGAAAACCTGTTCTTAGTTAAGCAAAATTTAAAAAGCTAAATCATAATAAAAAAAGCGCGGAATTAAACCGCGCTTTATTTTTATCTTTTTAAAAGCCCTCATACCCGCTTGTTAAGTTTTTGGCAGGAGGAGGCTATAATTTAAGACTGAGTGTCTGTTGCTTCAGGAGCCTCTGCTGGAGCTTCTGCTGGTGCTTCGGCAGGAGCAGGAGCGTTTGCAGCGGCTTCAGCCTCAGCGGTGGCCTTTGCTTCGGCAGCTTTTTCATCGGCTTTTGCTTTCTTCGCAGCAGCTTTATCAGCTTTACGTTTGTCTTCAGCTACTTTATTTTCAACACGCTGTGCTTTTTTCGCTTCTTTTTTATCGGCTGTCTTTTTGGTTTTAGAGACTTTGCTCTTCTCTTCTACATCGACAACTTCCATACCGAAACCTGTGGTACGTTCAGAAATACGAGCTTTCTTACCGCGAAGGTCACGTAGATAATAGAGTTTAGCGCGACGGACAGAACCACGGCGAACAAGCTCAACGCTATCAATACGTGGTGAGTGAAGCGGGAATACACGCTCAACACCTTCACCAAGGCTGATTTTACGAACAGTAAAGCTGGCATTTGCGCCAGTTGTTCCAGCACGGGCAATACAGACACCTTCATAGGCCTGCACACGCTCACGCGTACCTTCACGAATTTTCACATTAACCTTAACGGTATCACCGGGGCTAAAGTCTGGGAATGATTTTTCGGCCAAGAATTTCTCTGTTTGGCGCGCTTCAAATTTTTGTAATGTATTCATTTAACTAATCTTTCTAACACTTTATAGGAACTCGATAATCAAGGGCTAGACGTCTAGTCCAAGGCAGATCCGTTTTTTATTGGTTTTGTTAAAAACTGGGCTGTTTATAAGGGGAAGCGGTGATAAAAGCAAGGAAATTATGTGTTTTTCTTCAATAAATCAGGGCGTACAGCTTGGGTGATGGCTTCGCTCTGCTCTTTACGCCAATCTTCAATCTTAGCGTGATTGCCGTTTTGTAGAATTTCAGGAACATTATGGGTGTTACCAAAGCTATCTGTCCATGTCGCTGGTCTTGTGTAATGCGGGTATTCTAATAAACCGCCAGTGGCACTGCCGAAGCTTTCATTATCGGCTGTATCAACATTACCCATGACATTGGGGAGCAGGCGGATACAAGCATCCATTAAAATAAGGGCGGCAGGTTCACCGCCACTTAAAACATAGTCACCGATAGAAATTTCTTCAAACTCATGTGCGTCCAAGACACGTTGATCAACCCCTTCATAACGACCACAAAGGAGGGTGAGAGTTTGTTCCTGTGAGAGTTCTTTGGCGAGGGTTTGGTTGAGGACTTTACCACGTGGGGAGAGGTAAATCTTTCTTCCCTGTTTAGGTGTTGAGAGAAGGGCGGATTCAATAACGTCCGCACGCATCACCATACCTGCGCCGCCGCCATAGGGTGTGTCATCGACAGTTTTATGATTGTCGGTGGCAAAGTCACGAATGTTAATCGTATCGAATGACCAGTCGCCACGTTCTAAGGCTTTACCCGCCAGTGATTGCCCGAGCATGCCTGGGAACATTTCAGGGAAGAGGGTGAGGATGTTGAGGTGGAAGTTCATGCTTTAAGGTCATAGTCTATTCCCCCGCAGGCTGTCCAGTAAAAGGGAGATTAAATCTTGACATAATGAGTCAATGGGACGATGTTTGTCTCTTGCCTGTTTAGCAAAACAAAGGAGTAGAAAATGAGTGAAACATTTAACAAAACAAAAGAATTGAAAATGAGTGATACAGATGAATCGGAAGGCACTTTGACAAAAGTAGCCAAGGTTCTTTTTCTTGGATTTGTTCTTGGTGGTACATTCTACGCTCTAGATAAGGGGTTAGATAGGGTGTATGGTACTGATCCTTGTACGAATAAATCGCCTTCGATCGACAAAAAGATTGCGTCTGAGCCTAAAGTTGCGCCTCAGCCTAAGCTTAAAATATCATAATACTCTATTAAAAAATAAAATAAGCGGGCCGCCTTTATGGCCCGTTTTCTATTCCAACAACCCTTCAGGGATTTGGACGGTGGTAGGGAGATTAAATCTTGACATAATGGATTAATGGGCCGACATTCGTCTCTTACCTGTTTAGCAAAACAAAGGAGTAGAAAATGAGTGATACAGATAAATTGGATTCTTTAAGAGGAAGTTTGAAAAAAGCAGCGGGAGTTTTTGCTATTATGGCTCTTGTTGGTGGTTACGGCACAGTTGCAAGCAATATGTTTACAAGTGTTGCACATAAGTTCAATACCGATCCTTTTGCTTACCATCCGCCTTTGGCCGAAAAACTTTTTGCGTCTAAGCCTAAGCTTAAAATATCGTAATACTCTATTAAAAAAATAAAATAAGCGGGCCGTTTTTATGGCCCGTTTTTTATTCCAACAATCCTTCGGGGATTTGGACGGTGATTTTATCATCTGCAATATCCAAAACAGTATCGTCGGTGAAGGGGAGATAGAAGCTCTCCTTAGTATCAGGCTTTATTTCCAGTAAATCGCTGGCGCCAAAATTTTCAACAGCGATGACTTTGCCAATTTCTTTCTTGTCCTTGTCAAAGCAAGGCAGACCGATGAGGTTGGTGATATAAAATTCGTCTTGGTTGGTTTCTGGAAGGTCAGATTTATCAATATAAAGTTCTGTACCGCGTAGTTTCTCGGCCTCGGTGCGGTCTGTGATACCGTCAATTTCGGCAAGCCAATGTTTAGCGGTTGCGTTTTTTAATTTAAGTGAGAGCGATTTATCGCCGCTCTCACTCGTAAATAATGTGCCGCCCGCCAAGCTGGGGTCGTCTGCAAAGACATGTAACTTCACAAAGCCTTTGATGCCATGTGCGGTTGCAATTTTTGCGATGCATATTCGATTAGCCATGGGCATCCAGACCCCCGCTCAAGGCGGGGGTGACGTTTAGTAGATTAGTCAGCTTTTTTCTCTTCTTCAGCTTTAGGCTCTTCAGCGGGCTTTTCAGCAGCAGGAGCTTCTTCGGCTTTTGGCTCTTCAGCAGGCTTTTCAGCAGCAGGAGCTTCTTCAGCTTTTGGTTCCTCGGCGGGTGCTTCGATAGAGCAAGCTTCTCCAGCTGGCGCTTCATCAATAGAACAAGCTTCTCCTTCTGTAGGAGCTTCAGCTTCAGGAGCAGGCGCTTCTTCAGCAGGAGCGGCAGCGGCTTCTTTTGCGGCTTCCTCAGCAGCGGCTTTAGCGACTTTTTCTTCTTCTTTAGCGGCTTTGGCAGCTTCAGCTTGTGCTTTTTTCTTTTCTTCCTTATCGGCAATACGCATCGTTGTTTTTTCAGATGGCTTACCTTTGTTTGGATTGTTTGGTGTTGCTGGCATTGGTGCAATGCCTGCCTTACCCAAGAAGACTGCCACACGGTAAGAAGGTTGAGCTCCTTCACTTAACCAATGTTTGATGCGCTCTTCGTTAAGTACCACGCGGTTTGGGTCATCTTTTGCGAGTAGGGGGTTATATGTTCCCAAACGCTCAATATAACGCCCGTCGCGCGGCATACGTTTATCCGCTACGACAATTCTGTTGAATGGACGGGATTTACGTCCGCCTCTTGATAGTCTCATTGCTAGTGCCATTTTTAAAATTCCTTTCAGTCATTTTAGTTACAAGTTACAGGTTACAAGTCTCAAGATTTATTTCTTGTAACTTGTAACTACTAGCTTGCCCCTATTTCCGTTTCCCTTTTTTGTTTTTGGGTTTACGGTTTTTCGCCCGATTTTTCTTACTGCCGCCACGCGCCGGCATTCCAGGTATTTGGCCCGGCATTTGACCAGCTGTACCGCCTTGCATCCCAGCCAGACCCGGCATACCGCCGCCTAAACCAGGGAGGCCAGCAGGCACATTACCACCTTCAAAAGGGTTTGCGCCGAGCGGATTATCACTGGCGGCCATATCAGATGCTAAAGCATCAGGATCCATTGATTGAGAGATCATATCAAGTTCATCACCTTTACCGCCCATCAAGCCTTTCATTTGTTTCATCATACCGCCCATGCCCATCTTTTTGATTTTCTTCATGACGGTTTGCATTTGTTGTTGCTGTTTGCAGAGCTTGTTAATGTCTTGAACGGTTGTACCAGAGCCAACGGCAATACGTTTTTTGCGGGAGGCATTCATTAAAGTTGGTTTTTCACGTTCCTTTAATGTCATCGACAAAATAATGGCTTCGTGTTTTTTAAGTGTGCTTTCGGCAAGCTCGTTACCTTCCAAAGCCGAGGCCATTTTGCCAAGACCCGGCATCATCTTCATCAGCGCGCCAGCACCACCCATTTTTGTCATTTGGCGCATTTGTTTCAAAAGGTCGTTAAAATCAAACTGACCTTTTTTGAATTTTTCTGCCATTTCGGCAGCATCTTCTTCTTCGATATTTTCTTGTGCCTTCTCCACAAGGGAGACAACATCACCCATGCCAAGGATACGGCCAGCAATACGGTCAGGGTAGAAGGGCTCAATTTTGTCCCATTGCTCACCCGTTCCCATCAGCTTGATAGGCTTGCCCGTGATACCACGCATCGACATTGCCGCGCCGCCGCGTGCATCGCCGTCAATACGAGTCATCATGATTCCTGTAATGCCAACTTTTTCATCGAATTCTTTGGCAACATTGACGGCGTCTTGTCCTGTCATCGCATCAACAACCAGAAGGGTTTCGCTAGGCTTCGAGATTTTAGAAATCTCAGCAACTTCGGCCATTAATTCTTTATCGATAGACAGGCGACCCGCCGTATCAAGCATGACGATGTCAAAGCCGCCGAGGCGAGCCTCTTCCATCGCACGTTTGGTGATATCAATCGGGCTTTGACCTTTGATAATTTCCAATGTTGCCACATTGGTTTGTTCACCAAGGATCGCCAATTGTTCTTGCGCGGCAGGGCGTTGGGTATCCAACGATGCCATTAAGATTTTTTTGTTACGCTTGTCGGTTAAAAATTTTGATATCTTTGCCGTTGAGGTGGTCTTACCAGACCCTTGTAAACCCACCATAAGGAAGGCATTGGGTGGTGTGCCATCAATGTTGAGATCTTCAACATCTGTGCCGCCCAGCATTTCAACCATAGCGTCATGGACAATTTTAATGACTTGTTGACCCGGGGTGACAGATTTTGTGATTTCTGCGCCGATAGCACGTGTTTTAATGATTTCAATAAATTCTTTAACGACAGGCAGGGCAACGTCGGCTTCTAACAAAGCAACGCGGATTTCACGTGCGGCATTATTGACGTCTTCTTCTTTTAAGGAGCCCTTGCCCCGAAGACCGTCAAATATTCCGCCTAGTTTGTCGCTTAAACTATCAAACATTTCTTTTTTAATTTTCCCAAACACTCCTAAAGTCGGTTTGGGCGTTTCTTTCCAAATTCAGTTACTAACGAATTTTGCCAAGTTTACGCAGGCAAAACATAACAAAAGCACCCCAGTGGGCGTAATTTCGCTGACTGGGGGGTATCCGTGGACACTGAAATTCTGGTGAATGACAGTGAATTTGAGGGTTTTATAGCGCGATTAGGTAAAGAAAGTCAACAACTACGTCATCTCGACAGAGCGGAGCGATTGGAGAGATCTTGTTTTGACTGAAAAAGATAAGATCCCTCGACTACGCTCGGGATGACGTGTAAAAGGAAAATATGTTGAATTTCAAAAAAATGCATGGATTGGGGAATGACTTTGTCATTCTGGACGGACGGGAGAATGGCTTGGCTCTCACGTTAGAGCAGCGTCGTTTTATTGCCGATCGTCAGCGTGGGGTAGGTTGTGACCAGCTTATCATCCTTGAGCGCTCGGAAAACTGGAGCGAGACGAACTTCATGCGGATATATAACCCTGATGGTTCAGAAGCCGAAGCTTGCGGCAATGCGACACGCTGTGTTGCTGATTTATTAATGCGCGAAGATAATGTTAATAGCATGGTTATTGAAACGGTGGCGGGCAATCTGAATTGCTGGCAAGAAGATGAAGGGTTGGTCCGTGTTGATATGGGTGTACCCAAGCTAGAGTGGCGGGACATACCTCTGTCTAAAGAGGCTGATACATTGAACTTACCTTTAGAGGGGGATCCTGTAGCGGTCAATATTGGCAATCCGCATTGTGTCTTCTTTGTTGATGAGATTAGTAGTGATAAATCTGTAGAAGTGCAGGGGAGACGATTTGAATTGGATCCGCTTTTCTTGAATAAGACGAATGTTGAATTTGTTCAAATAGTAACACCTAATCATGTTCGTATGCGCGTTTGGGAACGTGCCGCAGGCATAACGCAGGCTTGTGGCTCTGGTGCTTGCGCCGTCGCGGTGGCAGCGATAAGACGTGGACTAACCGAACGTAAAATGACAGTGACATTAGATGGAGGGGATTTAACCATTGATTGGCCATCTGATGATGCCCCTGTTCATATGACCGGTCCCGTGACGTACGTGTTTGACGGCGTTATAGAACAGCTGTAAAAGCAACAATATGATTGATGAAAAATATAAAAACCCAGAAATTTTGACCTTTGATAGTGGTGTAGAGGGTTCTACCTTAACAGTGCTTGGCGCGGTTCATGGTGATGAGCCTTGCGGACCAAGGGCTATTAAGCGTGTTTTAGCGGCGATTGAGAGTGGTAAAATTCGTTTACTTAAAGGTAAGTTTGTCACCATTCCTGTTGTTAATCTGTTGGCGGAAGAAAAGAACGTGCGCTTTGTCGAGCGTAATTTAAACCGATTTTTGTACCCAAAAGAAAATCCGAAAGATTATGAGGATTTTCTTGATCTGAAAATATGTCCTGTACTGGAAGAAACTGATTATTTGTTAGATTTGCACTCTTATCATTCAAAAGGAAGTGCATTTGTCTTTTTGGGGGTGCGCGATGAAGCCAATATCTCTTATGCTCGAGCGTTAGGTGTGCCGCGTATTATTTATGGTTGGGCAGATGCCATGAAGGCGAATGACGATGTTGCTGATAAACGCGAAGCCATGGGGACAACAGAATATTCACGTGAATTTGGCGCCATCTCCGTAACACTAGAATGTGGGCATCATCATAACCCCGAAGCAGCAGATGTCGGGTTTAATGCCATCTTGAATGCGATGAAATATACCGGTATTGCGGAAGTTGATGAAGATTTGTTTGTTACCTCTATTCCGGAATCTGAAAGTTATGACATTAAGATGGGCGGCATGTTTTTAAAAACCCGCGCGGGTAAATTTTTAGAAGATTGGACCAACATGAATCCTGTATCAACAGGTGATGTTATTGCCCGTTATGACGATGGGGAAGAAGTTTCAATGCCTGAAGATGGTTTTCTTGTTTTGCCACATAAAGAAGCCCCCATAATGAGTAATTGGTTTTTCTGGGGTGTGCCTGAAAAATTATAAATTCTAGGGTTTGATGGTATTTTAGAGATATAGGCGCTTTTGAGAGGCAAGCCCCTGTGGAGGGATTTTAAAATACCCAACGATATCCTCATAATTACCTAGATTTGCCTTTTCAAGGTCTGTGATTATGTTTCCAGATAGGTCTTTATTTGAGGGGCGTTGCGCTCCTTGTTTGAATGACCAAGTATAATTGCCATCCATTCGTAAAAAATGAAAATCTCCGATATAAGGGTCATCACGTGTAGCGGCAATAATGTGTGTGGTGAGAGGATTCATTTCTTCAGATTTTTTTATTTCAATAAGCCCATCATCTAGTAGTTGTTGTTTCAGTGCAGCAACGGGAACTTTTGCAAAAGCATGGAAGCAGTCATTCAAGTACCCAGGGAAGAGCCAGCCTGCTTTAGGTTCATCTAGGGCATAGGTAAAGCAATTTGTTTTGTTTTTGGCAGGGTTTGAATGCCAAACAGATTCAGCAAAGTCCATATTTAGGTGCGGTTTTATTGTTATAGAGTTTAGCATCGCGCTTTTTATAGCCATAACAATAGAAAATGCAACAAATTCTCTTATTTATATATTTGACGGGACGCCAGAAGGGCTGTAAACCAGAGTGCTTTTCAATTTTTTGGAGGTTTTCAACATGGCGCGTGCGCTCAATAAATCCCGTATTCGTGATTCAAAAATTATATTAGCTGCAACATTGGTTTTGGTTTTTATTACCAAGAGCTTTGTACCAACGGAAACAGTATTACATGAGTTTATTGAGTATATCGGATATTTTCTAATTGCTATTTGTGCTTTGGGGCGGGTTTATTCAACAGCCTTTCTTGGCGGGCATAAAAATCAAAATTTAATTACCTATGGGGCGTTTTCAGTTGTACGTAATCCACTTTATTTCTTTTCCTTGTTGGGAATGACAGGGGTTGCGCTTATCTCTGGTTATTTAACATTTATTATTGTTATTCCTGTCTTTTTCATCGTGCTATATCATTATTTAATCCAGCGAGAAGAAGAATTTTTATTGGATGAGTTTGGCGCAGAATATAAAGCGTATCAGGATAAGGCTCCTCGGTTAGTGCCAAATTTAAAACTTTATCATGCGCCAGAAAGTATTGAGGTACGTCCCAAATTTTTAGCGAAGGCTTTTAAAGATGCAATTTGGTGGTTTGTGGCGTTTCCTTTATTAGAATTTGCAGAGTATCTTCAGGAAATGGGATATTTACCTACTCTATTCACGCTGCCATAATTTACTGGCTTTTTGGCGGTTCTAAAGGCTATAACAAGCATGAAATGAGCAAATCTGAACCAGAATTAGTGACATTTGGTTGTCGTCTCAACACGTATGAGAGCGAGGTTATGCGGAACCACGCCAAAAATGCGGGGCTTGGGGATGCTATTATCTTTAATACGTGTGCTGTGACGAAGGAGGCCGAGCGGCAAGCCCGGCAGGCTATACGCCGTGCACGACGAGAAAACCCTGAGGCAAAAATTATTGTTACGGGATGTTCTGCACAGATTGCCCCACAGACTTATGCAGAGATGGATGAGGTTGATAAAATTATCGGTAATGACCTGAAGTTGAAGGCGGAAACTTGGAAAGGTTTTGGGGGACTTGAGGGCACAGAACGTGTGTTGGTCAATGATATTATGTCCGTGAAGGAAACGGCAGGGCATTTGATTGAGGGGGTAGAAGGCCATGCGCGTGCCTTTATCCAAGTTCAGAATGGATGTGATCATCGTTGTACCTTTTGCATTATTCCTTATGGACGGGGTAATTCACGGAGCGTGCCGATTGGTGAAATTGCCGAGCAGGTGAGAAAGTTGGTGGATAGTGGTTATAACGAAATTGTGATGACAGGGGTGGATGTCACCTCCTATGGCGCAGATTTACCGGGTACGCCAAGCCTTGGGCAGATGATACGGCGTATATTGGCATTGGTGCCGGAATTGCCGAGGTTGAGGTTGTCTTCTCTAGACCCTGTAGAGATTGACGAAGATTTATGGCGTCTTATTGCGGAGGAAGTGCGTCTTATGCCGCATCTTCATATGAGTCTGCAGGCGGGAGACGATATGATCCTAAAACGCATGAAAAGACGTCATTTAAGGGCTGATGCGATAGAAATGTGTCGAAAAGCGCGTGAATATCGTCCTGATATGGCCTTTGGTGCGGATATTATCGCTGGATTCCCGACAGAAACCGATGAAATGTTCC
Source organism: Alphaproteobacteria bacterium (assembly GCA_021775995.1). Classification (GTDB taxonomy): domain Bacteria; phylum Pseudomonadota; class Alphaproteobacteria; order Micavibrionales; family Micavibrionaceae. The sequence continues at coordinate 397,703 of JAJFGS010000013.1, forward strand.
AAAATACGCTAAATATCGTCGAAGAATGCGATTTAACCTTCCTTCATGTGTTTCCTTACTCAGAACGTCCTAGCACACCAGCGGCGAAAATGCCAAGTGTGCCCGTACCAGTCCGTAAAGAACGCGCAGCAGCTCTGCGTAAGTTGGGGGATAAACAGGTGGAAAAGTTTTTAAGATTTCATGTGAAACAAAAACGCCAAGTTATTGTGGAACAAGATAATATTGGACGGACTGAACATTTTGCTGCGGTTGAGTTGGATAAGCCTTGCAAGGTTGGATCATTGGTGAATGTCGAGACTTGTGGTATAAATGGGACATCTCTTATAGGAAAAGTTTTATAATGGTTTTCTGGCGCAACAAGAAAAATCAAGGATCACAGGATCGTGAAAACGACGAAGATTCTGTTATTCATCATAAAAATGAGCCTGCGTTAAAGCCCGATGTAGATTATGAAACAGATATTGATAAAGACACTAAGCATAGATTAGAACCAACAGAAGAAAAAATTCTTGAAGAAATGTTGGAGACACCTGTTCCTAAACATACTATCGCTCAAGACATCATTGAAGAAGAAGAGTTAAGTGATCATTCCAACGAAGGAGGATGGCTATCACGTTTGACTGGCGGTTTGTCAAAGTCGTCGAATAAACTAACCCAAAATATAGCTGATGTATTTACGAAGCGGAAGTTAGACCAAGACGCGCTGGATGAGTTAGAAGAAATTCTTATCATGGCAGATATTGGTCCAAAAACTGCAGCGTTGTTGGTTGAAGAGTTTTCTTCGACAAAGTTTGATAAAGAAGTTGATAACCGCGAAATTCAAAAAGCACTGTCTCAACAAATTACAAAAATTTTAGAGCCTGTGGCTGTGCCGCTTGATATTGGCGCCTGTGAGAGCAAACCGTTTGTGATGTTGGTCTGTGGTGTCAATGGGGCTGGAAAAACCACGACCATTGGGAAGTTGGCACATGACTATCATATGAAACAGCATAAGAAAGTTATGATTGCAGCAGCGGATACATTTCGTGCAGCGGCAGTCGAACAACTTGATGTTTGGGCGAAGCGCGCGCATGTACCGCTTATTAAAAAAGATGTTGGTGCGGATAGTGGCGCGGTGGCTTATGAGGGACTCGAAAAAGCAAAAGCGGAAGGTGTTGATTTGTTGATGATTGATACGGCAGGTCGTTTGCAAAATAAATCAAATCTGATGGCAGAATTAGAAAAGATGATCCGCGTTATTAAGAAACAAGATGAAACTGCGCCGCATGCGGTTGTACTGGTTTTGGATTCAACGACAGGACAAAATGCGCATAGCCAAGTACAAAATTTTAAAGATGTTGTTGATGTTACGGGCTTGGTGGTAACCAAGTTAGATGGTTCGGCCAAGGGTGGGGTGGTTGTCTCTCTCGCAGCGGAATATGGGTTACCTATTCATGCCGTGGGTGTGGGTGAGAAAATAGAGGATTTAAGTCCGTTTAAGGCCAATGATTACGCCAAAGCGTTGATGGGCGTGAAGGGGTAACAGGTCACTTATCCTTTGCCACAACTTTATTACATAAATAAATTCCATAAAGCTCTTTTAATTTACTTTTTTACCTGTTATAGAACTGTTTAGTTATATTAGGGACTTGGGTATAGATGGTTGAAGTTTTAATCGGGCGTGTGGGTGAAAAAGAAACTTACTCTTTTAGTTTAGATGATATTAAACGAGGCGCTGTTCGTGAGAGCGGTCTTTTCTCTGAATTGTTTAAAACAAAGCTCCCTCCAATGGTTTCTGGTGTTCTTGTTTCTGGTGCAGAACATAAACTATATGAACAGAGATTGGCGACTAAGGAATTTGATTTCCCAATTTATCTTCCACCTTCGGTTTTACCGAAGGCGTTAGAAGATTCAAAAGAAGAACAAACAGATCAAGTTAATATTACGAAGGCCAAGATTCAAAGAGGGTTTCTATCTCCTGTTTTTTCGCTTGCTTCTACTTTAGAGCCTGTAGAGCGGGCAGAGTTTTTAAATGGGATAGTAAAACGTGCCCAAACAGATAGCCTTGAAAATTTAATAATTTTTGCTGATGATCGAATGCTTCGTATGGATCCTGTATTTTTAGAGCCATTATTTGGGAATTTAAGAAACCATTCGAATGAACAGGTGCGTGAAATTTTTACAGAAGGCCATCCTACCCCAGGCAAGCGTGTAAAAGAAGTAGATGGTGCGAATTTAGGGATTGTAAACAGTGTTTATAGATATCATCAGGTTGTAAAAGGTTTGATCCGTGAGGGTGTAAAGTTTGATGGATATCAATATATGGATACGACCTTATGTTTTGTTCCTATGGTGGCAAAAGGGGTTCCATTACCTGAAAATGGTCTTGTTATTCAAGCTATTGGTGCCCCGAGGGAATTAAGAGAGGTTACAGATCATGATGTTCGGCAAGTGGCGAAAGGTAGAATTTTTACCTATGATGATTTTGATAAACCTGTTGGTGAAGATTTTCCAGATTGGATGACGATTCGTGCTTTAAAAGAATCTGTTTCCCTGAATCAATCCCGCGTAGAACAAGCAACGTACGATAATAAGATTAACAAAGAGAAGGCTCTTGAATATCTCACGGAAGTATATTCTCCTGGCGTTGCAATAAAGGCTTTTGTCCATGCTTTAGAAATTCCTAAAAAAGGAACAGTGCCATCCATAAGGCCTAAATTTGAACAAACGCAACAACCTGAAAATATTTTAACAACAGGAAGTTTTTTATCAGGTTCATTGGATGAAGAAGACCTGCGTAATGCTTTGTCTGTTAATTCAGGAAAAAAAGTTAAAAGTTCTAGGGTGAAATTAACTTTAAGGAAGCTTGAGGAAGAAGCCCATACAGCGCAAGCTTTTGCCGTGGTAAATTCCAATAGGTACCAAATTTCTGATGAAGATATTAAGAAATTTGGAAGTAAAGATAACCTTTCCATCCTTAGAGAGTTAGAAACGAGTCTCGTTGCTGCCTATCTTATTACCATGTCTACACAAGCGGGTGCCTCTCAACATATTGGTCGTCCACATTTGGTTCATAGGAGCTGGTACAAACATTTTGGTATGTATCACCCAGATTTTTGTAATTTGGGATTAACGGGTGATGATGAAAAACAAGCCTATCATTTGTATGATAGTAAAAAAGAAATAGAGCAGGGGTTGAACTCTTTTGATAAGACAACCTACCAGCACAATGTTGATGTCCCAAAAGATGAATTTAAATCAACGGAAGACCTAAAAGAAAAATTTAGCATAAAAGAAACCGATTATGTTGTCGCGGGCTATGGAAGCTCTAGTGGTTTTGCTGATGAAACCTATACGCACCAAAGAGAGCTTTTCTATCAAATGTCCAAAAAGAAAAATGCTGTGTTGGTGATGGGTGGTGGCACAAGGTCTGGTATGAAGGGTATGATGGATGGCACTATTCAGGCCTTGAAAGAGGGGTATCCCGTTAAGTTAATAGGTATTCGTTCTGAAACGGATGTGTCCCCATTAGAGGGGTCTGTTGAGGATTATTTCAAAGAACAAGGATACCCTTTGGCTGAGTCATTAGAAGATAAAGATCTTTTGAGGGCAGCAAATGGAGAAATTCAAATTTATAAACAGCAGAGAATTTTACCACGTCAATCGAGCATTGCCCAGATTGCCGATGCTGTTGTACTTGGTGATGGTGGTAAGGGAACGGCGTTAGAGTTTTTTATTACAGCGGTTCATAACGCAAAGTGCAATTTAACGGGTGAAGGGTTATTGGGGCATACAAGAAGAGTGCCTTTGATTGTGATGAATCGTGAAATAAAAGTGTATGGTACTAAGCGTGGTATGTACGACGTGTTGCTTGGACCATATAGAGGTAAAGAGCAGCTGATTGGGTTAAAAGAAATGACAGGGAAAAACCCAGTGCCGCAGACCGTTGAGTTTTTGTTTGGCCATGCAAAAGGGCGGGAAATGATTTTTGGCCAAGAACAGGGGCATAACTTTGACTTAAGCGAACAGGTTTTGCCAAATCCTTCAAGTAAAGAACCTGCTTTCCGCCCACGAGCGATGTAGTAATTCATTGAATTTTTACGATTTTGAGCCATAATAGAGCATGGTTCAAACACTCAAAATTAAAAAACCCAAACAATTTAAAGAAGCAGATAAAGCCTGCGCAGCAATTAAAGAGATTTATGAGGCTCAAATCGCGTTTTTGTGCGCTCAATTTGATGCTTTTTCAAAGGGTAAGTCTTTGAAGGGAAAAGTGAGTGGTTACTATCCTTATATTAGAATTAATGTAGGTGACCGTTCTTTTGAAAAGTTAGCATCGGATAAAAAACATTCTTATGGTTTTGTATCTAAGGCTGGCGTCTATGAAACAACTGTAACACGCCCAGATATTTATCATCATTATTACTTAGATCAATTAACGCATATTATTCGTAATCATGGCTGTAATATTGAGGTTGGGGTGAGTGAGGCGCCCATTCCTATACATTTTGCGTTGGGAGAAAATTACCATTTAGAAGGGGATTTAACCCAAGAAGATTTGGATAAAATGTCACAATTTTTTGATGTGCCAGATTTAGAAATTATGGATGATAGAATTGCAAATTCAACTTATATTGCGCCCAACGGACAATCCAGTCCACTATCTTTGTTTACGGCACCACGTACAGATTTAAGTTTAATGCGACTGAGACATTATACAGGAACAAATGCAGCGCATTTTCAAAACTATGTTATTTTTACCAATTACCAATTTTATATTGATGAATTTATAAAAATCAGTGAAGAAAAGGTTGGTGAAGATGGCTATACAGAGTTTGTTGGACCAAGCACGGAAGGGCGTATGCCGCAGATGCCTGCTTATCATTTAAAGCAAAGTAATGGCATGGGGATTACCATGATTAATATTGGTGTTGGGCCGTCAAACGCAAAAAATATTTCTGATCATGTGGCTGTGCTTCGCCCGCATGCTTGGTTGATGTTGGGACATTGTGCGGGATTGAGAAATTCACAACAATTAGGTGATTATGTTTTGGCGCATGGATATTTGCGTGAAGATAATGTTCTTTATCATGATTTGAATCCAGGTATTCCTTTGCCCGCTTTATCAGAGATTCAATTAGCATTAGAGGAGGCGGTTCGTGAAGTAACGAAGCTTGAGGGGCATGATGTGAAAAAAGTGATGCGCACAGGAACAGTGGCAACGGTTGATGATAGAAATTGGGAGTTACGCGCATCGTTAAGGCAAAACCAAAGATTTTCTCAAAGTCGAGCGATTGCGCTTGATATGGAATCGGGAACAATTGCGGCCAATGGATTTAGATTCCGTGTACCTTATGGTTCATTGTTATGCGTGTCCGATAAACCGCTTCATGGGCAATTAAAACTACCGGGAATGGCGGATAGTTTTTATCGTAAACGTGTTAATCAACATTTAGAAGTTGGTTTGCGAGCGATGGAAATTTTACGTGAAATTGGCCCAGAGAAGCTTCATAGTCGGAAGTTGCGGTCATTTAATGAGGTTGCTTTTCAGTAATCTTAATACTCAAGATTTATCTATATAGCGTTGATTTCAAAGTAATTATTAGACTGAAATATCTAAAATAGAGCCTCGTTCTTGGCTATTATTGAATATTTGGCTGGGGTCTATGCGGGATTGATCACGTGATAGTGCCAATTTTTGTGCAATTTCTTCTGTTTTACCTGGATTTACTACGGCGTCCTGCGTTTGGACGGCTTGTGGTGGATTTTGCACTTTTGGCGTATTTGCAGGGTTTTGAGGGGCTTGATTAGGCTCAAAAGCCTTGCTGGCAGGCGATTGTTGTTGAAATCCAGCATTTCCAGCATTTATTGACCCAATCATGAATTCTCCTCATTAACCTTTTATTTACATAATTTGCATTCGTGAAATTATGAATGTTAAACTTAATAGTAAGACGATTATTAAGAATAACTTAAATTTCTTAATAATTCTTAAAACATGAATGAACAAAGATAAATATAAATTTTAACCAATTCTAAATCTTTTAGGTGTAAATATGAACGTAGTAAAAAGAAATACTTATGAAGAATTAGATATAGTTTTTCAAGATAGTCCAAAAATTAATAATACTGCTATTAAAACAAAGCAGAGCAATAAAATACGGGGTTACAAAGAATTGGTCTTAGATTTATTAGAAAAATCACCTGAGGTGGGACGGTTGCTTGTCAAATTGCATGACCGTAATATGCTATATATCATGGCTAAGTCGCCAGACGATATGGCTCGTGCCGAACTTACACAAACAATCGTCGATTTACTAAGTTTTGAATTAACACCTGCAGAGGATGAACTTATTGCAGATGTTCTTATGAGCTTAATACAGCAAGCAGAAAGGGATTTACGTCGTTCCCTTGCTGAAAGACTTGCGGTCATGGAAGATGTTCCATTGCGTATTGTTTTAAATCTTGCTAGCGACGAAATTTTTGTTGCAGATTCTGTTTTAAGAAAAAGTGCTGATTTAAAAGATTTTGATCTTATTTATATCCTAAAAGCAAAAGATAAAGAGCATTGGCAATCCATTGCAAAGCGGCCAGAAATATCAGATAAATTGATTACGATGTTGGCGGATACAAATGATCTGGGGACAGCTATAAACCTAACATATAATAAGGCAATCCGTTTGAATTCATATGTCGTTTCTAAGTTTTTTGAAATGGCAAAAGAATCCGATAATTTAGCAAAACCATTATTGATGCGCGAAGAGTTGTTACCTGAAATGGCAAGCACGCTTTATAAGTTTGTAGGAGAAGAGCTTAAAACCTATATTAGGGAAAATTTTGGTGCAACAGATTTTGTTGATGCAGCAATTGATGAAATTACATCTGATTTTGCGTTGGTTGATAATGGTAATTATAAACCAACCCCAGATATGGTTGTTCAAGCCGAATTGTTGATGGAAAAGGGTTTTTTAAATTCAGGGGTTATGGTTGAAAGCCTTAGGAGCGGACAAATTGCAAGTTTTGTAGCGCAATTTTCAGTTTATTGTGGACTGCCTGTTGAAACGGTCAATGAATTGATAAAACAAAAAACAGCTCAAGGAATGGCGGTTGCGTGTAAGGCAATGGTTATTGCAAAATCAGATTTTATCAATATGTTTTTATTGACGTCACGTGTAAGAGGCGCACGTATCATTGATGAAAATGACTTGTCTCGTGCTATATCATACTATGATAGGGTATCAGAAACATTGGCAAAATCTTTGCTCAATAAACAACGCCACTAATTATTTACGCTGCTTTTGCATCTTGTTTCTGTAGGGCTACGACGCCTGGCAGTTCTTTACCTTCTATCCATTCTAAAAACGCACCACCAGCAGTAGAAATATAGCTGAAATCATTGATGACTCCAGCATTGTCAAGAGCAGAGACGGTATCTCCACCACCAGCTACACTTAAAAGCTTACCTGCTTTGGTTAAGGCGGCAACTTTTTGTGCGACTTTGTTTGTTCCGTTGTCAAAAGGTTTCATTTCAAAAACACCCATAGGACCGTTCCAGAGAACTGTTTTTGCATTGTCCAACATAGCTTCGATGTTTTTGATGGTCTCAGGTCCGATGTCAACGCTCTCTTGGTCATCGGCAATATGGTCGAGACCTATGACTTCGTAATCCGCATTTTCTTTGAACTCACGAATGGCGATACGGTCAGAAGGTAAAATTATTTCACATCCTGCGGCTTTTGCTTTTTGTTGAATTGATTTTACTTCTTCAGCCATATCTTTTTCGCATAGTGATTGTCCTACTGGATACCCCATTGCAAATAAGAAAGTGTTGGCCATGCCGCCGCCTAAAACAAGATAATCAACTTTTTGAACCAAGTTGTTAAGAACATTTAGCTTGGTAGAAATTTTTGCCCCACCAACAATAGCGACAACAGGTTTTTTAGGAGATTCGAGGGCGTTTGTCAGGGCTTTTAATTCAGCTTCCATGAGCAAGCCTGCGGCACAAGGCAAGAGGTGCGCCAATTTTTCAGTTGAGGCATGGGCGCGGTGTGCAGCAGAGAAAGCATCGTTGACGAAGATGTCACCAAGCGCTGCGAGTTCTTTTGCATAGGCTAAATCATTTTCTTCTTCGCCTGGATTAAAGCGTACATTTTCAAGAAGAGTGATGTTTGATTGGCTGTCTGAGTCAAAACCAACTTCAACGCCCCATTGTTTTGTTAAAAGAGGAGGGAGGAATGAAAGAGAATAATCAGGATTTACTTTTCCTTTCGGGCGACCAAAATGGGACAAAATAACAATTTTGCAGTTTTGTTTCGTTAAGTAATCAATAGTTGGTTTTAAGCGATCAATGCGTGTTGTGTCTGCCACTTTACGATCTTGCATAGGGACGTTCAAATCTACACGGAGTAGAACGGTTTTATTGTTCAGATCAAAATCATTTAAAGTTTTAAAGTTCATCTTGTTTGGCTTTCTTTCCAATGTATTTTAACGAATGGTTTTTGCATGCTCGCTTGCTTCGATTAAGCGAGAGCGAATAGGGGGGTCCATAGCGGAGTGTCCTGCATCTGGAACAACAATATAATCAGCTTCTGGCCAAGTCATGTGGAGTTTATGAGCAGAAATGATTGGGCAAATCATATCATAGCGTCCTTGGATAACGGTTGCTGGAATATGGCGAAAATTATTAACTTTATTTAGCAAGCTGTTTTCTGGCTTAATGATTTGAGTGTGAAAGTAATGGCATTCGATTACAGATACCGATAAGGCAGAATCTTTTTGATCATCGGTCGTGATAATTTCATAGTTTGGAATAAGTGAAGAGCAAGCACTTTCATAAAGACTCCAACTCATTGCCGCTTTTACTTGAGTTTCTCTATCTTCACTTGTTAGTCGTTTATGATAAGCACCAATAATATCATCGCGTTCATTTTCAGGAATAACACTGACGAATTGTTCCCATGCTTCTGGGTAAACATTTTGATTATACTTATAGAGCCAATCTATACTGTCCTGTTCCATCAAAAATATTCCGCGAAGTATAAGGCTAATAATTTTGTCGGCATGATCTGCGGCATAAGATAAAGCCAGCGTAGAGCCCCATGAGCCGCCAGATACGTGCCATCTATCAATAGATAAATGTTCACGGAGTTGTTCAATATCACGAATAAGCGCGTCTGTATTATTATCTTCTAAGCATAAAAATGGCGTTGATCTTCCTGCCCCTCGTTGATCGAATAAAATGATACGATAATAATCTGGATTATAAAATTGGCGTTGAATTGGTTTGCATCCCGAGCCCGGGCCACCATGAAAAAATACGATAGGCACACCATCGGGATTACCACATTGTTCCCAATAAATTTCATGCGGTTCATCAACCGCCATATAGCCACTGGAATAAGGTTCAATTTCTGGGAAGAAATCTAATAAAGGAGGCGATCTATAGCCTGAATTTTTATTTTTATGGTTGCCCATGTTTATATCTATTCATTCACGTCCGATTGAGGCAATAAGTTAGGCGTTTCGGCGGCATTTGGCAATGGGGCTGGGTCTATTAGCTCCAAATGGTTTATATCTTCAAGTTCAATAAGGGGGCCATTATATTCACGTAGCCAGCCACGAGCGCGCACGGGTTTTTGAGTTAAGGCTAAGGCATTTATTCCTTTATGAGAAAATTTCTTTCTTAAAGCAGGGGAAACAAGAATGGTAAAATCTGTTTTCCGATCTTTTCCAAAATTAAGGTAAATATTATTACGAACGGAAGCGGCTTTTTGGACAGTGCCTTCAATGACAACAAATTCACCCATATGATCTTTGGCGTTATCAGGATTAACGACAAGATATTCGCTTTCTTTTGACCAAATACCTCGTTTTTCTGATCTGGCTTTTTGTTCTGCGGCATACATTTGCTCTAACATATCGGTGTTATTAGGCGTGGTGTAAACACGCGCCAAACCATTGGCTAAGTATAATCCTTGTAACCAAACGGCATCTTTTTTTATGACAACATGGGCGAGTTCTTGATTCATCCTATTAAGGCGACCTTTTTTAGGGTTGCGGGTTTGGTAGAGCATAATTTCGGTACGTTCGGGGAGCTTCTCTTGTAGAAGTTTAAAAGCCGCCTCTGCATAAGGGGCACCTTCCCAAATATGAAAATCAGGAATATCTACGGCAGAAAGGCGCACAATTGTGCCATCTTTTAAAAGTATGGTCAGACCATCAATGACCTTGTCAATTTTGCCTGATTGAGTATGTTTGAGTTCGGAAAAATTAGCTTTTGGTGCCAGAGCATCGAATTTTTGTTCTTCCTGCGCATAGGCAGGTTGAATTATGAGTAATAAATATAATAATGAAAGAAACCTTATCATGACTACAAAATGGACTATTGCCCCCTCATTATGCAAGAAGAGTTTTTTATTGCTCATGCTTGGCTGTACAGCATTTATATCGGCTTGTACGACGAATGCGGCAACTGGAGAAAAACAGTTTACAGCATTCATGCCAGCAAGTAGTGAGGCACAAGTTGGTGCGACGGAACATGCGAAGGTTGAAGCACAATTTGGTAAGTTTATGACAGGACCAATTGCCACCTACGTGAACAAAGTGGGGCAACGTGTTGCGGCGAATACAGAACGTAAAGATGTTCAATATAAATTCTATGTTTTAGATACACCGATGGTTAATGCGTTCGCTTTGCCTGGTGGGTACACTTATTTTTCTCGTGGACTTTTGACCTTGGCGAATAGTGAAGCGGAATTGGCGGGCGTTATTGGTCATGAAATTGGTCACATTACGGCGCGTCATGCGGCCTCTCGTATGTCACAAGGCTTGGTTGCAGGACTTGGTGCAGCGGTTATTGGTGCGGCTGCTGGGGGTTCTGCAGGAAAGGTGGCAAATTTAGGCTCTAATTTATACATATCTTCTTATTCTAGAGGACAGGAAAGCCAATCCGATGAATTGGGTATCAGATATATTTCCCGCGCAGGGTATGATCCGATGGGGGTGACGAAGTTTTTATCAAGCCTTGATGCACAGAGCAAAATGGAAAATGGTGGTAAAACTAATTTCAGCTATTTTTCAACTCACCCTTTGACGGCATCACGTGTTCAAGAAGCCAGAGTTGAAGCAGCAAAATATCCAGCGAATAATAATGAAAGCCGTGCGGCCTATTTAAACCAAATTAATGGTCTTGTTTATGGTGATAGTCCAGATCAAGGTTTTGCCAGAGGTAATAAATTTTATCATCCTGCGATGGACTTCACCTTTAGCGTACCAAACGGTTCAAAAATTACCAACGGAACAAGCAGTGTTGTGGCACAACATCCAAATGGTACGGTGATTGTTTTTGATGCAGGAAAAGGAAAAAGTTCCGATCCTTTAACATTCTTAAAAAATGAATGGTTAAAAGGGGAGAATGCGGGCGGCGTAGAATCTATTACGGTGAATGGTAAACGTGCAGCGACAACAGCTTTTGAAGGCAATGTCCAGGGCAAAGCCGTAACGGTTCGTCTCGTGGCTGTGGAGTGGTCACCCGGTACTTATTATCGTTTCCAAATGGCGATTCCAAAGGCGGTGCCAGCCGCGTTTATGAGCGAGCTTAAAACGACAACTTATAGTTTACGTCCCATGACAGGGAGTGAGAAAGCTTCGATTGAAGCCAAGAAAATTCGTGTGCTTGTCGCGCCAGCAGGATCAACTGTGGACTCTATGGCAGCTAAAATGAATGTAGATGGTGATAAAACAGAGCATTTCTTAGTGCTGAATGGTATGGCAAGAAACCAGAAGGTTATCGCCGGACAGCCTTATAAGATTGTGATGTAATCAGGGTTTAAGATTGTCTTGCTTGTAGATCTGTTTTTTTTAGTTGCATGTCAGCTAAGGCACTTTTATGGTCTGCGGTTTTACTTTTGTGGCAGCAATCAATAGTATCTCTTAAATCTTTTTCATCCATATAGAACACGTTTCCATTATGGGTGTTGCGCCAAACAGCCTTTAGGTTGTTTACGTTGTTTCCAACGATTTTATTTTGGTAGGCCATAAAGTTCCCTCTTTAAGAAAAGGATTTTTTACAATTATTGGAACGTTATGTCAAGGTTTTCTTAAGCTTCTAACACTTCAAAAAACTCGCCTTTGGCAGACATTTGTGCGGCAACGAGGGAGCCGCCAAAGCCACAACCTGCATCAAGTGTAGCGGTAATACAATTTAGATGTAGTCCCTTATGAGCAGGATCAAAGCCACGGACAACTTTATCAAAGGGGGCATAGCTTTCGGTCATATCATCAAAATGTGAGGCATCTTCCCAAAAGCTGTTTTGTTGTTCATTTAAGCCCTTGGAAGTATTGATGCCCGTATTCACAAAGAGGAGCGGGAATTGGTTGTTATTATTTGTATAAGCGGCGCGGCGATGCTCAGTTATAAAAGCTTCATGGCCGTCATGAGCGCGAAGGCGCTGACGAATGTGGTTTGTCCATTTGGTTAAATAAATAATCCCATTTTTAGCGGCGGTGATGCCTTCATGCGGGCAAATGTCATAGCTTTGCATGGTTGGACCGAGCCCTTTTCCCATCAGATCAATAAGAGCATCAACAGGATGTTGATGAAATTGAATTTGCAAGAGTTGTTGCCAGAGGTCTTCTTGTTTGCCGCGTAGGTAAATAATGTCATTCGGTTGCATGGCAGGTTTGGCAAGGACCATGCGGCGAAAGGTTAAAAGCTCATCAATGGTTTCGTGAGAGTAGGCGCCATACCCTGTATAATTACCCAGATAGACAAGTCGATCACCGGCTTGAATTTTTTCATAAATGGCATCGTGAAGCCGCATTAACCGTTCAACATCAGCATGAATAGACGGTATCGCCCAAATATGGCGAGGGGTTCCTAAATCGGAAAAATTTTTATTTTCACAGTACACGGTAATAGTTGCCTGTTTTAAGGGTATTAAGGCCTGAGAAGAACTCCCAGAATCACTCTATTATACATGATTATTGAAAAATAGTCATTCCGTGTTGGTATGAGTGAAACCAGCTTATGTTGCTGGTCAATTATCAAGCGGGTTTTTGTGTTGGTAGAGTGGTAGCGTCAATTTTGCCAGACATCAGTTTGTGCAAGAACGTGCGGAAGGTCGTTGGATAATGAATAACAGCACGCTTAAATATATGAGGGGTTGTCTTACGTAATGAGGCAAATTCAGCTTCTTTCTCTAACGCAGCAACATCAGAGATGACTTGACGCAAGAATTTGTGGGGGGCTGACGGGTAGTGAATAGCAGCATGTTTAAACACATAAGGGATATCACGCAAAGATTTAAACTCATCATCTTGCTCCAAAGCAGCAATATTAAACATTACTTTGTGCAAGTATTTGCGGGGGGCTGATGGGTAAGCAATAGCAGCGAGTTTAAACACCCTTTTGCTACTACGCAAAGATTTAAACTTCTCATCAGAGTGAATATTAGAAAAATCTGTACCACGATAAACTGTTAGACTTACAAAATCCTGAGCCGCCTTGGCCGTTGGTTTTTCAACAAAAGCAGCTGTATTGACACAAAGTTCTTCAATTAAAATAGCAGATATTTCTTGTCTGCGTTGTTCAGGGTAGTCAATTTTGTTTCTGGTACACAATACTTGAAAGTCTGTCAGTAATTTTTTTACTGCAGTATGACCACGAACATTGTTGAATTTACCCGTTAGCCAAGCTGTTTTGACGGTATTATCAATAGAGTGTAATTGCTTATCCGTAAGACCTTTTTTACCCCTAAGCGTTTTATCACGTTCAGCCTGTGCAGCCCTTGCGTCAGCAATAAAGTCTCTATCTATATCTGCAGTAACAATACTCATAGCAAGCCTGTTTATATCTAAAAATACACGTTGTTATAGGGGGTGTTATGAAAATTGTCAAGCGGGTTTTTGTAATAAAAAAGGCGCCTTGGGAGCGCCTTTAAGAATTAATATATGAAGTAAAGCTTTATGCCGCTTTACGGACGTCATCATTGGCAACAACTGACTTCGCGTTACCTTCTGTGCCCATAATTTTTTCTAAGCGTACGGTTGCTTGCTCTTCTGATGTTTTTTCAACAGCAGCCACTTCACGTGCCAAACGCTCAAGAGCAGATTGGTAGATTTGGCGTTCTGAATAGGATTGCTCCGTATCGTCATTGCTACGTTTAAGATCACGAAGAACTTCAGCAATCATCACTGGATCGCCAGAGTTGATTTTTAGTTCATATTCCTGAGCGCGACGGCTCCACATTGTACGGCGAATGCGTGCTTTACCTTTAAGGGTCTTAATCGCGTCTTTTAGACGAGAAGAAGTGCAAAGCTTACGCAGGCCGGACTCTTTTGCTTTAATCATAGGAATTTTGAGACGCATACGTTCTTTTTCGAAATTAATAGCGTAGAGCTTAATTTCCATACCAGAAATCGTTTGTGTTTCCACACCTTCGATTAGACCCACTCCGTGAGCGGGGTATACGACGTAGTCACCTTTTGCAAAATTATCATTATCAGCCATAAATTTAGTGCCTTTCTGGTTTAGCGTTATTTTCTTATATGTCCCTTTTCAAATGGCGTGCCAATTGTAGAGAAACAAAACCTTAACCAGTAAATATGTTTATTTACTGTCCATTTGGTGTCTTATTTAAAAACGATTGTTGATTTTCAATTTTATTGCAAAATTTTTGACCCAAATTCAAGTTTGGGGATTTGCCCTGATCAACCGCTTCCTCTTTAAGCTATGGATGGGAGTATACTTAATAAAACGTTAAAAAGCAACAAAAATCTCATTAAAAGGGCTAAAATTCACTTCAGTCGCCGTCTCCAGGACGCTCGCTAAAGTGTTCTTCTAGCTTATTTTTCTTGTCTTTGAATTTTTCAGCTTCGGGCAGTGGATCCTTTTGTGCCGTGATAACAGGCCATTTTTCAGAATACTCACGATTAAAGTCCACCCATCGCTCTGTATCTGGCTCTGTGTCTGGGAGAATCGCCTCAATAGGACATTCAGGCTCGCAGACGCCGCAATCGATACATTCTTCTGGGTGAATAACGAGCATGTTCTCGCCTTCATAGAAGCAATCTACGGGGCATACTTCAACACAGTCGGTGTATTTACACTTGATACAGAGATCAGTTACCACAAACGTCATTCAGTAGTATTCCCTAAATTAAAAAGAATTAGCGTCCTCCCGCTTGCGGGCATGACGGCATTTAAACAAGCGGTTTAAAGGATAATTTTCCATTTTTCAAGACTATATTGGCGCCAATAGGTAGGGTGCAAAGTTGCTCTCCATGACCGATAGGGGCTTCGCTTAATATAGGTAAGTGAGGGGCATGGGTTTGAATAACTTCTTCAATCGTTAGTTCAAATGGGCGTCCAGCGTCATCTTGAGAGTTTAAGAAGTCACCTAGAATAATACCAGAGAGGGGGCCTAACCAGCCAGCTTGCTTCATATGTCCTAACATACGGTCATAACGACTTAGATGGTCATTCGTATCTTCAATGAATAAAATAGAGCCTTCCAGGGTGGGCGTATAGGGCGTGCCTATTAAAGTTTGCAAAACACTTAAATTTCCACCAAATAACATACCTTCCATATCACCTTTTTGAAGGGTTTGAGTTCCTTCCAATGTTAGTGAATTTGTTGTTCCCGTTAATACATCCAGCATTTGTTCTGGCCATTCGGGTTTGAGTTTATGAATACGGCTCATTGTTGGACCATGAAAAGTTACCAAGTTGGTTTGGGCGGTGATGGCATTGAGCAGAACCGTCACATCGCTAAAACCAATAAAATTTTTAGGGTTGTCTGCGATTAATTTGTAATCAATTTTATCCAATAAATGGATGGCACCATTTCCACCCGAGGCGCAGAATATAGCGTTGATTGCCGGGTCTTGGAAATAATCATGCAACGCATCAACTTTTTGTTCAGTTGTCCCAGCAAATTGTCCATTTTGATAAGATGCTTGAGGATGTAAGACAACTTTAAATCCTTTTGCTGTTAGGTAATCAACAGCAGGTTTTATTTCAGAGGTATCACAATGGCTAGATGGTGCGATCACACCAATGGTATCACCTTTTTTAAGGGGGGTTGGATATAGAGGTGAGGGTGCTGTCATATCCTTTGTTACACTGCCGTTGAGAGGTCTTAAAAAGCCTTAGCTGCTGGCTATGATTTTCTCAATAACTTCTTCGAGGGCTTCGTTAGATTTTAAATTGGATATCTGGCATGTTCCAGCAGCGTCATGCCCGCCACCGCCATATTCCAACATTAAATGACCAATTTTAGTCTTACTGGTCTTGTTTAGAATTGATTTTCCAACAGCGAGGACAGTATTTTGTTTGTTTTTACCCCATAAAATATGAATGGAAACGGAAGCTTGAGGGAAGAGAGCATAAATCATGAAACGATTGCCCGACCATATTGTGTCTTCATTGCGTAAATCAAGAACAACAACATTATCGTAAACTTGAGAACAACGTTCAATTTGTTCTTTGAATTTTGCTTGATGTTCTCGATAAAGCTCTACGCGTTCTTTTACATCAGGAATTTCAAGAATTTGACCTATATCCTGTGTTTGATGACAAATATCAATAAGCTTCATCATTAATTGATAGTTAGAAATATTGAAATTTTGGTAGCGCCCTAAACCTGTGCGTGAGTCCATGATAAAGCTTAATAATTCCCAGCCTTGTGGCTCCATTATATCTTGCTTTGTAAACTCAGCATGGTCAGCTTTATCGACCGCATCCATAATGTTTGTATCAATGTTTGGAAATTTTTCTTGCCCGCCAAAGTAGTTGTAAACGATACGGGAAGCAGATTTTGCCTCTGTTTCAATGAATAAATTAGTAGCCTCTTTGCCAATGCGTTCGATTTCACTAGAATGGTGATCGAAACATAAAAAAACTTCTTCATTATAAGGAAGGTTGGTCGTTATATCTTTATTTGTAAGCTCAATTTTTCCATCTTGCATATCTTTTGGATGAACAAAAATAATGTCGTTAATAACGTCAAGCTCTTTTAAAAGAACGGCACATACCAAGCCATCCATATCAGAGCGTGTAACCAAACGATATTTTGTGTTTTTATCAGGATATATTTTTGACATTCATTAACTCAGTTGTTTAAGGGGTTTATTTTTTAGAAGTTGCCTCTTTTTTGTTGTCGTCATTGTCATCTTTTTTAGAAGATTTTTTCTTTTTCTTGTCTTTGGTGGCGTAGACAAAGGTCGGTTCTTTTTTACCTTTAACAACATCTGCATTAATAATAACTTTTTCTACGTTTTCTTTGTCAGGTAAATCATACATGGTATCAAGTAATAGATTTTCTAAAATAGAACGAAGACCACGTGCCCCAGTTTTACGTTTGATGGCGGCTTGAGCGATGGCCTTTAGCGCATCGTCAGCAAATTCAAGTTGTGCCCCTTCAATTTCAAAAAGTTTTTGATATTGTTTAACAAGAGCGTTCTTAGGCTCAGTTAAGATGGTAATAAGAGCATCTTCATCAAGGTTTTCAAGTGTGGCAATTAAAGGAAGGCGTCCGATAAATTCAGGAATAAGACCGTATTTAACCAAATCTTCTGGCTCTAATTTTTTAAGTAATTCGCCAGCGTTCCCTTCATCAGGAGGTTTGACGTCGGCACCAAAGCCCAATGTTTGACCACGATCTTTATTTGCCAAGATTTTTTCAATACCAGAAAATGCACCACCACAAATGAAGAGGATATTGGCAGTGTCGACTTGTAAAAATTCTTGTTGTGGGTGTTTACGTCCGCCTTGAGGAGGAACGGAAGCAACAGTTCCTTCCATTAATTTCAAGAGAGCTTGTTGCACACCTTCACCAGATACGTCACGCGTAATGGAAGGGTTGTCTGATTTACGGCTGATTTTATCAATTTCATCAATGTAAACGATACCGCGTTGTGCACGCTCAACGTTATAATCAGAAGCTTGTAAGAGTTTAAGCACAATATTTTCGACATCTTCACCGACATAACCAGCTTCGGTTAAGGTGGTTGCATCGGCCATTGTGAATGGAACATCAATAACTCGTGCTAAGGTTTGAGCAAGAAGTGTTTTACCACATCCTGTTGGCCCAAGGATAAGAATATTAGATTTTGCAAGTTCAATATCGCCTGCAGCGTTACCAACATGCTCGAGGCGTTTATAGTGGTTGTGTACCGCAACAGAAAGAATACGTTTGGCTTGTTGTTGACCAATGACGTAGTCATCCAAGAAAGCTTTAATTTCACTTGGTGAGGGAATACCATCATCAGACCCGCGTACAAGTTGAGTTTTGTCTTCTTCACGAATAATGTCCATGCAGAGCTCAACACATTCATTACAGATGAATACATTTGGTCCAGCAATTAATTTGCGAACCTCATGTTGGCTTTTACCGCAAAAAGAACAATAAAGTGTGTTTTTGCTGTCGCTGCTCTCGTCGTCGGATGATTTACCCATTTAATGTGCCTTTTAATCTTTATTTATCAATAATCTATTCGGTGCGCTAAGCCATATTATTACAATGAATCAACCCCTTCAAGGTAGCTAGAGGTTTAGCCTTGCGCAAGAGATGATTTGCAATTCCATGAAGGGGGTAAAGGTTTTTATTCCATGAAACACATTGCATCTTACTTTACTTTTATATTAAGAGTATGAACAACTTATTAACAACCACAATAACTTATACGCTATGGCTCAAGTAACTTTAGAAGAATTAACCGAAAATTTCGCCCTTTTTAATGATTGGGAGGAGCGTTATAAATATTTGATAGATTTAGGCAAAAACCTTGAGCCTATGCCTGAAACCCTTAAAACAGAGGAAACCTTGGTTAAGGGGTGCACGTCTAGGGTGTGGTTAATATGTGAAACTAATAGTGCAGGCGCTTACCATTTTATGGCCGATAGTGACGCTCATATCGTCAAAGGACTGATTGCTATATTACTGAGTGCCTATGAAGGAAAAACGACGGCAGAAATTAAAGAGGTGAATATTGAGAGTGCGTTTGAAAAGATCGGTTTGAACCGACATCTATCACCCAACCGCCGCAATGGTTTCTTTTCTATGGTTGAGCGGGTGAAAGCCCTAAGCCAGTAATATTGATTTTTTCTATTTTTCTTTTTTCTTAATACTAGAGAGTATTTCACCAAAAATTGTATCGGCTTCTGGATGTTCGGGACCAGTGAGACGGGATTCAACCGTCATGACCGAGTTTTGTCCAATCCAGAGTTGAGCGTTATAGATTGAATGCTGTTTCCCTCTTTTGGCTGTACCGAGAAGGGAGCCTTGGCGAACATCACCGTCTTCATTAGTGTTAATTTCATGTTCAGAAATATTACCGCGCTCAACCATACCCTTTAAAGCTGTGGCAATGACGGGTTCTGTGTAACTTTTATACTGTTTTGGCGTAGAAAGAACGCACGTCACGCTGACCTCTATAGTGGTTGTAACATCGTAAACCATTGTGTAGCTGGTGAAGTCTGTGCAGTTTTGAGGGCCATTGGGACAACGTTTGGATTTGTGTGGCTGGCCTGGAAAAACCATTTGAAATTCACAAATCTCAGGAGCATATTTTACGGCTCCTTCGGGCATAGATGTTTCTTCAAGGATGTCGGTAAGGTCTTTTGTGGGTTCTTTATCTTCTGCATATGAGGGAAAGATAAATAATGTCATTGCGAGCGTTAGCGAAGCAATCCAGAAAAGTAAGAATAGATTGCCGCGTCGCTTATTTGTGCTCAGGCGTGCAAGCACGCTACGCGAACGCTCCTCGCAATGACGGTTTTCGTTTAACATTACTTGCTCCAAGTTGTAGGGTTGGCATTGGTTTGGTCTCCTGTTTCTACATTTTTAATCTCATGTTTGTTATTTGTAGATACATACCAAATATAAGGAATCAGTTTTTTCTTCGCATAGTTAAAATGCTTATCCCATTTTTTAACGGTTGCAAAAACTTCAACATTGATACCACGTTGACGCAATATCTGTGCGGTCTTACTGGCTTCAGATGATAGCGCGGAATCTTCGGTATAAAGCAGGATATCTGTTGGTGATTTAGGGCCAATCTTTAAAAGTTCTGGCCGTTGTTGGCGGATCACATCAAACAGCCGAGAAAAGCCGAGAGAGATTCCGACGCCTGGTAAATGTTTATTGATAAAGCCGCCAGCAAGATCGTCATAACGACCACCAGAACAGACGGAGCCTGTAAATTCAGGCACATCAAGAAGCTGTGTTTCATAGACGGTGCCTGTGTAGTAATCCAGACCACGGATGATGGAGAGATCAGCGACAACGGCACCTTCGGGTAGGTGGGAGAGGGATTGCATTACACTTATAAGGTCGCGAAAACCCTCATCAGTAGTGTTGTTATATTTTCCAATATGTTCTTCTATTTGATCAACTGTTGTAAATTTTCTTGAAGCTATTGCAATAATATTTTCAACTTGTGTGTCATTAAAATTAAATTGTTCGCGCAAAGATTTTTTAGTTTCTTCTATTCCTACCTTTTCAATTTTGTCTAATGCCCGCATAATTAATGGTATATCTTCGGACTTACTTGCAATGTTTTCAAATAATCCCATCAAAATTTTACGATTACTAATCCGCATTTGGACGGGGCCAATACCAAGACCAGCAATGACTTCATACATGACGGCGGCGACTTCGGCATCATGAGAGAGCGGAAGGTTATCAACATTAATGATGTCGATATCACATTGATAAAATTCACGCATACGACCCATTTGGGGGCGCTCGCCCCGCCAAACGCGTTGTATTTGATAACGCTTAAATGGGAAAACCAGTTCATTAAAATGCTGCGCCGTATAACGGGCAAAAGGTACTGTTTGGTCAAAGTGCAAGGCAAGGCGAGATTCTTTGCTACTGTCTTCCTCATGAATACGCTTTATTTCATAAATTTCCTTATCAACTTCGCCTTTGGCCAGTAGGACGTCGGTTTCTTCAACAGAGGGGGTCTCAATAGAGCAAAAGCCATATGATTCAAAGACTTTGCGGATATGGTCGAACCAGCGTTGCTCAACGAGGCGTTCTTCTGGGAGCCATTCGGGAAAGCCGCTAATAGGCTTAGGTTTATATATACTCGGTTTTTTCTTGGTTTTTTCTGACATAATACTTGCAATAATCATAAATTATGGTAAATTGACGCCTTTAAACGCTATAAAGGTTTTTACACTAATGAGTCTAACGAGTCACTTTTTTACTGCAACAAATGAGGTAATAGGGCCTAAAAACGATCGTCGAGTTGAAATGCTTGATAGAGAAACTGGTCTGGTTGTGTGTGATTTGAATCAAGACGATGCAATTTATTTGGTTAAAAATTGGACATATTTTGCGCATGCTGGTGCTGATGAGATTGATGGAAATAGTAATGAATTTACTTCACATGGTTTAAACTTTATTTTTAATGGATTAAAAAAATATCAAAGAAGTAACCCTGTAACTGCTGAATATATTGTGACTCAAAATCAAGAATTTGATAGAGTTGCTCGGGTGCTTAAAGAGGATTCAAGATCTAAAAGTAGAGTTGGGCGATTTATAGAAACGGCTGTTTCATGGGTTTTCAAATAATTTTTCCAACCGACTGACAAGAGCATTAGCGAGTTCGTCAGCATCACTAATCGTCATAGCACGTTCATAATAGCGGGTGACATCGTGTCCAATACCAATGGCGGTAAGCTCAACTTGTTTTAAGCCTTCTATCCAACCAATAACATGACGTAAATCAAGCTCTAAAACATTAGCAGGATTGACAGAGAGGGTGGAGTCGTCAACGGGTGCGCCATCAGAAATGACCATCATAATTTTGCGTTGTTCGGGACGGCGGGCAAGACGGTTATGCGCCCAAACCAAGGCTTCGCCATCAATATTTTCTTTTAAGATTCCTTCTTTGAGCATGAGCCCTAAATTTTTACGGGCGCGGCGAAGAGGCGCATCGGCGTTTTTATAAACAATGTGACGAATATCATTAAGGCGTCCCGGTTGTGGAGGGCGACCACTTTCGATCCAAAGCTCGCGGGCTTTGCCACCTTTCCAAGCACGGGTGGTGAAGCCAAGAATTTCAGCTTTTACACCGCAGCGTTCCAACGTGCGGGATAAAATATCGGCACTGATGGCGGCGAGGGCGATAGGACGTCCACGCATGGAGCCAGAATTATCAATCAGAATTGTTACAACGGTATCACGGAACTCGGTTTGTTTTTCCATCTTAAAAGCACGAGGGACATCATCACCTGTAATGATACGGGTGAGCTTCGCGCCATCAAGCACGCCTTCTTCCAGATCAAATTGCCAACTGCGTTGTTGTTGTGCCATCAGTTTACGTTGCAAGCGATTGGCGAGTTTTGACACAATACCTTGTTGATTTTGGAGTTGTTGATCAAGCAGGGCGCGGAGGCGCGTGAGTTCTTCAGGGTCGGCAAGCTCTTCCGCATCAACAATTTCATCAAAGGCACGGGAGTAAATTTTATAGGTTTCATTGGGATCACTGTTGAGGCTATCGGGACGACGCATATCAGGATTAGCGGGTTCATCATCCTCACTTGCTTGCATCATTTGATCGTTGTCAGAATTATCGGCTTCGCCATCTTCGGCAGTGTCTTGGCTATCGTCCGTCTCAGAAGCATCGGCGCTTTGGGCACCATCTTGTTCTTGGGCAGAAGATTCTTCTTCGCTTTCTTCTAATTCATCTAGGTTTGATTGACCTTGTGATTCGATTTTTTCCTCTGGTGCCGCGTTTTCAGCCGCATCAGTGGCAATCAAATCCATTTTCATCATTAAGGCGCGAGAGGCTTTGGCAAATTCAATTTGATCATTTAAAAGAGGTTTTAAATTTTCAATTGTTTCAGCGCCAAGTTTTTCTTCAATCCATGGCGTCCATTTTTTAAGCAGTGTTTTTGCATTTTCAGGGATGGGCTCATCCGTTAGGTGAATTCGGGTATAAGCATGCAGAGCATCAGCAATATTGCTGTCTTCACGATTTTGCAAACGTGTATAACCAAGGCGGTCACATTTTTCATTTAAAGTTTGATTGAGGTTTTCTTTAACGCCCGGCATTTGACTGGCACCTAGGGATTCACATCGTGCTTGCTCTAACGCATCAAAGACGGCGCGCGCTGTTAAATCCATCGGAGCGTTTTGTTGATGGATAGCAGGAGCGTGATGATGGAGACGTAAAGCTTTGGCATCGCTCGCGCCGCGAGTGAGGGTTATATCTTCTAAGGCCTCATCAGGTAAAGGAAGTGTGGTGCTTTCTTCCAGAGGGTTGGTCGGGCGGTCAAAGCGTTCTTGCTCAGAAAAACCCACATCATAATGTTTCTTACCCGCTATCGCACGTAATGTCGCTGCCGTTGCAGATTTAAAATTTTCAAAATGATTGTTTTTGTTTGGCATTTAAAAACACCTGTGATCGATTTTACATTGCGCTAAAAGATAAATTGCCAAGATTAATGGCAAGCTAATAATAATTATTATTATTGCAGCAAGCCATTTATTAAATTTTTCTGCTTTAATAAATGGTAGAGTGACCAAGCCTGGAGTGAAAAAAGAAACGTATATGACATATTCTAATAGTCTTCGTGGTAAATTTTCAGATGTAAATATAAAGTGATAGCCAAAGGTGAGGCTTGTTATAATAAATACTATTATTGGAGATAAGGCGATTGCGCTAAGCGATAAGTAGTTTTTTAGTTTTTGTTTTGAAATCATTAGTTACGTAGCTACTTCAACAACTCAACGCCAAAACAGCGTTGATAATATTCGGCAATAATAGGCCATTCCATTTCATCGCATTTATTCATGAAGGCGTAACGGAAGGACAGGTCACGATCACCAAAAATTTGTAAATTTTCAGCCCAACTCAGCACGGTACGTGGACTCATGAGGGTTGAGAGGTCACCATTGATAAAACCTTGTCTGGTGAGGGATGCCATGCGTACCATAGCATCAATAGACTCACGACCTTCCTTGTTATCCATGTCAGGCATTTTGGCGGCGATGATATCCATCTCTTTTTCATGCTTTAAATAGTTTAGTTGGGCGACGATATTCCATCTGTCCATCTGCGCTTGGTTGACTTGTTGTGTGCCGTGATAAAGCCCTGTCGTATCACCAAGGCCAACAGTATTGGCAGTGGCAAATAATCTGAAAGCAGGGTGAGGGCGGATCACAACATTCTGGTCCAGCAATGTTAGTTTTCCTTCGGCTTCCAGCACACGTTGAATAACAAACATCACATCTGGGCGACCGGCATCATATTCATCAAAGACGAGTGCAACAGGGTTTTGAATAGCCCAAGGAAGTAGACCTTCTTGGAAGCGGGTGATTTGTTTTCCTTCTTGAAGAACAATCATATCTTTACCGAGGAGATCAATACGGCTGACGTGAGAGTCCATATTAATACGCACGCAAGGCCAATTGAGGCGTGCGGCGACTTGTTCTATATGAGTGGACTTCCCTGTACCGTGATATCCTTGAATCATCACGCGGCGGTTATTGGCGAAGCCAGCGAGAATGGCCATGGTTGTTTCATGATCAAATTGATAGGTAGGATCAATTTTAGGAACGTTAGAATTTTCTTCTTTAAAGCCTGGAACTTTCCAGTCTATATCCAGTCCAAAAGTTTTTCGCACGTCATATTTGGTATCAGGAATAGTTGTGTATTTTCCTTCTTTATTAACGACTTTCGTCATATCAAAAGAGGCGGAGGTTAATTCATTTTCTTGTTCAGATAGCTCGGACATGATTTTCTTTCTAGGCTTCTTGTAAATGGTCGAATTTTTGGTAGGCCAGTTTTAATACGGTATAGGCTACGTTGACTTTTTTCAATTGTTCTTCGGCTTTTGGATTGTCTCTATTAATATCGGGATGATATTTCTTTGCGAGCTCTTTGTAGCGCGCTTTGATGCCGTCTATATCAACAGGGGGTTTAAGGCTAAAGATAGCCATAGCTTCAAATTCAGCCGAAGCTTGGTCTACGTTGTTTTTATTGGTTTGGTATTCTTCCCATGCACGGTGGGCACGGTCATCTGTCGTACCTGTTCCATGAAATTCATAGGCTTGACGGCGGAGATTCTCTTCAGCCATGCCATCGGCGTCATAACGCCAAGTTGGACGGTCGCCGAACATGCTTTTTAGTATTTGTTCTTCAACTTCACGTTGATTCATACCTTCAAAGAAATTCCATGCATGGTTATATTCCGTAATATGCATTTGGCAAAACCAGTAATGGTCGGAAAGGGAGCGATCCCTAGGGGCGCGGAATGTTCCTTCGCTTTCGCAGTAAGGCATATCACAACACTTTACCTTGCTTTGAGGCTTTTTGGGATCGATATAATCGGGCGAATTTTGTTTTAGCTTTATTTTAGGCATGACTCTTCCATTATGACGGCTTGGCTCAATGAAAACAAGGATTTCAAGCAATGTTCCAGCAATCATATAAGTCTTTAGAGCACGCATATATGGGCGATTAATGGCAGAAATTCAACCTGAAAAATTGAGCGTGATTAATGAGAGCCATTTTAAAATTTAATTTCGGATAAAAATACACGCAAGGGTTGTATTTTAGGTTTTGAAAGTATATGTTCATCATTGTAGCGTGTGACGTTACAGTTTTCGAGTAATGCTTTCCATTTCACTATTTTATTATTTTGTGGAGTTGTTATGTCAAAAAATTATCTTTCCTTTATGAATAGAAGCACACTGATTTCAAAAAATATTACGGTATTGGGGCATCGAACTTCGGTTAGGTTAGAGCCAGATATGTGGAAGGAATTAAAAAATATTTCTAAACGCGAAGCGTGTTCTGTCCATGATTTATGTTCTTTGATTAGCTTAAGAAAAGCAGAAAATACATCTTTGACGGCAGCTATTCGGGTTTTTCTGATGTTATATTTTCGTGCAGCGGCGACGGAAGAGGGGCATGGTAAAGCGGGGCATGGTAATTTTCAAAATATGAAACGTCGTGCTGGCGTGGCCGCGGATTGGTCAGCACTTGAACATCAAAGAGAAATGGAAGATCGCTTTACACCTCATCTAAGAGAATTAGAAAATAACGTTGCTAATGAAAGTCGAACTTCGTCGTAGTTTATTTTAAGACCTACCAAAAGCCAAAAACTTTTTTCGGCGCGCGGCTTTTAGTTTGTCGGTATCCCATGGTGATAATTGATTAAGGCCAGTGGCAATTTGTTTTGCAACATTATCAATTGTTTTTTGCTTTGCGCGATGGGCACCACCAATAGGTTCTTTAATAATGCCATCGATTAATCTTAGATCATAAATATCTTGTGCTGTGATTTTCAATGCGGCGGCGGCATCAGCAGCATATTCTGCGCTACGCCATAAAATAGAAGCACATCCTTCAGGAGAAATGACGGAATAGATAGAATGTTCTAACATGTAAATACGGTCAGCTACTGCAATAGCAATCGCACCACCTGATCCACCTTCACCAATGATAACGGAGATGATGGGTACTTTAATGTTGAGGCAAGTCTCAATAGATTTTGCGATGGCTTCGGCTTGACCACGTTCTTCCGCACCCATACCAGGGTAAGCCCCAGCGGTATCAACCAATGTAATAATAGGAAGCTCAAAGCGTTCAGCCATTTTCATCAGGCGTTGTGCCTTACGATACCCTTCAGGGCGTGCCATACCAAAGTTATGCTTTACGCGGCTCTCTGTGTCATGCCCGCGTTCTTGCCCCATAATCACGACGGCCTGCCCTTGGAAGCGGCCAAGGCCGCCTTGCATCGCATCATCATCAGCAAAATTACGGTCACCAGCGAGAGGTGTGTAATCTGTAATCATACCGTTGATATAGTCCATATAATGAGGTCGGTCTTGATGACGGGCAACTTGTACTTTTTGTGCGGGTGTTAATTTGGCATAAGTTTGATTAAGAAGCTTATCAACTTTATTTTCCATGCGTGTGACTTCGGCAGCAATATCAACACCAGCATCGCCTTCAACATTACGTAACTCTGCAATCTTACCTTCAAGCTCTAGGATAGGTTTTTCGAATTCAAGTCGGCTCATTTAGGTTTTTCCATTTTTTGTTTTACGTCGTTATTCTTCGCTCGCGTAATCATAATACGCATCGCTCATCTTGCCTAGTAGAACAAAAAAGCGAAATACCTAAATCAGGATAAGCATCATATTATTGAACAAAACATAGCAAATCAGGCAATGTGACACAAGGTCAGCACCGCCCGATTGAATTAGTTATATAGTCTTAAAAGATTACTTATCGCCGCTTTTCTTGGCAATTGGGTGATTTTCTTCAACTGTTTCTTTAAGACCTTCGCTCATAATATGAGTATAGATTTGCGTTGTTGCAATATCTGCATGGCCAAGCATTTTTTGAACAGAACGTAAGTCTGCACCACGGCTCAATAGATGTGTTGCGAATGCGTGACGAAGGATATGCGGACTAACGCGACCTTCTTCAACTTCTGCATCGCGAGCAAGGTCTTTCAATAATTGTGCAAAACGCTGACGAGTCAAATGACCGCTTTCAGACGTTTTAGACGGGAAGAAAGATTTTTCTTGTGCAGTTTTGTTTTCAATCCCAATGAATTGCTCACGAACAGCCAAATAGTTTTTGATAGCTTTTTGTGCTGGTTCAGAAACAGGGATCATACGCTCACGTCCACCTTTACCTTCAATCATTAGGAATTCTGTATTCTCACCGATTGCTGACATTGGTAATCCAACAAGCTCAGAAACACGAAGACCTGTTGCATAAAGCATTTCAAGCAAACAAACCAAACGAACACTATCTGCTCCGCCACCTTCGCCTGCTGTTTTAATCAACTGGGCAACTTCAGCTTCGCTTAAAGTTTTTGGCAATGTACGGCCTTGTTTAGGGCTTTCAATTGTTGTTGTTGGATCATCAGGACGCGCATCTTCAGATACAAGATAGCGATAATATTGACGCATTGCAGATAAGCGGCGAGCCACTGTACGAACAGCAATTTGCGATTTATTTTCACCTTTTGTATGAATTTTGTGTGTCAGATACTCGATGTAAGCTTTCAACTCTTCAGTTGTCGCTTTATTGAGGTCAGATTTCTTTTCCTTACGCAGATATTGTGTAACATCCGCAAGATCACGCCAGTAAGCCTGACGTGTGTTCATAGCCGCACCGCGTTCTGCGGTAAGCATATCTAGAAAAGCCTCCACAGTTGCGTGTAGATCTGGTTTCGGCATTTTTGGGCGTCCTGGACGAGCCATAGTATTTTCTCCTTTAGTTTTTATAGAACATCATCAAATTTGCTAATTCTTCTTTAGCGATCTGATAAGTCTGATCAATTAACCCCACTTTACTCAAGTCATTCAACACATTAAATGTCTTTTCCTCCGACATATCCACCGAAGATTGTACCCAAGCACTGTTTTCAATATTACTCAACATAATCAATAAACTCAGACCGGCATAATTATTATTAATCGTTTTGTCTAGCCAATCTAACTGATTTCCTACTGCAGAAAGACTGCCATCAGAACTCATACTTACATGTTTTTCATAAACATTTGCTGGATTATTGGAAAATTCGGATGATTTGTCAAGCAATGATTTCAAAAAATTAACTTTTTTTTCACTTTTGGCAGATAACAGGGTGTAAGCAGAGCTTAATTGGTCGTCAGAAATCACTATATTCTCTGCCATAGGCTGTATTATGCCAAAGTATTGTAAGTAAAAGTAATTTTCCGGATTTTCCAATGCCAATTCTTCAAGTTTTTTTAACTCTGGAAAAGGGATATTTTGTCCTAGTTTTAGCCTGTGGAAAATTAGATTTATAATGTCATCTTGCGTACGTTTATCGAGTGATTCTGCATACTCTTGTAGTTTATCGGGCAAAGGTGACTCAGGGAGTATGGCCTGTTGAGTGGCAATTTGGGTTAAAGTGGTTAAGGAACCAGCAGGAAATGCAGAATCTTTCATAAAGGTTTTAACGATGCGTGGCGGAATTTGGGTATTAATATCAAAGTTTTTATAGTCAATACGGCTATTTGAAGAGAGTAATGCAAGTTCTAGGGTCGATAATTCAGACAATCGACTGATATCATTAGCAGATATTTTAAATTCGCTATCTTTGTATATATTTTCAAGCGTTTCGCTGTTTTCAAAATTTGCTGTAGAGGCTACGGCAGATCCAATTTCTATACCACATATAGTATCAAGCTGATTCCAAAATTTTGTATTGTCAAAACGTTTACTAAGGACTTTTTCTTCTAAGCAGGCAGAAGCCAGTCCATTTTCAAGTAAAGTTAATAAAATCCCAGTTTGAGCGAGAAGATTGTTATCTTCTGGGTCTTCAACCGACATTGAGTAAAGGCGCAGAGCCTGTTCCCATTGACCCATTTCAATCAGTTTTTGCAATCTTAATGTCAGGAAATGATTATCTTCACTGGGGTCAATGTCATCTTTAATGCCACTGACATCGTAAACAGAAAGAAGCACGTTGATTTTAATTTGCTGTAGGCTTCTTAAGGGCGCATCAGCGGGCAGATTTTTAAGAAGGTAAGTAATTTCAGAGCGTGGTTGTTTGTGCCACAAAGTTTTGGGTAAAGCCCCATTTGAATCACCGCGAAGTAAGCCAACACCTTCTTCATAAGCGAGCACCGTTGAGGGAATAAGACATAGTGTGAAAAGGGCAAGTAAAGCGAAGCGCATGTGTTTATTTTTTAAAATGATCGGCTGTAAAGGTATCTGTTTTTTCAGTTTGACGGACAGGAATATCGGTTATCGCAAAATAGCCGAATCCACCGATGAGGATTAGTAAAAGCGCGAAAGATAATATTTTTACGAATGTCATTTTAGTACCCTTAATAATTTCCCGAATCCTTTAAGATTACTGCACAATAAAGAAGCAATCTAACGAATGCAATTGAACTTTTTACTGTTCTATGGCAATAGAAGCAAATGGATATAAATTTAAAAATAGAGTTTATACGTAAAAGGTTGAGGCGACCAGTTGTTTTTGTTGGCCTCATGGGGGCAGGCAAAACATCGTTAGGTAAGGCCCTTGCAGCATCTTTAAAGTTAGAATTTGTAGATTCTGATGATATTATTACGGCGCATGAAGGTTCTTCTATCCCAGAAATTTTTGAAAAATCAGGTGAAGCGCATTTTAGAGATTTAGAGCGCCAAACACTTCTTGATTTGGCACAGGACAAAGATGTTAAAATTATAGGGACAGGCGGTGG
The DNA here is from genome assembly GCA_021775995.1 of Alphaproteobacteria bacterium. GTDB lineage: Bacteria > Pseudomonadota > Alphaproteobacteria > Micavibrionales > Micavibrionaceae. The sequence goes on from JAJFGS010000013.1 coordinate 427,900, forward strand.
AGCCTTTATGAATGATGAAACGCGTGAAACTATTCAATCAAACGCATTATCTCTATTCTTGAATGCCCATTTGGATGTTTTGGTAAAACGTATTGGTTCAGGAGAAGGGCGACCTTTATTTGACGGAAAACCCCCTGAGGAGGTTTTGGCCGAGCTTATTAAGGAGCGTTATCCTATCTATGAAGAGGCGCATATGTCTGTTGCAACATATGATGAGCCAATAGAGGAAACTTTGAATAGAGTGCAGCAAACCCTATACAGTCACCTTATGGCTGGGTAATATTATTCCATGACGGACAATACAAAGACAGTTCATGTAGATTTAGGAGAACACTCCTATGATATTCATATTGGTAAGGGGTTGCTTGAGCGTGCCGCTGAGTTAATTCCAGAAAATTTTTTAAATAAAAAAACTTTCATTCTTTATGATGAAAATACATATCCCTACGTGCAAGTTTTGGAAGAGGCTTTAGCAGGTAAAGTTCAAGACTCAAAAACACTGAGCCTTAAAGGTGGCGAGCAAACAAAATCTTACGATGGTTTACAAAAGACACTTGATTGGTTGCTTGATAATAAAGTGGATCGTCAAAGCGTTTTGATTGTGGTTGGCGGTGGCGTTATTGGCGATCTCGGTGGTTTTGCCGCTTCAATTGTTATGCGTGGCATTCCATTTATTCAAGTACCAACAACTTTATTGGCGCAGGTTGATAGTTCTGTCGGTGGTAAGACCGGCATTAACACCGTGCAAGGTAAAAATTTAGTCGGAAGTTTTTATCAGCCAAAAATGGTGCTCTGTGATATCGGAACGCTTGGTACTTTACCTGAACGCGAATTACAGGCGGGCTATGGAGAGGTTGTAAAGTATGGGTTCATTAATGATGTTTCGTTTTTTGAGTGGTTGGAGAAAAACAGTGAAAAAGTTTTAAGTTTAGAAAGTGAAGAAGTAATCCATGCCATTGAAACATCTTGTAAGGCAAAGGCGGATATTGTTGCCGCAGATGAAAAGGAAAAGGGACAACGTGCATTGCTTAATTTGGGACATACTTTTGCTCACGCTTTAGAGGCGTCGGCGTGTTATGATGGTCGGTTATTGCATGGCGAAGCTGTTGCGATTGGTATGATGATGGCGTTTGATTTGTCTTTAAAAATGGGGCTTTGCTCTCAAGAAGACCCTGGCCATGTTTCTGACCATTTAATAAAATGTGGGTTAAAAACAAAAGCGTCTGAAATTACCCCTCATTTAAAACAAAGTGCAGCAGAAATTGTTGAATTAATGGCGAGTGATAAAAAAATGATGGATGATAAAATTGGATTTATATTAACACGCGGTATTGGGCAGGCATTTCAAACATACGATGTTAATTTGGATGATGTAACACAGATTGTTGAAGAAAGTTTAAAATAATGAGTTTATGGGTTTCAGCAGGAATTGTTTTTGTTCTTCTTTTATTGTCAGGCTTTTTTTCAGGTTCTGAAACGGCTTTAACAGCAGCCTCTAAATCACGGCTTCATAATCTAGAAAAAGAGGGCAATAAGCGCGCGGGGTTGGTCAATAAAATTCGTGAACGTAAAGACCGTATGATTGGGGCTTTATTGTTAGGAAATAATTTGGTCAACATTTTGGCTTCAGCCTTTGCGACTAGTGTTCTGATTGGTGTGTTTGGTGAAGCGGGCGTTGTTTATGCAACATTAATTATGACGATGTTGGTTTTGATCTTTGCTGAAGTTCTGCCAAAAACTTATGCGATGAAACATGCAGATAGCATGTCGATGGCAATTGCCCCGATTATGCGTGTGGTTATATGGTTGTTTTTTCCTATTGCAGAAATCGTCAATAAAATTGTTAGCTTTGCGCTTAGATTGTTTGGCGCAGATATGAGTAGCGCATCTGGTGGATCGCACATGGAAATTTTACGTGGTGTGATTGAGCTCCATGAAGGTGCAGATGACGAAACGCAAACCCAACGCGCCATGTTGCGTTCTATTCTTGATTTATTTGAGGTTGATATCGAAGAAATTATGACGCATCGAAAAAATGTTTTGATGTTGGATGCGTCTGATCCTATCGAAAAGATTATTGAAGAGGCGCTCGATAGTCCTTACACGCGGATGCCTGTTTATAGTGAAACAACAGATAATATTGTTGGTGTTTTGCATGCCAAAGCCTTAATGCGTGAGATTAAGATGCGTGAGCGTAATCGAGAAGATATGGATACGCTTGATATTCAAGACTTAGTCACTGACCCGTGGTTTGTTCCCGAAACAACCATGCTGGATGAGCAATTGCAGGCGTTTAAATCCCGCAAAGAACATTTTGCTGTGGTTGTGGATGAGTATGGAAGTTTCATGGGAATTGTCACGCTCGAAGATATCTTAGAAGAAATTGTTGGTGAAATTGATGATGAACATGATGAAACGGTCATAGGGGTGCGTAAACAAGCCGATGGTAGTTATATGGTGGATGGAGATGTGACCATTCGTGATTTAAATCGTGAATTTGAATGGGAATTACCCGATGATGAAGATTATTCTACCGTGGCAGGCTTGATTATTCATGAAGCGCAAACCGTGCCAGAAAAGGGGCAAAGTTTCAGCTTTTATGGGTTTCGATTTGATATTATGAAGCGTCAGCGTAATCAACTGGGGTTGATTAAGGTGAGAGCGCCTAAATAACTTATTGACATAACCTACAGTTTCGTTAGTGTCCTTCTTTTAAAGGAAGACTAAGTATTAAGTCGTGAGTATTAAGTCGAGTGATAAGTAAAATTTTTGTCTTAAAAGGAGTAGTAAAATGTATTTAGAGTTTAATGAGGAATCGGTTAAAACCCTTTTCAGTGTAGCTGAGGTTGAACCTCTGCCAGGGGCTCCTAAAGCGGTTACTAAGGTTTTTGGTGGCTGTGCTGATAATGGTAGTTACCAAGCGAGGGCAATACGTATGCCTTACGACTCTTTTATAAAATACGTGAATGAAGAGCTAGCTAGAGAAAATAATAATATTGGTATTGTTAGAATGCATGGTCCTGATTATGAGGCTTTAACAAAAGGCTAACTTACTTTTCCGTGACAATGTTTAAATTTATTGTCTGAACCGCAAGGGCAGGGAGCATTACGAGAAACTTTACCCCATGTTTCTGGATTTTCTTTATCAAATTCTATTTTATTTGGAAAAGGCTTAACAGCCGCCGCATTTGGCATGCCGGCTCCTTGACGTGGCGTTCCCATGAGAGCGGGATCCATACGACCTTCGTTGGTTCTTTGTCGATGTTTTTGATCGAGAGATTCTATCACATTCGGATCGACGTTAATCTCAACAAGGCTCAAAGTTTGTGTTACCAATTCCCGAAGTTTATTGAGCATCTCTTCAAAAAAAGCGAAGGCTTCAGCTTTATATTCATTGAGTGGATCACGTTGTCCAAAGGCACGTAAGTTAATGCCTTGGCGTAAATGATCAAGCGAAAGAAGATGTTCTTTCCAGTTTTGATCTAAAATTTGCAAGACAAAAGATTTTTGTAAATGCCGCCAATTATCTAGACCTGCAATGTCCTTTTTTTCTTTAAACTTTCTGTCTGAGCGCTCAATGATACGTTCTAATATTTCATTATCGGCGATGCCTTCTTCTTTTGCCCAATCAGCGATAGGCAAATCAAGATTAAGCAAGCGGTGACACTCATTTGTTAAAGTTTCGATGTCCCATTGTTCGGCATATGCCTTTTCTGGAATGCAACGATAGACAAGATCTTCGATGACGTTATAACGCATTTCATCGACAAGCTCGTCAAGATCTTCCCCAGCGTCCATAATTTCACGGCGTTGATCATAGATAACTTTTCGTTGATCATTCATCACGTTGTCAAACTTCAGTAAGTTTTTACGTACTTCAAAGTTTTGTTGTTCAACACGGCCTTGTGCTTTTTCCAAAGCTTTGGAAAGCCAAGGGTGGGTGAGGGCTTCGCCTTCTTTAAGCCCTATATTACTACTCAGTAAGGAAGCCATTTTATCGGCGGCAAAGATGCGCATTAAATCATCTTCGGTAGAAAGGAAGAATGCTGTAAATCCTGGATCTCCTTGACGGCCTGCACGACCACGAAGTTGATTATCAATGCGGCGGGATTCATGACGCTCTGTTCCCATGACGCACAAACCACCGGCTTCATATACGATCTCTCTGTTTGCGGCAATTTCAGCTTTGATTTTTTCAATGGCTTCTTTTTTGCCTTCATCTGACCAATCATCTTCAACTTCATTAGCTATACGCATATCTAAGTTACCGCCAAGTTGAATGTCTGTTCCACGTCCTGCCATGTTGGTCGCGATTGTTACAGCACCCGGTGCTCCTGCTTGAGCAATAATGAAGGCTTCTTGTTCGTGATAGCGCGCATTTAAAACATTATGTTTTACTTTTCGTTTTTTAAGAAGTGACGAAAGAATCTCTGATTTTTCGATCGATGTTGTTCCCACCAAAACAGGTTGATTACGTTCCTGACAGTCATGAATAAAGGCGGCGATAGCTTCAAATTTTTCATCAAAAGATTTATAAATTTTGTCATCATCGTCAATACGAGCAACAGGTTTGTTTGTTGGAATTTCAATGACGCCGAGGTTATAAATTTGAGAAAATTCTTCAGCTTCGGTTAAGGCCGTTCCTGTCATTCCTGATAGTTTAGGATAGAGACGGAAGTAGTTTTGGAAGGTGATGGAAGCCAATGTTTGGTTTTCATTTTGAATTTCAACGCTTTCTTTGGATTCCAATGCTTGATGAAGTCCATCAGAGTAACGGCGTCCTTCCATCATACGACCTGTGAATTCATCAATGATAATAACTTTACCGTCTTTAACGATATAATCTGTATCTAATGAGAAAATTTTATGGGCACGTAAAGCCTGCGCTACATGGTGGACAAGTGAAATATTATGCGGGTCATATAGATTGCCGCTTTCAATTAGTCCGTGTTTTTCTAAAAGAGCTTCAACTTTTACATTGCCTGCTTCATTTAGATTAACAGTCCGTGTTTTTTCATCTAATTCATAATCATCAGAATCTAATTCAGGGATGAGGACATTTACTTTATTATAAAGTTCTGTTGAACCTTCGGATGGCCCAGAGATGATAAGTGGTGTTCTCGCTTCATCTATTAAAATTGAGTCAACTTCATCAACAATAGCAAAATTGAAATCTCGCTGTACCATGTCTTCTAGACGGAATTTCATGTTGTCGCGTAAGTAATCAAAGCCAAATTCGTTGTTTGTTCCGTAGGTAATGTCACAAGCATAAGCTTTGCGGCGTTCGCTATCAGGCATATTCGCTATAATACAATCGCATGTTAGACCAAGGAAATTATAGATTTCTGCCATCCATGCAGAGTCACGGCTGGCAAGATAGTCATTGACCGTTACAATATGAACGCCTTTACCTTCGATGGCATTTAAATAAGCGGCGAGGGTGGAAACAAGAGTTTTACCTTCTCCCGTTTTCATTTCAGCGATTTTACCATGATGAAGGCACAACCCACCAACGAGTTGAACATCAAAATGACGTTGTTCTAGAGTACGTTTTGCAGCTTCGCGGACAGTTGCAAATGCTTCTGGCATTATGTCATCAAGGCTTTCGCCATCCTGAATACGAATGCGGTATTCTATGGTTTTTGCCTGAAGCTCAGCATCAGAGAGCTTTTCAAAATCAGGCTCTAAGTCGTTAACAGGTGCAATTAATGCACTTAGGCGTTTTAATTCCCGATCATTGCTTGAGCCAAATATTTTTTGCGCCAATTTTAACACAGTATGTCTATTCCTTTTAAAGCCGCCAAACCCATAAATGGGTGAACTTATGTTTTCGCATATTTGTATAGTCTGCAAGGCTTCTCACGTCAATGGAGGCAAGCCCCTTGCCACAATATAATCACAGTATAAATGCATATATTCCTTGCTTTAGCGGCCTCAAAGGTGCAGATTTTATGAAAGATTCGTATTAACAGACAATAAGAGGTTTATTTTACAATGTCAGATCAAAAGAAGAAAACGCCGTTAATCGCAATTGTTGCGGCCGTATTATTGGTTGCTGCGGGGACGACTGCATATTTTGTTCAAAAATCACCAAATACATCAGACGCTGATCAAGTAGCTTCTGTTTCAACAGAAGACCAAGCTGGTACTGGGGATGAGAAGGTTGCAGCTGTTGATACAGCGGCGGGTAACTCCTCTGATAGTAGAAAAAATAGAAATGATAATAGAAAAAATGTAGAAGCTACTGTACCACAGCCAGCGATAAACGCTGAAGGTATTCAAGTTGAACCAGGCAACCCTATTGTTGCAAAAGTTGATGGTAAAGAAATTACGCGGACTGATGTTTATCGCTTTATTCAAACAATGCCACAAAATGTTCAACAGTTACCCGCAGTTTCTGTATATCCAATTGCAATGGAGCAAGTTGTGAATACACGCATTGTTCAAACACAAGCAGATAAAGCAGATATTGAACAAACACCAGAATTTAAGCGTGAGATAGAAGTTGTAAAACAACAGATTGCCCGTAATTTGTATTTGCAAAAACAAGTTGATGCAAAGATTAAAGATAATATGATTAAGGATGAGTATAAAAAGTATTCCAAGAACATTCCTGCTGTCGAAGAACGTAATGCACGTCATATTTTACTTAAGACTGAAGACAAAGCGAAAGCTGTTCTCGAAAAATTGAATAAAGGTGGAAAATTTGAAGAGCTTGCGAAAGAGCTTTCGGTTGGACCAACTGCACCAAAAGGTGGAGACTTAGGATATTTTGCAAAAACTGAAATGGTCACTGAATTCTCAGATGCTGTTTTTGGTATGAAGAAAGGCGAGACCCTTAAAAAGCCTGTGAAAACACAGTTTGGTTGGCATGTGATTAAATTGGTTGATGTTCGTGAGCGGGCAAAACCAACTTTAGAGCAAATGACACCAGCTATTCGTGCTGAGTTAAGCCGTAAAGTGTTGGATAATTTAATTAAAGAATGGCGCAAAGATGCAAAAATTGAGCAATTCGATATTAATGGAAAACCACTAAAAGCAGGCGCAAATGCTATTGGTATTATTCCGCCAAAGTCTGATGCTAAACAAAAACAAGACGGTTAATTTTTAAAGGTTAACTTATAGTGACATGGGCTGCGTAGAAGCCTTACAACAGCCGCGAAATGAGACTCCTTCAGGTTTGAAGATTGTCTTGGTTGCGGCTGTTGCTTTAGCGGATTCCCAAAACAACATTTTGTTGGCAAAGCGTCCTAAGGGGAAAGCTATGGCTGGGCTTTGGGAGTTTCCTGGCGGTAAAGTAAAAGAAGGCGAAACACCAGAATTTGCTTTGGCACGTGAGCTGGCAGAAGAGTTAGCTATAGAAACGCGGGAATGTTGTTTTACACCACTTGGTTTTGCTTCTCACTCATATGATGATTTTCACCTTATGATGCCACTTTATGTTTGCCGTATGTGGCGCGGTGAGCCAAAACCTATAGAAGGGCAAGAGCTCGTATGGGTAAAACCCACTGATTTAGCAAAATATGATATGCCGCCTGCGGATATACCTTTAATTCACCAGATACAAGACAGACTTTAAGTTATGCGCTCACTGAATGCCTATAGTTTGAAAAGTTTTTATAATAGCCGTAAAGGAAAAATTATTCGTTACATAGTGCGGCAAAAAATCCTGAGCACTTGGCCAGAAATAAAATCTAAAAGACTTATGGGGTATGGTTACGCTATGCCATATATGAAGCCTTATATGGACGATGCGAGCCGGACATTTAACATGATGCCTGCACAACTGGGCGTTCATAATTGGCCGCCAGAATCTAATAACCTTGTGTGTTTACATGAGGAGTCTACGTTGCCACTGGAAACTAATTCTGTAGATTTTGTGCTTATGGTTCATGCCTTAGAATTTTTGGATAACCCCGAAGAAACATTTGAGGAAGTTTGGCGCGTTTTAAAAAGTACAGGGCGGTTGCTTATTGTTGTGCCAAATCGTTTGGGGTTGTGGGCGCGGGCGGATTGGAGTCCGTTTGGGCAAGGAAGACCATATTCAATAGGACAAGTAGAAGATTTTTTGAATGATAATTTATTTGTCCATGAGCACACAAGCCACGCTTTGTTTTCACCGCCATTTGAAAAAGAGATTTTGCTGAAAGGGGCTCATTTTTTTGAAAAAGTTGGCCCTTATTTGTACCCTGCTCTTGGTGGGGTTCATGTGATAGAGGCAACAAAGCAACTTTATGCTGGGACAGGGAAGCTGGCGCGGGCAGAAGGACGTGATGTTAAAAAAGTTTTGCCTGTCGCTGTGCCGACATCTAGAGCTTAAATTTTTTATAAGCGAGTATCATCCATAATAAGGCGATTAAAAGTTGGTAAATTTGAATTTTTGACAATTAGTATATTTTCACCCTATATATTCTCATGATTAAAGCTAAAGACAGTATCTATAAAATTACGCCCTATATAGGCGGTGAAAGCACGGCAAAAGAAGGGCAGCGTATTATTAAGCTGTCTTCGAATGAGGGGGCGTTTGGCCCATCACCTATGGCGGTTAAAGCGATGCAAGAAGCGGCTAAGGATATGAATCGTTATCCTGATAGTGGTTGTTCTGCACTTAGGGAAGCTTTAGCGAAAAAAAATAATATTTCTGCAGACAGTATTGTCTGTGGAGCGGGCTCCGATGAAATTATCTCATTGCTGTGCTCTGCTTATGCAGGTGATGGTGATGAAGTATTATACACGGCACATGGTTTTCTTATGTACTCCATAAGTGCCAAAGTAGCAGGTGCTACACCAGTTGCCACTCCTGAAAAAAATTTAAAAGCCGATGTTGACGCACTTATTGATGCTGTTACAGAAAAAACAAAGATTTTATTTATTGCCAACCCTAATAATCCAACAGGTAGTTATTTAAAGCGTGCAGAAATTGAAGATCTTCACGCACGTTTACCAAAGTCTGTGTTATTGGTATTGGATGCGGCCTATGCGGAGTATGTCGACGACCCTGACTATACAGTTGGTCATGATTTGGTATCCCAGCACGATAATATTGTGGTAACGCGTACTTTTTCTAAAGCGTATGGCATGGGTGGGGTTCGTCTTGGTTGGGCACATGGGCCAGATCATGTGGTTGATGTTTTAAACCGTGTTCGTGGTCCGTTTAATGTTAGTGCCGAAGCACAGGCTGCAGGAGTGGCGGCTTTACAGGATGATGATTTCCTAAAAATGACATTAGAGAGTAATAAAAAATGTCTAAAAATGACAGCTGATTCTTTGGAAGCCCTTGGCGTAAAAGTTTATCCTAGTGCAGGAAATTTTGTACTTGTGGACTTTGGCAATGCTGATAAAGCTGAGAATATACGGTTGGCTCTGAAAGATGAGGGAATCTTTATTCGTCAGATGGGGGGATATGGTTTGCCAAGCTGTATGCGGATTACCATTGGAACTGGAGAAGAGATGGAGCTTGTTATTGAAGCAATCAAGGGTTATTTAGGTAGTCATGTTTAAACAAATTACAATTATTGGTTTTGGTCTTATTGGATCATCAGTTGCACGGGCGGTTATCGAACACAAACAAGCGGAGTCAATTGTCTGTGTTGATACAGATGAAGAGATCTGTAATAAAGTATTGGCAATGGGGTTGGCAGACGATGCCACAACTGATCCCTCACTCGGTGTGGCAGGAAGTGATCTTGTTATTTTATGTTGTCCTGTCGGTGCAATGGAACATGTTGCTAGCCGTATTGCGGGTCATCTTGAAAATGGATGTATTGTTTCAGATGTTGGATCAGTTAAAGGGTCCGTTATTAAAGTGCTACAACCACGCTTACCATCCTATGTTCATTTGGTGCCGGCACATCCGATTTCAGGGGCAGAAAAAACAGGCCCAGAGAGTGGTTTTGCGGAGCTGTTTAACAATCGTTGGTGTATTTTAACGCCATTGCCACATACGGAGCTTTCCGCGCTTGAGAAGGTAACTAAGTTATGGGAGTCCTTTGGGTCTATGGTTGAAATTATGGATCCTGAACATCATGATTTAATTTTAGGGCTTACATCGCATTTACCGCATTTGATTGCTTATTCTGTTGTAGGAACAGCAACAAATTTAGAAGATGATATTAAGTCCGAAGTTATTAAGTTTTCTGCAGGTGGTTTTCGTGATTTTACACGGCTTGCCTCTTCTGATCCTGTGATGTGGCGTGATGTATTTTTAAATAATAAAGATGCTGTGTTGGAGGTCTTGCAAAGATTTACCGAAGACCTTACATCATTGCAAAAAGCTATCCGAAAGGGTGACGGAGAATATCTTTATCAACAATTCTCAGATACCAGAGAAATCAGACCTGCTATTGTTGATGCAGGACAGGCGGATTATTTAGATCCTGAGAGTTAAATGCTGTCAGGCCAGTTAATTTCAGGGATTTCAACGGTTTGAATAGGTCCTAAAGATAGTTTTTGATTATTTATTTTTACACTAAATTCAACGAATTTTTGACCTGTTTTCTCATCTGTTTGTGCCATAGAATTTAGAACAGTTGAGGCAACGGCGGCCTGCATTGTACTGATTTCGCTTGTCACAACGGTCATAAAATCAATAAGTTTGTCAAAATCTGTCATAACGGTTTTGAGGTTTAGTGTTGGTTGTAGATTTTCGTCTAAACCAATTGGCCCGCTTGCTTTTACAAGCATATCGTTTTTACCGAGCTCGATATTTTTAAATATAATTTCACCAACATTTTTTTGCCATGCGCGGACTTCGGATTGAGTCATCTTATTTGGAAGATATTTAGGAATGATAAATGTTGTTTTGAATTCATCTGCTTCATAAAGTTTTCCGTCATATTTATTTTGAATTGAGATTTTGTCTATAGTTACTTTAAGAGGACGTGAAGGAAGAGGGAAAGCACTGATTTTAAGTTCATTAAATTGAATTTTTAAATCACCATTTTTCAGACCTTTTTGGTAGGTAATAACGGGTTTAAAGGGAAATCCTGAGAGTGCTGGTTTGTTGCCATAGAATTGATAGCCCATTGATGGACCGTCAATGTTGTAGAATTGATCAATTTCTTCATTCAGAGCTCGTGCCATATGCAACCAAAAGCCGCTATATATAATAGAGCCAATTAAAGTAAGAAAAAATATATGTTTAGAAATTTTCATAGTGCTTCATCAGTTATTAATTTAGGAGTGGGGGGTGCCTCAAGATAGGCATAATTCTGTTTGGCTTCTATCATAAGCGCAATTGATTTTTCTTCCAAGCGATCTTCTAATGCTTTCATTACTTTTTTATCATCTAACCCAGATTCAATAGGGGGAAGAAATTCAAAAATAACTTTTCCAGGTTTTTTTGTAAAACTATTACGTCCCCAGAACATACCACTATTAAGGGCTAAGGGGATAATAGGCATATCAGTGTGGTTATACATTTTGACGGTGCCGCCCTTATATGGTTTTTCTTTGGCTGTAGCATTTATGGCAACACGTGTGCCTTGGGGGAAGATTACGATAGGACGTCCTTGATCTTGCATTCTTTTTGCGCCCTCTACGATTGATTTCATAGCTTCTTCTTTATTGCTACGATCGATAGCTATGATATCTAATTTATTCAAAAAAGACCCAAACAGGGGTATGTTTAATAATTCTTTTTTTAATACGATCGTAGGATCACCAAATAAATGGTGAAGTTTTAAGGTTTCGTAAGCAGATTGATGTTTCGCTGCAACAATATAGTTTCTATCAGTTGGGATATTTTCTTTTCCACGTATTTCAAAATCAAGATTTAAGATATTTTTTTCTAAAAAATGTACGATTCCTAACCATAGACGTGTAATCCATAGAATAACACCACGAGGTAATAAAAAAGCAGGAATAAAGAAGATACATACGAATGTTGTGGCGATGTAAAAACATATATTGAATAATATTGAGCGGATTAAAATCATTTTATGTTTTGCATCCAACGAATAAGAGTTTTGTTATATTCACTAAATGTTAGTTCCCAAAAACGACCTTTCCACGATACAAAGTCATCTGTAAAAACTGGATTTTTAATTATTTGTGTGTCTGGAAGAAGGTTTTTAATTTCCATTGCTGCGCGTGGCATATGATAGCTGGAAGTTACAAGGCGAAAAGATTTTATATCATATTTGTTAACCCATTCTTTAATTTCTGTTGCGTTGCTAATGGTGTCTATAGATTTATAGCCTAAAAATATACAACATGGTCGTGGCGATATTGGGTTTTTCCAACTTTTAAAAATATCTTCTTTTGTAACGTCTTTGTTGACCCCAGAAATAAATAGTTTGGGAGCCATATTTTCTCCAATTAGATTCAGTCCTGCGTTAATGCGTCCATTTCCACCTGTTAAAACAATTACGGCGTCTGTTTTTGTTTTATCTTGTGTTGGCTTTCCTATCGCAATATTGGTGGCAAACCATAACCATCCTAATCCCCAGATGATAAAAAGGGTGAGGAGGGGGATAAAAATAAAATTGAAGAATTTTGATATCATGAATAGTTGATATTAAGGCATTTTGGATAATTCACGCAAGACAGTTTGCCGCGCAGTTACCATAGCCAATAATCCTATAAAAAATGGAAGTATTATTAAAATAATAATTTGTACAAAACTTAAGTTAAAATCTGGCAATAGGCTTATATCTCTTTGTTTTAGCAACCATCCTATTATAAATATTAAGATAAGCCCGATAATTGCGCCAATAGCTGATCCTTGAAGACAGGTAATAAAGCTGTAGCGTTGTAATTGATTGGCTATATAGCGGTCTCCAGCCCCCATAAGGTGCAACAATTCAAGTTCTTCGTCATAAACAGCCATCCGTGCCTGAACCGCCCCAGCAACGGCAACGACGGTGGTTATGCCAATCAGTGTTGAAATGAGGATAGCGGCGAAATTTAGAGCTCCCGTAAATTTTAGAAGATCGGCAAGCCAAGTGCCATGTGTGTCCAATCTTACATGTTCTCCAAAACTTTTAAGGCGACTTTCTAAGATAGTGTAATTAATTTCTTTATCATCTTTAAATTTTATAGAAACAATACCGGGGAGTGGCACGTTTTCAAATGTAATCTCATTACCTAACCAAGGAGAAACAAGATCTTTAATTTCTTGAGGGCGCATAATTTCAGCGGTTTCAACATCGGGGTGTCCTTTTAGAAAGGATTCTATATCTAAAGCTATTTTATCAACGACAACCTGTTCAATAATATTACCCTTATTATCTTCTGCAGGAATTTCAACGGTGGCTTTGTTCTCTAACCCTGAGGACCAACGCTCAGTCATTTCAGATAAAGAAAAAGAAGCAGATAGAGCAAATATAGCGAGGATTGTCATCAATCCCATCAGAATTTTAAGAAAACTACCGCCACTGCCTTTGTTTAAAGGTAGATCATATTTGCGTTTTTCTTTAGCAACGCCGAGGGATCGGTCTTTTTTTATGAAGTTGATCATTAGAACATACTTCCTAAACGTTGCTTTATAGTTTGTTGAGGCTTTTCAAGGTATGCTTGACCATCATCGAGGATAATCCTGTCATGCTGGCTAAATTTCTGCATGAGCACGGTATTGTGAGAAGCAATGACAACAGTTGTTCCCATGCGGTTTAGTTGATCAAATAAGTTCATCAAACGTAGCCCAATTTCATCATCTAAGTTTCCTGTTGGCTCATCGGCAAGAAGAAGTTTTGGGCGCGTAATGACAGCGCGTGCAACAGCAATTCTTTGTTGTTGTCCACCAGACATGGTGTTGGGCAGCATGTGACGATGATCACCAAGACCAACCCATTCCATGAGTTCTTCGACATTGGCACGAATTTCTTTTTCGGGCTGTCCGCTAATGCGTAAAGGTAGGGCAATGTTATCAAAGGCAGACATATGATTAAGTAGGCGGAAATCTTGGAAGACAACGCCGATACGTTGCCTTAATTTTTTAAGTTCTTGTCTGTTTAATTGACCAACATTTTTACCAAACATAGACATAAGGCCACGTGTAGGCTGGCGACCAAGGTAAAGCATAGACATGAGGGAGGTTTTTCCAGAGCCACTGGGTCCAGAAAGGAAGTGAAATGTACCTGGTTCAAGAGTAAAGTTTATATCTGATAAAACTTCAGGTCCGACACCATATCTCAATCCTACATGTTCAAATTTAATCATCGTTATTCTTTGAGCGTTTCTTCTTCGTTGCCAAAATTCACAATTTTTTGAAGTGTTTGAGCTTTGGCATAGGGGTTATCTATTTTATGCGCAGAGGCATAAGCATCGTCAAGCTTTCCTGCCTTCGTAAAAATAGCTGCAATTGTGCCGTAGGCTTTATTACGATAAGAAGTGCTATTGATCTCAGCAATGCTTAACATAGCATTTTTAAAGTCCCCACGTTCCGCCTGAATTTCTGCAGTTTCACCAAAAGCCTTATTGCGAAGCGCTTCATTTTTCATGGTTTTAGCCGTTGCCATTGCTCCTGCGTTATCTTTGGCAAAAGCTTGTGCCATAGCGATATAAGTATAAGCGATAGCGTAAGAGGGTTCGTGTTCAATTTTTTCGGCTTCAAGCGCTAAGTTTTTAAAAAGTGATTCATAACGGTCTTTGTCATTCCAATCATTATCTGCCGCCGCCATACCGATACCGCGAATGGTCATGGCTTTTGTGTCAGGTTTTTTGATTTGTGTTATTAGCTCTATAGCTTTAGCTTCCTGTCCTTCATAGGTGAAAGATTTGGCAAGTTCGCGTAAGGCTTTATCGCGCCAAGCAGGATTATCTATTTCTTCTGTTGTTTTTAAAATTTCATTCATGACACAGAGCTTGTCTGTGGCAACACATTGGGCATAGGAAATATGGGAAAATATAAGGGCAATCGTAAATAGAATAATTGCTATAATAGCTTGAGATGATATTGCTTTAAAATTTTTCATGGGGCTACTCCAACGCTTGTATTGCACCTGAAATCTATAGACTTTATATATAAAAGACAAATCACTTTAGAGATTATTGGCCTTTTATGCTTCTGCTCTGCCCAAATTGTTCTGCTCGTTACCTTGTTTCTTCCATTGCATTGGGAGAGGTGGGTAGAGGCGTGCGTTGTGCGAAGTGCGATCACGAATGGTTTGAAAAACCGGATGATGTGCCGTTCAGAGAAGAAGTTACGGAAACTGAGGGGGAGTCCTCAGATTCGGATGAAGAAGGGCAGGAAGATGTCTATGATTTTGTAGATGTTGAAGAAGAAACAGGCACTCCTTTGGTTGATGAACCTATCCCCGAGAGTGTAAAACCACGTGATGATAAAATAAATGTTCCTGCTTTAGCTGATGATGCTTTACGAACGTCAGCTAGTCTGCAGGCGAAAGTAACAGGATATTTTTCAGCGCTTGCGATTTTTGGAATTCTTTTTGGGATGGCCGTTTTATTGAAGCAACCCATTGTTTCGCTATGGCCGCCCGCGTCGGCTATTTATAGTTTAGCAGGATTGACGGTTTCTTATAAAGGCGAAGATTTGGTCATGGAAAGCTTAACGGCACAAATTCAAAAAGATGCAGAGGGCAAAGATTATCTAACGCTACAAGGGCGTGTGATTAATTTGACGAATAATGTTCAAGAAGTTCCTAAATTATTTGCCCGACTTCGATCTACAAATGGTGAAGACGGCAAGGGCTGGAGTATTGATTCACCACTTGAAAAGTTGGCCCCTGGAGAATCTTTTACTTTTAAGTCTGATTATCCTGTTGTACCGCGTGGTGTGGGGTCGGTGAACTTAACTTTTGTTCCTACGGTATCACTTTAAAAAAATCATTTAAGCCTTTATAAAATCAGGGATAACTTCTTTATCTAAAATTTCTTCGACTGTTTGACGTGGGTTAATGAGATGCGCTTTGCCTTCATGAACCAGAATTTCAGGAGGAAGCCCACGTGTATTGTAGTTTGACGCCATGCAGTAGCCATAAGCTCCTGCAGATTTAATGATGGTTAAGTCCCCGCGTTTCATTTCAGTTAATTCACGATCTGTTGAAAAGGTATCGCCAGTTTCACAAATGGGTCCAACAACATCGTAAATGGTTTTTGGTGCATTACGATTTTCAACGGCTTCTATGTCATGATAGGCTTCATATAACGTAGGGCGAATTAAATCATTCATGGCGGAGTCAACAACAAGGAATTTACGTTCTGACGTTTCTTTCACGTAAGCAACTTTGGTTAATAACACACCAGCATTACCAACGAGATAACGCCCTGGCTCCATAATGATTTCAGTATCAAGCGGTAAGATAATGTCACGCACCCATTCGGCATAATTATCAAGGTCGAGTAATTTTTCATCTTTGTAGATGATGGGAAAGCCGCCACCAATATCAAGGCGTGTAACTTTGTGACCTTGATCACGAAGTTTGCCTACAATGGCAGGAATCTTTTCAAATGCCGCTTTAAAAGATTCAACAGTAAAGACTTGAGAGCCAATATGCATGGACATTCCCAGCGGTTCAATATTGTTCATGTTACTAGCAAGTTGATAGGCTTTGTAAAGGCTGTCTTCACTAATACCAAACTTATCACGTTTGCGCCCTGTTGAAGTTTTGTGATGACCTCCACCAGAAACATTAGGATTTAAACGAAAAACAACAGTGGCGATTTTTCCAAGTTCTTTTGCAATCTTATTAATGTTTTCAAGTTCCGGAATTGATTCAACATTAAATTGATGAATGCCGGCTGTTAAACAAGCTGCAATTTCACTGTCCAATTTACCAACACCTGTTGAGACAATTTGGTTTGCATCAAAGCCTGCTTTTAGACCGCGTTTAAGTTCGCCTTCGGAGACGATTTCTAAAGAACTGCCAAGCGAGCGAAGGTAGCCTAAAATTGCAATATTGCTGTTTGATTTACAGGCAAAACACAACTTAGGTTGACGATCTGCCGGTAGTGCGCGTTCCATTGCGCCTTTTAAGGCGTCATATTGGTTTTTAATAACGGATGCTGAGTATACATAAGTTGGCGTACTGTGTTCTTGGGCAATTTCTTTTAGGGAAACCCCATCTACATGGAGACAACCATTTATTTCTTCATAACCACTCATAATAATTTCTTTTATCTAATTTAATTGGATGGGTAGGTTCTAGGGAATTGATCTTTATCATTGCCCTGTGGGGCGTCGACAGATTTAGGCTTGATGCCGCAAGCCGCTAAAGGCAAACTAACAAAGATTATAACAACAATGATTTTTAAAATGTATTTCATGATATGCTATTTAAAATCACGGGCGCAGCGGATAAGCAAGGGTTTTTAAGGTTAAAATAGATGAATAAACAAAAACTTTTTAGGATCCTATCTGTTTTAGGCGCTATTTTTGCTATAATGGGGGTTATATCCTATGTTTATACGGTCAAGACTCGGGGAGAGGTTATTCAACATAGAGTTGAGATTCCCAAAGAATTTTCTAAATATTTTGATCGTATTCTAGCCAGACAAAGATATGCTGATATGGGGAGAGCAACCTTCATGTCGCCAGAAAATAGGCGCGTCAATTGGCGTATGTTTGATGGAGACTACCTTCTTGTTAATTTTTGGGCAACTTGGTGTGCTCCTTGTGTTTTAGAATTACCTTCGTTGGGGAGGTTGAAGAAGCAGTTTGAGGGGCAGGGATTGAATGTAATTTCCATATCTATTGACGCAACGCGTAGTCATGATGATATTAAGGCGTTTCTGAGTAATAGGGGTATTGGTGAATTTGCAGCTTATTTAGATGATGTGGGTGAAGTCCAAAAAACCACCTATATGCGAGGAATCCCAACATCTTATCTGTTAGATCGAAGGGGGCGAATTCTATATATTTTTGAAGGAGACGCTGTTTGGGACTCTTCTTCTTCTTTTAGTTTCTTTAAAGAGCTTTTAAATCAGAAATCAGAGTAAATTTAACTATTTTTTTAACCTTTTCAAGGGCATAATAGATACATGATTACTGCACAAACACTCCATGAGGCGGAGAAACAATCTTCTTTAACACAAGACCAGCTTGATGCAATGGTTGAATTGCATACGCGTTTTCTATGTGGCCGTCTAGGTGGTCGTAGAGCCTTGCTTCAAAATATAAATATTTCGGGGCTATCTTTAGCCGGTAAAGATATGCGGCAAGTTGATTTTAGTGGCTGTTCGATGATGGATATGGACCTCATGGGAGCAAACTTTCAAGAAGCCCGACTTTATGCTTGTGATTTAACAGGTTCTGATCTTTCAGATGTAAATTTTTTACGTGCTGACTTGCGGGGATCACGTATTGAGTTTGCAAATCTTAAAGGTGCAAATCTTGATAAAGCTGATTTGCGAGTCGGCGGTATTGTGCGTGAAGGTGAAGATTATAGTGCTGGGAAAAGCGTGAATTTTAAAGGAGCTAATTTAAGTGGCGCAAAATTAACGGGGTCGTTAGCAGGGCAAGCAGATTTTTCTGATGCTATTATGACTGGAATTAATATCATGGGTGCAGATTTGCGTGAGGCTAACCTTGATGGAGCAGATTTATCGGGTGCTAAAGTTGTGGGTGCCAATTTAATGGGGGCTAATTTAAAGGCTACTATTTTTACTGGCGTTGATTTAACGGGCATGACAGAAAATGACGCTGATTTTTCTGAAGCCATTACGGATGCCAATGTTGGACTATCTATTACAGATACGGATAAACCGCTAGCCAGTATGATTGATACACATCGTACATGGGTTGAAACCTCTGGTGAAGAAGGGGAGCAACTTGATTTGAGTGGTCTTGATATGCGTCCTTTGGAAACTTTAAAAATGGAAAAACTTACGGCGATTAAGGCGGTGGCCACACGTTTCTTTGGGATGAATCTTTATAAAATTGAAATGCAAAGTGCCAATTTGGATGATGCTGACTTTAGACGGTGTGATATGGAAGAGGCAGACTTACGTGGTTCAACATTTCGTGGAGCAAGGCTTAATCACGCCAATTTAAAAAATGCGAATTTTGTTCCATTGATGTTTGGTAATTCCTTGGCGGCAAAAAGATTTAGTCCATCTAATTTTGAAGGTGCATCACTTTCCTATGCAGATTTTACAGGGTGTGAAATGAAATCAGCTAATTTTAAGAATGCAGATTTAACTTTTACTAATTTCACCAATGCTGACTTGCGCGATGCCGATTTTACTGGCGCCAAAATTGATAATGTTATTTTTGAAGGTGCTACCATGGACGACGTTATTATGAAGCCAGAACGTGTTTTCAAGATGAATATCAGTGAAGATGAAGAAGTAAGCGAATAAACTTTTTTATTAAGCTTCTAAGTGCCTATACCAAGCGCACCATCAAGATAACCTGAAAAAGTTTCCATCATAACGTCAAGATTATCACCGAAGACAAAGGCAAAGGCTATGACAGATAGGCTAACGCCTGCCAGAACCAAACCATATTCTATGCTCGTTGCTCCATTTGTATCTGTAAGTAACTGATAAAGCTTATTTTTCATTTGTTTATCCCCCTGTACTATATAATATCATTATTGGGGAGTGGCCTGTCAAATTTAAGGGGGGTTGCCTGAAAAATACTTAGATTCCAAGGTGATTTATAACTTTTCAGTCAGTTCAGGCACAATATCAAATAAATCACCCACAAGACCGTAATCTGCGACACCGAAGATAGGGGCTTCTTCATCTTTGTTGATGGCTACGATGTATTTTGAATCTTTCATGCCAGCCAAATGTTGAATAGCACCTGATATACCGACAGCGATATAAAGCTCAGGTGCTACGACTTTACCAGTCTGGCCGACTTGGTAATCATTCGGCACATAACCTGCGTCAACAGCGGCACGAGAGGCACCAACGGCGGCGCCTAATTTATCGGCAAGCGCATCAATAAGGGCAAAGTTTTCGCCAGAGCCAACACCACGTCCGCCAGAAACAACAATTTTGGCGGAGGTTAGCTCTGGGCGATCAGATTTTGACAGTTCTTGTTTTACAAAGTTTGATAGGCTTGAATCACCATTAGAGGCAACGTCTTCAATGGGAGACGTTCCGCCCTCGGATTTTGTTGGATCGAAGGCTGTCCCACGCACCGTAATAACTTTTTTAGCGTCAGATGATTTTACGGTAGCGATGGCATTGCCCGCATAGAATGGGCGGTCAAATGTATCAGCGTCATGGATGGCGGAGATGTCAGAAATTTGTTGTGTATCCAGTAGGGCGGCAACACGTGGCATGACATTTTTACCAAAGGTTGTGGCAGGGGCAAGGATATGAGAATAACTATCCGCTAAACCAACAATGATAGGTGTAAGATTTTCGGCCAGGCGGTGTGATAGTTCCGGTGCGTCGGATTTTAGAACTTTGGTTATACCATGAATTTTGCTGGCCTCATCGGCGGCGGCTGAGCAATCAGTGCCAGCGATAAGAATATGGACATCGGCATCGATTTGGCGTGCGGCGGTCACAACATTAAGCGTGACAGGTTTAATGGATTGATGATCATGTTCTGCAAGAATAAGTATAGACATTTATTTTTCTCCTGTTTTGGCATCCTGAATTTAATTCAGGATCCACCATTATTTATTACTAGATCCTGACTTTTGTCAGGATGCTTATGAGGCAAAATTAAATAACTTTTGCCTCATTGCGCAGTTTATCAATCAGTTCGTCAACATCGGCAACTTTGCCACCACCAACACGTTTAGGAGGCTCGGTTACTTTTACAACAGAAAGGCGAGGGGTATAATCAATGTTTAAATCTTCAGGTTTCATAACATCAAGCGGCTTTTTCTTTGCTTTCATGATATTAGGAAGAGAGGCGTAACGCGGCTCGTTCAATCTTAAATCCGTTGTAATAACCGCAGGAAGATTAATTTCAATCGTTTCTAAGCCCCCATCAATTTCGCGGGTAACGGTTGCCTTGCCATCGTTTAGCTCAACTTTGGAGGCGAAAGTTCCTTGTGGCCAGTTAAGAAGGGCTGCCAACATTTGTCCGGTTTGATTGCTATCGTCATCAATTGATTGTTTACCCATGATGACAAAATCTGGTTTTTCTTTTTCAACGAGGGCTTTTAATGTTTTAGCAACGGCAAGAGGTTCAACACCACCAATATCTGTGGGGGCATCTGTTTCAACCAAGATGCCACGATCAGCACCAATTGCCATAGCGGTGCGTAAAGTTTCTTGTGCTTTGTCAGGGCCAATGGTTACGGCAATGATTTCAGTCACTGTACCAGCTTCTTTTAATTTTGTGGCCTCCTCGATGGCAATTTCATCAAAAGGATTCATCGACATTTTAACATTATTGAGCTCAATACCGCTATTGTCGGCCTTGACGCGAATTTTGACGTTGAAATCAACGGCACGCTTAACGGGAACCAGAACTTTCATATTAGATGAGACCTTTTGAAATTAATCCGAATTTTGTGTTAATACAGCAAGAACAAACAAGCCTAACGCTACACCTTGTAATGTAACGCGTAGGCGCATGAGTTTATTGCCGTATTTTTTGTTGAATTCACCACCTTTAATCATGCTGAAGAGCCCGACGGCCAAGGAGCCTAGAACGAGTAGCATGGCAATAATCATTAGAATAAAAAAGAATCGTGACATGTAGATAATAATAGCGATTTCAAAGAATTGTGACTAGAGTGAAATAAATGCTTGACTTTATCTTGCTTTATGGTAAATAAGAGAAATATAATAATTTGAGGGAATAGAAATGAAGCTTAATAAAAGAATATCAATGTCTAAAGATCACTCTTTTGAAAGAGCTGTTGTTGTTGAAAACAACAATAATTCTTATTCCGTTGTGAAAGCTGACCTTTTTTTGAAAGAAATGTCCTATGCGCAGAAAAAGCAAATGCCAGTTGCTTTGAGATCATTTTTAGAGGAAAAAGCTAAAGAAGGTAAGTCTTTAAATGCAAAAGAGCTAGAAAGTGCTTGTGTTGCTCCTCTGCGTCACTTCGGGGCTATCTAAACCCGAACAGTCATAAAGTAATTCACATCGACACGATTTTTATTGAGTGAGAATGATTTTGTGAAGGGATTATAAATCATACCGCATAAATCATGTGCAGATGCTCCGTTATCACGGAGCATTTTTGATAGTTCCGACGGTTTCACAAATTTCTTCCAGCTATGTGTACCTTGCGGTACCCACCGTAATATTTGTTCGGCCGCGATAATGCCGAGGGCATAAGATTTAGGGGTACGGTTTAGCGTTGAAAAAATAATCAAACCATTTGGTTTGCACAAATCAATTACGCTTTTTACAAAGAGTTCAGGGTTATCGACATGTTCAATAATTTCTAGAGCGAGTACGACGTCAAATTTTTGTTTTATATTTTCAGAGGAATTCGCTTCATAATCAATTTGAAGGCTAGATTGTTTAGCGTGTGCGGTTGCAACTTGGATAGCATTCGCATCTGCATCAATGCCTGTAACATTTCCGCCAAGACGTGCCATAGGTTCACAAACTAAGCCTCCACCGCAGCCAACATCTATAATATCTAATCCTTTATAGGGAAGGAGGGTATTGTCATCGATTTTAAAATGTTCGCATATTTGAGTCTTAAAATAGCTTAAACGAGTAGGGTTTAAGAGGTGGAGAGGCTTAAAGGGACCAGATTCATCCCACCAATGGTCAGAATCTTTAGAAAAGTTTTGAATTTCTTGTGTGTTCACTGTATTCATAACGACACATTAATTAAGTTGCACAAGAGGTGCAAGAGAACTTATGGCACGTATAGTTTTAAAATTTGGAGGAACTTCCGTAGCGGATATGGGGCGGATAGAGCGCGCAGCAGGAAAAATTGCACGTGAAGTGGCGCTTGGCCATGAAGTAGCAGTTGTTGTTTCTGCTATGTCAGGCGTTACAAATCAATTGGCTGATCATTGTAATGCAATCACGCCTATTTATGATGCCCGTGAATATGACACTGTGGTTTCTAGTGGAGAGCAGGTAACAGCGGGACTTATGGCGATAGCTATTCAAAAGCTGGGTATTGAAGCGCGAAGCTGGCTGGGGTGGCAAGTGCCTATCTTATGCAGTGAAGTTCATGGTAAGGCGCGTATTGAAGATATTGATAGTTCTAAAATGCTTCGGCATTTAGGGCGTGATCAGGTGGCTGTGCTGGCTGGTTTCCAAGGTATTACAGAAAGAAATAGAATTGCAACATTAGGACGTGGTGGGTCTGATACCACGGCGGTGGCTTTGGCGGCGGCACTTGAAGCAGATCGTTGTGATATCTATACGGATGTGGATGGGGTTTATACGACAGACCCACGTATTGTAAAACGTGCTAAAAAAATTAAAAAAATATCCTATGAGGAAATGTTAGAACTGGCTTCATTGGGTGCAAAAGTTCTGCAAACACGCTCTGTCGAGATGGCTTATAAACGAGATGTTCCTATTCAGGTATTATCTAGTTTTGATGATGCCATTGGTAGTGATTTAGTAGGAACATTAGTTACAAGAGAGGAAGATATCATGGAAAAACAAGTTGTGAACGGGGTGGCTTACGATAAAAACGAGGCTAAAATTACTTTAATTAATGTGCCCGATATTCCAGGAGTAGCGGCAGAGGTTTTTGGCCCACTGACGGATTGTGACATCAATGTTGATATGATTGTTCAAAATGTTTCCAGTGATGGCAAGGTCACAAATATTACCTTTACCGTGCCTAAGGAAGATTTAGATCGTGCAACTGAATGCATTAAAAATATTGATAAATTAAAAGGCGCGGATGTTCGATCCGATAAAGATATTGTTAAAATCTCTGTGGTTGGTATTGGTATGATATCGCATGCTGGGGTAGCAAAAGTAATGTTCCAGACTTTGGCAGATAAGGGCATTAATATTCAGGTTATTGCGACATCTGAAATTAAGATTAGTGTTATTATTGATAAAGAGTATCTTGAGCTGGCTGTTCGCGCTCTCCATACGGCCTATGGATTGGATGCCGAAAGTGCGGCTTAAAGAAAATCTTTAAGAAAACCATGTTTTGCGTTATGTTTGCCACATGAGCAGTCTTGAACATTGTCCAGAAAACCCACCCTATATTGACCTTGATAGCTATAAGGACATGTCGGTTGGAGATATCTTACGCAAAACGCGTGAGAATTATGGGCAGAGTCTTGCCGAAGTTGAGGGTAATCTTCGTATTCGCTCGTCACAACTTGATGCACTTGAAAAGCTTCGTTTAGATAAATTACCAGGGCGCGTTTACGCCATTGGTTTTGTTCGTTCTTACTCAGAATATCTTGGTCTTGATGGTGACAAGATGGTGCATTTGTTTAAGGCACAGTCTGTTGGTAAGCGCAATAAACCCAATCTACAATTCCCTGTTACTTACGATGAAAATAATGCGCCGAGTGTTGCTATTATTCTGATTTCACTTGTTGGGCTCGTATTGTTGATTTCTTATTGGGTCATGTATAAGACGCCGACTAAATATGTTGAATCTATACCACCTGTTCCAGAAGTGTTGAAAAAGACAAGTGTTGGTTTGGTAAAATTTCCTAAAGAAAAACTTGAGGTGGTTAGATCGTCTAATAAGATGGAGCTTGTTATTACTCAAGATAGTTGGGTTGAAATTAAAAATGCTGAGGGTAAAAAATTAATTAGCCAGGTTTTGAAAACAGGCGATAAATATATTGTTCCTGATGAAAAGGGGATTTTATTAACAACGGGTAATGCAGGCGGGGTGACAGTATTTGTCGACGGGAAGAAAATCAAAGCGATTGGTAAATCATCTCAGGTTATGCGTGACGTGAAATTGATTCCAGAGAATTTCAGTAAAAATGCCGATAATGATTGAAAAACGTCGCTAAAGCAGGCAAAACCTAGCCTATGACCAGAGATCACAACAGTATTAGGCCTTGGCGGATGATTGAGCGGCGGAAAAGCCGTAAGATCTGGGTGGGTGATGTGCCTGTTGGTGGTGATGCGCCGATCACGGTGCAATCCATGACAAATACGTTGACGACGGATGTTAAGGCGACGATTGCTCAAATTCGTGAGTTGGAAGTAGCGGGGGCGGATATTGTCCGTGTTTCTTGTCCAGATGAGGAATCTAGTGCGGCGCTAAAACAAATTATCCCAGAAGTTACTGTGCCGATTGTTGCGGATATTCATTTTCATTATAAGCGCGGAATTGAAGCGGCACAAAATGGTGCGGCATGCTTACGGATTAATCCTGGTAATATTGGTAATGCAGAGCGGGTTAAAGAAGTTGTTCAAGCGGCGAAAGATAATAATTGTTCCATGCGTGTTGGTGTGAATGCGGGTTCGCTCGAAAAGGATTTGTTGGAAAAATATGGAGAGCCCTGTCCAGACGCAATGGTAGAAAGCGCGTTGCGCCATATTCAAATTTTAGAAGATCACGATTTTTTTAATTTTAAAATTTCTTGTAAAGCATCCGATGTTTTTATGGCGTGTGCGGCGTATCAACAATTGGCAGAGGCGTGTGATTATCCTCTTCATGTTGGAATTACCGAAGCAGGCGGTTTGCGTACGGGGACAATTAAATCATCAGTCGGTATGGGAAATCTTCTTTGGGCTGGTATTGGTGATACAATTCGGGTGTCCTTAAGTGCAGACCCTGTTGAAGAGATTAAAGCAGGATTTGATATTTTGAAGTCTCTTGGCTTGCGCCATCGTGGTGTGAATGTAATTTCTTGTCCCTCTTGTGCGCGCCAGCAATTTCAAGTGATTGATACCGTGCAAAGGTTAGAAGAACGTTTAGTGCATATTACAACACCTATGACGCTGTCTATTATTGGTTGTGTTGTGAATGGTCCGGGAGAGGCGCTGATGACTGATATTGGTCTCACAGGTGGTGGACAGGATAATCATCAAATCTATGTTGGGGGTGAAAAGGCGCATCGTTTTCATGCTGGCGATCAAGACATTGTTGACCATATTGTCGAGATGGTTGAAGAAAAGGCCGAGCAGATTCAAAAACTTGAAAAGTTAGTTGCCGCAGAATAAACCTCTTTCGTCATTCCCTGAGTTTTTACTTGTAAAAATTCTAGGGGAACCCATATTAGGGCTGTGGATCGCCCTAGAATTATTGCATAATTCAGGCGATGACAACTATAAAGTAGAAAGAAACCATGTCACTTGTCGATAAATTGCAGACCATTAAACGCCGCCACGAGGAACTCGCCCAGCTTATGGGGGAGCCCGGTTTGGATGGTGCGCAAATGGTGAAATTATCAAAGGAATACGCAGACTTATCGCCCGTTGTTGACACGGTAAATGCCTATGAAAATGCCTTAGCAGAAAAAGAAGGGTTGGCTGAAATGATGGCTGATCCTGAGATGAAGGCCATGGCAGAGGCCGATATGGTCCAATTGAATAAAACCATCCCTGATTTAGAGGATAAAATTAAACTCGCTCTTATTCCCAAAGATAGTGCCGATGAAAAAAATGCGATTTTAGAAATTCGTGCAGGCACTGGTGGTGATGAAGCCGCTTTGTTCGTGGCAGATTTATTTACAATGTATAAAGGCTATGCTTCCAAACAAGGTTGGAAATTAGAAGTTATGGAGACTTCGGAGAGCGATATTGGTGGCTATAAAGAGATTATTGCTGAAGTAACTGGGGCGAGTGTTTTCTCACGGTTGAAATTTGAATCTGGTGTGCATCGTGTTCAGCGTGTACCGAAGACAGAAACGCAAGGTCGAGTGCACACGTCAGCAGCGACGGTGGCTGTTTTGCCAGAGGCTGAAGATGTCGATATTCAACTGAATGATAAAGATTTACGGATTGATACTTTCCGCTCACAAGGAGCAGGAGGTCAGCATGTGAACACAACAGATTCTGCAGTGCGTGTGACCCATATTCCAACAGGATTAGCCGTGGCCATTCAGGAGAATAAATCTCAGCATAAAAACAAAGACCGTGCGATGAGCCTTTTGAAATCAAGATTGTATGACATGCAACGTCAAGAATTGGATGATGCACGAGCGGCGGATCGCAAAGGTCAAGTGGGCTCAGGGGATAGATCAGAGCGTATTCGAACTTATAATTATCCGCAAAGCCGTGTGTCAGACCATCGTGTTAATTTAACCAGCCATAATTTGGATGGAATTATGACGGGCGATGGACTGGATGAAGTTGTAGAAGCCCTGATTGCGGATGATAATGCTTCTAAACTTGCTAATCTGGATGTTTAAAAAGCCGTTTTCATGGAATTAGGCATAATTTATCAAGATATAAAAAACAAGTTTGCTGAATCAGGGATTAAACCACCTGATTTAGAGGTGAAAAGGCTTATACAGGCGGTGACTGGGCTGGAGAGTGCAGATTTTATCGCTCATCCTGATAAAAAACTCTCTGAAGCAGATATAGAGCGCATCAATATCTATCTTGAACGGCGTTTAGCCGGAGAGCCTCTCTCTAGGATTTTAGGCGTGAAGGAGTTTTGGGGGCTTGAGTTTCACCTCAATGAACACACCCTCGATCCACGTTCTGATACAGAAACACTCATTGAGGCTGTTTTAAAGTGGGTAGGAGAGCGCAAAGAAGAACCGCTCAAGATTATCGACTTGGGAACAGGCACGGGCTGTATTCCTATCGCTTTGCTCTCGGAATTGCCCAATGCTACAGCTGTTGCTGTTGATATTAGTGTTGATGCTCTCAAAATAGCTTCGAAAAATGCCGAAAAACACAAAATGAGCAGACGTATTCGTTTCCGCGAAAGTGACTGGTTTGATTGGCTGGAAGACGAAGATTTCGATATTATAACCTCAAATCCGCCTTATATCCCCGAATCTGACATCGAAAATCTGCCTATAGAGGTAAAGAATCACGACCCTATTTTTGCTCTTGATGGAGGAAATGACGGTCTAAATTGCTACAAAATAATTTTTTCCCAATTAAAAAATAAATTAAATGGCAAAAATAGGGCATTCCTCGAGATTGGATTCGGACAGCTTTCAGACATAGAGCGACTCGTGGACGAATCTGGCCTTTTATTGTGCGACTCGGAGGCCGATATAGCAGGGATTCCAAGGGTTGTAGAAATATCCTGTGGGGATAAATAATTTTTTTTCTCCCTTGGCGGTTGCTAGGAAATCAGAAGCGGCGCTATTGTCTAGAAGTTCAAAACATAAATGCTGCTGGTGAACATAAGGTTCTTAAGAACTCGATATTTTACAAAAAGCATATGAAATGTTTGGCGACCGTACGTGAATCATGTACAGTTGTACGTGTGAATGATTCTGTGAGTAACTAAAAAGATTCGGGAAAATAAAATTTAAAAAGAACACAGAACTTATAAATTAACGGGAATTACAAAAAAGAGAGCTTAGAAATCTAATGAGAAACGCAAGCACCAATAGAAGGTCCAGAGGCCGCAATAACAATAATAATCGCGGTAAAGGCGGTAATAACCGAACTCAGGTCTATGATAGCAATGGTCCTGACGTTCGTATCCGTGGTACAGCACACCAAATATGTGAGAAATATGAAGCTTTGGCTAAAGATGCTAATTCTGCAGGGGATGCGGTGCTTGCTGAGAGCTATTTGCAATATGCAGAGCATTATCAACGCATTATCTCGGATATGAATGCACAGCAGGCGCTGCGACAAGGTGATAATAATAAAGATGAAAATAAAAAAGTTGATGGAAACACAAAAGATAATTCCAATGATGATTTATCGTTGCCTACCAGTATCTTAGGTGAAGGTGTTAAAGCTAATTCTCAGGCTGTACGTGCTTTAGAAGATGCTTAGTTAATTTTTATAATTTGATATTAATCAAGGCAGGATTTCCTGCCTTTTTTATTATCTTTTTTTAATTATTTGAAACCAATTTACTGTTATAATGTTTAGTTGCTACTAGCTTTAGGTTATTTAGGATATTAACTCATGGATTTTGAAAAATTTACCGAAAAGTCGCGAACTTTCTTGCAGCATGCACAAACGCTTGCGACACGCTCAGATCATCAATCATTAGAGCCAGAGCACTTAGCGAAGGTGATGCTGGATGATGAAGATGGTATTATACAGCGCCTTATCCAGTCAGCAGGTGGAGATGATGTACGTCTCAAGAAAGATTTGGAGGCGGGCTTAGCAAAATTACCTGCCGTCACCGGATCAGGAGTGGGTCAACTTCGTATTTCAGGTGATCTCTCAAAGATACTCGATAATGCATTGAATTTAGCAGAAAAATCGGGTGACAAGTTTGTGACAGCTGAACGTATTTTACAGGCCATGGGCATGGCAAAATCTGCAGATATTGGCGGTATGTTTGAAAGTGCCAAAATTAAACCCGATGCCCTTAACCAATCAATTAATGATATGCGAAAAGGCCGGACGGCGGATACCGCACAGGCAGAAGATAATTTTGATGCGCTAAAAAAATATGCACGAGATTTAACAGAAGCCGCCAGAGAGGGAAAATTAGACCCTATTATTGGTCGAGATGAAGAAATTCGTCGCACGATACAGATTTTATCACGCCGTACAAAAAATAACCCTGTTCTTATTGGTGAACCAGGCGTTGGTAAAACTGCGATTGTTGAAGGTTTGGCTTTACGTATTGTAAATGGCGATGTTCCTGAAAGTTTGAAGAATAAACGCCTGATGTCACTTGATTTAGGATCGTTGATTGCAGGGGCTAAATTTCGTGGTGAATTTGAAGAGAGGTTAAAAGCAGTTTTGGACGAAGTCACGAGTGCAGATGGTCAAATTATTCTGTTTTTAGATGAACTCCATACGTTGGTTGGAGCTGGTAAGGCTGAAGGATCTATGGATGCTTCCAATATGCTGAAGCCTGCTTTGGCGCGGGGTGAGTTGCACATGGTTGGTGCAACAACGCTAGAAGAATATCGAAAACATATTGAAAAAGATGCGGCTCTTGCACGGCGTTTTCAATCTGTGTTTACACCAGAGCCTACGGTTGAAGATACAATTTCAATTTTACGTGGCTTGAAAGAAAAATACGAAGCCCATCATGGGGTGCGTATTACTGATTCCGCTATTGTCAGTGCGGCAACATTATCAAATCGCTATATCACAGATAGGTTTTTGCCCGATAAGGCTATTGATTTAATTGATGAGGCCTCATCACGTCTACGTATGCAGGTGGATAGTAAGCCTGAAAAAATTGATGAACTGGATCGCCGTATTGTGCAGTTAAAGATTGAACGTGAGGCGTTGTCGAAGGAAAAAGATACAGCTTCTAAGGAGCGTTTGAAATCTTTAGATAAAGAATTAAAGGGGCTGGAATCTGAATCGGCCGATCTAACATCCAAGTGGCAATCTGAAAAAGATAAGTTGAACGCCGGTCAAAAAGTGACGGAACAGCTTGATAAGGCGCGTATTTCTCTTGAGCAAGCAGAGCGAGATAGTGACTGGGCTAAGGCCAGTGAATTAAAATATAGCCAAATTCCACAATTAGAAGAGCTTCTTGAAAAATCTTCTAAGGTGAGCACTGATCATATGATTGATGAAGAAGTGACCGAGGATGACATCGCTTACGTCGTTAGTAAATGGACAGGTATTCCCGTCGACAAGATGATGGAAGGGGAGCGTGATAAGCTGCTTAAAATGGAAGACAAGCTGGGTGATCGCGTTATTGGTCAAAATCAAGCTGTGGTTGCTGTGTCCAATGCGGTTCGTCGTTCAAGAGCGGGACTTCAATCGCCAAATCGTCCTATTGGGTCGTTCTTATTTTTAGGACCAACGGGAGTTGGAAAAACTGAATTAGCAAAAGCTTTGGCAGAGTTTTTATTTGATGATGATTCTGCGATGGTGCGAATAGATATGTCTGAATATATGGAGAAACATTCTGTTGCCCGTATGGTTGGTGCCCCACCTGGATATGTAGGATATGAAGAAGGGGGCGCTTTAACAGAAACTGTCCGACGCCGTCCTTATCAAGTTGTATTATTTGATGAAATTGAAAAGGCACATCCTGATGTATTTAATATATTGCTTCAGGTATTGGATGACGGTCGCCTGACTGATGGGCAGGGGCGTACTGTTGATTTTAGTAACACGGTTTTGATTATGACATCAAATTTAGGTTCGCAACACTTGGTGGAATTAAAAGATGGCGAAGATGTTGAAAAAGCAAGGGAGCCTGTTATGGAGGCGGTTCGAGCCTCGTTCCGTCCTGAATTTTTGAATAGATTAGATGAAATTCTTCTTTTCTCTCGTCTTGGTCGTGAACAGATGACTGGTATTGTTGATATTCAGATGAAGGAATTGCATAAAATTCTGTCTAATCGCCGTATTCAGTTGAATGTTGATGCAAAAGCCAAAAAATGGTTGGCTGATAAGGGGTACGATCCTGTTTATGGTGCCCGCCCGCTAAAACGTGTTATACAGACAGAATTGCAAAATAAATTGGCAGAAATGTTGCTACAGGGACAGATTGTTGATGGTTCTCAGGTCGATGTGACTGAAAAGGGCGGTGCGCTTGATTTTAAAATTCAATCCCCGAAGGTGAAGTCTATTAAACAGGCCGCATAGACAGCCAGTTCAACTTAAGGTATTTTAGTTATAGAATTAATTTCCATTCTTGCCTTTAACGGATTCTTATTATGAAAAAAATTATTCTTTGTACTTTTGCTTGTTTGATTTTAGCTTCTTGCGCGTCAGTGGTGGATCATCAAACGGTGAACATGACCGTGAAAACCCCAGGTGCTGAAAATGCAAAATGCTATTTAGAAAACCAAGATTATAAAAAAGTTGCGTATAGCAATGAGACAGTTGAAGTAATGAAATCTCCATATGATTTAGTTGTGAGATGTACGGCTCCTGGAAATAGAGAAAAAACTGTTTTGGTTAAGCGCGGGGTTAATGGTTGGATATTTGCCAATGTTGTTAATGGTTTTGTGCCAGGAACTACTTATGATTTGATGTCTCGCGGCGCTTATGATTATCCAGATACGGTTACAGTTGATTTTACTGGCGAAGCGATAAAACCGTATCCTTTACCTGATTATATGGCGCAGGATTTAGCCAATCAAAATAATGGTAAAATTGAGTATATGGGTCCAGGAACAGTTGTCAGCGAAAAAAATAAATTGGATGGATCGCAAGAATTACAAAAGAAAGAAATTCTTTACAGTGATTTTCTAGGCTTTGATAGTTATGAACCAAGCGCACAAGGCAATACTACCTCATTACCTGCCGTGTCCTATGACCCAACGGAAGAAGATAAATAGTTTTAAATTCGGGCGATGTGGGTGATGTCGTTATAGGCTTTTTCAATATCGCTTAGTTTTTCAATAACGGTCGCCATATGTCGCGCGGTAGCGTTTAAAACATAATCTTCATCCATCATAATTCCAACATGATCTTTAAAATAGACGATATCATTTCTTTTGATATTTTCTTTTTTGATGGTTGTTCCAATTTTACCTTCTTGGTCACGGGCGTCACGAGGTGGACAAGGGTGCCCTAATGAACTGACGCATTGTTGTACCAAAGCAGAGCAATCAATGCCAAAGAAAGACCGTCCGCCATAAAGGTATGGTGTGCCTAAATATAAGGTTGCTGTTTGCGCCAAATCATCTGGCATTTTAAAATCTTTAATAGGGGTAATGTGGTCAGTAAAAATCCAATCACCATCTTCAAGTTGAGTAAAATCTCCATCAGTTTTGTCTAATGAGGTTAATCTTGATAAAAAACTTAATGATATTGTCGGGCGTGATTTAAAGTTTGGTTCAGGATATATATGTGTTGATCTTACTTTTACAATAACGTTAGAGGCACTAGCATCTTGAACCAATTGATCACGCCCAACATAACCTTTGTAGCCATCTAAAACGCTATGACCATAAACATAAGCACCATGGGCTTCTTCAACCATAAATTCTTCACCATAAAGAAGTTGAGAATCTTTATTACTTATTATTGTAGGTTCAGTAGGTTCACCGAGGATATCAGCAGTTGGTGTAATAACGGTGAGACGCATTAAATTCATGAATATTTATCCTTAATGAATTGTGCTATGGCACGCATGCCTGTGTCTGCGCCACCTTTAGGGCGTCCGGCCTTACCATTTTTTTCCCATGCAAAACAATCGAGGTGAATCCAGTCTGTTTTTGGTGTTATAAAACGCTGCAGGAAAAGAGCCGCTTCAATATGACCTGCGCGACCTGTACCTTCGTTTCGAATATCCGAAATGTCCCCATCCAAATTTGAATTGTAACCATCCCATAGAGGGAATGGCCAAACAAAATCATCTTTTTCAACGCTTGAATGACGCAGTTCATCTATATAATTATCATTATTAGAAAAGAAAGCGGGGATGTCGTAACCAACACCAACACGTGCGGCACCAGTCAGCGTTGCAAAGTCAATCAAGAGGTCTGGATTCTCTTCGCAGGCATAGGTTAGAGCATCTGATAAAACCAAACGGCCTTCTGCATCCGTATCTTCAATTTCAACCGTTAAACCTTTACGTGTAGGTAGAATATCTCCTGGTCGATATGAGTTACCGGCAACAGAATTTTCAGCAATAGGAAGAAGCACACGTAGTTGAATGGGTACATTTAACGCCATGAGCATCCAAGCAACACCAAGAGCATGTGCCGCACCGCCCATGTCTTTTTTCATGTCACGCATATATTGTCCAGGCTTTAAATTTAGTCCGCCAGTATCATAAATAATGCCTTTACCAACAATAGTGACTTTGGGGTGCGATGAGTCCCCCCATTTAATATCAACCAATTGAGGGCGGCGGGGGCTGGCTTTGCCAACATTATAAATCATGGGGAAGTTCTTTTTTATAAGATCATCATCATGAATGATTTTAATTTTGGCTTTATGGTGTTTGGCTACTTCTTTTGCAGCATTGGCAAGCTCGTCCGTGCCTAAATCATTAGGCGGCGTATTAACTAAGTTACGCAGTAAGCTAATAGCTTCAATGGTTGCGGTGACTTCTTTTTCATCAGCATTGGCAGGCCAAAGAAGAATAGGTGTGGCCGTATCATTTTTCTTGTATGGATCAAAGCGATAAGCGCCAAGTCCCCAGCCAATAGAAATTTTATTAGAAACACCTTCTTCATGTGTGCTGACTATCTCAAAGACATGTTCTTCAATAAATTCTTTTGAGTAATTGCTTTCAATATGTTGAACGATAGAAGCTGTATCAAGATAATAAGCAGGCTGGCTCAAGCCAAATATAATTTTTTCAAGTTTGCTGTATTTATCTAAAATTGCGACGGTTTGTAATGGCTCTGCCTTAAAAGAGTTTTGTGCAATTTGAATTTGTAGGCGTTCATCCTGTTTTTTTACCCAATTGGGAAAGTCAGATTTATCCAATAAAATTATTGAAATTTTTGGCTTTTTTGTGTTTTTGGTAAAAGGAGAAGGAAATTTGAAGATGAAATTTGTCATCCAAATAAGATAGCTTGTATTTTAAAGTGTTTCTACAAATACCTGTTGAATTCCCCACGGTTTATAAAGCATTGACAATGCCATTTTACTTTATTACATAAAACATTTTACAAGTAACCAGTCAAAATTTATGAGTAAACTCTGTGTAGCCCTTCTTTTCCCTTTTTTGATGGCCTGTAATAATGGTCCCACTCTGTCTGATATAAAGCTGGGTGAGAAGATTGATTTAAAAAAAACTTCCCAAATCCCGGCAGATACTGCTGTCACAAGATATAAAGAGAAAGACTCCCCCAGAAGAATATTCGAAAAAGTGGAAAATCTTGGCGATTGCATCGATCAGGGAAAAACAAGCCTTAGAAAAGATGTGATCAGCACCGTGTTCAATACAGAGGTTATATGCGGAAACGGGAGAGAGGCAATCAAACTTACCTGCACCCTTAAGGATCCTAAAGAGCTTACAAATGAGACGATGCTGTTAAATGGTGGCTATGCAAAAAATCTTGAAAAAACATGCCTCAGGATCAGAAGAGAAAAAGACATCGATGCTATTACAAGCGCATCGCCGTGAAGTTACTTTATCAGCGCCTCAATATTGGTTTTGCTGACCAGCCATTTACAACAAAATATAGGTGTTTTTTAATGATAAAAAATGGCGGGCACGGAGAGATTCGAACTCTCGATGAGGCTATAAACCCCATACTCCCTTAGCAGGGGAGCGCCTTCAGCCACTCGGCCACGTGCCCATTTATGTGGGCACGTCATATAGGAAAGTGCCCAACGCTCTTTATGTAACAAGGCTTCATTGAAATATCAATCAATAAACTGAGATAAATAGCTGCCCCAGTCTTCTATTTGAGAAACATCAGGAAATTCGCTGATATTGTAGAGTTGCCAGCCTGTTGGGCTACCCGAGCTACGTTGAATGGCACACATGACGAAAGCATTTGCGTTGGCAGCTTGCTCTCCTGCGATTGGCATTTCAAGGAGGTTGGTATTGTCCATTCCATCAGCAATACGGGCAAAGGGGGTTAAGACATCTGTAAAAGTATGTTTGCTACGAATTTCAACGATAAAGACCATGCCGTAAACGTCTGGTGGAACATTGGCGAGCTCGGCTGATATATATTCATCATCACCGTCACCTGTACCACTTTGGTCATCACCGCTGTGATAAATTTTTTCGCTATGGTCCATTGAATCTTGGGCTTCGGAACCAACAAAATCGCTAAATTCTTTATTACGATCAAAAATATAGCAGTTGATATCCAGGTCGTGCTGAGAATCGCCCGTCACACGGCCAAAAAGACCAACCTTTGTTTCACGTACATCCCAACTGAGTCCTGCTACGATGCGTTGGCGTGCTTTCAGGGTGTGATTGAGTGGACCTTTTTGTCCTATCGCTAGAAAATTTTGTGTCATGATTTAATCCAAATAGTTTTCATCTTTAAGTTTTTTGTTTTCGAAGAAGTCGTCAAATATTGCCAAAACAAAGGCGGCAAGGAGACCTATAACAACAAGCGTTGATATAATTTTACCAAAAATTAGACTGCCTAAAAGAGATGTCCAAGTTTGGAGTAAGACAAGAACGGCGAGTGATATAGCAGATCCGCCAATGATATAGACAAGGCGTTGAGAATATTTTTTATCCGTTCCTGCATTGAGTGTGTAGAGGAACCCGCTAAGTGCGCCGATTATTACGAATGAAGCGATGAGTTTATACAGGATAGAATCTTCGGGGCGTAATCCCCAGATACCTAACAAGCCAATGAAGGCAATGGCCAATACACAGCCGAGTAATGTGTAAGCATAAGTTTTGCCGCGTTTGTCAGAGTCATTCAGAAAGCTATTCATGCGGTTTCTCTTTCAAGGATAGTAACAAAAGCTTCACGCTTAAAGAAGAGGAGTTCACGACGGCTTTCACGTTCCATTGTTTTTACGCGCCAACCCTCAGCAGCATTTTTGTTCAAAAATTCTGAATAACGGACGGGGTTTACTTTTGAGCCTTGTAGAAAGATCGAGCCGAGTAGGGGCTCACGATATATAGCGACTTTATATTCGTACTTTTGAGTCATCGGCATAGTTTACCTGTTGTTTTTTGATGCGTCACGATATTTTTGGGCGTTTTTTTGTGTTTCTGGGCAGGAAACTGATGGTGTAACTATTTGATTCCATTTTAAAAAAATATGCTCTTTCTTTTTGCTCGTTGGAAATTAGGGAGGGGGGGCATACTTTTTCCGTAATGAAAAACTGTTTTGCTGTGTTTATCATGTTCGAGAATAGATTGCTTGTTTGTATTGTTAAGATAATCATGCGGTAGAATAGCATTTTAGGCCGCAATAGTACAGGAATTATTTCCTACTTTGTGGAAGAAGGTAGCTTACTTTTTTAGCACGTGCACCCATATACGATCAGGAAGATAAGTGTCGATCAGGACATAATTTCTCAATTACGATTATTTGAAGACTAAATTGCTTAAAACAGGCTATAATGTCCTATACGGTAAAATAACGTATAAAAATGTTGACTAATACGGTTTTTTACCGTATAATGGTAATATAACAATTGAGGATTAAAGGACATGATACAGACAGAAAAAATAGATAAGGCTAGGTTTGACGGTAACTTACCCCAAGAACAAAAAAACTTTTTTGAAAGGGCCGCGACACTGGCTGGTTTCAAAAACCTTACAGAATTTGTATTTTCTTCAGCTCAAGAAAAAGCAGAAGCTATTGTGATGAATCACGAGACACTTTTAGCTTCTAAAAGAGATAGTGAAATTTTCTTTGATGCCATATTGAACCCACCAGAGCCAAACCAAAAATTAAGGGCTGCGGCAGCAAAATATAAAAAGAAAGTCCAATAGAATTAAATGACATATATAACAGAATTATTAAATCCAGATCATAACCGATCTGGATTTAAGTGTGGTGAAAAGCCATTAGATACATACATACAGAAAATAGTAAAACAGGATAAAAAACGTTATTTATCATTTCCCCACGTTTTGGTAGAAGAGGGGACGAACAAAATAATCGGATATTACACCTTATCTGGATTATCCATCCCAAGCACAATATTACCAGAAAACATAACCAGTAAGTTACCGAGCGGATACGATAACCTACCTGCTGTTTTACTCGGTAGATTAGCCGTTGATTTAACATTTCAAAAGCAGGGGCATGGTGAGGCTTTATTAATAGATGCCATGCAAAGAGTTTATGACTTAACGCAAAGTAGTATTGGGGCTATGGCGATTGCCGTTGACCCAATAAACGATGAGGCTGAAAATTTTTATAAACAATATGGATTTATAAATCTTCCTGATCGAGGCAGAATGTTTCTTCCAATGGGAACAGTTAAAATCCTATTAGGTGGTGCTTAGCTAAATAAATATTGTATTTATTCCTCTGAGGGTAATTTTTAAACCTTAAGACAGCTTCTTCTTCAAAAGCTCATTCACCATAGCGGGATTGGCTTTACCGCCTGTTTCTTTCATAACTTGCCCAACAAAGAAGCCGAAGAGCTTGTCTTTACCGCCTTTGTATTTTTCAACATTGTCAGGATTGTCAGCAATAACTTTATCGACGATGGCTTCGATTTCACCCGTATCAGTGACTTGTTTGAGGCCTTTTTCTTCAACAATGGCGGCAGCGTCTTTGCCAGAGCTGTACATCTCGGCGAAAACATCTTTGGCGATTTTACCCGATATCGTGTTGTCAGTAATAAGATTAATCAGCCCACCCAACTGTTCAGCCGAGATAGGGGAATCAGCCAAACGTTTCTCATCTTTTTTGAGTGCGCCGAGTAATTCATTAATCACCCAGTTGGCGGCAAGCTTTGCTGATTCTGGGGCATCATTGTCGTTTGCAACGGCTTCAAAATATTCTGCACGAGATTTTTCAGCAATGAGAACGGAAGAGTCATAAAGGCTCAAACCATAATCATTCATGAAGCGATGTTTTTTCTGATCTGGGAGCTCAGGCAAGGTGGCTTTCATTTTCTCAATCAAACCATCCTCAAGAACAAGAGGTAGCAGATCAGGATCAGGGAAATAACGGTAATCATGTGCTTCTTCTTTTGAACGCATAGAACGTGTTTCCATCTTTACAGGATCCCAAAGACGCGTTTCTTGAACAACTTTGTTACCGCTTTCGATGTGATCAATTTGACGTTCAACTTCAAAATCAATGGCTTGTTGGATGGCCTTCACACTATTTACATTTTTAATTTCCGCGCGTGTCCCCAGTTCATCCCCCGGATGACGGACGGAGATATTCACATCGGCGCGCATTGATCCTTCGTCCATATTGCCATCGCAAGTTTCAAGATAACGCAAAATCATGCGAATTTTATTGATATAGGCGGCGGCCTCTTCGGGGCCTCTGATATCAGGTTCCGACACGATTTCCATGAGCGCACAACCTGAACGGTTCAAATCAACATAAGATTTGGTTGGATGTTGGTCATGGATAGATTTGCCCGCATCTTGTTCTAGGTGTAAGCGGGTAATGCCAATATCTTTGGTTGTGCCGTCGGGTAAGTCAATTTCAATTTTGCCTTCGCCAACGATAGGGTCTTCAAATTGTGAGATTTGGTAACCTTGTGGCAAGTCAGCGTAGAAGTAGTTTTTACGCGCAAAAATAGAAGTTTCGTTGATTTTTGCATTAAGACCAAGCCCTGTTTTAACAGCTTGTTCAACACATAGTTTGTTGAGAACAGGAAGCATTCCAGGCATGGCGGCATCAACGAAGGAGACTTGCGTATTTTGTTCCGCGCCAAAGCTAGTAGCAGACCCTGAAAATAATTTTGATTCAGCCGTTACCTGTGCATGTATTTCCATACCGATAACAATTTCCCAATCGCCTGTTTCACCTTTAATTAATGCTGACATGATTTATTAATCCTTTTTGTGTTCCTAAAGAACGCAGCCCAAAATTTGTTTGCTCACATAACCTTGAAATTCTGGGTCGGCTTCTAGAGCACTCATTGGGTCAACAATGTTTGGATTCCGAGTTAAAATACCCGCAAAAACTTGCTCACCTTTCTCAGCTAGATAGCCTGCCACCTTATCTGCCATGCAATTGCATGTTTTTTCAGGATTTGCCCCTAAAGCAGAGTTTTTATTTGAGATACATGTATTGTAGTAATGATCTTTTGCAGGATATTCCATACACGGCGCATATACTTTAACAATCATGTAGTTCATGGCGGCGCGACCAGTTGCATCCTGAACATTCATCGCCTCAATATCTTCTGTTGTCATGTGGTCCATCATTTCAGAGGCGGTACAAGCACATAAAAAGTCTTGGCTTTCTTTAGTAAGATTTTCTGCCGCTTCTTTAGAAATACAGTTTTGATAATAAGAATCCGCCATTTCTTTATCAACAGGTTCGGCTATGGATGTCGTTATGCCTAAAAATAAAACAAGAGTAGTTAGTAATAAAATACGCATATTTGTGACCTTCCTATAATAACTTAAGCGGCAATCTTACCGGTAAGTTGTGGTTGTGCCGTAAAGTTAGCAGCTTTTTCAATTGAGTGTCCGACACGAAGAACCATTTCTTCATCCCATGGACGACCAATAATTTGTAATCCTAATGGCAGACCATCACTGTTTAATCCAGCGGGGACTGACATTCCTGGTAATCCAGCCAATGAGGCGGGAATCGTAAACACATCATTTAAGTACATTTTAACAGGATCGTCCTCGTTTTCGCCAATTGCAAAGGCTGCGCTAGGCGCTGTAGGGGTTAGAAGTGCATCACATTCTTTGAAAACATTCTCAAAATCATTGGAAATCAAACGA
Source organism: Alphaproteobacteria bacterium (assembly GCA_021775995.1). Classification (GTDB taxonomy): domain Bacteria; phylum Pseudomonadota; class Alphaproteobacteria; order Micavibrionales; family Micavibrionaceae. The sequence goes on from JAJFGS010000013.1 coordinate 468,033, forward strand.
CGAACTTTTTGAGCTTTGATGTAATAAGCATCATAATAGCCAGAAGATAGGGCGTATGTGCCAATCATAATACGGCGTATGACTTCATCACCAAAACCTTCGGCACGGGTGTTTTCGTAGGTTGAATTTAAATCTTCACCATCAACACGAAGGCCGTATTTTACACCATCATAACGGGCCAAATTAGATGATGCTTCAGCAGGAGCAATGACGTAATAAGTTGGTACGGCATATTTTGTATGAGGTAGGGAAACGTCAACAATTTCTGCGCCTGCATCTTTGACCATCTCAATCCCTTGTTGCCAGAATTTTTCAATTTCATCGGGCATGCCATCAATACGGTATTCTTTTGGAATACCAATTTTCTTACCTTTAATGTCGCCTGTAATGGCAGCAGCAAAATCAGGAACAGGCAAATCAGCACTAGTTGAATCTTTAGGGTCAAAACCTGCCATTGATTTTAAAAGAAGCGCGGCGTCTTCGACAGTGCGTCCAAAGGCACCTGCCTGATCAAGCGAAGAAGAAAAAGCGATGATGCCCCAACGTGAACAACGCCCATAAGTTGGTTTGATACCTGCCAGCCCACAAAAAGCTGCTGGTTGGCGGATAGAGCCGCCGGTATCTGTACCCGTTGCCGCCATAGAAATACGTGCTGCAACAGCCGCAGCCGATCCACCAGAAGAACCACCAGGGACTAGGTCAAGATTATTACTGTTTTGGTTTTTCCATGGGCTGATAACGTTACCAAAATGAGATGTTGTATTGGAAGAACCCATTGCAAATTGATCTAGGTTGGCTTTACCTAACGTCACTGTTCCTGCATTTAATAAATTTTGGCTCACCGTAGATTCATATTGAGGAATAAAATTTTCTAAAATTTTACTGGCTGCTGTTGTACGGATACCCTTCGTGCAGAATAAATCTTTCATTGCAATAGGAATACCATCCAGAGCGCCTGCGTTACCCGCAGCGCGGCGTTTATCACTTTCGGATGCTTGTTTAAGAGCAAGCTCTGGCGTTTCAGTAATGAAAGCGTTCAGATGTTTGGCTTGTGCCATTGCATCAATATGTTTTTGAGTGAGCTCAACCGATGTGAATTCTTTGTTTTCGAGACCTTTTAGAGCCTCGGCCATTGTCATGCTTGTTAAATTAGTCATGTTTATTCTACTACTTTCGGGACAACAAAATATCCTTCTAGGGAATCTGGTGCATTGGCGAGAATTTCTTTTTGATACCCGCCATCGGTGACTTTATCTTCACGAAGGCGTAGATTGATATCAACGACGCTTGCCAAGGGTTCAACATTATCCGTATCAACCTCAGAGAGTTGTTCTACGAAGCCAATAATATTGGAGAGTTGGGGGGCGAGCTCTTCCAGCTTGGCATCATCCATTTTGATGCGGGCGAGATTTGCTACTTTGGCAACATCTTTTTTAGTCAGAGACATGTTAAAAACCTTTTTATTTCATATGTTTTTTAAACTCCAAGCCCCCAAGACGCAATAGTTTATGTTGTCATTCTGAGCTTTAGCGAAGAATCGTTGTTTCGATAAAGTAACCCCGCACTTGTTGCGGGGTCTTTAAAGGTGATGAAGAGACCCCGTAATAAATACGGGGTTTCGTCATGAATTATGCTATAACCCTTTTCATGAAAATTGAATTGTTAAAAGATTGTCTGGGTAGGGTTCCTAAAAATTGTCGTCTGATGGGGCTGGATTTAGGAAGCAAAACGATTGGGATTGCCGTGAGCGATGTGGGGCAATCTATCGCAACACCTGTCACAACAATTAAACGAACAAAGTTTTCAAAGGATATTCTGGAGCTGGAAAAGCTTATTAAAGAGTTTGAAATAGGGGGGTATATTCTAGGCTTGCCTCTCAATATGGATGGTTCGGAAGGGGCACGATGTGATGCAACGCGAAGTTTTGCTGATGAAATGAGTAAAAACGAGACTGTGTTTGGCTCTCAGCCATTTATAGCCCTTCAGGATGAAAGGTTGTCCACACATACAGTGGATAACTTTCTGGATAACCGTGTGGATATGAAGAAATCTTCTAAGCGGGGCGCTAAGGATTCAGGGCTTACCGACCAGCTTGCCGCTCAGGTTATATTACAAGGGGCGTTAGATAGTTTTTAATTATATCTAATTAACTGGTCACTATGGCGTTTCATCCAAGATTTACCTTTGGAGTAATGGGCGGATAAATCTTTACATTCCATCCAAAAATCAGGGGAATGATCCATATGAATGAGGTGGGCTACTTCATGAGCCACAACATAGTCAAAGGCATACTCAGGAGCGAAGATAAGTCGCCAAGAGTAGGAGAGTTTGCCATCTTGTGAGCAACTACCCCAACGGCTGGACGTGTCTTTTACATCGACGGAAATGATCTTTTTATCGATTTGTGCGGCCTTTTCGTGGGAAAGGACCGTTAATTTATCTTTCGCTAGATTAATAATAAAGCGTTTAATACGCGATGTAGGGTCTATTTTATTTGTTAAAACGGTTAATTTGTTGTTTTTCAATGTGATATCGGTTGTTTTTAAAGTAATATCGTAAATAATATCAATTTCTGTGTTATTTCCTAAAATAGGAATAGTCACTCCATCATTAAAACCAATAGAGGGTGGAAGTTCTTTTAATTTCTGGCGTATCCAGAATTTATGTTCCAAGGCAAAAAGGTAAGCGGAACGCATAGAGGCACGTTTTGGCACAACCAAATTGATAATCTGTTTCTTTGGATCTAGCCTAAGGGCCATTCTTTTAGCTCTTGGGTTGATTTTCAACACTAAATCAGGAGAAATATCATCAAAAGGGTAGGTATTTAGGGCATTATCAGCTTTTTGCGCCCGTAAAAGCGCATCTGTACGTGTATTTTTAGTGTTTCTGAGCGCTTTTGAGCCCACAATTTCCTCAATAGTTTCTTTAAAGTTGAATAAGCTCACTATATCGTCCAGTTAAAAGATGGCAAGAGGCAAGTTGATAACATTTAATAAACATAACATTGATTCATTCTTAATATGTAGGGATAAACTGAATTACATGGCGGAATACCCCCAGTTCTATGATATTTTTAAAAAATGATTGAATGGTTTCAGGATATTCACGCGCAGATAATTGACCCTGCAAGGCTACCCTTGGCGATGACAGCATTATTGGTTGTAACGCTTGTTGGTATGATCCGTGGTCCGCTCGGTGGCAATGCTCAGCCCTTTTTCTGGCATATCATTGAGATTATATTCGGTAAATTCGGTAGTAGAATGGACAAAGCTGGCCGCCCTGAAGGAGATTTGATCTTTCGTGGGTTTATTTTGTGCATTTTAGCTCTGATATTTTCTATTTTAATAGGAAAAGGGTTAGAAGTGCTCAGTTTTCAATATCCAAAGTGGTCAATCATCGAAATTTTGGCGCTTTGTCTTACCATGACTTCAGGGGCAATGTTTGCAGCGCAAGGGCGGCTTTATCGTGCTATTAATGAAAAAAACATAACTCCTGGAGCCTATTTTACGATTGCGCGGTCAACACGTACAGATCTAAGCCGTAATGATGATTACACAATTACCCGTGTTGGGATGGGAATGGGATTAAAAGCCTTTGATAAAGGTATGGTAGCCCCAATTTTATGGTATTTAATATTGGGAATCACAGGGGCTTATTTATATGCTGGATTGGCGGCTATGCAGTGGATTTTTGGTCGTGAAGGACATTCTAGTGGTTTTGGCAAGTCTATTAACGCTCTTGAAGAATTGCTCGGTTTTGTGCCGAATATGCTGAGTGGGTTGTTTATTGCTTTGGCAGGAATATTGACCCCGACGGCAGGAATGACGCGGGCATTTCTTGGTCTTATGAAGCCCAAGGGTAAGGCTTCGTACGCTGAAGGGGGGTTGCCCATGACAGCGGCAGCCTACGCGTTGAATGTGAGTCTAGGGGGCCCAACACAAAGCCTTGATGGCTATGCTATAAAGCGGAGCTGGGTAGGACCAAAAGGGGCAACGGCTCAGCTAAATGCTAAGCATCTCCATCGCGCCGTTTATATAAGTTTTATGGCGCATATTTTACTTTTAGCTACTCTTAGTGGTGCTATGATTGTTGCTCCTTGAAAAACCATCATACATGCAAGCATGAGGATGTTTAAAAAATCCCCACAGAACGCTTGACTTTACAGAGCAAATTCCATTAATGTCCTGCAGAATTTAGTTTATTTGATATTTAAGGAATAGTGCCATGAGCCGCCAATGCATGATTACAGGTAAGAAACGTATGGTTGGAAACAACCGTTCACATGCGCGTAATGCAACAAGACGCACTTTTGAAGTTAATCTTCAAGATACAAGTATGTACAGCGAAATTTTAAAGCGTGAGATTAAAGTGCGTGTTTCTGCACATGGCCAACGTATTGTTGATCATAATGGTGGAATTGACGCTTTTGTCACAAAAATAGCAAAAACAAAGCTGCACCCTAAACTTCGCCCAATTAAAGCAGAAGTTGAGAAAAAGCAGGCAGTTGCCGCTTAATAAAGAATAAAATGACAAAGTCATCTTTGAAGAAGTCCGCAGAGACACAGGTCCCTAGCGGGCTTTTTGATTCTAATCTTGAATACCCCAATTTTGAATTTGAGGTTATGCATAAAGATGCAAAGTCTGGTGCGCGTGTCGGAAAATTAAAAACCCCGCACGGTACTATTGAAACACCGAACTATATTTTCTGTGGCACGAAGGCCTCGATTAAGAATCTATCACCGACGCAGATGGAAGAGGCACAAACCGATATTATTCTCGCGAATACTTATCATTTGATGATTCAACCTGGTGCAGAGTTGGTTGAAAAAATGGGTGGTTTGCATAAATTTATGAACTGGAATGGTCCGTTATTAACGGATAGCGGCGGTTTTCAAGTCTTTTCTATGGGGCATGGAACTTGTGCCGATGAAATTAAAGGTCGTAACACGGCGACGAAGAAAGAAAGCTTGCTCAAAATTACGGAAGAGGGCGCGGTTTTTAAATCTTATTATGATGGTCAAAAATTAATGTTGAACCCTGAAACGTCAATGAAGTTACAGCGGCAATTAGGGGCTGATCTAATTATGCAGATGGATGAATGCACGGCCTATCAGGTGACGCGGGATTATACTGCGAAGTCGATGGAGATGAGTATGCGGTGGGGTGATCGCTCCCTCGCGGCGTTTGAGGCAATGCATGATGGAAGTCAGGGGCTATACGGTATTGTACAAGGTGGCATTTATCATGACTTACGCATCACGAGTGCAGAATATGTTGCAAGCCGTCCGTTCTTTGGTACGGCTGTCGGTGGTTGTCTAGGTGGTAGTGATGATGAAATGTATGGTATTTTAGAAGCTATAAAACCTTATAACCATCCAGATAGACCTATCCATTTCTTAGGGATTGGGCGGATTAAAGATGTCTTTGAAAGTGTAAAATACGGCATTGATACGTTTGATTGTGTAATGCCAACGCGTATCGCACGTCACGGTATGGCTCTTATTAAAGGCGCACCGAACGAGCGAATTAACCTTGTAAATGCCCGATTTAAAGATGATCCGGAACCGTTAGATGTCCGTATGGATATTGCGTGTTCTCGTGATTATTCGAAGGCTTATATCCATCATTTGTTAAAAGCGGGTGAAATGTTGGCTTATCAGATTATCTCTCAGCATAATGTAGCTGTTATTAATCAATTAATGCGTGAAGTGAGAGCGGCCATTTTAGAAGATTCTTTAGATGATTTACGTCAAGAATGGCTTTGTGATTAAGTTTGAGTCTAAATATCTTTAATATTTTATTTTTTCTTTAAAGATTTGCTGTATTATATATCCCTATGGTTATTGATTATAATGAGAAAAACGCATTTAAGGGCCTGGCCTCTATTCTTGAAGATTACACAGAATGGTTTGGGCAGATAGCACTCTATGTTGCCTATTCAGGTGAAGAACATATTCCTCCCAGCTTTACGGTTCCACGAAGTTTTGTGGATTGGTTGGAGAGTGATGATGTTAAAAATGAAATTAACCCCTCTGTTATCAAACCAATTGTGGATATGCATGGGGCAATGAGGGGTGTCGCATTAGAGATAATTGAAAATTTAAAAAACAATAAAAAGCCAACACATCAAAATTTTGTTGAATTTAAAAATTTGCAAACTTCTTTTTTGGCAAGTATTCGCCGATTAGAAAAAGATAACGGTATGCAAGTTAATGGAACGGATGATCTTACAGGGTTGCGTCCAGCTGAATCTATTAAGGCAGACCTTGATAAGGAAATGGAACGTTTATCACGAAATGGAAATCCATTTGCCCTTGTTGTTGTTCGTATTGATTCCTTTCAAGAGTTTAGTGACCAGCAAGGAACCATTAAAATTGTTGTAGAAAACATAAAAAAATCTATGCGCCCATTTGATGACGCTTATTATTTAGATCATGGTGAGTTTTTGTTAAGTTTAAAGCATGCGGATATGGTTGGGGCTGAGGCCGCGGTTAATCGTATTCAGCACATGCTGCAAGGCGATAAAAGCAATGTCGAAAAAATCACAATCTCTTGTTGTATGTCAGAACCAGTAACTGGAGATCAGATAACTGATTTATTAGAAAATATGCAGGATGACTTAAAGGATCATAAGACTGATCAAGAAGCCATCCTTAAGTTTTTGGACATTAGTCCATTAGAACGGTTTCTTGGATCACAAAAGTAATAAAAATTAATGGCTGAAAAAATAATAGATCATAAAGCCTTGTTTGATCAAATGCCGGTTATACGGTTTTTGGTGGAGTATTATAATGATTCTTTATCAGTTTCTGCCGTTAATAAATTAGGACTAACTTTCTTTGATAAACCAGAAGAAAAAATTATAGGCCAGCCTTTAAAAGACTTAATAGGCGAAGAAAATTATCATTACCTTTCCGAATCCTTAATGGTTTGCCTGCAAAAAAAGATGGCAGTTACAATACCTGCATTACCCGCCTTGCCTGATTTGTTAGGTGAGGTACATCCTTCAGGTTTTTGGGTTAATCCAGTCTATAACCAAGATAATGAGGTCATGTATTTGGACGTCATTGGGCAGCCTAGCGCAACAGATGTTTCGGTTGTTGAGCGGGAAAGGGATGATGCCCTCTCTCTTCTGACCTCAATTTTTAATGCGTCGGATGTTGGTATTCTGGTCTTCGATAAAAAACGACACGTTGTTAAGATGAATGATAGTTTTGAACGGATCTTTGGGTGGGACAGAAAGGACATGTTAGGTAAAGACTTTATAGATTTTGTTACAGAAGATGAACACCAACTAGCCCAGCAAAGTTTTGAAGGTTTTTTAAAAGACGATTCTAATCATTCTGGTGAGGTCAAAATATTTCGTAAAGACGGCACTATTGCCAATACAATTTTTACAACAGCATCACTAAAGCTAAGCCATGGTCGAAGATTTCAGGTAACCACACTTTTTGATATTACGAAGCGTAAGCAGATGGAGTTGTCGTTACGTGTTGCAAAAGATCAAGCGGATGCGGCCAATAACGCAAAATCAGTATTTCTTGCGAATATGAGTCATGAGTTAAGAACGCCGTTAAATGCCATTATAGGCTTTTCAGAAATGATGGTGAATGAATCCTTTGGCCCATTGGCAAATAAAAAATATCATGAATATCTAAATGATGTTTTTATGAGTGCTACACATCTTTTGGAAATTATCAATGAAGTTTTGGATATGTCTAAAATTGAATCTGGAAAAATTGAACTGGATGAAAGAAAAATAGATTTAAATACATTGCTGCAGACATTAACCCGCATAATGAGTTCACGAACTCTGAAGTCTGATATATCTATTGAAGAAATTTATCAGGAAGATTTACCAAAAATATATGCGGATCCAAGACTGTTAAGGCAAATATTTATTAATCTGATAACAAATTCAATTAAGTATTCGGTAGATGGTGGTGTCATTACTTTACAGACACGGTTAAGTGAAAAAGGAGAGATAGAAGTCGTTGTGGCGGATCATGGCATGGGTATTCCTTCGGACCGTATCAAAGATGCAATGGAACCATTTGGGCAGATACATGATCCATCCACCCATAGTGAGATTTATCAAGGTACGGGTTTAGGGCTTCCTCTTGCCAAGGCTATGGTTGAAATGCATGGCGGTGTCTTTGCTTTACAATCTGTTGAGGGTGAGGGAACAACCATTACTGTAAGCTTTTCTAAGGCGAGGACTCGTTAACATTGAAAATAAAGTCCTATAATAGTACTATATTTTCAAATTAAGGGATTATATAAAATGACAGCTATAGATCTTGAGCAAAAATGTATAGATGCGGGCTTAAAAATGACAGAGCCCCGCAAAGTTATACTTTCTATTTTGGCACATGCCACAGATCACCCTTCGGTTGAGGATGTTTATGAGCGCTCTAAGCAAGAAGATGCCTCTATTAGTATGGCAACGGTATATCGCACACTTGGTCTTCTTGATGAGCTTGGTCTGGTTTATCGCCATGAATTTAGCGATAGTGATCATGCAAGATATGAAGTTAATTCGGAACATCATCACCATTTGATTGATTTAGAGACTGGTAAAGTTGTTGAATTTAAAAATGAACAAATTGAAAAAATAAAACAAAAAATAGCCCAAGATTTAGGCTATGAGCTTGTTGAATGCCGTCTTGAACTTTACGGTAAAAAATTAAAGAAAAAGAAGTAAATATTCTTGTTTTCTGAAACACCAAGAACTCCTACGCATGTATGGCTTGACGCTAAGATTAGAGAATTAACAATCTCTGGTATAGGTGTCTATGTGACCCATAGAGGTGAGAAGATGAGTGGCTTAGTGTTGTTAAAAATAAACTCCACTCAAGGCGATTGCAAATTGAAAACGCAACAGCGTAACTTAGACGGTATATTAGAATGGATAGATGTTTTTCAAGATGATGTTATTGAAGAGAAAAAGGCAGATGAGTATATAAACCGGTCAATAGATCGTGACCCAGATTTGTGGGTCGTGGAAATTGAAGACAAACAGATGGAAAATCCGTTTATAAATTAACCAAGCTTTTGTAACCCTGAAATTTCTAGGGCTTTTTCTGTGAATGCAGGCACGTCCATTGTTGGCTCTGGAGTAATGGCTGCTACAAAACTATCTTTTAATGTACCCATTATTCTTTCCTCATTTGTTATGCCCATTATCATCTAAAAGACTTTAAAATTAGTTAAAGGCTAAATCAGGATTGAATTCGTACTTATTTAAGGTAAAAACCTTGATTTTTGGGTAAAAAAGAGTACAAAAGACCCTAAAGAGGACTGTTTTAGTCCTAATTGAGAATGGTTTGCAAATACAATGCTTAAGCTATCTAAAATGACAGATTATGCCGTGGTAATTTTGGCAGATATGGCGCAGCAAAAAGGTGAGACTTTAAGTGCGACGATCATTGCTGTGAATACCATGCTGCCAGAGCCAACAGTTTCTAAAATTCTTAAGCTTTTAGCAAAATATGGTTTGGTTAATTCTTTACGGGGTATGAATGGTGGATACACGCTGAACAAAACACCAGAAGAAATTAATATGGCGCATATTATTCAGGCGACTGATGGTCCGGTTGAACTGACGGCTTGTGTTGATACAGGTAGTCAATGTTGTGATCGTGCGGACAATTGTAATATTAAAGGAAAATGGAATCCTGTGAACATTGCCATGCAATCAGCACTTGAAAATGTTTCCTTAAAACAAATGATGGGGGATAGGTTGTGAGTGATACGCCCCAAACAACATCAGCGCATATAGATCAAGAAACGATTGATACAGTCAAAAACCTTGGGGCCTATACCGCAGGGTTTGAAACCGATATTGAAATGGAATATGCCCCAAAGGGCATTGATGAAGATATTATTCGTCTGATTTCCAAGAAGAAGGATGAGCCAAAATGGATGCTGGAACTGCGTTTGAAGGCTTTTCGCCATTGGTTGACGATGCCAGAGCCAGAGTGGGCAAAAGTTGAGTTTCCAAAGATGGATTATCAAGATGCTTATTACTATGCGCAGCCAAAGAATATGAATCCTGCGCCGAAATCTCTCGACGAAGTTGATCCAAAGTTATTAGAGACATACGAGAAGCTTGGTATTTCTTTGAAGGAACAAGAGGTATTAGCGGGTGTAGAAGGTGCACCAAAAGTTGCCGTTGATGCTGTTTTTGACTCTGTGTCTGTGGCCACCACATTTAAAAAATCTTTGAGTGAAGCTGGCGTTATTTTTTGTTCCATCAGTGAGGCCATTCGTGAGCATCCTGAGCTGGTTCAAAAATATCTCTGTTCTGTGGTGCCGATGGCCGATAACAAACATGCCTGTCTAAACACAGCGTGCTTCACCGATGGTTCGTTCGTTTATATTCCACCAGGTGTGCGTTGTCCGATGGAGTTGTCGACTTACTTCCGTATGAATGCGATCAATACAGGGCAGTTTGAACGCACGCTGATTATTGCTGATAAAGGCGCCTATGTATCCTATTTAGAGGGCTGTACTGCGCCGATGCGTGATGAAAACCAGCTTCATGCTGCTGTGGTGGAATTGATTACCCATGATGATGCCGAGATTAAATACTCGACGGTACAAAATTGGTATCCCGGTGATGAAAACGGTAAAGGTGGTATTTATAACTTCGTGACCAAGCGTGGCTTGTGCGAAGGACGTAATTCCAAAATTAGTTGGACACAAGTTGAAACGGGGTCGGCGATTACTTGGAAATATCCATCCTGTATTTTAAAAGGGGATAACAGCCAAGGTGAATTTTATTCTGTCGCCATCACCAATAATTATCAGCAGGCCGATACAGGCACGAAGATGATTCATATGGGTAAAAATACCAAGAGCCGCATCATTGCCAAGGGAATTAGTGCAGGGAAATCAGATTCTACCTATCGTGGGTTGGTCAAGATTATGGCGGGTGCCGAAGGCGCACGTAACTTTACGCAGTGTGATAGCTTGCTGATTGGTGATAATTGTGGAGCGCATACCGTGCCGTATATTGAAACCAAGAATCCAACGGCGCAGTTGGAACATGAAGCAACGACCAGTAAAATCAGCGAAGATCAGCTGTTTTATTGTCAGCAGCGGGGGATTAGCGAAGAAGAAGCGCTCGCCTTGATTGTGAACGGGTTCTGCCGTGATGTGATGCAACATTTACCGATGGAATTCGCCGTTGAGGCACAGAAATTAGTTGGGATATCTTTAGAAGGGAGCGTCGGATGATGACTGAAGAATTATTTTTAGTTTGGAATGGGTGGGGTTTGTTATTTACAGGCTTATCTGCTCTTTATTTTTTTCTACATATATTTGTAACTGTAAAAATAGGTTCAGGCACTCCATTAAGAAAATGGATTACCCCATTGCTACCAATAGCAGTGGTTTGTGCATTTATATATTCAGGCTGGATTGCAGGACTTTTATCACTTCCAATAGGTGGGTTTATAGGTGTGTTTTTAGCAAGAATTATAATACCGCCAAAATAACTGTTTAGAATTTAAGGAGAAGAAAAATGACTGAACAAAAGAAAATATTAAATGATGATCCTCGCCAAGCGGTTGAGGAAATGATTGTGATTACCGAGGAATTGGTGGCACGCATTGAAATTGAAAGCCATGCGGTATCCACCAATGATGGAACAACATTCAGTACGAATGAAGAGAATAAAGAGCATGTGGCAAATATATACGAAAAGGCCGCTAATGAGTTCCATGCCCGTATAGATGAGTTTGATTCCGTTGATAAAGCCTTAATTGAAAAACTGGCAACGGCGCAAAAATCTTTGGGTCAAACAACAAAAAACAATCTTAAATTATTAGATAAATTACAGGATAAAACGGAAGAGAAATAAGGAGCCGTCATTGCGAGGAACCTGAAAGGCGACGCGGTAATCCAGATCCCCGCTCAAGGCGGGGATGACAGTGGGGGTGGTCTAGGGATGACGGTGAGAGTGGTTTAGGGGGATGATGGTTAAGGTTAAGGGTAATGACAATGAGGAAGAAGAAGAAAAATGATTGATGATGCAGAAGTAAAAAAAGAAAAGAAAGCCGCCAAAATATTTTTTGGTGTTGCTAAACTGGCGGGTGTCACTGTTGGGTTGTTTATACTGGCATTGATTGCGCCTCTCATTCATGAGGCGGACACAACATCAGAAATGCAGGGGCTGTTTAATAAGTATGGCTTTCTTATGATGTTTCATATTGCTGTGATCGTTTTTACTTTTATATTTATGCGAAACAGTATCGTAGCGGTGCATAGGATCATGCAATTTCTATATTTGCCCTCCGTTACAATTATGTTTCTTTATGAAGCCTATGGAATTATGACGGGGTCAGAATGATTGAAATTAAAAACCTACATGCCGAAATTGATGGCAATGAAATTCTGAAGGGATTAGATCTTTCCATCGGTAATGGTGAGGTGCATGCGATTATGGGCCCTAACGGATCAGGGAAGTCCACGTTGTCTTACGTGCTTTCTGGCCGTGATGGTTATGAGGTTACGAAGGGGTCAGTCACGTTAGATGGGGAAGATATTCTTGAAATGTCACCAGATGAACGTGCCGTCGCAGGTTTGTTCTTAGCCTTTCAATATCCTGTTGAAGTTCCTGGTGTTCAAATGACAACATTTTTGAAAACAGCGTTGAATGCCGTGCGTAAAGCACGTGATGAAGATGAATTGGACGCCATTGGTTTACTGAAATTAATGAAAACAAAATGCAAAGAGCTGAATATTTCAGATGAAATGATGAAACGGGCGGTGAATGTTGGGTTTTCTGGTGGTGAGAAAAAACGTAATGAAGTTCTGCAAATGGCGATGTTAGAACCTAAATTCGCGGTGCTGGATGAAACAGATTCTGGTTTAGATATCGATGCGCTTCGTATTGTCGCTGATGGTGTGAATGCATTACGGGCAAAAGAAAGATCGTTTCTTGTTATTACGCATTACCAACGTTTATTGGATTACATCAAACCTGACAAGGTTCATGTTTTGGCAGAAGGACGCATTGTGAAGACGGGTGGCCCTGAATTGGCGTTAGAGCTGGAAAAAAAGGGCTATGCCGAATTCGTAGGAGAAGCCGCGTAATAGTCCTCTCCCTTTAGGGAGAGGATTTAGGTGAGGGTAAATGTTAAAAGATAAAGCGAGAAATTTGAGGAAAAATCAAACAGATGCGGAAAAGCGTATCTGGAATGCTTTGCGCAATAGACAAATTGATGGAAATAGGTTCCATCGCCAATTCGTTATCGGACAATATATTGTTGATTTTGTTTGCCGTGAAAAAGATTTGATTGTTGAAATTGATGGCGGCCAGCATAGTGATAATAAAAAAGATATAGAGCGTACTCAATATTTAGAAAAAGAAGGTTATCGTGTTATCCGTTTTTGGAACAATGATGTCATGAATAATTTGGAAGGTGTATTACAAGATATTACGAAAGAATTAGAAGCCCTCACCCCAACCCTCTCCCTGAAGGGAGAGGGGGTTTTACCGACACCCAAGATGGAGCGTTGGAAATACACCAACCTGCCTGCTAAGTTGAAGAAATTCGATTTGCAGGAGGGTGAGGCCGATATTGTTCTAAGCGGTATGACGGATTACGCCTATGCGTTTCCAAAAGTCATGGATAGTTTTCCGACTTGGGCAAAGGAGATCGTCAATAAGCCTGTGCCAGGAGAACAAAGATATAAAGATATGATGCTCTGGCAGGCAGCGAATGATGTTTTGAAAAATGGTTTTATTCTCGATGTACCGGCGAATGAAAAAATTTCAAAGGCGTTAGAAATTACCTATACAGGACATGATAAAAAGCAAACAACTGCGCGACAAGTTATTCGTATAGCTGAAGGTGCGGAAATGACATTGATTGAATATCAATTGGGCGCAGGACAATATTGGAATAATATCGTAACGCAAGTTGAAGTCGCGAAAGGGGCAAGCTTTAAACATTATCGTTTTCAAGAAAATTCAGACGAAGCTGTTGTAACGCAAAACACGCATATTGTGATGGCAGAGAGGGCGGATTATGAAGCCTTTACCTTCACAGGCGGTGGCAAAGCCAGTCGTAACCAAGTCCATGTTGATATGATGGGTGAGCATGCTGTGTGTCGGTTAAATGGTGTCAATATGCTGGATGGATCGGAGCATGGGGACACAACGATAACAGTTGAACATCAAGCACCCAATTGTAATTCATTTCAAAATTATCGTACCGTTGTGACGGATACGGCAACGAGTGTTTTTCAAGGCAAAATTCACGTTCATAAAATCGCACAAAAAACTGATGGATATCAGATGGCAAAATCTTTGTTGTTGTCTGGGCAGGCAACAGTGAATACAAAACCTGAATTAGAAATTTATGCAGACGATGTAAAATGTTCACATGGGGCGACAACGGGGCGTCTTGATGAAGAAGCATTATTTTATCTGCAGTCTCGTGGCATTCCAGAAGCGCAAGCACGTAATTTATTAATCGAAGCCTTTGTGAATGAAGTTATCGAAGAAATTAGCCATGACGATGTTCAAGAACAAACGGCACATATTGTTAATCAGTGGCTAACCCGAGAAGATGAGCCAGCAAATGAAGAATGGTTGGATTGATGTTTAATATTCCTGATCGAAATGAAAATTTTCCGATATTCAAAAACAACACAGGTCTGGTCTATTTGGACACCGCCTCCAGTGCGCAGAAACCACAATGTGTGATTGATGTATATAATCGTGTTTATGAGACGCATTATGCCAATATTCATCGGGGTTTATATCAGTTTTCTCAAGTAACAACTGAGAAGTATGAGGCGGTGCGGGGCAAAGTTGCTCAATTCATCAACGCACCGAATGCGGATGAGGTGATTTTTACGCGTAATACGACAGAGGCGATTAATCTGGTCGCCGAGAGCTGGGGACGAAAGAATCTACAAGCTGGGGATGAAATTATCATAAGCGGCATGGAACATCACGCTAATATCGTTCCATGGCAGATTTTATCCGAAAAAATTGGGTTTAAAATCAAGATTATTCCTGTTTTGGATGATGGCACGCTCGATTTTGATGCTTTTAAGGCGTTATTAAGTGAAAAAACTAAGTTTATTGGACTTGTTCACGTTTCTAACGCTTTGGGCACTGTAAACGACGTTAAATTGATCGTAAATGAAGCCAAAGACTTCTATTCTGATATAAAAGTTCTGATTGATGGATCGCAAAGCATTGTGCATAGCTCTGTGGATATCCAAGATATAGGCTGTGATTTCTTTTGTTTTACGGGTCACAAAATCTATGGCCCTAATGGTGTTGGGGTTTTATGGGCCAGAGCGGAGATTTTAGCCGATATGCCGCCCTATCAGAGCGGTGGCGATATGATTGAAACGGTGAGCTTTGAAGAAGGTGCGACGTTTAAAAGCGGCGCAGCGAAGTTTGAAGCAGGAACGCCAGCCATTGCCGAGGTTATTGCGCTTGGAGAAGCCATTGAGTTCATCAATGAGGCTGGTATGGAGAATATTGCGGCACATGAAGTCGCTTTGCTCAATATTATGATGGAGCAATTGCAAGCTGTTGATGGTTTAACGTTTTATGGCACTGCACCGAATAAAGTCGGTGTGGTTTCTTTTACGGCCAGTTGGGCGCATGCGAGTGATATTGCGATGATCCTTGATCAGTGTGGTGTTGCTGTACGTAGCGGTCATCATTGTTGTATGCCGTTAATGGCGCGATTTGGTATTGATGCCACGGTTCGTGCTTCACTTGGACTATATTCTAATGAAGCAGATATTGAGGCGCTTGTGAATGGATTGAAGAAAGCAAAAGAAATGTTGGGGAGTTACTGAGCTAATGGAACATGTTGCGGATAAAGAAATGGTCAAAAACGCTGTCGGTGATGAGGAGGCTTATGATGAGCTGGCTCAGCCGCCGAATGTGGAGCTTTGTGAGCATGAGCTAACGGGGATAATTGTTGCGGCGATTAAAGAGATTTTTGACCCTGAAATTCCCGTGAATATCTATGAGCTCGGCCTTATTTATAAGGTTGATGTGAATAAAGACAATGATGTCTATGTTGAGATGACGCTGACATCACCAGCATGCCCTGTGGCGCAAGAAATGCCAGGGTGGGTGCAATCCGCCATTATGCCGATTGAAGGTGTGCGCCATGTCGATGTTGATATTGTTTGGGATCCCGCATGGGATCCCTCCATGATGGCGGAAACGGCCAAATTACAACTCAACATGTTTACTTAATGAAAAAGAGCTGTCATGCGGGCAAGCCCGAGGACGCTGAATACTGAAAGAAACCGATGAATACTGAACCTATTACAATCACCGACATCGCTGCAGAGCAAATTAAAGCCAAAACCGCCCTGAATAGTGAAGCGGTTGGTATTCGTCTTACGATTGATGCAACGGGATGCTCGGGCCATTCATACAAAATGGAACATGTTTTGGAGGAAGACCTCTCTCAAGATGACCGTTTTGAGCATAATGGCGCTGTACTCTATATCCCTAAAATCCATAGTTGGATGCTATTTGGGACTATTGTGGATTATAGTGAGGGTGAATTTGATAGTAGCTTTACCTTCACCAACCCGAATGAAGTAGGGCGTTGCGGTTGTGGTGAAAGCTTCACGGTGCAGCGTTCAGAAGAATAGCTACGTCATTGCGAGGAGCGTAGCGACGCGGCAATCTATTTCATTGAGAGACTCTGGATTGCTTCGCATACGCTCGCAATGACGACAATATTCTCTTTTATAAGCTATTGTTAAACCTTGTAAATTAGAGTTACTCAGTTTGCTCGCTGGAAATATGAGGGAGGGGGGTAATATCCCATATCCCAGATACAACAAAAGGCTCACAAAGGAGCCTTTTACTTAGAATTATAACAGTTTATTAAATATCAAATTTTTGAGTGTTATCCATACCCACCTTAGATTCAGAAACAAGGTTTTTACCCAGTACGATGGCTAAATCGGCTTTTCCATACCCATGAGCTTCTTCTGTATTTGCTGCAAATTCGACGGCTTCGCCTGCTACTGATGCTACTACGTTACTTAATGCTGACATATATACTTTCTCCTCTACTAACTAAGTTCACCCTTTAGAATAAATATCGTAAAGTTCGTCTAAACTCGCCTTACTTTCATATCCTTTATATAGCTTAATATAGCCGAAAGTCTCTATTGCGTCAAGTAAATTCGGAAAAACCTCAGAAGATGACATTTCTGAAACAACTTTGCAAGCATAAATTATACAATCTACGTTTTTAGCATGTAATCTACCTGCATATTTCATGACTTCCATGCCTGGATCAGGCGTCTCAAGCCCCATATACTCTTGTTCTAAGGCTCTGAAGGCTTTTATAAATAAAATAAAGGTTTTTGCGTCTAATTTGTCTTTTTTACCGGAAATAGGGACATAAATGACCTTAGATTGTGGATTATACCCCGACTCGCCATTACCTTTTAAGACATGAATTGGTGCTTTTTTTAGCTCTTGAGCGCGAATTAAGGCTCTTCCAGCCTCTGATTCGGCTAATAATTCCTTTGCTCTACCAATAATATCTTCGGCGTAAGGATGGCTAAAGCTTACAGATGTTAAGCTGCTTCCCTTATTGCCAAAGGCACCTTGAAGTTGTTTTGGGGTATCGTTTTCTGTCTCTGTATTCATTATTTCTCTTACTATATCATATTTTGTTGTTATAGGGCTCATAAGCAGCCCTTGGGGTTAAATTGCTGTTTCTGCTCCTGCGGAGACCATAACTTGTTGTGCCCCCTTTTTTTGCGCTTTTATCTTTATGCGACCTTTGGCAGAAACTTGGATTTTTGTACGGATAATGTGTGATTCAACGTATAAATCGGCATCTACCTCATACATCTCGTAATCGCTGTCATAATGGACTTCAGGCGCTTTAAAGTTTTCAAATACGGCATTATAAGCGTCAGCCTCTAATGAATCGAGCAAGGGCATATCATGGGGGTTTGTTACCACAATCACATCGCCATCATCACTGCCAACTTGGGCAAAATAGAATTCAAGATATTCAACGACATTACTTTTATTGAGAGCAAGCTGCCCCTTATCGTTAACGGTGTGTATGGAGGTTTCTGTACCATCCAGGTAATGGAAAAACTTTCCATCGCTTAAAAATTCAAAGGTAAAAGAAGGTAAGGAGGCAAAATTGGTTACCCTGTAAAGAGAGTAATCTTTATAAAAAGATAGACGTGCAAGCTTCACTTCTGATGTCGTATGCGAAAACATACTCGCATTTTCATCAGATTTAACGCTGTCTATGACCTTTAGAGAAGTCTCGCGATCTAGTCTTTGCCAGTGCATCAATTTATTATATTCCTTTTTAATCGTCATACCTGCAAGCAGGAGGACATTTTAATCGTCATACCCGCTTATAAAGTTTTTGGCGGGAGGACATTTTAATCGTCATGCCCGCTTATAAAGTTTTTGGCGGGAGGACAGCTTCCTCGACTATAGCAGATTCATTTGTGTGCTGTTTAGTTAAAGTTGCAAGAGATTAGCAATTTTAAGATTTAAAATGCAAATTTTTTGAAATTAGGCATGAAAAGCCCTATCCAGAGCGGTTTTTAAAATTTCAGCCGTTACGTCGTCTTGGTGAACCTCTGTGCTTAAAACCTGTCGCCAAGTTCTGGCACCCGGGATTCCTTGAAATAATCCTGTCATATGACGGGTGATGGATTTCACGGGCGTTTCATAGCGTTTTTGCTGATCGATAATATAGGGAATCATCTGCATGACAATTTCTTCGGCAGAAGGTAGATTTTCAGTACCATAAAATTCCTCTTCAACTTGACGAAGAAACCATGGATTTTGGTAGGCTTCACGACCAATCATGACGCCATCAAAACCCACAAAACTGTCATCCCCGCGATCTGCGTTAGCAGATACTAACAGCGGGGATCCAGATGTGTTCAGCGAAGCTGAACTCTTTTGCAGATCCCGTTCGTGCAAACCTCCTGCGGAGGTGCCAACGGGATGACGGAGGAGGTGTTGGATTCTTTCAATGTCGCGAATGCCGCCATTCACTTGGATATTTAAATCAGGGAAGGCGGTTCTTATTTTTTCGGCAATTTCATATTGTAAGGGAGGTACTTCACGGTTTTCTTTTGGACTTAAACCTTTGAGCCATGCTTTGCGTGCGTGAACAATAAAAGTTTGGCAGCCCCCTTGTTTGGAAACGGTTTCAATGAAATTTTTTAGAAAATTATAATCATCACTATCATCAATACCAACGCGGCACTTTACGGTCACGGGAATGTTCACGGCGTTTTGCATCGCCTTTATACAGCTTGCAACCAGTGCTGGCTCTTTCATCAGGCAGGCTCCGAAAGAGCCGCTTTGTACACGTTCCGACGGACAGCCACAATTTAAATTTATTTCATTATAGCCTGCAACCTCGCCCATCTTAGCAGACGTCGCGAGGTCATCGGGGTCAGAACCACCCAGTTGGAGTACAACAGGATGCTGGCTTTTATCAAAACGTAAAAAACGTTCGGCTTCACCATGAATAAGGGCGCCCGTAATTACCATCTCTGTATAAAGGGTGAGCGAGGGCGCAATGAGGCGGTGAAAATAACGGCAATGCCGATCTGTCCAATCCATCATGGGGGCAATGCTGATGATTTTATTTTTCATGCTTTTTTTTACCGCTACGGACACGGCGGACGCAACGTATTTTTTATAATATATTTAACGTTGTGAGCATGGCGGGCTTTGCGGTTTATTTTTTACTGGCTTGAAATTTAAGACAATTTGGCCTATTTCAATAAGGATGGGCAGAAAAATTATCTTTATAGCGGTTGTATTGTTTTTAAGCGGGTTTGGTGTTGGTAAAGCCAGCCTGGCGCAAACAGAAGAAATTTTTAACAATTCTGGTCTGGAAATTCCTCGATTTGTGAGCGTGCGTAGTGATAAGGTTTTTGTCCGCACAGGACCAGCCTTAAGATATCCCATTAAATGGGTCTATAAGCGTGAAGGTATGCCCGTCGAAATTATTCAAGAATTTGATACATGGCGAAAAATTCGTGATTTAGAGGACGGAGAAGGCTGGATTCATCAATCTTTATTGTCAGGACAACGTAATGCCGTTGTCACGCAAGAAGACGGAAATGCCTATTTTTATAAAAAACCAGAGTTAACATCAAAAAAGGTCGCTCAAATTGAAAATGGTAATGTCATAACACTGGATAAGTGTGCTGTTTCGTGGTGTAAGGCCGCAATTAATGGTTTTTCTGGCTGGATTGAAAGAAAGTCACTTTGGGGTATTTACGACACTGAAGAATTCGACTAGAATCTTAAGTAAGGGTGGTCATTCGTATCACCTTTTCAATTTTAATAACCCGAACCTAAAAATACACATGCTTGATTTTATGAACAAAGCCGATGTGGCTCATCGGATTCACTATGCGATTCACGCTATGAGCGCTGATGATGATCGTGGCATAGACGGTATGAAAGCAACTTTGTTGTTGGCTGGGTTGTATGTGGAATGCGCCTTCTTATTTGATAATTGCGAAGAAGCTTTGCAAGGCACTTTTGTTAAATTAGGTGATTTATTAAATTGTGATCCTTTGGATGGTGACATTGATATTGCCGCGATGCCGCCTGCCAGCATCATTGACTTTGATGCCGAGATGGGACGGGCATTGGCGAGAGAATTTTTTGAAGAATGGTTGGATTGTGAATATGAATTTCACAGAATGATTTTAGATTTAACCCAGCAGATTTTTAATCAGTGGGAAGACTCTACAAATGGCGGGGGCCAGCATAAATCTGAAAGTTTCCGTTTGCTGATTGAGTGTACCTATCGCGCTATGGGGTATGAGTTAGCGGCACAAGAACTTTGTGACGTTGTGATTGAAAAGAAAATTGGTGTTGATGGTTGGAATTTAGCGGACAGCATTAGCAGTCTTGCCGGATTAGCCGGACGTAAACTTTCTTACTCTCATGGAGGGCGTGATCAATGTTGTTGGTTCCGTGGTTCGGACTTACCAGACTTGCTCGATCAAACGGCGTATGTGATGACACAAGAGGCGGTGCGTTTGGGCATGCCAACAGGAACAGATTGGCGATTTGGATTGCCCGCAAATGACGCCCCTGTCAATGCGCCGACTTTATTGGTCAATAGTATTGAAGGTGTTTGTGAAGATTTTTTCCGTGCTATCAACCTTCATGATTATCATGATCATGCTGTTTGTGCGGCAAAAGCAGCGGGGCGCATGTTGGCTGTAGCTTGTGCTGGTGAACGCCCAGAGTTAGAACCTCCGATTGGTAAGCCATTAGCAATGGCGGCTTTAACTGAAAGCTATAAAAGTGCCTGTGTTGAATATGCGGCGGTTAGTTATTGATTAGGTCAGGCTAGGAGCATTATTATTTGACACCAACTGCGATGGCGCAAGTCCTGTTCCAGATAGCCTTCTATGCAATCTTTTAAGTTCTTGCCCAGAAAAAATGCTCTCTATTTCATGCATGACCTTTGCCGCTACTTCTCTTAAATTACCAAATTGCCAATCTGGTAATTCTGCATGCAGATCAACACATTTTTCTAGTGTTTTAAAGGCATCATTGAATTTATCTTGCCGTAGTAGGATTTTTATTTTTTCCATGTAATAGCTAGCCGTTCTTTCGAGAGGGGCGATTCCATTAAAATCTCCAGCAAAAGTTAGAGGTATTAGTGGAATTGGCTCATATGGTGAAGCGTTTATCATATCTCTATATATCATACTTTTAATGTCTTTTGGAAAAATCCTTAACTACACTTGATTCATAGGCTGTGAATGGTTAAGAATCGTTGATATGTCAGTACAAGAAAAAGTAAGAGATAATATGAGCTTTACACCGCAATCCAGCTATTCCTATGACGAAATTATAGAATGTGGCGAAGGTAAATTATTCGGTCCCGGTAATGCCCAATTGCCTTTACCTAATATGTTGATGTTTGACCGCATCACTCATATTTCTGATGAGGGCGGTGCACATGGTAAAGGGCAGGTGGTTGCTGAATTGGATATAACGCCTGATTTATGGTTCTTTGATTGCCATTTTAAGGGAGATCCCGTGATGCCAGGTTGCTTAGGCTTAGATGCGCTGTGGCAGCTTACAGGGTTCTTTTTAGGTTGGACGGGCGCTCAAGGCTCTGGCCGCGCCATTGGAGCGGGTGAAGTGAAGCTAACCGAGCAGATACTGCCAACCTCAAAGAAAGTGACATACACAGTCGATATTAAACGCTTCATCAATCGTAAACTTGTACTTGGCGTAGCCGATGGACATGTTGAAGTTGATGGTAAGACGGCGTTTGAAGTCACCGACATGAAGGTTGGTCTGTTTGATAATTCAGGGAATTAAGTATTTTAAGATACTTTTGGAGTGCCCTTAATGAACCTTGCTCTTGCAGATTTATTTACATTATTCTTGGCTGTTGTTGTTTTGGCTATAAAGCCTGGCCCTTATATGCTGGCTTTTACTTCTATGGCAATGGATGGCCGCATAAAGTCTATGTTTTTCTTTTGGGTTGGTGGCACCGCCTTAGGGGGAACTCTCCTTTATTTTGCTTTGTTGTGGGGGATGTCTCTCATCCCAGAGGATTTTGGCTTTGCTTTTATATTCATAAAAGCACTCGCAGCTCTTATTTTTATAAATTTGGGGGTAATTTCTCTTAAGGGTACTTTAGAGCTGGATCAAAAGGCAGGTTTCAAAAAAGCAGAAAAAATTAGTTCTCAAAATATTTTAAAAAACCTACTGAGCGGCTTTTTCTTAACTCTTAGCAATCCTCTTGATATTATCTTCGTTTTAACAATTATTCCTGCGCTGGTTGGAACAATGACCTTTTCTTTTTTAGATGTTTTTGCCATTCGAGGAGTGGTTATAAGCGCAGATGTTTTGGTGCTTGGTTCTTACTGCATACCTATTTTTATTTTTAGAAATTTTCTGAGCAAAAAGTCTTTGAAGAAATTACGCGTATTTTCCTCATGGGCAATGATTGCCATTGGCTTTTATTTGCTGGTCAATATACTGTTTGTGCAGTTTGATTTGTACGAAACGGGTCTATTGGGTGCGAAAAGATAATTTTTTGGCCGCGTTGAGGTTGATGGCAAGGTCGCTTGCGAAGTGAGCGATATGAAGGTTGGCTTGTTCGATAATTCAGCGGGTTCTGCTACCTAAATATTTACATCTGCAAAGTAGCGGCGCGCATAGAGTTTTTTCTTGTTTTGCGTTTCTCCCTGGTTTTACGTCTGTCTCTATTTGCAGTCTGTTCAACAACATAGTCGAGTAAACTTCCATCAGATTTGGTGACAGGCATAATGGTTTTTATTGTAAAAAAACCACCCTTTTTTTTATCTCTGGTTTGTTCACTTTCTAGGCTTTCTTTAAGGGAGTTAATCTCGGCTGGCATAAGACATAAATTACTTGTTTTATTGTCGCCGCCCCAATGAATACTTAGACCATGATCTATTGAAAAATGTCCAAATTTTTTGGGGACAATAACTTCAGGATGTCGCATACCATGTTCTGTCATAATACTTATGTCTTGATCGGAAAATCCCAATCTTTTTAAGATATGAGGCTTATTTTGAGCAAAATGCTTGTAGAAGTTATTTTTTCCGTTAAAATTAAATGCTTCGCGTATGGCACTTCGTTGCCGTTTTGGTGCTTTAATTACTTCAAACTCAACAAGCTCCAATTGACCTTCATATTTTGCTACGACGTTAAAGGCCTCTCTGCCTATGTTCCGCCTTTTCCGTATTTTTTTACCCATAATAGCAATACCTAATCTAAACTCTTGATAATTGTTTATGGTAACCCTTGATTTGTGTCAATAAAAATTTCCTATTTGTTATCAGGCGCGGAATCCTTTAAAACACTCCTCATGAGCAATACTTCACAAAGACGCGTGGTCGTCACAGGGTTAGGGATCATTTCTTGTATTGGAAATGATACGGATACAGTTCTAGCAAGCTTAAAGGCAGGTCAGTCAGGTATTACCAAAGACGATACCTATGCCGAAATGGGGTTTCGGAGCCAAGTTTCTGGTAAACCTGATATTAATCTGGAAGAAGCCATCGATAAACGCCTATTTCGTTTTATGGGTGATGGTGCGGCCTATAATCATTTGGCCATGGAGCAAGCCATCGAAGATGCAGGACTGGGTGAAGACCAAGTATCAAACCCGCGTACAGGAATTATTATGGGTTCTGGTGGGCCATCAACACGGTCTCAAGTCGCAGCGGCGGATATTGCACGTGAGAAAGGACCAAAACGTGTTGGTCCGTTCGCCGTGCCTAAATGTATGAGCTCAACAAATTCAGCAACGATTGCGACGAACTTTAAAATTAAGGGTGTGAATTATTCTATTAGTTCTGCTTGTTCAACATCGGCGCATTGTATTGGTAACGCCGTTGAACAAATTCAATTAGGTAAACAAGATATTATGTTTGCTGGTGGTGGTGAAGAATTAGATTGGACGCTTTCTGTTTTATTTGATGCAATGGGGGCGATGAGTTCTAAATATAATGACAACCCTGCAACGGCGGCACGGGCTTATGATGCAAACCGTGATGGTTTTGTTATTGCTGGCGGCGGCGGTGTTGTCGTGCTGGAAGAATATGAAGCGGCCAAAGCGCGTGGTGCCAAGATATATGCTGAAGTTACAGGGTATGGCGCAACATCAGACGGTGCGGATATGGTTGCCCCAAGTGGTGAAGGGGCGTTGCGTTGTATGAAGCTGGCCATGAGTACCGTAAATACACCTATTACTTATATAAATACGCATGGAACGAGTACGCCTGCAGGAGATATTACGGAACTGAATGCTATTCGTGAAGCATTTGAGGGAAAAGATATTCCCCATATCAGTGCAACAAAATCGATGACAGGTCATAGTCTTGGTGCGACAGGCGTGCAAGAAACAATTTATTGTATCTTAATGATGCAGAATGATTTTGTGGCGCCAAGCATTAATATTGAGACCTTGGATGAGGGGGCACAAGGCTTGCCGATTGCAACGACACGTATTGATAATGTTAATCATCAATCTGTGATGTCAAACTCATTTGGTTTTGGTGGCACAAACTGCACCTTGGTGTTGAGTAAGGTGGAGGGCTAATACAATGAGTGAATTTAAGTCAGAAATTATGAAGGGTAAGCGCGGCCTAGTGATGGGAGTCGCAAACGAGAAGTCGATTGCGTGGGGAATGGCGCGGACTTTACATGCGCATGGCGCAGAAATGGCCTTCACCTATCAAGGTGATGCGTTTGGCAAGCGTGTTAAACCTTTAGCAGAGTCAATTGGCGCTGAGGTTTTGATTGATTGCGATGTCTCTAAAGAAGAAGATTTGGACAATGCCTTTGCGATTATTAAGCAAGAATGGGGCGAGCTAGATTTTGTTATTCATGCGATTGCTTATTCAGACAAAGAAGAATTAAAAGGGAGATATGTTGATACATCGTTAGAAAATTTTCTAACGTCTATGCATATTTCTTGTTACAGCTTTACGAGTGTTATGCGCCGAGCCGCACCGATGATGAAACCGGGCTCAAGCGCGGTGACTCTATCCTACTATGGCGCAGAAAAAGCCATGCCGAGCTATAATGTGATGGGGGTGGCAAAAGCCGCCCTTGAATCATCTGTGCGTTATCTGGCGGCAGATTTAGGACAAGATGGTATTCGTGTAAACGCGATATCTGCAGGTCCTATGCGCACATTGGCAGGAGCAGTTATTGGCTCTGCCAGAACAACTTTCAAATATAGTCAGCTGACGTCACCGTTACAGCGTCCTGTTGATCTTGATGAGCTTGGCGGCTCAGGACTTTATCTTTTGTCTGACTTATCAGGTGCTGTTACTGGTGAAATTCATTATGTTGATTGTGGCTTTAATGCTGTTGGTATGATTCCGCATGATGCGCTGAAAGAGTTTGGTTAGTTTTTGATGTTAAAAACTCTAACACCTAAACAATGTAGAGCAGCGCGTAGTCTTTTAAATTTAAGCCAGCCTGATTTATCTTCTATTTCAGGTATCCATATCCAAACAATAAGTAAATTTGAAAACGATACAGGATCGCCGTCACAAAGCACTTTGGATAAACTCTTCCATGCTCTTGAATTGGCCGGAATTGAGTTCATTGATGGTGGAGTGCGCGAAAATGATACATTGCTAACTTTAAGTGGCAGTGAAGGTTTTGAGACTTTTCTGGATGATGTTTATCAAACGGCATTACAGCATGGTACTCATAAAACCCCATGTAAAATTTTTGTTTCCAACGCTGTGCACTCGAATTGGATTAAGTGGATGGGGAAGAAGAAATGGGAATCTCATGTACAGCGAATGGTTAAAATTAAAAACAAAATGGACATAAGAATCATCGTAAAAGAGAAGGATAATTTCTTTCCTGCTATATCATATTCTCAATACAAATGGTCTCCAGATCATCTTTTTAACGACAAATCTTTTTATTCCTATCACGATAAATTAGCGTTTTTAAATTTTAAGGATGATGATGTTAGTGTAACAATTATGCGACAAGCGGAATTTGCAGAAGGTTATCGTTCCTTGTTTGAAATTGCTTGGGATCAATACGCTAAAGTACCAAGTGCATTGGAAGCATAAGTTTAAGATTTCTTTTTAAACTGCAATAAATTGTATCAAATAGA
This sequence comes from Alphaproteobacteria bacterium, assembly GCA_021775995.1. Taxonomy (GTDB): domain Bacteria; phylum Pseudomonadota; class Alphaproteobacteria; order Micavibrionales; family Micavibrionaceae. Next base: position 494,711 of record JAJFGS010000013.1, read on the forward strand.
GCTTATAATTTTTTTCATCTCTTTAGGGTAGTTACTAATGATTGCATAAAGGGAGTCTAGCAAATCTGCCTCTTTAAGCGCCTTAAGCTTAGCAAACAACGTTTTGTTTTCTTCTGGTAGCGGTTCAGGGTTTCCTGCCCACCACCATGTTAAAATCTGGGCATCAGGAAATACAGATTTGATCATTTTGATATTATCGACGGTTAAATCAGATTCCTCGATGTTGATAGACCATGGGTTTATTTTTTTAACCGCCTCGCTGTTTAAAAGACTTTCAGTGAGGGGGGTAAAATAGGCATCGCTTTCGGGCATCCAATCATACATTTTGGCTCCTGGCGTGGATGAGGGCTCCACTAGAAGAGAAAGCCTATAACCACAATTCAACTGCCTGCAGGTTAAAAGCTCAAAATAATTAAAAGATGAAATCATAATTTGATCTCGGGTTATTTTACCTTCTTCTACAGCTTTATCGCATTGTTCAATAACAAACTCTGCCGTGCCATGATTTTTTAGTTCAACATTGATTTGGGCGTCAGGATAAGAAGATATAATCTCTATAAATTCAGAAAATAAGGGGAATGATACGTTATTATGCGTTTTTAAAGATAAAATATCTTCTATAGGCATTTCATTTAAGTGACGATCTGCAAGAATTTCTACGCTTTTTTTGTCAAGATGGTCTGCAACCATATAGCGTGTGCTATCTCCAGAAAAGAAAACATCATGGACAACAAAAATGTTTTTATCAGCAGAAATAGCAACATCCATTTCCAGCCCATCTGCGTAGCTTAAAGCATGCAGAAAAGCAGGAGGAGTATTTTGGTATTCTTCTGTTTTGTTGTCGTCACAACGACCACGGTGCCCCAATACTCTAATCATAGTTCATTTTCTCTAATGTATGGTTAGTAAATTCTCAATAATTATATCAGGTTCATCAGAAAACATCGACGGCACGCCCCAGCTTTGGTATTTACGCGCTTCTATTGGATCGTTGACCGTATAAATAAGAGGGCTATAACCCAGCTCTTTAACTTCATCAACCACATCACGGCTGGCGATTTGAGTGTCTAAATTAATTGTCTTCACATCAAGATAATCCGCAATATTTTTCCATTCAGGATTCATTTCGTTGGTTTGTGGCTCTGCCGCCAGAAGAAGTCCGCGCGCCCAATCTGGAGCCATATGTTGTGCGGTCTCTAAACTGACAGGATCAAAAGAAGAAATAAGAAGGCGGGTATGGTCGTCCCAATATTGTGAAAGAATATCCAAAGCAGCCTCAGCAGTCTCTTTTTCACGTCCATGACAAGGAACAATTTTAAGATTGAGCCCAAGGTTACGCTCAATAAGAACATCAACGGCTTCCTCAAGCGTGGGGATTTTAATGCCTGTAAAGCTTTCACCATACCAGCTACCAGCTTCAAACTGCCTGATCTCGTCATAAGTTTTTTCTGCCACGCGACCAGAACCATTGGTGGTGCGATCCAATTCATCATCATGAAAGATAATAGGGACCTCGTCTTTGGTCAGTTTTACATCAAGCTCGACCCATTCAACCTCCATATCCGCAGCGGTATGAATACTTTCAAGGGTGTTTTCAGGGGCATAAGCGGCCGCCCCACGATGACCTATAACTTTTGGTAATTTTAAACTCATAAAATAACTTACATTTTTATAGTGATTTTTTAACCAGAAACTGTCATAACACGAGCCTAATTAAACTTATAGAGGCAATAATGAGTCATAACACAGTAATTAAGTATGAAGATTTCGCTCAACCAGAAGAGGCTAAGCTACCCAAGGTATATAGTCAATTGGGCGGCAAAATTGGCTGGCGTGAAACAGGCGATGGCAGAGGGCGCGGGGTTTTTGCTTTAGAAGATATTCCCGCAGGAACAATGATTGAAGCTGCGCCTGTTATTGTTGTGGCGGCATCGGCCATATCAGAAGATGGTGGCGCCCCTGACGGGTATCTATTGGACTGGGAGCCAGAAGAAGAGGGATTTGAGCATTGTATGCCGCTTGGTTATGTGATGCTTTATAATCATAGCCGTTATCCAACATTGCGGCTTGAAAATGATCATGAGGAATTGACCATTACATCATTTGCCGCACGCGATATTAAAGCGGGTGAAGAACTGACATGGAATTATTCTTGTGAAATCTGGTTTGATGAAAGTAACGATTAACATAATGATAAAAAACCCGCCTGAATGAAGCGGGTTTTGTTTATTTATTTTCGCCATGCCCGCAAGCGGGAGGGCGAGACGTTTAAATAAGCCGTAGTGCGTTTACGCACCTGAGGCTCTTTTAATTAAGCAGCGTCTTCTTTACGCTCGCGTTTCTTCACTTCACGTTCTTCACCAGTTTCCTGATCAACACGCTTCATAGAAAGCTTAACCTTGCCGCGATCATCCATGCCAATGCAGAGAACCTTCACTTCATCACCTTCATTGATGATATCAGTGGTGTTGGCCACACGCTCATCAGCAAGCTCAGAAATGTGAACAAGACCGTCTTTGGCGCCCATGAAATTCACGAAAGCACCAAAATCAACACATTTCACAACTTTACCGTTGTAGATTTTGCCAACTTCAGGCTCTTCAGTAATGCCCTTGATGATATTCATCGCTGCATCAATTGATTCTTGATTAACAGCAGATACTTTAATCATACCATCGTCATCAATATCAACTTTAGCACCCGTTTCTTCAGTGATACCGCGAATAACTTTACCGCCAGTACCAATAACGTCACGAATTTTATCGACAGGGATTTGAATTGATTCAATTTGTGGTGCGAATGAAGATGTTTCTCCACGCGATTCCGAAATTGCCTTATTCATTTCACCAAGGATATGGATACGACCATCTTTAGCTTGCGCCAAAGCAATCTTCATAATTTCTTCTGTAATAGAAGTAATCTTAATATCCATTTGAAGGGAGGTGATACCTTCTTCAGTACCTGCCACTTTAAAGTCCATGTCACCTAAATGATCTTCATCACCCAAGATGTCAGAAAGAACAGCAAAATCATCATTCTCTTTGATTAAGCCCATGGCAATACCAGCCACTGGACGTTTCAACGGCACACCCGCATCCATCATCGCTAACGATGATCCACAAACTGACGCCATAGAAGATGAACCGTTAGATTCAGTAATCTCTGACACGTTACGCATTGTGTAAGGGAAGTCTTCGGCATCTGGCAATAACGGATTAACCGCACGCCACGCCAATTTACCATGACCAATTTCACGACGCCCTGGAGGACCGACACGACCCGCTTCACCCACAGAATAAGGAGGGAAGTTGTAGTGTAATAAGAAACGTGAACGGCTATCGCCTTCAAGGGCATCAATAATTTGTTCGTCTTGACCCGTTCCCAATGTCGTCACAACAAGAGCCTGTGTTTCACCACGTGTGAACAAAGCAGAGCCATGTGCACGCGGCAGAATACCAACTTCAGCAACAATTTGACGTACCGTTTTTGTGTCACGCCCATCGATACGGTTACCAGTTTTTAAGATGTTACCCCGAACAACGTCCGCTTCCAAATGTTTGAAGGCAGAACCAATTAGTTCTTTCGTGATGCCATTTTCTTCGTCCAAGAACGCCTCAACAGCATCAGCCTTTACAGCATCTTTGGCAGCATAACGCTCCATTTTATCTGTGTTAGAATAAGCCTTTGTAACGTCTTTTTCATATTTAGCTTTAAGGTCAGCTTCAAGTTTTTCAACTTTAGGATCAGCTTCAGGCATATCCCACATTTCTTTTGCACTCATTTCAGCCAAATCAATGATGCCGTCAATAACAGGCTGGAAACCATTCCAAGCGTGCATAACAGCGCCAAGCATGATGTCTTCAGAAAGCTCAGACGCTTCTGATTCAACCATAAGAACACCTTCTTTTGTTCCCGCCGCAACAAGGTCAAGCTCTGAGCCTTCCATTTCTTGCAATGTTGGATTCAGAAGATATTTACCATCTTTATAACCAACGCGTGCCGCACCAACAGGGCCCATGAATGGGATACCTGACATAGTCAGAGCGGCAGATACACCAATCATTGCCACCATGTCTGGATCATTTTCCATGTCATGCGCTACAACAGTACACATCACCAATACTTCGTTTAAGAAGCCATTTGGAAATAATGGGCGGATAGGGCGGTCAATAAGACGCGCCGTTAATGTTTCTTTTTCAGAAGGGCGTGCTTCACGTTTGAAAAACCCACCTGGGATTTTACCTGCGGCGTACGCTTTTTCTTGGTAGTGAACCGTCAATGGGAAGAAGTCTTGTCCTTCACGAACAGTTTTTGAAGCAGTCACAGCACAAAGTACTTGTGTTCCGCCCAATGTTGCCATCACACAGCTATCTGCCTGACGGGCTATTTTACCAGTTTCTAGAACTAGTTTTTTTCCTGCAAAGTCAATTTCTTTGCGATATACGTTAAACATATTGTTTAATTCCTTTTTAAATTAGCCCTCATGCGCGCATTTTAGTTTTTTGGCGCGAGGAGGCTATGTTTATAAATACCTTTGGACACCATTGCCCATCGGTAGCGGTAAAAAGAGAGTTTTTAAAATTTTGGGAGGTCGGTAGTTATCCGGTGGACAGTTAAGAGGTTCTTTTTAAGGTCGCCATGCCCGTAAACGGGAGGGCGGTGAACCGCTTAACAGTCAACCGTAAGCCAGCCTCAGAAAATAATCATCTGCGCTCTTTTCATGCGCGCCTTTTAATGCCATGATTAGGCAATAAAGTCAAACTCTTAATGAGCTTTCAAACAACGATCAAAGGAGAATAACATGAGCGATTTGGGGCAAGGAAATAAGGTTTTAGGCATAGAAACGAATAAATATGCGAAATTAAGCTATGTTTTAATACTTGTTGCGTCTGGTTTAGGGTTATTTTCTAACTTAATGGCTCTGGCTAGCGTTTATATTCTTGGTGGCATGATGTTTGGGCTGTTGGGATTAATCGGGATAGTCCTCGCCATAACCGGCTTGGTTGCTTTTAAAGATAAATTCTCCGCATTAGATATCTCACATTTTATATTTTTGGTTATTTTGTTTTTTGCATTTTTCGCTTTGGCCGGAATTTTGGGTAACATGCTGGTTAATATGGGCGCTGTAGGTTCTATAATTTTGTTTTTACTTTCTGCCTTTCAATTTGCTCTTCTTTTTACTGGCTTTCAGTTATGGCAAAATGGTGAATTAGTGACAAAAGATAGCTTGATAAACGGCTTAAAAAACCTTACTTCAAAGTTTAAGAGTTAAGTTTATAATTTAAGGGAATATGATGAATTATCTGGTTTTGCTGCGTCATGGGCAGTCTGAATGGAATTTGGCCAACCGTTTTACAGGGTTTACAGATGTTGAATTAACCGATGAAGGACGGGAAGAGGCAGTTAACGCAGGAAAATTACTGAAAGACGCCGATATTGAGTTTGATCAAGTTTTTACCAGCACCTTAAAACGAGCCAATGATACGGCTGAATTAGCCCTTAAAGAAGCGGGCAGAGAAGATTTATTCCAAAATATGATCTATCACGATGATTTGCGTGAGCGGGATTATGGTGATCTCACAGGCTTGAATAAAGATGAAACCCGTGAAAAATATGGTGATGAACAAGTGCATATCTGGCGCCGCTCCTATGATATACCACCACCAGGGGGCGAATGCCTCCAAGATGTTGTTGAAAAACGCGTACGCCCATATTATGAGGCTCATATCAAACCCATGTTAGATGAAGGAAAAAACATCCTGATGGCCGCACATGGTAACAGTTTACGGGCCATGCTGATTATATTAGGGGCCGAAACGCCAAAAACTATTAATGCTGCCGAGATGGAAACAGGGGTTCCCGTCGTTTTTGAGCTTGAAAATGGTCAAATTAAGAAGAGATATAGTTTGAAATAAGCTTATTTTCTAGGCTATAACCCTTATGTAATAATATTAAATATAAAAGAGAGAAACATGGATATATCAAAAATTTCTATCGGCAAAGATGCCCCGAACGAGGTCAATGTCATCATTGAAAATACAATGGGTGGCGTGCCAACAAAATATGAATTGGACAAAGATTCTGGTGCGTTAATTGTTGACCGCTTTCTTCATACGCCGATGTTTTACCCAGCCAATTATGGCTTTATTCCGCATACTTTGTCTGAAGATGGCGACCCTGTCGATATTCTGGTTGTTGGCAATATTGGTGTTGTTCCTGGAGCTGTCATGGCCGTTAAACCAATTGGTGTTTTGCGCATGGAAGATGATGGCGGTATGGATGAGAAAATTATCGCCCGTCCAGTTGATAAGCTTTTCCCCTATCACATGAATGTTCATGAATACACAGATCTGCAACCGATATTGTTACAGCAGATTGAGCATTTCTTTACGCATTACAAAGACCTTGAAAAAGGGAAATGGGTCAAGATTGGGGGTTGGGGAGATGCCGCAGAAGCCAAAAATTATATTCAACAAGGTATTGAGCGTATAGCCAAAAAAGCGGCTTAAATTCCCTAAAAACACTTTCCTTTACATAACCTAAAGCGTATGTTTTCGTAATGAAAAACACATCATATTTATTTATAGTTAATCTTCTGGATGTAACAACCCGTTCTCCTGATGTTGTGGCATATGACAGTGATGAAGATTTTAAAAGAGAATCTAAGGCTGCCATAGAAGAAGCGTTACCTGAAGCCACTAAACGAGCAAAAGGATTTAATCCCAATATTGAACTGCCTTCTGTGGATTACAAGAAAAACGGAATGGTGCTTTTAAAGGTTATAGAACCTGAAAATAAAACAAGTCTCCCCGTAGATGTTGGTTTTGGATTTAATCTTGGGCTTAGAATTACAGATTATTTTGATGAACCTGATAAAAACCGTGAACCTGTAGAAGTGATAAGTTGTTTGAACTTACAAGTTGCTGAAGAAACTTTAACAAAATTATCTGAGATATTTAAAGCGGTAAGAAAAGAGCAGAAAATTGTTGCTATAAGCGATTACCAAAATATTACTGTTAAATCTGTATATCCTAAAATAACAAAAAGACCACCTTTTCAAGCTATGCATTAAAAAAGCCGCATCAAGCGGCTTTTGTTTGTTATACACCATAGACGTCATTTCGAACGCATGTGAGAAATCCTAAAAGATTCCTCGTCGCTAGGCTCTGTCGGAATGACGGAAACGGAAAACGTGATTAACGTCTGATGTTTAGTTTTTTGATAAGGTCTTTGTAACGCGCATTATCGTTTGCAATCAAGTAATCAAGCAATTTACGACGTTTGGCAACCATTGCCAAAAGACCGCGACGTGAACCAAAATCTTTTTTATTGGTCTTCATGTGCTCTGATAAATTATTGATACGTTCTGTCAGAATAGCAATTTGTACTTCTGGTGAACCAGTATCGCCTTCTTTTTGACCGTTATCTTTGATAACTTCTGCTTTACGCTCTGTAGTAATCGACATCGTTTTCTCCTTTTTCTATATGTCATCCCGTTGGTATGAGCGAAGCGAATTAACACGAACGGGATCCAGCAAAAGAGAAAGCAAAGCTTTCACATATGGATCCCCGCCGTTTAAATTTGCTAGCGCAAATCGCGGGGATGACGTTTCACGTCAAATTAAAGACCCGAACAGGTTGAATCTTGGCACCGTCAATTTCAATCATGGCCAAAGCCATATCGTCATAAGTGGCAAGAGCGGTTGTGATATCATCAGATTTCCAAGGAATACCGATCGCCTCTAAACGAGCCAAATCAGGCTTGGAAAGCAGGGAAATACCATTTCCGTTTTTCAACAATACTGCTTCCTTATCCTTCAAGGCCAAAACCGGGATGTCGTCCAGGACGGTCTGAAGGGGGAGAACAATACTGCTCAAGTCTTTCTCTTGGTCAGGGTTATCAATCATTTGCTCAAAAATATCAAGGGAAATCGCACTTTCCAGCTCCATCGGGCCAACTTTTGAACGTTCAAGGGAGGATATATAGCCGTAACAGCCCAAAATCTCTCCCATATCACGGGCAAGGGAGCGGATGTAGGTACCTTTGCCACATATACATGTAAAATCAGTTTTATTGTCTGTGTGATCTAAAATACCGAGGGCTTCAATGTAAACCCCACGAGGTTTTATATTAACATGCTCCCCATCACGAGCCACATCATAGGCACGTTCACCTTCAACTTTTACAGCAGAAAACTGAGGCGGGACTTGTTCAATATCACCAATAAATTGAGATAGAATATCTTCTATCTCTTCTTGCGCAGGACGCTTATCGGAGGAATGAAGAACTTCGCCTTCGGCATCATCTGTGGTGCGTTGCTCACCCCATGTAATGGTAAAATTGTAAGTTTTAATGGCATCTTGTATGTAATTTACTGTCTTAGTGGCTTCGCCTAATGCAATGGGGAGAATACCAGAGGCGAGGGGATCAAGCGTGCCGCCATGCCCAGCTTTTTGTGCCTTAAGGGCATAACGAATTTTACCAACAACTTGAGTTGATGTTATGCCGACTGGTTTATTAACGTTAATCCAACCGTCAATTTTGATGCCTTTTTTTTTGCGCCCCATGTTAATGTCCTATTATTGTCATTGCGAAGGAGCCACAATTTATTCGGGGCGACTGCGGCAATCTAGTGCCAAGTTGATAGGATTCTGGATTGCTTCGCTTCGCTCGCAATGACGTTAAAACAAACATAATAACTAATCCTGTTCAGAATATTTGATAGTGCTTAAAAGCTCATCAAGTTTTTGAACTTTCTCAAAAGAGGTATCTTCTTGAAAACGGACGCGCGGTGTAAATTTTAAATTGGCTTTCGTATTAATATCTTTTTGAAAAACTTGCGCATTGTCATTTAAGGCTGGAAGAATTGTATTCATATCTAGCCCGCCTAAAGAAATGACATAGGCAGTGGCTTGACGAAGGTCAGGAGAAGGGCGTACTTCAGTCACAGTAACATTCCCTGCTAAATCTATAAGAACTTCATCATGAAAATGACCACGGCTCAAAGTTTCCGCCATGATATGACGAATTTGTTCGCCAACGCGAAGCTGTCTTTGTGATGGACCATTTTCTGGGTTTCTTGGCATTTTATTGTTCTTTTCGACAGTTATTTAAAGCTGCTGTTATTGTTACACCTGAGTACCTGTAGCCGCCAATATTTTTGCTAACTTTACAGATATTATAATCATTATTTTTTAATATTTTAGTGATATAAGTCTCTGAATAAAAAGAAGCTGGCAATAGTAGAAGTAGGGTTATTACGGTCGGAGCTAAGAATAATATTAATATAAAATCTAGTTTTTCTGGGCTAAGCTTGGTGATAGCAAAGAATGCAGTCGATATAAAAAAAATTAAAAACCCGAGAATTAAAAACGACATCAAAGCAAAAACGCTAAATGTATCAATTTTAATTAGATCTTTTTGTTCTACCACCTCAAAGTGAAGCGCGATAAAATCATAACCCACAAATAATAACATCAAAGATGACAATGATAGTGGAACTATCGTTTTTTTATAAATTTTCTTTGGTATTTTCATTCTCACGAGGTCAATCCAGAGTACGAGCTTCTTCAACGATTTCGTAACATTCGATAACGTCATTTTCTTTAATATCATCATATTTTTCGAAGGCCATACCACATTCAGTACCTTCTTTTACTTCCTTCACCTCATCTTTAAAGCGTTTCAGTGTTTTAAGTGTTCCTTCATGAATAACCACATCATCACGAAGTAGGCGTACACCAGCTCCACGTTTCACCATACCTGTGGTGACCATACAGCCCGCAATGTTCCCATATTTGGAAATATTGAAAACTTGGCGGATTTGCGCCTGACCGAGATATTCTTCGCGCTCTAGCGGATCAAGCATACCGCTTAAGATTGCTTTAGCATCATCAATAACGTTATAGATGATGTTGTAATATTTAATCATCACGCCATCACGATCCGCTTGATCACGCGCCTGTGAATTAGCACGGACGTTAAAACCAATCAGCATGGCATTTGAGGCACCTGCCAAAGTCACATCAGATTCAGTAATACCACCAACACCAGAGTGAAGAACTTGCACGGCAATTTCATCATTATCTTCGGTCATTTTGTTTAAAGAACCAATGATAGCCTCAACAGAACCGTGAACATCACCTTTAATGACAACAGACAGTGTTTTCTTGCTGTCTGAATGACTAGCCGCCAACATGTTTTCAAACGTACGGTTTGATGTAATGGCCATTGCTTGTTTTTCACGTTTTTGATTGGCTCTAAATTCAGCAATTTCACGAGCTTTTGCTTCATCAGCAACGTTTAAGACATCACCAGCATCTGGTGTACCGTTTAAACCTAATACTTCAACAGGAAGACCAGGACCGGCCTCTTGAATTTGCTCCCCTTTATCATTGATAAGAGCACGAACTTTACCAAATTCAGCACCGACAACAAATGTATCACCAATTTTAAGTGTTCCATTTTGAACGAGTACTGTAGCAACAGAACCACGACCCGGTTCCATTTTGGCTTCAACAACCGCACCTTGCGCATCACGATTTGGGTTTGCTTTCAATTCAAGAATTTCAGATTGAAGAACAATCGCCTCAACCAATTTATCCAGATTTGTCTTTTGTAGCGCAGAAACTTCAACACATTGAATTTCACCGCCCATGTCTTCAACAATCAATTCATGTTGAAGAAGGTCTTGTTTAACCTTCATTGGATTTGCGTCAGGCAAGTCAATTTTATTAACGGCCACAATAATAGGTACTTCAGCAGCTTTTGCATGGTTAATCGCTTCGATAGTTTGCGGCATGATACTGTCTGCGGCAGAGACAACGATAACAACAATATCAGTTACATTCGCACCACGTGCACGCATTTCAGTAAAGGCGGCATGACCTGGTGTATCTAAGAATGTTACTTTTTCACCAGAACTCACTTTGATTTGATAAGCCCCAATATGTTGCGTAATGCCACCAGCTTCGCCAGCAACAACATCTGTTTCATGCAACGCATCAAGAAGGGATGTTTTACCATGATCTACATGACCCATAATTGTAACAACAGGAGCGCGGGCAATTAGATCTTTTGGATCATCTTCAACACCTTCAATACCTATCTCAATATCAGATTCAGTAACACGTTTAATTTTATGACCAAAATCTTCAATAACAAGTTCAGCCGTATCAGCATCAATCACTTCATTGATTGTTGCCATGACACCAAGCTTCATTAAAGATTTTATAACATCGACACCACGTTCAGCCATACGGTTTGCAAGCTCTTCTACCGTAATAGTTTCAGGAACAGTAACTTCACGAAAAACCTTTTCAGCTTCTTGTTTTGGACCCTGAGAAGCTAAACGTGCTTTTTCACGCGCACGTTTTTGTGCCGCCATAGACATACCGCGATCACGTTCAAAATTATTATTCAAAACTTGAGTTACAGTAATCTTACCTCCACGACGTCTATCATTATCACGAGGGTTACGAGATGGTTTTTTAAACTGATCACGCTCCGTCTCTTTCTTAATGGCAGGTACGGGCGCTGATTCCCTAAACTTTTGTTGATTGGCCGTATCAACAACTTCAGCTTTAGATTTCTCTTCTTCTTCAATACGAAGAAGCTCTTCTAATTCTGCCTTACGCGCTTCATGCGTCGTCGGCATTTTTTCAGTTGCGCTACTTTTTGAAGGCGGAGGAGGTATTTTACTATCTGTATTACCTTCGTTTTCAAGAGCTTCTTTCAACGCCTTCGCCCGTGCATCACGTTCACTTGATGTTAAGTTCTCAAGTGAAGAGGGGGGGTTTCCTTGCGGCGTTGTTGGCGCTGAATGATCTGGTGTTTGAATAGCACCGCGTCCTGCAGAACGCTTACGACGAACTTCGACAACTGTTCCTGCAGGTTTAGCACCAGCCGTCGCAGTTTTTAAGCTTAACGTCCCGCCCTTTAAACCCAAAGGTTTCTTTTTAGGAGCGTCTTCAGCTTTTGTGTCATCATCAGTCTTTTTACTATCGGTCATATTTTGCCTTTGTTATTTTTATAGCACTTAATCTAATTATTTAAAATCAGAGAGATGCCATAAGTGTAAAGGCAAATATCTGATTAGCTTATGAGTACCCTCATACGCGCAAGCGCGAGGGGGCTACGCATTTGAAGCAACAGCCTCCTCAGCTGGTGTTTCTGTACCATTATCATTTTCAGCGGCTTCAGCCTCAGCTGCTGCTGCATCTTCTTCAGCAAACCAATGTTCACGTGCTTTCATAATCAACGCTTCTGCATCACGCGGCTTCATAGCACCCTCACCAAGAATTTCAATAAGCTCATCTGTTGCCAAGTCTGCCAAATCATCGCGACTTTTCACTTCGTTTTCACCAAGCTTAATAATAATTTCTGGTGTTAGACCTTCAAATTCCATGAGATCATCTTTGATGCCAAGTTCAGCGCGCTTCGTTTCAAGTTCTTTTTCTTGCGCTTCAATCCATGCTGCACCACGATTGATAAGTTCTTGCCCAATATCTTCGTCAAAACCTTCAATTTCAACCATTTCCTCAATGGGTGTTTCGGCAATTTCACGAACAGATGTAAAGCCTTCAGCAATAAGCAGTTGGGCAATCATCTCATCAATATCGAGAGCAACGATGAAGAGTTCAGAACGCGATTTAAATTCTTCAGCGCGACGGTCTGATTCTTCTTCTTCCGTCATAATGTCTATATCCCAACCGACAAGCATAGAAGCAAGACGAACATTTTGACCACGACGACCAATAGCCAGAGAAAGCTGTTCTTCAGGAACAACAACATCCATACGTTTTTTATCTTCGTCCATGACAACTTTTGCCACTTCAGCAGGCTGTAGGGCAGAAATAATGAAGCTACCTAAGTCTTCAGTCCAAGGAATGATGTCAATTTTCTCACCTTGAAGCTCATTTACTACGGCCTGCACGCGTGATCCACGCATACCAACACAAGCACCAACAGGATCAATGCTGTTGTCACGTGATTGAACAGCTATTTTAGCACGGCTACCCGCATCACGCGCAACAGCTTTAATTTCAATCATGCCATCATAAATTTCTGGCACTTCTTGCGTAAATAGTTTGGCCATAAAGTCAGGGTGAGTCCGTGACATAAAGATTTGAGGACCACGTTGTTCTTCACGCACTTCATAGATGTAAGCACGCACACGGTCACCATTTTTAAGATGTTCACGCGGAATACATTCTTCGCGGCGTAAATAACCTTCGGCGCGACCACCACCAATATCAATTGTAACGTTACCGTATTCAACACGTTTGATAACACCATTAATGATTTCACCTGTACGATCTTTAAATTCAAGATACTGACGAGCACGCTCAGCTTCACGGACTTTTTGTACAATAACCTGTTTCGCTGTTTGAGCCGCAATACGTCCAAAATCTAGAGGAGGGAGTTCATCAATAAGAAAATCACCAACTTTAGCGTCTTTCTTTTCACGTTGTGCTTGTTCAAGCGTTAATTGACGGATTTCTTCTTCTTCCCCAAGCTGTTCAACAACTTCACGATAACGTTTCAAATCAATAACACCGCTTTTGCGATTAATTGTCGCGCGGATATCATGGTCATGACCATATTTTGAGCGCCCAGCTTTTTGAATAGCTTCTTCCATCGCCTCCAGAACGAGTTCACGATCAATCCCTTTTTCACGGGCAACGACATCGGCAACTTGTAACATTTCCATTTTAATTTTCCTCTTTTTAGTTTAGCCCTCATGCCCGCAAGCGGGAGGAGGCTTAGTTTAATTTGTTGTTACTAATTCTTCTTGTTCAATTTTTTGAGTATTCTCATTTGCTAACTCAAATCTCTTTTTTGTTTCCTTAATCAGATGATCAGTCATAACTAATTTGGCTTTATATATGCTCTGAAAGGGTAAGTCTACCATCCCTTGATCGGTTTCAAATTGAATGATGTTACCCTCAACCGTGCGGATAAAGCCTCGAAACTTCTTTTGCCCATCGATATCTTCACTCAGCTCAATCTTAGCTTCTAAATCATGGAAACGTTCATAATCCTCAATATTAAATAAAGGGCGATCAAGACCAGCAGAACTCACTTCTAATCTGTATGCACCATTAATAGGATCATCTACCTCTAACAAAGGTGAGATTTCACGACTTATCTTTGTACATTCTTCTAGATTAAGTTTGCCAGTGGTTGGATTTTCAGCAAAAATTCCTAAAACATCGCCTTTATATTCAACCCATAAGAGGTTAATCCCTAATTCTGTTATGACAGGGGATATGATATCAGCAACTCTATTTTCCAATGCACTTTGCATTATTTTTAAAAAGCCCTCAAACGCGCTTATTTAATTATTGGCGCGAGGAGGCAGTCTCCATAATTATCCATTTTACCTGAAGCCATTAAAAAAGGCGGGCTTCGAGATTATCGAACCCACCTAACATACATCAGGAATTTATAGGGGTTTATAAGCCTCTGAAGGCTAAAAAGCAAGCTGTTTTTGGGGTTTGGGGTATATTTTTAGCTGAATTCTCTAAAAAAATCTATTTACATATATATAAACTTGCTGTATAAGCACTACATTATTGATAAATACTGAACTAAAAGGGTGAATATTATGAAAGCAAGAGAAATGTTTAAAAAAGTTTGGGATTTCGTATTTCTTACAGAAGAACAGCGTCATTATCAACGTACTGAAGAAGATCATAATAAGGCTGAAGAAGATCATAATAAGGGCATAATGCAAGACCTTCAAAATTTAACAGAAGAAAATTGGGATACAGCGCTTTACGAAGATGCTCCATCAACCTTTTTTAGAATGAAGGTTAGGAACTATAAAACTGCAGAGATGGCAGCAAAGCATTTAAATGAAAATGCTGTCAAAGAAGGTACATCAATTTTTGAAAAACCATTTTCTGCTGCTGAAGTAAAACAAAGAAAGACTGCACCAGCTTATTTGCGCGTCTACAAGACAGATTTTAATCAGATTAATAGAGACAGCCTTCGTCTATTTTTTGTTTCTTATAACCTGTCCGAGCCTGAAAAAGCGCCGTATAAAGTGCCGCCTTTCGTCCCAAAACACCTATAAGCTAGTTTTTATTACTTTTTAGTAAAAAACAGATAATTCATGTGGTCGCTGCCTTTCGCACCCTTGGTTTCGTAGCGGGTAGGAATCCAACTCTCTGGCGTTTTACGCCAATCATCAGCCTTTTGAGCTGTCCACTCAAAATCAGGGTGATTAAAGGTCTCAGTCACCATCCATTCAATAAGATTAACCACATCTGTCGTCATGATGAGCTTCGCACCTGATTTCATGATGCGTGAGAACTCCGTCAGGTTGGCTTGATTGATAATACGGCGTTGATGATGGCGCGTTTTATGCCATGGATCAGGATTAAGAACATAAATCTCATCAATTGAGTTTGATGTCAAAGATTTAACCAGTGGAATAGCATCATCCATATGGACACGAATATTGTTAAGTTCTAGGTCGTCGCTTTCATCTATTTCTTTTAGAAAGGCCGTCATGCCATTGATAAAGGGTTCGGCACCAATGAAATTATTTTCAGGATTGCGGCGCATCATTTCGGCCAAATGCTCACCATTACCAAAACCAATCTCTAGAATAACTTTGTCGTCATTCCCTGAATTGACGCAGTCAATTTTAGGGGAATCTATTTTTGAAGACTCTCCAGATTGCCCTAGAATCTGCTTTGCAGATTCAGGCAATGACGTAAGAGAGGGGTTTTTAAATAAGGTTGCGGGTGTAAGGCTGCCAGATTTATCTAAATCAGCAATTGATAGAGTAGGGAGCAGATTATCGAGTACATTCTGACGGGTTTTATTGAGCTTACGCCCTGAACGGCGTCCATAAAACCGCCACTCAGTATTCATGATGCTACTCTTGAAGGACTGTTATCAGCCAATAGCTTTTTGAAGTGCATCAACAAGATCTGTTTTTTCCCATGAGAAACCACCATCTGCTTCTGGTTCACGTCCAAAGTGGCCATAAGCCGCCGTACGGGCATAAATTGGTTTATGAAGGTCAAGATGTTTACGAATCCCCATTGGACTAAGATCTATAGATTTATTGATAGCTTCTTCTAACAACATTTCTGAAACCGTTCCTGTACCGTGCGTATTCACAAACAGAGAAATAGGTTTTGCAACACCAATGGCATAAGAAACTTGGATTGTACATCTTTCAGCATACCCCGCTGCAACAATATTTTTAGCAACATAACGTGCTGCATAAGCTGCTGAACGGTCAACCTTTGATGGATCTTTACCAGAAAAAGCACCACCACCGTGAGGAGCCGCACCACCGTAAGTATCAACAATAATTTTGCGGCCCGTTAAACCAGCATCCCCCACAGGACCGCCGATAACAAAACGACCCGTTGGATTCACATAAAGCTCTTCATCTGGGCACATCCAACCTTCTGGTAATATTTTTTCAATATGAGGGCGAACCATTTCACGAACATCGGCTTGAGATACATTTTCAGTATGCTGTGTTGAAACAACAACAGAAGCAGCCTTTACTGGCTTCCCATCTTTATAAATAAGAGACACTTGAGATTTTGCATCAGGACCTAAATCAGGTAAAGAGCCATCGTGGCGACCATTAGAAAGAGCATGTAAAACATCATGTGAATATTGAATGGCTGCAGGCATTAATGACTCTGTTTCACGACAAGCATAACCAAACATAATACCTTGGTCACCAGCCCCTTCAGCATCCACGCCTTGGGCGATGTCTACACTTTGTGAATGGGCGCGAACATCAAAACGGGCTGTTTTCCAGCTAAAACCTTTTTGATCGTAACCAATTTTTTTAATAACCTTGCGTGCGAGCTCTTCCATTTTATCTGGCGTAATACTGTCTGGACCGCGCGTCTCACCAAAAATACCAACATAGTCTGTTGTTACTGCTGTTTCGACAGCGACACGAGATTCGGGGTCAGCTTCTAAAAAAGCATCAACAATTGCATCAGAAATTTGATCACAAATTTTGTCAGGGTGACCTTCGGAGACGGACTCACTCGTAAAGGTATAATTTTTTACGGCAGTTTCATTCATAGGTCTAATATCTTGTATTTCAGCGGTTTGTGCAGACATAGTTTACATCCATTCTTAATTAAAATTTTCATGAGGTTAATGTTTAATGAGCGGGAGTGCAAGGGAAATAGGGAAAAACAGGGGAAATTACTCCTTAAGGTTCTCGGCCATTGTTTTAATAAATTTAAGAAGATTCTTTCTTAATTGAGGATCTTCCAAGGAGTAGTATATTTTTAATAACTCGTCTGTTTCTTTTTGTGAGATGCTGTCATTATAGGACGGGTCGAGCGGCGATTGTGAATTATCCGACATACCTAAATTTTCTTGTTTTATGCCAGTAACAAAACTTTCTAGCGGTTCTTTCATAAAACTACTTAGTTCGTATAGACGGCTAAAGCTTATACGGTTTTTACCATTTTCATATTTTTGAATCTGTTGAAAAGAAACCCCAAGCTTATCAGCAATATCTTCTTGCGTTAGGTTTTTCTTTTTACGAATTTCTTTGAGGCGGCCGCCAATAAGCTGATCAATTTCTTGCGCTTGACCCTTTTTCTTATCATTTAACTGATAATCAATTGTTGTTTGTTGTTTCAATTTTTCTATCCCAAATCCTAATTTAATACGAAAAATAGCAAAGCCTGCGATGGTATGCAAGGGGGCGGTTATATGGCTTTTAGATTAGCTTTCAATGCTACGGCTATGAAATGCGCTTTCCTCTAAAAAATAGACATAAAAACAAACAGATAGATGAAAATATTATATAAATAAAATCATTATACAAACTATAAATAGTTGGTTTTTTAAGAGCTTTTGGCAAAGTATTTTCTATACTGCCCTGTTTTAAAAGCTCTAATTGAGCAATAACGCGACCATAAGGATCAATAATTCCAGATATACCCGTATTGGCAGAACGAAGAACGGGGATTCCTTGTTCAATAGCACGAAAACGCGCCTGTGCAAAATGTTGGTGAGGCCCCGCACTGTCACCATACCAAGCATCATTTGTAATTGTTAGAATATAATCTGGGCGCACCATTTCATTATTGACGGTACTTTGTGGAAAAATAATTTCGTAACAGATAAGAGGAGTGAAGGAAGGATATCCTTTGACATTAATTGTTTTGGGACCAGAACCACGTTTAAACCCAGAAAATTGTGTGACCGTGGGTAAGGGAATAAATTTTTGAAACGGAATATATTCTCCAAATGGAACAAGATGACTTTTAGCATAAAGTTTTGCTCCTCTTTTATTCTTGGTCCAAGTAAGCAGGGCATTATAATAATTAATTTTTGATGTTGTTTCATCAGGCTGCATTGTTAATGCTCCCGACAATAGAATAGCATTATCACCCAGCATGGTTCTTATGCGTTGATTTGCCGTTTGATTGTTCAGCAATATTGGTGGGATAGCCGTTTCAGGCCAAATGACAATATGCTTTTTATTATTATCTAATGAGCCTTGAAGAGTTGATGTTAGTTTCTCAAAGTTATTAGCGAGCTCTTCGTTCTGCCATTTTTTTTCTTGGGCAATGTTTGGCTGAATAATATGAACATTGATATTTTCATCAAATTGAACATCGGCATTTTTAAGTTTTTGATGACCATAGATAAATGTGCCGACAAAACTTAAGATAACAACCAGAGAGAGTGGGGCCTTATATTTACCATCAGTAAATAAGTAACCTAACAAGCCACCCCAAATAATAGTGAATAAGGTCAACCCATAAGGTCCAACAATGCTTAAAGATTGAGATATGGTAGCAACAGAAGCAAGACCATACCCATATAAATTCCAAGGAAAGCCTGTAAAAACAAAGCCGCGTACCCATTCAGACAGTGATAAAAATAAACAAAACCCTATAAATTTTATAAGATTTTCATTCTTAAATAAGATGTGATTAATTGTAAGAAAAAGTGCGGTGAATAAGGAGAGGAGAGTAGGGAGGGCGATAACCGCCAATGGCCAAACCCATTTATAATCATTCCCTTCAACCAAGAGGGCATTACCTATCCAATTTAATCCTGTGACAAAATAACCTAATGCAAAAATAAAACTAAGAAGAAAAACCTGTTTTTTGTTTTCAAGACTTTGGTAAAAAAAGTAAAAAAGTCCGAAGCAGGGGAATATCAAAAACCATAAATCATAGGGAGCTTGTACAAAGGCAAGCGCAATACCTGATAGCAAAGCAAAAATTAACTTTATAAAAAAACTCATGGCTGTTGTTTGGGAATGTTACGAATACGTAACGTGCTGATGCGGCGTTGATCAGCTTCAAGAATTTCAAATATCATACCCGATTCATGCTTAATGACTTCACCACGAGCGGGAATACGACTGGCCGTAAAGAAAACAAGTCCACCGAGCGTATCTACTTCCTCACGCTCATCTTCGTTTAAAATTTCACCATATTTTTCTTCAAATTCTTCAATATCTAAGCGGGCATCAACAACAAGAGAGCCATCATCATTTTCAACCATCTGCGGCGCTGTCTCAATATCAAATTCATCATCGAATTCACCAACAATAGCTTCAATAACATCACCTATTGTTACCAACCCATCAATCCCACCATATTCATCAACAACAAAAGCCATGTGCTTTCTATCGCTCTGCATTTTTAAAAGCAGATCAAGAACAGGGAGGGAGGGTGATACAATCGGCACAGGACGTATCATAGATTTAATATCAACTTCTTTTTTAGAAGCTAAAACAGATAAAATGTCTTTGATGTGAATGGAACCAAGAATTTCGTCTAGGGTTTCTTTATAAACCGCAATACGACTAAATTGTCTTTCTGCCAATAATTCCATTAAACTTTCTTGAGAAGCGTTAAGTTCAATCGCAGCAATATCTGCGCGCGGGATCATGACATCTACAACAGTAGTATCACGCAGTTTTAGAACGTTGGTTATCAGTGATTTCTCATGAGCAGCAACAGAAGACGTTATATGATCTTCTTCATCAAGCTCTTCTATAAATTCCTCTATTGCTTCACGTAAAGCTGAATCGGTATTTTTAGGTTTATATAATAGATTTTTAACACGCGCCAAAAAGCTGTTATTTTTTTCTTCGCTATCTTGGCTCGCCTCATTATTATTGGCGAGCATTCTAGATGGTGGATTTTCAGAGTCAGTCATATTTTTCAACATTGTTTAAATTATAAATCAAAAATTCATTTCTGTATAAGGGTTTTGCACGCCAAGCTGTTCAAGAATACGAATTTCAAGCGTTTCCATGTCATTGGCTTCGTCCTCGGTTTGATGATCATAGCCAAGCAAGTGCAACACACCATGAACCGTTAGATGTTTAATGTGGTCAAGCATAAAAGTACCCTTTTCTTGGCTTTCACGCTCCATGGTTTCATAGGACAAAATGATATCACCAAGGTTTAAAACGCCACTTGTTGGTATTTCTTCACTATCTAATGTAGCAAATGTTAAAATATTGGTTGGTTTATCTTTCTGTCTATATTCTCGATTTAATATTTGAACTAAATCATCATTGGCCAAAACAACACTAATCTCTAAATCCCGATCAATACAAATTTTAGGCAATATAGCTGAATTTAGGGCTGTTTTAGCCGTCAGCTTTATAATGTTGTAGATATCTCCCAACTTTTCCCATTCAGGATACTGAACAGAAATCTCAATTGTTGGTTTTAATTTTTGAGGGATTTGCATTTTAAATATTTATGATCGATTTCTAAAGTCATGCTTATCATAAGCTTCAATGATTTTTGTAACAAGCTTATGCCTGACAACATCTTTCGCATCAAATTGAACAAAAGGTATATCCTCAACATCGCGTAAAATGCTCATGGCTTCTTTTAAGCCGCTTTGGGTACCTGGTGGTAAATCTATTTGAGAGGGGTCACCTGTAATAACCATACGTGTATTTTCCCCCATACGCGTTAAAAACATCTTCATCTGCATAGCGGTTGTATTTTGCGCCTCATCCAAAACCACGAAAGCGTTTTTCAATGTACGTCCACGCATAAAAGCAAGAGGGGCAATTTCAATCTCTCCGCTTTCTATCTTTTTGGGAATCTCGTCTGCGGGCATCATGTCATGCAAAGCGTCATAAATTGGACGCAAATAAGGATCGATTTTCTCCAGCATATCACCAGGAAGAAATCCTAACTGTTCGCCAGCCTCAACAGCAGGACGACAAAACACCATGCGCTCAATTTGCCCTTCTTGAAACATATGAACGGCCGCCGCCACAGCGAGAAAGGTCTTCCCTGTTCCAGCAGGACCAATACCAAAAACCATATCATTCTGGCGAATGGCTTCAATATACTTAGCCTGATTGGGAGAACGAGGAGAGATCAACTTATTTTTATAAGTCTTAATGCCAGAGTTTTCATCATAAAGCACTTTTGAATTTTTTGCGGTTTGTGTCACGTTTTTTTTGCCTCCTTTTGAAAAACCCTTTGAAAATCTGAGGGCGGCATCAATTTCATTCGTGGTTATATCTTGCTTACGTTGCAGTTTTTCCCACAACATCTTTAAAACTTCTTGCGCTGTATCAACATTACTCTCATTACCCGACACAGCAATAGTATTGCCTCGACTGGCTATTTCAATCGACAAAGCCTCAGCCAAATGATGCAAATGACCGTTATGTTCGCCAAAAAGAGCGGGAAGTAGGGAATTGTTATCAAAAGAGAGTGAAATACTCTTATCAGAATGATCAGTTATAGCGTACCTCTATAAGTAGTTATCTTACGATTATAGCATAAAATCAGGCAGATTTAGCAATATTTTCGATTATTTTGACCTCACCAACGAGGGCATTCGCAGTGGCTTCGGTGATTTCTACATCCACAAATTCCCCTAATAGGCGGTCATTGGCAGGAACGTTAATAGCTTGATAGAAAGGCGTACGCCCCTGAAGTTGTCCCTCATAGCGACCTTTTCGTTCAAATAGCACAGACATAGTCTTTCCTACACTGGCTTGATTGAATTCTAAATATTGCTCAGTAACCAGATTTTGAAGCTCTAAAAGGCGGGCAGACTTTACATCTTCACGCACCAAGTTTGTCATGTTAGCGGCGGGTGTTCCCGGACGCGCAGAATACTTAAATGAATAGGCGGAGGCAAAACCAACATCACGAATGAGTTGCATTGTGTCTTCATGATCTTGATCCGTTTCCCCCGGAAAACCAACTATAAAGTCAGAAGAAAAAACGAGGTCAGAGCGTGCAGCACGCAGCTCAGCAATAATTTCTCTATATCTGTCCGCCGTGTGTTTACGGTTCATCACTTTAAGGATTTTGTCAGAGCCACTTTGCACAGGCAGATGAAGAAACGGCGCAAGCTTTTCAACATCACGATGTGCATTAATAAGTTCTTGGTCTACATCACGCGGATGAGAGGTTGTGTAACGAATTTGTTGAAGGCCATTAATGCCCGAAATTTCTTCAATTAATTGACCTAATCCCCTGACTTTTCCATCTTTGCTTTCCCCGTGATAGGCATTGACATTCTGCCCCAAAAGCGTGATTTCCTTTGCCCCGTTATCCACAAGACGTTTGGCTTCATCAACAATTTTATCTACTGGTCGTGAATATTCTGCGCCACGTGTATAGGGCACAACACAAAACGTACAAAATTTATCGCAACCTTCTTGAATGGAAAGGAAGGCGGCAGCCCCTTGGTTTTGTTCTTCTGGTAACGTATCGAATTTTGTAACGCTTGGGAATTCAGTATTCACCACGCGCTCATTACCATTAGCTTTTAAAACCATCTCGGGAAGCTCATGGTAAGTTTGAGGACCAAAAACCATATCAATAGCAGGAGCGCGTTTTAGAATAAAATCACCTTCGGCTTGCGCCACGCAACCCGCAACAGCCATCAGCATTTTGCCACCTTTGGCCTCTTTTTCATCTTTGTGTTTCTTAAGGCGACCAATTTCAGAAAAAACCTTATCTGTGGCTTTCTCCCGAATATGACAGGTGTTTAAAATCATCATATCTGCACCATCAGGCTCATCAACCTGAGCATAGCCGAGAGGACGCAATATATCCGCCATGCGGCTACTGTCATAGACATTCATCTGACAGCCCCATGTTTTGATATAGAGTTTCTTCTGTGTATCCGTATTATTTGGCATTGCAAGCGTTATAAACCATGTTTAAGGTACGCAAATCAAGCATTTTGAGCATAATTAAGCGAGTTTTATGAAGCCTGTTCTTTTGTCTTTTCACAACAATGGTCCTTTAGGGTTAGGTGGTCTAGAAGACCGCTTCAATATTATTCGTTTGTGGAAAGAACAAGATCCTGAAAGTGTTATCCAGCAACATAAAAATGATGTTGTGGCGATTAATTGTGCTCTTTCCCATCAAATAGGCAAAAAACTAATAGAAGCTCTTCCTAATTTAGAAATTATAGCCACATATTCAGTTGGTTTTGATCATATTGATCTTGAAACTACCCAAAAACGAGGAATTAAACTAACAAACACACCAGATGTTCTGTGTCAGGAAACGGCAGATACGGGCATGGCTTTGTTACTGGCAACAGCACGCCGTATTGTCGAGGGTGATATGTTTGTTCGTACCGGCAAATGGTATAATGGGAAATTGCCCTTGGGTATTACGCTGGCTCATAAAACTATTGGAATTGTCGGGTTAGGGGGCGTTGGTTCTAAAATTGCCAAGCGCTGTGAAGCCTTCGAAATGGAGGTTGTTTATTACGGTCCAAATAAAAAAGACGTTCCTTATCAATATTATAGCAATATTACCCCTATGGCGCAGGATTGTGATATGATGATTTTAACATGCCCAGGTGGAGAGGCCACAGCAAATCTTGTGGATATTAACGTCTTAGAAGCCTTAGGGCCAAAAGGTATATTGGTTAATATTGCGCGTGGTAGTGTTGTGGATCAACCTGCTTTGGTTGGCGCATTACAAAATGGCGTCATTGGTGCAGCTGGCCTTGATGTCTTTGCAGATGAACCACATGTCCCAGAAGAATTAATTTCTATGGACAATGTTGTTCTTTTGCCGCATATAGGCTCTGCTACATTAGAAACGCGAACAAAAATGGGTCAGCTTGTCATCGACAATATTTTGGCACATTTTGATGGTAAAGAATTGCTTACCGAAGTGGTAAGACAGAAGTAAAAATATAAGAGGATTTGAGATGAGAGTTTTAATTTTTGTAATGACGTTATTATTAACTGTACCAGCCCAAGCAGCAAGTTGTTATTCTGAACAAGAAGCAGAAGCAGAACAAGCAATTCGTATTCATAGTGAATTGATGGTTATTGGTTTAAATTGCCAGCATATGACCCCACGTGGATGGAAAAACTTCTACACCCAATACAGAGAATTTACTTCAAAACATCAAGATTTGTTCGCAGGATATGAAAGAACACTTATAAGTTCAAACGGTGGATCTGAGCGAAAAATGCATGATATGCGCACCGCTTTTGCAAACCAAACATCAACTGATGCGGCGCGTATGAGACCAGATGTATTTTGTGCAAAATATGCCCCACGCATCCCAAAAGTAGCGCAAATGAGCCGTGAAGAATTACGTCAGTGGGCTGTTGCCACATCCGCAACAGAAAGATTATCCAAACCCATGTGTCATTAACTATGTGAATAAAATCAAAGCATAAGCTTAACAATTTAAAGACTCCCTCTATTCTGGAAGAAAGAACAGGGGGATTTTTTTATGGCGATAGGACAGAAACTTGATAGTTATCTAAGTCAATGTGACGAAACAACCATCGATCAATGTATTGACGGATTTTTTAAACCAGTAGCCAAGGGCATTGAATCTGTTATTTTTTACGCACATCCGATAGCAGGGTATGACATCAAACTTATCCTTCTTTGGCTGGTTTCCATTTCGTTGTTCCTTACCGTCTACTTAGGTTTTATCAATATCCGTTATTTTAAACACGGTATTGATTTAGTTCGTGGCAAATACGACAAAAAAGGAGAAAAGGGCGAGATTAGCCGCTTTAAAGCCTTAACAACTTCTCTATCCGGCACTGTAGGACTTGGAAATATTGCTGGTGTTGCTGTTGCTGTCTCTATGGGTGGACCAGGTGCTGTCTTTTGGATGGCGATGATGGGTATCTTTGGCATGAGCGCCAAATTTGCCGAAGCCGCATTAGGCGTAAAATATCGCGTTTATCCTGATAAATCCCGCCCAAATCATGTAGCAGGTGGCCCAATGTATTATCTAGAAGCCGCCTTTAAACGTCATAATCAAGCTAGGTTTGGTAAGTTTCTGGCTAGTGTTTTCGCAATATGCTGTATTGGCGGCGCAATAGGGGCGGGTAACATGTTCCAAGCCAACCAAGCCTTTCAACAAGCCGTCAACGTTACGGGTGGTGAGGCGGGCTTCATGGCTGATAAAGGATGGATGTTCGGTATCTTCTTAGCCTTCTTGGTTGGGATTGTTATCATTGGTGGGCTGAAGTCTATTGCGGCAGTCACATCACGAATTGTACCGCTTATGGGCGCGATATACCTATTAAGTGGCCTAGTCGTAATTTTGATTAATTATCAGAATATTCCATCAGGTTTTGTGACTATTTTCCAAATGGCCTTAGCACCAGAAGCAGGATTGGGCGCGGTGATTGGTGCCTTATTAATTGGTGTACAACGAGCGGTATTCTCAAACGAAGCAGGAATTGGTTCTGCTGCTATCGTACATTCAACCGCCAAAACTAATAATCCTGTATCACAAGGCTTTGTGGGCATGTTGGGACCATTTATAGATACAATTATTATTTGCATGGTGACAGCACTTGTGATTGTCATGACTGGTGCTTACGAAGGATCAGAAGGCATGGAAGGAGTCACCTTAACCTCACGCGCCTTCGAAAGTGCAATCCCTTGGTTTCCTTATGTTCTGGCTCTGGTTGTATTCATGTTTGCTTATTCAACCATGATTGCGTGGTTCTATTATGGCGTAAAATGTCTAACTTACCTAACAGGGGAAAAACCTTATGTTGAAATGGCTTACAAGATTACGTTCTGTCTATTTCTTATTGTGGGAGCATCCTCTGCACTTGATAATATAATTCTGTTCACAGATTCAATGGTGTTTGCTATGGCAATTCCAAATGTTATTGGACTTTATTTACTCGCGCCTGAATTGAAAAAAGATCTCAAGAAATACTTGCAAACCATTGATTAAAATAAACTATCAAGAATCATAAATCTAACCCGTAATTTTATTACTCAAAATTTATCCTGATAAATTGTGAATAGCTGTGAAAAAATAATTTTTCACTGTTGCACCCCATACTTGAACCTGTCTTGATACAGACTTCACAAACAAGACAAATATCACACTTGGGGCATATCTATGAGCGACCTAACCTTGCGTAAATCACCGATTATTACTATTGAACCTAATGCAGAGTCTAAAAAACTAGAGGAAACAAAAGAAAAATTTTCTTCTGTTAAACGTAGTGGCAAAATATCTGTTGGAACATCTCCTTTATCGAAAGATTCAATTAGTGAATTTTCAATTCGTGAGGGATCTTCTTTGAAAAAACTTCGTATTTCATCTTCGCCTGAAGAAAAGGCTCAAGAAACTGCCAAACCTGAGCGCGCCTTAAAGCCCAACACTTTGGCTGCCAAGAAAAATGTAAAACAAGAAGGGCAAAAACTTGATTTAGCCCCAAAAGTTGATTTAAGCGCAGCCAAACGTACGACACCTAACTTTTCTCCTGAATTTTCTGGAAATAAAAAACCACAAAAAGTTTCTAGTTATTTTAGTGATGACATAAAAGTTAAACCTAGAGCCCAACAAGAAACAACGAGCGAAAGCACTTTAGATATATTGCCTGATTTAAACACCTATCGTTTAAGCAGCGTTGTTGGTGCGGCATTGACGGGTATATGGTTTTTAGTTGCCGCAATTTACGCTCAATTTTATATGGGTCTTGGCGAAATATTTACACAACAACCTCATATCATTGGTGGCTTTTTAGCTGGCGTTTTAGCACCCGTTGCCTTGCTTTGGATGATCATTGCCCATATTCAACGAGGGGATGAAGTGAGACAATATGCCGTTGCCTTAAGAAATGAACTTAGAACATTAAGTTTTTCTAACACCAATAAAACCAAAGAGCCAAAGCAGCGCGTCGATATTACAGAAGAATCCAAAGCCGCTGTTACAACAATACATAAAGCGCGTGCAGGACTACGTAGTGATATTAAATATCTTAATGATGTCTCGGAAAAAACAGGAGCGCAGCTTAGTAAGTTAAATAATACCTTAAGTGATCGTGCGGCAAAATTACTTGATATGTCGCAACAAATTGAAAAACGCACTGCTTCGTTAGATAATTTATCAATTTCCCCCGTTGCTAGCGTGAAAGGGGCTCCAGCTGATGCTCATGAAACAGCATCGAATATTCTTGAGAAAACCGATGGTCTGACACAAAAAATGGATGAGCGGATAAAATCGCTTACTTCTGTTTTAGGTAAAATGGAAGGTACTCTTGGAAATATTGAAAGCAAAGGCTCAACAACGGCAGACAAATTAGCCAAAGCCGTTGCAGATAGTTCTTCAAACGTAACATCGCTAGAATCTGCCATTAAAAATTCAATCGAAAAATTAACCAAAGCTTCTGCTGAAGCAAAAGGGCAAGCAGAAGGTTTAATTGAAACTTCTGCGAAAAAAGTTATTGAACTTAATCAAACAGGTGAAAAGACCTCGGAAGCAATTACGAGTGTTCTTGGCATGATTGATAAAAGTCGTGAAAAAATTGAAAACACTTCAAAAACCATGGATCAACAGGCTTCTGATATCACAAAAGCTCAAGATGGGTTAGGAAAACGCATTGATGATATGCAACTTCGTATTTCTGAACCATTAGCTGCCGTCAATAGAGCCGTCGATAAAGCTGTAAATAAACATGGTGAAATGGGGCAAGAGCTTGATAAACGTATTGAAGCATTAAACGAAGCATCTGACAAAGCTGTTACAAAAACCGATAGTATCCGTGAAGGTCTACGTAGCCAAACACAAGAAATGTCTACTTTGATGGGACAAATTGCAGGTCACTCGCGCAGTGTTAAATCTATGCTGAAAGATGAAAGCGAAAACTTAGCAGAAAATGTAATGGCGGCCGTAGAAAAAGTTAACTCTGTGGGTGATGCGCTACGCGGACAATCAGATAAGCTTAGCGGGGTTACAGCCAGTGCTGAAGAACGCATAACTAAAGTAAGTGATGTTCTTTCAAAACAATCTATAAACGCTGTACAAGATACAGGCCGTGTCATTAGCGACTTCAAAACTATTGAAGCTATTGTGACAGATAATGTTAAGTCACTTATCTCACAATCTGTAGAAGCAAAAACTTCAGTTAATGAAGCTGCCGTTGAGTTAGGCAAGTCTGCTAAAATTATCGAACCTATTTATATCAAAGCCACCAACCACATCGATCAAACACGTGATCGCTTTGAAAAAATGGCTTCTGGATTTGAAACGAGAACAAATGGCAATATCAATAAGCTCAAAGCATTCGAAACAGTCTTTGATGAGCGTTTAAAAACTTTAAGCAGTAGCGCGGAAGATGCTTCAAATATACTTGAGCGTTCAAGTGATAGCTTAGGCGCACGCGTTGATGATATTGATAATGCGACTTCAAGCGCACAGGAAAAACTTCAAAATATTGATACGTTGTTTAAAAACCATGTTTCGGACATTCATTTAACAACAGATCAGGCATTGTTAAAAATTGATGTTATTCAAAAAGCCATGAATACGCATTATCAAGACCTATCTGCCTCTGTGGCAGAGTCTTTAGCCCAAATGAAAGATGTTGGGGAACAATTTGTCAGTCAAACGCAGGCGGTACAAAAACTCTCTATAGGTGCCGTAGAGGGCTTGGATAAAGCAGGCAACAAGGCCAACGAAAAAATTAAAGGGCTCAATAAGCTGGCGCAAACAACCACAGGGCAAATGGAAGCGATGATTCAAAAAGTTCAAAGCGAAGCTGAGCTTTTATTGAGCACATCTACAAAAGCACTGTCACAAATGAAAAAGACTGGTGAAGATTTTGCCAGCCGCGCCAAATTAGTTGAAGAACAAATGAAAAATTCAGCTGTTAACACCAAAAAATATGGTGAGGATTTTGATAAACAAGCTGATAAAGTTTCCAAAACCTCTCAACGCTCAGCCACTGATATTGAAAAAGCTATGGCGCAATTGGCACAAAAACTTCTTGATGTGAAACAGGTTTCAAAAGACGTAACGGATGAAGTTACAAGTTCTCGTGATAAACTATCTTCCGAAACAGAGCATCTGGCAGATGTATCGTTAAAAGCCGCCCGTGTTGTTGAAGAAGCCGCAACGTCTTATGTTCATCAGTCTGGTAGCTTAAACAAAGCAACGGCAGAAGCAGCAAGTCATATTGATAAGGTTAGAGAAGGGGATTGGCGTGTGCAACGTGATGCCTTCCTAAACGGCACTCGCTTTATTTTAGAAAGCTTACATTCTTTATCTGTCGATTTAACACGCATGGTTGATGGTGATATCCAAGAAAAAATCTGGAAAGCTTACCAAAAAGGTGACATTGCCGCCTTCACACGCCGTCTTATCGAAAATAAAGAAAAATTACCACATGATAAAATGACTGCAAAATATGCTGATGATAACGAGTTCAGAACCTATATTAATCGCTTTATTCGTCAATTTGAGGACCTGTATGAGCAAGCAAGCAGCAATGATTATGGAGAACTAATCTCTGCAACCTTTGCCTCAAGTGATGTTGCGGCGCTTTATGATATATTATGTGACGTTGCTGGCCGCCAAAGCCTTATCAAAAAGTTAAGTCGTAAAGCCGCTTAAAACTGCAGATTGAGCGGGATGTATTCTGTTATTGATTGATTAAGACTTTATCGGCATAATATGACTTCCAAAGTAAGGCGATGAGAGTAATCGCCTTTTCTTTTGGTTAAAGTATATAATTTCTTAAGGGTTACCGTACACAAATGGCAAAGACAAAATTCTGTGCCGGATTATCTGATATCTCCGATAGTTATATGGGATGTATCATAGACGATTGGGGCGTTCTTCATGATGGGGAGGACGCATTCCCAGGCACTGTCGATTGCCTGAAAGAGCTAAAACGGCGCAAAAAAGAAATTATTATTCTGTCTAACGATAGAAAAACTGCTGAAGAAAAAAAAGCAGAACTCAAAAAAATGGGCATTGGACCTAGCCTTTACAACGAAATTGTAACCCCAACTGCCGTTATTCAAAATGCCCTCAAAAAACAAGATGAAGGTATCTTTAAAAATATTGGTAAAAAAGCCTTTGTTATCACACGTCATAATGATCATTCACTTTTGGACAATACAGATATTGAAGTTGTTGACGACATTGAAAAAGCAGATTTTTTATTGCTCCTCGGGATGGATTACCCCATGAAAACCTTAGAGCACTACGAGAAAGATATCCGTCGTGCAATACAGCGACGTCTGAAGGCTGTTTGTGCCAATCAAGACAGTAAAGCACTTATTGGAACAAACTTTTTAACAGGCCCAGGACTGCTAGCACGGCGTTATGAGGATGCTGGTGGTATTGTCTATTACATTGGTAAGCCGCACGCCATGATCTACAAACATTGCATCGAGTATTTTAAAGAAAAAGAAGTATTTCCATCCCACACAGTCATGCTAGGCGATACGATGGCGCATGATGTTTTGGGCGCTCACGCCAATGGGATTGATACATGCTTGTTTAAATCTGGTCTTCATGCGGCCAATTTCATGCATTGTACTACTTTAAAAGAGGTTGATAACACACTGAAAAACCTTATAATTCAGTACGGCAACGTTATGCCCACTTACTTGGTTGATGAGATGCGTTGGGGAAATGCTCTACCAGATCGCAAACATAAGAAACGTAAGCAACCTGTCAGCTGATATCCTTTTTTGTTTTAATGTGGTTTTGAGTTGGGGTGAAATCTAAAAATGCGCCACAAAGACCTAGACCTACCTCTAAAAAGTTCATTGTTAAATTAGTTTTATTAGTAATAGTTTGATATGCAGTCTTATCTAAAGTAAAAAATTTCGTGATATCTTCTTCAAAAGAAGAAAATAACCACATTGAAAGCATATTTATGAATAGCAACAAGGCACATACTATGTAAATTGGTTTACTATACTTCTTCAAAGAAATATTAGAATCACTAAATATTCTTTGGTAGCTATTAATGACTAGCTTTTCTGAAAATGTATATTTTTTTACCATCTTCGCCTCAAATAATGAATTTACTCCCTTTATACAATCGCATAGAGTTTACAAATTATACAATATAGCGTTTATAAATTATACAATAAAATCAAAAAGATAAATGACATCTAAAAACAACTACACACTAACAAAAGACCAAAGCACGAAAAGGTTAGTAAGCCGTATTATTCGTGAATATCTCAGTAAACATATTGGCACATTACTTTTAGCTATTGGTTTTATGATCGTTGCCGCAGCTATGACCGCAGCATTTGCCACAATTATTGAGCCTGTCATGGATCAAGTGTTGGTGGCAGGAAATACAAGCCGCATCTGGGCATTGGGTTTTGGTATATTCATTATATTTTTTGTACGCGGTATTGCCAGTTACATTGAAACCATCTTAATGAATAAAATTGGTCAGGCTGTTGTTGCCACCATTCAAAAACAGTTATTCGGGCATTTTATGGATTTGGATTTAAAATTCTTCCATCAAAACCCTAGCGGTCAACTTATTTCACGCGTTATTAATGATGTAGAAGTTGTTCGAAGTGCCTTAACAGGTACACTAACAGGGATAGGGAAGAGCGTTATCACGTTGCTACTGCTTATTGCTGTTATGTTTTACCAAGATTGGGTTCTAGCGCTTGCCTGCTTCACAGTCTTTCCTTTCGTTGCCCTTTTTGTTGCTTGGATTGGGAAACGTCTTCGTAAAATGTCGGGAGATATTCAATCTGGCCAAGCAAATCTTTCCGATCGGCTCTCTCAAATCTTTCAGGGCGTGCGGCTTGTTAAAGCCTATGGCATGGAAGAACATGAAAAGGAAATTGCAGGGCATGTCATTCAGCGCGTACGTAACTTAGTGCTAAAATCTGTTCGAATTGCCAATTTATCAACCCCCGTCAATGAGACCTTGGTCGGTATCGTCGTCTTAGGCATTATTGTCTATGGTGGATACCAAGTAGCAGCAGGACAAAGCACAGCAGGGCAATTACTCTCTTTTATTACGGCCTTCACAATGGCTTATGAACCGATGAAAAAGCTAGCCAGGCTTAATAATATGCTTCAAATGGGATTAGGGGCAACGGATCGCGTCTTTGAAATGTTAGACACCGAAATTGAAGTTCAGGACGAAGATGGTGCAAAAGAAGTAACCTTACAACACCCTGAAATTAAATTTGAAAATGTAGAATTTCAATATGATGAAGACGATGATAGAAAAGCTTTAAATAGTGTCTCCATTACTATGCCTGCAGGGAAAGTAACGGCCTTAGTAGGGCGCTCTGGTAGTGGCAAAACTTCAATTATGAATTTAATTCCACGGTTTTTTGATGTGACATCTGGGCAAGTTTTACTAAACGGCCAAGACGTCCGTAAAATGACTAAAACCAGCCTAAGAAATAACATATCACTCGTGTCGCAAGATATTACCATTTTTGACGATACTGTTTGGGCCAATATTGGATATGGAAAAAAGGGAGCCTTTCAAGATGAAATTATTAAGGCCGCCATTGCCGCAGAAGCTGATGATTTTATCCGTGACCTACCGCAAGGCTATGATACTAGATTAGGCGAAGATGGGGTGACCCTATCAGGCGGGCAACGCCAACGTATCTCAATTGCACGGGCTATATTAAGAGATGCCCCCATATTATTATTGGATGAGGCGACCTCTGCGTTAGACAACGAAGCAGAACGCGCCATTCAAAAAACACTAGCCGAACTCCAAAAGGGACGAACGACACTTGTCATTGCCCACCGTTTATCCACCATCCAAAGCGCAGATCAGATTATCGTCCTTGATAACGGCAATATTGCCGAGCAGGGCACCCATACTAGCCTACTGGAACAAAGCGGTATTTATGCTCGTATGGTTCAAGCTGGCGTAGACAGTTAAATTCCCAAATAAATACTTGCATCCTTATTTTATGAGCGTATAGTTCCGCCAAATTTTAGACTTATTTTCTCAACATAAGGAGATTTAGAATGCCTTGCCAAGACGCTATGATAGATAGTGAAGTTATTACTGCTTTGCCAGAAACAACTCTGGAAGAAGTAATCGAGCTATTTGAAAAACATACTATTCGAAGCATACCTATCGTAAATAATGACGGTATTCTTGTTGGCTTATTTAATTTTCATCGTTTGTTAACAACGATATTACCCATATCAGCAGATAATCAATTAAATCTCCGTATTATGCGAAGAATGAATATTTCATTAGATCATGTTGAAGGGCAATCTGGATGGCTTGCTGGTCGATTAAAAGACAATCTTCAAAGACCTATAAAAGACATAATGGTGCCAAACCCTAAAGTAGTTCACCCTGATACCCCACTCCGTGAAGGCGTTCGTCTTATGGCACAATTTGGTAGCCCATTGGCTGTAACAGACGAAGAAACTGGTAAGTTCATCGGGCTTGTATCTACACAATCTGCACTCAAAGTTCTGCTCGCTATGAAAACAGACTTAAAACGCGGCAAACCTATTGAAGAGTTTGAAGAATAAAATAATAAACATAAGAATATAAGAAAGTAAGGTTATGGAAGTAAAAGACGTTGCTACAGCAATACCAGAAACATTAATTTTTGATACACCAATGATGGTCTCAGCTATCATACTAATTATCACTTTTGTTGGAATATTTACTGAAGGAATTCATAAAATTCACCGTACTAAAGTCGCGATGTTAGGCGCAGCGGCCATGGTGCTTGTCGGACAAAGATTTGGGTTTTATGATCCTGAGCTTGCCATTGAAGCCATTGATTGGAACGTGGTTTTCTTATTAGGTGCGATGATGGCCATAGTTGCCATCATGATCCCGACAGGCGGGTTTCAGGCAATAGCTTATTCTATGGCCAAGTTTAGTAAAGGACGCTTGTTCTTGCTCATGGCTATGCTGGGTACGGCCGTAACGGTTATATCCTTACTTCTCGATAATGTAACAACGGTTATTATCTTTGGCCCATTGATCGTCCTCATCTGTCAGGCTTTACGCGTTAGTCCTATTCCATATCTATTGGCGGCGGCATTGCTGTCTGATACAGGTGGTGTAGCAACATTGGTTGGAGATCCGCCAAATCTTATGATTGGTTCTGCAGCAAGTATCGACTTTAACACCTTCTTTATCCATATGGGCGGCATTGTTTTTGTTGCATGGTGTGCAACGCTAATCTCATTAAAGTTCTTATTCAAAAACAAATTAAGTGTAAAACCTGAAAAACCTGTCTTTGACACTCATGACGTCATCACAGACAAGAAGACTTGGTATGGTGCGTTAGCTGTTTTAGGCGTGATGGTTATTCTATTCATCCTTCACAACACACTACATTGGGAAGCTTGGGTTGTAGCCGCTTTAGGTTTAACAGCTTTACTCTTTATCAACAGAACAATGGAAATTGACGAATATTTAGCCGATGTTGAATTATCGTTATTGATGTTCTTTGTATCGTTATTCGTGATTGTTGGCGGTGTTGAGCACAGTCACTTCCTTCAATATATTGGTCAGTTCATTCAGCCTTTTGTTGAAAGTGATATCATGATGGCTTGTATTATCCTTATGTGGGCGGCCGCTGTTTTATCAGCAATGATTGATAATATTCCGTTCACAGCCGCTATGATTCCTATTATTTTAGGCATGGAAGCGCAGGGAATTAATGTTTCACCTTTATGGTGGGCTTTGGCTCTGGGCGTTGGAATGGGTGGTAATGGATCACATCTGGGATCAACAGCAAATGTCTTTATCGTGACACTGACTGAAAGATTAGCGAAAAAAGAAAATAAACCTAGCTTGGCTATCACACCGGGCATGTGGTTTAAAAAAGGTACGCCTGTTATGGTTATCACGTTGATAACATCATCGCTCATTATGTGGACATTCTTCCCATTTTTTGAAGGGCCTCTGCCGAAATAATTGCCTTAGGTACAAATAATGAAATTTTTACTTTTAGCTTTGCTGATAGTACCGTTAACAGCCTGCCTTGAAAAAGAACAGGGGGCGTTAAAGGATAATCAACTCGCTATTGAGACAGCCAATGGTGAGACTCATGTTTTTAACATTGAACTGGCAATAACAATAGAAGACCAAGCAAAAGGCCTGATGTTCCGTACAGACATGGCAGAAGATGCAGGCATGTTATTTTATTTTGGGGAAGAAACTGAACGGGGTTTCTGGATGAAAAACACGCTTATTCCGCTTGATATTATCTTTATCAAAACTGATGGTACAATTCATTATGTCCATGAAAAGGCCATCCCTGAGGATTTAACGCGCATTCCTTCTTATGGTCCTGTTACTGCAGTTTTAGAAATTAATGGCGGTATGGCTGAAAAACTGAATATTCAAAAAGGGGATACCATCAAACATAACGTTTTTGCTAATGATTAGGCATAAGTAGTACTTGCGAAAGCCTGTATGTTCATGTAAAAGCTTCTTTACCAGTCACTTAAGCCCTCCCGTTTTGCGGGCATGGCGTTTCTAAAAAGTCGGAGTGTAGCGCAGCCTGGTAGCGCGCCTGCTTTGGGAGCAGGATGTCGGGAGTTCGAATCTCTCCACTCCGACCATTTTTCAATAACCTTGATTGTTCTTAAATATAGCTAAAAATACATAATTTTGTATTTAGTTAATTGGCTGAATATGCTAGTAAATAACCTGTATTTTTATTTTAATAAGCCCTCCCACTTGTGAGCATGGCTTCTTTAAAAAAGTGTTATTTATGGCCTCCGAAGAACTTCTCATCAATTACTTGCCAATTGTCATTTTTATCGCAATTTCTGTGGGAATGTCTGTAGCGATGGTGGTGCTGTCATTTTTGGTTGGAAAGCAAAAACCTGACGCAGATAAAAACGCAGCCTATGAATGTGGGTTTGATGCCTTTGATGATGCAAGAAGCCGTTTTGATGTTCGCTTTTATTTGGTGGCTATTCTTTTTATTATTTTTGATCTCGAGATTGCATTTTTATTTCCCTGGGCCATAACTTTGGGAGAAATTGGTTTATTCGGATTTTGGTCAATGATGGTCTTTTTGGGTGTGCTGACCGTTGGTTTCATTTATGAGTGGAACAAAGGCGCATTAGAGTGGGAATAAAGTAATGACACATGACCGTAAAGTTTTAGAAGCCCCAGACGCAGAATTTATGACCAACGTCTCTTTGATTAATGCCAAAAATCAAGACGTCGTTCCTGCCGCTGTTTCAAAACATTTAAACGAGAAGGGGTATTTATTAACTTCTGCTGATGCTTTATTTGACTGGGCACGGACAGGTTCACTTTGGCCCATGACATTTGGATTGGCCTGTTGTGCCGTTGAAATGATTCATTCTTATATGTCACGTTATGATTTAGACCGTTTTGGTATGATACCACGCCCAAGCCCACGTCAATCTGACGTTATGATTGTGGCTGGCACACTTACTAATAAGATGGCGCCAGCCTTACGCCGTGTGTATGACCAAATGCCTGAGCCACGTTGGGTTATTTCTATGGGGTCTTGCGCCAATGGTGGAGGGTATTATCATTACTCTTATTCTGTCGTTCGTGGTTGCGACCGCATTGTACCCGTTGACATTTATGTCCCTGGATGCCCACCAACAGCCGAAGCCCTTGTCTATGGACTACTTCAATTACAAAAGAAAATTCAACGCGAAGACACAAGGATTGTAAGATAGATGTCCGTTGATGAATCTTTAACCGATATTGCAGAACATGTTGCCGAAAATTTGGGCGGTGCTATTGTTTCGCATGAAATCATCAAAGATGAGGTTATTTTAACGGCACAGCGTGAAGATATCTGTCAGGTTTTAAGGTTTTTGCGTGATGACCCAGAGTGTCATTTTAAAATGCTCGTTAGCATTTGTGGGGTTGATTACCCTGAGCGAGAAAAGCGTTTTGAAGTCGTTTATAATTTATTGTCACTAACACAAAATAACCGTATACGCGTTAAAGTTAAAGCTGGTGAAAACGAGTTTGTACCAACTTCAACTAAAGTTTTTAGCACAGCTGGATGGTTCGAGCGCGAAGCATGGGATTTATTCGGTATATATTTTTCTGATCATAGCGATTTACGTCGTATCTTGACCGATTATGGTTTCGAAGGTCATCCGTTGCGCAAAGATTTTCCTTTAACGGGTCATGTTGAGCTTCGTTATGATGAAGAACAACGTCGCGTGGTTTACGAGCCTGTACATCTCACGCAAGACTTTAGAACGTTTGATTATCTTTCTCCGTGGGAGGGAATGACAGATGTTCAATTACCTGGCGATGAAAAAGGCGCTGTCCCTCAACAAGGTTGGCAAGCTTCTGATAAAACAGTAGGGAGCAAAAAATAATGGCTGAAGCCCTGAAAAAAGAAAATATTGAAGTCTCAGGACAAACGCAGATTAAACCGATGACCATGAACTTTGGCCCTCAGCATCCTGCTGCGCATGGCGTATTACGTCTTGTGTTGGAAATGGAAGGGGAGATTGTTGAACGTTCTGACCCACATATTGGCTTACTTCATCGTGGAACAGAAAAGCTAATCGAATATAAAACCTATACGCAGGCACTTCCTTATTTTGACCGTCTTGATTATGTTGCCCCAATGAATCAAGAACATGCTTTTGCGCTGGGCGTTGAAAAACTTCTTGGTATTGAAGCTCCCATAAGAGCCCAATATATACGCGTCTTATTTTCTGAACTTGGTCGTATCCTCAACCATATTTTAAACATCACAACCTTTGCCCTAGATGTTGGCGCAATTACACCAGCCCTTTGGGGATTTGAAGAACGCGAAAAGGGAATGGAATTTTATGAACGTGCGTCAGGGGCGCGCCTTCATGCCAATTATTTCCGCCCTGGTGGTGTTGCGCGTGATATTCCTGTTGGTATGGCTGAAGACATGATGGAATGGATTGAAAATTTACCCAAAGCTATTGGTGATCTTGAAACATTGTTGAGCGATAACCGTATCTTTAAACAACGTACCGTTGATATTGGCGTCGCCACCAAAGACGAGGCCATTGATTGGGGCTTTACAGGTCCTATGCTGCGTGGTTCTGGTGTAGCGTGGGATTTGAGAAAATCACAACCTTATGAGATTTATGAAGAGTTAGACTTTGATATTCCAGTCGGCAAAACAGGGGACTGTTATGCCCGTTATTTGGTGCGTGTCGCAGAAATGTATGAATCAATCAAAATCATGAAGCAATGCTTGAAGAAACTGCCCGAAGGACCTGTTAAAATTAATGATTATAAGGTTTCACCGCCGCCTCGTGCAGAAATGAAAGATTCAATGGAGGCCCTTATCCATCATTTCAAACTTTATACCGAAGGGTATCATGTACCCGCAGGGGAAACCTATACAGCCGTCGAAGCACCAAAGGGAGAGTTTGGTGTATATCTTGTATCTGACGGAACAAATAAACCGTATCGCTGTCACATTCGTGCGCCAGGTTTTGCACATCTGCAAGCTCTAGATTTTATAAGCAAGGGTCACATGCTTGCCGATGTTGTTTCAAACATTGGCTCGATGGATGTCGTTTTCGGGGAGATTGATCGATAATGATTGCTGTTGTTAGAAATTTTTTTGACCCGCTCAGGCTTCACTGCTTCCTAAATATATTAGGCGATGTTTTTATTATGATGTCGGGCATGGCTTATCATAACCCCATAAGATCAATTTCTGCTTTATGTGGCGCTTCAACACACATATTTGGTATTATTTTTTCAAAAAATAAAATATTAGGCTTTGCAGCGACTGATATTGTAATGAGTGTAGTCATATTATGCGGCTTACTTTACATGCTTTCTGGCACAAACCTGATGGGTTTTGAAACAACACCTCGATACGCTGAAATCTTTGGAGGTTTATGTGTTTCATCCGCCGCTATATGCGTTATATTGCAAAAGAGTAAACTTGCGGCCATCCTTTTCACTTTATCAACCACTTCATTTTTTCTATCCGCATTTGAAGTTTTATTAGCGCGCGGAGAAGCAGATTGGTTTGTTTTTATGGCCTCTCTTATGTTTTACTCTGCTGGATTGGTCGCTGCTTTTATAAAGAAGAAAGAATAGTTTGAATTCATGAAAAAATCAGATGCGCTAGGCGCTCCATTCCAACCTGAAACATTCGAGTTTACAGATATGTCCGTGGTTGAAGAAATATTTTCTCGCTATCCCAAAGGGCGTGAGCATAGTGGTATTATGCCCTTGCTGGATTTGGCTCAACGTCAAGTTGCCGTTACTGGCCCTTACGGCGATTATCCAACAGGTGGGGGCTGGATACCAAAAGCTGCGATGGATAAAGTGGCCGAGCTTTGTGGTGTTGCCCCGATGAAAGTTTATGAAGTGTCGACTTTCTACTCCATGTATAATTTAGAACCCGTTGGAAAATATTTAGTTCAACTTTGTACAACAACGCCTTGCTGGCTCTGTGGATCATCGGCCATTGTTAAAGCCTGTTCAGATACACTAGGCATTGGTATGGGACAAACAACGGCAGATGGATATTTCACATTAATGGAAGTTGAATGTTTAGGCGCCTGTACGAATGGCCCGATGGTTCAAATTAATGACGATTATTTTGAAGACCTCACCGCTGAAAGCATGAGCGCCATTTTAGAATCTCTCAAAAAAGATGTGATGCCACCATCAGGCCCCCAAAATGGTCGTGTTGGCTCTATGGCTCTTACAGGGCCAACCACACTTGAAAAACGAGCAAAGAAAGCGGGAGTAAGCTAAGTGCTTAAAGATAGAGACCGCATCTATACAAATATATATGGCTGGGAATCACCATTCTTAGACGGTGCCCAAGCGCGCGGTGATTGGAGCGGGGCAAAAGATATTATCAAAAAAGGTCCTGAATGGATTATTGAAGAAATGAAAACGTCTGGTCTGCGTGGTCGTGGTGGTGCAGGATTCCCAACAGGAATGAAGTGGTCATTCATGCCCAAAGAAGTTGGAGAGCGTCCACATTATTTGGTTATCAATGCCGACGAGTCTGAACCCGGTACCTGTAAAGATCGTGAGATTATGCGGCACGAGCCACATAAACTCATTGAAGGAGCACTTTATGCATCTTTTGCGATGCAGGCGCACCATGCTTATATTTATGTGCGTGGCGAATTTATTTCCGAAGCCTCTAATTTAGTAAAAGCCATTTATGAAGCACGCGAAGCAGGCTTGCTCGGTAAAAACGCTGCAGGAACAGGTTGGGATTTTGATATCACACTTCATCGTGGCGCAGGGGCCTATATTTGCGGAGAAGAAACCGCCTTATTAGAATCGCTTGAAGGTAAAAAGGGACAACCAAGAAATAAACCGCCATTCCCTGCCATGGCTGGGCTTTATTCATGCCCAACAACCATCAACAATGTTGAAACAATCGCATCCGTTCCCGAAATTTTAAAACGGGGCGGTCATTGGTTTGCCAATCTTGGTAAAGATGAAAAAAATACAGGGACAAAATTATTTTGTATCTCTGGTCATGTGAACAGCCCATGTGTTGTTGAAGAAGAGATGGGTATTCGTATGAAAGACCTCATCGAAAAACATGCTGGCGGTGTTCGAGGTGGCTGGGACAATTTAAAAGCGGTCATTCCAGGTGGTTCATCTTGTCCTATATTACCAAAAGATGTTTGCGATACAGTGTTAATGGATTTTGACTCGCTTCGTGAAGTACAAAGTGGATTGGGGACAGCAGGCTTAATTGTTATGGATCAATCAACAGATGTTATTTATGCCATTGCACGACTTTCTCATTTTTACATGCATGAAAGTTGCGGCCAATGTACACCATGCCGCGAGGGAACAGGTTGGCTCTGGCGGGTGATGACACGCATGGTAAAAGGTGATGCTGAAATTAGTGAAATCGATACATTACTTGAAGTCACCAAAGAAATTGAGGGGCATACAATTTGTGCCCATGGTGATGCCTCCGCTTGGCCTATCCAAGGGCTTATGCGCCATTTCCGCCCTGAAGTGGAAAAACGTATTATGGCTTATAAAAGACAGAACAAAAAAGCGGCTTAATATTCCCCGTGTAACTTTTTGTAAGTTTTATCGAATAATATTTTAAACCATAACCAAAGGAGATTTATCATGGCTCGTATTCAACCAAATTCTAACCCAGCCCCTGAGGCGCAAGCACAACTAGACGCCGTAAAAGAAAGCAAAGGCGGTGTCGTAAATATTTTCCAAACATTATCGCATTCCTCAGCCGCTCTTGAGTTTGTTTTACAAGGTTTCGGTACAACGGAAAAAATGTCTATCGACGCAAAGTTACGTGAAAGTATTGCCCTGACAGTTGCTGGCCTTAATGGTTGCGATTATTGTGCCTCTGCCCATACAGCTATTGGTAAAGGTGCTGGTTTAAGCGATGATGAAGCAGGTCAAAACCTTCATGGAAAATCTGGTGATACAAAAACACAAGCAGCATTAGATTTTACGACAAAACTCGTTCAAAACCGTGGTCAAGTTTCTGATGCTGATATTAATGCTTTAAAAGAAGCAGATTTTACCGATGGTGAAGTGCTAGAAATTACAGTCGTTGCAACATTTACCATTACGACAAACTATGTGAATGAAGTTGCGGGTACAGATATCGACTTTCCACTTGTTTCGACTGGTGAAGTAAAAAAAGCAGCCTAACCCGCTTTTTTCAACCCATTAACGCCGAAATACATTGCAGCATTTTGAAAAATTTGAAGGCCATCGCTGGCTTCGGGTAGCGGTTGGTTTTCACGTTTTGCATTATCTTTTAGGATCGCATAATCATCCCGTTGCCATGTAAACATGCCGCGCTCTGGGTGAGGCATCATGACAAGAACACGTCCGCTTTCATCTGTTATGCCCGCAATATCATCTGTTGAGCCATTTGGATTATAAGGAAACTCACCATTCGCAACGCTGTCACCTTTGGTATAGCGCAAGGCAATCTGATTGTTATCTTGTAATGTTTTAAGCGTGGTATCACTCATCATAAAACGACCCTCGCCATGTGCGACAGGAACATGGAGTGTGTTTATATTTTGCAACCAAGGTGAATTTGTTTTTTCAACTTTCATGTCAATCCATCGGCACTGGTAACGTGCACCAGCATTATGTGTGACGGCCACGTCACGTTCTCCATAGTTATTATTGAGAGCAGGGGCGAGGCCTAAGTTCACCAAAATCTGACAACCATTACAAATACCAATGGTCAGCGTATCACGTGCAACAAATTCTTTTAGAGTATCACCAAGCGTAAGACGCATTTTTTGTGCAAAGGCATTGCCCGATCCTGTGTCATCTCCGTAAGAAAATCCACCCGGAATACAGAGGGCTTGATAATCATTAAGAGCCTTGGGATTTTCGATCAGATCATTAACATGCATGATGGTTGCGCCAAGTCCAACTTGTTCAAAAGCATACGCACTTTCTTCTTCGCAGTTTAATCCATATCCGGCAATAATGAGGGCTTTAGTGATCATGATTTTTTCCTTCGTCATTGCGAGGAGCCTGAAAGGCGACGCGGCAATCCATCTTTAAATTTCTGGATTGCTTCGCCCAAAGTTCCTTTGTTCTCGCAATGACGTTTATTTTTAACATTTTTAATACCCTCCCAAAGTCGCTTTATAAGATTTTTCTAAATCAGAAGTGGACGCTGCGACTTGTCCGTTAATATTCAGTGCAGGATTGTCTGTTACTGTTCCAATTTGTTGAACATGGTCAACATCGCTCATCGCTTTTTCAAACGCGTCTTTATCCTGTGGAGCAACCGTCACAATGATACGGCCTTGGCTTTCAGAATAAAGCATTTTATCAAGACGTAATGTGTCTTCCAAAATAATATCCATGCCGAGACTGGCAGAAGCGATAACTTTCTTGGCCAAGGCAACACCAAGTCCGCCAAACGAAGGCGCATAAGCCGAGGCGCAAAGCTGTTGCTTGTTCGCGGCACTTAAGGCGCGGT
The DNA here is from genome assembly GCA_021775995.1 of Alphaproteobacteria bacterium. Classification (GTDB taxonomy): domain Bacteria; phylum Pseudomonadota; class Alphaproteobacteria; order Micavibrionales; family Micavibrionaceae. Next base: position 537,914 of record JAJFGS010000013.1, read on the forward strand.
AAAGTTTATAATTCACATCATAATTTGTTTCGGGAACATTATTTCCAAGATGTCCTAAATGATCGTAATATTCAGAGGCGCCAAGCTCATCCTTTGTTTCACCCAGCAAGTAAACCAAATCACCTGCTTGTTTTGGCTCAAGCGATACAGAATGTGCTACATCATCCATGACACCAATGGCGGAAACAAGAAGAGTCGGCGGGATAGAAATTGTGACGGGGTTATTGTCTGCATCATATCCCTTGAAATCATTGAACATCGAGTCTTTACCAGAGATGAACGGCGTTCGATATGATTTTGCCTGATGGTAAATTGCCTCCATGGCGCGCTTAAGTTGTCCCAATCTTTCTGGTTCATCAGACGAACACCAGCAAACATTATCAAGAATGGCCAAGTGATCAATATCTCCACCAACGGCAATGGCATGACGGACGGCGCTATCGAGGGCGGCTTCCGCCATTTGTTTTGTATCGATATCAGAATATCTTGGTGCCAACCCTTGCGATAGAACTGCCCCACGTTTTGAACTTAAGACAGGACGACTAACGGTGGCCTCACTACAAACGCGACCCTTGCCTTGAACTGGACCAAGAACGGCAGAGCCCTGAACATTATGGTCATACTGCGCAGAGACAAATTCTTTAGAGCAAATATTCAAACGCCCCATCATGTCGATAAGCGTTTGAGTATAATTTGTAGGCTCAGCAATTTTTGGTTCAGCTTCACCACCACGTGTAAATGTTGTCGTAAGCGGTGTTTCTGGCAAGCCATCATGAAGAAATTTCATCGCAATATCCATGACGGTATCGCCATCATAACTTAAATGCGCGCGCCCTGTATCCGTGAACTCTCCAATATCCCATGCTTCAACACCCCGCTTATTCAGCATGTTCATAATTGTACTTACATTTTCTGGCGGTACAGCCAAAGACATGCGTTCTTGGCTTTCAGAAATCCAAATTTCCCAAGGCTGCATCCCTGGATATTTTAATGGAACCTTATCAAGCTCAAGATGAAATCCACCAGAGGCTTCGCCCATCTCTCCAACGCTTGAGGCCAGACCACCCGCACCATTATCTGTTACAGCACTATATAATCCTAACGGACGAATTTCTTTGACCAACACATCCGACATTTTCTTTTGTGTAATAGGGTCGCCAATTTGAACGGCTGTCGCAGGGGAACCCTCATCAAGCGCAACAGAAGAAAATGTTGCGCCGTGAATACCATCACGGCCAACTTTCCCGCCAACCATAATAATGCGGTCACCTGCATTCGCACCTTTTTCGTGAGACGGTTTTCCTGCAACCTCACGTGGGATAATACCGACCGTACCAGCAAAAACGAGAGGCTTGCCAACATAACGGTCATCAAAGTACATAAAACCTTGCGGGGTAGGGATACCAGATTGATTGCCGCCCGATTCAACACCAGCCACAACACCTTTCATAATGGTGTCTGGTGACAATGTTGGGTTTGATTTGTTTTTACCACGATAATATTCAGGAGACGTACGAGGGTCAGCCAGACAAAACCCGTAGCGGTTTAAAACAGGCTTGGCCATTTTACCAAACCCTATGCAATCGCGGTTCACACCAACAATCCCTGTGATGGCGCCGCCAAAAGGATCAAGTGCAGAAGGGGAGTTGTGTGTTTCAACCTTATCTGTAATCAAATGATTTTCGTCAAAAATAATCGCGCCTGAATCGTCACTAAAAACGCTGACGCAAATATCGTCTGCGCCGCGCTCTTTACGAATTTCATCTGTCGCCCGTTTGATAAAGTCTTTGAAAATACCATTTTTAAATTCATCAATGGGGGACGCAAAAATAGTATGTTTACAATGTTCTGACCAAGTTTGGGCTAGTGTTTCCAGTTCCACATCGGTTGGGTTACGACCCTCAACATCTTTGAAGTATTTTTGAACAGCCTGCATATATAGTAGTCCCATACCCAATGGACCACGGCGGGTGCCATCTTGGTTGGCAATACCTTCTTTGCCAATTTTTATAAGCTCATCATCGCTAATATTGAGGTCAACATCATCAACAACGATACCTTTATTGTCCAATTGAACTTTTGGAATGGTGATGCCCATACCATTATCGGATTTAAATTGTTCTTTGTTTTTATTACTCGCGCGTTGAATAAGTGGGTTATGAAGTTCTGCAGCAATTTGCCTTAATTCTCCTTCACCGATGTCTCCATCAATAAGCAAAAGCTTAGAAGAATAAATATTACGATCATTTTCAAGACTAAGCGCGGTGAGTTCGGTAGCGGTATGACCAATATTATCGGTAACCCCAGGTAAGTATCCAATCTCTAAAGCCCAATCAAAATTACCAACTATATCCCAATAGTCATTTGCAGGAGCGGTGCCATCTTCCATAACAAAGCTACGCTGCGTCACCGGGTTCGTAAATGATGTTAAACAATCTTGAAGCTTATTCGCTGCCGTAATAGGTTCTTCAATCGTATAGACATCAACAACACGGATATTTTTGATTTTTGCTGTAATTTTGGCGAAGTTCTGTTCATAGGTTTTGGCGCGGCCATCTTCGGAAACTGTAAAAACTTCAATACGCTGTGACATGGCTTGTTTTTAACGATTTAGCTTCATTCTGTCTACTCATAAAACAAGGGATTACACAGTGTTTTATCCTTGCATTTCCCCTACGCATACGGCAATTTTAGGGCTGGATTTTTAAAAAAGTAGCGTCATGCCCAAACTCACCATTAACGATCAAGAAATCGAAGTCGAAGCAGGCACATCAATCATTCAAGCCGCAGAACAGCTTGGCGTTGAAATACCACGTTTTTGTTATCATGATAAATTGAGTGTACCAGCCAATTGCCGTATGTGCTTGGTTGAGGTTGAAGGCGGCCCACCAAAACCTGTTGCTTCTTGTGCTATGGCCTGCGGAGAAGACATGATTGTCAAAACCGAAACTGAAATGGTTAAAAAAGCCCGTAAAGGCGTGATGGAAATGCTCCTTATCAATCATCCTCTAGATTGCCCAATTTGCGATCAAGGCGGTGAGTGTGACCTTCAAGACCAAGCAGTTGCGTATGGTTACGATCGTTCGCGTTATCATGAAAACAAACGTGCGGTAAAAGATAAAAACTTAGGACCTTTAATAAAAACCATTATGACACGTTGCATTAATTGTACACGCTGCGTTCGTTTTGGTGAAGAAGTTGCTGGCATGACCGAATTAGGTCAACTTAACCGTAGTGAAAATGCGGAAATTGGTACCTTTATTGAAGCGGCTGTCACAACTGAGTTATCAGGGAATATGATTGATATTTGTCCCGTTGGCGCGCTCACCTCTAAACCTTATGCCTTTAAAGCACGGTCATGGGAATTAAAGAAAACTGAGAGTATTGATGTTCATGATGCCGTCGGATCTAACATTCGCGTGGATAGCCGAGCAGGAGAGGTCATGCGTATCTTGCCTCGCCTTCATGATGACATAAACGAAGAATGGATCAATGACCGCTCACGATTTGCTTATGATGGGCTGAAGAAAAACCGACTTGATCGTCCTTATATTCGGGATGATAAGAGCAAAAAACTAAAAGAAGCTACTTGGGATGAAGCTTTAAGTTTTGTTTCTAACAAGCTGAAAACATTTAAAAAAGATAACATCGCTGCTTATGCAGGTGATTTAGCCGACGCAGAAAGCATTTATGCCCTTAAATCATTAATGAATAGCCTTGGCGTTGAACAATTAGAATGCCGTGTTAATGGTGCAAAATTCGATATTACAAACAAAGTGGGTTACAGTTTTAACTCCACGATTTCGGGCATTGAAGAAGCTGATTCCATTCTTCTTGTAGGAACAAATCCACGCCATGAAGCAACGTTGATTAATGCACGTATCCGCAAAACATGGGTGGACAAACGTTTACCGATCGCTCTAATCGGTGAAAAGGTGGATTTAACCTACCCTTATTATCATGCAGGAACATCACCAAAAGATTTAAAAAAATTGGTTGATGACTATGCTGGTAAAGTTCAATCAGAACGCCCAATGATAATTGCAGGTATGGGCGCGTTTCAACGTGAAGATGGATTAGAAATTCATGGTTTACTTAAGGATGCCGCTGAAAAACTTGGTGTCGTTAAAGAAGGCTGGAACGGCTTTAATATCCTTCATACAGCTGCATCCCGTATGGCAGCATTAGAAATTGGATTTACGCCAACACGCGCATTTGACTTAGATCAAATGGGATTGGTTTACTTACTAGGCGTTGATAACTCAGAAACAATAGACAACATCAATCCACATTCATTCGTTATTTATCAAGGTCACCATGGTAACGCTGGAGCTCATCGTGCTGACGTTATCTTACCAGGCGCGGCCTACACAGAAAAAGACGGCACTTATATGAATATGGAAGGACGCTCTCAACGAGGACGCAAAGCGGTATTTGCTCCGGGTGACGCCAAAGAAGACTGGACAATTTTACGTGCCATTTCAAACCATATAGAACAGCCCTTACCGTTTGATAATCTATCCGCATTGAGAAAGGAAATGATTTCAAAATATCCAAACCTCGGCACAATTGATGAAATTACGCCGTCCGAATGGGGTAGCTTTGGCGGTGCGGCTCATAAAGTAACAAACGAACCATTTATCAACCCTATTGAAAATTTTTATATGACGAATGTTATTTGTCATGCATCAGATACAATGAAATATTGTACAGATAGATTTATAAATCAGGAACAAGAACAATTAGAGGCCGCAGAATAATGCCAAAAGAAAAACAAACAACTACATTAGAACAAGTACAAGAATTTCATAAAACTTACGGTTTACCCGTTGAACCTGAGTTGAATATTAGTGATGAAAAAACAAAAAAACTCCGTATTAATTTATTACAAGAAGAATTGGACGAATTGAAAGAAGCCTTGGCGGATAACGATCCTGTTGAAACGCTCGATGCGTTAATTGATCTTCAATATGTACTTGATGGGGCGTTTTTATCCTTTGGTTTGCAAGATGTAAAAATGACAGCCTTTAACGAAGTTCACCGTTCAAACATGAGTAAACTTGGCGAAGACGGAAAGCCTATTCGTCGTGAAGAAGACGGCAAAGTCATGAAAGGCCCGAATTACTTCAAACCTGATATGACACAGTTTATTAAAGCAAAGAAGGAAGCGGCATAATCAGTGATTGAGCTTTGGGAAAATTACGGAATGCAAACTGTCTTTATGCTGGCGCATATTGGGATTTTGATTGGCGTAATTTTAGGCGCAGTGGCCTATTACACCTATGCAGAGCGTAAAGTTTTAGGCCTTATGCAACGTCGACAAGGGCCGATGCTGGTTGGACCATTTGGTTTACTTCAACCAATCGCTGATGGTATGAAATTGTTTTCCAAAGAAACAATTATCCCCGCACAAGCCAACGGCCCTGTCTTTGTGATTGCGCCAATGATTACCTTCACGCTGGCATTGATTGCCTGGGCAGTGATCCCCGTCAACGCACAATGGGTTTTGGCGGACATTAACGTCGGCATTTTATATTTATTCGCCGTATCATCCATGGGCGTTTACGGCGTTATCATGGCAGGGTGGGCATCAAATTCTAAATATGCTTTCCTTGGTGGGCTACGCTCCGCCAGCCAAATGGTATCTTACGAAGTCTCCATGGGCTTGGTCATTGTTTGTGTTTTGCTTTGCGCTGGCTCACTTAATTTATCTGAAATTATCTTGGCGGAACGACCTTTCTGGATGCAGGTCATGTTGTTCCCAATGTTCATTGTTTTTTTGGTATCTATTTTAGCCGAAACAAACCGTGCACCATTTGACTTACCTGAAGGTGAGTCAGAAATCACGGGTGGTTTTATGGTGGAATATTCTGCCATGACATTCGCGTTATTCTTCCTCGGCGAATACGCAAACATGATTTTAATGAGTGCGATGACTGTTATTCTTTTCCTTGGTGGATGGTTGCCACCCTTTGGCATTGAAGCACTAGCGGTCGTCCCGGGTGTTGTTTGGTTTGCTCTAAAAACCTGCCTGATTATGTTCTTCTTCCTATGGACACGCGCAACATTCCCACGATATCGTTATGACCAGTTGATGCGCTTGGGCTGGAAAGTATTCTTACCTTTCACTTTGCTCTGGGTTGCTGTAGTATCAGGATCACTTATTTATTTTGATGCCTTGCCTTAGTTGATTTTAAATATAAAAGATGTAATTATTTTTATCAGTACACTCCTTTATTAACCAAGATTATGGAGATAAATGTTTGTAGACAAGAAATCACAAGATAACCCAATTCATCACAGCAAAGAATTGCATGACATGTTGCTGGAAGGCTATCGACACGCCATCGTTATGGAGGATGAGGAAGATACAGATGCTGTTGAACAAGTAGGAGAAGAGGGTAAGAGTGGTAAAGGCAGCGGAAAGACCCCCCGATTAAGCTCCGCAGATATTACGTATGAGCTAGATAGGGATGGAATGATCATTCGTATAGAAGGCTTTAAAGATAAGGAAACCGCCAGGATGGCTTACGAAGAATTAAAGCAACTTTTAGAAAGACAAGAATTAGATAAAGAAGAACAAGCACGAAGAATCAGATTATTAGACTTAGATAAACATTTAAGACCAGAGTTACACAATGAGTAAATTTTTAAACGCATTTTTGTTGGTAGAAATTGTCAAAGGCATGGCACTGACATTGAAATATATGTTTTTTGTGCCGAGCGTGACAATTAACTATCCGAACGAGAAGGGACCGATTTCACCCCGATTTCGTGGAGAGCACGCGCTTCGTCGTTACCCCAATGGTGAAGAGCGTTGCATTGCCTGTAAACTTTGCGAAGCGATTTGCCCCGCCCAAGCCATCACAATTGAAGCCGAGCCACGTGAAGATCGCAGCCGCCGCACAACACGATATGATATAGATATGACCAAATGTATTTATTGCGGTTTGTGTGAGGAAGCCTGCCCCGTCGATGCGATTGTAGAAGGCCCGAACTTCGAATTTTCTACCGAAACCCGCGAAGAGCTCTACTATAATAAAGAGAAGCTTTTAGAGAACGGAGACATCTGGGAGGCACAAATTGCATCTAACCTCGTCGCCGACGCCCCATATCGATAAAAAAACGTCCTATAACCTTTTGATTTTATTTTGAAATTAGAGTTACTCTTTTTGTTCGCTGGAAATTGGGGAGGGGGGGGTATGCCCTGCTTTGTTTAGCATGCCAAAGACCAGAATAAAGTCCTGCTTTACGATGTCTCTCATAAAGCCGTGCCTCTGTTCAATAGAGGACAGTAACGCCAATATAGCAGGAATTTAAGCCAAAATAAAGGAATATTATCCTATATTGGTGTATTTTTACGGTTTTTCTTGACTTTTAGCCATGCGTATAGTACATATATAGGTATGAGTAATCCATACGCAGGCAGTAGATTAACCCAAATTGGAAAAGGCAGTTACGCTGGCGATGCCACTATTTTGTATAATAACAAAGCAATGGCTTACCCCTTGGCTAGCGCAGGAGCACGCCATAGAAATAGATATGCTATTGCACAGGCATCTGGTGGTCTGACCCAACAACCCCCAAAACCACAAGGTTAAAACAGCTCAATAAAAACCAGCTTCCACATTCATGAAAGCTGGTTTTCTATTTGTTTTTTTAAATTCTTATTATGATTTACTACAAGAACCTTTTTTAGTGATCATACCGTAAAGAGCATATAGACCAGAGGCACCAATAAGAGCATAAACGGCAGTTGCTAAAATAGGAATGCCGCCCAAAATCATTGCCACAAGATCCATACCCAATAACCCATATAAGCCCCAGTTAATGGCGCCAATAATCATAAGTATCCAGCTTACCATACATAGTTTTGTCATTTTAAATCTCCTGTTCAACTTTTTTTCATTAGTGCCATAATATATTAGATTCTGTAATCTATAAAGAAATCCAATGGCTGTTAATATGACAATGGTTTAGGTCAGCTTAAATTCTTCTAAACCATAGATGGATATGTCCGAAATTACCCAACTCTAACCTTGCCTTAAGTCCTTCAAAAGATTAGAAAGAAGCGTTATTAATTACGTGACGTTTCACCTATGATTTCTGCCATTGCCTTTTATTTATTTGCCTCTATTACGTTGCTCAGTGCCATCATGGTTATTACGGCACGCAATCCTGTGCATTCTGTTCTTTTCCTAATTTTAGCCTTCTTTAACGCGGCAGGCTTATTCGTATTATTAGGCGCGGAATTTATCGCCATGATATTGGTCATTGTCTATGTTGGTGCCGTCGCGGTTCTATTTTTATTCGTTGTTATGATGCTTGATATTAGCTTTACAGATTTGCGTAAGGGCGCAATGCAGTATGTTCCTGTGGGGTTAATTGCTGGTGGCATCTTACTGTTTGAACTTATCTCTATCTTTGTCGCCTGGGGTTTTGCAAAAGCTGCTGATGATAATATTGCGTCACCAACACCAGATGCGAGCGAAATTACCAATACAGAAGCATTGGGACAAATTCTTTATACTGATTATGTTTTTCCATTTCAGGTTGCTGGATTGATCTTATTAGTGGCGATGATTGGTGCTATTGTTTTAACCCACCGCCATCGTCCAGGGGTACGCAAGCAAAAAGTTGCTGACCAGCAATCCAGAAAACGATCGGAAGCCATGGAACTCAAAAAAGTTACGCCAAGGACGGGGATTTAGGAAATGGGTTACAAGGAGCAAGTTACAAGCTACAACAGATTGTCATTCCGACGGAGCGAAGCGATTGGAGGAATCTTATTAAGATCCCTCGACTACGCTCGGGATGACAATTATGGAGGACAAGCATAGTGGAATTGTTTGAAATTGGCCTCGCTCATTACTTATCACTCGCCGCCCTGTTGTTTACATTGGGCGTGTTTGGCATTTTTCTTAATCGTAAAAACGTCATTGTGATTTTGATGTGTATTGAGCTGATGTTATTGGCCGTGAATATCAACTTTGTGGCGTTCTCTGCGCATTTGGGTGACTTAACAGGGCAGGTCTTTGCCCTATTCATTTTGACCGTTGCCGCCGCAGAAGCCGCGATTGGTTTGGCTATTTTGGTTGTACTCTTCCGTACGCATGGAACTATTGCTGTTGAAGATATTTCAACGATGAAGGGGTAGGGCCGTTGCAAGATATGAGTGACAAGTTTCAAGAAGCAAGTATATTGTCATTGCGAGCGTCAGCGAAGCAATCCAGAAATCTTAATATTAAAGCTGGATTGCCGCGTCGCTACGCTCCTCGCAATGACGAAGAGGGAACGTACGCATGGAAATAACAGCAGTATTTGCTCCCCTTTTTGGTTTTCTACTGGCTTTCTTGTTTGGCAAAAATATGGGCGACAAAGGGGCGCAATTTGTAACCTGTAGCGGTATTATTATTGCCGCCATTTGTTCCTGCATTTTATTTGTTGAGGTTATCTTTGGTGGAGATCATCATGCCGGTGAACCACGAACCATAACATTAATGACGTGGTTTAACTCTGGTACTCTCGCCGTTGATTGGGCATTACGTGTTGATCAACTGGCCGTTGTTATGATGTGTGTCGTCACCGTCGTCTCATCCTGTGTACATGTTTATTCTGTTGGCTATATGAGCCACGACGCGCATAAAGCGCGGTTTATGGCCTATTTAAGCTTGTTCAGCTTTGCTATGTTGATGTTGGTGAGTGCCGATAATCTTATCCAGTTGTTCTTTGGTTGGGAAGGGGTGGGGGTTGCCTCCTACCTTCTGATTGGGTTTTGGAACCACAAAGAAAGTGCCAATGCGGCGAGCATTAAAGCCTTTCTTGTAAACCGCGTTGGTGATTTTGGTTTGGCTTTAGGAATTTTTGCGGCTTTCTTCTTATTCGGCACGGTTCAATTTGATGAGTTATTTTCCCTCGCTCCTGAAGCCGCAAAAGCGAACATGAATTTCTTTGGTTATGAACTCCATGCTTTAACGGTCGTCTGTCTTTTACTCTTTATGGGAGCGATGGGTAAATCGGCACAATTAGGACTTCATACTTGGCTTCCCGATGCGATGGAGGGTCCAACCCCTGTCTCCGCCCTTATCCATGCGGCAACAATGGTGACAGCAGGGGTGTTCTTGGTGGCCCGTATGTCACCCATGTTCGAATATGCGCCTGATGCGCTGATGGTTGTGACCGTTGTTGGTGGCTTAACAGCTTTTGTGGCGGCGACAATCGGCATGACACAATTTGATATTAAGCGAGTCATTGCTTATTCAACCATGTCACAATTGGGCTATATGTTTTTTGCCTTAGGTGTCTCTGCTTACGGCGCAGCGATATTTCATCTCATGACACATGCGTTTTTCAAGGCGTTATTGTTCCTTGGTGCTGGCTCAGTCATTCACGCAATGTCAGATGAACAAGACATGCGCAACATGGGCGGACTCTGGAAGAAAATTCCAACGACCTATACTTTAATGTGGATTGGATCATTAGCCTTGGCAGGTGTGCCGTTCTTCGCCGGTTATTATTCCAAAGATATGATTTTAGAAAGTGCGTTTGCTGACCATAGCTGGTTTGGAGAATTTGCTTTCTGGCTCGGCATTGCCGCCGCGTTGATGACGGCGTTTTATTCCGCCCGCTTATTATTCATGGCATTCCATGGAAAACCACGAGCCGATAAGAAAACGATGGATCATGTCCATGAATCACCACCCGTCATGTTGGTACCCTTAATGATTTTGGCAGCAGGGGCTATCTTTGCAGGGTATTTGGGTTACGAGGCATTTGTCGGTCATCATCAGATTTGGGGAGAAAGTATTAAGGTTCTAGCTGCAAATGATACGATAGCTGCCGCACACCATGTACCACTCTGGGTGAAAAAGCTCCCGATTGTGATGGGTGTGGTTGGATTGTTCTTAGGCTGGGTCTTTTATTCTAAATTTACCAGCCTGCCATCCATTTCAAGCAAGATATTCAAACCATTTCATGCGCTTTTCTTTAACAAGTGGTTCTTTGATGAAATTTATAACAAAATTTTTGTCCTGCCTGCGCTTTGGTTTGGAAAATTATTCTGGAAGTCTGATAAAAACGTCGTTGATGGTCTGGGTCCTGATGGATTTGCAAAAACCTCTTATGGGTTTGGTGGGATGTTAAGTCGTTTTCAATCAGGTTATGTTTTTCAATATGCCTTCGTGATGATGTTGGGTCTCATTGCCCTGATAAGTTGGTTTTACTTTAAAACTGATTTGGAACTCATAGAACAGATAGAAACTGGAGCGGGGGAATAGAAAATGATTAATTTTTCAATTTTATCGCTTTTGACATTCTTACCGCTGGTTGGCGTTGTCTTTATTTTGCTCACTCGAGGCAACGAAGAACGTGTAACCCGAAATTCACGCCGTGTTGCCCTCTATACAACGATATTCAATTTTATATTGTCGATTTATATGCTGGTCAATTTTGATGGTACGTCAGCGGATTTTCAATTCGTCGAAAAAACGGAATGGTTTCCTGCTTTAGGACTCAGTTACAGTATGGGAATTGATGGTATTTCTCTATTCTTTGTTATTCTATCAACTTTCTTAACACCCATTTGTTTACTGGCGAGTTGGCATTCTATCAAAACCCGCGTGAAAGAATATATGATTGCGTTTCTCGTGCTTGAAACTTTTATGATTGGGACATTCTGCGCCCTTGATATCGTTTTATTCTATGTGTTTTTCGAAAGTGTTCTGATCCCAATGTTTATTATTATTGGGGTTTGGGGTGGGCCACGCCGCGTTTATTCTTCGTATAAATTTTTCCTCTATACGTTATTAGGCTCGGTGTTAATGTTATTGGCTATTATCTGGCTCGGCATGAATGTAGGGACAGATATTCCAACTATTATAGAAGCGAATAGCATTCCATTTCATGTTCAATTGTGGCTCTGGCTGGCGTTCTTTGCCAGCTTTGCGGTCAAAATGCCAATGTGGCCTGTCCATACATGGTTACCTGATGCCCATGTTGAAGCACCAACCGCCGGTTCTGTTATCTTGGCTGGAGTGCTACTTAAAATGGGTGGCTATGGGTTCTTACGGTTCTCTTTACCGATGTTCCCCGAAGCATCAGAATATTTTGCACCCATGATTATGTGGATGTCGGTCATCGCGATTATTTACACATCTTTAGTCGCATTGGTTCAAGAAGATATGAAAAAGTTGATTGCCTATTCATCCGTTGCCCATATGGGATTTGTAACCTTGGGTCTTTTCACCATGACAACCCAAGGTGTTGAGGGTGGAATTTTTCAAATGTTATCACACGGCATTATCTCTGCGGCTCTTTTCCTCTGTGTCGGCGTTGTTTATGATCGCCTACATACGCGTGATATCGCCCGTTATGGCGGCTTAGTTAAAAACATGCCTAAATATGCCACTGTCTTTATGATCTTTATGCTTGGCTCTGTTGGCTTACCAGGAACATCTGGGTTTGTGGGCGAGTTCCTTACTTTAATGGGAGCGTTTCAAGTTAATACCATTATCGCTGTCTTTGCCACAACAGGCGTTGTATTAGGTGCCGCCTATATGTTGGTGCTTTATCGTCGTGTGATATTTGGAGAACAAAAAAACAAAGATGCGGCAGCGATGCCTGATTTAACAAAAATTGAATATGGTTATCTTGTACCGCTCGTACTAATTGTTTTGTGGCTGGGGATTGCACCCTCTTATGTGATGGATAAGGTTGCGCCATCTGTCGAAAAACTTATAGGACAGTATGAAGCAGGATTAACAATTTCTAAGGGGGGAAAGTAATGGAAACTATAACCCTTTCTTCTTTAATCCCAATTTTTCCAGAGCTGTTTCTCGCTATATCAGCGATGCTCCTGCTTGTTATTGGTGTTTTAAAAGGTAATAGCAGCACAAGGCTGATTTCTTGGGGTAGCGTCATCGCTTTTGCTATTGCCCTTTTGATTATGACGAAAGGGGGTATTGATACCGAACCCGCTTTAAACAACATGTTTGTTCAAACTAGCTTTACATTCTTTATGAAGTTACTCGTGATGGCCGGTCTTATTACATCGATTACATTATCGGTTCAGTATTTATACCAAGATAATATTATTCGGTTTGAATACCCGCTACTGGCTCTATTCTCTGGTATAGGCATGATGCTGATGATTTCAGCAAACGATATGCTATCACTCTACATGGGATTAGAGCTTCAATCATTGAGCCTTTATGTTCTGGCAGCGATACATCGTGACCATATTAAATCTGCGGAAAGCGGCATGAAATATTTTATCCTTGGCGCCATTTCTTCGGGAATGTTGCTGTTTGGTATTTCACTTATATATGGATTTACGGGTTCTACGAATTTTGAGTTAATTGGGACGACATTAGCCAATGAGTTAAGCCTTGGTGCTGTCATTGGTTTTGTATTTATTTTGGCGGCTTTGGCCTTCAAAATCTCTGCCGTACCTTTCCATATGTGGACTCCAGATGTTTATGAAGGCGCACCCACTTCGGTAACGGCTTTGTTTGCCCTTGTTCCAAAGATTGCGGCATTTGCTCTCATTATCCGTTTATTATTCATACCTTTTGCATCTCTACATGATCAATGGTTCCAAATCATGTGGTTGCTTGCCTTCTTATCTATGGCTGTTGGTGCTTTTGCAGGATTAAGACAAAATAATATAAAACGTTTGATAGCCTACAGCTCAATTGGAAATATTGGCTATGCTCTCATCGGTCTTGTTGCGGGTGGTGAAGCTGGATTATCAGCGGTTATGGTTTACCTTACACTTTACATGGTTATGACCGCAGGTATCTTCGGCATTATTCTATGTATGCGTAGAGATGGATATGGTGTTACAGATATTTCTGACTTAGCAGGTCTTTCGCGCAATACACCATGGCTTGCCTATCCTTTGGCCATATTTATGTTCTCAATAAGCGGTATTCCACCCTTGGCGGGCTTCTTTAGTAAGTACTTGATTTTCCAAGCCGCCATTGAATCTGGTCTTTATACTCTAGCCGTCATTGGCGTTTTAACCTCTGTTGTCGCTTCTTATTATTATTTGCGTATTATAAAAACAATGTTCTTTGATGAGCCTGATGATAAGTTTGATAGTACGATTGAATCTTCACGTAAGCTTATTATTGGACTTTCTTTATTCGTTGTTGTTGGTTTCATTTTTAACCCATCGCCATTAATTGAAATTAGTGCCAATGCCGTTCGCGGATTATTTTAGGTAGGCAACAACATGCCCATTGATTGGCAAATCAAAATTCTCAGCAAAGTAAATAGCACACAAGACATTGTGATGTTGGCGGCGCAAGATGGTGATGCACAAGGCTATGTTGTTCAGGCCATGACAATGAATAGTGGGCGTGGACGTCATGGTAACGAATGGAATGCGCCGATGGGCAATATCTATATGTCTGTTTTATTACGCCCAGAATGCAACCTTGAGAGAGCAGGGGAGATCGCCTTTGTTGCGGCCGTCGCTTTATCCGATGCCCTAGATCATTATTTAGACGACCAACATGTTAAAACCTTAAAATGGCCAAACGATATTTTAATCAATGGCTTAAAAATTTCTGGAATATTACTGGAAAGCAATATAACCGATGACAAACTGGATGGTTTGGTCGTTGGCATTGGCGTCAATGTGTTTAATGCCCCAGAATTGGCAACTTGCCTGAATGAAGTTGCAAAAGAACCTGTTTATGTGAACAAGGTGCGTGATACTATCCTAGAGGAATTAGATAAAGCTTATTCACTGTGGCAAGAAGAGGGGTTTGCACCAATACGTGCCAAATGGTTGGAAAATGCCCATGGCATAGGACAAGAAATTACAGCACGTTTGCCCAATGAATCCTTTAACGGTATATTCAGCGGGTTAAATGATGATGGCGGCTTGATCTTAGAACAAGATAATGGTGATCAAAAAATTATTCATGCCGCCGAGGTTCATTTTGGAGAGTCTGTATAATGTTGCTTGCCATTGATGTTGGAAATACGAATATTTGCTTTGCTATTTATGATGGCGAAGAACAAAAGCAAAGATGGCGTGCTGAAACGAAAGCCGCCTTAAGCTCTGCTTTTAAAGATGACTTATCTATTGAGGACATTATTATTTGTTCGGTTGTTCCAAGACTGAATGATGAAATCACCCAAATCTGTCTCGAGCGTTATAATATTACACCTACATTTATTACTCATGAGAATATTGATATCAAAATTGATATCGATAAGCCTGAAGAATTGGGGACAGATAGAATGGTGGGTGCTTCTGCCGCCGTTGCCTATTATCAAGCCCCTGCCATTATAGTTGATTTTGGAACGTCAACAAATTTCGATGTTATAAATGCGAATGGTGCCCATTGTGGTGGCGTTTTGGCGACAGGAACAAGATTATCTTTATCAGCCTTATCAAAAGCCGCCGCGCAACTTCCTGAAATTAAAATTGAAAAGCCTAAAAACGTTATAGGTAAAAACACCGTTGATGCCATGCAATCAGGTATTTATTGGGGGTATATCGGATTGGTTGAGGGAACAGTAAAACGTATTTCAGAGGAAATGGGCAAGGAAACAAAGAATAAGCCGTTTGTTATCGCCACAGGGGGCTTAGCTCCGTTATTTGTTCAAGGAACAGATATCTTTGATATTACAGATCAAGACTTGATTATGAAGGGATTAGTCCATATGCATAAGGTCATTGAGAATTAAGAAAGTGCCTTATGAGTCTTAAAGAGTTTAATCCTGATGAATTAGTTTTTATCCCGCTTGGTGGTTCAGAGCAGTTTGGGGCAAACCTCAATGTTTATGGCAATCAAGGTCAATGGCTCGCGATTGATTGTGGGATTGGCTTTGCCGATGAATATTACCCAGGTGTCGATATTCTGTTACCAGATCCTAGTTTTTTAGAAGATCGTTGGAAAGATATTGCAGGTTTAATTATTACCCATGCTCATGAAGACCATATTGGCGGTGTCGCGCATTTATGGCCACGATTGAAATGTCCTATTTTCTGTACCGAGTTTACAGGGGAAATTCTTAAGAAAAAATTGGCTGAAAATCCTGAATGTAACGGCGCCCGTATTCGGATTATTAAGCAACATGATGTGGTTGAGATTGGTCCATTCAAAACAACTTTTATTCCCGTGACACATTCAACGCCTGAATCCTCTGCCATTTTAATAGAAACAGATTTGGGTAAAATACTTCACAGCGGAGATTGGAATTTAGACCCCAGACCTGTTTTAGGGAAGCCAACAGATGCTGAAACATTCAAGAAAATTGGTAAAGATGGTTTGCTGGCCTATGTCGGAGACTCAACCAATGCGGGCGTTGATGGTTATTCAGGCTCTGAAAGTGATGTTGAAAAAGGATTGGGAGAGGTTTTTGCAACCTGTGAGCAAAGAATCGTTGTCACTATGTTTGCCTCCAATATTGGGCGTGTGCGCTCCATTTGTAAAGCCGCCGAAGCAACTGACAGGCATGTGGCTATATTGGGAAGATCTCTTCACCGCATGATAGGCGCCGCTAAGGATTGTGGTTTCCTAGACGACATTCAAGACTTTATCCCTGAAGACGATATAAGTGTTATCCCACGTGATAAATTGGTTGTCATTGCAACAGGATCTCAAGGTGAGCCTCGTGCTCAAATTGCGCGTATTGCGCGCGGCGATCAAAAGAATTTTAAATTATCAGAAGGCGACACGGTTGTATTTTCTGCCAGACCCATTCCGGGTAATGAAAAAGAAATTATCTTTGTACAAAACCGTCTAGCCGGATCAAAAGTTAGTGTTATTAATCCACGTGATACAAAACATTGTATTCATGTATCGGGGCACCCAAATCGTGACGAAATTAAACAAATGTATGATTGGGTTAAACCAGAAATTGTTATCCCTGTTCATGGCGAACGTACAATGATTGAAGATCAGGCTCAATTAGCGAGAGATTGCCAAATTCATCAAGCGATTGCGCCACAAAATGGTTCCATTATCAAAATTGCGCCTGGTAAGCCTGAGATTATTGACCATGTTGAAACAGGATTGTTAGCGGTTGAACCTGGGCGTATTATAAGTGCCGGTCACGTTGCTATATCAGATAGACGTAAATTACAGTTTAGTGGCACGGCGCATGCCAGTATTGTCATTGACGGCCATGGTAATTTGGTTGCCCGCCCACAATTATCAATGGTTGGATTAATTGATGAAAACAACCAAGAAGAACAAGAATTTTCTGAAGACTTAATTGATGAAATTGAAGATATGATCGGTAGCTTAAAACGCGCCAAAATGACAACCGATGATATGGCGGAAAAAATTCGTATATCTTTACGAAAAGACATTTTTGAAGTTTTAAGGATTAAAGCGAAAGTTTCTGTTCATTTGACGAGGGTTTAAATGTTTGAAATATCAAGATTTACAGAAAAAGATGCGGATCAATGGTTTGAGCTTTGGAAGGGGTATCAAGAAGACGAGAACCTGAGTGATGAAGAGGTAAGAGCAGAGGTCAATATAAATTGGCCGCGGGTTTTGCATGATGAAAATTGTCATACCCATGCTTTAGTATTAAGCGAAACAAAAGAATTTGTTGGGTTTACAAATTTTGTTTCAACATGGTCACGGACAAAACCAAAAGATGAGTGTTATTTATGTGATTTATTTGTAATGCCAGAACACCAAGGCAAAGGCGGGGGCAGAGCGCTTATTAATTCTGTCGTTGATTTTTCTCGTGAAAATAATTTGAATAAAGTCACGTGGTTAACGCAAAGTCATAATAAAAAAGCTCAAAAACTTTATGATAGTTTTTCTAAAGGTGAAGAATGGATAAGATATAAGGTGAAGATTTAATGAGCATATTTACCTCAATTATCGTTTATCTGCTTGTTTTCTGGACCACTTTGTTCGCTGTCTTACCTTGGGGAAATCAAGCCAAAGACGTGCCTGAAGTCGGTATGGCGGGCAGTGCGCCAGCAAATCCACGTATTAAGCAGAAATTCCTTATCACTTTCATAATTTCGACTATAATCTGGCTTATTATACAAACTTTGATTTATCTTGAAGTTGTTGATTTTTATGAAATATCTCGCCAAATGGTAAAAGAGGATGAAATGTGATGATTAGAGTAATATTAAACTTAGCGTCATACCCGCAATCTGCCGTAAGGCAGATATTAATAGCGGGTATCCACGATGTGCAAAGCTTTGCTTTGCTCTTCACTAGACCCCCGCTGTTTAAGCTTGCGATGCAAGCCGCGGGGGTGACAGCTTTGTATTTAAGCTTTGTTATTCCTGCTCAAGCACAAACAAATGATAAATATGGAGTGTGTAAGTTACTACCGAAACACACACCTCAAAATAACGTCGTCTATCAACCTGGCGTTGATGTCTATGGTAATGCCGTTGTGCCTGCCGATTTAAATGCCGCACCAATGGGTGATGTCTTAAATGTTATCAGGGTTCCTTTAGATGTTAACCTCGCCCAAAATGTGATTGCCTTAAGTAGTCAAGGCTTACAATTAGAAGCGCCACTGGGCATGTTGGATGTCTATCAAGATGGGCGTATTCTTTATAATGGTCAGGACTGGACAGCCCCTGTTTTAACCCTATGTGGTGAATCGCATAAGATTGTAACAACTGAGACAATCGTTGAAACGGTTGTACCAGAAATCCCAGAAGCACCTGTTGCACCAGAAATAGAAACTCTGCCTAACAATCTAGCGACGGACGGTAATATAGAACGTCCAGAAATATCAAAACCGACGGTTGCAGATGTTGAAATGCCTGCAGTCACAGCGCCCGAAGTTGAAAAATTAGAGGCATCAAAAGTATCGATGCCAGCAACGCCTATTCAACCCTTAATTGGCACGCCAAAGGGAGCAAGCACAACAACGTCTGATATTATAAAAGGACAAGACCATAGGGATTATAATGAATAAGCCAGTTAAAAATTCAGTCAGGCTATCAAACTATTTTATGCCGACTTATAAAGACAATCCCAAAGAGGCAGAGATTGTATCTCATCGCTATATGTTACGTGCAGGAATGATTCAACAAACATCTGCAGGAATATATGCGTGGTTACCAACGGGTTTACGCGTATTAAACAAAATTGCCGATATTGTTAGAGCCGAGCAAAATGCCAGTGGCGCACATGAAGTTTTAATGCCAACCATCCAGAGTGCTGATTTATGGCGTCAAAGTGGGCGTTATGATGATTACGGCAAGGAAATGTTACGCATTACCGACCGTGGTGATCGTGACATGCTCTATGGCCCAACAAATGAAGAAATGATAACAGATATCTTCAAATCCCATGTTGGTTCTTATAAACAATTGCCACGTAATTTATATCACATCCAATGGAAATTTCGTGATGAAGTACGTCCACGCTTTGGGATTATGCGCGGTCGGGAATTTTTGATGAAAGATGCTTATTCCTTTGATTTAAACAAAGAAGACGCACAATACGCCTATCATAAGATGTTTCTTTCTTACTTTCGAATCTTTGCAAAGCTTGGTGTACAGGCGAT
This sequence comes from Alphaproteobacteria bacterium, assembly GCA_021775995.1. Taxonomy (GTDB): domain Bacteria; phylum Pseudomonadota; class Alphaproteobacteria; order Micavibrionales; family Micavibrionaceae. The sequence continues at coordinate 557,432 of JAJFGS010000013.1, forward strand.
TCCGATGAAAGCGGATACAGGCCCTATTGGTGGTGATATGAGCCATGAGTTCATTGTTCTTGCTGATACCGGCGAAAGTGAAGTATTTGCCGATAAAAAATGGTTTAAAACGGATATGACCGCAAAAGGGTTGGAATATAACGACCGTGAAGGGTTGAGCAACTTCTATAAAGAAATGTCCGGTATTTATGCCGCTACGGATGAAATTCATAAACCAGAAGATGCCGAAGGCGTTGATTTAAAAACAGCACGTGGCATTGAGGTCGGGCATATTTTTTATTTTGGAACAAAATATTCCGAACCACTGGGCGCAACCGTTCAAGACAATGAAGGCAACCAAATTACACTTCATATGGGTTCCTACGGTATTGGCGTATCACGCTTGGTAGGGGGCATTATTGAGGCCAGTCATGATGATAACGGTATTATTTGGCCAGAAAGTGTTTCACCATTTGATATTGGTTTGATTAACTTAAAAATAAGTGATGATAGCTGTAACGAAGTTTGCGAAAAAATATTTAATGAATTGGATGCTGCAGGCAAAGAAGTTCTTTACGATGATAGGGATGAAGGCGCAGGCAAAAAATTCAACGATATGGATTTAATAGGTCTGCCTTGGCAAGTAACTATTGGCCCAAAAGGTGTCAAAAACGGTATGGCTGAATTAAAAAATCGTAAAACAGGCGAAAAAAGCGAACTTCCAATCGATTCTGTTGTTGAAAAATTGAGTTAGTAAATATGTTCTCCCCAATTGAAAGAATGATGGCATGGCGGTACTTACGGGCACGTAAAGCGGAAGGCTTTGTGTCCGTTATTGCTGGGTTTTCATTTTTGGGAATCATGCTGGGCGTTGCCACGTTGATTATTGTGATGTCGGTCATGAATGGTTTTCGTGAAGAGCTTGTGAACCGTATTCTTGGTTTAAACGGTCATCTTAATGTTTATTCACAAACAGGCCCATTACAAAATTATATGTCACTGGTTGACGCCCTAGAAAAAGTAGAAGGTGTTCAATCTGTGCGTCCCATGATTGAAGGGCAGGTTCTTATATCTGTAAATGGAGCAGCAAATGGGGCAATGGTACGCGCGATGGACCGTGAAGATTTTGCAACAAAGCCGTTAATTTCAAATTCTATTGTACAAGGTGAACTGACTAACTTTAAAGACCAGCAAGTGGCCATCGGTGTTGAACTTGCCAAGCGGTTAGGGCTTAAGATTGGTAATAGCATGACGTTGCTGGCACCAAAAGGTAAACCGTCACCCTTTGGAACAATACCACGATCGCGTACCTATACAGTCGGATTAATATTTGATGTCGGGATGTTTGAATATAATAGCGGCTTTATCTTCATGGACTTAAAATCTGCACAACAATTCTTTAAATTACCCAATGCTGTGAACTCTATCGAAGTCATGGCAAAAAGTGCTGAAGGCGCTGACGAGATTAAAGATGATCTTGTTACGGCTGTTGGTGGCGCAGCAGGAATTTATGATTGGCGTGAGTCTAACAGCTCCTTCCTGACGGCCTTAGCCGTTGAACGTAATGTGATGTTTTTAATCCTCACACTGATTATCTTAGTGGCGGCGTTTAATATCATCTCATCCATGATTATGTTGGTTAAAGATAAGGGCAAAGATATCGCCATTTTACGCACCATGGGCGCAACACAGTCCAATATGCTTAAAATTTTCACCTTAACAGGATCTATCATTGGCCTAAGCGGTACGGTTGTTGGCGCACTTATCGGGATTGCGTTTGCCACCAATATCGAAAGGATCAGACAATTTTTAGAAGGCTTAACAGGCACTGAATTATTTGCTGGTGAAATTTATTTTCTTTCACAACTCCCTGCGGTGATAAATTGGCAAGATGTGATGATCGTGGTTGGTATGGCATTTACATTGTCTATTTTAGCAACCATCTATCCTGCTTGGCGCGCCTCACGCTTAGATCCTGTGGAGGCGTTACGATATGAATAGTAGCGATACAATCCTTCATACTTATGATTTGAAACGTGTCTATGAACAAGGCGGGCAGAGCCTGTCGGTGCTGCACAATGTAAATATTGAAATTCAAGCGGGTGAAATTGTTGCACTTGTGGGACCTAGTGGGTCAGGGAAATCTACTTTTTTACAAACCGTTGGCTTGTTAGATAAACCAACAAGTGGGCAGATCACTATTGGTGGTGAAAATATTGACAATAAAGACGATAAAGCCCGCACCTTAATGCGTCGTCAATATATCGGCTTTGTTTATCAATTTCATTATCTGCTACCAGAATTTAGCGCCTTAGAAAATGTTGTTATTCCGCAAATGATTGCTGGTGTAAAACGTAAAGACGCCGAAGAAAAAGCCAGAGAACTTTTGACCTCTATGCGGATGGATCATCGTTTAGAACATCGCCCTGCCAGACTATCCGGTGGAGAACAACAACGTGTAGCGATGGCCAGAGCCTTGGCCAATGACCCTAAATTATTACTCGCTGATGAACCAACAGGTAACCTTGACCCTGAAACATCCGAAATAGTCTTTGAACATCTCATTAGCCTTGTTCGGGATAGCGGTGTTGGCGCCATCATTGCCACACATAATATGCAGATTGCCGAACGTATGGATAGAATATTAGAGCTCAAAAACGGTAAAATTTTAAGCTATTAATATTGATCCTGTCATCCCGTTGGTATGAAGCAACGCTTCATTTACACAAACAGGATCTACAACGTGTTCAGCTATGCTGAACCCTTTCACTGGATCCCCGCTGTTGATATCTGCCTAATGGCAGATCGCGGGGATGACATAGAACTTCCTAAGTGCTATTAACGTTATATGTCTAAACTCGCTGATTTTGTTCATTTGCATGTGCATTCTGCCTATTCACTGGCGGAAGGGGCTATTCGTATCAATGAATTAGTCGAGCTTTGCACAGCAGACAAAATGCCTGCTGTTGCCGTTACCGATACAAATAATATGTTTGGCGCACTGGAGTTTTCTTTAGAAGCCACAGGCAAAGGTGTTCAACCCATTATTGGTGCGCAAGTGAATGTTGGTGAAGCTGAACAACAACTTGTCTTACTCGTACAAAATGATGTTGGTTATAGAAATCTTTCCAAAATAATCAGTGACGCCTATATGGAAGGCGATGTTTCTAAATCTGTAGCGACGAGTTTTGAATCTCTCAAAGCACATAGTAATGGGCTTATTTGTTTGTCGGGAGGTTCCATTAAAGGTTTCAGAGAAGAAAAAGATATTCTTCAATTAAAAGAAATTTACGGTGACCGCTTTTATATCGAATTACAGCGGCATGGTTTACGTGAAGAAGAATTGCATGAACCTGCCTTAATTGAATTGGCTTATGCGCATGATATCCCTTTGGTTGCAACAAATGACGCCTATTTCACAACCCCTGAAATGCATCAAGCTCACGATGCCTTACTCTGTATTGCCGAAGGCCGTTATATTACTGAAGATGATCGTCACAAAGCCACGAAAGAACATTACTTCAAAACACCAGATGAAATGATAGAACTGTTTAAGGATTTACCTGAAGCCGTCAGCAATACTGTTTTAATTGCTCAAAGATGTTCTTTTATTTTAAAAACCATTGATCCTATCCTACCACCTTTCAAAACAGAGAGTGGCCGCTCAGAAGTTGAAGAATTAAATGAGCAAGTTAAAACAGGGCTGCAATGGCGTCTTGACAACTTTACCAACCATGCCGAAACCAAAGCCTATTGGGAACGAATGGATTATGAATTGGGTATCATTAACGACATGGGTTTTCCCGGATATTTCCTAATCTGTGCCGATTTTATCAATTGGGCAAAAGACCATAACATCCCTGTTGGTCCAGGCCGTGGCTCTGGTGCGGGTTCTGTTGTGGCGTGGGCGTTAAAGATTACAGACCTTGACCCCCTTCAATTTGATTTACTATTTGAGCGTTTTTTGAATCCTGAACGTATATCTATGCCCGACTTTGATATCGACTTTTGTCAGGATCGACGCGAAGAAGTTATAAAATATGTTCAAGATCGCTATGGGCATGACCACGTTGCTCAAATTATTACCTTTGGTAAATTACAAGCCCGCGCGGTGGTACGAGATGTTGGTCGTGTCCTTCAAATGCCCTATGGCTTGGTTGACCGCATTGCCAAAATGATTCCAAACAATCCGGCGGCACCGACAACATTACAAGAAGCGTTAGATGCTGACCCTGATTTTAGATTAGAGATTAAAAAAGATGAGACCTCTGAAAAGCTGATTGATATTGCCTTAAAGTTAGAAGGGTTGTTCCGTCATGCCTCTACCCATGCGGCAGGCTTGGTGATTGGCGATAGACCATTGCATGAACTTGTCCCGCTTTATCGTGATCCACGCTCTACTATGCCCGTAACACAGTTCAACATGAAATATGTAGAGCAAGCTGGCTTGGTGAAGTTCGATTTCTTGGGTTTAAAAACGCTAACCGTTATTCAAAAGTCGGTTGAGTTTATTAAAGAAGTTAAAAACGAAGATATTGATATCCTGCAAATTCCTTTTGATGATAAAAAGTCATTCCAGATGCTTGCCAAAGGAGATGCCGTCGGCGTGTTCCAATTAGAGAGTGCAGGAATGCGTGATTTAGGCAAACAAATTAAAATTTCTGCCTTTGAGCAAATTATTGCGATGGTGGCGCTTTATCGCCCAGGCCCGATGGAAAATATTCCAAAATATTTGGCCTGTCTGAATGGGCAAGAAGAACGTGATTACATGCACGAAAAACTTCAACCTGTTTTGGAAGAAACATATGGCGTGATGATTTATCAGGAGCAGGTGCTTCAAGCCGCGCAGATTTTAGCGGGTTATTCCTTAGGGGCTGCCGATTTATTGCGGAAAGCGATGGGAAAGAAAATTCAAGCCGTCATGGATGCCGAGCGGGAAAAATTTGTTCGAGGCGCATTTGAACATAATCAAATCCCAGAAAAATTAGGCAATCATATCTTTGACCAAATCGCAAAATTTGCGGGCTATGGCTTTAACAAAGCTCACTCGGCAGGGTATGCCTTGGTCTCGTATCAAACAGCATGGCTCAAAGCCAATTACCCTGTTGAATTTATGGCAGCGTCAATGACTTTGGACGCAGGCAACACAGATAAGCTCAGTGTCTTTAAACAAGAGCTTGACCGTATGGGTGTTGATTTATTACCACCAGATATAAATAAGTCTGGTGTAATGTTTAAAGTTGAAGAAGGTTGTGTTCGTTACGCTCTTGCCGCTCTAAAGGGTGTGGGTGAGGGGGCCATGGAGAAGATTATTGCCGAACGTGATACCAATGGTGACTTCAAGGACATAGAAGATTTTATGGGACGGCTTGATGCCAAAGTCATGAATAAACGTCAATTTGATGGGCTTATCTGCGCAGGGGCTTTTGATTCTTTCAACCCCAATCGCTCTGAACTTCATGGCAATATTGAAATGTTACTACGTCACGCAAGCTCATTAGCCGAAGAACGCGAAAGCGGGCAATCCAGCCTATTTGGTGGTGAGGCGGTAGGTAGTGAAATGCCAGCCTATGCACCGACAGAACCATGGGATCAGTTAGAAAAACTTTCTCATGAATTTGATGCTGTCGGATTTTATCTCTCGGCGCATCCACTCGATGCGCGTATGGATCAATTAGAAAAAATGGGAATAACCCCTCTTAAACATGTGGCACAAAAAATCAGCCGTAGCCCATCAGGGCGTGTGCACATGGCAGGTGTTCTTATTCGTAAGCAAGAACGGGTATCGGCAAAGTCTGGTAATAAATTTGCTTTTCTACAGCTCTCGGATTCAACAGGTGTTTATGAAGTCATGATCTTCAGCGAAACATTGGCGCGCAGTAGAGAGTTTCTTATCCCCGGCACAGGATTGCTTATTCATGCCGATGCGGAAATGAAAGATGAGGAACTTCGTTTCCTTGGGCAAGTTATTGAGCCGCTCGATGAAGCGATGGCTGGTAAGGTGAAGGAGCTTAAAATTCATATTGATGCCAGTGAGGCCGCACAACGCCTGCATGATATTTTAAAAAATGCGGGGCAAGGGAACGTAAAAATCCATCTTTATGCGCACTTGGAAGAGCATATCGCCGAAATGGAAATCAAAGGTAAATATTCAATCCCACAAGATATGATGAGCACCCTTCAAAAAACCGCAGGATATATTAAGCATAGCGAGGGGTAAGGGTGCTGTAACCCCGTATTTATTACGGGGTCTGTTCCTGTTGGGTCATAGACCCCGCAACAAGTGCGGGGTTACATAAGTAGATTGATTCACTTCGTTCGCAATGACGTAATGAGGTTTTGTGAAGTATAGCGAGGGTTAGGACATACCTTTGTTATTTTTAGGTTGGGTAGCTTTATGCAGTTCAACTAAAGCTCCGCCAGCTTTTGCAGAAGAAAGCTTATAAGCTGCATCTAGTTCAGTATTGCTCAAACCAGAATATGAGTTTTTCTCAAAAATTTTGATAAGACCTTTCTTTAAATCACTTAGTTCAGCAAATGTTAAAGCATCAGATCTAGGTTGGACAGTTTTATGCAGTTCAACTAAAGCTGCGCCAGCTTCTACAGCAGAAAGCTTATAAGCCGCATCGTGTACATCGTTACTAGAAGAATTTGCGTTAAAAACGTTGAAAAGACCTTGCTTTAATTTAAGCCGTTCACCACTGTCTAAACCATCAAATTTTTTAGCCATGTTATTACTCCTCAAGTGAAATTTACGGCAAGTTACATAATAAAAACAGTGATGTCAATATTTTTATGTAATATGCCACTATTTCCTTGCATTTCACCTCAAAAACCCATAAAACAAGCGCAATTCTTCAATTATGAAGAAAATTCACAGGTAGTTTCCTTATCCAGTGCATATAGATATATGCCAAGGGCTACCGAGGATATAACTGGAGTTTAAGAGTGTTTCTTAAACATTAATGACGGAGAAACGCCGTAGCGGGCTTGCCCGCCTGAGGCGCTTTTTTCGAAGAAAAAAGGAAATAAAGAATCATGCCTATGCCTACCGTAAAAATGAAAGACCTGCTTGAAGCAGGCGTACATTTTGGTCATCACACACGTCGATGGAACCCAAAAATGCAACAATATATCTTTGGTGTTCGTAACGGCGTTCACATCATTGATTTGCAACAAACAACCCCATTGCTGGGTCAAGCCCTTCAAGCGATGCGTGATATTGTTGCCAAAGGTGGCCGTGTTCTGTTCGTTGGAACAAAACACCAAGCCAAAGTAAAGATTGCCGAAAGCGCGAAACGTTCTGGTCAATACTATGTGAACCACCGCTGGTTGGGTGGCATGATGACAAACTGGAAAACAATTTCTAATTCCATTAATCGTCTTCGTGAAGTCACCGACCTTCTTGCCAAAGGCGAAGAAACCGGTCTTAAGAAAAAAGAATTATTAATGATGGAGCGCGAGCGCGAAAAACTTGAGCTTGCTCTTGGTGGTATTAAAGATATGGGCGGACAGCCTGATGCTATTTTCGTTATCGATGTCGGCCAAGAAGATATTGCAGTTAAAGAAGCCAATAAACTAGGTATTCCTGTTTTTGCTATTCTGGATACAAATGTAGAGCCAGATGGTGTTGATTTCCCAATACCAGGAAATGATGACGCCCTTCGTGCGATCAGCCTTTACTGTGACCTTTTCTGTGAAGCTATCCTTGATGGACTTCAAGCTGAAATGGCCTCTGCTGGTAAAGATGCTGGTGCAGCGGCTGATGTAAAAATCAAAGTAGCTTCTAAAAAGGATGCGCCTAAAAAAGACGCACCGAAAGCAGAGAAAGCGGAAAAAGCACCTGCTGAAGAAGCGAAGGCAAAACCTGCTGAGGACGCCAAAGTTGCTGAAGTGAAAGCAGAGTCTACTGAAGACGCCAAAGCGGAAGAGCCTAAAAAAGCGGCCTCTGCTGGCTAATCAATATCATTGAGCCCCATGCAAGTGGGGTTCATGATTTTCAATATATTTAAGATAAAGGAAATAAAATGACACAAATTACTGCTGGAATGGTGAAAGAGCTTCGTGAGAAATCTGGCGCCGGCATGATGGATGCAAAAAAAGCACTGACTGAAGTTGATGGCGATATGGAAGCTGCGGTTGATTTACTTCGTAAAAAAGGTATGGCAAAAGCGGATAAAAAATCTAGTCGTACAGCGGCTGAAGGTTTAGTTGCTATTCTCTCTAAAGGCACTTCAGGTACCGTTATTGAGGTGAATTCTGAAACTGACTTCGTGGCTAAAAACGCAGATTTTCAGACATTCGTTCGCAATGTTTCTGAAAAGTCTCTAGATGTAGAGAACAAAGAATCTTTGTTGGAAGCCGATTATGATGGAAAAACAGTTGCCGAGACCCTGACAAACCTTATTGCCACAATCGGCGAAAAAATGGATGTGCGCCGTATGGAAAAATTATCCGTGAATGATGGAGCGGTTGTTGGCTATGTTCATAATGCCGTTGCAACAAATTTGGGTAAAATTGGTGTTTTGGTCGCTTTAGAGTCAACAGGCGATAAAGCCAAGCTCGAAGCATTGGGTAAACAAATCGCCATGCATGTTGCGGCAGCGTTCCCAAAATATCTAAAACGTGACGAAGTTGACGCTTCAGATATGGAACGTGAGAAAAATGTTATCCGTGAGCAAGCCTTAGCCGAAGGTAAGCCTGCTGAAATCGTCGAGAAAATGCTTGAAGGTCGTATGCGCAAATTCTATGAGGAAATTTGCCTGTTAGATCAAACTTTTGTAATTGATGGTGAAACTAAAATATCAGCATTATTGGAAAATGCAGCAAAAGATGTTGGTGCTCCCGTTGAATTGAAGGCTTACGCCCGTGTTCAGCTTGGTGAAGGCATTGAAAAAGTTGAAGAAGATTTCGCCGCCGAGGTTGCTAAAACAGCCAACGGGTAAATTAGTGGCTTCTTTTTAGTAATAAATTCAATTATTTTGAACAGCCGCGTTGCACATCAGCGTGGCTGTCATTACATTAGAGATAGTATTCAAAAACAGGAATTGTTGAAAATGAGCAAAACACCAGAATATAAACGTATCTTATTGAAGATGTCGGGCGAGGTTCTAATGGGGGATCAAGAATTTGGACTTGACCCCGCAACCGTTAACCGCGTTGCGGACGACATCAAAGAATCCGTTGATCAGGGTGTTGAGATTTGTGTTGTTGTAGGGGCAGGGAATATCTTCCGTGGTGTTTCTGGTGCCGCACAAGGAATGGATAGAACCACAGCTGACTACATGGGGATGCTTGGCATTGTTATCAATGCTTTAGCGTTACAGAACGCATTAGAAAATCTTGATATTCAAACCCGCGTGATGTCTGCTATTCCGATGTCCGCGATTTGCGAACCATATATCCGCCGCAAGGCAATGCGCCACATGGGAAAAGGACGTGTAGTTATTTTCGCCGCCGGTACAGGTAATCCATATTTCACAACGGATACAGCGGCAGCGTTAAGAGCCTCTGAAATGAATTGTGATGCGCTGTTAAAGGGAACAAAAGTTGATGGTATCTACAGCGCAGATCCACAAACAGATAAATCAGCCTCTCGTTTTGATAGTTTGAGCTATATGGATGTATTAACCAAGGATTTAAAAGTGATGGATGCGACGGCCGTATCTTTAGCACGTGAAAATAATATTCCCATTGTTGTTTTCAATATCCGTGAAAAAGGAAATTTAGCAAAAGTGCTGAACAATAATGGGGTTTGCACAACGGTTAAGAATTAAAAAGGGTATTTAGTATGGATATAGCAGATTTAAAACGCCGCATGGATGGGGCAATTGATAATCTAAAAACTGAATTTGCGGGACTACGGACTGGTCGCGCCTCGGTTTCAATGTTAGAGCCTGTTGTGGTTGATGTTTACGGCTCTAAAATGCCGCTTAATCAAGTGGGAACCGTTGGGGTTCCTGAATCACGGCTTCTCACCGTACAGGTTTGGGATATGAATAATGCACAAGCCGTTGACAAAGCCATTCGTGAAAGTGGGCTTGGGTTAAATCCACAAACTGAAGGAAATTTAATCCGCGTGCCAATCCCTGAATTAAACGAAGAGCGCAGAAAAGAATTAACAAAAGTTGCTGGGCAATATACCGAAGGTACAAGAATTTCAATTCGTAATATCCGCCGTGATGGCATGGATGATATTAAAGGCGATAAAGATCTATCCGAAGATGACAAGAAACGTGACTCTGACGAAGTACAAAAGCTGACCGATGAAAAAATTAAAACCGTCGATGACATGCTATCTTCCAAAGAAAAAGATATCATGACCGTTTAGACGGTTTTATTAGGAATAACCTATCTTGAAAAAACTCCCTCAACATATTGCTATTATCATGGACGGCAACGGCCGCTGGGCAAAGCAGCGTAGCTTGCCCCGCACAGCAGGTCATCAACAAGGAATCGAAGCCTGTAAGCGTGCCGTAAGATCTGCGGGAGAATTGGGCGTTAATTATCTTACATTATTTGGTTTTTCGACGGAAAATTGGAACCGACCTGCGGCAGAAGTCAATGAGCTGATGCGTTTACTTCGTATGTATTTACGTTCAGAAACTGCAGAGCTTCATCGAGGTAATGTAAAAATGAAAATGATTGGTGAGCGTTCACCATTCTCAAAAGATTTATTACAGTTAATCGAAAATGCTGAAAACATAACAAAAGATAATGATGGTTTAAATTTAACAATTGCCCTTAACTATGGAGGACGAGATGAAATTATTCGCGCCTCCAGTGATATGGCTCTTTCGATGCAAGAGCAGGGGATTGAGCCCAACTATGATAATGTTCAAGAACATTTTGAATCCCATCTCATGACAAAAGATGTCCCTGACCCAGATATTTTAATTCGCACGAGTGGTGAAAAACGAATTAGTAATTTTTTATTGTGGCAATGTGCCTATTCGGAATTTGTTTACACGGATACACTTTGGCCAGATTTTGAAAAAGAAGATATGGAGCAAGCCATTGAAGAATTTCAAGGGCGTGAGCGCCGTTATGGAGCCGTGAAGGCCTTAAAATAATGAGTAAACCGTCTTTTATTCCCGATGATCTTACACCCCTTCAATTACGCATTTTATCCTCTTGCGTTATTGTACCGGTCTTTATTCTCTCTATCTACTTTGGCGGGATTATTTTCTTTATATTTATGACCACAATTTTATTTGTTTCATTTGATGAGCTTTCTAAAATGGCAGAGAAAAGCCCTACGAGAAACAAAGATTGTGCCTTGGGAAGTGCTTATTTGGCTATTGGCTTGGGCGCTTTATTTTTATTAAGGCTACTGCCAGAAGATGCTGTGCTTTTAACCTTAACTTTGCTGTTTATAATATGGGCCTGTGATACAGGTGCTTTTTTTAGCGGTAAAATTGTTGGTGGTAAAAAACTTTGTCCCTCCATTAGCCCAGGTAAAACATGGGCTGGATTAATTGGTGGAGTCGTTGCAGGGGCGATTGTCGCCTATTTATGTCACAATATTTTTGAGATTTATAATTCGGTATTAGGAACAGTGTTCATCGGTGTATTCGTCTCAATCGCAGGACAGGTTGGAGATTTGTTAATTTCAAAATACAAGCGTTATGTCGGCGTTAAAGATACAGGAACGCTCATCCCTGGTCATGGCGGAATATTGGATCGCATCGACTCGCTTTTACTGGCAGCACCAATCTACCTTGTTTTGATTATATTTTTACATGAAGCAACATCATGGCAGTAAAAAATATAAGTATATTAGGGTCAACAGGATCTGTCGGCAAAAGCACCATAAAAGTTATTCAGGCCCAAAAAGATAACTATAATATTCAAGCTATCACTGCCAATACAAATTGGAAGTTATTGGCAGAACAAGCCATCCTTTTAAAAGCAAAACGTGCCGTCATAGCCGATGAAAATTATTTTGAAGATTTAAAAAAAGCTCTCGCAGGAACAGACATTGAAATCGCAGCTGGAGAAAAAGGGCTTGTTGAGGCCGCAGCCATGCCTGCTGATTGGATTATGGCAGCGATTGTTGGGATGGCTGGTCTTAAACCATTAATGGTAGCGATAGAGCAGGGGGGTGTTGTTGCCATCGCCAATAAAGAACCCTTGGTTGCAGCGGGTGCTTTAGTATTAGATGCCGCAAAAAAAGCAGGAACAATAATTTTACCCGTTGATAGCGAGCATAATGCTGTATTTCAAGTTTTTGAAACGGACAACAAGAAAAGTATCGAACGTATTATTCTGACCGCTTCTGGCGGACCCTTTAGAAAGCATTCTTTGGAAGACATGGCTAAAGCCACACCTGAACAAGCATTGGCGCACCCCAATTGGAGTATGGGCGATAAAATCTCTATTGATAGTGCAACAATGATGAATAAGGCGCTGGAAATTATTGAAGCACGGCACTTATTTGATATTGAACCTCATAAAATTGAGGTCATGATTCACCCGCAATCAGTTATCCACTCTATGGTTGAATATTCTGATGGCTCCATTTTGGCGCAAATGGGAGCTTCTGATATGTCGACGCCCATAACTAATGTATTGGGGTATCCAACGCGGTTAAAAACACCGGGGCAAAAATTAGACTTTATACAAATGAAACGCTTAGATTTTGAAGCATTAGATGAAGAACGCTTTCCAAGTATCAGACTTGCCTATGATTGTTTAAAAGAGGGGCAGGAGGCCTGTATTGCTTTAAATGCCGCGAATGAAATAGCAGTAAGTTCATTTTTGAACCATAAAATTGCCTTTTTGGACATATATAAAGTAGTATTAAATAATGTTAAAAACAGACCTTCGGGTTTGGTAGATACTATAGAAAACATATTATTATACGACAAATCTGTGCGAAAGCAGACAGAATCCTATATAGTATCTTTAGATTCCAACAGCGCCAATATGGCCGCAAAACACTAAAGGGTAAGAGTAATGACTTCTATTTTTGATCTATTGCAATTGGTAGCCACGAATTTGTGGTTCTATGGTGGTGTTTTTATTTTAGTACTGTCGTTGCTTGTTTTTGTACATGAGTGGGGGCATTACATTGTCGCCCGTATGTGTGGCGTAAAGGTAGATGTTTTTTCAATTGGTTTTGGGAAAGAAATTTACGGCTGGACGGATAAGAAAGACACACGTTGGAAAATTTCCATGATCCCACTGGGTGGGTATGTCAAAATGTTTGGTGACATTGACCCTGCAAGTGCTGGACATACAGAAAATGTCAAAGACGGAGAAAAAGTTAGACCTCTGACAGAAGAAGAACGGAGTGTCGCATTTTTTAGTAAATCAATATGGAAACGTGCGCTCATTGTTTTTGCAGGACCAGCCATTAATTTTATTTTTGCGATACTTATTTTATTCGGTCTTTATTCTACATATGGACAGCCCGTTACAGCCCCTATGGCCTCCGCTGTTATCATCGGCAGTGCCGCAGAAAAGGCAGGGTTTAAACCCCACGATAAAGTTATCTCTATTGATGGAGAAAGCGTTCAAAGATTTGAAGATATTCGCCGCATCGTTATGGTGGCTTTAGATACGCCTTTAGAATTTAAAGTAATGCGCGATGAAAAAGAAATCACCTTAAATGCCACCCCTAAAAAACAAGAAATAACAGACCGTTTTGGTTTTACGCACTCTCAAGGAATGTTAGGTATTATTGGTCCAGGAGATGGTATTGCAATTGATAATATTACCTCCGTTGCTGGTAGAAAAGTAAAAACACCTGATCAAATTCGTAAGGCTCTGAATAGAAATATGGATAGGCAATCCATTATTAAACTTAGTCGCGGCGAAGAAACTGATAGCTATGTCATTTCACCTCTATCAAGCCTCAATACAGGACTTAAAGATAAAGACAGTATAAGTTATAACGCACTCGTTCTTGCAAATAGAACGGATCAATTTCTTCTAAATCCTGGTCTCCTCAACGGAGCTAAAGCTTCTGTTAACGAAACATGGCGGATTACGACATCAACCCTTAAAGCATTGGGTCAAATGTTTACGGGAACACGTAGTGCGACAGAGCTTGGTGGAATTATTCGTATTGGCGCAATTGCTGGTGACATGGCACAGGCTGGTTTTTTAGCTATTCTTACATTCACCGCTCTACTTTCCATAAATTTAGGCCTGATTAATTTATTCCCTATCCCTATGCTTGACGGGGGGCATTTGGTGTTTTATGGAATTGAAGCCCTAAAAGGCGACCCTGTTTCAGAAAAAACCCAAGAATATGCTTTTCGTTTTGGATTTGCGGTTTTGATAGGTATGATGTTATTTGCAAATTTGAATGATCTTTTCCAGATATTTATTAAGGGTTAAGTCATTCATATTCAAAACCAAATGGGGCTTGTTTCAAGTCTCAAAATAATCTAAAGATTGTCTTATGTTTATAATAAAAACCTCAAAGATTTTTGTAACCCTATTGGTTATGGCCTTAATGGCCACTTTTTCTATTCAAATTGCGCCTGCGCAAGCTCGAACCGCAAATGAGCAAGTTAGTACTGTACGCGAGATACGTATTGAAGGTGTTCAGCGTATTGAGGCATCAACCGTTCTTTCTTATTTAGGGGTTAGTGTTGGTGACCAAGTCACAATTGATATTCTTAATCAGAGCTTAAAGAATTTATACGCAACGGGATTATTTGCTGATGTGAATATGCGCCAAGATCGTGGCGTCTTGTTTGTTATTGTCACAGAAAATCCAATTATCAATAAAATTGCTTTTGAAGGAAATGATGAAGTTAAAGACGATGAACTATTAGCTGAAATTTCACTCCGTTCGCGTCAGGTTTTCACCAAGACGCAAGCACAATATGATGTTGCAAGAATTTATGAAATTTATCGCCGTTCGGGCAGATTTGCCGCCACTGTTGATCCTAAGATCATTCAACTTGATCAAAACCGCGTTAATTTAGTTTTTGAAATTTCAGAGGGCGGCATTACAAAAATCAAAGGTATTCGGTTTGTTGGAAATGAAATTTTTAGTGATGGGGCTTTGAAAGAGGAATTATCCTCTCAGGAAGATAGATGGTATAAGTTTTTGTCATCTGATGACCGTTATGACCCCGACCGCGTCGAATATGATAAAGAATTATTGCGCCAATTTTACTTGAAGGAAGGTTATGCCGATTTCCTTGTCACTTCTGCAAATGCTGAACTAGCCAAAGATCAAAAAGAGTTTTATCTCACATTTAATATTAGTGAGGGACCAAGGTATAGAGTGGGACAAGTTGCTATTGATTCTAATTTACGAGGATTTGATGGTGCCACAATTCGTGATCAGGTTAATGTCTTACCAGGTCAATGGTATAATGCCGACGAAGTCAAAACCTCAATAACACAAATGACAGATGCTCTTGGTGATCAGCAATATGCTTTTGTAGACATACGACCTGTTACCAAACAAAACACTGATGCTGATACAATTGATATTACCTTTCAAATTGCTGAATCTCCTCGTGTTTTTGTTGAGCGTATTGATATTCAAGGTAATGTTCGTACGGTTGATAAAGTTATTCGCCGTGAAATGTTATTGGTTGAAGGAGACCCATTCAACAAATCTAAACTGGCGCGTTCAGAACAAAAATTACGTGATCTAGGATTTTTTGAAAATGTTGCCGTAACGACAGCGCAAGGCTCTGCCCCTGATAAAGTTATTGTCGATATTGGTGTAACGGAACAGTCTACTGGTGAACTTTCCATTGGGGCTGGTTTTTCAACGAATGATGGACCTTTAGCTGACTTAAGAATACGTGAAAGAAACTTGCTTGGTAAAGGGCAAGACCTTTTATTTTCAACGACGATTGCAGGAAAACGAACACAATTTGATGCTTCATTCACAGAGCCTCATTTCCTTGATCGTGATCTATCTGCCGGTGTTGATGCTTTTCACAGCACACAAGACCTACAAGATGAAAGCTCCTTTGACCAGAACCGCACTGGTGGCGCTGTCCGTATTGGTTATCCTTTATCTGAAAAATGGCGCCAAGGTTGGAAATATAGATTTGAGAACAATGAAATTGATAATGTTAACAGCACTGCCTCACGCTTTATCCGTGATCAAGAAGGAAGCCGTGCGACTTCTGCAATCAGCCAACGCCTATCGTTTGACGATCGTGACAGTACATTATTCCCAACAGAAGGTCTTTATTCATGGCTTGATACAGAGTTTGCTGGCCTTGGGGGTGATGCACAATATGTATCGGGTAAATTAGGCGGTAATTATTTCATTCCAGTCTATAAACGTAGTGTTATTTTTGATGTCTTAACTGAAGTTGGAGCCATTGGTGGTTGGAATGACTCTGACGTAGAGATCAACGAGCGTTTTTATCTGGGTGGTACAACACTTCGTGGGTTTGAACGTGCTGGGGTTGGTCCACGCGATACGCTTACTGGCGACTCGTTGGGTGGTAATTTCTTCTATCGCGCTTCAGGTGAATTTAAATTCCCTATTGGATTACCCGAAGAATTGGGCGTTGCTGGTCATGCCTTTACTGATATTGGATCACTATGGGAATTAGATGAAACGGGGGCAAATAATATCTTTGATAAAAATAGCCTGCGTGCGGCGGCTGGACTTGGTGTCTCATGGCGCTCCCCACTAGGACCGGTACGTGTTGATTTTGCACAACCATTCTTAGATGAAACTTTTGATAAAGATGAAGTCTTCCGCTTTAGTTTCGGTACACGTTTTTAATTTTAATATAAATAGGAACTACATGACTTACTCGCCTAAAGTTATCATTATCTTGGCAACCATTTTTGTTTGCCTTCTTCCTACACATTCAAACGCACAGAATGTAAAAATTGCTGTTGTCGATATCGATAAAATTCTAAGCGAGTCTTCCGCAGGAACAAGTATCCAAGAACAATTAAAAAAACGCAGAGAAGCTTTTCAAAAAGAATTTTCTGCACGTGAAGACGGACTTACCGCATCTCAAAAGTTCTTAATGGAGCAAAAAAAAGATTTAACAGCAGAGGAATTTGCAAGTAAGCGTCAGGATTTTGAAAAACAATTACTAGAGACAAAAAGTTTGTTTCAAAAACGCCGCAATGCCCTTGATAAAGGCTTGGGTAGTGCCTTATCTGAGCTTAGAAAAAATATTATTCAAGTAACGGCAGAAGTTGCTGAGGAAAAAGGGTATCAAGTCGTTATCACACGTGATTCTGTTGTCATTGTTGAAAAGGAGATGGATATTACCGACATCGTTTTAAGTCGGCTTAATAAAAAAGTTTTAAATATCCCATTAGACTTAGAATAACATCATGACCGACCCACGATTTCATAAAACGCCTTCTCCTAAAAGCATTAAAGATTTAGCACAAATCGTTGACGCAGAAATTAAAGGTGATGAAAGCTTAACTATCCATGATGTAGCATCATTAGATATGGCTAGCGATAAAGATATAAGCTTTCTTGATAACATTAAATATAAGAATGATTTTAAAACAACCAAAGCAGCCGCATGTATCGTTGCCCCTAAAATGGTTGAATTTGCTCCTAAAGGCTGCACCCTCATCATTTCTAAAAACCCTTACAAAACCTACGCTCTCATTGCACGAACCTTTTACCCTATAACACCACCACTGGCTAAAATCTCAGACAAAGCGATTATCTCCGAAAGTGCGAAGATTGCTGAGGGGTGCCATATTGAAGCAGGCGCCATTATTGGCGACAATGTTGAACTAGGTAATAATTGTTGGGTTGAAGCAGGCGCCGTTATTGGTAATGAAGTTAAAATTGGCAAAAACTCTAGAGTTGGAATAAATGCTTCTGTAACGCACGCTATCATCGGTGAAGGAACACGACTTTATCCTGGTGTTTGTATTGGTCAGGATGGATTTGGGTTTGCTATCGATCCTGCGGGGCATGTAAAAGTACCACAGTTGGGTCGGGTCATTATTGGCGATCATGTAGAGGTCGGTGCAAACTCATGTATTGATCGTGGAGCGGGACCAGACACAATTATTGGTAACGGAACATGGATTGATAATTGCGTTCAAATTGGTCATAACGCAAAAATTGGTCAAGGCTGTGTTATCGTTGCCCAAGTCGGTATCGCCGGAAGTACAACCATTGAAGATTATGTCGTTATTGCTGCTCAAGTTGGCATTGCAGGGCATTTAACCATTGGTAAAGGGTCACAAATTGCAGCAAAAACCGGCATTATGAAGAGCTTGCCCGCCGGTTCAAAAGTTATGGGCTATCCTGCCTTGCCATTACAACAATTCTTAAGACAAGCTATTGCTCTAAAGAAATTGACGAAACCCTAGAAATCGTAATAATGAGAAAATCATGAGTGAAAACGATAAAACATTACCTGATCATTTAGACGTCGTCCGCATTATGGAGATGATTCCGCATCGCTATCCTATTTTACTGGTCGACCGTTTAATTGACTATGTTGCGGGAGAAAGTGCTGTTGGCTTAAAAAACGTTACAATAAATGAGCCACATTTTATGGGGCATTTCCCTGGTATGCCTGTGATGCCTGGCGTTTTAATTATTGAAGCCATGGCGCAGACATCTGCTATTTTGGTTGTTCAAACATTAGGAGAAGAAGCCGAAGGTAAGGCGGTCTTTTTCATGACCATTGATGATGCAAAATTCCGTAAACCTGTTGTACCAGGTGACAGTCTTCATATTCATGTTGAAAAAATAAAACAACGTGGTCAAATTTGGAAATTCAAATGTGTTGCCAAAGTAGGTGAGACTATTTGCGCCGAAGCCATCATCGCCGCCATGCTTACCGATCAGGATGTCGGATAAAACATCCTAAAAGCTGTAACACACTGTAAAACTTAGTGAGTTGAGACTTTAAAGACTTATCCATATTATTATGTCATGACAGATTCTAAAATACATCCAACCGCCATAATTGAAGAAGGCGCGCAAATAGGAACAGGTTGCTCGATAGGACCATATTGTATTGTTGGGCCAGACGTGACGCTGGGCGATAATATCACGCTGAAAGCGCACGTTGTTGTTGATGGCCGTACAACCATTGGAGAGGGCACAACTATCTATCCGTTTGCCTCAATTGGAACCGCTCCTCAAGATTTAAAATATCATGGTGAAGCATCGGAGCTTATCATTGGCAAGAATAACACCATCCGTGAGCACGCCACTATGAATCCTGGAACAGAGAGCGGCGGCATGAAAACTATTGTCGGCGATAATGGGTTGTTCATGATGGCAACACATGTCGCACATGATTGCGAAATTGGTGACCATGTTATCATGGCCAATAATGCTACATTAGGTGGACACGTGAAAGTAGGGGATAGGGCTCTTATCGGTGGGCTTGCTGCTGTACATCAATATGTCCGTATTGGTGCTTACGCCGTTATTGGTGGTATGAGCGGCGTAGAAAGTGATGTCATTCCTTTTGGCCGTGTTAAAGGTGAACGCGCCTCATTAGCAGGGCTTAATTTAATTGGTCTAGAGCGTGGTGGATTTGATAAGAATCAAATCAAAATCATTCAAAGTGCTTTTAAAGAAATATTTGATGGTCAAGGAAACTTAGATCAGCGACTTGATAAAGTTGCCGAAAATAACGATAATAACGACCTAGTGGCACAGATTATTGACTTTGCCCGTCACAGGGAAAAATTCGGATTATGTCAGCCGGACAAAAAATCAGCATAAACAAGCTCGCTATTATTGCAGGCAGCGGAACCTTACCACGTGATTTATATCAACGTGCCACAAGCCTTGGTATTGAATGTCACGTCATCGGGTTTAAAGGGCATACCAATTACATTACACCAGATCTTTGGGGGAATATTGGCAAAGCATCCAAAATAATTAGTTATCTCAAAGACAATAAAATTAACGATATTATATTTATAGGAGCAATAGACCGTCCGAATTTGTGGGGATTACGTCCTGATTGGATTACATTTAAATTCTTTTTAAAAACGTTGCTTAAATCATTAGGAGATAGCTCTTTGCTATCTTCAGCACGAAGTGAAATTGAAAAAATGGGGTTTCGTTTTCATGGTATTCATAGATTTTTACCAGAGCTTTTATTACCTGGGGGGTTATTAGGCACTGTTGAAATTCATAATATTCTCAATGAAGATATTACTTTGGGGGTCAATGAAGCGCTTAATTGGGGTGAGCAAGATAAGGGGCAATCCATTTTAGTCAAAAATGGGCAAATTCTTGCGCGTGAAGATAAAGGCGGCACCAATAAAATGATTGAAAATTACGGCGAGAAGAATGCAGTGCTAGTTAAAATGTGTAAACCACAACAGGATCACGATATGGATTTACCCACCATAGGGGCAAAAACAATTCAACTTTGTGCAGAGAAAAACATAGCGGGTATCATTGGCCATGCTGGAAATATGCTGGTGGCTGAGCGTGATGATGTTATCAGATTGGCAAATAATAACGGGGTATTTGTTTACGGTCAGGTTGTCGAAGATGCCTAAGCATATTTACCTTATTGCAGGTGAAGCGTCAGGGGATTTTTTAGGCGCTCAACTTATGAAAGCCGTTAAGGCTCAAGTTCCAGATACAAAATTTTCAGGTATTGGTGGTACCTTAATGAAAGAGCAGGGGCTAGAGAGCCTATTTCCTATGAATGACCTGTCTGTAATGGGTATATTTGAAGTCCTTCCACGCCTAAGATTAATTCTTAAAAGAATTAAACAAACCACTCTAAATATTATAAATAATAAACCTGATATTGTTATTACAATTGATGCGCCTGACTTTTCCTTTCGGGTCATTAAGGGGGTGCGTAAACGTATCAATAACGCTCCAAAATTCATTCACTATGTCGCCCCGACTGTCTGGGCATGGCGACCGAAACGAGCAGCAAAGGTTGCAAAATTTTTAGACGGTATGATTTGTCTCTTTAATTTTGAACCAGCTTATTTTGAAAAGGAAGGTTTAAAAGCCATTGCCGTCGGTCATCCGATGATGGAAAGCGGCATTAAGGAAGCAAAGCCTGCCGTAATAGGCAAGGCTGATACAAAAAAAATTGGTCTGTTTTTTGGCAGTCGTGGCGGAGAAATTAAACGTATATCACCCGTTATTTTGAAGACAATTCAGAGAATTATCGAAGAAGACCCTAATCTTGAACTTATTATTCCAACCCTACCGCACTTAGAAAATCAAATTTTTGACATACTGAAAGACATCAAAGTGCCCTGCCATGTCATAACGGATAAAGATAAAAAATGGTCTGCATTTAAAGCCTGTGATGTCGCCTTAGCCGTTTCTGGTACAGTGGGGTTAGAGTTAGCAGCGGCGAATGTCCCACATGTTATTGCCTATAGAATGAATCCTATCACCTACAAAATTATAAGACGGTTTATCAAAGCACCGTATGCCCATTTGGCTAATATTATTTTAGAGCGAGAAGTCGTACCTGAATTTATTCAAGAGGATTGTGACCCCGAAGATATTGCCTTTGAGCTACTCAGCTTAATGGATAATGAAAGATATCAACGCAACCAAACAGATGGCTTCATTAAAGTTCGTGAAAGCATTGGAAGCCTTGAAAATCCCTCCAAAACCGCTGCAGACTTTATTTTAGATTTGTAAAAGCCTTGTAACCCCGTTTTTATAACGGGGTCTGGTTGATAGATTTAACGAAGAGAGACCCCGCAATAAATGCGGGGTTGCAAAAAGTTAATTACTTCCGTTTTTTTATCGGTACATAAGGGCGTTCTGGCGCACCAGTATAAAGCTGGCGCGGACGACCAATTTTTAAAGAATTTCCCTCCATCATTTCTTTCCATTGTGAAATCCAACCCGCTGTACGCGATACAGCAAAGAGAACCGTAAACATTTCAACAGGGAAACCCATGGCTTTCAAAATAATACCTGAATAGAAATCAACATTAGGGAAAAGCTTGCGGTCTTTAAAGTAGGGATCATTAAGCGCAATCTTCTCTAGCTCCATCGCCAATTCCAATTGAGGGTCATCAATACCAAGTTCTGCCAGAACTTCATCACAAGATTCTTTCATCACCTCTGCACGGGGATCAAAGTTTTTATAAACACGGTGTCCAAAGCCCATAAGACGGAAAGGATCCTCTTTATCTTTGGCACGCTCAATAAATTCCGGGATGTTATCCTTATGACCAATCTCATCAAGCATCTCAAGAACAGCTTGGTTGGCTCCGCCATGTGCAGGTCCCCAAAGTGAGGTAATACCAGAAGCTATACAGGCCATAGGGTTTGCCTGAGATGAGCCAGCCAATCGAACGGTTGATGTTGACGCATTTTGTTCGTGGTCAGCATGGAGGATTAAAATACGCTCCATTGCCCGCACAACAGGAGGACGTAATTTATATTCTTCCGCCGGAACCGAAAAACACATATGAAGAAAATTTTCTGTAAAACTTAAGTCATTACGTGGGTGAACATAAGGTTGACCTTTAGAATATTTCATTGCCATCGCCGCCAAAGTCGGAACTTTTGCAATCAAGCGGTGGGCAGAAATACGGCGTTGTTCAGGATCCCAAATATCAAGCGAGTCATGATAAAAAGATGCCATCGTTCCAATTACACCGCACATAATGGCCATAGGATGGGCATCACGACGAAAACCTTGATAAACAGCTTTAATCTGCTCGTGTATCATTGTGTGGTTTGTGATGTGACCTTTAAATTCTTCCAACTCTTGCTTCTTTGGCAATTCGCCATAAAGAAGGAGATAACAGGTTTCCAAATAGGTGCTTTCTTTTGCTAGCTCCTTAATATTGTAACCACGATGAAGTAAAATCCCTTCTTCTCCATCAATATAAGTAATTTTTGATTTACAACTACCTGTCGCCGTAAAGCTAGGGTCTAAGGTGAAATGCCCCGTGGTTTTATGCAGGCTTCTTATATCAATACAATGTGGACCATAGGTTCCTTCAACGACAGGTAACTTTACACTTTCGCCTGTTTGGTCATTCGTAAGAGTGAAGGTTTTTTCTGGCGTGTCTTTTGAGTCTGCGGGCATAATATTTCCTGTGAGGTGTTATAAATAAACAGAATGAAAATTCTAACAACGAGTATAGGCAATATTGATTATTTTTCAATAAATTCAATTGCGGCATCTAAACGCTTTATGACTTCTTCTTTACCCAAAACTTCTGCCACTTCAAAGAGAGAAGGGGATTTATCTGTTCCTGTTAAGGCAGCGCGTAAAGGCATCATGACCTTGCCGAGTTTCCCTTCGGCTTGTTCCTCTGCCAAGGCACGGCATGCAGCCTCAATCACATCATGATTAAAGTTATCTAATACTTTAAATTTATCTTTTAACCCCTTAAGCATAAACACTAAATATTGATCTAAATGTTTCTTTGCTTTTTCATCATAGGACGTTATATCCGCAATATAAAAACGCGCTTCATCAGCGAGTTGAACCAACGTTTTAGCGCGTTCTTTCAGACCATTCATGCCAGCAAGGAGCGTTTTTTTCTTCGGCTCATCCAAATCAATATTAAATTTTTGTTTGATGAAAGGCGTTACCAAATCAACCAAACGATCATTGTCAGCCTCAACCATATAATGCGCATTTAAACTTTCTAGTTTCGCATAATCAAACTTCGCCGCAGATTTATTGATACCATCAAAGTCAAACAACTTGATTGCTTCTTGCATCGAAATGATTTCATCATCACCATGTGACCAGCCAAGTCGGAGAAGGTAATTATTAACCGTTTCAGGTAGATAACCTTCATTCTTAAACTCTTCAACACTAACCGACCCATGACGCTTAGATAGCTTGCCACCACTCGGTCCATGAATAAGTGGAAGGTGAGCATAACGAGGTTTATCCCACCCCAATAAGTCATAAATAACATTCTGACGGAAAGTATTATTCAAATGATCATCACCACGCATCACATGGGTTATGCCCATATCATGGTCATCAACAACAACAGCAAGCATGTAAGTCGGCGTACCGTCACTCCGTAGGATAATCATATCATCGAGCTGTTTATTCTCAACTTTGACATCACCCTGAACTTCATCACTCACAACCGTATGACCGTCTTGAGGAGCTTTCATACGAACAACGAAAGGCGCATCAGCAGGCGCTTCACTTTCTGGCTTATCACGCCATTTACCATTATAGGCAACAATGCGACCTTCTTCTTTCATCGTGTCGCGCATCTCTTGAAGTTCTTCAGGTGTGCAGTAACATTTATAGGCATTGCCCTTGGCCAACATTTCATGCGCCACATCGATATGGCGTTGTTTATTCGCAAATTGGGATTCTGGCGTATTGTCGTAATCAAGACCCAACCAATCAAGACTATCCAAAATCACCTGAACCGCTTCATCAGAATGACGCGCACGGTCAGTGTCCTCAATACGGATAACGAACTTACCACCCATATGCCGCGCATAAAGATAGTTAAACAACGCCGTGCGGGCATTGCCGATATGCATCATACCAGTGGGAGAAGGCGGAAAACGAGTGATAACAGTCATTTAAAAAAATCTTTCATAATAGCGTCATTCCGACTAAGCGTTAGCGCATGGAGGAATCTTATCATGTTTTAAGATCCCTCGACTTCGCTCGGGATGACAATAAAGGTATTTTAATTTCAATTCTGCTCGCTATAGTGTCTTGTTTTGCAGAAAATTCAAGAGTTTATCCATGATGAGTTAATGCAACAGAAGAATAACCTCTTTCTGTGGGCACCATTTTGTTTTGCCGCCGGTATAGCGGTCTATTTTGGGTTGAAATTTGAACCTCAAATCTGGATTGGGGCTCTAACAACGCTAGTATTAACAGGAATTTCATTTTTTCTCTCACGCAATCAAGATGAGCATCCTTTTAGAAAGCTAGGCTTTATTTTAAGTATTGGTGCGGTTTTAATCTTCTTTGGTTTTAGCATTGCTCAAATCCGTACCTCTTTCGTTTACACCCCAATACTGATTAAAAAAATATCGTTTACAACGCTTACGGGCACCATTGAATCTATTGAGCCTTTAGGCGAAGAAGAGGGTAGCCGTGTCGTTTTAGAAAATTTAGAAATTGAAAAACTAAAACCAAAGGAAACACCGCGCAAAGTGCGTCTTAAAATCAGAAAAGATGAAGCGCTCCAACAGGGACAACGTATTAAGGCCTTAGCAAACCTGAACCCCACAGGAACTCCCGTTATGCCTGGCGCATTTGATTTTCAACGTATGATGTTTTTTAAAGGTATTGGCGGCGTTGGCTTTACTTATAAAGCACCAGAGATTTTAGAGCAGGGGCAAAAGACTGGATCATGGCTATCCGCTATTCGTCAAAAAATTACGGATAAAGTCATAACGGCAACGAACAACCCACAACAGGCCGTCATTGTTGCCCTCATGACAGGACAACGCGGTGCGATAGCTGATGAAAATTGGGACGCCTTACGCCAATCAGGCTTAGCGCATTTATTGGCCATTTCTGGGCTTCATGTCGGCATGGTCGCAGGGGTTTTATTTTTCTTCTCAAGATTACTGATGGCTTTTTTCCCAGCTCTGGCCCTTCATTATCCCATTAAAAAATATGCCGCCGTCATTGCCCTCATTGGGGCGCTATTTTACACCCTGATTGTTGGTGCAACCATTCCAACACAGCGCGCGCTCATGATGACGGGGCTGGTCATGGTGGCCATTATCTTTGACCGCTCCCCTTTTTCTTTACGGCTTGTCGCTCTAGCCGCCTTGGTCGTTTTGTTTTTCTCTCCAGAAAGCCTGACGAGCGTTAGTTTTCAAATGTCATTTGCAGCTGTGGCAGCGTTAATTTATTTTTATGATCTTATCCGTCCTTATTGGATCGCCATGCATAGGAAAGCGGGATTTTCACGCAAAGTTGCCCTTTATTTTATTGGGATTTCCTTAACTACCATCGTCGCCGGAACAGCGACAGGGTTATTCTCTCTTTATCATTTCCAAAATTATGCTGTGTTTGGTGTGCTGGCTAACATCATTGCCGTCCCTTTAATGGCTTTTGTTGTTATGCCACTCATCGTCTTAAGTTATGTACTCATGCCCCTTGGGTTAGAAAATTTATCGTTGGGTGTTATAGAATGGGGCGTTAGTTGGGTGTTAGCCACCGCTCATTGGGTTAGTCATATAGATGGTGCCTCATGGCACATAGCGGCATTTCCTCACTGGATTTTTATTTCAATGGTTTGTTGCGGATGGTTTTGGATTGCATGGAAGGGGCGTTTCAAACGCATTGTGATACCAATATTTATTATAATGATTGGATTAATTTCTCTTTATAAACAAGCAGATATTTTAGTTTCTTCAAAAGTTAATTTAGTTGCTATCACAAACGAAACTGGGTCACTTTGGCTTTCAACAAGGGTTAAGGAACGCTATAGCTCAGATCAATGGATGCGCCTCAATGGGCTGACCAATCAAGAGAAGTTGAAATGGCCAAAGGAGGGAAGCGTCGATGGCTTTCCTTTGACTTGCGGTCAATATGGATGCCGTGGTGAATTAAAAGGGCAAAAAATTTCTGTCGCCTTTCATAACAAAGCCTGGCAGGAAGATTGTGACTGGGCCGACCTTGTTATTTCAGAACAGCCTATCCCTTATAAAAAATGTAAAGCCGAAACCGTCATAGATTTCTTTGACGTTTGGCGTGAAGGAAATCACGCCATTTGGCTTACGCCTAATAAGGTTGAAATTAAAACTGTTGAAGAGGTTAGGGGGCTACGCCCTTGGACGCAGACCTCAGCAAACCGTAAAAAGAAGCTTTGATAAGTATTGTCATTGCGAGCATAGCGAAGCAATCCAGAATTTTAAAATGGATTGCCGCGTCGCCTTTCAGGCTCCTCGCAATGACGTAAGTATTAATGATAAGTCCGAATAAGACTGGCAAGCTTTCCTTGGATTTGAACTTGCTCTGGTGCGTAGACTTGTTCTTGGAAGTCATCATTTTCAGGAATAAGAATGACCTTGCCACTCTTACGCTTCAGGCGTTTTAGCGTCACTTCTTCACCATCAACAAGGGCGACAACAATATCGCCATCATTAGCTTGATCGGTTTTTTTGATAATGACGGTATCCCCATCATTAATACCCGCTTGAACCATAGATTCACCATCCACTTCCAAAGCATAATGATCACCGCCACCAATCATAGAGGGTGGAATTTCAACAGAACCATTTTCATCACGTATCGCCTCAATCGGCGATCCTGCGGCAATACGTCCATAAAGAGGGATTGATTGCATATTAGAAATAACGGCGGCACTTGGCGTTTTTGCGTTTGATGATGAATCAGCACTATAACCTTCAGGCAAACGCTTTACTTCCAAAGCCCGCGCACGATTTGGCAAACGCTCTAAATAACCACGTTCCACCAATGCCGTGATAAGGCGATGAATACCTGATTTAGATTTTAAGCCCAGTGCTTCACGCATTTCATCAAAAGAGGGGGCAATTTTCCCAGATTGCATACGGTCATTAATAAGCAATAGCAGCTCGCGCTGTTTCTTTGTAAGCATAGGTTTTTCCTTCTGGCACTAGATCCCAGCTTTTGCTGGGATGTGATATATCTATAGTTGTAGAATCAATAGAATTGTTCACTTATAGTTCTACATTAGTTCCCCTTTGGTGTCAAATAAATTCGTCATCCCGAGCGAAGCCGAGGGATCTTAAAGATTCCTCCATGCGCTATCGCTTAGTCGGAATGACAAGGAGAGAGAAGCGATTGAACAGCCACACCAATATCATCTTGGCGCATCAGGCTTTCTCCAACCAAAAAAGCACCATATCCTGCCGCTTGAAAGGCTTGAATGTCATTATGTTGAGCAATACCACTTTCCGCGACTTTCAAAATATCATCCGGCATCATCCGCGCAAGATGTAGCCCTGTATTTAAATCAACTTCCAATGTTTTTAGGTTGCGATTATTGACCCCAACCATTTTAGGATTAAATCTTAGCGCCCGTGTCAGTTCTTCCTCATCATGCACCTCAACCAGAACATCCATATCAAGCGACATTGCCAAATCATAAAATTCTGAGGCTTGAGAATCCGATAGGCACGCCATAATAAGCAAGATGCAATCTGCACCTAAAATGCGTGACTCATAAATTTGGTATTCATCAATCATGAAATCTTTTCGGAGCATCGGTAGACCGATAGCATCACGGACTTTTGTAAAACAATCATCCGATCCTTGGAAATAGGGCTCATCTGTTAAAACCGATAAACAGGTTGCGCCATAAGCCTGATATTGGGTGGCGATGTCGATGGGATCAAAGTTCTCACGGATAATGCCCTTACTGGGTGATGCTTTTTTGACCTCAGCAATCAACGCAACATCATTTTCTTTATAGTCTATCAAAGAATTTATAAAAGCGCGGGTTGGTGTTGCTTCTTCAAGTAACACTTTAAGGTCATCAAGTGATTTTATACGCATTTTAGCATCAACATGGTCGCGTTTATCGGTACAAATTTTATCCAACACGTCACTCATGATGCTTCCTTTGTGAAGGCAATGTAGCCTTCTAAAACTTTTAAAGCTTCACCATTATCAATGGCTTTGGCGGCCATGGTCACGCCATCCATCATATTACTGACCTTACCATTAATATTCAAAACCGCCGATGTATTTGCCAAAACAATATCACGATAGGCGCTTGGTTCACCCTTCAAAAGACCCATCATTGCATCGGCATTTGTTTGCGCATCGCCTCCCTTAAGATCATCGATTGACGCAATTTCAAGACCAAAATCTTTAGGAGAAATTGTTTGTTCAGTTATCTGTCCGTTATCCAAAATGGCAATATCCGTTTTATCTGTTGTCGTAATCTCATCCAAACCATCATGACCATGAACGATCCAGGCGCGGGTGGTACCAAGATTATTGAGGACCTCAGCCATCGGGCGTAGCCATTTTTTATCAAACACACCGATAAGCTGGAATTTTGTTCCCGCAGGATTGGCGAGGGGACCCAGTAGATTAAAGATAGTTCTAAAACCCAGTGCTTTACGCACCGGCATCACATGCTTCATCGCTTTATGATGATGGGGTGCCATGAGAAAACAAAAGTTGAATTGTTGAAGCGCTGTTTCAAGCTGAGCAGGCGATAAATCAAGGTTTACACCCAGAGCCTCCAGCACATCGGCCGCCCCAGACTTTGAACTGGCGGCACGGTTACCATGTTTGGCAACAGGAACGCCGCAAGCCGCAGACACCAAAGCCACCGCCGTCGAAATATTATAAGTCCCGACGCCATCACCACCTGTACCACAACAATCGAGAGCTTCATCAGGCGCGTTAATCGCACTTGCCATCTTTCGCATCACGCGCGCAGCCCCCGTGATTTCAGACACTGCCTCACCACGCTCCGCCAGCATTGTCAAAAGAGACGCTATATGAGCTTCATCGACGCCACCTTGCATGATATCAGACATAACAAACTGCATCTCTTCTTCTGATAAAACAGAGCCTTGCAATATTTTATTAATGGCAAAATCTAAAGAGGTCATATGAAGCTTAAATAATATCTAAAAAGTTTTTGAGCAGGTCATGGCCGTGTTTAGTCGCAATACTTTCAGGGTGAAATTGAACACCATGAATAGGCTTGGTTTTATGCTGCACACCCATAATCACCCCATCATCCGTTTTTGCGGTAACGTCTAAACAATCAGGCATAGTTGCAGGTTCTATGGTTAATGAATGATAACGTGTGGCTTCAAATGGGGTCGGTAAAGTTTTGAACACACTTTGACTATCATGGTGAATATCCGAAGTTTTTCCATGCATCGGATGAACACGAACAATATCACCACCAAAAACTTGCCCAATAGCTTGATGTCCTAAACACACACCAAAAAGTGGCATATCTTGTTCAGCCGCTTGGGTTATCACATCCAGACAAATACCCGCATGATCAGGGTCACTTGGTCCAGGAGAAATGACGATGGCTTTAGGTTTCAAGTCAAAAATCTCGTCCACGCCAATCTGATCATTACGATAAACAGAGGTTTCCGTGCCCAAATCACCAAAATATTGAACAAGGTTGTATGTAAAACTATCGTAATTATCTATAAGCACAATCATGGCAATAGTTATGCCGTGACGCTGGACGGAAAGCAAGTCTATTGCTAGGCTTATGACATGAGTCTGAATAAGCATTCGCCTAAAAAGAACCCTTTAAAACCACACCGTAATTTCAAAGATTTTATAAAATTTATTGGAATTGCAGTGCTTTTAATTTTTCTTGTTAAGTTTGTGATTTTTAAAGATGAACGACCTTATATCACGAAAATGAAACAAGATTATTATGCGAACGAAGCTGAGATGGAAAAAGCCATTGAAGAAGCCTTACCCCCAAAAATTGTTTTTCCTGAAACAGGAGAAGAATATTTTGAAGCCCCCGAATTGATTTTAAAAGACAAACAATCTTTACTGCGTGAAAAACAGTTTAATATTACCAAATTAAGACCGGATGCTTTACCGCCCAAAAAACGAAAAGCCCGCAAAAAATTTACGGGTGGGAAAGCGAAGATTGCTATTGTTATCGATGATGTTGGTATGAATATCAAACAAAGTAACGCAGCGATAAATCTTCCGAACGAAGTCACGCTTGCCATGCTACCCTATGCAAAAACAGTGCGTGACTTAGCCAAAAAAGCAAAAGCCAAAGGACATGAACTCATTATCCATACGCCGATGGAGGCGATGAACGATGATGTTTCGCTTGGCTCTATGGCTTTATATACCGATATGGGTCGTAAAGAATTTCAAGACGAGTTTAATAAAATTGCAAATTCTTTTGAAGGTTATGTCGGCGTCAACAATCATATGGGCAGTCGATTAACGCAAGACACCAAAGCGATGGATATGTTAATGAGAGAATTGAACAAAAGGGGTTTGTTTTTTTTGGATTCGAAAACAATCGGCAACTCCATCGCCGCACAAACAGCCGAAACACATGGTATCCCCAATGTGACGCGTGATATTTTTTTAGATCATGAAGGAACAGCAGAATTTGTTTTAAACGCCCTGAAAAAGACAGAACGTGTCGCACGGCAAACAGGATCTGCGATTGCGATTGGTCATCCAAAGAAAGTCACGATGGCCGCTTTACGACGATGGATTCCAACATTGGAAGACAAGGGATTTGAGCTTGTCCCCTTAAGTACGCTCGTTAATCCACCTAAAAAACCTGTTGTTAAAGAGGCCAAAATAGAAGAGATAAAGGCGATAGAACCAGCCGCAGGAGAGCTTATAAAGCAAATTCAGCTCGTCAAAAAACAGATTTCACCGCAGATTTCTTACCCTGTAGAATAGCCTGAAATGACATAGTTTCCTTTTAAGGGAATATTTTTATTGCCATAATTTATCTATTGTGTATAGTACGCTCAATAATTCAAAGCAGGCTGACATAAAGGATGGGGCATGACTGGAACTTTTTTGACTGGAACTATATTTTTAACTGGAACTACATTTTTAGAAAAAAATGCAGAGTTAAAAAATAAAAACAAACAAAATGCCATCACTCAAGATGCTATTACTTATGCATTTGAAAAGTTGATAAGGGATTTCAAAGGAATAGACGAAACCGTCGGTCATGATAATATCACAGTTGATTTTGATGGCGCCAATCCAAACGCAAACCTGCTTCAAAGAATGGGGCGCACAACCTTTCCTGTCATTATCCGTAATTTAACAAAAGAAGATATATCAAAAAATGTGAGCTTTCAAGAATATAAAGACCTTGTTTTAGATGAAGGCTTTGATGTAGGCATCAAACAAACATACTCTAATAGCTATTACGAACGGGATGCCAAGAAGTCTCCTCCAACATTTGCTGCTGGTGTTCTAGGTGCTCTTACTACAATATTTACTGTTGCATCTGTAATACCGCCAGAAGATTTTATAAGTAAGGCTCTGGTGACTTTAGGAGTCGGGACTCCATCTTTAGTCGCTCTCTTCGTCTCTTCAACTAGTATGTCTCCAGCAACTTGTGAATTAAAATTCACTCGCAAACCTCCTCTTCCGTATAAAATAGGTTAACGCTTGCGTATTGACATAAGGTTTCTCTTGTGCATAATGGCGCCAATAATTTAATACAAGGAATAGACGATGACTACAGCTATGATGGCAGAAGAAACTTTAGACACAAGAGAGCAAGACAAGCACGATGCTATCACTTTTGCGTTTGAAAAACTTATCAAGAATGACAAAATAATACAAAAGGCTGTAAGTAATGATGATGATCGTATTATAGTAAAATTTAACGGGGTCAATCCAAACGCAAACGCAGCTCAAAGGGTTGCGCGAACAATATTTCCTCTTCCTGTTCCAACGTTAGAAGAAAAAGATATATTAGAAAATCCAACCTTTCAAAAATGTAAAACAGAGACAAGTTTTAATGTAGAACTTGTAGAAGGTCGTTCTAGTCGTTCAAGTTCAAGATGGTGCAACCGAATCTTTGCTGGCGGTGCGCTACTTGCTGTTGCTACAGCGTTTGCTGATACAGTTATACCACTAGAAATGCAGGCCATAGGTTATAGTCTATCAACGGTCTTCATGGCATCGAGTCTGATACAGAATTCTTCGGGAGAAGCTCTATTAAAAATTACACCTAAACCTACTGCTCCGTATAAAATAGATCGTTAATTCTTATCGCGCTGCGCTAGCTCAATCGCGTCTTCAGCCGCCTGAATGACGGCTTTGGCTTTGTTACAGGACTCGATATATTCGGATTCAGGATCACTATCGGCAACGACACCGCCGCCAGCCTGCACGTAGACTTTACCGTCTTTAACAAGGGCGGTGCGCAGAGCGATACAAGTATCTAAATCCCCATTACCATCTAAATAACCCACACAGCCTGCATAGGTAGATCTTTTTGTTGGTTCAAGTTCGTCAATAATTTCCATCGAGCGGATTTTTGGCGCACCGCTGGTTGTTCCCGCAGGAAAACCCGCAAAGAGCGCATCGAGCGAGTCCATGCCGTCTTTTAATTTCCCTTCAACATTCGACACAATATGCATGACATGAGAGTAATTTTCGACGGTGAATTGATCGGTGACCTCAACTGTAGAAATATCTGCCACGCGCCCAATATCATTACGCCCTAAATCAAGAAGCATAAGATGTTCTGCGCGCTCTTTCGGATCACTCAATAAATCTTCCATCAACGCTTTATCTTCGGCAGCATCTTTGCCGCGCTTACGTGTACCTGCGATAGGACGAATAGTCACAACATTATCACGAGAGCGAACAAGAATTTCTGGACTGGACCCCACCAATGAAAAGCCATCAAAGTTGATATAGAAAAGAAAAGGTGAGGGGTTTAAGCGACGAAGCGAGCGATAAAGATCAAAGGCGGGTAAATCAAAATCAACACTGAAACGTTGAGACAGAACAGCCTGAAAAATATCACCCGCTAAAATATACTCTTTGGCTTTATCAACCATCCCGTGAAACTCTTCCTGACTCATATTACTTTGTTGTTTTAAAGGCAGGTCGAGCTTGGTTTCACTATGCAACATCACCCCATCAACAGGGTTCATCAGCTTGTTATAAACACCATCAATACGGCTAACGGCTTGGGCATAAATGGTTTCGGCACTACCATTACAATTGTTTTTATGGTCACGAACAGGCGTGACAAGACACATCATGTTTTTTACATTATCAAACAAAACCATGACCGTTGGACGCATCATCACACTGTCGGGTACGCCGATTTCATCCGGATTATTATCAGGAATATCTTCAACCAAACGAATACAATCATAGCCCATATAACCAAATAGACCTGAAGGCCCCATTGGTGGAATGGTTTCGTCAACAACATCAATTTTACAATTTTTTAATTGTGCACGAAGAGAAGGGAGCGGGTCTTCATCTTGAACATCATCGTTCAATGTCACCTTATTATCCTGATACTTCCAAATTAAGTCAGGCTCCAACCCAATAGCAGAGTAGCGACCCAAAACTGCACCACCCTCAACAGATTCAAGAAGCAGGCTGTACGGTTTGTCTTTTGATAATTTTAAAAAGGCAGAAACGGGGGTTTCAAGATCCGCAGAAATCCACTGCCAAACAAGCTGAGTCTTTCCAGCCGCAAAATGTGTCTTAAAATCATTTATATTGGGAAATATGTTCATGCTTTTCTTACTAGGGCATCATTGCCTGAATTTAAAAAGTAAATTCTAGGGCAATCCATTTAAAAACCTCTAGATTCCCCTAGAATTTTTTTATAAAAAATTCAGGGAATGACGCGTTTTATTGTCTATTAATTCTGTTCGGTTTCACCATAAATTTGTTTTAAAACACGCTCATTAATTTTAACATTGTATTTCTCACTCAAATTATTGATATATTGCGCAATAATTTCTTGCGGCAATATTGATTTGGTTTCAGACATTACTTTAGTAACTTCTTTATTATTTTTTGTCAGTTTTGGTAAATCAATGTCAGTCACTTCAGCAAGAATGTAACCGTCCTGAACATCCAACTTCATAGTTACATTTTTCTCAGCATCAAAAATTTGACGAAGAGCCGGAAGTGTAAGAGGGGCTTGCGGTGTTTGCGCACGCTTTAAATTATCAAACTTTTTAAGCGTTATCCCTAATTTTTTTGCTGTTTGTTCAAGTGTTTTTCCAGACTTCAACTCTATCATAGCATCTTCAACACGTTGTTTGTTTGCCAAACGCTTTTGCTCGGCCATCCAACGATTTTTGAGCTTCTCCTTAACGCTTTCAAATGGCTTATAAGATTTTTGCTCTATTTTATCGACATGCACAGTCACAAAACGACCATCAGCAAGCTCCATAACAGGAGAAGATTCGTTTTCAGAATAATCAAAAGCAGATTCAAGAATAGGGGCGCGATCGCCCTGATATTCAGTGAATAAATCTTTACCTTTGGAATCAATACCTGCTTGATTGAAATTAGTGAACTTTTTAGTGGTTAATCCTAAATCATTAACAACAGCCTTTAATTCTTCGCCGGATGCTAAACGGTCATCTAGCAGATTGGCCGTTTCAATTAACTCCTCCATCAATTCTTCTTGAAGCATGTCATCACGTAATGATTTTTTTACTTTTGCAAAACTCTCTATTTGTGGTTTGTTGACTTCCTTTAAAATCAAAATGTGCCATCCCAAAGCCGTTTGAATAGGGCCAATAACATCGCCCTGTTTTGCTTCAAATACTGGTCCGGAAATTTCTTCCAATAAGCCATTTTGTTCAAAATCATTTTCGCCTACATAAGGAGAGGCATTGCCTGTCACCTCAGTAACCGCAGTTTTCAAAGCTTTTCCTGCTTCTACTTTTTTAACTATTTCTAATGCGTCTGTTTGAAGATCAAGAATTGCTTGTGAAAGCCTACGTCTTTCAGGGCGACTATAACTTTCAATATTGCTTTCATATGCCTTTTTTAAATCTTCATCAGAAATTTTTACTTTACCCTCCAGCATTTCTTTTTTAAGCGTCGCAATCGTTACACTGCGTTTTTCAGAAATTAGAAAATCTGCTTTATTTGCTTGATAATATTTCTGTAAATTTTCCTCAGAAGGTACTGCTGGTGCTTTTGCGTGTTTATTTAAAAGTGTAAACCCACGCACATCACGAACTTCGTTTTGATATTGGTATAAATCACGTGCTTGGTTTTTGGATATGGTTTCTGAACCACTAATCAAGGCTCCACGAAAAAGTGTATTGCCCATTTCTTGGCGGATAGCCTGAACAAATTCACCTTCAGAAACGCCCTGAGAACGTAAAACTCGTTTCAAAGCATCTTTCTTGCTAACACCATCTTGTGCCAAAGGTTCGGCAATTTTAGAAATTTGTGTCATCACCGTATCATCGCTGACATGAACCCCGAGATCACGTGCTTCCCGCGTTAAGATTAGTGTTTGAATTTCACTGTTTAAGATTTGATTGATAAGCCCTAATCTATAGGCTTCTTGAGGTGCCATACCCTGACGCGCCAAAACACGACGTACAGTTTGGTCAAACTGAACCGTGCTAACCTCTATACCTTTACCTTGAGCCACCAGATTATTCGATACGCCGCCACGGAAGAAACCGCCCACATCCGTTAACACCAAACCACCAGCGGCCAAAACCAACATCCCCAAAAGAATATATTTTAAAAAACCTGATTTAGCTCCATCACGTAATGCCTTTAACATCATAATCCTCTCTTTTAAATCGTCATATCCGCAGGCGGAAGGACTTGTTAATCGTCATATCCGCAGGCGGAAGGACAACTATTGCAAAAAATTCTTTACGCACTATAAGGAAAGCAGAGATTTAGAGCAATAAGGACAAGAAGTTTTAGACATGAAAAATTTAATTGCAGGCAATTGGAAAATGAATGGCAATCTCAGTGATGCGGTTAATCTTGCACAGAACATCGTTCAGATAATTCAAAATGAGCCCCAGCTCTTAGAAAAGAACGATTTTCTTATATGCCCACCATATCATCATCTTGTGCCTGTACAGGCTGAATTATCAATGGCTGTCTCCATAGGAGGGCAGGATTGCTCACCTTTCGACAATGGAGCTTACACGGGGGATATTTCGGCAGAAATGTTAAAAGACGCCAATTGCTCCTCTGTCATTTTAGGTCATTCCGAGCGCCGACAATACTACCTTGAAAGCAACATGTTTATCCGCCAAAAGGCGATGATGGCCAATGAGCAGGGATTAACCAGTATTATTTGCGTTGGAGAGACTGAAGAGCAAAGAGAAGCGGGCGAAGAGCAAGATGTTGTGGTGGCTCAAATGTTAGAGTCACTCCCTGAAACAGCAACAACAGAAAACACCGTCATTGCTTATGAGCCTGTTTGGGCCATTGGGACGGGTAAAATCCCAACAATCGAGGATATTACCGCAATGCATGATTTCATTCGGAGCAAATTATCTGAAAAGCTTGAAAATGCCAACAAAGTGCGGATTTTATACGGTGGCTCAGTCAAACCAGCCAATGCGGCTGAAATTTTTGCTGTTGAAAATGTAAACGGTGCGCTTATTGGTGGTGCAAGCTTAAAAGCTGAAGATTTTATCGGGATAGCAAAAGCGAGTTAAGCCGCAAATGCACGAGGTTTATAACCGCTCCTTTTTAAGTTGTAGAGATTCTTGTATTTGCTGTCTTATCATACCTTCAGCAGATGTCCTATCTTCGACGGATGAATAAAGTTCAGGGAACTGCACATTAAATTTTTTAAACTTTTCTTGAAGTTCTTCTGCAGTCAAACTTGTTTCTACTCGTAAGCTCCATCTATTGTTTCTTTCAGATATCTTGGCTTGAGCAGAAGTGTCTTTTAAACGATCTAAAAATCCAATCTCAGGAACGTCATCCCAAATTTTTGAGCCACTTAGCACCTGTACTGCACTCTTAAGCTGTGCCATTGCCTTTTCCTCAGAGCTGAAACCTGGTATCATCCCTTTGTCATCTTCTAAAATGCCCGTTGCGATTGTAAGTACTACTGTATCGTCAGCTTTTTCATGAACAAAGGAATTGAGTTGAAAATCACGATAGGCTTCTTGCTTAAGACCTGCCGATGCCCAAAAATGAAGCGTCAAATCAATAGAATCTTGAAGTGTTCCTATGCGGGCATTTTTACTCATTACTATCTCTCAGTCTTATAATTGACATAAATATAAGAGGTGATATGAAAAAGTCAAGCCTGTCCTTTTAAATATAAAAAACTTCGTGACATTAGCTTAAAGCCACTTTAAAAACTCTCTCATGGAACAAGTCATACTCATCATTCACCTCATATTGGCCTTATCGATTATTGGTCTCGTCCTTCTTCAGCGCTCTGAAGGAGGCGGCCTTGGTATTGGCGGTGGTTCTGGTGGATTAGGTGGATTAGCCTCTGCAGGCACAACAGGAAATCTCCTGACACGCGCCACAGCCTTTTGCGCAGCTGGCTTTTTCTGCACAAGCTTAACCCTTGCTGTTTTGGCAGGAAACAACTCCTCAAGTAAAAGTCTGTTAGAAAATCTAGATAATCCACCCGCAGTAGTTGACACAATGGATAAAACAGACGATAACAAACTCCCGAAAGCTAAGGCTTCCGGAGACACTCCCAAAGAAGATATTTCCGCGCCTGTAGCCCCTTTATCTGAATAGTTTTTAGATAGAGTCATGGTTTATTTTGCTGAATGTAATTTCAGCAAACGGGGTATATTTTGAATACAAAGTTTATATTTATTACTGGCGGCGTTGTTTCATCTTTAGGGAAGGGACTTGGCTCCGCCGCCCTCGGTGCTTTATTACAAGCAAGAGGGTATAAAGTCCGCCTGTGTAAATTAGATCCCTACTTAAATGTTGACCCTGGCACGATGAGTCCCTTCCAACATGGAGAAGTCTTTGTCACCGATGATGGTGCCGAAACCGACCTTGATTTGGGACATTATGAACGTTTTACAGGTAACCCAGCCTGTAAGAGTGACAATACAACCACGGGGCGTATTTATACCAATGTTCTGCAACGGGAACGGCGTGGTGATTATCTGGGAGCGACAGTGCAAGTCATTCCCCATGTCACCAATGAAATTAAAGATTTTATCCGTGAAAAAGATGGTTCAGCCGATTTTGTTCTTTGTGAGATTGGTGGAACGGTCGGTGATATTGAAAGCTTACCTTTCATTGAAGCCCTTCGCCAATTTGGGAATGAGATGGGACGTGAACGCGCGCTCTTCATTCATGTCACTTTACTCCCTTATATTCCTGCGGCAGGTGAGCTTAAAACCAAACCAACACAGCACAGCGTGAAAGAATTAATGGGAATGGGGATACGCCCGCGTATTTTACTCTGCCGAGCCGATCGCGAAATCGATAAATCAGACCTTCAAAAAATAGCTCTCTTTTGTAATATCGAAGAAAATAAGGTTATTCCTGCGTTAGACGCTTCTTCAATTTATGAGGTGCCCTTAACCTATCATGCTGTTGGGCTTGATACTCAAGTGCTGGATGCGTTTGGTATTAAAGATGCTCCGAAACCTAATCTGGAAGAATGGGAGCGCATTATGCGTCGCATTAAAAATCCAGAAGGGGAAGTCACCATTGCGATTGTCGGTAAATATACAAATCTGAATGATAGTTATAAATCTTTAAACGAAGCACTTTGTCATGGCGGTATAGCCAATAAGGTTAAAGTTAATATTAAATTCATTGAAGCCACTTTGTTTGATGAATCTGCCGAGGATATCGCCGAAGAACTACATGGGGTGAATGGCATTATTGTTCCAGGTGGTTTTGGAGAACGTGGCGCCGAAGGGAAGATCAAAGCGGCGCAATATGCACGCGAAAAGAAAGTTCCTTATTTTGGAATATGTTTCGGCCTACAAATGGCAGTTTTGGAGGCGGCGCGTCACTTGGCAAGTATTACCGACGCCAATTCTTCCGAATTTGGTAATGAAGGATCTCCTTTAATTGGCCTTATGACAGAATGGACAAAAGATAATGTCACTGAAAAACGCACTGATGACACTGATTTAGGTGGAACTATGCGCTTGGGTGCCTTTCCAGCTCACTTGAAGAAAGGCTCAAAAGTTGCTGAAATGTATAAAGAAAATAAGATTTCAGAACGCCATCGCCACCGCTTTGAAGTGAACATCAATTATAAAGATGAATTAGAAAAAGTTGGCTTTGTCATGTCAGGAACGTCACCTGATGGAACATTACCCGAAATATGCGAGCGTAACGACCACCCTTGGTTTATCGGCGTACAATATCATCCAGAATTAAAATCCAAGCCATTTGACCCGCATCCGCTGTTTATCAGCTTCATTGAAGCTGCGATAGCACAGGGACGTCTGGTTTGAATGAGTAATTTAAATTTTCGCCAGTTTGAGCAAGACTTCTGGGAAAAATCAGCCTCTCCCTACAATACAGGCTTTGGTGGTATAACGTCACAAACAGCACCATATATTTTAAATGCGTTAGACGTTTCAGAAGGGATGGAGTTTTTAGATATTGCTTGTGGACCCGGGTATATTGCTTCTGCCGCTAAAGAAAGAGGGGCAAAAGCAACAGGTATAGATTTTTCTGCTCCCATGATTGATCTCGCAAAAAGCACAAACCCCGAAGTTTATTTTCAAGTTGAAGATGCTCAAAATCTTTCATTTGAAGATCATAGTTTTGATGCAGTGGGCTGTAACTTTGGCATTATGCACATGGAAGACCCACAAAAGGCTTTTTCTGAAGCATACAGAGTTTGTAAAGAAAAAGCACATTACGCATATGTTGTTTGGGATAGTCCTGAAAACTCACCTCTCCTTAATATGCTGTTTAGTGCTATTAAAAAACATGGAACGATGGATGTTAACCTCCCCGAAGGCTTACCATTCTTTCATTTTGCAAATCAAAATACAGCACAATCTGCTCTTAAGGGTGCAGGTTTTACAGACATAGACTCTGAGACTATTCATGTTGAATGGAAACTAACAGGCGCGGAACAACTTTTATCAAGCTTTCGTGACGGTGGTGCACGCATGGGCGGTATTTTGAGGCATCAAACAAAAGATGCCTATAACCTTATCCAAAATGAAATTCAGGATGAAATGCAAAAATACCAAAAAAATGATTCATTTTACGTCCCTGTAAACATGGTCATGACAAAGGGTGTAAAATAAGATAGCTTAGTTAACATAACTTAAAAATACTCTTTGCGTCTTGCTATAGCTTTACTGTAAAACAATGCCTATGAAAACCGTGTCTATCCAAAATATTGAATGCGCCAACGATAAGCCGATGGTTTTGTTCGGCGGCCTGAATGTCCTTGAAAATGAGGACATTACCTTAAAAGCCGTTGAAGTATATAAAACCATCACGGACAAGCTTGATATCCCGTTTATCTTCAAGGCTAGCTATGACAAAGCCAACCGTTCCAGTATTCACTCTTACCGTGGGGCAGGCATGGAAGAGGGGCTTAAAATATTTCAAAAAGTTAAAGCCGAGTTTGATAATGTGCCTATTATCACGGATGTCCATGAGATTGAACAATGCCAGCCTGCCGCCGATGTGGTTGATGTGATTCAAATCCCCGCCTTTTTGGCGCGCCAAACAGACTTAGTAAGTGCCATGGCAAAAACAAATGCCGTCATTAATATTAAAAAACCACAATATATGTCGCCCTATCAAATCGGTAATATCGTCGATAAGTTTAGCGAATGTGGGAATGAGAATACGATTATTTGTGAACGTGGTCACGCCATGGGCTATGATAATCTTGTGGTTGACCCGATGGCTTTCGGCGTGATGAAAGACGTGTCTAACAACACGCCCATAATTTGCGATACCGTTCATGCGAGTCAAATGCGCTTACCCGGTAGCGAAGCCTCTGGTGGGCGTCGTGGTTTGGTTCCTGATTTAACCCGTGCCGTCATGGCGATTGGGATTGCAGGATTATTCATTGAAGGCTATGAAGATCCAGACAAAGCCAAATGTGATGGCCCATCCGCCATACCGTTTAACAAACTAGAAGAATTTTTAACACAAGCCAAAGCCGTTGATGACCTCGTCAAATCAATGGATTTAGTGCAAATAAATTAAAATGAATAAAACCGCGACGAGCACAGCGAACACTACGGGAAATTTAAAGGAGCCTTCGGCTTTTGAAAATGAAATAGCTACAAAAGTTATGGATGCCGCTTTTATCGTACACCGTGAGATGGGAGCAGGGTTATTGGAAAGTGTTTATGAAGAATGTTTACATGATATATTGTCAGATTATAATTTAAACATTCAGAGGCAAGCTATAGTACCCATACAATTTAGAAACAAGATTCTATCTAATGGCTTTAGATCTGATTTAATTATTGAAAATTGCGTTTTATTAGAATTGAAGTCTGTAGAAAAACTTAACAAAATTGATGAGGCACAAATTCTTAATTATTTAAAACTATCTGAGATAAAAATTGGATTCCTAATGAATTTTAATGTTCCATTGCTAAAAGATGGGTTAAAAAGATTTATTAAAACAAATTAATCGTAGCGTTCTTTGCGTCCGTAGCGGTTAAAACATAACAAGGAAAGAAAACCATGAGCGCGATTATAGACATTAGAGGCCGCCAAATTTTAGACAGCCGTGGAAACCCAACTGTTGAGGTCGATGTTATCCTTGAAAGTGGGGCGATGGGTCGTGCGGCCGTGCCATCTGGTGCCTCAACTGGCGCCTATGAAGCGGTTGAGCTTCGTGATGAAGACAAAAAACGCTGGGGCGGTAAGGGTGTTGAAAAAGCCGTTGGCTATATCAATACAAGCCTCTATGAAGCACTTTGTGGTTTAGACCCAGAAGAACAACTTCATATTGATAATGCAATGATAGCCTTAGATGGCACAGAAAATAAATCCAAATTTGGTGCCAATGCTATTTTGGGTGTATCGCTTGCCATGGCAAAAGCAGTCGCGAATGAACTTGATGTACCACTCTATCGTTATCTTGGTGGCCCACATGCACATTTGTTACCAACGCCAATGATGAATATTATTAATGGCGGCGCACATGCCGACAATCCTATTGATTTTCAAGAATTCATGATTATGCCGATTGGCCTACCAAACTTCAACGAGGCGTTACGTTGTGGAACAGAAATTTTTCATGCCTTAAAAAAACAATTATCCGCCGCCGGTATGAATACCAATGTCGGTGACGAGGGTGGTTTTGCCCCAGCGTTAAATTCTGCTACCGAAGCTCTCGACTTTATCAT
This sequence comes from Alphaproteobacteria bacterium, assembly GCA_021775995.1. Classification (GTDB taxonomy): domain Bacteria; phylum Pseudomonadota; class Alphaproteobacteria; order Micavibrionales; family Micavibrionaceae. The sequence goes on from JAJFGS010000013.1 coordinate 600,087, forward strand.
GAAGGCCATCGCCGATGCGGGTTACAAAGCAGGTGAAGAGGTCGCTATTGCACTGGATACGGCTTCAACCGAATTTTTCGAAAATGGTAAATATAATTTAGCAGGAGAAGGGCGCACCCTTTCTTCTGATCAGATGATTGATTATTTCGAACAGCTTTGTGACCAATATCCGATTGTTTCTATCGAAGACGGCCTTGCCGAAGATGACTGGGACGGTTGGGTTGCCTTAAATAAACGCTTAGGTGACCGTGTTCAATTGGTCGGTGATGATTTATTTGTCACCAATCCAAAACGTTTGGCACAAGGTATTGAAATGGGCGCAGCGAATGCCATTCTTATAAAGGTCAACCAAATTGGAACCTTGTCTGAGACTTTAGAAGCTATCGAAATGGCGAAGAAGGCGGGCTTTGGCATTGTCATCTCACATCGTTCGGGCGAGACCGAAGATTCAACCATTGCAGATTTGGCTGTGGCGACAAATTGCGGACAAATCAAAACAGGTTCGCTATCACGCTCTGACCGTATTGCCAAATATAATCAGCTTTTGCGCATTGAAGCAGAGCTTGATGGCACTGCGCAATATTCTGGTGCGGGTTTTTTGCGCGCTCCTTTGGCGATGAAGAAAGCAGTTAAAAAGAAAGCGGCCTAAATACTCTGCAGTGTTAGCCTAATTTTGGGTCAACTTCCGTATGTGTAAAGGCCTTTGCTTCAGACCAATTATCTCCTTTAAACTCCATAAGAAGCGCTGCCGAGTTTGATAAAAAAACCGGCCACCGCCACGGCTTCAAAGCAGTAGATTCACCCGCAGCTGTTATAGAATCAGTAACACACAGAACTGTTCTCCACTCATCTGATAAGAGTTCCGTCTGGGGCCTGTTGCAGCTCCCGAATTCCCCTCCCCGTAAGAATTCTCCTTTGCCCTTCTGGTCATCGAGAACCCCCAAAATTTCAAATTCATCATCAAGATCCAATCCAAATTTTTCAGATAATATTCGGGCATGTTCGATGGCCATAGGCCGAGGGGACGTAAAAATTTTATCAACCTGAACACCATGCTTATTCTTTAGCATTTCAACCACAGGATTTATCGATTGTTTTCCAAGCTCAGTCAATCGGCCTGTTTTCCCATCATATTCTGCATGCCTAACAAAAATAATTCTTAGTCTTTTTTGATCCATTTTACTCTCCTCAAAAATTTTCCGTAAATTAACAAGACCATAAAATATGTCAACACAATCATAAAAAATTGAATCATTAGAGTCACTTAGGAGTTTCCCTGTGGAAAAGGCTGCCAAATAATTGAATTTATTACATTTTTTCTATTGCGTTGCTGATTCGTTTATGATTCAATAGGCGCATGAAAAAACTCATTCAAAAACGCTATATTTTGCGCCGCAATATGCTGGCTATTATAGGGTTATGTTTAAGTTTTTACTTTTGCTACCATCTTATTGCCGGTCAACGTGGTTATTTTCGCCTTATGTCACTTGAAAGCCAAACCGTAAGCATTTCTGCAGAACATGATGCTCTTAAATCTGAGCGGGAAACCGTTGAAAAACGTGTCGTTATGATGCGTCCAGGCTCCATTGATCGTGATTTATTGGAAGAACGTGCCCGTCATGTTTTAGGCTTCCGTTATAAAGATGAGATGATATTGCTACAAAATCGCTCATAGCTACACCTAAAAACCTCTTTAAATTCATAGACTTAGAAAAAACAAGCTGTTTATTTGCGGAAAACCGTTATTTTTCTCTAGCCTCACAAAGGCGAGGACGGTATTTAGAGGGGTTGTTTTGACAAAAATTTATAGAGGGGTTTATAAGTGGCAAGCACTAAGTCTAACAAGGTATCTGCTAAGCCTAATTTAAAAGCAATTTCTAATTCCAATCCTGAACCAACGCTTGATGAAATGATGAAGCTTTATGAAGAAATGCTTCTCATTCGTCGCTTTGAAGAAAAAGCAGGACAACTTTATGGGATGGGATTAATCGGTGGTTTTTGCCATCTTTATATTGGGCAAGAAGCCGTCGTAACAGGCATCCAATCTGTTCAAGAAGAAGGCGACACTGTTGTCACAACTTATCGTGACCATGGTCATATGTTGGCACAAGGCATGGATCCAAAAGGTGTCATGGCGGAACTAACGGGACGTGAAGGCGGGTACTCTCGTGGTAAAGGTGGTTCCATGCATATGTTCTCCCAAGAAAAAGGATTCTTCGGTGGGCATGGTATTGTTGGTGCCGCAACCGCAATTGGTACAGGTTTGGGCTTTGCTCATAAATATCGCAACGATGGCGGTGTCGCCGTTGCCTATATGGGTGATGGTTCTGCCAACCAAGGACAAGTCGCCGAATGTTACAACATGGCCGCACTTTGGCAATTACCTATCTTATATGTGATTGAAAATAATGAATACGGAATGGGAACTTCTGCCGCACGTCATGCAGCAGGACAATTATATGCTCGTGGTCAAGGCTATGGCATTCCAGGGGAACAAGTGGATGGCATGAATGTGTTTGCGGTTCAGGCTGCCGCACGCCAAGCACTCGATTATATTCGCACAGGCAATGGGCCATACATATTAGAAGTCATGACATATAGATTTCGGGGGCACTCTATGTCTGACCCAGCAAACTACCGAACAAAAGAAGAGCTAGAAGGTAAAAAGGCACAAGACCCTATCATCCAAATAAAATCGATGATGATGGATATTCATGGCACGAAAGAAGAAGATTTAAAAAAGATAGACAAAAAAATCAAAGCACGCATCAAAGATGCCGCAGAATTTGCGGAAAGCTCACCAGAGCTTGCCCCTGAAGAGCTTTGGACCGATGTACTGATAGAGGTAGAATAACATGACAATACAAGTATTAATGCCGGCGTTATCGCCGACAATGACCGAAGGAAACTTAGCCAAGTGGATTAAGAAAGAAGGTGACAGCGTTGAATCAGGCGATGTCATTGCCGAGATTGAAACCGATAAAGCCACTATGGAAGTAGAAGCCGTGGATGATGGTATCATTGGGAAAATTCTTGTTGAAGAAGGAACACAAAATGTTTCTGTGAATTCCCCTATCGCTGTTTTATTAGAAGATGGTGAAAGCGCGGACTCTATCGTCATTCCGAGCGGAGCCGAGGAATCTTCTCAAATAACCGATATTCAAGATTCTTCGACTGCGGTCGCTGACGCTCCTTCCACTCAGAATGACATTGTTAGTCAACCAGCGGGAGCCCATGTTAAAAACCGTGACGTTCTTTATGCACAAGGTGTGGTGATTGAACCGCCTGTTTTTGATGAAGCACCATTCATGGCGGCAACAGAAACAATGACTGTCCGTGTTGCCCTTAAAAATGCAATGAGTGAAGAAATGCGTGAAGATGACGACATCTATATGATGGGTGAAGAGATTGCCGAATATAATGGTGCCTATAAAGTCACCGAAGGTATGTTAGATGAATTTGGGGCACGCCGTGTGATTGATACACCGATTACCGAACACGGTTTTGCTGGTTTGGCCGTTGGTTCAGCAATGAACGGGTTAAAACCTATTGTTGAGTTCATGACATTTAATTTCGCCATGCAGGCGATTGACCACATTATTAATTCTGCCGCCAAGACATTATATATGGCGGGAGGTCAACTTGGTTGTCCTATTGTTTTCCGTGGTCCAAATGGGTCAGCCTCGCGCGTGGGCGCACAACATTCACAATGCTATGCCTCATGGTATGCGCATGTTCCCGGTTTAAAGGTTGTTTCTCCTTGGAGTGCCGCAGATGCCAAAGGTCTGATGAAAGCAGCCATCCGTGATCCAAACCCGATTATCTTTTTAGAAAATGAGTTGATGTATGGACAAAGCTTTGAAGTGCCGACTGATCCTGACTATGTCATTCCGATTGGCCGCGCAAAGATTGAACGTGAAGGAAGCGATGTCACAATCGTTGCCTTTTCAATCATGGTTGGAAGAGCACTTGAAGCGGCTGAAAAATTAGCAGAGCAGGGGATTGAGGCCGAAGTGATTAACTTACGTACCATTCGTCCGCTTGATCGTTTTACAATTCTAGAAAGCGTAAAAAAGACAAATCGCATTGTATCCTGTGAAGAAGGATTCCCATTTGCGGGTATCGGCGCAGAAATTGCCGCTCTTATTGGTGAACACGCCTTTGATTATTTAGATGCGCCGCTTAAACGTGTGACCGCCGCAGATGTACCCCTACCTTATGCGGCTGGATTGGAAAAGCTAGCTCTTCCGCAGACGGAACAAATTATCCATGCCGCGAAAGAGGTTTGCTATGCCGATTAAGGTCTTAATGCCAGCATTATCACCGACCATGACTGAGGGGAATTTGGCCAAGTGGCATAAGGCCGAGGGCGATACGGTAGAATCCGGTGATGTGATTGCCGAGATTGAAACGGATAAGGCCACTATGGAGGTTGAAGCCGTGGACGAGGGTGTCTTGGGTAAAATTTTAGTGCCTGCGGGAACGGAAAATGTAAAAGTAAATGCGTTAATCGCTGTTCTGTTAGAAGACGGTGAAAATGATAACGACATGGATGCCATGTTAAAGCAGGAAGCAACACCAGCTGCGCCGCCGCAACCGACAAAGCCAACGGAGAAAAAGACCATGGCAGTACAACCTACAAAACAAGCAAATGAGGGAAGCCGCGTTTATGCATCGCCGCTTGCAAAACGTATCGCCGCAGATCAAGGGATTAACCTATCAAATATACAAGGAAGCGGCCCAAAGGGGCGTATTGTTAAAGCAGATGTTGCCAATGCTTCAGGCGGTGGCGCTGTTTCTGCTGCTACTTCAATAAGCGCGGCGCAACCAGTTGGAGATCAAAAAGTCAATGAATGGGGTATGGTCTATACCGAAACTCCAAATAACAATATCAAAAAAATTACAGCGCAGCGCTTGCAAGAGTCCAAATCAACCGTACCGCATTTCTACTTAACAATAGAGTGCCGCATTGATGATTTAATACGGACACGCACATTGAGCAACGAACAAGCAGACGGTGAATATAAACTTTCTATCAATGACTTTATCCTGAAGGCATGTGCTAACGCACTAAAAGCTTATCCTGCCGCCAATGTTGCTTGGACCGATGATGCGGTGCGCCAATATGTCCATGCGGATATTTCTGTTGCTGTGTCGACACCCAATGGATTGATGACGCCTATTGTGAAACAGGCTGAATTAAAAGGTTTGAAAGAGATTTCAGCCGAAATCAAAGATTTGGCAGGACGGGCACGTGAGGGCAAACTTAAACCACAAGAATTCCAAGGCGGTACATTTAGTCTTTCAAATCTCGGTATGTATGGCATTAAAGAATTCGGTGCGATTATTAACCCGCCACAGGCCTGTATTTTGGCTGTCGGGGCTGGAGAACAAAAACCTTATGTCTCAAAAGATTCTGGGGGCAGCGAAGTCAAAATAGGTACCTTTATGACCTGTACACTTTCTGTTGATCACCGTGCCGTCGATGGTGCAGTTGGCGCAGAATATCTTCAAGTTTTAAAAACCTATATTGAAAACCCAGCGGCGATGCTGCTCTAGGAAATACATAAATGACTGAAACAAATTTTGATGTAATTATTATTGGTGGGGGTCCGGGTGGCTATGTTGCCGCAATCCGTGCCGCGCAATTGGGTATGAAAACTTGTGTGGTGGAAGCAAACCATTTGGGCGGTATCTGCCTGAACTGGGGATGCATCCCAACCAAGGCGCTTTTGCGTTCCAGCGAAATTCACCACCTTCTTAATCATGCAAGTGACTTTGGTTTTACTGTCAAAGAGTTCAGCTTCGATATTAAAAAAGTGGTTGAACGCTCCAGAGGTGTTGCAAAGCAACTTTCAGGCGGTATTGGCCATCTGCTAAAAAAGAACAAAGTCACTGTCTTTGACGGCTTTGGAAAGTTAGAAGGCTCAACAAAAGAGGGGGGCAAGGTTAGCGTTACCAAAGATAAGAAGCCTGTAGCAAGCCTAACAGGAAAGCACATCATTATTGCGACTGGCGCGCGGGCGCGGGTTATTCCAGGGATGGAACCGGATGGCAAACAAATCTGGACCTATAAAGAAGCGATGGTACCGACCGAAATGCCAAAATCTATTTTGGTGGTGGGGTCTGGGGCGATTGGGATTGAATTTGCGAGCTTCTACCGCAACATGGGCGCAGAAGTCACCGTTGTGGAAATGATGGACAGAGTCATGCCTGTTGAAGATGCAGAAATTTCAGATTTCGCGCAAAAACAGTTTAAAAAACAGGGCATGAACATCATAACGGGCGCAAAAACGTCCAAAATTGAAAAATCTGCGAAGAATGTAACTGTCCATGTCGAGAAAGGCGGTAAAACTGAGAAAATCACCGTCGAAAAAGTGATTATGGCGGTAGGTATTGTCGCAAACACGGAAGATATTGGCCTAGAAAATGTCAAAGGTGTGAAACTAGATCGTGGGCATATCGTGACCGACGGCTACATGAAAACTGGTGAGGCAGGTGTTTATGCGATCGGCGATGCTTGCGGTGCGCCGTGGCTGGCGCATAAAGCTTCACATGAAGGCGTGATTTGCATTGAAAAAATCGCAGGTGAAAAAGACGTTCACCCGATTAATAAAACCAATATTCCCGGCTGTACTTATTGTATGCCGCAAGTCGCCAGTGTTGGCCTGACCGAAGCCGCAGCGAAGGAAGCAGGGCATAAACTAAAAGTCGGCCGTTTTCCATTTATGGCGAACGGTAAAGCGATTGCGCTCGGTGAACCTGAAGGCATGGTTAAAACCATTTGGGATGAGAAAACAGGCGAATTGCTCGGCGCACATATGGTGGGGGCAGAAGTCACCGAACTCATCCAAGGTTATGTGGTTGGTAAAACGGCAGAGCTGGTTGAGGCGGATTATATGCATACCATCTTCCCACACCCAACGTTGTCAGAGATGATGCATGAGAGTGTGTTAGACGCCTATGGAAAAGTAATACATTTTTAAGGAGAAAATAATGAGTAATTTTTTTGGTAAATTAGAAAAGCTTCAAGAGGTCGTTAAAACTTGTGGTTTTAAAGGGAGTTGGACTGATATTGAGTATGGTCATAGCTTTAGAGGGGAAGGTAAACAAATTTTGAATTTTTACCCTAAAAAGGGGACTATTTTATTTCAAGGTAAAAATACTGGTAATTTTAAAGAAATTATTGAATCCAAGCTAACAGGTGGCGAAACTGCAAATGTTACCTCTATTGACGCAGACAAAAAATCTCAAAAAATATTTGTTGTACATGGACATGACCACGAGGCACGAGATCAGCTTGAACTTGTTTTAAGAAGGTTAGGTTTGGAACCTTTTATTTTAATGAATAATTCTGGAGGTGGAAAAACTATTGTAGAAGCTCTAGAAAAACACATTTATGAAGAATCTGCATTCGGTATAATATTGCTTACTCCTGATGATTATGGTTATGCAAAAAGTGAAACGGAAGCGGATAAGAAACCAAGAGCCCGTCAAAATGTAATACTTGAAATGGGTATGGTTATGGCTTCATTAGGTCGCGAAAAAATGGTTTTAATTAAAAGAGGTGCTGTAGATTTACCTTCAGATACACAAGGTATGATTTATCTTGAGTATAATGATAATATTAAAGACATTGTTCCAAAGCTTGTTCAGAATATGAAAGAAGCTGGAATTGATGTTGATATAAATAAAATTACAGAAGCAGCAGCTTAAATGACATACAACACAGAATTATTAGACCGCGCCAAACGGCACCCTGAAAAGCAAAAACGCGAAGACAAGCCTATGGGTAAGAAACCATCTTGGATTCGTGTAAAAGCGGGGCAGGGCAAAACCTATAAGGAAACGCTCGATACTGTTAAGGGCTTAAAACTAACGACTGTCTGTGAAGAGGCGGGCTGCCCGAACATTGGTGAATGTTGGGATAAGAAACATGCCACCTTTATGATTATGGGCGAGGTCTGCACGCGCGCCTGTTCATTCTGTAATGTAGCGACAGGAAAGCCTGATGCGCTTGACCAGTATGAGCCGTTACGTGTTGGTGTGGCCGTAGAGAAGATGGGATTGAAACATGTGGTCATCACGTCTGTAGATCGTGATGATCTAAAAGATAGCGGTGCCGCCCATTTCATTAAAACCATTGAAGCTCTTCGTTTTAAGGCTCCCGAAACAACGATTGAAATTCTACCTGGTGATTTCCGTGGTAAAATCGAGGATATTGATGCGGTCACCAAAGCCAAACCAGATGTGTTTAACCATAATTTAGAAACTGTACCGAGGCTTTATCCAACGGTAAGACCCGGCGCACGATATTTCCGCTCACTCCGTTTACTTCAAAGGGTGAAAGAGGTAGATCCGACGATCTTTACCAAGTCTGGCATGATGGTTGGGTTAGGGGAAACTCGGGAAGAAGTGGCGCAAGTCATGGACGATATGCGCGCCGCCGATATTGATTTCATCACCATTGGTCAATATTTACAGCCAACGCCTAAACATGCCGCCGTTGATCGTTTTTGGACACCAGAGGAATTTGAAGCACTGGAGAAAATGGCGCGGGGTAAAGGATTCTTAATGGCCTCTTGTACGCCACTGACCCGATCCTCCTATCATGCAGGGGATGATTTTGAGAAGCTTCGCCAAGCCCGTGCAGAGAAATTAGCTCAAGCGGCTGAGTAATTAAATGAGTTCTTTCGAAATAATTTTAGCTATTTTAGGTGCTTTGGGATTTGGTTCAATTCTGGGTCAACTTGCTAACGAATATATTATTAGAAGAAATAATCGTATTGAAGGATACGCCCAACCAATTTTTATAAAAAGGTTAGAAATATATGAGGGGCTATATAATAAAATAACCGAAATGAATGAATTGCTTACAAAAGTTATCGAAGACAAACAATATTCTAAAGACGAAAGAAAGGAACTAATTAGCAGTCTTGTTTTTGATACAATATCTTATTGTGATAAGCATGATTTCTATCTGAATGAAGAACTAACGGTTGAATCAATTGCCTATCCCATGGGAGTAGAAGATATATTTTATATGTCAGATGCAGAAAAAAAAGATGCTATCAAACGGCATGATCTACAAAGAAGAAAATTAAAAAAAATGATTAGAGAGTGCTCAGGAATAACAAAAATCGAAAAGTTATTTTTTGATATACATAAACCAAAGCTGGATAGTGACCTCATAAAGTATTTTAATTCGTTAAAGAAAAAACACGGTTTTATAGAAAAATAACCCGCATGCTCTCCCACGTTGAACAAAAAACATTGCCGTACACACGTGAACAGATGTTTGCGTTGGTGGCTGGCGTTGATAAATATAACGAATTCGCCCCATGGTGCGTCGCCAGCCGTATCAATAGATGGGAAGGGGAGTCTGTTTTTTATGCCGACCTGATTGTTGGTTACAAATTCTTCCGCGAGAAATTTTCTTCTAAAGTTATATTGAGTAAGCCAGATAAAATTTCGATTGAGTATCAAGAAGGCCCTTTAAAAAACCTGACCAATCATTGGGTTTTTACGCAAAATGACAATGGGTCATGCACCATTGATTTTTCTGTACAGTTCGAGTTTAAAAATGTTGCCTTTCAAACACTTGCCACTATGTTCTTCAATGAAGTTGTGAAGCGCATGATCGGTGCATTTGAAAAGAGAGCGCGTGATGTATACGGAACACCTAAAGAATAGACAACAAAATCTTAAAGGCTTCTCTGGTTGTTTGTAGGCGGACTTCTTCACGGCTCACATTTGTAAAATTAAACGCCTTGGCCTGAACGACCCCGCCCTTAATCCCATAACCAATATAAACCAGCCCAACTGGTTTTTGTGGTGTGCCGCCATCAGGGCCAGCTATTCCCGTCACTGCGATAGACACTTTGGCTTCAGAATGATCCAGCGCACCTTTGGCCATTTCCTCTGCGGTTCGCATACTAACCGCACCATGCTTCTTAAGCGTATCGGCAGACACACCCAAACAATCTATTTTTGATTGGTTTGAATACGTCACAAAGCCACGATCAAAAATGGATGAGGAGCCAGCCTTATCGGTAATGGCCGTTGCGATCATCCCACCCGTACAGCTTTCCGCTGTCACTAAATTCCATTTTTTGTGCTGAAGTTTAATAAATAACTGATCGACTAAATCTGGTTTAACCAAGTCCGACATAGCGTAACCCTATCAGAACAATGGCCGCATAGATACCTGCTAACACATCATCAATCATCACCCCCATGGCACCGCCAACCCGTTTATCGAGCCAGCCAATGGGAAAAGGTTTAAAAATATCAAAAATACGGAAAAGAATAAAAGCCAACCCAATGGAAGTAGGGGTTAAGACCGCAGGGATCATGGCAATCCAAACACCAACAGCCTCATCAATAACAATCATGCCAGAATCTTTTTCACGCACCATGCGTTCAAAATGCTTTGACGCCCATAAACCAAGAGGAAAACAAATAACACAGGCGATAAGTAGAGCTGGGATACCACCAAACATGAGCAGAACAACACCAAAAGGAAGAGCACCAATTGTTCCCCAAGTGCCAGGGCCAGGCCTCAACAACCCACAACCAAACCATGTCGCCACCCAAGTAGCGGGATGCTTGAAATCTAAACGACGAAGCGTGTCTTGGTGGCTTAGCTTAATCATATAATTAGTTTGTCACAGGCAGTTGAACAGTGGCAAGAGCTTGAGCTGCGATGCCTTCTTTTCTCCCCGTAAATCCCAATCCTTCGGTTGTTGTCGCCTTAATACTGATGCGGGAAGGGGACATCCCTATAATCTCAGCAATACGGCTTTGCATAGCGACACGATGGGGCCCAATTTTGGGTTCTTCTGCCATAATAGTGACGTCAATGAATTTAATATCACCACCACGTTGCCCTATTAAATTGGCAGCCTCTTTAAGAAAGACTGCGCTATCCGCATCTTTCCATTTCATATCAGAAGGCGGAAAATGCAGACCAATATCACCTTCATTAATACTACCCAACAAAGCGTCAGTAATAGCATGGAGAACAACATCCGCATCCGAATGCCCCATTAATGCCAAGCTATATTCAATCTCAATACCACCCAATATAAATTTACGGGACGATGCCTCTTTTTCAAAAGCATGAACATCATAGCCTGAAGCGGTGCGTGTTTCTGTTAAATTACCCATCATGGCAGTGACCATTTCCAAATCATCTTGTGTTGTAATTTTAATATTCTGGCGCGAAGAGGTAACAAATTGAACCTCATGACCAAGCGCACGGATCAAACCTGTATCATCCGTAAAGCTGTCATCATCTTTAAACTGTTCATGCGCCGCCTTTAGCGCACCAAACTTAAAAGCTTGCGGTGTTTGAATAGCCCATACACCTTCACGATCTACAACCTCATTCTCTCTCGACAAAGTATCGGGAACAGGAAAAGCAAGCGTTGCCGCATCCGTTTTTGACATCGTATCAAGAAGCGTCGCAATATCGGCGCACTGAACCATTGGACGCGCCGCATCATGTATCAATATAATATCTTTATCTTTCACATTAGAAAAACTATTTAATCCATTATAAACACTTGATTTTCTTAAATTTGAACCAATGATATAACGGCAATTATCAAGACCTGAAACCGCTTCATGATACAGGTCAATATCCGCCTCATTAATCACTACAGATACGCCTTGCAACCCACTGAAATTCATAAATTTTTCTATTGTATAGCGCAAAATTTCTTTTCCATTGACCTTTAAGTAAGGCTTTGGCGTTTCCAGCCCCATACGACTAGCATTTCCCGCTGCAGGAATAAGCAGGTGAAATGGCTGTGAGGCCTTATATTCAGTTGTTTTTGTCATAAATATTAACTTGCCTTTTTATACTAAATTGTTGATAGTCTGATTTAGTCTTCAGGTCAATTAAGCATATGATTATAGACTTCATAAAGAGAATGTCTGGCATTTATGGATGGATAAAATAGTAGATCAAGCCAATTTAGAGAATAAACCCGCCAGCAGCTATGCTTTCTGGCACGGGTTTGTTGACGCCTTTTGGGGTCCAAAAAGCCCATTAAGCGGTCTGCGGAGAGGGTTTTCAATTCGCAGTTGGAGCACAAGGCTTTCCTTTTTGCTCATCGCCGCGGCTATTATAAGCGGCTTTGCAACCTATGCCGCCTTAACAGAAACACCACCTTTCGGCGATAATCCCAATACCGTCATCTGGCTTCTGAACATTGATCTGGTTATTCTGCTCTTTTTGGTCACTCTTATTGCGCGCCGTGTGATTTCCATATGGAGTGGTCGAAAACAAAATATTGCCGGCTCTCACCTTCATGTCAGACTAGTCTTAATTTTTAGTATTATGGCTGCTGTGCCTGCCATCATCATGGCGGTTTTTTCAGCCTTCTTCTTTCATTTTGGGGTGCAAACATGGTTCAGTCAAAATGTCCGCACCGCCATCTTTGAATCACAAGCTGTTGCCGAAGCCTATCTTGAAGAACATAAACAAGTCATCAAAGCCGACATCTTGGCCATGGCAAACGATATAGATCGCCAAGCCATGGTTATGCTCGACTCTCAAGCAGCTTATGAAAAAGCATTAGACACACAATCTTTATTTAGAAATTTATCAGAAGCGATGATATTTGATAAATCAGGCAAAATCCTTGCTCGTTCTGGTTTAACATTCACACTGACTTTTGAAAATGTGCCTGATTATCTCTTAGACCAAGCGCAAGATGGTGAGGTTGTTATCCTTACCAATGATAATGATGATCGTGTAAGGGCGTTAGTACGCCTAAATAGTGGTAATAACAATTATCTATTTGTTGGACGTCGCATTGATTCCGCCGTCTTATCACATGTGACCTCTACCCGAGATGCAACAGCACGATACGCACAGATGGAAGGGCAATATTCAGGGCTTCAAATTACTGTAACAATGATCTTTGTTGTTGTTGCGCTTTTACTCCTGATGGCGGCGATGTGGATTGGAATTGTGTTGGCACGGCAACTGGTAACGCCCATCAGTACATTGATTTCTGCCTCAGATAGGGTGAGAGCAGGGGACTTAACCGCCCGCATCCCCAGACAAAAGCAGGTCGAAGAATTTGACTATCTGGCGCAGTCATTTAACAGAATGACTGAACAATTGCAGCAACAACGCGACGAGCTAATTATGGCCAACCGCCAATTAGATCAACGCCGCCGTTTAACCGAAACCGTATTAACAGGTGTTTCCGCAGGTGTTGTCGGCGTTGACGACACAGGTAAAATTACATTGGCCAACAGCATGGCAGGCGAATTGTTCGATAGAGTTTCACAAAGCTTAATTAATGAAAATATTAAAGACTTGGTTCCAGAATTATCTGTTTTATTGGAGAAAGCATACGCAAAACCAAACAAGATTGTCCAATCTGAAATTCCTTTTGTGACGCAAGCGGGCAATAAATTAACATTGATTGTTCGGATTGCCATTGAATTAATTGGCGAGGAAGAACGGGGGGCGGTTTTAACCTTTGATGACATAACCGAACTACAATCTGCCCAACGAAAAGCTGCATGGGCTGATGTAGCGCGCCGTGTTGCACATGAAATTAAAAATCCTTTGACGCCTATCCAGCTTTCTGCAGAACGATTAAAACGTAAATACCTCAATCAGATCAAAGATGATGCTGAAACATTTGAAATTTGTACCGACACCATTATTCGTCACGTTGGAGATATCGGGCGTATGGTCAACGAATTTTCAGATTTTGCAAGAATGCCTGAATCCATTATGCGCCCAAGCCGTATCATTGCCGAGCTTAAGGATTTGGTTATTTTCCAAAAAGCAGCGCATTCGAACATAGAATTTAAAATTATTGGCAATCTTGCAGAAGATAGAGATTTTAACGTTCTTTGTGATGTTCAACAAATACGTCAAGCTGTGACCAACTTAATACAGAATGCCGTTGACTCCATTGATGGCTTTTCTAAAGATAACCCTCAACATAAAGGGAAACTTAATATTCTTTTTCATCATGATGAGGAAGATCAATTGATAATTGCCGTATCTGATAACGGCCCCGGGCTTCCTAAAAGCGAAGACCCTTCTAAATTAAGTGATCCTTATGTTACTCACCGTGAAAAAGGGACAGGCTTAGGATTGGCAATTGTTAAAAAAATTATGACTGACCATGAGGGTGAATTAATTATGGGGAACAGCTCTAAAATTAAGGAAATAAAAGAATGGGACAATTTAGGCGGTGCAACTGTTTCTCTTGTTATCCCTAAAGGTCAAATCAGTTACAATAAAACAGAACTCAAAAAATCGGCATAATATAAAAATGAAAAAAGATATTTTAATTGTTGATGACGAAGATGATATTAGAGCGCTAATCAAAGCAATCTTAGAAGATGAGGGATATCAAATTCGAGAAGCATCAAATTCGGCAGAAGCGTTGGCTGAAGTTGAAAAAAAAGTGCCTGATTTAGCTATACTTGATATTTGGCTTCAAGAAAGTGACAAAGATGGTTTAGAGGTTTTAGAACAGGTCAAACAAAACAATCCACTCCTACCTATTTTAATGATTAGCGGTCACGGTACGATTGAAACGGCTGTTACAGCCATTAAAAAGGGAGCTTATGATTTTATTGAAAAACCATTTAAATCTGACCGCTTACTATTAATGATTACCCGTGCCCTTGAAACAGCAGAGCTGCGTAAAGAAAATCAATCACTCAAAGCACAAAAAAATAAAACAGAGCATGAGTTAATTGGTCAATCCACAGCAATCATACAATTAAAAAGCCAAATTGAAAAAATTGCCCCAACCAACAGCCGTGTTTTTGTTACAGGAGAGGGCGGTACAGGCAAAGAGGTTGTTGCAAAAACAATTCATAATTTATCAATGCGCAAGAACAACCCCTTTATGGTTATCAATTGCGCCGCACTGCACCCTGAAAGATTGGAAGAAGAACTTTTTGGTGTTTATAAAGATGGCGACTCTCAAAAAGGAGTATTAGAACTCGCCAATGGCGGTACTTTGTTTTTAGACGAAGTCGCGGACATGCCTCTAGAGACGCAAGCCAAGATATTAAGGGTGTTACAAGACAATCAGATTCACCCTGTTGGAACACAGGATACTATTGATATTGACGTTCGTTTCTTAGCATCAACAAATAAAGATTTAGAAGAAGTCATTAAATCAGGAGATTTTAGAGAAGATCTTTATTATCGATTGAATGTCGTCACACTCAATATTCCACCTGTTCGTCAACGTAAAGAAGATATTCAGCCTTTAATAAACCATTTTTTAGAAAATTTTTCTCTTCAAACTGGACAAATAAAACGCGTTTTAGCGAAAGATGCTTTAGATAAACTTCAAACATACCAGTGGCCAGGCAATGTCAGACAATTAAAAAACATGATGGAGTGGATCACTATCATGACCCCATCACCCGACCAAAAGGCTGAATTAACGAAGGAAGATTTACCCCCTGAGTTTTCAGGCACAGCCAAATCATCTTCTGAAGAACCAGAATTCGATTACACCAACCAACCTTTACGTGAAGCACGGGAAATTTTTGAAAAAACCTATCTTAATGCTCAAATTAAGCGCTTTAATGGAAATGTGTCCCAAACAGCAGAATTTGTTGGTATGGAGCGTTCTGCTCTACATCGAAAGCTAAAGGCACTTGATATTTCACTTGAAGATGCGCAGGATAGTAAAGTTGAAAACATTGCTCTTGTTAAAAGAGCTTAAATTCAAAAAATATAATAAGGGTTAAAAATGCGCGTTATTATCTGTGGGGCAGGGGAAGTCGGTTTTAGCATCGCGAGCTATCTATCGCGGGAAAGCAATGACGTCACTGTTATTGATGTTTCTCCTGAAATGATTGCCCGTATTAATATGGATATTGATGCTAATGGTATTGTTGGTTCAGCTTCTAGCCCCGAAATATTGAACGCAGCAGGGGCCAATGATGCAGATATGATTATTGCCGTCACCGAGCATGACGAAGTTAATATGGTGGCTTGTCAGGTTGCACATTCATTATTTAATGTTCCTAAGAAAATTGCCAGAATTCGCGACCAAGTTTTCAGAGATCCATCATGGGCAAATTTATTTAGCCGCGCCCATTTGCCCATTGATGTTATCATATCACCAGAGGTGGAAGTCGCTGAAGCTTTTGAAATGCGCCTTTCCGTTCCTGGCACAACAAGTGTGTCACCCATAGCTGAAGGGCGTCTCTACCTATGTGGTGTCATTTGTGAAGAAGATTGCCCCCTCGTTAATACACCTTTAGGACAACTCATTGATTTATTCCCTGACATGCAGGCTAAAATTATTGTCATCGTCAGAAAAGGTAAAAGCTTTATCCCAACGCCTAATGATCAAATGCTTATTAATGATGAAGTGTTCTTTATTACTAAAACAACACAACTGGGACGCATTCTTTCCACTTTTGGTCATGAAGAGAAAAAAGCGCAAGACATCATCGTTGTTGGTGGCGGAAATATTGGATTAAGCCTTATTCAGAAAATCCAAAAAACACAAAAGAAAGTTAACTTAAAAGTTATTGAACTCAATACAGAACGTGCAGTCCGCTTAAGTGAAAACTTAGAAGATGTACTTATTTTAAACGCTTCAGGACTTGATAAAAAGGTTCTAGAAGAGGCAAACATCTCCACCACAGACACCTTAATTGCCGTCACCGAAGATGATGAAACGAATATTTTAGCCAGCTTATTGGCGCGTCAATATGGCTGCGCACGCGTTATCCCTTTGGTAAATAAAGAAGCTTACAATGCCTTAACGGGAACACTGGGTCTTGGTGCAGTTGTTTCACCCAAAACAATTACCGTCTCCACTATCATGCAACATGTACGTCGTGGACGCGTTAAAGCAATTCATAACTTACTGGGTAATTTTGCTGAAATATTAGAGATAGAAGCTTCTGAATCTACTAACATTTTAAATACACCACTAAAAGATATTGGCTTTTCAAAAGATGTTTTTATCTGTGCCATTGTCCGCGACAACAACACCATCATTCCTGACTCAAAAAGCATTATAAAAGCAGGTGATCATGTTGTAATTTTAGCAAGAGAAGGCCAAGCCTCAAGAGTTGAAAAAATGTTTTCTGCTCAAGTAGATATCTTTTAAAAGGAATTTTTGATGCCACGTTATATTTATCTTAACGGTCAATATGTCCCACCTTCACATGCCTCTATCCATCCAGAAGATCGTGGTTTCTTGTTCGGGGATGCCGTTTATGAAGTTATAGGTTGTATTCACGGCCACCTAGCTGACGAAACAGGGCATTTAGATAGGCTGGAACGTTCATTGTCAGAACTTCATATGCCAATGCCTGTTGAACGCGAAACATTACGGTTTTTAATGCGCGAAGTTTTACGCCGCAATAACCAAAAAAATGCAGCAATTTATATTCAAATTACACGCGGTGCCGCAAAACGTGATTTTAAATTTCCTGCGCCAGATACGCCACAAACACTCATGATAATTCCTTATGATTTTAACTTTGATGAGCAAGCAGCCGTACATAACGGTGTTAAAATTAAAACAACAAACGATATTCGATGGAAACATCGTGACATTAAAACAGTCCTCTTGCTGCCACAATCTATGGCAAAACAAAATGCCGTAGATAATGGAGCCGATGATGCATGGATGGTTGATCCAGATGGTTTCGTTACGGAAGCCTCTGCCAGCAATGCCTTTATTGTCAAAGATAGTAAAATTATCACAAGACCAATATCACATGATATTTTACGCGGCATCACAAGAACGGCTATTGAAAAACTTTGTCATGAGAGCAACATGGCTCTTGAAGAACGTAAATTCGCCCCTCAAGAGGCTTATGAAGCAGACGAAGCCTTTAATACAAGTGCAACGTCCTTAATTGTACCTGTTATAAGCATTGATGATCATCAAATTGGAAACGGTAAACGCGGCAAAATTGCTAAATTTCTTTATGATGAATATCGTGCCTATGCTGAAGGTTTGCGTGGAAAGCAGGTTCACTGGGAACCAGGTTTATGATTTCAAATTATAAAGCTATTATTTTTGATTGGGATGGAACGCTTGTCGATACATGTGGGCTGGTCTTAGATGCCCATAATCATGTTCGAAAAACCTATAATTATCCACTATGGACGATGGAAGATTTTTTAGGACAAGCCAGCCAATCTGCCAGAGAATATTATCCAACTGTTTATGGTGATAAATCAGATGAAGCACAGGCACTTCTCTATGAATATGTCACAGAACACCATCTCACATTTCTTAAACCTATGGATAATGTAAATGATCTTTTAAAAATCATAAATGATTCAAACATACCCATGGGAGTTGTTAGCAATAAACGTCATAAGACTTTAAATATTGAAATTGATCATATGCAGTGGCGTAGTCATTTTAAATCTGCGATTGGGGCAGGGAAGGCCACCAAAGATAAACCAGCAACCGACCCTTTACTCATGGCTCTCAATGAAATGGATAGCAATTTAAAACCTGCAGACATTTTATATATAGGTGACACAGAAACTGACCTTCTTTGCGCCCAAAACGCCAAATGTGATATTGCCCTTATTCAGTCAGACAAGCCTCGCCCAGACTTAATTAGCAAATATTCCCCTGATTATACGTGTAATAATCTATTAGAATTAATTGACCTAATTAAAAGCCATAAGCCAAGTATAATTAAGGCTTGCTAAATAAGCTTAAATTCTATAGTTAAAATCCTGATAGAGCTTGAATGAACAAGCCAAACACATATAAAAAGAAGGATAAGCTCAAAATGGCTGAAAAATCCCAAAGCGTCCAAGACGTGTTCCTCAATAAAATTCGCAAAGAAAAAATGACTGTTACTGTATTCCTTGTTAATGGCGTAAAGCTTCAAGGTGTTGTGACATGGTTTGATAATTTTTCAATGCTGCTTCGTCGTGAAAGCCATGTTCAATTGGTTTATAAACATGCGATTTCAACCATCATGCCAGGAGGGCCTTTAAACCTTCAAGAAGATGGTGAAGAAGAAGAATAATTTTTGTTTGAACATCAACATCCTTCAGAAATTGTTGAAACAGCGCTGATCATTCATCCTGTTTTCACCAATGTGCCCGTGCCAGAGCGGGGAGACATTGAACAAGCAATAGGGGAAGCCTGCGGCCTTGCCGAGGCCATCAAATTACAAGTTTGCCATACAATGCGCGCCAATATTGGACGCATTACACCAGGTTATCTTTTCGGTAAAGGAACGCGTGATAATATAGCTGAGGCAATTAAAGAGTTTGAGCCCGATATTGTAATGGTCAACTTTACTTTATCACCCGTTCAACAACGTAACCTTGAAAAACAGTTTAATACTAAAATTATTGATCGTACTGGATTAATCCTTGAAATATTTGGCGCACGAGCCCAAACCAAAGAAGGACGTATTCAGGTAGAACTTGCGCAGCTTGAATATCAAAAATCTCGCCTTGTTAAAGCTTGGTCACATCTAGAACGCCAACGTGGTGGTCAAAGCTTTGTTGGGGGTCCAGGAGAAAGTCAGATTGAGTTAGATCGCCGTATGATTGCGGGTCGTATATCCAACCTTAAAAAAGAATTGATAAAAGTGCGCAAAACCCGTGAATTGGGGCGTAAAGCGCGGGAACGTGTTCCGTTTCCTGTTATTGCTCTTGTTGGATATACAAATGCAGGTAAATCAACGTTATTTAATAAATTAACAGGCTCTGATGTATTTGCGAAAGATCTGTTGTTTGCAACACTTGACCCAACAATGCGGCGCATGGAATTGCCCTCTGGACGTGACATTATACTGTCAGATACTGTTGGCTTTATTACAGATCTACCCACACATTTAATCGAAGCCTTTCGGGCAACGTTAGACCAAACCCAACATGCAGATATGATTTTTCATGTTCGTGATGCAACCCAAACAGATTATGAATCTCATAAAAAAGATGTCATAAAAATCATGAAAGACCTTGGTATTGAATACGAGGCTGATAATCGCATTTTTGAAGTCATTAATAAAATCGACATTTGTTCCGAAAACCGTCTGATTGAAATTAAGCGTGAGGCGCAATACGAATCTAATGTTATTCCTGTTTCTGCGCATACAGGAGAAGGTTTGGACAATCTATTAGAAACAATTGACGATTTTCTATCTCGCCATTCAAAATCCATTTCATATCATTTACCTTTATCTGATGGTAAAGCCTTAGCTTGGCTTCATCGGCATGCTGAAGTTATAAATACAAAACAGGGGGCAGACGCCGCCGAAGTTTTAGTGCATATTGACCCTGCAAACCAAAATAAATTCGAAGGACTATTCCCTTATGCCCCAGTCATTCAAAAAAATGGATCCACAAAAGATAGCTGATATTATTAAAGAGGTGGCTTCTAGTAAAATTGTGCCTCGGTTTCAGCAGCTTGAAAAACATGAAATTTCAACCAAATCTGGGCCATCTGATTTAGTCACCATTGCAGATTTAGAAGCCGAAATTGACTTAACAAGAATTTTTAAAGATATATTGCCTGGCTCTCATGTTGTTGGCGAAGAAGCTGTTTCAAAAAAGGAAACAGATATGAGTCTGCTCGCAACAGAAAGTGAACCTATTTGGGTTATTGATCCCGTTGACGGCACAAATAACTTTGCGCATGGCAAACCTATTTTTGGAACAATTGTCGCTTTGGCACAAGGCGGAGAAACTATTCAAAGCTGGATTTATGATATCCCCAATGATCGTATCGCCATAGCAGAGAAGGGGGCCAGTGTAGAATTAGATGGCGCACGCATTAGTTATCCAAAAATGGAAAACTCACTGAATGAAACGCGCGGATTTATCAGTCGTCAATTTTTACCCTCAAAACTCAAAGAAGAATTGAAAGAAGTTCTAGATAAAGAATTTGGTAACATAGAGACCTATATGTGTTGCGCCCATGAATATCTCGATATTTTGGCAGGAGAGGCACATTTTGCGATGTATTCACGTATCCGCCCTTGGGATCATTTGGCAGGCGCCATGATGATAGAAGAGGCGGGCGGTCATGTTCGCAAATGGGATAAATCTTTATATAAACCCGGTGATGAATACGGTGGGGTCATCTGCACCCCAAATAAAGAAGTATGGGACAATATCCATGACTTATTGCTCAAACAATATTTAGAAGCACCTACTTCTGCGCGCGCCAAAGGGTAAGCATTTCATCAAGAGACAAAGAACTAAATTCTACACCATCCTTTACACAATCTGCTTCCATACCTTCAAATCGTTTGATAAATTTATTATTGGCTTTACGCAAGGCTTCTTCTGCGTTCAATCCTTGCATGCGCCCATAGTTCACGAGACAAAAAAGTAAGTCACCAAACTCTTCTTCTTTATGAGTCTGCTCCGTTGCTTCTTTAAATTCTTCTATCTCCTCTTCAAGCTTTTTAAATGCACCTTCAGAATCAGGCCATTCATAACCAACCTTGGCGGCTTTCTTTTGTAGCTTATACGAACGGAGCAGGGCAGGCAGACCCTTTGTTACGCCGCTTAAGGCACCATCACTCTTCTTTTCTTTTGCCTTTTGATCGTCCCAAATCTCATTCACATCGCTGGCACTTTGTGCTTCGGCATCGCCAAACACATGTGGATGGCGTGAAATCATTTTCTCTGCTACAGCATCCGCAACATCATCAAAAGAAAATACGTTATCCTCGGATGCCATTTGCGTGTGATAGATAACCTGCAATAACAAATCACCCAACTCATCCTTCAAATCTGCCATGTTGCCATTTTCAATGGCATCGGCAACTTCATACGCTTCTTCAATCGTATATTTTACAATTGATTTAAAATCTTGTTCCTTATCCCACGGACAGCCTTTTTCAGGATCACGCAAACACGCCATCACCCATTTGAGCTTCTCAATAGAATTCTGCTCTTTAGAACAGGAAGGAAATTTAGGTTTTTGCTTCATAAACATGAGGTTAAGCAAATATATCTTAATTGAACACTTATTTCTGAAAAAGCCCAAGTTTTACATATATTTAACCTTTTTGATATACTTTGATAAGAGTAAAAATAGAGGGTTTAGCCCTATGGCCAAATTTGCACATTTTGAAAATACTCCCCTTTACGAATTGACCGATTTATATGTGCGTCATGATGAAGTTGCACGCCAAATACATGAAGATAGTTTACGCAAATTCACAGGCGATGACTCTTTACAAGTTGAACTCGTCAAACAAAATCCTGTTTCAGGAGATAGTGATGTCGTTGAAAATCTATCAAATTATGATTCTGTCTCTGTTAGTAGCGTTATAGGTGTATTAGAAACAACGGTTAACAATACAGCATTGTCGGATAATGGTGTTATTAATCAATTAAAGAAAACCATCGAAAATAACGATATGCCTATTTATGTTGTCTCTGCTGGAAATGAAGGAGAAACACAAACATCTTTATCACCTAAAGTAGCGAATTTTATTCGCACAAGTATTTCTGTAGGGGAAGCGAATTTAAATGGTGAAAATGGCGCTTATATAGAAAAACATAGCTCTAGACTTAATCCTACACTGGCTTCGGACAGTCCGTTTAACCGTGGTGTAGCTTACCCCTTTATAACCTTAAGCCCTTCATTAGATGGGCACGAGGGGCTTATAAAAGATTGGGTAAGCAACGAGGAATACAGTAAAAGAGAAAATTCATTATTAGAAAGTGATTCCTATAAAGGAATGAATGATGAAGAAAAACTTGAAGCACAAAACCAATTTGAACAACTATGGCGAGATGCAGACTATAAAAATAGTCCAGAAGCACAACAGCAAGTTAAACATTATTTAGACAACCCTGCAGAATTACATGAACGTGTTATTAACCATCTAAAAGAAAGCGGTATTCAAATTACTGAAAAACGTGATGGGTATGGGTATGTCACAGACCTAGATGGAACATCTTTCTCTGCACCAGAAATGGCTGGAACTACATCTGGTGCCGTATATGAACAAGAACAACGTGAAGCGCAAGGGCTGCCCATACTAAGTAAGGAAGAAATTTCGACAATGGCTAGATTGGCAACAACGGACACCCCATACAGGGAAGGGCAGAAAGGCTTAGTTAATGTTTATAATAACAAAGCAAATTTTGCCATCACAGAGTCAGGAGGGCATGGGGTCTTTCAACCAAATTTATTCCGTAGCTTGTTAGATAAAGCTTATGAGACCATTGAAAAAAATCCCCATATAGACCGGCAAGCCGTTGAAAGAAGGTTTACAGCAAGCCCAGATCAAGAAAACTTCAGTAGCGGAGAGACAGTAACTATTAATGCTACTAATTTAGATCACAACATTGCCGTCGAAAGCATAAGAGTAGACTTTTACAGCGATACAGGTGTAACGCCCAAAATAGCATTTGGAGGATTAGATGGCGAACAGGAACGAAACTTAACCAGCAATCATTCTTCTAAACTTTTCTATAACAACAATGACGTGCATGAAGAAGGGTATGCGTGGCTAAGATTAGAAACAGATTTTGGTAAAATCGCAGAGCAGGGAGATCAATGGACTTTGCGTGTTAATAATATGAAAGGTGATACACTCTCAAATGCTGGTGTTACTGTCTATGGTTATAACGAAGGAGGGTTAATGCATCAGATGATGCAACATAGTCAATCACTCACCGCACAACCATCCGCGCCAACACCTAACGCCGAATTGAAAGCTAGTCCTATCGGATATACCCCGCAATAAATAATTTCTAACCCGTTACAAGGTAGACAAGTTCAAAAGAACTTTCATTAATGGCCATTGAGAGAATCGCAATAAAAGCGGCCAATTCCCACGGAATTTGCAAAACGTATTTTGCGATGAAGCCTGCCAAGGAATACATATAGATGGAAACAAGAATGAGATAGGGGGCCAAGTCTGAAAAACTATAGGTGCCCACAGCCATCATGATGATAAAAGGAAGATACAGTATAACAGCAATTAAAGACGCCCAGTTTGATACAGTAATATATTTAACAAAGTATTCTTGTCTTTTTAAAAACTTACATAGGTAGTAGCTAAGCGTTACCAATAGCGCTATCACCAGTATAAATTTAACAATGAAAATTATAATAATACTGTTTAAAGACATGTTTTGTAGATTGGGATCAACAGCATATAAGTACGGAATACTAATTGGAATAAGGGCAATGTTTAAAAACAAAACATAAAACGAGCGTAAAAATGAATTTAAGTCACCCGAAAAACGATCGAGACCAATTTTCATGAATAAAGAGATTTCAAAGACACCCAGAAGATACGTTTTTAGATTCATCTACAGATTATATCAGCTTAACGATGAAAATTATAATGATGCTGTTTATGGCTGGAAAAGCAGAAAAAACTCTCCAAAAGAGCTTATTTTACCCTCATTTACAGCGAAAAACATTGAAAAACATTGAATTTACATAATTCTCTTGCAATTTCTGGCAAAATCCCTTATCTTTGCTCATTGATTTTGCATAGTTACCACGACGGGCGCGAGTTATGCTTGATGACCATCGTAGTTAAATTTAAAGGTTATAATTAGAAAATGTTAAGTACTGATAAGCCATTCGTATTAACAAAAGAATATCTACTGGAAAGCAACACGAACAGGCCTTTTCCTGAGAATGTTCGCCGTAAAACACCTAAAGAAATTAAGGCTGAGAGAGAAGATACCAACAAGGGACAGCAAAATATAGACATAGCTGACCCTATAAAGGCAACAGATCAGAAAATCGCCAGCGGTCTAACCCGATTAAAGCAAGCTATTATCGGGGCCTTTTTTATATTCTCACACACAGGTGACGCACCGAAACCTGATATAGATATTTTGAAGGCAAACACAGTTTCTACTTCTGACTTCTATAAATCCCAAATGCCAGAGAAAACTGCTGTACCCACTATCAAAGCCGAAACAATTAAAAAAATGAAGGCAGCAGCACCTTACGTTCCTATAGTCAGACCTCGTCCTAAAAACCCCGAGCCGCAACAAGAACCTGCGAATCGCATGGTTCATGAGTCAGCAAAGGCATGGAAACTTGAATCTAACCGTAAGGCCCTTGAATCTAAGCGTAAGGCCATAGAAGAAAAGCGCAAAAATGAGCACAAAAAAAATGAGGCCGCTGCAAAAGGGGACTGGAAAAAGAAAAACGCTGAGCTGGCAGGCATTACTAACTACCAAAAGTTAAAAGGTGCTTTTCGAGAGGCAGAAAAAGAAACCGGTATTCCTATGTCGTTTTTTGCCTTTACTACTCCTTACGAAGGGACGGGGTACAACCCCAAAGCTACCAATAGCAGCACCAAAGCTTGTGGCCTTATGCAGACAAAGCCCGATGTCTTTCGGTATAACTATTATACATTCCTAAACAACCCAAAAGGACTCGTTAAGCGCGTACCTTATTGGGCTTTAGATGGACAACGTTACTCCAAAAAAGCAAACATAAAGAAAGCTGGAAAAAACCCAAGGCTGGCAAAGAAGCATTTTAACTACGTCGCAGCAGGAACAACGTCCAAGGCAAGAAAGAAAAACCAAAGAAAGCTCGATATGCTTTGCAGGACTCCTTCTGTCAATTTGAGGATTGCCGGTCACAATATTCGCGTCAATATGGGGAACGGCTTCAAGTCCATCCTGAAATATCGTGAACCTAAATTTTCTGATACATACTTTTTACAGGTCTTGGGCGGCAATGGCGCTGATCCATTCCTCGAAGCTTACGCGGACCCTAAAAAATGGGATGACCCAGTCTCCAAATATGTACCCAAATATAAAGTAGATGGAAACCCGAGTGTTTTCAAAAAAGAGGTCTGGGATATCAAAAACGGAAAGAAGATTAGAAGACTGGGCCACAGAGAACTTACAGTCAAAGAAACCTATGATGAGGCTATTAGAAAAGTAACTTACCAATCGATCCCTAAGAAACTATACAGCGATCAGCTAGCAACTATCAGAGCTTTACAAGGGCGCAAAACTGCCAGAGCTGATTTCAACCATCCCCAATCAGGTAAACGCTTTGGCAAACATGAATTTGGCCAGCACAATACATTCAAAGGGCGCAATATCAGCTACGGCTAAACCTCCAATCAGCTTAATAATATAAGTGGGAGAGCCCTCTCATAAGATCAGTCTTGATGTGATAATATATATTATGGTAATTAAGATATGTGTCTATATAGAGCTATGTAGAGCTATGTATTAGGCTCAATATACGTCTTCTTCGCCTTATCAAACAACTTAAAGAAGTTCTCTGTAGTTTGCTTGGCGAGCTCTTCACGTGTCACATTATGCAGATCAGCAATAAACTGTCCCGTATGAATGACAAAAGCTGGCTCGTTTGTTTTACCGCGATGCGGCATTGGTGCCAAGTACGGCGCATCTGTTTCAACCAAAATTTGTGTCAGTGGCACACTACGGATGATCTCTTGAAGCTCTACGTTCTTTTTGAACGTCGCCATGCCCGAGAATGACATGACAAAGCCTTCATCAATAGATTGCTGCGCCAATATCTTATTAGAACTAAAGCAATGCATCAAAACTTTGGTTTTACCATCACATGCACCTTCATCACGTAATATCTGGATTGTATCTTCCTCAGCATCACGTGTATGAATGATGAGCGGTAAACCCGTTTCTTTAGCAACATGAATGTGCTTAATAAAACCAATCTTTTGATCTTCACGTGGAGAGTTATCATAGAAATAGTCGAGCCCCGCCTCTCCGACCCCTACGCATTTGTCATATTTATTAGCAAGGATAATAATCTCATCAACGGTAATATCTTTTTCATCATCTTCGCCACTATCATGCGGATGTGTTCCTATTGAATGCCAAACATTGTCATGTGCCTTAGCAATAGTGGCAAGCTCATCCAGCTCTTCCCTGATACGGCAACAGATAGTCACCATACCATCCACCCCTGCCCCTTTGGCACGCGCGATAATTTCGGACGGCGTCCCCGCCTCTTTAATGCGTTCATGATTTAAATGACAGTGACTATCAATCCACATAAGTTATGCCTTCAAGTAAATAATGCCAATTCCAACAAATATAAAAGTTCCACCGATTAAGGTTGCAATATTTATTTGAACCTCTTTCATAAGTATATAGGCAAAAATTAGAGTGAAAACAGGATAGCTAATCTCAATTAAATTTACAGTCGTAGAATTTTTTAGACTAATCGCATAGTAAATTAAAAAAGCTCCAATAACATAAGATACTGACAATATCAGCAAGTTTAAAAGCATGTTTTTGTCTGCTTCCATAGCTTGAAATCCGTCTTTTAAATGATCCGTAAAGTAAGCGACAACAACACTTATAATAAAAAAGAAAAAACCAGTTACAACCATGATAAACAATGGATGCAAAGCTTCTTTCATAACCTTTTCACTTAATGCATAGCTAAAACCCCACAAAATAGCAGCTATAAACGCACAATAAAACCAGAGATAGGAAGAAGAATGTAGCATATTCTATGCCGCCACGTCGTTAGCTTCTAGACGAGGAAACACACCTTCAGGCTGATCAATTTTTGTGCCAGCTTCCAGCATGTGATCCTTACTCACAAAACTGTAATTACGTTTATCTTCGGCAATTTTTAGTTGGTTAAGAATTTTTGACGCAGAATCCGGTACAATAGACTGCACAACAATCCCCAAAATACGAATAGTTTCTGCTAAAACATACAGCACAGTCTCCATACGCATCGGATCTTCTTTTTTAAGAGCCCATGGCGCTTGTGAATCAACATAACCATTCGCTTCGATTACCAATTTCCAGATATTTTCTAAAGCGCGGTTAAACTTCATTTCATCGCAATCAATACGCATAGAAGGTAAAAGTTTTGCGTGGGCATGCTCAAGCAATGCTTTGTCCTCACTGCTTAAATCCCCTGGTTGTGGGATTTGTCCGTCACAATTTTTATAGATCATTGACAATGTACGCTGCACCAAATTACCAAGACCATTAGCAAGGTCACTGTTGATACGCTGCACCGCATACTCATGAGAAAAATTTCCATCTTGCCCGTGCGAAACTTCGCGCATTAATAGATAACGCGTCGGGTCAAGGCCATACAAATCCAACAAGTCCTGAGGGGCAACAACATTTCCGACCGACTTCGACATTTTCTGTCCATTCACATTAATAAATCCATGCGCAAAAACACGTTTTGGCAATTCTAAATTTGCCGCCATTAAAAAAGCTGGCCAGTAAATACAATGGAAACGAATAATGTCTTTTCCAACCACATGGAAATCAGCAGGCCAGAATTTTTTATAACTGGTAGAATCAGTATCCGGATAACCCACACCCGTAATATAGTTAGTCAATGCATCAAGCCAAACATACATAACGTGATCATCGTCATTCGGCACAGGCACACCCCACTTAAAGTTCGTCCGCGATATAGAAATATCTTGTAGACCACTTTTAACGAAAGAAATAATTTCATTGCGGCGCGAGTCAGGTGCAATAAATTCAGGATGTTTTTGATATAGCTCAAGCAATTGGTCAGCATAAGCCGATAGACGAAAAAAATAACTGGATTCCTCAACCCATTCAACAGGTGCGCCTGTCGGCGCTACTTTATGCTTTGCGCCATCTGAATCTTCGCCTTCACTTAACTCATCTTCAGTAAAATAAGCTTCATCACGGACAGAATACCAACCCGCATATTTATCGAGATAAATATCATCGGGATTATTTTCTTTAATGGCATTCCAAATCGCCTTTGATGCTTCATAATGGCGCGGCTCCGTCGTTCTTATAAAATCATCATAAGATAAATTCAGTTGTGGCCCCATTGCCAAAAATTTCTTGGTAATCTCATCACAAAATTCTTGTGGCTCTTTACCATTTGCTTCGGCAGTTTTGGCAACTTTTTGACCATGCTCATCCGTTCCCGTCAAAAACATAACATCAAAACCATCAAGACGTTTATGGCGTGCCATAACATCCGTTAAGATTTTTTCGTAAGCGTGCCCCAAATGCGGCGCTCCATTCACGTAATCAATAGCAGTGGTAATATAAAATGAAGGCTTATCAGCCATACTTTCTTCTCCTGATAATAATATCTTTATGCGTTTATAATATTAAACGCCCCTAATACAGCTTGCCTTTTATCTAAATTAGAAAAACGCGCCTGCTTAAAATGTTCGATTAACTTATCACAGATTTCTGTCAAATCTTCAAGAGAATGACGCTCAAGTATCTTTATATAGATATCATTATCTAAGGGCACAGATAAACCGCCCTCCCCCCGTGCCTTAGCAAAAACAAGTGTTTCAAAAACCGTATTAAAAGTATTTTCAACACCATCAAAATTAGAGTCCTGCCCTGCTCGCCCACATTGATCTGCTAAATGGTGAATATCGACCCAGTTAAAATTAGGCCACCCTTCCACCAAAGAAAAAACTTTATCTGCTATTTCCAGACCATTATTTTCAATCAATTTTTGTGCTCTACCGATACTTCCTTGAGCTAGAAAATTTAAAATATTTTTATCTTTATCAGAAACTGTTCCACCAACTTCTTTAGACATCAAATCATCCAGTTCATCTTTTTTCAGTGGATTAAAATTCATCACACGGCAGCGAGAACGGATAGTCGGAATAATGGCTCCCAATCGATGGCAGACAAGTATTAGTAAGGCATTTTTTGGCGGCTC
This sequence comes from Alphaproteobacteria bacterium, assembly GCA_021775995.1. Taxonomy (GTDB): domain Bacteria; phylum Pseudomonadota; class Alphaproteobacteria; order Micavibrionales; family Micavibrionaceae. The sequence continues at coordinate 629,759 of JAJFGS010000013.1, forward strand.
TTCCAAAATTTTAAGTAAGGCATTTTGCGCATTACGGTTCATTGTATCAGCATCATCAATAACAACCACACGCCACCCTCCTTCGGATGATGTCATGCGTAAAAAAGGTGCTACTTTACGAGCGGTATCCACATCGACATTATTTTTCTGTGTCCCTTTTTTTGCATCTACAGGGCGTTCAATGGTCAACAAATCTGGATGACCACCAGAAGCCACCTTTGAAAAAATAGGATCAGATGGACTAACATCTAAATTCGTAATGTTTTCGGGTTCATCACCGAACAAGCTGTCTTGCGAAGAATCTGTTGTTCCATTTTTGAACAAACTCCTTGCAAGACGAAATGCCATTGTTGATTTACCAATACCTTTTGCACCCGCAAAAATGATTGCGTGTGGCATTGCATCAGAATTAATGAGGTTAAGAAGGTCGTTTTCAACTTGCTGATGCCCAATAAAAAAATTGGAGTGGCGGGGGTCAGCTAACCCTTCAGGCTCCTCAGGCTCATAAGAAGCAAAGCCTTCGCTTTCTTGCCCTTCATCTAAATCCTGAAAATCGTCAAACATACTACTTCAGCTTTTCTTCAACCACTTTTATGATTTCAGCGGCAATTGTTTCTTCGTCTTGTGAGGCATCAACTATAACACAACGATCAGCATTATCCTTAGCTATATTAAGGAAACCTTGGCGAAGCTGTTCATAAAATTCTCTATCGCCACGGTCATGGTGATTTTCAACGCCGCGCGATTGAACACGCTCCATCGCTACCTCAGCAGGAACATCTAATATAAACGTTAAATTGGGCATCACTTCTTTCACGATATTTTGCTCTAATTCTCTCATAAAGCTTGGGGCACCCCCTTTAATATTGCCCTGATAAACATATGTAGAATCTATATAACGATCACAAAGAACTATTTTGCCTGCCGTTAAGGCTGGTGCAATAACTTCCTTAATGTGCATGGATCGAGCAGCGAACATCATTAAGGTCTCTGCCTCTACCGTCCAATTTCCGTCATAGTCAGGATGAAATATTAAATTACGAATATCTTCTGCCGCAGGGCATCCCCCAGGTTCACGTGTCACAACAACATCGTGCCCTTTTTCTTTCAAAGCTATTTCAAGTTTTTTGACTTGGGTTGACTTACCAACCCCCTCACCGCCTTCAAAAGTTACAAAGACGCCACGCAACATAACAGTTTAAAACTTTCCAAGGAGTTGATATTTTATTTTTTCAAGCGTGTTTTTGAATAGACCAAGCTTTTCAACATTTTGTGTCGCAATGAGCGGATAATTCAAGTTATCTTCGTTAGGAATAATAATTTTTAGCGTCCCCACTTCATCACCAGCCTTAACAGGCGCAACCAAAGGTGTTTTATATTTTACTTCAAAACTATAACTGTCACTTGGCACTTTAGGAACGGTAATTTTTACATCTTGATTCATCGCCATCGGTACCGTTACTGATTTTCCCATTACCACGGGGACGTCAACAATAACATCACCTTTTTTAAACACATCAATGTTTTTAAAACTATTCAATGACCACTCAATTAAACGAACAGACTCATCGGCACGTTGCTTATCATCTTCCAATCCATTAACGACCATTATAACGCGGCGACCATCTTTAACAGCCGTTCCAATTAAACCATAACCACCCGCCTCTGTGTGCCCAGTCTTTAAGCCATCTGCGCCCACATTCCGATAAAGAATAGGGTTACGGTTTTGCTGTTTTATATTGTTATAAGTAAATTCAGTTTCAGCAAATAATTTATAATATTCAGGAAAGTCCTCAATAATATGACGCGACATAAGAGCTAAATCCTCTGCCGTTGAATAATGATTTTCGTCTGGCCAACCACTTGCATTGGTAAAATTACTATTCTTCATGCCAAGATCATGAGCCCTGCTTGTCATTTTTCGTGCGAATTCTTCTTCGCTACTCGATAAACCTTCAGCCAAAACAATCGTTGCATCATTACCAGATTGAACAATAACACCACGAAGCAAGTCACTAAGTTTAATTTTGTCACCTAGCCCAACAAACATTTTTGAACCGCCCTTTGTCCACGCTTTCTCGCTTACAGACATTGGGGTATCCATATTAATGCTACCGCTTTTAAGGGCATCAAAAACCATGTAAGTTGTCATCACCTTACTCATTGAAGATGTTGGCATCTTTTCACCTGCGTTTTTGCTCAGTAAAACCTGACCCGTCTCATAATCTACAATATAGGCTTGCTTTGCCTTCGTGCCTTGAAAAGCATAAGCGGGCGTTGAGATGAAAAGGACAATAAATAAAAATGATAAAATACGCATAGGGGTCTTATAAGCCAAAACTTACTCCGCTACAATAACTGCATTTTGATTTCCACTTTCATTCAATGCTGTCATGGTTTGTTGTGCTTGAGTGCGGTTATCATAAGGACCTAAGCGGACACGAAAATAAGGTTGATTATTAACGCGGGTCAAATAAACGCGCGATGGACCAAATTTTGCCAATTCATTGCTATATTTTAAAGCATTGGCTTCCTGTGAAAAAGAACCCGCCTGAACAAAAACCTTCCCTGTATTTGAAAAATTTCCCTGTGAAGAGTTGGATGCTACTTTAATAGTATTGTCTAAAGGTTCTGCCTGAACCTTGGCGACACTTGCCGTTTGAGCAGAAGCTGTAGAAGGCTGACCACTTAAAACAACCTCTGTTACAGGTTCTAATCTAGAGACTGGCATTCTGGGGGGAACCACCGCCCCCGAAGTAGCAACTCTTGTTGCGGGTTGGTTTAAAGCGACTTCTGTTACCCTAGAAGGCGGCATTCTGGGGGGAACCACCGCCCCCGAGGCAACAACTCTTCTTCTAGTTGTCGGCTGGTTTAAAGCAATTTCATAACCACGCGTACTTCTTCCTGTTTTAGCAATAGCAGCCACTTCTCTACTAGCATCCGCAACAACCTCAAGGCGTATCCTTGCGGTACCCTTATTTTTGAAACCTAGTACAGTTGCCGCCCGTTCAGAAACATCCAATATACGATTATGTGCAAACGGGCCACGATCATTGACGCGCAAAATTGCACTACGACCATTGTTCAGGTTTGTGACTTTAACAATGGAGGGCAATTGAAGTGTTCTATGAGCAGCTGTTAGCTCATATTTATCAAAAATTTCACCATTTGCTGTTTTCTTTCCGTGAAACCCTGGACCATACCATGAAGCCGTTCCAGTTTCAGTATGGTTATATGTTTCAGAAGGCTGATAACGCCTTCCTAGAATTTTATAGGGGTTTCCTACCTTAAACGTACCAGCAGTTTTTGCCGTTTGATCTTGTCGCATTGGAATTTGTTTCGCAACATGCGCAGCGTATCGTGTCTCCGAACAGGCTGATAATACGAATACGCATAACAAACATGCCAAAACGGATGTGGTATTTTTAAATCTCATAACAAGCTTTCTTTTATATAAAATCTATTGTGCAAGGCGATCAGCCAGCAAGCCCACTGATGTAGCAAAATAGGTAGACCGATTCCAGTCCATAATTGTCTGATAATTATTATACACAATATAGGCTTCCCCGCCTAGCCCGTCTGGCGCAACGATAGAAGCCATCATATTCTCCTGTGGCAACCCCCTACCACCCTGTGTACGAATACCCAAAGAGCTCCAATATGACAAAGGTTTTTTGATTTTAGGCCCAACCAGTGCCTTAGAGAAGCTTGACGGTAACGTCACACGACGCCCCCATCTTTGCCCTGTTTTCCAGCCATTTTTCTTTAAATAGTTGGCTGTTGAAGCAAAGACATCTTTCTTTGTTCCCCAAATATCACGACGACCATCACCATTACCATCAACAGCATAGGCATTAAAACTAGATGGCATGAATTGGTTTTGCCCCATCGCCCCTGCCCATGATCCTTTCATATTAGCGCCTGTAATATGTCCCGCATCGATAATTTTAAGAGCATTAATAAGTTCTTTTGTAAAAAATTCTTCTCTACGCCCTTCCCACGCCATTGTTGCTAAGGCTGTAATAACGCTGAAACCGCCCGTATTCCCACCGAAGTTCGTTTCAATTCCCCAGAGCGCGACAATAAATTGTTTGGGCACACCATATTTATTTTCAACAGCTTGGAGGGCATTATGATGTTGTCGAATAAGCTTACGTCCCTTTTGCACCCGATTGTTATTCACCACCGCCGTTTTATACTGGGCAAACGTTTTCTTTACTTCAGGTTGTTTCTTATCAAGACGAATAGCTGTTTCGCTTGGGGTTATATTATAAAGATTTGCATTAATAGTTGCCTGAGATATACCCGCAGCCGCTGCTTTAGCACGCATCTGCTTAAGCCAAACATTGAAGTCCTGACGTGCCGCAGCGGGTGAAGAAAATAAAATTAAAACAAGGACTAATAGAGCTTTGCTAAAGTTTTTTCTAAGCATAAATTATCCCTTATTTTCCTTACGGTTTCTTTCTAATTCTTGTTCTAACCGCTTCACAAAGTCATCACCATTTCTAACGTAGGGAATAGCGATAGAACCAGAGCCGACACCACTCACCACAACAGTAGAATATCCAAATTGGCGACCAATAATTGGTTCTTCAAGATAAGCATTCTCAATTCTTTCAAATGCCATGCGAGTCCAGTCACGTGAAATCCAACCAGCTCGGCTCAAGACCTTCTTATTTGTCAGCACCAAATGCGTCATATTATAATTGATATAGGCTGTATAGGCTGGGTAGAGAGTAACAATCACAATGACCACTCCCACAATCCAATGAAAGAACAATGCCGCCAACAGCGCAAGAAATAGGTAAAAAATTGGCGGGGCATAAACAATAGGATGGATACGCGCATCCAGGATTATATTTTCGCCTTCGGTCAAAAGCTTTTGTATTTTTTCAATCATATTCGTTCTTTCTGCTAATATTTCGAAATAATAGCAGAAAGGCTCTTTACTGATAAGCTAGGAGTCATTAGTTTGCACATAAGAAATCACCGCAAGCATTTCTAATAATACGGACAGATGGCAGAGCGGTTGAATGCACCGGTCTTGAAAACCGGCATGGGTGCGAGCCCATCCAGGGTTCGAATCCCTGTCTGTCCGCCATTTACATATGACTGTATGCACCGCATCAAACACTATGTTGTTGGAAAATCTGAAATTTGATACAGAGGCCGGAGACTAATTCAAATTAAGCTGTTAGCTTAACTTTTAGCTCAACAAGAAAAAATAAAACGTGATGCATGGAAATATTATAATACCCTCTATTAATTACCCCAAAGACCTTATGGGGTATTTTGCTCAAGGTTATTATCATGGAGCTAAAATTCTAGCGGAAACCATTTTATCAAATAATCATATTTGCAATAACGAAGCATATCCAGTTATTTTTTTATACAGAACATCGCTAGAGTTATATTTAAAAAGCGTTATATACCTAAGTCAAAAAAGGCATCAGGAAGAAGAAAATCTTATTAACAGCCATGAATTCAAACGAATTCTTGAAATGTTTAATCCTATATTCAAAAATATTCTTCCGTATGATGACGCGTTGTTAATTAGTATAAAAGCTTGCTGTTCTTTTTTTGAAGAACATGACCCCAAATCATTTTCTTATAGATATCCCATAGACGTAAAAGGTAATCCTGCCTCCTCTAAAAATCAGGTTATAAACTTACCTGAGGTATATGTTTTACTTAATCCTGTCCTAGAAGATTTAGATACTATGTATTTTGGACTTTCTAATGATCTGTAATTATATAAGTTAAATAGCAGATAAAACGAAGATTTGTTTATTTTTTAGACGCTCTGAACCGCCATTTATTATTTTATCTCCTTTAGGCATTGACCTATAGCCACACAGTTCTGGCGAATGATTTCTGTTGTAACAGATGGCAGACGATACGCCGCAGAAGTTTTGGTCATATCCATGACCATATTGTCGATAACGGCTAGCTGATTAGGCTCTATAACACCGCTCCCATAGCCTTCAATAACCCACTGAGCCATATCATCAACAGATGTTCTTATCGCTGAACCAAAATTGTAAATTCCTGATTTTGGCTTATTGGCAATAATGGCAAGATGTTCTCCGAAAACAGACACTGGCAAAAAATCTTTATATGTTTGGTTGCTCATGGAAAAATTGATTTTTCCTTCTTCTTTTAGACTTTTCAGCATTAAACCAAAAAACGTCTGACGAGGGTCTTGTAGATTATATTCCAAGCCGAAGATAATAGATAAACGTAGAATTATAACGTTATCAAAATTTTTCAGAAGATCGTCTTCTATCTCCCTTTTCGCCTGACCATAAGAAGTCATATCTGGGTAAGGTTTTTGGTCTTCTTTAAATATTTGAGGCTGATCAGCAACACCATAGACCGCACGGGAGCTGAGCATAATATAAAATGCCCCGAACTCTTTTGCCATCTTGGCTAATTTATGATCAAAGTCGCTGAATACGCCCTCTTTTACCTTCGGGTCGCACGCAAAGCCGATAACAACATTCACATCATCAGGCCATTTGGATTTATCAAAAGCCTCCTTATAACCTAAGAATGTCCAATCTTTTGAAACGCTTAATTTTTGAACTTCTTGAGCTAGGAAAGAAGATTGTCCGATGACTAAAATACTCATAGGGTTTTTCTATATTGAAAAAATCCCTATGTCACCAAGTGTTTCCGTTGGTGTTTTTATACTGATTTTCTTGACTCATGGCTTCAATACTGTATATTGCGGCGTTCTTAGGGAAGAATCGAAAATTAAGAATCATTTCTAAGTTATTGAAAAGTTTATAAATATTAGGATTTGAAAAATGTTTGCAGTTGTACGCACAGGCGGAAAACAATATAAAGTGGCTAAAAATGAGTACCTAGAAGTACCTAAAATAGACACAGAAGCGGGTAAAAGCGTGGACCTAGAAGTACTTATGACCTCTGACGGCAAAACAGCCTCTATCGGAGAAAAAGGTGCAAAAGTTAGCGCAAAAGTCATTGAACACACACGTGCAGACAAAATTGTGGTATTTAAGAAGAAACGTAGACAAGGATATCGCCGCACAGCGGGACACCGTCAGGATCTGACTGTGATCGAAATTACTGATATCAAAGCTGCGTAATTTAAGAATTACCCTCCTCCCGCTTGCGGGTATGAGGGTGTTAAAAGAAAAAATAAAAATAATTATCTGGAGGACATTAAAATGGCACATAAAAAAGCTGGTGGTAGTTCAAGAAACGGTCGTGATTCAGAAGGTCGTAGACTAGGCGTTAAAAAATATGGCGGTCAAGACGTTACGGCTGGCAATATCATCATTCGCCAACGCGGTACAAAATACGGTACTGGTAAGAACGTTAGCATGGGTAAAGACCACACTATTTTTGCTCTTATGGATGGCTCTGTTCTATTTTCAAAAGGTCGTGACGGTAAAGCTATCGTGAACATTGTTCCTGCAAATGATGAAAGACCGATGGCGGCTGAATAAAAGCAAGCCTACTTATAAAAAATATGTCCTCGCGCTTGCGCGCATGACGATGCTTAATTAAGTAAGGGGGAGGCTCAGCTTCCCCTTTTTTAATGGAACAACCTTAAAATGAAATTCTTAGATCAAACAAAGATATATGTAAGTAGCGGCAATGGCGGCCCTGGTTGTATTTCGTTTCGCCGTGAAAAATACGTTCAAAATGGCGGCCCTGACGGCGGCAATGGCGGTCGTGGCGGTGCTATTATTTTTGAAGCCGTTAATGGCCTAAACACTTTAATTGATTTTCGTTATACGCAACATTTTCGTGCGCCCAGTGGAACTGGCGGTGCGGGTCGTGATCGTACTGGCGCAAGCGGCGAAGATCTTGTCATACACGTTCCCGTTGGAACAGAAGTCATTGATGAAGACAAAGAAACTGTTCTTCTTGATATGAGCGAAGAAGGTCAACGCGTTGTATTCATGAAAGGTGGCGATGGTGGATTTGGCAACACGCATTACAAAAGTGCAACAAACCAAGCCCCCCGCAAAAAAACGCCCGGCTGGCCTGGTGAAGAACGCGCTCTATGGTTACGCTTAAAACTTATCGCAGATGCTGGCTTATTAGGATTGCCTAACGCAGGAAAATCAACTTTTCTAGCCGCTGTCTCAAAGGCCAAACCCAAGATTGCAGATTATCCTTTCACAACACTTCATCCGAATTTAGGCGTTGTCAAAGCAGGTGAATATAGCTTTGTCATTGCTGACATTCCAGGTCTTATTGAGGGGGCACATGAAGGCGTTGGTTTAGGCACTCGATTTTTAGGACATGTCGAGCGCACGTCCGTCCTACTCCACTTAATTGATGCCACACAAGATGACATTGTGGGTGCCTACAAAACAATTCGTAACGAATTAAAACAATATGGCGGTGGGTTAAACAAAAAACCTGAAATCATTGCGCTTACCAAGGTTGATGCCACAGGTGAAGAAATAGCCCTTGAACAAGCTAAAATTTTCGAAGAAGAAACAGGTCAAAAACCCATAATTATTTCTGCCGTATCTGGTAAAAACATTGATGAAACTCTTTATAAATTAGCGGACATTATAAAAGTAAAAAAGGCAGAAGCGTATGACGCCGCATGAGCTCATAAAAGACTCAAACCGTATTGTTATAAAAATAGGGTCAGCTCTTCTTGTAAACGAACAATCAGGCACCGTTCATCAAGACTGGTTGCAGAGCGTCGCAAATGATATTGCAACTCTTATTGAGCAGGGAAAAGAAGTTTGTATTGTTTCTTCTGGTGCCATTGCATTGGGACGTAAAGACCTTGGCATTAAACATACAGACCGCCCCTCTTCTATCATTCTAGAAAAGAAACAAGCCGCCGCTGCCTTAGGACAAATTGAGATGTCTAAAGCTTATTCTGCGGCCTTTGCAACAAATCAACTAAAAACAGCTCTTGTTCTACTGAGCCCTAAAGACACCGAAGAACGCCGTGCGCATTTAAATGCACGCGCAACGCTCCTAACCTTAATGAAGAACAAATCAGTGGCTATCATCAACGAAAATGACACCGTTTCTACGGCAGAAATTCGTTTTGGTGACAATGACCGCCTTGCAGCCCGCGTGGCGCAAATGATTGGCGCAGACTTATTGATACAGCTTTCCACCACAGATGGGCTTTACACAGCCGACCCAGCACAGGACAAAAACGCCGAGCATATTCCTGTCGTTGAAAATTTAAACGAAGATATTTTAAAAATGGCGGGAGATGCCCCCGCAGGTCTTAGTACAGGCGGTATGAAAAGTAAATTAGAAGCCGCTCAAATTGCAACAAATGCTGGCGTGCATATGATCATAGCTTCAGGAAAAACAAATTCACCAATTTCTGATATTCAACGCACCACTATTTTTACTTCATCTGACAAACCTATCAGCGCCCGTAAAAAATGGATTTCCTCTCATGTCAAAGCCAAAGGTACAATCATCATTGATGACGGTGCGGTCAAAGCCTTACAGTCAGGAAAAAGCTTATTGCCTGCTGGCATCGTTAAAGTAAGTGGTGACTTTGACAGTGGTGACCCTATAGAAGTTATGGATAAAAACGGCCAGAAACTCGCCATAGGCTTAACCACCTATAACACCAACGAAGCACGGCTTATCTTAGGGCACAAAAGCACCGATATTGCCGATATTTTGGGATATTACCGCGGGGATGAGCTTATTCACCGCTCTAATTTAGTCTTGCAAGCTTAAGCCCTAAAGGTCATCATATTCCCTCAATAACAAACAGGGGTATTATGTGTACTGACACACCACAAGAAATTCATCTAAAAGATTATACGCCACCCGCTTATAAAGTTGCCAATACAGAATTATCGTTTGATATTCATGACGGTCAAACAACTGTTACAACCAAAACACAATACACAACCAATAATGATAGTGATGAACCCCTTTTCCTTGAAGGTGAAGAGTTAAAACTTATTTCCTGTAAGCTTGATGGTAAAGATATCCAACCTAAAATCACCGCCGAAGGGCTTACCCTTCCTTGCCCAGGCAAAGATATTTTTACACTAGAAATAGTCACTGAAATTTATCCTGAAAAAAATACAGCACTGGAAGGTCTATACCATTCAGGCAGTACGTACTGCACACAATGTGAAGCGCAAGGGTTTCGCAAAATCACCTACTACCCTGACCGTCCTGATGTCATGGCGATATTTAAAGTCACGATTGAAGCAGATAAGAAAAGATGCCCTGTCCTACTTTCTAACGGTAATAAAATTGACGAGGGCGATGCACCGGGCGGACGTCACTTCACAGTTTGGGACGACCCAACACCAAAAGGATGTTACCTGTTCGCCCTTGTCGCTGGCGACTTGGTTCGTGTTGAAGATAAATTCACCACCATGTCTGGCACAGAAGTAGACCTGCACATCTACGTCAAAGAAGGTGATGAAGGGCAATGCGATCACGCCATGCAAAGCCTTATCAAGTCTATGAAATGGGACGAAGAAGTCTATGGTCGTGAATATCAATATAATATTTTTAATATTGTTGCGGTGAGCGACTTCAATATGGGTGCCATGGAAAATACGTCACTGAATATTTTCAACACAGCCCTTGTCCTCGCACAGCAGGAAACAGCTACCGATACAGATTACATCCGCGTGGAAGGCGTTATCGCCCATGAATATTTCCACAACTGGACAGGAAACCGTGTCACTTGTCGTGATTGGTTTCAATTATCATTGAAAGAGGGTCTCACTGTTTTCCGTGATCAGGAGTTTTCTTCCGATATGAACTCCCGTGCGGTACAGCGCATTGATGACGTCACACATTTACGGCGTTCACAGTTTCCTGAAGATGCTTCCCCCCTCGCCCATCCTATACGCCCTGAAAGCTATATCGAGATTAATAATTTCTACACCATGACCGTGTATGAAAAAGGCGCAGAAGTTATTCGAATGTTCCATACATTGCTGGGCCTTGAACTATACCGTAGAGCCACAGACCTTTATTTTGAGTGCTTTGATGGTAAGGCCGTCACAATTGACGATTGGGCGCAATGTATGGTGGATGCTTCCGAAATGGATTTGGAACAATTCAAACTTTGGTACTCCCAAGCTGGAACGCCCGAGATTAAATCCTCTGGCAAGTATGATAAGAAAACCAAAACCTACACGCTGACGCTGGAACAAAATATTCCCGATACCGTAGGACAAAAAGATAAAAAACCGATGCATATTCCTGTTGCTGTCGGTCTTGTCGGCCCGAATGGTGACGATTTAGCGCAAACAAAAGTTCTTGATTTGAAAAAGAAAAAACAAAACTTTAAATTCGAGAATATCGGTTCAAAACCTGTCCCATCTATCTTGCGAAACTTCTCCGCCCCCGTGAAACTCACAACCGATTTGAGCAATGAAGATTTACGTTTCCTCATGGTGCATGACAATGATGGCTTTAACCGTTGGGAAGCAGGACAAAATTTCTATTTAAACACCATCAACGCCATGATTGATTCAGGCTCAACGGAGGCGTCTGAAGAGTTTCTTGATACGATTGGCTCACTCTTAGAGCAAGCACAAGACGGCGATCAAGACCGCGCACTTCTGACCAGAAGCCTTTCCTTACCAGATGTTGCAATTATTGCCCAAACACGTGATGTTGTTGATCCTGACGCCATCGACAAAGTCCGTACTGCGCTCAAAAAAGCGGTAAAGAAAAAACATAAAGCCACGCTCGAGAAAATTTATAAATTATGCGAGGGCGATGACAGTTTCAGCATCACGCCTGCCGCCATGGGGCAACGCTCCCTTCGTAATACCATGCTTAGTTATCTAACAGCAACGAATGGGACTGGTTGTGCCAAACGCGCCAAAACACATTACGAGACCGCCAATAACATGACTGATCGCATGGCGGCTCTTGCTAATCTACTGGAAAATAAAAATGACGAGCGTGATGAAGTCATTAACGACTTTTACGATCAATTCCAGAAATACCAACTCGTCATAGATAAATGGTTTGCTATTCAGGCCAGTGCCAATCATGACGACATTTTTGATGCGCTTGAAAAACTGCGCAATCATAAAGATTTTGACATGACGAACCCGAACCGTGTGCGCTCACTCTACAGCGCCTTTGCAATGAATAATCCTGTGGCGTTTCATGACCCTAGCGGGCGCGGTTATGAATTTCTAAAGAATGCTATTATTGAACTCAACACCATTAACCCGCAAATTGCCGCCCGTATGGTCACGCCTCTGCGTGAATGGAAACGTTACACCCCCGACCGCCAAGAAAAGATGAAAGCGGCGTTGAATGAAATTCTAGCGATAGAAAATCTATCTCCAAATGTTTTTGAATTGGTAAGCAAAAGCTTGAATGGATAAATTTGACCAGCAGTTTAAAGCACCCGTTTGCGGCATAGATGAAGTTGGGCGCGGCCCTTTATGCGGTCCCGTTACATCCGCTTGCGTACATATCCCTGCCGAAAATCTGGATAATCCCCTCTGGCAAGAAATCACAGACAGCAAGAAAATATCCGCCATAAAACGTGAAAAATTATTTGAACCAATAAAGGAGCTTTGCTTTTTCGGCATAGCCGAAGCCTCCGCGCAGGAAATTGACCAACTCAATATCCATCACGCTACCCTGCTGGCCATGAAACGTGCCTACCAAAACCTCTTGTCATTCCGACGGAGCGAAGCGATTGGAGGAATCTTATCTTTTGATGATTACTTAATATCCCTCGGCTTCGCTCGGGATGACGTGACAGCTCTTATTGATGGTAAATTTGCTCCTGATATCCCCTGTTCTACTCAAACAGTCATTAAAGGGGATAGCCTATCCCTTTCCATCGGTGCGGCCTCTATTATCGCAAAAGTAACCCGTGATCGCCTGATGACGAAGCTTCATCATGACTACCCCCATTATGCATGGGATAGGAATGCAGGCTATGGCACCAAAGCCCATATGGAAGGGCTGGAAAGCCACGGTCTGACTCCCTTCCACAGGCTTTCCTTCGCTCCCTGCGCGGCTTTAAAGCAGAAAGCTTAACCTTAAGACTCCGCGCTAGAGTCCTGACTCTAAACAATTTTTTTCATTTTTATCTTGACGGCGAATCGAGAATGACTCATGATGCCTCCTCAATTCATACAGGAGTTATCCACATGGCAAAGAAGACAGCTAAAAAGGCAATCAAAGCACCCCAAGAAATACCCAAGCTCAATAAAATCACCAAAGGTGACTGCATTGAAGTGCTTAAAGCGACCCCTGCTGGCTCTGTTGATATGATTTTTGCTGACCCGCCCTATAACTTACAACTTGGTGGAGACCTTCACCGCCCCAACCACACAAAGGTTGATGCTTGTGATGACCATTGGGATCAATTTGACAGCTTAAAAGTTTATGATGAGTTTACACGTGAGTGGTTATCTGCCGCTCGTGAAACTTTAAAAGACGATGGCTCAATCTGGGTTATTGGTTCCTACCACAATATTTTCCGTCTTGGCACTATTCTACAAGATTTGGGCTATTGGATTTTGAATGATGTTATCTGGCGTAAGACGAACCCCATGCCTAATTTTCGTGGTCGTCGCTTTACCAACGCCCATGAAACAATGATTTGGGCGGCTAAGTCTGAAAAATCCAAATACACCTTCAACTATGATTCAATGAAGGCCCTTAACGAAGACCTTCAAATGCGCTCCGATTGGTTTATCCCACTCTGTACAGGCGGAGAACGCCTGAAAGATGACAAAGGTGATAAAGCACACCCGACCCAGAAGCCCGAAGCCCTGTTGCATCGTGTCATTCTATCTTCAACAAAACCTGAAGAGGTTGTTCTAGACCCCTTCTTCGGCACAGGAACAACAGGCGCAGTTGCCAAGAAGCTAGGACGTAATTTTATTGGTATTGAACGTGAAGATGACTATATTAAAGTTGCTGAAAAACGTATTGATAACATCACAAAATGTGATGAGGACAGTATTGCCTTGGTTCAAAAACGTGAGCAAATGCGTATCCCTTTTGGCTGGTTGCTGGAACATGGTTACCTAAAACCAGGAACACAGTTACAAGATTCTAAGGGGCGCAATAAAGTAAAAATTGCAGCTGACGCCAACATTAAAACAACTGAAGGCACCCATCGTGGTTCCATTCACAAAGTTGGCGCCGCAGTTCAAAATGCGCCATCCTGCAATGGTTGGACTTATTGGCACTATAAAGAGGGCAACCAGTTAATCCCCATTGATAATTTACGGCAAAAATTGCGATTGCAAATTGAAGGGGATATTGCTATTCCAAAGAATACGACAATTCAATAAACCTTCATAAGCAGAGGCTGCCATGAACACATTATTTAAGACTGTAACAAAATCACGCAAGAAAGAATCTGTTGTGCCTTTTCAACAATATCAGGATATTGAACATAAAATTCTGATTGAAGAACTGATAGTCAACATGTCTATAGGTATTCTACCTGAAGAGAAAAAGAACAAACAACGTGTTATCGTTGATTTGGAAGCCTCTATAGAACCTAAAGCAGATTACGAAGAAGATATTACCAACACTGTATGCTATGCCACCATTATTGCGGATATCGAAGAATTAATCACTGATAGACATTTTAATTTAGTAGAGACCTTTGCTGAAGAAATAGCAAATTCTTGCTTTGCTTACCCGACAGTTAGCAAAATTACAATCAGTGTTAAAAAACCTGACATTATTGATAATGTGAAAGCCGTTGGCTTTTCAATGACAAAGATAAAAGAAGACAATATCTAAAAGTCTGTGATATTCAACAGACCTGTTTCATCGGGATTTTCAAATATATCTACACCGTCAACCATTCCAAACATAATAGCTACGGGTGTTCTGTTTTGCTCTCTTGTCACGCCCTGATACTCTAAAAAGCTCATTCTAATTCGCGCATAAGCTAATCTATTAAAAGTTTTTGACAGGAGTTCTTTAGGTCTATCCACTACTGATTGATTTTTACTTCTGATGATAAAGGCCTGTGCTAAATGCTCATCTACTGGAACAAAATCATAAGTAAATGGCGTATTTAAAATAAGAAAAATATTTCTTGGGTAACTTTCGATTGCCCACAATTTACCACATATTGCTCCATCGTTCCCCCCCACCTCAATGCGTCTTAAGTCTTTGAAGCGGGTACCATTAATAAGCGGAAACCCTTGTTTTTCTGTTTCATAACGACCCAAATCAATAGGCACTATAATTTTAAATTTATCAGAATATGTTGGTAATTGATCAGTAATCAATTCACGTGTAGCATCCCTAACTTTAACCCACTTAAAATCATCTTTTAAATTTTCTTTATAAAAATCACATTCATTAATTAGAATAAAATTATCAATGGCCGTATCGTCTTTCAAATCTAAAACGGTTTTTAACCAATAAAGTTTAGAAATATTTTTAATATCGGCTATTTGATACTGTCCAGCATATTTATCCTCTATGATAGTACTCTCCAACACGTCGGTAACAGTGTTTCGATTTACAGAACTTGCTTTTTCTGCAGAAACATTTTGACTATCAGGAAAAATTTTATTTTCTTGTTCTTTTTGATTTTCTTGCTCTTGGGCAAATGAAGAACCAATCACAAAGAAAGAAAGAACGGCTATAAGAACTATTTTTTTCATCTTGATATTATAAATCTGATTTGCCACCTAAATCAAATTCTCCTTATATTTTTCCTATTATTTCATAAACTTAACTACTTTTTTAAACAGTGTGGGCAACCCCAGACCGTCTAACTCTAAGGCTGACAGCCAAATGGGGTTATTTTGGGGTAATTCTGTACCGTTTTTAAGATTCTTTGTGTAAATATCCAGTTTCAAATCAAAATGCGTAAAACTATGAGTAATAAATTGCCCTAAAGGCTTAACACCTTTTTCAAGCTTTACTTTGGTGTCTGTTATCATCCATTCAGATGTCGGCAACCCTAACATACCGCCCAACATTTCCGTCTCATCGCGCCGAATAAAACAAACTTCGTTTTTATCATTGGTTATCCAATAAACTGCCCCATGTTTTTGCGGCTTAGGTTTTTTGGCTTTACGGACAGGTAAAGTTTCAGCAATACCCTTCTTCTTTGCCTCGCATATATCCATCACAGGGCACAACAGGCATTTAGGAGATTTTGGAGTACAAATTCCTGCGCCTAAATCCATCAAGGCTTGTGCATAATCACCCGGCCTGTCTTTCCTACCATCTGCCAAACCACCCGCCAGTTTTTTTAATTGCGGCTTGCTATCTGGCACAGGCTCTGTCACCGCATAGATACGTGCCATTACACGCTCAATATTCCCATCAACAACATTCGCTGGCTTATCAAATGCAATCGCACGAACAGCCGCACTGGTGTATCCGCCTATCCCAGGTAATTTTTCAAGCTCTTGTTGAGTATCAGGAAATATTCCATTCAGTTCTGCACTAACAACCTGCGCACATTTATAAAGATTACGCGCCCTTGCATAATAACCCAGCCCAGCCCATTCATGCATGACATCTTCTTTATCGGCCGCCGCCAACTTATGAACTGTTGGCCATCGTTTAGAAAAATTCTCAAAATATGGCCCTACTGTCACAACCGTCGTTTGCTGCAACATAATCTCAGACAACCAGACATGATACGGATTAGATTTTTTCTTTCCTACACTGCGCCAAGGTAAAATGCGGTGGTTCTTATCATACCATTTTAGAATTTTTGCTCTAAAATCATCAATATTTACATTGTGGGTATGCTTGTTATTGGGAGAGGAATTTGCCATAGTGGATATATTATGTGCGCCCTAAAACTCGTTTCAACTGCCGTCCCAAAAGTGACGAACAAAACCTTTAAGCGTAAATATATCGCTTTGGGAAGGATTGTCACGCAATGGCGTGAAATTATGGGCGAGAAAATGGCGGCTCATGCTCAACCGCTTAAAATCCATTACCGCAAACCCAAGCGCAAAGGCGGCAAAGCAAGCGCAACACTTGATATCGCGGCCTCCTCTGCCCACGCCTCTCTGTTAATTATGCAAAAAGGTGTCCTGCTGGAAAAAATCAATCATATTTTTGGTGAACAGCTTGTGACGGATATCCGTTTTGTTCATCAAGTTACAAACCGAAATGAAAAACCACCAAAAAATACAAAGCCCTTGACCGAAGCTGAAAAAAACAGTTTATCCATGATGTTGGATAAGATAGAAGATAATGAGTTAAAACAACGTCTTGGTTCGATGGGTGAAGCACTCCTAAAAGACAAGCATGAATAGATTAAATAGGAATATATAAATGAAAGTTGCCGCCATAACTTTGCGCAAAGGAAATGTACTCGAATACAATGGCAAACTAATGATCATTGCTGGACATGAAATTATGCAACCAGGTAAAGGCGCATCTGTCATTCAGGTTGAAATGCGCGATATTCGTTCTGGTAACAAAGATAATGTTCGCTTCCGCACCCAAGAAACAGTAGAACGTGTCCGTCTGGATCAAGCAGAACATCAATATCTATTTAATGATGGTGAAACATATACTTTTATGAACACAGAAACTTACGAACAAATTGCAATACAAAAAGATATTATTGGTGATTCCGCTGTCTTTTTACAAGATGGGATGTTGGTTCAAGTTGAAAGTCATGAAGGTGAACCATTAGGTGTCACATTACCTGATACTGTTACCATGGAGGTTACTGAAGCTGAACCTGTTGTAAAAGGGCAGACTGCCACGACATCTTACAAGCCCGCCATCCTTGAGAATGGTGCAAAAGTTATGGTACCGCCATTTATTGACGTCGGTACACGCATTATTGTTAGAACAGAAGATTCCTCATACGTTGAAAGAGCAAAAGATTAATCATGGCACAAAACACTTCCCCACTTATGAACATCATGATTAAAGCCGCTGAAAAGGCTGGACGCAATCTTACCCGTGATTTTGGTGAGGTTGAAAACCTTCAGGTCTCCCGCAAAGGTCCAGCAGATTTTGTAACGGCGGCTGATAAACGTGCTGAAGAAATTATTTTTGAAGAACTGAAAAAAGCCCGCCCAGATTATTCTTTCCTTATGGAAGAAGGCGGTGTTGTAAAAGGTGCAAACGAAGATCACAAATGGATTATTGACCCTCTGGATGGCACGCATAACTTCATGCATGGCATTCCACATTGGTGCGTTTCCATTGCTCTCGAAAGCAAAGGGAAACTTGAAGCTGGAATTATTTACGACCCTATCAAAGAAGAAATTTTCCGCGCAGAACGTAGTAATGGTGCTTTTGTAAATGGTAAACGTCTTCGTGTTTCTAGCCACAACGCCCCTGAATCAGCCGCTATCGCCATCGGATACGCCAAACCAAACCCGGAAAAACAGCAAGTTTTTATCAGTGAATTGAATGAAATCTTAATAGAGGCTCCAATGGTACGACGTTTCGGAGCTGCGGCTCTTGATTTATCATACGTGGCCGCAGGACGTTTAGATGGATATTGGGAACGTGGCGTTCAACCTTGGGATGTAGCTGCTGGTATTTTAATTCTCAAAGAAGCGGGCGGATTTGTAACCCCCATTGATGATGAAAGTAATCCTGTTTACAGCAATCAAATTGTTTCTGGTAATCAAGCAATCTATTCACACCTACGTAAAAAATTGCGTGAAACGGCGAAAAAGGCAGCCTAATGATTAGCAAGCTGACATTGCTATTCCTATTCATCATTATTTGTGATGCCAATGCGCAAGAAAACACATCTTTAAAAACTTATACCCCACCCCCCATGTTTGGCGATCCTAAACCGGTTCCCCCTAAAAAAGCGGCACCCGATGTACCTACAATGCCCAAATTATCCCTTCCTGCTAAGGCAGAAAGTGAAATAAAGGAAGAACTGGTTGAACCAAAAATCATTAAAAGTGTTCCTGAAGAAAAAATTGAACCAAGTAAAACAGCTGTTATCCCATTAAAAAAACCAGAACACCCTAAAGTTAAATTTGAAGGAAAACCCATTGCGGCTATTCCCGAAGAAGAAACAATTGAAAAAAATAAGACAAAAGATGTAATAAATAAAAAAGTCTCCACGCCTGCTTCTGCAGGTGTTGTTAAAGGGCCTAAAACCATGCCCTCTAACAAAAAAGAAAATGTGGAAACTGAAATTCTCTTTAAATCTGAGAAGCAATCTCCTTCTAATTTAATGGATCGCCTCCAAGAAACCGAAGAAAAAGCAGCTGCCCCTCAAAAAAACAATGAGCCTGCCCCCATAAACCCGAGTACTGGTTATACTCTACCCAATCTTGATGTGATGGCTGACGGAAGCCAAAAACTTAATTTAATCTTTCAAAAATCCCAAGCGACGCTTGCCCCAGAACAAATCAACACATTAAATATTTTAATCATACCCGCGTTGAAAAAAGGTAAAAATACCCGCCTTTTGCTTGAAGCCTTTGCCAGCCCTCAAAATAAAAGCCTGAATGGAGACAGACGGCTCGCCTTAACGCGCGCTATGGCCATTAGAACTCATATTACAGAGCAAGGCATTTCACCAAATAGGCTAGATGTGCGCTCTCTTGGCGCTCAAACTAACGTTCAACCTATGGATAGAGTTGAAATCTTGTTAATTAATTAAAAGCACTGTGGATAAAGGCTTTTCCAACGCCCCCTAAGATTGACATTAAAGCTCCTGATACCGCACTTTATACTGGATTTCTAGAAGCAACTGCTTTACATATCAATTGCACAATATCGCAAATGATTGTTTTGCTATAACAAACGAAAGGTTTGGACCTATGTCTGCCGATGATAATTCTAACAAAAAATCAACAAGTTCGTTGATTTTGTTAATCTTAGTCTTTGCTGCCATCGTTGGCGCAAGCTGGTTTTTCTTTAGCAATAAAAAAAGCGACTCTGATGGAGCCAAGCAAGAATTGGCTGATACAACCATCGAAAATACAAGTGAACAAGATGTTGATGATAATACGGGTCATGACCATAGTCATGGTCATAATACAACCAGTGATAATGGTGAGATTGGAATCAAAGGTAAAATCCAAGAATTAAATCCGCCGGCTATTTATGGCTTACGTGGCGTTGGTAATCCTAATGCTCCTATTAAAATTCAAGAATTTTTCTCTCTAACATGTAATCATTGTGCAGACTTCCACAAAGAAACTTATCAAGAAATCAAAAAGAATTTGATTGATACGGGTAAGGTTTATTTTGTTTACGAAGAATTTCCACTGAATGGACCTGCTCTTTATGGTTCTATGATTGCAAGATGTTTACCTGAAGAACGCTATGTAGGTTTTATTGATATCCTACTCCGCACTCAAGATAAATGGGCGTTCGGCGGTGATTTTAAAGCTGCTCTCATGCAAAATGCAAAATTAGCGGGCATGAGTGAAGAAGAATTTGATACGTGCTTTAACAACGAAGACCTTCAAAAAGCGGTCGCAACAAACATTAAAGAAGCGTCAGATGTTTGGAAAGTAAACTCTACCCCTAGTTTTGTCGTCAATAACGGAGAACGTGTCCTTTTAGGTAGCCAGCCCTATGAAAAATTTGAAAAACTGGTAGCCCAACTGATGAGCGATGATGCTCCCGTTGAAAAAGACACTGAGACTACTAACGATAACAACCCAGAATAATATTAGTTTAAAAGTAACACTATGATCCAATTTACAAAACTTAGATTAAACGGCTTCAAGTCTTTCGTTGAGAAAACAGAACTTGAAATCAGCACTGGACTAACAGGAATTGTTGGTCCCAATGGTTGTGGTAAATCCAATCTTGTTGAAGCTCTACGTTGGGTCATGGGAGAAACATCCTCTAAGCGTATGCGTGGCTCTGGTTCCATGGAAGATGTTATCTTTAACGGAACGGGCTCTCGCCCCCCTCGCAACTTTGCAGAAGTTTCGCTTCTACTGGACAATACAACACGCACGGCTCCTGCTGCTTATAACTCAGAAGAAGATATTGAAATTACCCGTAAAATTGAAAAAGACAAAGGCTCTGTCTATAAAGTAAACGGTAAAACAACGCGTGCGCGTGATGTACAAATGTTGTTTGCAGATACGGTAACAGGTGCAAACTCCCCTGCCCTTGTCTCACAAGGTCGTGTGACGGCAATGATTAATGCAAAACCGCAAGAACGCCGTTTGATTTTAGAAGAGTCTGCTGGTGTTTCCGGTCTGTATGTCCGTCGCCACGAAGCAGAGCTTCGCCTTCGCGCCGCCGATAACAACCTACAACGTGTAGAAGATTTAGTTAGCTCTATGGATGGACGTTTAGGGGCCCTTAAGAAACAAGCACGTCAAGCTGTGCGTTATAAAGAGCTAAGCACAGAAATTCGTGAACTTGAAACTAGCATCGCCTATCTTGAATGGCGTGTATTAGTTGAAAAAATCAACAAAGCAAAGACAAAATTTGGTGATACAGAATCTATTGTAGCAGAACATCTAACTACGGTGACGCAATTAAACAAAACACAAAGCGTGCAAGCTGAAGAATTACCAGCACTTCGTTTAAAAGAAGCAGAGAGTGCAGCCGCCCTTCAAACTCAAAAATTAACCTTGCAGCGTATTGAAGACCAAGAACAAGAAATAGAAAATCGCCTTAATGAGACAAAGCAACAACTTGAACAACTCGTACATGATAAAAGTCATGAGCAAGAAAGCTTAAGCGAGAATTCTTCAACATTAGAACGTCTCAAACAAGAAGAAGAAAGATTACAAAGCACATCCTCATCAGATGAATCTGTGCTGGCTGAAAAACTCGCCATTAAAGATGCTCTTGAAAAAGAAGTTGAAAGCTTAGAAGCTGAATATGAGAATTTCATGACAACATTGGCCGAAACCCGCGCTGGCCGACAAACTATTGAACGCCAAATTCATAATGATGAAAACCGCTTGAGCCAAGCACAAGATCGTAAGACTAAACTCGAAAACGACCTAAAGAACGCGCAAGAAAATTTTCAAAGCGACAATCAACATGATGCTTTAAAAGCGTCCATCACTGAATTTGAAGCAGAAAACACTTCTATTAGAACAAAACTAGAAGATGCTGAAGACGCTACTGAACAAGCTGAAAAAGCGTTGGAAAGCGCGCGTCAAAAACAACAAGAATTAGAAAAAATTGAATCTGAAATTTTAACGGAAATAAAAACATTAGAAACCGTTCTGGATTCAAAAGATAAAACAGAATTTAAACCTGTGTTAAATGATATTGAGACAGAGGCAGGGTTTGAAACTGCTCTTTCACGCGCCCTTGGTGATACACTAATGGCTTCAACTGATGGTGATGCACCAATGGTTTGGATATCACGTGATTTTGACACATCAGACTTCCCCACCCTACCCAATGGGGCAAAAACACTTGAACCACATGTTAAAGCACCACAACATCTAAAAGCTGCTCTAACGCTTATCGGTGTTGTTGAAAGCAATGAAATGGGAAGAGCCTGCGCCACGCAATTAAAACCTGGGCAATCTATTGTCTCCCAAAATGGTGCCTACTGGCGTTGGGATGGCCTGCATATTAAAGCCAATGCATCCGACCGTCATGCACTATTCTTACAACAGACAAATCGTTTGAAAGAACTACAAGACAGCCTACCCGAAGCACAAAAAAATGCCGCGCAAGCACAAAACGCATTAGAGACTGCCCGTTCAAATAAAACTGAGAAACAAGAAAATTTTGACTCTTTCCAAACTGAACTACGCCAAAAAGAACAAGCTCTTGGCTCTGCTCAGTCTGAATTAGGATCACTCATTGAACAACGCTCTGGGTTATTTGCTGAAATGGCAAAATGTGAAGAAGCGCTTGCAAACACAACCAATGATATTGAAGAACTAACCGCTTCTCTAGCAGAAAACAAAACTGCGCTCGAAAATAATGATGAGCAAGCTTTAGAAGATCAAAACCAGTCTGTTGAAAAAGTTCGCGCCAAATTAGTTGGTATACGTGACTCTTTAAGTGAAGCGTTACGTGAACTTGATCGTGTTCAACAAGAGCAAAGCCGTCGTAAAGCTCGCCTACATGGCATTGCTGATGAAAGCATTAACTTACAAAATAAAATCATTCGCTCTCAAGAACGTTTAAAAGAACTTGAAGAACGTAACGAACACTTAACGACAAAACGTGGAGAGTTACAAAACGCACCTAAAACGATAGGGGCAGACCGTGAAGCTTTAATGTCTCGCATTACGGAACTTGAAAAACAACGTGATGAAGATGCTGACAAGTTAGCTGCGGTTGAAAACGAATTAAATGAAACCAATCGTGGTCTAAAAGAAGCTGAAGCCATACTAGGTGAGGCGCGTGAAGGCCGTGCCCATGCTCAAGCTACCGCCTCTGCTGGACAAGAACAGCTCGACGAAATTGTAGCTGGTATTCATGAAAAATTTGATATGGCGCCTGAATCTTTAATTGCTGAAACCAAATTAAAAATTGAAGAAGACCAAGAAATACCTTCAATCGACCCTCTTAAAGAGAAAAAAGAAAAACTAATCCGTAGCCGTGACCTCATTGGCCCTGTGAACTTACGTGCCGAGCAAGAATCAACAGATCTTGAAAAAGAAGTTGGTGGCGTGCTTGAAGAACGTAATGACCTCATTCAAGCGATTGCAGAGCTTCGTGAGGGGATTGAAACATTAAATGTTGAAGCTCGTGAACGCTTGATGGCAGCCTTTGATCATGTAAATGCCCATTTCCAACGTCTTTTTGTTCAACTTTATGATGGTGGTAAAGCACATCTGGCGTTAATTGAATCTGATGACCCATTACTTTCTGGTCTTGAAATTTATGCGCAACCGCCTGGTAAAACTTTACAATCACTCTCCTTACTTTCTGGTGGGGAGCAAACTTTGGCCTCTATCGCACTCATTTTTGCAA
Organism: Alphaproteobacteria bacterium; assembly: GCA_021775995.1. Lineage (GTDB taxonomy): Bacteria > Pseudomonadota > Alphaproteobacteria > Micavibrionales > Micavibrionaceae. Next base: position 653,603 of record JAJFGS010000013.1, read on the forward strand.
TGTTCCTCACCAACCCATCACCGATTTGTGTGTTGGACGAGGTTGATGCACCACTTGATGACGCCAACGTTGATCGTGTTTGTGACTTACTAGATGACATCGCTGCACGCGGTGAAACACGCTTCCTCGTTATTACCCATCATCGCCTCACTATGGCACGCATGGATCGTCTCTATGGTGTAACAATGGCAGAACGCGGCGTATCACAACTTGTCTCTGTTGATCTTAACCAACAACTCGACTTCCTCGAAGCCGCCGAATAATGACCAATAAAGATAACCTTCCTTTAGAAAAGCTTGAATCTGAGCTTAAAGCGGCGCGCAAAGAGTTTGACGAGGATTACAATCCAAAAGCTGATTCTGCCGATCAAAATACCAACACTGGCGCACGTGCGGGAGTTGAGCTTGTTGGCTCTATTATCGGTGGCGCTTTAATTGGTTATGGAATTGATCATTTCTTTGAAACAGCCCCAATTTTCTTTTTAACTTTCACTTTGCTGGGTGTTGTCACAGGTTTTTACAATATTTATAAAATAACTATGAATTTTGGCACTTCTGTTGGGTTTAAGGGGTTGAAATCACCGTCAAAAGACGCTAAACAAGCTCCAAATAATGACGAATTATAAGTCGTCTAGGGTGATTACTTAGTAAAGGAAGAATAGTGTCTAATCCTATTGAGCAATTTGAAATACATTCACTTTTCGACCTACATGTTGGCGGTCTTGATATTTCCTATACAAACTCTTCTCTATGGATGAGCATTGCTGTCATCACTTCGATATCAATGCTTTCAATTGCTATGCGACGCAAAGCTTTAATCCCTGGACGCCTGCAGGCTCTCGCAGAAATGACATATGAATTTGTGGCAAATATGATACGCGAAAATATCGGCACAAAAGGCCGTCAGTATTTTCCACTAATTTTTACCCTCTTCATGGTTGTCTTACTGGGTAACATGTTAGGTATGCTCCCTTACTCGTTCACTTATACATCCCATATTATTGTCACGGCGGCTTTGGCGCTATTTATCTTCTTTATTATCATGATCCTTGGTATATTTAGACACGGCTTTCACTTCTTCAGCCTCTTTATTCCAAAAGGTGTGCCATGGTGGTTGATGCCATTAATAGTACCTATTGAAATAATGTCCTTCCTCATCCGCCCTATGACGCTGTCTGTTCGTTTGTTCGCAAACATGATTGCGGGTCATATTATGCTAAAAGTTTTTGCAGGATTTAGCACTGGCATGGTCGCCTTGGGTGTAGGTGGTGTGCTTGGTAGTATATTTCCAATGTTATTTAATTCAGTGTTAATTGGATTTGAATTGTTAATTGCGTTTTTGCAAGCTTATGTGTTTGCAATTTTGAGCTGTATTTATTTAAAGGATACCGTAGAAATTGGACATTAAGAATAGCCGTCATGCCCGCAAGCGGGGGGACGCTAATATCGAGAAACGTATGTTGCGTGGAAGATATAATTTTGTTAATTGAGTTTAGTTTAAAAAAGAAAAGGAAAAAACTATGGATTTAGAATCTGTTAAAATTTTGGCGGGAGCAATTGCTCTGATCCCATTGGCCGGTGTTGGTATTGGCTTAGGATTGATGTTTGCCTCTTATAATATAGCGATTAGCCGTAACCCAAATGCAGAAGGCTTGTTGGAGAAAAAATTCTTCCTAACTTTCGCATTGACAGAAGCCCTAGCGATTTTTGCGCTACTGATCGCCTTCTACCTGGTTTTCGGTTAAACCAAAGGTATTTTGGAGTACGTATGTTAAACAAGATCCTCTTGTCCTGTTTTTGTAGCTTTGCCCTTGCCTCTCAAGCATGGGCGGAGACTGCGCATGACGAGGTTTCTAATGTGGTCGATATGGATGGTAAAAACATCGCACCCCCACCTATTGATGGTGTTATCTTCGATCATGCTGAGGATGCGCATGCATCTTCAAGTGGCTTACCGCAGTTTGACCCTGAATGGTTTGCTTCTCAGGTTTTCTGGCTCGCAGTTTCTTGTGGCATACTTTATTTTGTTTTCTCAAAAAAGACACTTCCTAACATTTCTAGTGTAATTGAGAACCGTAAAAACCATATCGACTCTGATTTGGAAACCGCAGAAAAACTAACGGCAGAGGCTGATAGCGTTCATAACTCTTATCAAGCTAACTTGAACGATGCACAAAATGATGCCTCAACCGCGATTAAAGCTGTTGAAGACGAAGCAAAGGCCAAAACGGAAACTACTCTTAACGATCTTCGTTTAAAATCAGACAAAGAATTAAAAGAAGCAGAAAAACGTATTGAATCATCAAAATCTGCGGCAATGGACGATATGAACCAAATGTGTGTTGATGCGGCGGCGCAGGCAGTTCAAAAAATTATTGGGCTTAATCTTGAAAAAAGCAAAATACAGACTGTCGTGAAAAATATGAACGGTGATATTCAGTCTAACAAAACAAAGGCAGCATAATGTTAGAACAACTTCTTGGAAATAATAATACTGGTATATGGGTTGCTATCTCCTTCATTGTTTTTTCAGTCGTTGCCTTCAAACTTGGTCGAAAATCAATTTTAGGCCTTCTTGATACCCGCATTGCCGAAGTGACAAATGAAATTGAAACTGCTGAACGCCTTCGTGTTGAGGCTCAGGAGTTGTTGGCACAATATCAACGCAAGCAACGTGATGCTGAAAAAGAAGCAAATGAAATCATCTCCCATGCTAAATCTCAAGCAGAACAAATGGTTAAAACTTCAGAAATTGAACTTGAAGAAACAATTGTAAGGCGCGAAGCACAACTTACCGAGCGTTTAAAGCGCTTGGAAGAAAGTGCTATTTCCGAAATACAAAACCACGCCGCAGAGATTACAGTAGCCGCTACAACTGAAATTATCGTTCAAACATTAGATGCAAAGACTAATTCTGACCTGAATGAAAAGACTATTTCCTCTCTTCCTCAAAATTTAAATTAACAAAGTCATATAATCTCCTTACACTAAAGGAAATTTGAGGGACAAAATGGAACAACAAGGTTCAACCCATATTATAGAGATTCCCCCCCATATCATTATTGGGGACATTGGATGTCAGGCAAAAGAAGCCAGTGCCTTCATTGCACAAACGCCTGTTGAGGTCATCAACAATGCCCTTAATGATATTGCCGAAGCTTTATTGGAACAAGCGGATATTCTTATCGGCATTAATAAAAAAGATATTGAAGGGGCAAGCGAACTATCTCCTGCTCTTATCGATCGCTTAACATTAGATAAGCCCCGTATAAAAGCCATGTCCGATGGCGTAAAAGCCATCATTGATCTGGACGATCCTGTTGGCACTATTTTAGAAACAACGACACGCCCCAATGGCTTGGTTATTGATAAAGTTTCTGTTCCTATTGGTGTGCTGGGTATGATTTACGAATCTCGTCCTAACGTTACAATTGATGCTGCCGCTTTATGCTTAAAATCTCATAATGCCGTTATACTTCGTGGAGGCTCTGAAAGCTTCCACACCTCACGCGCGCTACATGCCCTAATACAAGATTGTTTAAAAATAAACAATTTACCAGAAGCTACTATTTCTATGCTCCCCACAACAAACCGTGAATTGGTCGGAGCCATGTTAAAAGCAAATGATTGTATAGACGTTATAATTCCACGTGGTGGTAAAGGACTAACAAGCCGCGTCATGGACGAAGCAACAATGCCAGTCTTTGCTCATTTAGACGGAAATTGTCACATTTATGTACATGAAAGCGCAAAACATGGTCTTGCCGTTAGTGTCATTAAAAATGCTAAACTTCGACGCACGGGTGTTTGTAATGCAACAGAATCTCTGCTCTTTGATGAAAAGCTGGACAAAAACACTGCTACAAAGATACTTCAAGCTCTGCTTGATGAAGAATGTGATGTTGTCGGTGATAAGGAAATTCAAAAACTAGATGATCGTATTACACTAGCAACCGATGAAGATTGGTCAACGGAATATCTAACAAAAAAAATAAGCGTTAAATTTGTAAAAGATGTCCATACCGCTATAAAGCATATCAATAAGTTCGGCTCTCATCATACTGATGTAATTTTATCCGAAGATGATGCCGCAACACTTCTTTTTCAAAACCAAGTTGATAGTGCGATCGTTATGCACAACACCTCCTCTCAATTTTCCGATGGTGGAGAATTTGGCATGGGCGCAGAAATTGGTATTGGTACAGGAAAACTTCACGCCCGTGGTCCCGTTGGCTTAAAACAACTGACAACATTTAAATATTTAGTAAAAGGCACTGGCCAAACAAGACCCTAAGAAAACAATGAAAAAGCACCCGAACAAATTTGCACCACCCACACTAAAAGATGCTCATCGTTGGCGTGGTCTTCGTGTTGGCTTATTTGGCGGTTCATTTAACCCCCCTCATGCTGGTCATATCCATGTGGCACGCTTAGCTAAAATAAAATTTGGACTAGATTTTGTATGGTGGATCGTAACACCACAAAATCCTCTAAAAGATAAAGATCATGCAGCTCCTTATGAAGAACGCTACGCTAATGTTGAACGAATGTTAAAAACTTACCCTAAGCAATTACCCTCTCATTTAGAGGCTGAATTAGGATCGCGCTATACGTATGAAACTGTCCATAGCTTACAAAGTATCTTTTCTCAAACAGAATTTATCTGGATATGCGGCATGGATAACGCTTATATCTTTCACAAATGGGAACACTGGCAAGATATTATAAAAACAATGCCCGTTGCTTTCATTGCACGTCCCCCCGCTACAGACTTAGTCAAATCATGTCCTTTAAGAATGGCAACCAACGCCGAACATAAATTTGATGCGTTAGGTAGAAAAACAAATTTAAAAAAACCCGCTATTTACTGGCTTTCTAGTAATAAAATGCTAGATATTTCCTCAACAGACATCAGAAAAATACAAAATAAAACAAAGGCTTAGCCGATATTACCAGAGTGTTTATTGTTGATTAACCGAATCCAGCGTATAATGGGGGTAGTTAAACGTTTTTTTAAAAAGGATATGCATGGTCGAAAGAGAGGGTAATTGGTTCTGAACTTTACGTTTCACTTGCCTATACATTTGCGAATGCTGTTGACAGTAATTAAGCTGGCCTATTAGTGAGGTCGGCTTTTTTGTTAGCATTTTTTATAAAATATGTTTAATGAGTTTTAAGTTGAAATAGAAAAAGGAGATAGCAATTTTAACAAACGAAAAAAAAGGACAGTTTGATCTGTCAACTCTTAAAGGCGTTATTGTAAAATCGTTAGACGATGATAAGGCCTTAGATATTGAAGCCATAGATATAGGCACTCAGTCAGCCATAGCAGATTATATTATCATTGCTTCAGGAACTTCATCCACTCATGTAAAAGGTATAGCTGATAAGCTCGTAGACCGTTTAGCGGGCTATGGCGTTAAAAATATCCGTACCGAAGGGTCTACCCAAGGCGACTGGGTTATTGTAGATGCTGGTGACATTATCATCCATCTTTTCAGGCCAGAAGTACGCGAATTCTATAATATAGAAAAAATGTGGGCTATGGATTTCACGCCAGATGGCAAACAGGATGGTTTTCAAACGGCTTAGCAAATCCCTATAATTATTCGCTTATAGCTTAGGGTTACCCCTTAAAATCACTTTATTTTCTTGCCTAAATCAGGCATCCATAAGGGATGACTTTCCTTTCCCAAATTATTGCCATTGGTAGACTAAAAAGCAATTCGCATTTTTATACGGCTTATGAAGAATACGAAAAAAGATTAAAGGGAAAAGTTGAACTTTTTGAAGTTGCGGGACACACTCAAAAAGAAGAATTAGAAAACATAAAATCAAAACTTATTCCTTCTTCCCCCTTAATTGCCCTAGATGAAACTGGGAAATCGTTAACCAGTGTAGAATTTTCACAAAAGATAAATAACATCCAAAATATCAAACCAGGTAAAATTCAGTTTATTATTGGTGGTGCCGATGGTCTAGACGATGACATTCGTCATCAAGCTGATTTGGTTTTAAGTTTTGGCAAAATGACATGGCCCCATATGCTGGCACGCGTCATGCTCATCGAACAAATTTATCGGGCTCAACTTATCCTTACCAATCACCCCTATCATCGGGAGGGGTGAAAATGTTACGCCTCCTATTCATATTCATGTTTTTAGCAATTCCTGCCATGGCGCAGACCCCCCTCCCTTCTTCTCACCCCGTTAAAGAAGTCGAACAACAATTAAAAAACAAAAAAGCAGGAAAGAAAAAGCTTCAATCAGAGTTAAAAAGCATTGAAAACGAGCTCTCTGAAAAAAAGAAAAAACTTATCTCTGTTGCCAAAGATATTAACCGCAATGAAAAAACTCTAGTGCGCTTAGAAAAAAGCATTGCAACAAAACAAGAAGAACAAGATCAAATTGAACAAAGACTTCAAGAAGATAAAAAATCAATATCTGACCTTATTCTTGCGTTAGAGCGTATGAGACGCGTTCCACCAGAAGCCATCATATCACGCCCTGACTCACCATTAAAAACTGCCCAAAGCACAATATTACTTCATAGTATTTTACCAAGGGTTCATAAACGCGCAGAAAAACTAAAAACTGATTTAGAGAAATTAAATGATCTCCTCGAAAGCTTAGAAAAAGACAAAAAACAGGCGTTAACAATTTCAAAAGACTTAAAGAAAAACCAGAAAAATTTATCTACCCTTCTTTCAAACCGTGAAACTATTTATGCTCGAACAGAAAAAAATATTGTAAAACAACAAGCCGAACTCAAGCAGATTTCTTTACAAGCAAGAAACTTAAAAGATCTGGTTAGAAAAATAGAAGAAAAACAAAACTTAGAAAATAAAAGAAGAAAAAAAGAACAAGAGGCGCGCAATCAAGCAACCATCCCTTCCCGCACACCTATTCCCAGATCCGGCAAAGCACAATTACCGGCTAGCGGCACAATATTTGTTGGTTACGGAAAAACAGATGATATTGGTGCCGTCTCCCAAGGCATTAAAATAAAAACCCGCCCAAAAGCTCTAATCGTAGCTCCCATGGGCGGTGTCGTTGATTATGCTGGGAAATTTAAAGGGTATGGGCAAATTATCATCTTAAAACATCAAAAAGGATATCACAGCCTTATTGCAGGATTGGGGAAAATTGATACAGTAGTCGGACGCGCTGTTGCGGCTGGAGAACCAATTGGCATAATGCCAGCATCGGGCGGTGACAGTACGATGCAAACATTATATTATGAGCTGCGTTATAATGGACAACCAGTTAACCCGTCTAAAAAAATTTACGGGCTTAAATAGATTTTTAAAGGAATAAATACAAAATGCGCATTTTCGGTTATCTCATCTTAAGTTTTTTGCTACTTCCTTCTTCCGTTGCTTATGCGCAAGAAGAGGAAAGAACAGCGCCTACTAAAGAAGAACAGATAAAAGCACAAACAGCACAAGATACATATCGTCAGCTCAATCTTTTCGGCGATGTTTTTGAACGTGTTCGTGGTCAATATGTTGAACCACTCACTGATGAAGAAATTGTTGAAAAATCAATCGAAGGATTGTTGACGAGCCTTGATCCTCATTCCTCTTACTTAGATGATGATGATTACAAAGACATGCAAGTTCAAACGCGTGGTGAATTTGGCGGACTAGGTATTGAAGTAACAATGGAAAATGGTTTTGTAAAAGTTGTCTCCCCTATTGATGAAACACCGGCAGCTAAAGCTGGCGTTCAGGCAGGTGACTACATCACCCATTTGGATAGTGAACAAGTTATGGGGCTTTCCCTATCTGAAGCCGTTGATAAAATGCGCGGTAAAGTTGGTGAGCCAATCATTTTATCTATCGTTCGCGAAGGTGCCGAAGAGACTATGGATATTGAAGTCGTTCGTGACATTATTAAAATTCAATCTGTTAAAAGTCGCGTAGAACAAGAAGATGTTGGTTATATCCGCGTAACAACGTTCAACCAAAACACAATGCCTGGCGTCAAAAAAGCCGTTGCTGATATCAAAGAAGAAGCAGGTGACAAAATTGTCGGCTATGTTCTGGATCTTCGTAATAATCCAGGTGGTTTGTTGGATCAAGCCATCAGCGTATCTGATGCTTTTCTCGATAAAGGTGAGATTGTTTCCACACGCGGACGTAATGAAAACGATACGAAGCGGGACAATGCTACACCAGGTGATTTAACGGATGGCAAACCTATTATTGTATTGGTTAACGGTGGTTCGGCCTCGGCCTCTGAAATTGTAGCGGGTGCCTTACAAGATCACCGCCGCGCTCTTATTTTGGGAACCCAATCTTTCGGGAAAGGTTCCGTACAAACTGTTATTCCATTACCAGGTCATGGCGCAATGCGCTTAACGACAGCACGTTATTACACGCCTTCTGGGCGCTCTATTCAATCTGAAGGAATTGAACCAGATATCATCGTTGAACAAGCAAAACTAGAAGAGCTTGCACATGGAAAACGTACGCGTGAAAGCGATCTTCGCGGTGCTATTACAAATGATAGTAAAGTAAAAAGAAAACTCAAAGAAGAAGCAGAAAAAGTACTTGGCAAAAAAGAAGAGGAAAAGCCTGCAGATTATCAACTGAATCGTGCCTTGGATCTAATGCACGGCATTGTTCTATACAGTGACAGTGATAAGCCACAACAAGTCATTGCAAAGGCCAAAACTGTTCAGTAAGTAAAAAATGAGCGATTTTCAAAATAATTTGGATGAAGAAATAGAAAAGCGTCGCAACAGTGAGACGGAATCTGATAATCCAACAGAAAATAAAACTAAAAGAATCTCAAACTCTTTTTCTTTCCGCACCTTTTTATCAGGGTTAGTTATTTGTTTGGGGTTTACAACTTGCCTAATTGGTTGGGCTTGGTACAAATCCAAAGCAACAAACTTAGCTTTAATGGAAAAACTACCATCAAAAACAGCGATTGTAGAATTTGTTGATGGCGGCCCTAACGTTGCAAACTCCCAAACAACACTTAACATTCCAAGTAACATTCCAAAAGTTGAAAACGCCGATGTTGATACGAACGAGACCGAAGAGCCTAAGGTAGAGAAAGATGACTCAAGCACTCCGTCAAAACTTACCGAAAATTCTGCTTATGGTCTATTGCCCAAAATTGACGAAACAACTGGTACGAAGCCTTTTAAGGCTTACCAATCACCTTTCGAAAAAAAGACTGACAAACCGCTTTTGTCTTTCGTTATTTCTAATTTAGGTCTTTCAGCAACAAAAACCGAAAATATCATAGAGAATTTTCCTCCACAAATAAGTTTATCTTTTTCACCTTACAGCAATAATTTAGAATTATTAACAGACACTGCACAAAAAGACGGACATGAAATATGGTTATCTTTGCCAATGGAAACCAGAGACTACCCTCTAAATGATCCTGGACCTTCGACATTGTTGATTAATGCTAGCGCAGAAAAGAACCAAGCACGACTCCATAACATTCTAGGTAGTACCCAAGGTTATGTTGGATTTATTAGCCCTACCAATCATATTTTTAAAACTGAAGATGCCAATGTTAATCCTTCTGTCAAAGAAATCTTTGAGCGTGGCCTTGCTATCATTGATAGCAATATGTCTATACGCAGTTTTATCGGCGGTTTAGCCGACAGAAACGACTACCCACACGCTCAAAATAATTTATGGCTGGATGATAATTTATCACCTTCATCGCTCAATCAAAATATTCGTAAAATTACAGAATATGGAGAAAAAAATAAAAATATTATCGTCATGCTTCGCCCCTACCCCTCCAGTTTGAAAGCTGTGCAAAAGTTTTTAAACTCAAATGCAGCTGATAAATTCGAGCTTGCCCCTGTTTCAGCTCAACTTAAGAACAACTACTAAATGACCAAAACTTTATATCGTCCCTGCGTTGGTATAGCCCTATTCAACAATGAAGGTAAAGTTTTTGTCGGTGAACGTATTGATACAGCTGGCGCATGGCAAATGCCCCAAGGCGGTATTGATCCTGATGAGGATTTAGAAATTGCAGCTTTCAGGGAACTAAAAGAAGAAATTGGTACAAACAACGCCACCTTATTAAAAATTCATAATGAGACAATCTGTTATGAAACTCCGTTAGAAATTAGAGATCACTTACAAAAAGTTTGGGGTAAACCCTATATAGGCCAAGAACAGACATGGATTGCTATGCGCTTTACTGGTGATGACAGTGATATTGCGCTTGACGCCGATGAATATCCTGAGTTTTCTCAATGGCAATGGATTGATCTTGATAAGACCCTAGAGCTCATCGTGCCTTTTAAACGCAAGACTTATGAAATACTTATCGAAGCGTTTAAAGAATTTTCTGCCTAAGGATTAATTGGACTCCAAGCAGGATCAGATCCGCCAGCTGGAGTCTTTAACACCCGCTCATTATACCCTGTTAAATCTATTGTATAGATTTTAGCGGAACGCCCCTTACCACCTTGCGTACGAACTTCTTTAAAATATGTCAGCACACGACCATTTGGTGACCAACTTGGACCTTCAACATGGTATGCTTTGGTAATAAGCCTCTCACCTGAACCATCTGGCTTAATCACACCAATATAAAACTGCCCCCCTAACATTTTTGTAAAGGCAATTAAATCACCACGTGGTGACCAAACAGGGTTCGCATAGTTACCTTTACCAAAGCTAATACGGCGCACATCACCGCCACTATTGTTCATGACGTAGAGTTGTTGAGAACCACCACGGTCAGATTCAAAAACAATCCGCTTTCCATCTGGTGCATAAGATGGCGCAGTATCAATGCCACTATTGGTTGTTAGCTGGCGTGACTGACGATTGCGTAAATCCAATTCATAAACATCAGAATTTCCGTTTTTGGCCAAACTCATGACAACACTATTTCCACTGGGTGAAAACCGTGGAGCAAATGTCATACCTGGAAAATTTCCTAATAACTCCTGACGTCCTGTATCAATGTTATAAAGATAAACACGCGGCTTACCACCTTTATAGGACATGTAAGTAATTTCTTGCGCCGTTGGAGAAAAGCGTGGCGTTAACACAAGCTCCCCTGCGGGCGTTAAATAACGATGGTTTTGTCCATCTTGATCCATAATTGCAAGGCGCTTTATTCTGTTTGTTGCCGCGCCACTTTCTGCAATATAAACAATACGGGTATCAAAGTACCCATCTTCTCCTGTAATACGCTTGTAAATTTCATCAGAAATAATATGGGCGATACGACGCCAATTCTGTTCGTTCGTCATATAGGCCATACCTGTAAGCTGCTGTTGGGAAAACACATCCCACAAGCGGAACTCAACACGCGTACGACCATCTTCGGCCTTCGTCACTGAGCCAGAGACAAGTGCCTTCGCATTAATGGCACGCCACTCACCAAAACGTGGATTTTCGCTTTCAATGGACTCAGGAGACTGTATAAAACTTTGCGGATTAAGAGGATCAAACAAGCCAGAACTTTGTAAATTACGTGCAATAATAGCAGGGATGTCACGTGCAAAATTAGAATAGGCAGGATTTTCAGGATAAAACTTACTGACCGCTATTGGCACAGCTTGTGCACTCCCTGCCGTCACGGCTGGCGCTTTAATTTGTGCGTTGGCGGAATGAGATGCCATGACCACAACAATCATTATGAATAGCGTTTTTATTAAGTTTTTCATTTTAAGCTCCTGCTTATTTATTCTGTTTATTAAGTAACATGACTCGGGTCAAAAGGCACATCGATATATTGATCTTTCCAGACTTCATATTTGTCCTGCGGAACATTCAAATACTGACAATTAGAATCATCAAATGCCCACCTCACACTCTGTGCTAATGCTGCAAAGGCAGGATCATTAGCTTCGCGCCATTTTTCCAAAACTTCAACTTTCTTCAAGCTACGGTCGGCATTTACCCAAATACGTGCTATAACAACTAAATCACTTACACCTTTTGCACCACTTGGAATATTGTTCCAACAGCTAATTAATTGGTTCGTTAATGCACCTAGTTCATTCTGCGTCATATATTCTGCAAAAGGAGCGTCGGGCGTTGCTTCCGCAATTTCGTCTGCACCTTCATTATCAGAAAACTCTTCACTATCTTGCAAGTTTTTCATCAGAGATTCCAAAGGGTCTTCTTGCTGAACGGCTTCTTCTTTATCCTCAACCTTCTTTTCAGGCGGCTTTGGTTTTTCTAATTTCTCGGTTGGCAATGGCGGCACCTTAGGCGTTGGCTTCACCGTATCTTTTTTCTCTTTTGGCTTTTCAAGTGGTGTTACTTTCGGTGGTTCTTTTGCTTCCACCTTCGGTGGAGCTTCTACTTTTTTTTCAACCTTCGGTGCCTGCTTAGGTTCTTCCACCACAGGCTTTAATTTATTTTCCGATGGTGGTTTATTGGTTGTTGTAATGTCAGCGGGGTTAATAACTTCAATCGCAATGGGTTGGGGAATAACAGGTGGCTTTGAAATATAAGGCAACACCACCATCCCTGATAGCAATACCCCAACATGCAACATAACAGAAATGCTCAGAGCTTTTTTTGTCTCTGGCGTAAATTCAAATCCATCTTGTGCAAATATAGCGGTCATACTGGGAATCTAGAAACCTTTTATGGTCTTTTTGTGAAAAAAATAGACCATTATTGGGCACCAGTGCTATCAGAAAGCAATGCCACTTTACGAAATCCTGCAGCATTAATATCCCCAAGCACTCTCATGACAGCACCATAATCTAGACCTTTATTTGCCTTTATGTATATCCGTGCGTCGGGATTATTATCTGTCATTGAGCTTAATAAATTAACCAGCCTCTCTTTTTTAACTTCAGTTTCACCAACATAAAGCTTTCCACTTTTTTCAAGACTTACTTCAATGGGCTGATTATCTTCATCACTAATGGCTTGCGCTTTGCTATCGGGCAAATCAATTGGTACACCCGCTGTTAATAACGGCGCAGTCACCATAAAAACAACCAAAAGCACCAGCATAATATCAACAAACGGCGTGACATTAATCTCTGCCATGGGACGATAGGTTTGTCGCCCGCCTGCTCTACTACTACCGCTTAAATTAACACCCATTTAAGCAACCTTTCTAGGAGATTTAGAATCTTGTGATTCCAAATGACGAGACAAGATAGCCGTGAATTCAGTTACGAAAGCATCAAGACGTCCCGCATAACGGCTCAAACGATTGCTGTAGCCATTATAAGCCACAACGGCAGGAATAGCGGCAACAAGACCAAGTGCCGTCGCAAATAAAGCCTCTGCCATACCGGGAGCCACAACCGCCAATGAGGTATTATTGGTTGCTGCAATCGCCTTAAAGCTATTGATAATCCCCCACACCGTTCCAAAAAGCCCGATAAATGGAGCGGTTGAGCCAACCGTTGCCAAAAACGTCATGCCGCGCTCCAACCTGTTCATCTCACGATTAATGGTGACGGCCATAGCACGTTCAACACGTTGACGTAAACTGGCTTGTAATTCTTCACGCGCAGGAATGCCTGACTGAACAGTGTTTTGCCATTCTTCCATACCTGCAGAAAATGTTTTTAAAAGAGGATCATGGGGACTTTTTTTAATTCGTTGATAAAGTTTATCAAGAGGTTCCCCAGACCAAAAAGCGTCTTCAAATTTTTTGGCGCGGCGCGTTAACTTCGCTAACGTTGCTCTCTTTTCAAAAATAACAACCCAACACCAAACCGAAGACACAACCAACATCAGCATCACAAGTTTAACAATAATGTCAGCCTGTAAAAACAGACCAAACATACTTAAATCATGGTCGCCCACACTGCCCGCTAAAACTGCGGCATCGACGGCTCTATCTGGTAATTCTTCCATTTATCTACTCTTTCTCTAGGTAATCTTTTAACTTATTTATTAATTCTTCAGGAATTCGGACTGGCTTTCCCTGAAGATCAATACAAACTAACGTAACATCCATGGTAAATACGGTATTATTTTGGCACTTTATAACCTGATTCATCACAAATGACGTATTTTTCATGTTTTTTACGTGAGATTCAACAGATAACAGGTCATCCAGCTTTACCATCCGCAGGTAATCCGCCTCCAAATGCCTCACCACAAAGGCCATCTTGTGTTTTTTAGTGACTTCAGAGACAGGTAAACCTAAATCCCGCAACAAATCAGACCGCCCCTGCTCACAGAATCTTATAAAATTACCATGATACATGGCACCGCCCACATCGGTATCTTCGTAATAAACCCGATATTCTGATTTATGTATCTTGGTCATTGGTACGTACCTTTTTGTCCTTTAATAATCTAAATATCGTAACTGTATTTGTCGCCTGTATAAACAACTCGGTTATAATCCCCCCAATGGATTGGAAAATAGTATTATAAATTAACCAAGGGCCTGACCCTACAAGTAAAAATAACCGTAAGCGAATACCTGAAAGCTTATACATTGAAAAAGTCCCTAAACACCCAGAAAAAATGGGCAATACATCTACAGGACGTTCATAAACAAGTAAGCCTACAGCAAGGTATATCAAAATAAAACACGCCATAACAACGTTGGAATTATGAAATTTTATAGATAGCCCTATACGGAAAGAATTGATAAAATTAACAACCATTGCTGCATAAGCTCCCAAAAAATAAAAGTGGCAGGAAAACAACATCGCTCCTGTCAGCATAATTATCTTAAGGCGTTTATCGCATCTATGACTAAAAGCCGTAATAACCAAGGCACTAGCAATAATGCCTACCACCTGAATAAACACAGTATCACTCATCTAATAAGACACTCTAATTTATATATTTTGGTCATATCATACCCTTCTGTCATACCCTGAATTTACGAAGTAAATTCTAGGGGTATCCATGAATCATTGAATAGATCGCCCTAGAATTTTTGAAATTAAAAATTCAGGCGATGACATTTTACTTTTGTTAACAGATATCATGATATAAATCTCTCCATTCTGGATTTTCTGTTTCAATTAATTTCACTTTTGCTTCTCTTCTATATTTTTTTAAACGTTTTTCTCTTTTTATCGCATTTTCAATGTCCTCATACACATCAAAATAAGCCAGTTTGTGAACATTATATTTTTCAGTAAACCCTTCGACTGCATTATTTTTATGTTGGTAAACACGCTTTGCTAAATCTGATGTAACGCCTATATATAAAGTACCATTTTTATGACTGGTTAAAATATAAACAAAATATTGCTTCATTATTCATCAAACAAACTATCTTGGTCAATTTTTTTTGGTTTTAAACCTAAATAGAGATAACCTTTCTCTGACATGCAACGCCCACGCGGGGTGCGTTGAATAAAACCCTGTTGCACCAGATAGGGTTCAATCACATCTTCAACAACATCGCGTTGCTCTGATAAAACCGCAGCAATAGTCTCAACACCAACTGGACCGCCACCGTAATTTTCAACGATACAACTCATATAACGACGGTCCATTGTATCCAAACCTTGTGCATCAACATCCATACGCTTCATAGCAAGATCAGCAATATTTTTATCAACTTTTTTAACCTTCTCGACTTGTGCAAAATCACGCACACGGCGGGTTAGGCGTCCCGCAATACGAGGTGTTCCGCGCGAGCGCTTAGCAATTTCCTGTGCGCCATCCTCCGTCATCACCATATTTAAAATTTTTCCAGAACGTTGGACAATCAACCCTAGCTCTTCATCTGTATAAAACTCTAAGCGTAATGGAATACCAAATCTGTCACGTAAAGGATTGGTCAGTAAGCCACTGCGTGTCGTTGCTCCAATCAATGTAAATGATGGTAATTCAATTTGTACCGAGCGTGCTGCAGGACCTTCGCCAATAATCAAATCTAATTTTCTATCTTCCATGGCAGGGTAAAGAATTTCTTCTACTGCGCTGTTGAGGCGATGGATTTCATCAATGAATAAAACATCGTGTGGTTGCAGATTGGTTAGGATTGCCGCCAAGTCCCCCGCCTTACCAATGACAGGGCCAGACGTTGCCCGAAAGCCAACGCCCATCTCCTTGGCAATAATTTGCGCCAGTGTTGTTTTACCCAGACCTGGAGGGCCAAACAACAACACATGATCCATTGCATCACCGCGTGTTTTGGCCGCTTCTATATATACTTTTAAATTCTCCCGCATCGCAGGCTGGCCAATAAATTCTGATAGCGTTAACGGACGCAATGGATTTTCTTCAAAAGACTCAGCTTCATGTTGTTGTTTTTGTAGAACAGGATTATTCATATGACCACCTTATAATGTCATCCCGAGCAAAGTCGAGGGATCTTAAATTGAACCACCAGATAAGATTCCTCCGCTTCACTTCGTTTCGGTCGGAATGACAAAATTGTATTATCATAGAGCTAACTCCTGAAGGGCTAATCTAATCATCTCTGGCAAGGCCACATCGCCCTTATTATCATTGGCATTGGCTTTTGTTTTGACATTCATCACAGCTTCATAGGCATCGGTACGTTGATATCCCAAATTAATTAAGGCGGATACAGCATCTTGCTCAACACCACTGCCTGCACTCTCATTTGCCGCCATTGGTACAGCCACCCCTTTCGCCCCCATATTATTGGGCGCTTGCAAGTCTATCTTACCTGCTTTATCTTTTAACTCCGTCAAAATACGTGCCGCTAATTTTGGTCCAACACCGTCAGCACGTTGAATGGCTGGCTTATCACCCGCCGCAATGGCAAAACCAATTTGATCTGGCGGACAAGCAGTTAAAATATTCATTGCCGCTTTCGCCCCTACCCCTTGGACACTATTTAACAATCGGAACCATTGTTGCTCTGCGGCTGTCTTGAAACCAAACAAATGTATATAATCCTCACGCACATGCGTATCAATCAGAAAGGACATAGGCTCACCTGTTCCACTACATTGCGCCAAAGTCGATGAGGATGCATAAACCTGATATCCCACACCTTGCACATCAAGAATGAGATAATTTTCATGAACACTGTCGAGTATGCCTGATAGCTTGCTAATCATGTCTTACTCCCTTCGTCATTGCGAGAACAAAGGAACTTTGGGCGAAGCAATCCAGAAATTTTTGTATTAAAAGAATAGATTGCCGCGTCGCTATAGCTCCTCGCAATGACAAAAAACTTATTTTCATTTTTCAACCTTCATATACTTTGAAAAAATTTTATACGGCTTTTCTTTAGAAAGTTCTGAAAGGATTTCAGAATGCCTTGCTGATATTTTATTTCTTTCCTCCCCTATTTCTAGCTTATATTCTCCAATTAAATCATTATAGTAAATCTTATACGCTTCCCACATTTTATCCCAAATACCCTGACAATAAGCTTCTATTTCTTCAGGAAGTTCCAACCGCGCCCTATCTCTAGCGCGCCAAAACAACTCTCTAGCTTCATCGTTCACCTTAGCCTTCACTAAAACAATACCTAGTGCCTCCGTAAGCATGTCATAAACTGATAAATATGATTCCCGAGAACTCGCCCGTAATTGATTTTTAATGATTTTATTAGAATTGAAACCAATCCAAATAAGTCCTCCACCTATAACCGCCTCTATAATAATGCTAAAAATCTCAAAACAACTCATCGTGCCGCCCCTGCCATTTTACCGCCCATAAGCGCAGCACTGCTCGCATGATGTGCATGACAAATGGCAACGGCCAGCGCATCTGCTTCATCCTCACCAACCTCACCACAAGATGGCAGTAAAATTTTTATCATCATACCCACTTGATCTTTACCTGCTTTACCCGCACCAACGACAGACTTTTTTACGAGATTCGCAGGATATTCCCCAACAACCAAACCTGCACGTGCCGGCACCACCATCGCCACACCACGCGCACATCCTAATTTTAATGAGCTTGCAGAATTATTATTCACAAAAGTTTCTTCAATTGCAGATTGTTCTGGTTTAAATTTTTTAATCACATCACACATTCCATCATCAATTTGTCGCAAACGTTCAGGCAATGTCAGCGACGGCGTTGTTTTTATCAAGCCACATGCCACGTAAGAGAGTTTATGCCCTTCAGATTCAATGATGCCCCATCCTGTTTTTTGTAAGCCTGGATCTATCCCTAGAATTCTCATGATTCTATTAAAGCACAAAAGGTGAACATTTGATAGCCTTATCCTTCAGCCATTAATTTTTCCATGACCTCGTCACTCACATCCATATTCGTCGTCACAACCTGTACATCGTCATCATCTTCTAGCATTTCTACCAGTTTCATAACCGTAGAGGCCTGATCTTCACCAATTTCACTCATTGTGTTGGGCTGCCAAATAAGCTCGGCTTTTTCCGCTTCACCAAATTTAACCTCCAAGGCATCCCGAACACTGGCCAAATCTTCCATGCCTGTGGTAATGACGTGGAACTGGTTATCGCTTTCACAATTTTCTGCGCCAGCCTCAACCACGGCCTCAAACATTGTGTCTGCATCGGCCTTATCAATCGGGTAAATAATTTGCCCCATGCGGTCAAACATAAACCCGACAGAGCCTTCTTCGCCTAAATTACCAGCAAATTTTCCAAAGGCTGTACGGACTTCTGCAAAAGTACGCGCGCGATTATCGGTCAGCGCATCAACAACAATAGCCACGCCGCCTGCACCATACCCTTCATAACGCACCTCTTCATAATTGGTTTGGTCTGAACCGCCCGCTCCTGTTTCAATCGCTCTTTTAATACGATCATTCGGCATATTCACCGCTTTGGCTTTCGAAATTGCCAAGCGCAAACGTGGATTCATTTCCGGATCACCGCCGCCTAACTTTGCGGCCACGATAATTTCACGTCCCACTTTCGTAAAAGCTTTTGAGCGAAGCTTATCCTGTTTACCTTTTCTATGTTGAATATTTGCCCATTTGGAATGACCAGCCATGATGAAGCCCTGCTTTACTAAGTGAATCAATTAATCATAATATAACGTCATTGCCTGAATTTTCAGAGGAAATTCTAGGGCAATCCACTTGTAAAATATAGATTCCCCTGGAATTACTCCGTAATTCAGGGAATGACAGCTATGGATTGGGGATTTCCTCTGATAATCGTGGGCCAATGCGGATAGGGGCAATTTTTATCGCCAAACCTGTATTATCGTCTGTTTCGATGAAGGTTCCACATACTGTTGCCTCTCCATCCGCAGGGCTCATTTTCTCTTTCGGCACTTTTCTCGTAAAATTATGAATAGGTGCCTGAGGATTAACACCAATCACGCTATTATAATCACCGCACATTCCTGCATCCGTTTGATAGGCAGTTCCTTTCGTAAAAATCTGCGCATCTGCCGTTGGGATATGGGTATGGGATCCAATAACCGCTGACACACGCCCATCTAAATAATGCCCTAACGCCATTTTTTCTGATGTCGCTTCAGTATGAAAATCAACAAAGATGTGACTGGATTTATTTATTTTATGTTGAGCCAAAAACTTATCGACATAATCAAAAGGGTTATCAAAACTATGATTCATAAAAACCGTACCACATAAATGAAGGACGGTTATTTTTTGCCCATTTAATGTACTGCTCCAGAACCCCCTACCTGGCGTGCCTTCTGGCATGTTAGCAGGGCGAATAATTTCAGGGATATTTTCAACGCCGCAAACCATTTCCCGTTGATCCCAAATATGGTCACCACCAGTTAAGCAATCCACACCATAATCAATTATTTCCTTGGCTATGGCTTGCGTTACCCCTCGCCCACTGGCGGCATTATCAACATTGACAATCGTAACATCAGGACTCAATTTTTCTTTTAACGCAGGCAAATGTTCTTTAACTGCATCTCGGCCTGAACGTCCAAATACATCACCTAAAAATAAAATTCTCATGAACGTCCGTCTATAAAATCAATGACACCTTGGGGAGTTAGCACATAATCCAGCGGAATGTCATGCGGCTCCCTTGGTAATTTCAATAGCACAGCCTGCTCTGCAAAGCCAATGCCGATATATGTAATTTCCTTGTGCGTGCGTAAGCTTTCCAACGTTGCATCGTAATAACCACCGCCCTGTCCCAAACGATAACCTTTTTGGTCAAAAGCCAATAAAGGAGCTAGCACGATATCAGGAACAAGCTCTTTTCCCTCTTCTGGTTCAAGAATGCCAAAGGCACCCTCTTTCATTTTTGTGTCATGTGTCCATTCAGCAAATTTTAAAACACGGCTATCTTTTTGTGTTGTTGGCAGAGCACATTGAAATCCCTGATTAACCAGTTCATCCAATAAAAACCGGCAATCAAATTCTTTACCTTCGGGCCAATAAACCGCAATAATTTGATTTTTTTCAGGAGTAAACTCCTCCATAAAAATATCGACAACTCTCTCAAAATCAGTCTCGTCCACGTCTAAACGATCACGATGCGCTTTCGCATGTTCCCGATAATTTTGTTTTTCTGTTTTAAGGTTGTCCATACTCCATACTGTCATTGCGAGCGTAGCGAAGCAATCCAGATTTTCTAAAACCCCGTATTTATTACGGGGTCTCTTCATTAAAATGGGTTGCCGCGTCGCCTAAAAGGCTCCTCGCAATGACAAGTGAGAAAATAGCGTCTTGCCGCTTGCGCGCATGAGGGCTTTTAAACGCGCATGAGGGCTTTTAAATAAGTGCCGCGGAAGCCGTGCCCTAGCTCATTATTCATCATGAAACCCTAAAAATAAGGTGGGCTCTACGATAACCAAACCACGGTCTGGACAGAGGCGGATCCCTGATGAAAAAACATCGGTCTCAAGAATATTGAAGGGTCACCTGCCCCGCAGCTATGCTAATTATAAGGGATTATGGGTTCAATAAACAAGGTTAATCGTCAGAACCAAAGAATGGGCTTTATTATAAACTACCGATGTTACCGGCGATTTTATCAATACGGCTGACCATTTGGTCAATAGCGGTAACAATCTGACCTTCATCTTCATCTGTAATTTGAAGACCATTTAATGGTATTTTATTACCATTCGCCGCCGCATCACGCATATCAAACATTTCATCTGCCATAACAATTGATGCTAAAACCAATGAATGCTTCTCATTTGTTCCTGTACCCGCAATTTCTTTCACACGGCTATCAACAAAATTTGCTAAGTCCATCACGCGTTGCTCCTGACCTTCGTCACAAGCGATATTAAATTTACTTCCGTTTATAGTAACACTGACTTCAGCCATATCTTATGCCTCCTCTTTCAAGAGATTTTCAACTTTTGCGATCGCACTATCTAAACGACTGGCAAGGGCTTTCGCATCAACATCGCTATTCGCACTTGGAGGGACAGCAAATAGATCTGGCGGCCCCTTTTTAGTGTTTTTCTTTTTGCTATTTTGCGCCTCAACAGCAGTTTGTTCCAAATCTTTCAAAGATTCATGTAGTTTAGTTAGAGATTCTTTAATGGCTACAGTCACTTAAACCCTCATTCTTAGAAATTGATTAATATTATACGATAATAAGAACCTCGACTTTATATCGTCAACCTTTCTTGCCAACTTGTCCGCAGGAAAATTAGTTATTTGTTATTCTTACTTTTATTCTAGGGGGTTATTGACGCGAAGCCCCCAAAATTGCATTGTAACACGCATAAATTAACCGTAACTCACACACGCCCTCCCGCCCTATGTTTTTTGGAGCGGCATGGCGTCTTAAAAATGGGAACCATTTTAACATGTCACAAGCGCAAGCGGCTGAAGCCACATCCACTCAACCCAAGCTTGATTTAAAAAGGATGGCTGATGCTATTCGTATTTTGGCTTTAGATGCCATTAAAAAAGCCAATTCTGGGCATACAGGAATGCCAATGGGAATGGCCGATATTGCCACTGTTCTTTATTCAAAGTTCCTTAAATTTGATGCCGATAACCCGCGTTGGTTTAATCGTGATCGCATCATTATCTCTAATGGTCACGGCTCTATGTTGCCATATTCCCTCTCTTACTTAACAGGCAATAAAAAAATTACGATTGAAGAAATCAAAAATTTTCGTCAACTTGGCTCTCATACGCCAGGTCACCCAGAGGTTGATTTTGATGCTGCTATCGAAACAACAACGGGCCCCTTGGGTCAGGGTATTTCAAATGCTGTTGGCTTTGCAATTGCAGAAGAAATTTTAAACGCAAAACACGGTGATGATGTTAATCACTTCACCTACACTTTCTTAGGTGATGGATGCCTCATGGAAGGCGTAAGCCATGAAGCTTGCTCACTGGCAGGACATTTGAAACTCAATAAACTAATCGCTTTTTATGATGATAATAAAGTGACAATAGATGGCACAACTGATTTGGCCTTTACCGAAGATGTTAAAAAACGTTTTGACGCTTATGGGTGGGAAGTCATGGACATTGATGGTCATGATACAAAAGCAATTGAAGATGCCATTATGGTTGCTCAAAAATCCGACAAACCTTCTTTCATTGCCTGTCGCACAAAAATTGGGTTTGGTACACCGACCCTTGAAAGCCAACCAAAGGCACATGGCGCGATTACAGGCGATGATGAAATTTCAGGGACGCGTGAAAATTTAGACTGGCCTCATGCACCGTTCGAAATTCCTGATGACATCTTATCCATGTGGCGTTCTTTAAGCACACAAAGCCCGAAAGGCGAAAAAGATTATTCTGTTGATTTATCAAGCTTAGATAAAATTATCAACAATCTCAAAACATCATTCGCAGACGAAAAACCAAGCAAGGCCACACGCCAAATGTCTGGTGCCTGCTTAGAAAAAATCGTTCCAGCTCTACAATATATGGTTGGTGGCTCTGCTGATTTAACAGGCTCTAACAATACAAAAGTTTCTGCCTCAAAGTTCGTTGGCAAAGGCGACTTTAATGGCAATTATATTAATTACGGTGTGCGTGAGCACGGCATGGCTGCCATTATGAATGGTATGGCCTTACATGGCGGCATTATCCCTTATGCGGGTACGTTCATGCAATTTGCTGATTACTCCCGTCCAGCTATTCGTTTAGCAGCACTTATGGAACAACGCGTTATCCATGTTCTTACCCATGACTCTATTGGCTTGGGAGAAGATGGTCCGACACACCAACCTGTTGAACATTTATCCGCACTTCGCGCGATACCTAACTTATATGTGTATCGCCCTTGCGATGGTATCGAAACTGCAGAATGTTGGGAGCTTGCCCTTAAAAAAGAAAGTGCGCCTTCCGTTTTGGCTCTCACGCGTCAAGGCGTACCAACATTACGCGAAGATGATCCCGTTAATAAATCCTCATTGGGTGCCTATATCTTACAAGACTGCGCTAGTGATGAACCAGAAGTCACAATTTTTGCCTCAGGTTCAGAAGTACAACTGGCGATGGAAGCGGCTGAAGAACTTGGTGCCAAAGAAAATAAAGACGTTCGTGTTGTCTCTGTTCCTTGCATGGATTTATTCTGGGAGCAAGACAGTGAATATATCCAAAGCCTAATCTGCAATGACTCAATCAAAGTTGGTGTTGAAGCAGGTATCCGTCAAAGTTGGGATCGCTTCATCGGCGGTCATGGAATTTTTGTCGGTATGGATAGCTTCGGCGCATCCGCTCCCGCAGAGAAGCTCTTTGAACATTTCGGCATCACAACAAAAGAAATCATTAAAAAAGTGAAAGAAAAATTATAAACCGCAAAGAAC
The DNA here is from genome assembly GCA_021775995.1 of Alphaproteobacteria bacterium. Lineage (GTDB taxonomy): Bacteria > Pseudomonadota > Alphaproteobacteria > Micavibrionales > Micavibrionaceae. Next base: position 677,204 of record JAJFGS010000013.1, read on the forward strand.
GCTACGAACACAGCGTTAAATTATATGATAAATATCGTTGCGCTCGTTGTGACCGTTGCGGTTCAAAACACTTTAAAATATTAAATAAAACATAGAGGAAAATAAAAATGACAATAAAAGTAGCAATCAATGGGTTTGGTCGCATAGGACGGAACGTCACACGCGCCTTATTTGAATCAGGCCGTGACGATATCGAAATCGTCGCCATCAACGATCTTGCACCACTCGCGACAAACAAGCACCTCCTTAAATATGACTCTATCCATGGCACCTTTCCTTTTGATGTTGAAACAGTTGATGAAGATACCATCATCGTCAATGGTAAGAACATTGATGTTTGCCAAGAGCGCGACCCAAAAAACCTACCTTGGGCAAAACTTGGCGTTGATATCGTTTTTGAATGCACAGGTATCTTTACTTCACATGAGCAAGCCTCCATGCACTTAGAAGCAGGCGCGAAGAAAGTTCTTATCTCTGCACCAAGCGGTGACGCCGACATCATGATTGTTTATGGTGTAAACTCTGACAAACTAACAAACGAACATGCTATTGTTTCTAACGCCTCTTGTACAACCAACTGTCTTGCCCCTATGGCGAAAGCCCTAAACGATGCGATTGGTATTGAAAGCGGTTTCATGACAACAATCCATTCTTACACAGGCGATCAACGTATTGTGGATACAGCGCATAAAGACTTACACCGTGCCAGAGCGGGAGCCGTTAACATGATCCCAACCTCAACCGGTGCGGCCAAAGCTGTTGGTAAAGTATTGCCAGAGCTTAACGGTAAATTAGACGGCGTTTCTATGCGTGTACCAACACCGAATGTTTCCGTTGTTGATTTCAAATTCACAACACCAAAACCAACAACTGTTGAAGAGGTCAATAAAGCTATTATAGCCGCCTCTGGTGGTGATCTTGATGGCGTTCTCGGCACCTATGATGAGCCTTTGGTTTCTGGTGACTTTAATCACAACCCACTCTCATCAATCTTCGCCGTTAATGAAACGAAAGTGATTAACGGAAATTTAGTCCGCGTGATGAGCTGGTATGACAATGAGTGGGGCTTCTCCAACCGTATGTTGGACACAGCCGTTAAAATGCACGAAGTCGGCTACGCCGCAAACAGCAAAGCCGCTTAATAAATATGAACAATGTCATTGCGAGGAACGAAGTGACGAAGCAATCCAGAAAATTAAAGCTAGATTGCCGCGCTTCGCTCGCAATGACAATATAGAAAGAAGGAAAAAACAATGAACCAAGAACAATTAAAAAAAGCGCAAAACGGACAAGGCTTTATCGCCGCCCTCGATCAAAGTGGTGGCTCAACACCCAAAGCCTTAAAAGCTTACGGCGTTGATGAAAGCGAATATAACGGTGACGATGAAATGTTCGCTAAGGTTCATGATATGCGCAGCCGTATCATTACAGCCCCCAGCTTTAATGGTGAAAAAATTCTTGGTGCTATTCTTTTTGAAAAAACAATGGATGCCAATATCGAAGGCACACCAACGGCAACCTACCTTTGGGAAAAACTGAACGTTGTTCCCTTCCTGAAAATCGACAAAGGTTTAGCAGACGAAGAAAATGGCGTTCAATTGATGAAACCCATGCCAGAACTTGATGGCCTACTAAAACGTGCTGTTACGGCTGGAATTTTTGGTACAAAAATGCGTTCTGTTATTAACGGCGCAAACCCTGAAGGCATTAAAGCCGTTGCTGACCAACAATTTGAAGTTGGTAAGCAGATTATCGCGCATGGCCTTGTTCCCATTATTGAACCTGAAGTTTCTATTGGTAATACCGATAAAGCAGAATGTGAAAAAATACTAAAAGCTGAAACTTTAAGAAATCTTGATGCTTTATCTGATGACCAACTGGTTATGCTGAAGCTAACACTCCCAGAAGAAGCTGATTTTTACGCTGAGCTTATCGCCCATAAAAATGTTGTGCGTGTTGTTGCCCTTTCAGGCGGTTATGATATTAACGAGGCATGCGATCGTCTATCAAAAAACACAGATATGATCGCCAGTTTCTCTCGTGCCTTATCCAATGACCTTCGTGCTTCACAAAGCGATGAAGAATTTAATTCAACATTAGAGCAAGCTATTGATAAAATCTATCAAGCCTCTATCAGCGGGATGAAAAACTCAAAGGCGGCGTAAATAAATTGTCATCCCGTTGGCATGAGCGAAGCGAATTGGCACGAACGGGATCCGGTAAAAGAAATTCAGCAAAGCTGAATACATTATAGATCCCCAAGCCTGTCCCCGCGAAGGCGGGGATTAATATCAGCTACGCAGTTCGCGGGGACGACGGAAGGAAAAACCAATGCTAAGACTTTTAAAATCCAAACGCGTTTTACTGATTGCCGCCCTCGTCACAATTCTGGGTTGGGCTGGGTTTCAGGTTGCCGAAAAAGACGTTGCCAACGTTGTCAATTTGGTCTTGGAAGAAACTGAAAAAGCTTCGACGGAGCAAGTTCAGGAGCAAAAGAAGCAAGAGCTACAACAACAAAGCCAAAACACCGCACCAACTACCAGCGAAAGCTTTAACGATGCCGCCCGCATTTCTCCGCAACGTCGGGAGCATATTCTCTATGGTGATGTCACAGGTGGTGGGCATAAACATGGTGTCGGCGCACCGTGCAAGTCGGAATTTCCTAAGCATTGGGATGATGACACCATCATCAAAGAAATTGAGATGATTGCTGCCAATGACAATTTAAACTGGGAAGAACAACGTAATGGTTATTACGTAACGGAACAAAAAGTTGGTACCGTCAAAGTCCGCGTCGTCAAAGCCCGCAATGGAAATGATGTTATTACAGCGTACCCTACGAATGTAAAACGTAACCCCTGCCCCGCAGCCAATGATAATTGACGTCTCTGACGTCATCCCGTTGGTGCGAGTAAAACGAGCTTACACAAACGGGATCTATAAATATCATTCTAAAACCGCTTCCTCCGCACGACAAAACCGCTTCCCCCGCACGACAACACCGTAACCCCGCACTTGTTGCGGGGACTTCGTAAAAATAGAAACAGACCCCGTCATAAATACGGGGTTACAACAAAATATACGATTTTTGTAATGGCCCCTTACCGAGAGCCCTTTTTTATCATCACAAAACAGTAAAAACATGCTATACTCTTTCCACTGTCTGCGCTTACCACGCAGCACCGCTTGATGAGAGAAATCGTCAAACGAGAGAAAAGGCTTGGCCTAAAACGTCTCTCTTACCATGAGGGGACCCCCCCTCCCTAATTTCCAGCGAACAAAAAGAGTAACTCTATTATCAAAATTATTTCAATGGGTTACATGCCACTATTTTGGCTAAATGGGATTATTCACACCACAAAACATCTTGAATATCATTTGTTCCACAAATAAGCATGACCAAACGATCAATCCCTAAAGCGATGCCCCCGCTTTCTGGTAAGCCATGGCGAAGTGCTTCAATAAATTCCTCATCAATCGGGTATCTCTCCCCATAGAGTTTTTCTTTATCATCCATTTCCTCAATAAAGCGCTTATATTGTTCTTCTACATCCGTTAGCTCTGAAAAGGCATTGGCGAGCTCAATACCGCAGACATAAAGCTCAAACCGCTCTGCAAAACGTGGATCGGCCGCTTTAGGCTTAGAAAGTGAGGCCATGGCAATCGGATAATCATAAAGGAACGTTGGACGCCTCATACCCAAGAAAGGCTCAATTTTATCATCCATAACGCGGAAAAATAAATCATCCCAGCCATCATCATCTGCCGTATGAAGGTTCAGGTTCTTTACGGCTTGTCGCAAGGCTTCCTTATCATCCAACATGGAAAGCAAATCAATATCAGCGTATTTATCAAAGGCTTCAATAATACTCAAACGCTCCCACTCCATAAACGGGTCGCATTCATAATCTTTAAATTTCATTTTATTCGTATTGGCAGTCTCCATACAGGATCTGATTAACCCCACACAGTCATCCATAATATCTGTGTAATCTGCTTTCGTTCGATACCATTCAATCATAGTGAATTCGCATCTATGCCGTTTTGACCCTTCGGCATTTCGAAACACATGACAGATTTGATAAATCCTTTCCATTCCTCCTACCATCAGCTTTTTCATTGCAAACTCGGGGCTGGTATGAAGATAGGGTGTTGATTTCACAGCAAGGTCAACACCCTTCAATTCTGTTTTAAAAGCATGAATATGCGTGTCCATGACAGGGCAAACCTGAAGAATCGGTGTCTCCACCTCATCAAAGCCTTGGGCATCAAAATAGCCCCTTATCGCCTTAATAATAGTGCTACGAACCGCCAAATTCGGCTTTTTTTGAGAAAATTGCGTTGGGTGCCACCAGTTTGCTTGCATTTTGTATTTATTCCTTGTAAAAGATGCTCAGAATTTACTTTAGGAGTAAGAAAAATGAAAGCAGATACTCACCCTGATTACCACGAAATTACAATCGTGCAAACAGATGGTACAGAATTTAAAACGCGTTCAACATACGGTAAACCCGGTGATGTTATGAAATTGGACGTTGACCCTTTGTCACACCCTGCTTGGCAAGGTGGAACAGGTCAAGTGATCGAAAAAGGTCAATTGGATAAATTCCAAAGCCGTTATGGTTCTTTCACAGCATCTGGCTCTAAGAAAAAAGAAGAAAAAGACGCTTAATTTAACGCTCTTATCATTAGGAATTATTCAAGACCGCATATCCTGCGGTCTTTTTTATTATTAGGCCGCGTCAAGCTGTTGAAGAGCTTTTGCTAACTTATCTTTTTTATCGTTATCTTGAGCAATAATATCTTTCTTCTCAGCAATAACCTCTTCTGGAGCATTGGCAACAAAGTTCTTATTATCAAGTTGCTGTGACATTTTATGAATATTGTCGTCCAACTTTAATATTTCTTTCTTCAAACGCTCACGCTCTTGATCTAAATCAATCAAATCAGCAATGGGTAAAATCAGCACTGTTTTATCAACTACTGTTTGTATAGCTCCCTTAGGCACCTCTTCAGTCATCGTAATACTCGATAAACGTGCCAACGTTTTTATAATCTCACCATAAGTTTCAAATCCCGCTTTAGTAAAGTCACAGGCATCTTTAACCAACAAATCAACCTGCGCCTTAGGCGGCACATTCATATCTCCTCGCACTGAACGAACTTCGCCAATAATGCGCTGCACCCAATCAATTTGCTTTGCAGCACTGTCATCCTTTAACGCACCGTCATACTCAGGCCAACTTTGCCCCATTAATAAAGCACCTTTTTCGCGTTTCGCAATAGAGGCGTAAAGCTCTTCAGTGATGTATGGCATAAATGGATTAAGCAGAGTTAAAATTTGATCAAGTACCCATCCCGTTGTACCACGAATTTCTGCTTTTAACGCTTCATCATCACCCGCCAATAAAGGTTTAGTGAATTCTAGATACCAATCACAAAATCCACCCCAAACAAATTGATAGATTGCACTGGCGGCATCATTAAAACGGTAAGCCTCAATAGCAGTTTCAACATCTCCCTTACAATCAACAACAGAGTGAATAATCCATTTATTGACCTGATTTTTAACACTAGAAGGATCAAAATTTTCTTGTGGCAAGCAATCATTCATTTCACAAAAACGTGTGGCATTCCAAAGCTTCGTTGCAAAGTTACGGTATCCTGCAACACGATCTTCAGACAAACGCACATCACGCCCTTGTGCTGCCATTGCCGTTAAACAAAAACGTAACGCATCGGCACCAAATTGATCAATCAGATCCAATGGGTCAATAACATTCCCTTTAGACTTAGACATCTTCTGACCTTTAGAGTCACGAACCAGCGCATGGATATAGACATCTTTAAACGGCACTTCGCCTGTTAGATAAAGTGACATCATCATCATACGTGACACCCAGAATGTAATAATATCAAAACCTGTAATAAGAACATCGCCAGGAAAGTATTTATCTAACTCCAATGTTTTATCAGGCCAGCCCAATGTAGAAAATGGCCAAAGCGCAGAAGAAAACCATGTATCAAGCACATCTCTATCACGGGTGAGTTTAATGCCTGCACCTGCTTGTGCCTGCGCCTCTTCCTCATTTTCTGCTACATAAATTTTTCCATTTTCATCAAACCAAGCAGGAATCTGATGTCCCCACCAAAGCTGGCGAGAGATACACCATGGCTGTTGATTATCTATCCAACTAAAATACATATTCTCATATTGTTTAGGATAAAATGTTGTTCGCCCATCACGCACTGCCGCCGAAGCCTCTTTCGACAAAGTTGGTGTGTCAACGTACCATTGATCGGTTAAATAAGGCTCTACGACCACCCCTGAGCGGTCTCCATAAGGCACTTGATGCGTATGAACTTCTACTTTGTCGAGAAATTCTTGTTCATCTAAATCCTTAATAATCTTCTTACGCGCCTCAAACCTATCAAGACCAACATAATCTTCTGGAGCATTTTCATTCATCTTAGCATCAGGCGTCAAAAGATTAATCAATTGAATTTCTTTGTCAGGATGGCGCTTAGCAACTTCAAAGTCATTATAATCATGCGCAGCCGTAATTTTAACGGCTCCAGAGGCAAACTCAGGATCCACATATTCATCCGCAACGATTGGAATAATACGATTACAAATTGGAACAACCGCAAATTTACCTACTAAATCTTTATATTTTTTATCATCGGGGTGAACGGCAATAGCACCATCCGCCAAAATAGTTTCAGGACGTGTCGTTGCAATCATGATTTCACCGCTTCCATCTTCCAGCGGATATTTAACATGATAAAGTTTACCCTTAATTTCTTTGTGCTCAACTTCTAAATCAGAAATTGCCGTTTGAAACTTAGGATCCCAATTAACAAGTCGCTTATCACGATAAATCAATCCATCCTTATGAAGCTTAACAAAAACTTTAACCACCGCTTTCGATAGACCTTCATCCATTGTAAAACGTGTCCGCTCCCAATCAGGGGTACAACCCAAACGTTTTTGTTGTCCAACAATCGTTCCGCCAGATTTTTCTTTCCATTCCCAAACTTTAGAAACAAATTCTTCACGCGTTAAATCACGGCTACGAACAATTTGTTGTTCTGCCAATTGCCGTTCCACAACCATCTGCGTTGCTATACCAGCATGGTCAAGTCCAGGTTGCCAAAGCGCATCCTTGCCTTTCATTCTATTATAACGAACAAGAACATCATGAAGGGTACAGTTAAGAGCGTGCCCCATATGAAGACTACCCGTCACATTTGGCGGCGGCATCATAATCGTAAAAGGATCTGCTTTACCTTCTGGATTACACTTAAATAACCCTGATTTTTCCCAATTGTCGTATTGACGCGATTCAATCTCGTTCGGCTGAAATGTTTTCTCCAGCATGTTTTAACCTCAATTTTTGTATAATTTTTAACCTGATACGGTTTTAATCATCAAATGCGCGTCTGGCAAGCTTCTCTAGCTCTTTTTGGACAATACGCTCTACCATTGAAGGTAAGTTATCGTCCATCCATTCCCGTAGCATAGGGTGCAATGTTTCACGCACGATATCCTCTAGCGTAATACCATCATAAGAACGAGAACTATTAATTGGCATCTTTTTCGTCAATTTAGATAGGCTACTCAGTGCCGAAGCTTGCGTACTAGATGACAATATATCAGAAGGAACGGATTCAGGGGGTGGGGCCATAATTTTTTCTTCCTCTTCTTCTATCGGATCACGCATTTCTATTTCTGGCTCTGATTCAGGCTCCGGATCCACAAGATCTTCTTCTGTCAACTCTAAGACATCATCATCATCATGACGAACAGGGCTTTCAAGAACCTCCTCTTTAGTTTCTTCTTCGTCATCATCAGAAATAATCTGGCGAATAGAGGCCAGTATTTCTTCAATAGACGGTTCTTGTTCAGATGAGTTGTCAGACATGTATGGACCACAAGAGAATCATTAATATTTCTAAACAAGTTTGTGCTATCCACTATATCTTGTCAAAGCATGACAAGGGGAAATCACATTCTGTCCTCATAATTTATCCACATTTTGGGGATAACCCTATGGTTTGACTGTGGAAAAGCCTAAATTCTGTGGCACAAGTAGCCCTAAGCTTTGTGCCAAAGCAAAACGTGTAACAATTTCATTCCGTTTAGATTTTAATAATTCAACCTGTGCATTTAGTAATTCCTGATTGGCATTTAAAGAATCCAGCGTTGTTCTCTCTCCATACTCAGTTTCATAATGAACGCCCTCTTGTGCAATGGCAGAGGCATCTACTTGAGATATCCGTGCTAATGTTTCAGCACGTGCCGCTTCCCAATCTTCCCAATTGCTAATGACTTGCTGTTTCACACTATCCTTAGCGATATTAATTTGCTCAGCTCGCTGCATCTCAATTTTCTTGGCTTCCCTAATACGGGATCTCGTTGCCCCCCCTGTATAAAGTGGAATAGATGCACTTAAACCAATGGCTGCTTGTCTTTGCTCTTCAATAAAATCGCTTTGATCGTAAACCTTATCAAGACTCCCTATAGCACTGATTTGAGGCAATAATTCACCTTTTATACTACTGACTTGGCTCTCTGCGGCCTGCCTATTAAAACGCGCCTGAATAATGCCGCGATTATTAGTCTCTGCAAGCTCTATTGCAGCGATTAGGGTTTGAGGTATTTTGAATTTTATGACTGGATACCCCATATCTGTGGGGGGCGGACTTCCTACGATTTGACCAAAAGTCGCAATAGACGTTTTAACAGCAGCCCGCGCATTAATAACCCCTGCTTTGGCGTCTGCCAAACGAGCCTCGGACTGACTAACATCAGTTCGCGTTATTTCACCAACTTGAAAGCGGCTCATCGCTTGATTTAATTCCTGAACCACTAATTTTTGATTATTCTCCTGTAAATTAAGTACCGCCTGATCACGATATAAATCCATGTAGGCCACAACAGCATTATAAAGCGTTTCTTGCTCCATTGCGCTTAAGTTAAACTCTTGTGCTGCAACAATATTTTGCGCTTGCTTAACCTTTGCGCGAGTTGTCCCCCCTTTAAATAACGGCTGATTTAAATTTAAAGATGCTGTTTTCGACGTATTGCCACCATCAGAGCTTATAAAAGAATTGCCCTCGGTATCTGTATTCGTATGCGTTATATCAAAATCAGCACTAACATTTGGCAAATAACCACTTTGCGCTTGTGACAATTGCTCCTTTACTGCTAAAAGCTCCGCTCTTGCCGCACGAATAGTTGAGTTATTTTCATAGGTTAGCGCTAAAACTTCATATAGCACGTCATTAACTTTCCCCATGCTCTCTATAACAGAGACGTTACTATACTCTTTTAGAAGTGTTGATGAACCATCAACATAACTCTCCTGTTCTTGCGCAAAAACAGGAAAAGAAATTAAATTAAGAAATAAAAATAACGTTTTGAAATAATTCATTAAAAAACAAATTCTGACACAGGCTCAAACCCTTTTAAATATGGCGTACCTGCATCAAACAACACTGTTTCAGAAAAAACATCTTCTTTGACACGCTCAACCAAAGTCACTTTTGCCATAGTATGACCTGCCATTTTTACAGGAGCAACCAAATAACCGCCAATGTTAAGCTGTCGCTTAATCTCTAAAGGTATCTGAGCCACAGACCCATTCATAATTATCACGTCATAGGGTGCATTCACGGGAGCACCTTCAATTTGAGGGCCTGTAACGGCAACAATATTACAATATGACAGATTATCCCAACTGGATTGTGCTTGTTTAATAAGTACCAGATCTTCTTCTAAGGCCACAACAGTACTCACCAATTGCGAAAGAATAGCAGCAGCATATCCCATACCTGACCCTATAGTCAGGGCCACATGGTCGGATTTAGGCTTTAGTGCTTGGATCATGCGCGCCAATACTGATGGCTCTATCATATAACGCCCTGATGCAATTTGAATATCTTCATCACAATAGCAAATATGTTGCATTTCTGGCAGAACAAACATTTCACGCGGTACATCCATAAAGGCCGCCAGCAATTTGTCTGACACAACCCCCATGGGGTGAATCTGACTGTCTATCATCGCTTGGCGGGCAATTTCAAACTGCTCTGGTTGTGAATTTAGGGCTGAAGCCATGGTAACACCTTCAAAAAAGATTAACTTAGAGGTTTTTACCTGAAATACAGCCCCTTTTCCAGCGATAAAACGTAAAGATGGTGGTTGATTAACCGAAAGGGTTTATGTACAAGTTTTATCTTAATCATCTGCTTGGATAGCTATTTAATTCTTGCACATGACATAAGATGGCCTCCTCGCGTTTACGCGCATGAGGGCTTTAATAAAGAGGCGCGGTGGCAGAGTGGTTATGTAGGGGACTGCAACTCCCCGTACGCCGGTTCGATTCCGGCCCGTGCCTCCAATTTCTCTTGATCAGCTATTCCAGAGCCACGCCGCGCCGCGAACACCTGATGAATCGCCGTGCTTAGGAGGAACAATCTCAGTATGCACTGTATCAGAATCAATATATTTGCCCCACTGTGCAGGAACCATTTCATAAAGCTCTTCAACATTACTCATCCCGCCACCTAAAACGATAATATCAGGATCAAGAATATTAATAACGCCCGATAGCGCACGCGCTATTCTATCGGCATAACGCTCCAAAGCAAAAACAGCTTTAGGCTCACCTTTTTTTGCATTGATAATAATATCATGTGTCGATAATTCTTCTTTTTCAACACGTTGATAATCCATTTTAAAACCTGTGCCAGAAATCCAAGTTTCGAGGCAGCCTCTTTTTCCACAGAAACACATCTCTCCAGAATGCTCTAGCCACTTCTTTGATTTTTCAATGTATGCAATATCCCGACCTTCTTGATAGGGGGACTCTGTAAAATTTTTAGATGAATCTTTCCGTTCCACGGTTTTAGGATATGGCAACGGATTATGCCCCCATTGACCCGCAATATTATTGACGCCTGTCACTGGCTTTCCATCTATAACAATGCCCCCACCACAGCCAGTTCCAAGAATAACTCCAAAAACAATATGACGCCCTGTTCCAGCACCGTCTACCGCTTCTGATGTTGCAAAGCAGTTTGCATCATTCTCAATACGCACAGTGCGATTTAAAGCTGTCCCCAAATCATTTAATAAAGGCTTACCATTAACCCAAACTGTATTGGCATTTTTTGCCAATTGTGTATGGGTATCAACACAGCCCGTCATGCCCATGCCGACGGTTGCCTGAACACCTACATTCGCTTCAGCTTCTTCGACTAAGTCTTTAATGTTACTGATTGTCTGATCATAACTATCGCGGGCGGTTGGAATACGCTTACGGTACATTTCTTTACCGTTTTCACCGTCAAGCATAATAATTTCAGTCTTTGTCCCGCCGAAATCGATCCCTATACGAAATTTTACGTCTGTCATTCTAGTTTTAACCCTCTACAACATCATCAAAACAGGAACATAGAACGATCGCTGAAATCAAGCAAGCAGGATATCTACACCTTTATACTTTTAGAGCAAATGGAGACTTTTGAGTAGCCTTCGAGGGGGATTCCTGAGTAGTTTTCTGAGTAGTCTTTGCCATCTCAGCAGCTTCACTCAATACATCTCGTAAAAAAAACACAAGCGCTTCTGGCTCAGAAAATTTAACATGCGAACAATCTGGCGCATTTTCCCCAACCCCCAAACAAATTCCGCCTTCACTTGCTACTTTTTCTTTCACGGTACGATCACCATTACTATCACCTGCAAAGACAGTTAAGCTCGTTTGACGAAGACAACCCTCATCACGTAAATATTGCAAAGACTCTGCCTTACACGCTCCTACTGGAATAATTTCTACAACAGCATTGCTTGGTGTTACGGTATCAACAACTTGCATAGAAGGAATTTTTTGAGCTTCTAAAATTCTATTCGATAAATCTACAATTTTTTTGGTGAGCATACGCATACGCTCCATATCTTTACTAGAAATAGTGGGTTCATTATTGGGATTAATCATATGTGTAAACCCAATAGTAGCACTCGCAATTTTATAATCTTCTATTTGCAAATCCTTATAATCAGGGTCATCCCCCCTTACTTCTTCAAAAGTCTTTCTAAAATTTATAATATGGTCTCGATTACCAATCCTGAAAAATGGTGTATCACCAGCATATCTTGAAATAACAGAACCATGCTCTGTACCAACCAAAAAATCACGGCGCATACCAAAGGTATTCTTCACGAATTCCTGCGGACGTCCTGTAAGCATAAAAGCATTACCATTCATAGCGGAATTAAGGTCATTAAATAAGCTTGTTAGAGTTAGTTCTAGAGGAACGTTTTTATGTTCACCTGGCTGTGCATGAATGATTGTACCGTCTATATCGGCACCAAAAGTAATATCTCCACCAGCAATAGCATCAATAATTTTTCTTCTTATCTCTGGAAACGCCTCATGGCCAGAAATAATCTTATCAGCATACGCCTCCATTACCAAACACCCCTGCTTAACTAATTTCACACTAACTAAATGATACTAAAGACTTTAATGCCCAACCAATTATTTTTTGTACTTATCTACGGTTAATATTTCATTACCCATAATCATAAAAATTGCCTCTGAGCCGCTACCTTAATATCACCACTATAAGCCATACGCCAACCTGCTTCTTGCATTTTATGAAGGGCTTGGGATTTTGTTAAAAAATAACCACCATCTTCAATTATCACACCGTTATCAACCCCATCAATAACAATAATTGATGTCGCATTTTTAGGGCGACCCTCATCAAGAGCCGTATCTAAAATGCACCTACTGGCATTGAAACCTTCTAATATCTGTACAGGGCGATTTCTTAAATCATTATCAACATAGCCAGCAAAAGCAGAACCTTCATATCCTTGACGTATTTGATCTGCATTTTTCATCAACCAAGGATGTAACCCCGCTTCCTTGTTTGATATAGATTCTGTTCTATCACAAAGAACTGTTGCCAATGTCCTAATCCCCATAGACTTAAAAGTTTTAGAGAGATCTATGATGTTAGAGGCAGTCATTACCCTATCTGGATTATGATGAGGACGGCTCGGTTCGGCACAATCCCCTAGCTGAACATGGTGAGCAATATGAAAAACATCCTCAGGAGAACACTTAAAAATCTCTGCTAATTCGCCTTGATTCAACGTTTTGATCATCATTTCACTTAAGTTCTTTTACATAGATTTGGGCAATTTTTAACGCTAGATTGCCAAAATTGCAAGATAAAAATGTTTTTATCGCTCTTTCCTGAGAGAAATACGATAGAATTTATATAAATTCTTATTACTTAAGATTGACACTTAACGCCGATTCAGTCATAAAACGTTTCTAGTGTTCCCCAGTAGCTCAGTGGTAGAGCGAGTGACTGTTAATCACCAGGCCGGAGGTTCGACCCCTTCCTGGGGAGCCATTCTTGATAACTTCCCAAATCAACAAACAAATCAAACGGGTTTTTCTTGCGCAACTGGGTAATCCTTGCTACACATTACGGAAACAACAAAGGAAATTGAGTTTCTGAACGGCTCGACCCCAAAATAAAAAAGAGTACATCCTATGTCTGATAAATCCCCGAAAGAAATAAAGGTGCTAATTGATTCTGTATGGCGGGAAATAAACCAGACCATTATTTCCTCCAAAGACGTTCATAAGATGATCGACGACTTAAGTAGAAACGCCCGACTGGAAAAAAGGAATACGAAGCTGGACATGGAACTTATTACCACGCCGGGTAAAGCCCTGCCACCCCTTAATGACCCATTAGACGCGCATATAGAATGCGTATTTTTAAAAGCTATCAACAAGAGTGAAAACGTTAGGAAAATTTTAGAAACCTGCAAAGAAGAGAAGCTCACTGATGCAATAAACGAATTCGTTCTTGTTGTGAATATGGGCAAATTAATTCAGCTAATAAACCAACACAAGAGCACAGAAAATGAAAGACGCTATGCAGACTACTATGAGAAAAAGAAAGCTAAGGAATTTGAAACAAGTAATTCTCCAGATAACTTATGGCTAAAAAGGCAAGGCTTAAACTTCCAGTAAAGCGTAATTACTGCTAAAGAAAAAAGATAAATTCAACCTATGCCTTTTCATGTACTCCCATCTAAGGGATAATGAATACGATGAACAATGCCTACGAAACATTTGATACTGCTCCTGATACAAAACCGATTGCCTATGTTCTCGTCGGTTTTCCTGGTAGCGGTAAAAGCACATGGGCAAAAAACCACCCACAAAAACTGCCCATCGCCTCTACAGATTCTTATATAGAAGATTGTGCCGCAGAAAAAAATAAGTTACGCTGAAGCTTTTCGAGCCCACTTCCCCGAAGCTCGTGAAAACCTAAAAGCTCAAATTAATAAACTCACAAAAAATCCGACACCTTTTATATGGGATCAAATCAACCTAAAACGTGAAGAACGGATAAAAATTTATAACCGTTTAAATCCAACTCATCGTGTCGTTTATGTATGTTTCCGTGTTCCCGTAGAAGAATGCATTCAACGCCATCACGCACGCGAACGAAATAGTGGGTCAATAGTCAATGAAGAATATATTCATGAACTAACTGACATTGCATGCTTTCCTCAACAAGAGGATGAGCCGTTCTATAAAGTCTTAATGTTGACTCATCCAGACTGGAAACAAGAAAGCGATTAAGTATTACTAGGCCACCATCCATCAAGCCAGCTTTGCAACGGAACAATGGCGGGTTCCTGACCATTATCAAAAAACCATGAATCAATCACATACTGATCGCCAGTTTCTTTTTCAGCAACGACCGCCGTATTATGAGGCCATCCCCCTGTAATAAAATAGCCGCGCCGTGCTGGATCGCTGACTTTGTGCCACTTCAAAGCACCATCCTGTTCTAAAAATTTTAAATACAAAGACGTATTTACAGCCTCATCAATACAATCCAATTGATAATATCCATGTTCCCACGCCGTCGCACGACCTATATCAGCATCTGTTCCAACCGCCTTCCCAACGATCTGCTCCATTTTAGAAATAGCCAGCCCAATATGTTTGCGCTCTTCCTCAGGAGTATTTGCCACAATTTTTAAAGGGCTTTTTATCTCTTGCCATTCTTTGTCTGCTAGATCCACCCTTGTGTGCGTACGACAACCAAAGCTATGGCATACATTAAAGCTTTTATGACTTTCCTGCCCTGTTTTATAATACCCAAGATCAATAGGTGCACTAGAACATCCCGATAAAAGAAAGGGCAGGCAAAGAAAAACCGCCCATAAAACAGAGCGGTGTTTCAAATTTTTAAAACAGCTATTCACCAAGACTTAGAACTTAAGTATAAACCGTACGTCTCCAGTCCATACATCCGCATCACCTAAACGGAGTTGAGAAAGATCAGTACCATCACGCGTTACTTCTGGAACATTACCCACTCTCTCAAAATTTCCACCCACTGCAACACTGAACGGTCCATCTGGATTAATTGTAAAGCCAACTCTTGCTTTAAAGTCATGTGTCCCATCATTGTTTTCCATCATCGCTGTCGCAGGAACAAAACCTTGAACAGTCAACGTATCGTCACCCTCAGCATCGTTGAAAGCATAGGCATAACGTAATGTGCTCGAAAACTCAATTGGTGCACCAAAAAGTTCATTAATAGAAGGTGGTCTCGCCGTAAGTTCAACACCTGCAAAAGGTGCCAAAAATTTATTTTTAACCTTTGTGTCGTATGAGAAAGGCAAAGTCGCTGCATTTGTTATACCACTAAACGTCTCATGGCTTTTAGAGTGACCATACCTCAAACCACCAAATGGGCGAACTTTAACATTGTTCTTAGACGGCAATAGAATATTTCTACCAAAACCAAGATCATAGGATCCGAATTCATGATCTGCATCATACATAATATTGGTTACATCACCATTAGGTGCAGGAATAACGAATCCTGCTGCGTTTGGTCCTGTACCAACACCAGGAAGCAAAAAATCCTGTCCACCTACATTAAAGGTTGGCTCTACGCCTGTCAGGTTTACTTTCATATGTTCCAGGCTAAGAGCAAGATCCCAGAATTCTGCGTTAGAAATGTTTGGGAACCAAACATTTGGCATGTTTGGTAGGTTCGGTATATAACCAAGGGGAATACGGAGTTGTGAACTAATCCCAAAAATATTTCCTTTACTATCAGGTTTTATAACACCCAATTGACGATTTGCACCACCGGCTTCTGTTCCTCCAAAGCCAGAAACACCTTTAAGCTTTATCGCACCAGCTTTAAGACCACCAGCAACGCGAATACCTCCGAATTCACCTGCATAACGAAGGGCTGCGTCATATTGATCGTCTTCGCCCCAGGCCGCACTTTGGGTAAAACCCGCAAGAGTTGGGCTGTTATATTTAACCCCCTCTTGAGGCTCGCCACAAGGTTGTGCGTCATTCCATCTGTATTTCAAATTATTTATTCCACGCGCCAAAGCATCTCCATCAGCACGCGCCTTTGCAATTTCTGAAGCACCCAAAAATTCATGCGGCGTTGCGCGCGCCATTCCATACAAGTGGCCCTTCTGTTCTTCCAGACCTCTAATAATTGAATCCAAAGCGGCTTTATCACAAGCAATTACAGCTGTGTTTCCGTCTGCAAAATTACCTATGAATGCCGAGGGAACACTTGTTGTTACAATGCCTTTTTGCCCTACATCTCTCATATTATAAAGATCTGGAGCAGCCTGCGCAGGCATACTGATCAGTAATAAAAGTCCAAAAACACTTAATAATATCGTACGAGTCATAGGTAAATCCTTATCAAAAAAAACATTACATAATTTATTCATTACGTAATTTATTAAATGGAAACGCCTCAGCATTAATTTTTTTTAGTTGGTATGTCAATAAGCAAATATATTGCGCTTAAGTTCAGATATTATGTTGTTGCAAAAATACCATCAATTCCCCCTACCAACGTAACCCTGCTTTAGTGATAATCCGTCTGCACCCAACCTTGTTTACGGTCATATCTTTGTTTGTATTTAGGATTGACTATCTAAAGTTTTCTTTGTATTTCAATGCGTAAGGTTCTTAATATGAGTTAAACCCAAAGAACTATTTTTTATAATTTTTAAATCAGACATAGCTTAAAAGCGCTTTGTTTTTATTTTTCGTAAAATAGAAATTGTAAAATACCAACAAAGAGCAATTGTAAAAGTGATCAAAGAAAAATATTATACCCTTTCCTTCTGTCTTTTGACCGCATTGTTACCGATTCTTGCGGTAGACATGCCAAGAAGTATGGCATTTTCATCCAGCATTATTAGCGTCATTTTTGCTGGTTTATATTATTTTGCCTTTCATCAAAAACTTCACTTTTCAAAAACAGCTATTTGGCTTTGCTTAATTACATTTACTATGGCTGCATTAAGCATTTTGTGGGCAAAATTTCCTGATTTGGCATCAGAACAAGTTATAAAACTTACTTATTTATTACCGCCGCAAATTTTAATGATCTCTCTTGCCTTATCTTTAGACAAAGAAAAAATAAAACCCTATATCCACTTTTTCTCCTATGGTTTAGTCATCGGCTCAATCTATTTATGTTTTGAAATATTGAGCAATGGGGCAATATTTAATTTTATCCGCGGTGTGCCAATGGATCTAAAAGTCAATCTTGCAGAATTTAATAGGGCTTCTGTTTTTATGGTCTTATATTTTTTCAGTGCCATAGCACTATTAAATATTCATTTCAAAAAATCATTAGCGGTTTTAGTCATGCTGATTCCAACTGTGACTATTCTATTTATAACTGACAGTCAATCTGCCCTCCTAGCATTCATTGCTGGTCTTATTTTTCTATTTTTATTTCCCTATCAGTCAAAAAAGGCTTGGCTTGGTTTAAAAATAATAATTCTAGCCATCATGCTCATTGCCCCTTTTATTATTAGCTTTATATACGAAAATTTTGCGGAGAGTGTGCAAGCCCTCCCATTAATGCCACAAGCTTATGCGGGACATAGATTAGAAATATGGGATTATATTTGCCGCTATGCTCTTC
The DNA here is from genome assembly GCA_021775995.1 of Alphaproteobacteria bacterium. GTDB lineage: Bacteria > Pseudomonadota > Alphaproteobacteria > Micavibrionales > Micavibrionaceae. The sequence goes on from JAJFGS010000013.1 coordinate 695,243, forward strand.
AAGAGCCACTTCATGGTTATGGGATAAGAGCAACACGGTCAATTACAGATTTTGATTCTAGACTAGCCTTTGCCAATGTTAACGAAGTACTTCATCCCCATAACTTTGTCTTTCAGATATGGATAGAATTTGGCTTCATCGGTATTCTAGTCGCTATGGGTGTTATGGAGAGAGGAATATCACTCATTCAACATAAATTTACAGTGACCCAACAAAAGATACTACTTCCGACTATGATGGCTGCCCTTGGTCCCGCCTCCACAGCTTACGGAATTTGGCAAGGATGGTGGATAGCTTTATTATTTCATGTTGCCGCAATAGGTCTCATTGCTTGCAAGTTTGCTGAAAAAAAATAAAAATTATTTTATAAAATCTTAGCAATATTGTTATCTCTGTTCTATAATTTTGAAATCAATCCAACTCTGAATAGGTTCAATGTCTACTAAGTCTGAAATAGTCATCATTGATAGCGGGTGCGCCAATGTCGCCTCTGTTCTATACGCCTTAGAACGCCTTGGGCACACAGCTACACTTACCTCAGATGTAAACTTTATTCAAAACGCAACTAAAGTTATTTTACCTGGTGTGGGTTCAGCACGTACTGCCATGACACAGCTTCATGAACGCGGACTTATTGATACTATTCAAAACCTTACTCAACCTGTTATGGGGATTTGCCTCGGTATGCAGCTATTGTTTCAACATTCAGAAGAATTTGATACGAACATGTTAAACATCATACCCGCCAACATTGTTAAATTTAATAAAGATACTGATATTGTCCCGCATATGGGCTGGAACAATGTCAGTGTTAAAACGTCTTCACCACTTTTCCAAAACCTTACTCAAGATAGTTATTTCTATTTTGTTCATAGCTATCTTGCTCCTGTCGGTGATTATACAATTGGGGAATGCGCCTATGGTAATAAATTTTCTGCTGTCGTAAAACATAAAAACTTTTATGGCTGTCAGTTTCACCCTGAACGCTCTGGTGAAGCAGGCGCAACCATCCTTCAAAACTTCATAGAAGGAAACTTATAATGTTAACAAAGCGCATTATTCCTTGCCTTGATGTAAAAGATGGCCGTGTTGTTAAAGGCACACAATTTCGCAATCACCGGGATGTTGGAGACATCCTTGACCTTGCCAAACGTTATGCAGACGAAGGAGCAGACGAGTTGGTGTTCTATGATATTACCGCCAGCAGCGATGGTCGCGTGGTTGATAAAAGTTGGGTTGGACAAATCGCTCGTTTAATTAACATTCCGTTTTGCGTTGCGGGCGGTATACGAATCCTCGAAGATGCACGTATCATTTTAAATGATGGGGCGGATAAAATTTCTGTGAACTCCCCCGCTCTTGAACGCCCTGAATTTATTACCGAACTGGCAGAAACTTTTGGTACGCAATGTGTTGTTGTTGGCATTGATAGTCGAGAAGAAGATTCCACCTATAAAGTTTTTCAATATACGGGAGACGAACATAAAACTGTAAAATCAAAATTTGATACAGTTGAATGGGCACAAAAAGTGGAGAGCCTTGGTGCTGGTGAAATTGTTTTAAACTGTATGAATAATGATGGCATGCAGCAGGGTTATGATTTAAAACAACTAACAAAAGTGCAAGCAGCCATTACAATCCCATTAATTGCCTCAGGTGGTGCTGGTCATGAGGAAAATTTCCTAGAAGCCTTTAAAAACACAAAAATTAGTGGCGCATTAGCCGCCTCAGTGTTCCATAGCGGACAAATTGCCATTCCAGACCTTAAGTTATACCTAAAAAATCAAGGAATCGAAATGCGGTTAAGTCATTAGAATCGTTGAAAACGTTGAAAAACTGGGGTTAAAAATATCCTTGCATGTGATTTTTGCATGGGTGATCCATATAAAATGCGGAATTACCTTGTTTAAATTTAAGATTTGTATATTATAGATTCATACACCCTCTATTACCGCTATTGCTCGGATCTCTTAGAAATAAGACTTCCGAGCATTTTTTTGATTATGGTATGTATATACAATTATCAAAAAAATGCTACCTCCTATTGGACGCATTACGAGCAAACCATTACCAAGATGTCATTCTGATTAAAAGGCACTTATAATGTCCTACCAAACGAATTACATTGCTAAAGCTTTTATAGCAGAAGAAATTTTGTCCCCTTCCCAATGCGCAAATACTTCATGCGGTTGTGCACGATATGCATCAGAGTGTGAACTAGGCACATAAGCTTTATGCCTATCAATAGCATTGAAGTAAGCGGCTTCTATGTATATAGGGTGTGATGGCGAAATTTGGTTCCTATGAAATGCAACAGATAAATGATGCTGTATTAAGTGTGTGCCTTCATGATGTGCTGTATTAAATGCCTCACTTGCATTCTTAACCAATTCTCCATACTGCATATACTGTGTAATCCTGCTATGACTACCTTTTAAATCAGCACTAAATTTACCAAAAACAAGGATTAGTTTCTTTCCCTGCATTTTAATAGCACCTTCTTGAAAATCATGATTGTATGGTAAGCGTTCGGTTACACCTTCAACGTATATCCTTCTATGCAAGCGAACAGATTTTATTAATATAAATTTTTTACTATCAGCGGATAGCTTACCCCAATTTCTAAACCCTGCCAGAATTGGTCTATTAGGCTTCAACGTTAATGCTTTTATAAAAGTTTTCCTTTTTCTTCTTTGCCACTCATGAAAAGCTTCTGATATTTCAAAAGCTTTACTTAAGCGCACCAAAGATATTGAAGACATTCCTTGTATTTCTAATTTATTAGGATTTCTACTAGAATCTATCATCTTCCTAATAAGCGCACAGCGTGTAGACAGCGATAGCGCCTGAATTTCTTCTAAATCCATTGGTTCAACCAAGGCTTTTTGTAAACAAACCTTAAGATCAACAGCTTTCATACGCCGAGAATACGTCAAAATACACCCACTTATTACTTAATCATTAGAAACTTATTTAAAAAATATTTACTCATTCTTCTTGCCAGTCAAAAACTATCAAATATCGTATAATAAAGTTTAACAGATATCTAAAAATGGTGCGCCCTGCAGGACTCGAACCTGCAGCCCCCTGCTTAGAAGGCAGGTGCTCTATCCAGTTGAGCTAAGGGCGCGCTCTTTTCAATCTTTAACCTATCTAAAATAGGCTACATGCCTTCTCAAGCTTTTTCCTCTGCCACAGGAATATACTTAAAATTGTCCATATAACTACGGGGACGAATTTTCTTTTGTTTATCAACACTAACACTATATGTCCAACCTTGCTTTTCAGCATGTGCAACGGCAGCATCCAACGATGGAAAATTCATTTTAACTTGATTCAAAGTATCATCAGATTGCGACCACCCCATCAAAGGTTCTGGTGAGCGTTTGGTCAACTGTTCATACTCCAAAACCCAATTATGAGTCTTTCCCATACCTGACTGCATAGCGGATCTGGATGGTTTATATATTTTGACGTTCATAGCAAAGGATTATACGAATATGGGGAAGACTGTCACCTAAAATATCACCATTTAAACAGCTTACGAGCAAATAATCCTAAAGCCGCTGCCAGTATGGCAAAAGGTAAAAGGTGATTAAACAAGGAATGTCCCATCTCATCAACCGAACAAGTCAAACGTAAACCAATCCAGCCTAGTGTTGATACCGCTAAAACATTCATCGCCATTGACCAATAAGGCTGGGTCGTATGCCCCTTCATGGTAATAAAAACCAGCGCAATCAATGGAATAATCTCCATCATTATTCCTTCTCTGGCACAATGCACCAAATGAAGACCATCTGTAAATTTCATCCCGTCTTCTAAACTGCGAACAACTGTCCAAATACAAAACACAACAAACAAGAGAACAGGAATGATTTTAACCCAATGACGTTGAAAACAATCAGGAAAGCTAAGCCATGAAGATGCTAATGATGCTGAAATAAGAATGAGAACCGCTATAGAAATTTCAAACAAAAAAGAAGACTTCATCAATTGCATATCAAAATCTGGACGAATTCCAATATATGCAACAACGAGTGTTAAATAAGCAATTGCACCAATCAACCAAACCGCAATACGGCGATAAGGGCAACGTGGCTTAGCTATATCTAAGTCACTACAAAGCTCGCCAATCAACTCATCTGTATTTTTTTCAACCTTACTCATTTTAACATGCCTTGTAATTTCTTCATCATCCGATGCGCAGAAACCTTTACTGCGCTCTCATTCATATCCATTTGATTTGCAACTTCTTGGGTTGTGTAACCTTCGATTTTAATTTTGCGAAAAATATCCTGCTGCTTTTTAGGAAATTGTTCTAACGCGCGTTCTATATCTCTTAATTCGCCTGAATGGTTAGAATTGGTTACATTTTCAGACATAAATTCAGGGTTAGACTCTATTGTGCTGGTTACATCCTGCCGTTGCGCATAATATTTACGTAAATAATCCATTTTTCGATAATTAATGATAGACATTAACCAGGGCTTAAATGGACGGTCTGGCGTATATGTATTTAAAGACTTATGGACAGAAATCAGAACCTCTTGAGAAATATCTTCAGCCGCATCACTGTTACTCAAACCTTTATAGATAATATTACGAATAAAAGGATGCAGAGCCTTCAGCAAACTAGAATAAGCGCGTTTATCACCCGCTTGGGCTTTGGTAGCCCATTCTTGCCATTGTTCTGCATCGGATAATTGTGTCAAAGAATTATTATCTTTCTCTTGTTCATCTTAAATGGCGCGAGCGACGAGACTCGAACTCGCGACCTCCGCCGTGACAGGGCGGCGCTCTAACCAGCTGAGCTACGCCCGCGCACTGAAAAGAGATGATGGTTAATAACGAAAAAATGCCCCTATTGTCAATATGATATGCATTAATCTTTCAATATTTATCAGTTTCCCTAAGCTGCCAAGCTATGAGGTGGGCTGTAGGCCAAATCAAACTCTTCAGCGACGCATTTATAGGTTACTTCACCTTTACAAACATTCAGACCAGCCATAAGGGCAGGATCGTCATTTAACGCCTGTTTCCAGCCTTTATCAGCCAATTCCAGCGCATAAGGCAACACAGCGTTATTAAGAGCTTGAGCCGACGTCACAGGCACAGCACCAGGCATATTGGCCACGCAATAATGAATAACGCCGTCCACATCATAAACAGGCTCACCATGCGTTGTCGCATGGCTGGTTTCAAAACAACCACCTTGATCGATGGCGATATCAACAACAACAGAGCCTTTACGCATTTTTTTAATCATTTCTTTTGAAACCAATTTAGGGGCAGAAGCTCCTGGAATAAGAACTGCTCCAACAACTAAATCAGCATCAAGAACATAACGCTCAACACTATCTGCTGAGGATTGAATAACGCGCGCCGTGTTTTTAAAATAATCTTCAAGATGACGGATTTGATCGTGACCTTTTTCAAGAATAGTCACATCAGCACCCAAACCAACAGCCATTTGTGCGGCATGGTATCCTGAAACACCACCACCGATCACAACAACTTTTGCAGGCTCAACACCTGGAGAACCACCAATCAAACGCCCACAACCACCAAGATGTTTTAGAAGGTATGCACCGCCAACTTGAATAGACAAACGCCCTGCAATCTCAGACATAGGTGCCAACAAAGGCAAGCCTTTACCATTTGGTCCTGTTACAGTTTCATAAGCAATAGCAACACATTTTGATTTGATTAAACCAAGTGTTTGTTCTTTATCTGCAGCCAGATGAAGGTAAGTGAATAATACTTGGTCTTCACGAAGCATTTCACATTCAACAGCCTGAGGTTCTTTAACTTTAATAATCATATCAGCTTTGTCAAAAATCTCTTTCGCCGTTTTTAAAACTTTTGCGCCCGCTTGTTCGTAATCCTTATCGGTATAGTTAATCCCCTCTCCACAATTTGTTTCGACGATGACATCATGACCATGAGCAACAAATTCACGCACAGATGATGGCACAAGACCAACACGATGTTCTTGCGGTTTAATTTCTTTAGGGACACCAATAAGCATACTACTCTCCTTCATTTATAAATGTGAAACGAGTTTATCAGGCGAACAGGGCTGAGAAAAGAGATTATAACACATTGATTTAATGGGCATATTAGCGTTCCTTTAGTTTGCTTGTTGGAAATACAAGGGGGGGGTGCCACGTCAGCTTTCAGCTTCCTTCTAATGACATGTTGGTTGGTATTCTTCTCTAAAACAATCATTAAACAAAATAACATTTTCTTATATAAAAATCGAGGAATATTTTCCTAATATTGCAAATAAATTACTCGCATCTTGTGATTTCAAATTCCAAGGTAGAATGCCCTATTGAGAATTCTTCTTGAAGCAACCTTTTAATGGTCGTTTTGAGATCATCTATATTTGATATACCTTCAATAACAATATGCGCCTCCAGCGCAATACGATGCTCATCAAGCTGTCTAATATGGACATGATGGGCATCTTTAACGCCATCTTGATTTTCTAAGGCGGCGATGACATCTTTAATAACAATATGTTCTGGCGCACCATCCATAAGCAGGTGGATAGCTTTTGGCATTTGAGCAAAGCCCTGCCATAAAACATATCCCGCAATAATAAGCGTAATAACAGCATCCACCCATAGCCATCCAAACAGTAGGATAAGAATTCCTGCTAAAATTACACCAACCGAAGCCATCGCGTCCGTCATATTGTGAATAAAGGCCGCTTTAATATTCATACTGGTTTTTGAAGCACGATAGGTAAGCAATGCTGTAAACAAATCCACTGCCAAAGCAATACCAGCAACAACAATAACGATGCCGCCTTCAATAGGCACAGGCGCATAAAAACGTTTCATCGCCTCTATAATTAAATAAAGCCCGATAATAATAAGGGACGTTAAATTAATTAAAGCTGCAATAGTTTCGGCACGCTTATAACCAAAAGTTTTTTGTTTATCTGCAGGTCTACGTCCAATACGAATAGCAACCATCGCAATAATAAGTGTTGCCGCATCACTAAAATTATGAAGGGCGTCTGCAATCAAAGACAAACTGCCCGAAATTAACCCACCTAAAATCTGTACAAATGTAAGAACAATATTTGCACCGATTGCCCACCATAACCGTCGCTCTGTCATTGCAGACATATCAACGTGATGGTGGTGGTGGTTATGCCCCATAAAATTAAGCGACGTTTAGGCCGGCCTCTTTAATCAATGCCAAATCATCATTTGTATCATTATTATTAGTGGTCAAAAGTTTATCACCATAAAAAATAGAATTTGCGCCAGCAAGCATACAAAGAATTTGAGTTTCTTTTGAAAAGCTTGTTCGGCCAGCAGATAAACGCACACGTGTTTTAGGCATGATAATCCGTGTCGTTGCCATCATACGCACCATCTCTATAGGTTCTACTGGCTCTTTATCACCCATTGGCGTTCCCTGAACAGGCACCAATGCATTAATAGGAACACTTTCTGGATGTGGGTCAAGATTTGCTAAAATTTGCAGCATACGCGCACGATCATAAGTACTTTCCCCCATACCTATAATTCCACCACTGCAAATTGTAATGCCCGCTTTACGAACACAATCCAACGTATCTAATCTTTCTTGATAAGTTCTGGTGGTAATAATTTCTTCATAAAACTCAGGTGATGTATCAAGATTGTGATTGTAAGCTTTCAGTCCAGCATCTTTCAAACGATCGGCTTGATCTTGGTTAATCATACCAAGCGTAACGCAAGCTTCCATGTTCATATCCGTTACACCGCGCACCATCTCAATCACATTATCAAATTGTGGGCCGTCTTTAACATGACGCCATGCTGCCCCCATGCAAAAACGAGAGGCTCCATGCTCTTTAGCAAGCTTTGCTTTTTCTAATACTTCGGCAACAGGAAGCAATGGCTCTTTTTTTAAACCTGTTTTCTTGGCGTAATGCGCACTTTGGGGACAATACTTACAGTCTTCGGGACAAGCACCCGTTTTAATGCTTAAAAGACTAGCAAGCTGAACCGTATTATCTTCATGATATTGGCGATGAATAGTCTGCGCCTTGAACAACAAATCCATCAATGGCATATCGTGAATAGCCAAGACCTCTTCGGCCGTCCAATCATAACGAAAATCTTGATTTTCTGGCGTTGTGGACGTTTGTTTGATTTGCGTTATAGTCATGTTTGTATTACCCATATTTGTAAATTTGCGATGAGAATAAAACATAATGCATGAAATTTATAGAGCCTATAACGACTTTCTTGATAATTGCGCAGAAAAGAAGCTCAACCGTAAGTTGATAGGCCTTCAGCCATTGAATGCGCGTGAAGTATCATATCAAGATAAAACTTATGTTAATATGTCTAGTAATGATTATCTGGGTCTACGCTTTCACCCTGCCCTTATTCAACGCTTCAAAGAATGGACAGATTTATACGGCACAGGGTCTGGAGCGTCCCGTCTTGTAACTGGTAATTTAGATTTATATGCCCAATTAGAAAATAAAATAGCTAAATGGAAAAGTAAGGAATCCTGTTTAATTATGAATTCAGGGTTTCAGTGCAATACAAGTATTTTACCTACTCTATTTGATGCAAAAATTCTGGGTGACGAACCATTGGTTTTTACAGATAAACTAATTCACGCCAGCATGCATCACGGTTGCAAATTAGCAGGCATAAAACAAATTCGTTTTCATCATAATGACACAAACCACTTATCTGAATTAATAGAAAAGCACAAGAAAAGTAACCAGCCTAAATTTATTTTAACCGAAAGTGTTTTTAGTATGGATGGCGATATTGCTCCACTTGAGCAGCTATACGCTCTTCGTGATAAACATCAGGCCTGCTTAATCGTTGATGAAGCGCATGCTGTTGGTATTTTGGGTAGTCATGGACAAGGCATAGCCAGCAAAGCAGATATCATAATTGGCACATGCGGCAAAGCCATAGGTAGCTTTGGTGCCTATGTTGCGTGTAGTGAGTTAATTAAAAATTATTTAATTCAACATTGTAGTGGTCTTATTTACTCAACAAGCCTACCGCCTGGCATTCTCGGTGCCATTGATGCGGCGGTAAATCTTATTCCAAATATGAATAAAGAACGCAATCATGTTATAGAGCTTTCTAATACATTTAGATCTGGCCTTAGATCAATCGGATTAAGTTGTGCAAATTCTGAAACACAAATCATTCCTGCCATTATTGGAGACACAGAAGAAACATTGCGTTTAGCCGATAAAATAAAAGATAAAAGATTTTGGGTTTCCGCTATACGTCCACCAACAGTTCCTCACAATACAAGCCGTATTCGTTTTGCCATTTCAGCAGCACACCAAGAAGATGATGTGAACAGCCTTTTAAACATTATTTCAGACAATTATAAAAAGTTAGCCGCATGACAACATTAGTTTTTGTTCACGGCTGGGGATCTGGACCGTTTGTTTGGAAAAAAATTATTAATGATTTTAAAGATTACGACTGCCATGTCCTTAATTTAGGATTTTTGGGAAACGAGGACATAAATATCCCGAACAAGCCATTTATTGGTATTGGGCATTCTTTAGGCGGTTTGTGGCTGTTAAAACATTATCCAGACCAAATGACTGGCTTTATCTCTATAGCCAGCTTTAATTGTTTTTATAAATACACCGCACAGCATATTTTAAGTAAGATGCAAAAAAATGTCGTAAAAAACACCACTACACAAATAAAAGACTTTTGGCACTATGCTGGGATGGAACAACCAAAAGATATAATGAACTTAAAGCCTATAAAACTCACCGAAGGTTTAAAGCATTTATCAAAATGGCACGCCGATATCCCAAACAATCTACCCATTAAGGTTATGGCCAGCCAGAACGATCACATTGTACCACCTAAAATGACACAAGATATTTGGAAAAACCATGATATCAACTGGGTTAATGATGGAGGGCATATGTTGCCTATTACACAAAGTCAATGGTGTGTTGAACATATAAAAGAATTCTTAAAAAATGCAAAATAAAAACAAAGAAATAATTGCAAAAAACTTTGGTAGATATTGCGAAAACTATAACGCTTATGCCGATATTCAAAAAGAAACCTCTGAAAAACTATGCAATCTCTTGCCAAAAAAAACAAAACCTAAAATTTTAGAAATTGGTTGTGGTACGGGGTTTCTAACTAAAAATATATTAAAAAAATATCCTGATGGGGAGTTTCATATTACCGACTTATCACCTGAAATGGTTCAATTTTGTCAGTCTAAATATAAAGCTGATAACGTTCAGTTTTTTGTAATGGACGGTGAAAATCCAAATTGTGATAACGAATATGATTTAATTGTTAGCTCTATGAGTGTTCAATGGTTTGAAAAACCTTTAGAAAGCCTTAAAATATTAGCTGCGAAAGGTGATGTTTATTATTCTACACTAGGTAGTGAAAATTTTAAGGAATGGAAGAACGTTCTATTCAACAATAAGTTAAATGATGGCGGCTTACCTAGCAACACATGGCCCAACTTGATAAAAGAAGAGTTCGTTCATAAAGACTATCAAGGTGGTATAGATTTTTTGCGTATGTTAAAAAAAATTGGTGCGGCCTCGTCTCCAGATAGCTATAAAAAAACAAATCCTACATTATTAAAACGAGCCTTAAGCGCATTTGACGGCAAGATTACTTGGCATATCGTTTACGGCGCTCAACCCCGCAATAATACCATCATAGGCACGAGATAACTGCTCATCCGTAATACAGTAAGGTGGCATCAAGTAAACAGTAGAGCCTATAGGTCGAATATTCAGCCCATTGCTTAAAAACCAATCACGAAGCTTTTCGCTCAAATCTGACTTATATCCGCCCCCTTCTGGCAAATTAAATGCCATGATTGATCCCATCACACGGGGCATTGTCACCATAGGGTGATTAGAAAGTTTAGCTAAAAAACCTTTATGTTGTTTTTCAATATGGGCAATATGATCCAGTGTATTTTCTTGTTCAAATAACTCAAGAGAACGCAAAGCAACAGCACACGCCAGAGGATTTGCCGTGAAAGAGTGCCCGTGTAAAAAGGCCGTTTTAAAGCTATCACTATTAAATGCTTCAAAAATTCTGTCTGTTGCTACCGTTACAGACATTGGCATATAACCAGCGGTTAATCCTTTGGACAGGCAAATCAAATCAGGAGTACAGCCAATTTTCTGACAAGCAAATAAATCACCCGTACGGCCGAAACCAACCGCAACTTCGTCAAAAATTACGAGTATATCAGCCTGTTGCGCTATAGAGACAATTTGCTTCATAAATTCAAGACGACTGAAGCGTATGCCTCCGGCCCCTTGCATAAGTGGCTCTACTATTAACGCAGCTATTTCATCGCCTGATTTTTCAATTAAATTCTTAAGAGCACTAAGTGCAGCCTTTTCCTTCAAATCCACTTCCGCATCATTATCCCATGTATGCGGATAAGGCAGTGCTTCAATCGAAAACATCAAGTCTTCGTAAATATTAAAAAAACCACAGCCTTGTCCAACTGACATTGCACCGATAGTGTCCCCATGATACGCACCATCAAAAGCAATAAATTTTTTACGATTTTCTTGTCCTTTATTCACCCAATATTGATAAGCAATTTTAACAGCCACCTCGACGGCCGTTGAACCATTATCAGAAAAAAAGACACGGTTTAGATCGCCTGGTAAAACAGAAGCCAGTTTTTCAGACAAATTTGCTGCATTAGGATGTGCAAAACCTGCAAACATGACGTGTTCCATTGTGTCTGCCTGATTAACCAAAGCCTTATTAATTTCAGGATGAGCGTGGCCGTGCGTGCATGTCCACCAGCTAGAAATCATATCCAGAATTTCATCACCCTCTTCAGTATAAAGACAAGTTCCTTTAGCACGCGTTACAACAACGGGATTACGTTCAGTTTGATGTTGCGTAAAAGGATGCCAGCAGTAACGTTTATCTTTTTCTAATAAGTTCATAAAACAATCTCCGGTTTTATTTTAAGTAAACTTTCTGCCGTTATATTTTCAAGGTGCGGAATTTCAGCAACAATGGGCACGTCACTACCATATTGCTCCAATGCCTCACGATTATGTGATGAGAGTTTGCCATTCATAATTAAACCAGCAACTTTAATATCACGCACACGCATCGCCTCAAGTGATAGCAACGTATGATTAATAGTACCAAGACCACTACGACAAACGAGAATAGCAGGTAAATTAAATTGCTTTATCAAATCAATAACAAACTTGTCATCATTAAGCGGTACCATAAGCCCCCCTGCTCCCTCAATCACCAAGGGACGGTCCGTCTTGGGGAGTTTAAAACACGCCATATCAATACTGATTCCATCACGTTTAGCAGATTCATGTGGGGATAAAGGCTGCGTCAATTCATAAGTGCAGGGATGAAAATACTTATCTTCTAATGCGGTAATTTGTTTGACTGTATCAATGTCTGTTTCTTCCAAACCCGCTTGAACTGGCTTCCAATAATCTGCTTGCATATGAAGCATAAGCCAAGACGCGGCAACGGTCTTACCTACACCTGTATCCGTTCCTGTAATAAAGAAAGCCATGTGGATTTTCCAACAATAGGACTTAGAAAATGGTGGGCGGTAACGGGTTCGAACCGCTGACCCCCTCGGTGTAAACGAGATGCTCTACCAGCTGAGCTAACCGCCCTCCAAAGTCAGCTTGTTTTTTAGCTTTGTCACAAGCAAAAAGCAAGCAATAAAAAAGGCCGCTACATATTGAGGCGGCCCCTTTTGAAATATATAAAATAAAGCTTATTTGTTAACAGCTTCTTTAAGCTCTTTACCAGCTTTGAATTTAACGTTTTTAGACGCTTTAATTTTGATCGCTTCACCAGTACGTGGGTTACGGCCAGTTGTAGCAGCACGTTTAGCAACAGTGAATGTACCAAAACCAACAAAACGAGCGTCGCCGCCTTTTTTAACTGTTTTAGTAATACCTGAGAAAACAGCTTCAACAGCGCGCTGAGCGTCTGCTTTTGTTGTTTCTGTTTCTTTTGCTACATACTCGATAAGTTCTGCTTTATTCATGATAAATTCCTTTTTGTTAAATTAAAAAAATAGTCTGATTCAAAATCGAATCATCTTCGTAAGATTGGTTTACTTGTAATCGGCTCTAGCCCTAACTTTCAACCAACGTTACGAATCATTTTTAAAACTTTTTAGGCTTTACCTCAATGGTGAATAACGTCTTTTCCCTTATTTTCTGCGCTTTTCGAGGATAAGTCCGTCTTTTTAGGACTATCTTCCTCCGATAATGGCTCTGGCATCGTTAAAAGCGCATGAACTAAGACTTCTTCGATTGTATTGACGGGAATAATTTCAAGTCCTTTTTTAACCTTATCGGGTACATCTACGAGATCTTTTTCATTTTCTTTTGGAATAAGAACAGTTTTAGTGCCACTACGAAGTGCCGCGAGAAGTTTTTCTTTTAAACCACCGATTGCTGTCACATAACCACGCAAATTAATCTCGCCTGTCATCGCAATATCACGACGAATTTCAATGCCTGTTAAGGCGGAGATAATTGCTGTTGTCATAGCTGCACCTGCAGATGGTCCATCTTTTGGTGTTGCACCTTCTGGAACGTGAACGTGAATAGATGTTTCTTTTAGTTCATCATATGAAATACCAAATTGTGAAGCACGAGATTTTGTTAACATCTCTGCGACCTTAATAGACTCTTTCATTACATCTTTAAGATTACCTGTCGTCGTCACTTTCCCATCTTTACCAGGCATGGTAACGGCTTCAATCGAGAGAATATCACCTCCAAATTGAGTATACGCCAAACCAGTAACAACGCCTACACGATGCTGATCTTCAACCTCACCATAACGGAATTTTTTTACACCAGAATATTTCTCTAAAGATTTAGGCGTAACAGAAACTGCTTTCTTGCCCTTCATCAAAATTTCCTTGATGACCTTACGGCACAAATTAGCAATCTCACGTTCTAAATTACGGACACCCGCTTCACGTGTATAATAACGGATAAGATCACGAAATGTTGCATCACTAATTTTAATTTCGTCCTTCTTCAGACCAGCTGCCTTTTTCTGCTTTTCTAATAAATGACCTTTGGTGATTTCCAGTTTTTCATCCTCGGTATAACCAGAGATACGAATAACCTCCATACGGTCAAGTAACGGCTGCGGCATATTTAACGAGTTTGCCGTACAGATAAACATGACGTCAGAAAGATCATAATCCATCTCCATATAATGATCATTAAATGTTGAGTTTTGCTCTGGATCAAGAACTTCAAGCAATGCAGAACTAGGGTCGCCACGCCAATCAGAAGAAAGTTTATCAATCTCATCAAGTAAAAATAATGGATTAGACGTTTTTGCCTTTTTCATACCTTGAATAATTTTTCCTGGCATCGCTCCTATATATGTTCGACGATGACCACGAATTTCGCTTTCATCTCTTATGCCGCCCAAGGATACACGCACAAAATTACGATTGGTTGCACGCGCAATAGACGCTCCCAACGATGTCTTACCAACCCCTGGCGGACCAACAAGACAAAGAATAGGCCCCTTCACTTTATTGGTACGTTGTTGAACGGCCAAATATTCTAAAATACGCTCTTTTACCTTTTCTAAACCATAATGATCTTTTTCAAGAACCTTTTGCGCCTTTTTAATATCTTTGGAAACACGGCTACGTTTTTTCCAAGGTAAGCATAAAATCCAATCTAGGTAATTACGAACAACAGTCGCTTCCGCTGACATCGGACTCATCTGTTTTAGCTTTTTAAGTTCGTTTGTTGCCTTTTCTTTTCCTTCTTTAGAAAGTTTAGTTTCTTTAATTTTCTTTTCTATTTCACCAAGTTCATCAAGCCCTTCTTCACCATCACCTAATTCCTTTTGAATGGCCTTCATTTGCTCGTTCAAATAATATTCGCGTTGAGTTTTTTCCATCTGACGCTTAACACGATTACGAACACGTTTTTCAACTTGAAGAACGCCAATTTCGCCTTCCATAAAGCTATAGATTTTTTCTAAACGTTCGGTCACTGTTTCCAGTTCTAACAACTCTTGTTTTTCTTCAATCTTTAAAGTTAGATGAGAAGCAACCGTATCCGCCATTTTCACTGGCTCTTCTATTTGATTAATAGAAACCAGTACCTCAGGTGGAATTTTTTTATTTAGCTTCACATATTGTTCAAACTGAGAAATAACCGCACGCGATAACGCCTCAAGTTCATCATCAATAAATTCTGGCTTTTTAATAATCTTTGCTTCGGCTTCAATATAGCCATTATCTTCTATATATTTAGACACACGCACACGTGAACCGCCTTCAACTAAAACTTTAACGGTGCCATCAGGAAGTTTTAAAAGTTGTAAAATATTACCTATGGTTCCAACCGTATATAAGTCTTCGGCCTTAGGTTCATCCTCAGAGGGTAACTTTTGCGTAATAAGCAATATTTGCTTATCTGTCTGCATGACATGCTCTAACGCCTTAACGGATTTCTCACGACCGACAAAAAGCGGTACAATCATGTGTGGAAATACCACAATGTCCCGTAGGGGCAAAACAGCATATTTCTTATTCTTAATATTTTTTGGGGTAGCAGAGTCCGACATAAAAATCCTCTATTTAGAAAATAAGCTCATGAAACACGTTACCGTATTCAATAAAACTACTCAAAAAGTAACAAAAACATGTAAACTATAGGTTAATATACAAGAAAATATAGCATTTTGCTCCTATTTTAAGCAAAAAACGTGCGTATATGGCTATTTTTTATCTATTTTAGCCCCAACAACCTTGTGGGATTCCACAACCTTGTCAATAAGACCAAATTTCTGCGCTTCAGCCGCACTCATGAAATTATCACGATCCATCGATTTTTCGATGTCAGCTAGTTTTTTGCCTGTATGCTTCACGTAGACATCATTCAACATAGACTTCATACGCAAGATTTCACGCGCTTGGATTTCAATATCAGACGCTTGCCCCTGCGCACCACCCAAAGGTTGGTGAATCATAATACGCGCATGAGGTAGTGCAAAACGTTTATCCTTTGCCCCAGCTGTTAATAACAATGACCCCATAGAAGCTGCTTGACCAATACAAACAGTCGACACATCTGGCTTGATATACTGCATCGTGTCATACATCGCCATTCCAGATGTCACAACACCACCAGGGGAATTAATGTAAAATGAAATATCCTTTTTAGGATTTTCAGACTCCAAAAATAATAACTGCGCACAAATCAAACTGGATACATAGTCATTAACCTCTCCAGTTAAAAATATAATGCGTTCCTTTAAAAGGCGGGAAAAGATATCAAATGCCCGCTCACCACGGTTTGTTTGTTCAATAACCGTTGGGATTAGATGAGAATTATAAAGTTCTAAAGGGTCGCGTTCACTCATTGGGGTATTTCCTGTGTATTTTAGATTTTGAATCAGTCTTCTAAACAGTATCGCTGAAACAAACATAGTTCAAGGTACTATAAACCCAATACTCTATTAACATAAAAAAGGGGCATAACGGCCCCCTTTCACTAATTCATTTATTAACAAAAACCTAAGACTATTTCTTATCAGCTTTTTTTGCTGTCTTCTTCGCTGCCGCTTTTTTCGCAGGTTTCTTCTTAGCTGAAGATTTCTTTTTAGGCTTATCACCTTCATCATCTTCTTTCATTAATTCCTCAATAGAAACTTCTTTTTCTGTAACGTCTGCACGATCAAAAAGAATATCGACAACCTTATCTTCAAATAAAGGCGCACGAAGATTTTCCAACATTTGAGTGTTCTTTTGATAAAACTCAAAAACCATTTTTTCTTGGCCTGGATATTTTTGTGCTTCTGTAATCACCGCACGCTGTAATTCTTGATCATTAACAGTCACGTTTTCTTGTTGACCAATCTCAGCAATCACAAGACCAAGACGAACGCGGCGAACAGCTATCGTTTGCAGCTCTTCTTTTTCATCTGCCGCTAATTCTTCAGCTT
Organism: Alphaproteobacteria bacterium; assembly: GCA_021775995.1. Lineage (GTDB taxonomy): Bacteria > Pseudomonadota > Alphaproteobacteria > Micavibrionales > Micavibrionaceae. The sequence continues at coordinate 712,249 of JAJFGS010000013.1, forward strand.
CTGGATTTTGCTCACGCTCTTGCTCAATTTGTTTCGTAATTCCTTCCAACTCAGCATCAACCATCCCTTGTGGGATTTCAAATTTATGACCATCGTCCAGCACATCCAATAATTGCCGTTTCATTTTAAGGCGTGTTTGATTGCTGTAATCTGATGTCAATTGGTGTTTAACAGCATCACGAAGCCCTGCTTCATCCTCAAAGCCCAAATCCTTCGCAAAAGCGTCATCAACCTTAGCCTCTGACTCCTCGTGAATTTCATGGATTTCAACATCAAAAATTGCATCACGACCAGCAAGGTCTGCCGCTTGGTATTTTTCAGGAAATGTTACTTTTACTTCAAATTTATCGCCAGTTTTTTTACCGATCATTTGATCTTCAAAACCAGGAATAAATTGGTTACTACCCAGTTCTAATTTATGACCATGCGCATGCATACCTTCATGTTCAACATTGTCATCAGCAGTACGGCCATGAAAGTCCATGATAACGATGTCACCTTTTTTAGTGCCACGATCACCTTTAATTTTTTGGCTACCTTTATGTTGCGCAGTAATACGCTCAAGAGCGTCATTAATTTCTTTATCTTCAATCTTGGCAACAGGCTTCTCAATTTTCAAACCTTTTGTATCCATGACTTTAAAATCTGGAAGAACATCAATCTTCATTGAAAAAATCAAATCTTTACCTTCATCAAATTCTTTAACTTCAATTTTTGGCTGCATTGCAGGACGTAATTTTTTGTCTTCAAGAACCTGTTTTGTAGAATCATTTACAACTGTTTCAAGAACCTCACCCATTACAGCACGGCCATATTTCTTACGCGCCATATCAAGAGGCATTTTACCAGGACGAAATCCTGGTTGCTTTGCAGTTTTAATAACTTCCTTTAAACGATCAACCACCGTCTTATCGATATCATTTGCGGGAACCGTTACCTCAAGCTCGTGAGATAAACCTTTTTTTGAAATTTCTTTAACTTGCATATTCAATTATTTATCCTGCATAAACTCGGATAAAACCCTTCATGTTATTGTTATAGCGTCCTCGCGCTTGCGCGTATGACGGCTCTTTTATAAAGCTGGTGCGGGTGAAGGGACTTGAACCCCCACATCCGAAGATACTAGAACCTAAATCTAGCGCGTCTACCAATTCCGCCACACCCGCACAGATGCGCTTCAACTGCGCGGTTTTACCGCAACTCAAGCCTAATGCCAAGGGGAATTTAGTATTATTTATGTGATTTATGCGCAAATTTAAAAATGGGGCGGCTGACGGGGTTCGAACCCGCGACCACTCGGACCACAACCGAGAGCTCTACCACTGAGCTACAGCCGCCATATTAAAAAAACCATCAAGCTTACAAACGCCGTGATGCTAGATATAATAGCTAGAGCCTTGTCTACATCGAAATCCCCTAAAGGGTCAAGTTTTTCTGTAATATTTGGATACCCTTATATTTTCTGCTCATAAAAGAAAATTTTACTATCCAAAGTACTAGACGTTTGCTTTATTGAATGGTAAATAAAAAACATTCGCGAAACGCATACCTTCCATGTAAATAGCGAATACATAAAATAACCCAAGGAGCAAGTCTAAAATCATGTCTGACAATGTATTGAAATTTAAAAGTTACGGCGACTTTACTAAATTTTCGGAAGAAAATGATATTCAATTCGTAGGATTCGAATTTACCGACCCACGAGGCAAGTTGCAGCACACCGACCAACATATTAGTACAATTGATAAAGATATGTTTGAAAGTGGCATTATGATTGATGGATCTTCTATCGCTGGATGGAAAACAATCAATGAATCAGATATGTGTTTGGTTCCTGATTGGAGTAAATGCTTCCTTGACCCCTTTGCCGCACAACCAACATTAAAAGTATTTTGCTATATGAAAGAACCATTAACTGGTGATAACTATGAACGTTGCCCTCGCGTTATTGCCAAAAAAGCAGAAGCTTACATTAAATCTTCTGGACATGGTGATACTGCTTATTTTGGTCCTGAAGCTGAATTTTTTGTTTTTGACGATGTAAAAATGTGCGCAAACATGAATGAGGTCTCTTATAAAATTGATAGTATAGAAGGTCCCTACAATTCTGGGAGAGATTACGTTGAAGGTAATACGGGTCATCGCCCATCTATTAAGGGAGGATACTTTCCTGAAAGCCCTATTGATAGTGGTGCCGATTTACGAGCAGAAATGATAACTGTCATGGACGCAATGGGTGTACCCATTGAAAAACATCACCATGAAGTTGCCCCATCACAACATGAACTTGGTATTTTATTTTCAACACTTGTTGATTGTGCTGATAATTTGCAGCTTTATAAATATGCCGTTCATAATGTCGCGCATATCTATGGCAAGACAGCAACCTTCCTACCAAAACCTGTTTTTGGTGACAATGGATCAGGTATGCATGTTCATCAGTCCATTTGGAATGCTGGTAAACCACAATTTGCAGGTGATAAATATGCGGGACTTTCTGATACAGCCATTTATTATATCGGCGGTATTATCAAACACGCCAAAGCGTTAAATGCCTTTACTAATCCATCAACTAATAGCTATAAGCGCCTCGTCCCTGGTTACGAAGCCCCTGTTCTATTAGCGTACTCCGCACGCAATCGATCTGCCTCTTGTCGTATACCCTATGGTAACTCGCCAAAAGCAAAACGCGTTGAAGTACGTTTCCCAGACGCTACAGCAAACCCATATTTAGCATTTTCTGCTATGCTTATGGCTGGGCTAGATGGAATTGATAATAAAATCCACCCAGGAGAAGCCATGGATAAGGATCTTTACAGCTTACCAAAAGATGAACTATCTAAAATACCAACAGTTTGCGGCTCCTTAAGAGAAGCATTAGATTCATTAAATAATGATCATGATTTCTTATTAAAAGGTGATGTCTTCACCAAGGATGCAATAGAAGCTTATATAGACCTAAAAATGGAAGAAGTTTTGAAATACGAAACCATGCCCCATCCTATTGAATTTTTAATGTACTATTAAGTATAAGACATTACATCTTAACAATAAAAAAACCGAGGTAATTTCCTCGGTTTTTTTATTCATTTTGCAAATTCGTAAAAATTATTAGAGCCTTGATTCCGCCGCATATTTTTTACAACCAACTTATAGCTTTCAATATTCCTAGCCCAAGTAAAAAAATCCTGATCACGAGATGGGGACATTAAAGAAATTATATAAATATAATCATCACCCTCCATTACACTCACCCACAATTCATAAGCAATCATGTTTGAAACCATAGGGTTTAATTCGTATGCCTGCGTCATCCCAAAAGACATGTCTTTATGATAACCAAGCTTTGGCGATTCAATAAACTTACCAATTTTATAATTATCAATTGAAAAATCATCTCTAAATCTTTTAATAACTTCTGAACGAGAAGAAACTGTAAGCTTATTCGTAAGTAAAATATCAATTTCTCCATCCAAATTGCTTGGCACTTTATTCTGATGGAGCTGTGCTCTCATTCTTTCTAAAGTCTTCACAGGAGACGATTCTAATTTCCATGATGGAGGATAATCAAAATAAGATTGATTCAAAAACCCATAAGTTTGCAACTCTTCTATCGTACTATTATCAAGAGACTGTAATTTAAAAGAATCCACGGTCTGCGCTTGCATTACCTTTTCTACTTTATGCTTTTGTTGCGGCACGTAATATCTTGCCACGATAAGCTTAGAACCATTAATCATTGCCTTTGCTCTCACAATGTAGGTTGTATCTTTTCTTACCTCTACATAAATTATTTCTAATTCTTTTTTATTTTTTACACTTATTCTTTCTATTGATAGACCGTTTGTTAATGCATAGTTTATAAACCAATTTTTCACCCCAATTTCATAGGTAAGTTTCATAGCCTCCACTGTAAAAAAACTTCTTGAATATTGGGCGTTAGCAGGACTTGTATAATGGGCAACAACTCCCAAAACTTTTTTTCCCAAAACACCATCCTTTAATGCAATATCTTGCTTAGCTATATTATCGCTCCAATCTTTTGGAATATTCAATTTATAACTTAAATGTATGTCATTATTAGGAGTGTGCTCTATGAGTCTTGTCTTCTCCTTAAACTCCTTTTCAGGCATAAGCTCCATAGGTTCAATTTCAGGAATATTATCTAGACTCGTGGTCTTCGCATTTACATAGTGAGAATTAAACAAAATTCCCATCACAACAAAAAATACGATTAAACATATATTAGATTTCATATAAGATATTTTCACGTCACCATTATACATGCTTATTATTCCAAATAAAAACTTAACTGCAAAAAATAAATTTAACTGTGAACCTATGGGTTTTTAGAGTTTCCAAAAAAAGCCATGTTCGCTATTTATAACTATTATAGTATACAACAAGCATGACGATTTTATGTCCGATTTATTAAAACAGAGTAAAAATAGCAAAATTGAGACCTATGATGCCTCAGATATTGAGGTATTAGAGGGTCTCGAGCCCGTTCGGAAACGCCCAGGAATGTATATTGGTGGTACGGATGAGCGTGCGCTTCACCATTTAGTCGGCGAAATTCTTGATAATTCTATGGACGAAGCTGTAGCTGGACATGCCAATCGCATTGAAATCCACCTCCATGAAGATAATAGCATCACAATATCAGACAATGGTCGTGGTATCCCTGTAAATGAACATCCCAAATTTCCAGGAAAATCAGCTCTAGAAATTATTATGACTACGCTTCATTCCGGCGGAAAATTTAATGGTAAAAATTACGAGACCGCTGGTGGACTACATGGTGTTGGTATCTCTGTAGTTAACGCTCTTTCTGATAACATGTGGGTTGAAGTTGCCCGTGATAAACAATTGTTTAAGCAGAGTTTTTGCCGTGGCTTAGCAACCTCAAAATTAAAAAATATGGGAGCCGTTAATAATAGGCGCGGTACAACCGTTTATTTTCATCCTGATCCAGAAATTTTTGGTGATAAAGCGGCGTTCAAACCTGCACGACTTTTTCAAATGGCACGATCAAAGGCTTATTTATTTCGTGGCGTTAAAATTAAATGGTCTTGCGATAAGCAATTAATAACCGATGGTGACAAAACAAAAAAAGAAGAAGTATTTCACTTTCCCAATGGGTTAGAAGACTTTCTTTTATTGTCACTCGAAGATCGTCCAACTATAACCCCCCGCCCCTTTGCTGGTCAAACTGACTTACCTGATAAGGAAGGTAAGGTTGAATTCGCCATTGCATGGCCACAACGTGGAGAAGGCTTTATCCACTCCTATTGCAACACTATCCCTACACTTTTTGGCGGATCACATGAACAAGGATTACGCTCCGCGTTACTGAGAGGTTTAAAAAACTATGGCGAAATGATTGGCAATAAAAAAGCAGGAATCATCACATCAGACGACATTTTAGGAGATGCTACCGCCCTGCTCTCAGTTTTCATTCGTGACCCACAATTTCAGGGACAAACAAAAGATAAGCTAGCTACGGCCGCTGCAACACGCTGGGTTGATGTTGCTATCAAGGATTATTTTGATCACTGGCTTACTTCTGATCCAAGCTCCAGCAAACTCCTTTTAGATGCTGTTATTGAAACAGCAGAGCTACGCCAACGCCGCCGAGAAGAAAAAGCTACCCTAAGAAAATCTGCGACACGTAAATTACGCCTACCAGGAAAATTAGCAGATTGCTCTCGTAAGAGTTCGGATGATACTGAATTGTTTTTGGTTGAAGGAGATTCAGCTGGAGGTTCTGCAAAACAAGGACGTTTGCGTGAAACACAAGCTATTTTACCATTACGAGGAAAAATTTTAAACGTTGTCAGCGCCTCACGCGATAAAATTCGTGCCAATCAAGAAATTCAAGATTTAATCCAAGCAACGGGATGTTCCATTGGCAAGGATTTTGATATCACAAAACTGCGCTATGAACGAATTATCATCATGACAGATGCGGATGTTGATGGTGCACATATTGCTGCACTTCTCATCACCTTCTTTTATTCTCAAATGCGCGGGCTCATAGAAAATGGGCATCTTTACCTAGCCCAACCACCGTTATACCGCCTAGTCAGCGGTAATTTAAGCGAATATGCACAAGATGATGTCCATAAAGATAAGTTGATGAAAACTGTCTTCAAAGGTAAAAAGAAAGTAGATGTCAGCCGCTTTAAGGGATTAGGAGAAATGCCTGCAGCACAACTAAAAGAGACAACGATGAACCCTAAATCCCGCGTATTACTTCGTGTTACCTTACCTGAAGCGCGTAATCTAGCAGGCGGTATTTTAGAGGAAGAGGGCATGCCCCCCTCTTTAGCCGATGTCGATGAGCTAGTTGAACAACTAATGGGTAAAAATGCGGAAAGTAGATTTAACTTTATTCAAGATAATGCTGAATTTGTAGAAGACTTAGACATTTAAACAAGCTATACAAGAACGTGAAAAAAATCCTCTTATTCTGCATTGCACTGATTATTATTCCATTTGTAATTACAAATTATATTCTTGTACCAAAATCCCTTAATAATATTCAAAGTTATTTTAAAAACGCTGGGTTTAATAATGTTCAAATTAATAATTCCAAACTTCAATTAAAGGGGCTCAGTATTGAAAAAATAAGCCTTGATAAAGACGGTTTTAATACAGCTGATAACACTCAAGTAAAAATATTTTGGCCAACTTATATTTTTAATTCCAAGATCGAATCAATTGATATTAAAACTCTTCATATTTCAAGCACGGCAAACAGCCCAAATGATATCTTAGGGTATCAGAAATCCTTCGATATCAGTGAGTTTAGCAAAATTAAAGCAGAAAATGTTTTAATTGATACAATAATTTGGGATATAGCAACACCAAAGATCGCCTTACGCTTAGAGGGTAGCTTTAATTTAAAACAAGACGGTGATTTAAAAAATATAGACGCAAACTTAAATGCAGACCAGCATGAATTAAGCTTTAAGAGTCAATGGTCTGGTACAATACAGAATGATGGAAGTTATAGTATAGAGAGTGTTTTCAATGACCTTAATATAAACACCAATAGCTTTATATTAAAACGAGGCACTGGTTGGGCGACAGTTGAAAATAAATCTGAAGTGACAAACATTAACGCACAATTAGATGCGGGTAACGGTAACATTCTCAACGTTCCAACAAAGAACATTAGTTTTCTTTTAAGCCAAGAAAATGATTACTATTCCGTTTTGCTACGTTCAAGCGCATCAGCTATTAAAGATGTCAATCTATATGGTGATTTTAAATTCTCTAACAATATAAAAAATCAGGCCTTTGAGTTATTGCTGGAAATAAATAATCCTAATAAATTTGTAAATTATTTAAAACAGGAAAATGTCTTAAAAAACTCTCCTAGTAATAACAATTACCCATCAAACAAGATTGGCATTGGATTACTCTATGAACCTGAAAAGCGGTTTGCCAATGGCCCCTTTCCTTTTTCTCTTAATGTTACAGAAAACGACAAAAATAATTTAACAGGAACCTTTTTGATATATCCAAGTAATTTGGATGTAAGAGGAACAGCGCAAGGGGAACAAGACATTATTTCCTTGCTACAAACATTATTTTATATCAATAAAGATGATGTTTCAGATGGAAATATTCGATTTGAAAAGAACCTAAAGAATCTTTTATAATCTAAAATATTTAAGGGTAAGAACAAGAGTCATACACAACCTTTGCAAATGACCTAGCCCCTTTTTCAATCGTAAAACGATACTCACGATTACCAACAACCGTGGAATAACGTAATGGTAAGACCCCTTTTTTGACTTCCCTTTTATCACCATTCATAAAAAAGACCTCAACACGCTTAGATGGATCATACCATGCCTCTGGCAAACCACTTATGTTTCTAGCTGATACGCCGCTCCCACCAACTTTAATTTTACCATCTGCGACACTCGCCAAACTTTCTGGCCCTGAATAGGCTGGTGTATTAATAACAAACCGCTTTGTTTCTGCTTCTGTGCAACCTGACGGAGGTCTTACTGAACGTATAACGAATGATAGTCTTTCAGCATCCATCCCTTGTTTAAGTTGCTCTCTTACCAACGTCACCAAATCTTGCATAGGGCCTGCTGGAATAATGCTTTCCACCTCTTCTTGCAATTGCCCATATCTTGTATTCGCCGTCTGTGCCGTTGCGCTAAGCTCTGTAACTTGATCCTGCAATGCACTTCGTTCTTTTTCGAGTGCTTCAACCTCATCCTTTAAAGTAATTAAATGTTCTGCACCATATTGCTTGCCTAACCAAAAGCCCAAAAGCATAGAAAGCAAGATAACCGCCAAAACACCCAAAGCACTTGCAATACGTTGTGCGTTTCGCTCTTTATACCTCGTATGTGGATTGTAATTGTTAATAGGCATTTTTTATAATCCGTAATAAAATTTTGCAAGGCAAATATAGGCAATCCAAATTACCAAAACAAGAGGGATACCCGCAATCATAAAGTCACGAAAACGATAATGTCCTGGCCCCATAACAAGTAAATTAGTTTGATACCCTATAGGCGAAGCAAAGGAACAATTTGCGGCGAATATAACAGCTATTGCAAAAATAACAGGATCTACGCCTAGATTGATTCCCATACTCATAGCAATTGGCGTGAACAAAATAGCGCAAGCATTGTTAGACAAAATATTAGTACAGAAGGCCACAATAATAAATAACAAGGCCAACATGTATATAGGTTCATCAGAAAACGGTGCTTTTAACATCATATCCGCAATAAATTGCGTTCCCCCTGTAGCTTGCATAGCCGTCCCTAAAGCAAGCATGGCCCCAACAAGAAAAAGAATTTTTCGGTCGATAGCTCGTGTTGCCTGGCGAATATTTAAACATCCTGTCGCAATTAACAAAACAGCACCGCTAATAGCTGCAACAGCAATAGATAACACCCCTGAAGACGCCAGCAATATTGTAATAACAAAAATAAAAGCGGCAAGTGGTGCTTTCTTAGGAATGGGTAATTCTGTTTTTGAGCCAGATAAGACTGTTACGTCAGTTTGATCTTGTCCACGCATATTATTAATAGAGCCTTGTGCCCCTGCAACGAGAAGAACATCCCCTGGCTCCAGCCGAATACGTCCCATACTACGTCTAACAACACGCGCTCGACGCTGAATTCCTAAAACAACAATATTAAATTGTCTTTGAAAACCAACCCTATCAATTGTCATGTCAACAAATCTTGAGGCAGGTGGTATCATCAGTTCTGCTAAAATACGCGTCTCAGAAACAGTATCATCTAAATCTTGAAGACCTTTTTTATCATCATCATCATTATCTTCCATAATTTTTACCTCTTCATCAGAAAGTAAAAATCCTGGAAATTTTGAAAGCAGAGCAGCTAAAGAATTGCGTGTTGCGGCAACAATCATGATGTCACCTTGTTCGATTTGATATCCCTCAAAAGGCGGCAAGATCAAATGCCCTCGCCTTTGTATTAGTCGTACATCAACATCTGGAAGGGCTGGAAACACGCCACCAGAAAACTCCATACCAACAAGAACGCTATCAGCCGTCACATCAAGTTCAGCGATAAATTCTTTCTTTCCACCTTCAAGTTTTTGCTTTAATGACCGTCTATCAGGAACAAGAAACGGTAGAATAAGAACGAGATAAACCAAACCAACGCATGCCAAAATCATACCCGGTATAAGGAAATCAAAAAACCCTAATGGCTCATAACCCAATTCAACCATTGTACTTGAAACAAGTAAGTTGGTCGAAGACCCCACCAACGTTGTCATTCCCCCTAGAATAGCCGCATAGCTTAACGGCATCATAATTTTACTCTCCGAAATCCCTGCAGAAATCCCGATAGCTTGAATAAGGGGAATAGTTAAGATGACAAGGGGAGTATTATTTAAGAAAGCACTAAAAACCAGCACAAAAATTAGAATAAAAAAGATAGCCATGCGCGCTGGCACACGTTTGTTATTTACAAAAACCTTAACCAACACACGAAGCGCGTCTGTTCGAATAATCGCCTGCCCCATAACCAGCAAAGCAAGTACTGCAAGCAACGCTGGATTTGCAAACCCCGATAATAAATCAGAGGCATCAAGTTGATTACGTCCATTAGCATCCGGCAAAGGAAAGAGTTGTCCGAATAATAACAAAGATGTCAGAATAACAACACTCGTTGCCTCTAAGGGTAATTTTTCACGGGCAAAAAGATAAACAGCTACTGCTGTTAAAATTAATACGAACCACATGTGAAAATTTGCATCTATAATTGGCATGTTACTTCTTTTTCTTATTAATTCTCTTCAGAACCAATCGAGACATCAGCAGATGTTTCAAATGAACCTAGATTTTTTAACCCCAACCTAACCATTATTTCAGTACCACTGTCGCCGGATGAATCTCTTGTCAATGTGCGTTGGCCAGAAATAAGGAAGTTAACGCATTGTCCTTCATAGTCCAAGCCATATCTGGCATATCTTAACCCCTCACTTTCATCTGCCAAATCATATTGCATACTACTAACAACACTCCACTTATCATTAAATCTGTAACGCCCACCCAACATAATTTGTTCACGACTCGTATCCAAATCTGTCCCCTGCAAAGCATTGGCATAAAAATAGCGAGTGCTCAAAGACACCTTACCTATTGTGCTCGAAGCATCAACCTCATGACGTTGTGAAGATAAATCAGCATTTTCAAGCTGCATACCATAATTTAATTGCAGCGCACTTCCTGCAGCAACAGAAACGTTACCAACAAAGTCAGATTTTTGTTCCGACAAACCAGAACCTTGCGGAAATGGATTATCATTTTTGTCAAACCTATAGCTTTGCCCAAAGAAAACTTCGCCTCTATACCCATTATCAGCATATAAACCTGTGCGCACACCATAGGTAGTTGATGCTTCATCTTCAATACGATCATAGCCTGGAAACCTATTAGCGTTAAACAAATTGGTCATATCTATAGATACATCTTGGGAATCTTCATTTGGAATATCATCATTGTCATGAAGATTTGTTCCAGTAGTAAGCGCTAGAATTGGTTCAACAACAAGTTCTGTTTTTTCAAAACTTTTAGAAACAGGATAGCTACTTTTCAAATGCGCCTGTGTAAAGCCACGAACTGCCGAAGAAGAAGGGTTTCGTTGATTTACAGAAGATGCTAAGTCACGATCCTCTACTTGATATGTATCACCACGCGCTATGACATCAAGCGTGTTTACCAAACCAATATTACTGACATGGCGTCGTTGCCATCCTGCTTCCACGGACGCTCGGTTCATATCTTGTCCACCACCATCTCTCTGTAACCCTAATAATGATGATTCCAAACTCCAACGTCCACCAAGCGTACCATTAGGTTTACCCAAAAACCTGGCATAAAGTTCAGGCAAAACATTAGGTTGGTCATCACGGCGATCACTTATGCGTAAATCTTTAAAATTAATTGCTCGCGCATTAGCATAGTTACGATCCGAAAACCGCTCCAAATAAACTGTATTTTCTAATATGTCTTCATTAGAAAGATTATATTGGCGCAAATATTGTTCATCACTAACAAGTTTGAAATTTGTCCCCGCACGCCATTTGTCATTTATGTCCCATAACCCCTCTACAAATAAATGACCGCGTGCCTCTTCGTCTACAACCACATCCCGTTCATTAACAAAATCAGTACGACTGGAATAAGTAGCACCGCCGTTTGTTGTTATTACTGCATTTTCAAAACGTTGACGATATTCGCCAGTAACTAGAGGGACTTCTTCCGTATAAGCATTTACACCTATTGTTGCATCTTTATCTGGTGCTATATCCCAATAATATTCTTGGCTATAATTAGCCCCCAACTGACTGTCAAAGCCAATGGAAGGGATTAAAAAACCACTTTTTCTCTTGATAGAGCCATCAGGATGAGAAAAATAAGGAACATAAGCAACAGGCAACCCCGCAACTTCGAAAGTCGCATCATCATAAGAAATACGATGTTCATCTTTATGGTGAGTAACGTTTTTAGCCTTAATTTGCCATATGGGGGACTTTGATGGATCTTCTTCACATACTTCGCAAGCAGTATATGTCGCTTTATGCATGATAACTTTTAAATCAGCAATTTTATCAGCTTTTTCAGCAGAAAAACGTGAGCCATCAGCCAGAACCCCGCTGAGCCCCTGTATAAAACCATCTTTCATTTTGTCTTTTAATTCAACAGTTTCTGCAAAATAAACATCACCTGTCGTTTCATTCAACACGACATTACCAATCGCTTGAACGTTATCCTTATTCAAATCATAGGTGATTTTCTTGGCTCGAAGAATACGACCTGCTTGCACCAGCTCAACATTACCAATCGCACTCACAATGGCGTTATCTTCGTCATACTCAACTTGGTCAGCCAAAAGATCAACCATGTCTTCAGCATTGACGATTTGATCCGTAACAGTTGGCTCCTCTAGGATAATCTCTTGATTTTCAAGGCTTTCCTTTTCTAAAAAAACAGGTATTTCGGTTTTAGAAGTATCGGGATATGAAATATACGGCTTATTAAAGAGAAGATATTTACCACTATCCCCTACATTATTGGCTACAGCATAACCAACAAAGCTTACGCAAAAGCAGCAAGTCAAAAAAGTGCCAACTATGAGCCTTTTTTTTAAAATTACTTCCTCCACCAAAGATAAAAATTAGAATTAAAAAATAACCCGTAAACCATTAGAAAAACTCAAATTTAAGGTTTTTTACAAGGTGTTGATGTTAGCAGAAATGACTATTTTAAGAAAGAAGGTATATCATCCCCAAAGCCTTGTGCATCGTCATATTCGTTGGAAGAATTTGGATCATTATATTTTTTTTGAGATGCTTTTTCTTTAACCTTCGAAGGCTTCACCGCCTTATCAGTTTGCGTCTTTTTTTCTGGTGTTTTTTGTGGTGATTTAGAAGATGAAGATGAGGGTGTTTTTTGTTTTAAATCAACAGGATCAAACTCTTTTTTAATCAATTGCTGTATAGCGCTTAGGAACTTTTCATCACGAGCCGTTGTCATCATCCATGCTCGGCCCGTATTACCAGCACGACCCGTTCGCCCAATCCTATGGACATAATCATCAGGAGTCATAGGTACATCATAATTAAAAACATGGGATACATTATTAACATCAATGCCCCGTGCTGCCACATCACTACAAACCAGTAATTTGATCTTATCGTCTTTAAACTTCTGCAATGTCTCTGTTCGCTTACTTTGCGCCATATCACCATGAAGTGGTTCTGCTTCATATCCTTTGCCTTTTAACCATTTAGCAACAATATCGACATCTTTTTTACGATTACAGAATATAAAAGCATTTCTAACATCTTCCCGCTTCAGAATAATATCTAATGTGTTATTTTTATCTTTAGGACTCACATGGACCAAAAATTGTTCTACAGTTTCTGCTGGAGATGCAGCAGCGGCAACAGAAACTTCTTTCGGATTGCTTAAAAACTTTTCTGTCAGTTTTTTAATTTCTGGTGGCATTGTTGCAGAAAATAAAAGCGTCTGACGCATAGGTGGTATCAAAGACACAATTTTTTCAATGTCGGGAATAAACCCCATATCCATCATGCGGTCAGCTTCATCAATCACTAAAATTTTTATATCATTGAGAAGAATATGCCCACGCTCAAAAAGATCTAAAAGACGGCCTGGTGTTGCAATTAAAACATCAACCCCCTGTTCTAGAAGTTTCATCTGCTCACCCATAGACTCCCCACCAACAAGAAGAGCCTTATTAAGCTTATGATATTTACCGTAAACTTCAAAATTCTCGGCCACCTGCGCAGCCAACTCCCGTGTCGGCTCTAATACCAAAGAACGGGGCATGCGCATTTTTGCACGCCCTCCGCTTAAAGCATCAATCATAGGAAGTGTAAAACTTGCTGTCTTTCCTGTTCCCGTTTGCGCCAGCCCAACAACATCACGTGTCATTTGAATAGCAGGAATAGCTTTGGCCTGTATGGGAGTAGGTTCTTTATATCCACGCTCATTAACAGCTTTTAATGTTTCCGGACTTAATCCAAGATCTTCAAATGTCATAAAATGTCTTTTTTAATTTTTGATGTTTTTAGGTGTGTAATAAAAAGTATCCCGCCAAATTTAAAGCAAATAAACCAGTCGCTATTATTAAAATTTTGGAAGATCTTTTCTTTTTGGGGGCACATGGTTCATGACCACATCCTGTGCTATGACAGTCAATCCGTTTTGCAACTATATGAAGTGTCCAACCTAATAAAATAATGGAACCAGACATGATAATCATGGGCACTTCATAATCATGCATTGCTTCATGCAAATGACTAATTCCCATTGGCATAGACACAATAATTCCCATGCCTGATATAAGACTAAGAATGCTGAAAATAATAGGAATGCCACAACAGAAAAAATGACTTATTTCTGATGTAATAGAAATCCAGTTTATTGCGCTATGCAAACGATTCATAAATTATAAAACCTTGTAATTAATAAAGGAAAATAGTCTTACTTAGGGTAATCTGTCAATTCAAATCTGCTTCTTTTCAATATCAATGTATAAACGGTCATTTCTACCCCCATCTGCCTTCAGAAGCCCAGAGGCACCAATCGCTACGCCATCTTCAACGCCAAGGATCAACCTTACCCCCTGATCTGTTGCCTCTGTATGGTAATTATACAAAATATTGCGTTCTTTACTGTCCCAACTGGTTACTGCTGAAGACCTAGCAAAAAGAAGCTCCACAAAAATAGAATTGCTCTGAGGGTCATGATGAATCGAATATTTTACAGGAGCCGATAAATCTAATACCACACGGACTTTATTCGGGTGCTCCCCTATACGAATATGTTTAACATTTGTTTGCCCTGTTTGCTTAATATTATTTTGAATTGCCGTATTCGCAGGATTATCAGAAGTGCTTACCTTGTAAACCTTTCCACTCCTTTTATCTTTATAACCCTTAGCAAGAGAAATAATATCTTTCACATTCAACGTTCCATCTTGGGCAACATCCATATCTAAATCAATTTCTGCAACATCAGTATTTGGTGTCGCAGACATATCAATTCCAAATTGGAATAAATCATCTGGTGTTAAGTTTACGTACTTAAACGGAATATCAATACCCTCTTCAGGATCAGGACGGATAGTATAATTTCCTGGAGGAATTTGCTCAAAAGTAAAATAGCCATCAAACCCTGTTTGAGTTTCTCTAAGAATATCGGCTTCCTCATCAAGAAGTTGTAAAGTAACACCTGCAATTGGCTTACCTTCATCGCTCCACCTTAATGTTCCATCAATAGCGCCCGTCTCAATAAGAGGAAATTCTAACTGATGGACAACACCAGGTCTTGGATAAATTCTATATCCTGGAACCGAAGAAACAAGATAAGGGTCATCAATGCTTTCTTTGGCAACTTTAATTTTCGTCTTCTTACTACCCACTGATATGAGTTGCATAAGGTTACCACTCTCATCTGTTTCTTCTCTACTAATCCTTCTGTTAACAATAACACGCGTATCTTCTAATGGTTCGTCACTGTCGTCATACGTGCCATCATAATTTTTATCAGTATACAAAAACGAATTGACAGGTCCTACATTTGACAAAGGGTTACCTCTATATGCGTAAGTGCCATCTTCACCATACGGACCAAGAGACGTACTTGCCCGCAATGTAAACCCAACCCCTGTTGTCGATTGCCAATCAATATCCATACTCCCCAAGAATTTTTTATAATCTCGACTAATTTGAAAACCCAAACCTTTTTGGTCATTAATAAAACTATAATTGGCTCTTGCCGCCATAGAAAAATCTCTATTAGCCCTATACCGAAGCTCAGTCTGAAATGATGTCACTTCTGGATCTGGAGAAATGTTATAATCAAGACTGTTTCTAAAATTCCATTTATTCCGTCTTGTCGACGCTCCAAAACGCCCAGTGCTGAGCTGATGTTCACCGTCTGAAAAACTAGATCTTGTCGTATTTGTCATTCGTAGCGGCCCTATCCCCAAGGATTGTCTGGTTATATAATCGCTAACATCATCACGTTTTTTGCGTTTAGTATAATTCTGCCTTAACTCCAAACCCAACGCCCCAATGGCCGTTCTAAATATTTTCTTTACGCTAATATCAGTTTCTAAAGTTTTGGCATTGTCACCATTACTCGCATGCGGGCTTTCAAAATCACTAAAGGCTGAAATTTGTGCGTTTACTTTAAACCCCTTAAAATCACTTAAAGTTCTTACCTCCAGAGCTTGCCCACCATCAAGTTGCTTATAGCCCTCCACTTTAGCCAAAGTAGTACCAACAGAGCCAATAGCACCTGCAGATAAATATTCTCGTGAAACAGTATTGTTTCCATCTCTATCGCGAATCGTGTTTGCTGTAAAAAATGCTGTTAGTTTTTCTTTAATTCCACGCGCAGCATATATATTAGCAGCCAACCCTTCTCTAAGGCCTGTTCTTCTCTTGTCAATCGGAATTAAATCTTCATTACCGTCAACAATACCACCAGAAAAAACATTTTTACCTTTTTCAATCATACTGGATTGATAAATATAATTTTCTACACGTTCTTTAATTTGACCTTGTGGGCCATAAAGAACAATACGAAATCTATTATTACCAAAACCAACAGAGATATCCTCAAATCGATACTCTCCTCGATCATCAATAACACCAAAATTAAGAAGCTCGTTATTAAGATACAACTCTACTTCCCAACCAGGTGTTCCTATACCATCAATCGTAATAAGATCGAATTCTCCAGACTTATTGCTACTTTCTGTAGAAAATAAGAATCCACGCCCACCAACATTATTTGAAATCAGCTCTCTATTCGACAAATTAACATCGCCCAATTGCGTGTCCTCAAGACCATAAGGAAGCGCACCCTCATGGATATTTTGTCGTCTTAAACGAAAACGAATATTTTCTGGGTTCTGGAATTCACCATTACGATGAGCAAACGCCGCCGAATAATCAGCACTAGCATATGCCAAATCATTAACACCATTAACACTCAAACCGCCAAAAACATGTTCGGCTGCATCGTCATAACCCGTGGAAGCAGAAATATCGATTGTTGGCTTCGTATAAAATTGATAAGGGTACGGTATAAACGGAAAGTCGTCCCCTTCAAGCCTTTCTGCTCTACGTTCCTCTGTTCTTGCCCTTTGCTTCTCTCTAACCAAGGCTGTTTGGAAAGGCAAAGGTTTATCTGGAATAATATCAAGAACCAATGAACTTAAATTCACCTCAAACTGCGCAGGCCATATCTGTGATAAAACACCAGATAAAATATAAATATCATCATCTGCAACTTCAGGACCAATAAATGCTTCTGAAGGAAGGTCAAACTCTTCACCACGAAAACGTAATCTTTTATTTTGTACGTCAACAAAGTAACTATCTTCTTCAAAAAGCGCCCAACCATCGACAGTATGTATGGAAGTATCAATGTCATAATAAAAATCAAGAATTTCTGATAATGCGGCTACAGGAAAATAATATTCCCCATTTTTTTGGATAGCAAATACACCCTCAGATAATAGTTTTTTATCAGTTGTGACGGCAAGGACCAAATCCTCTACATTAGAATTATCATTGTCTTCTGCATAACCAAGATCATACGAATCATTTGAAGTTGTTTGAATACCACTTTCTGGCTCAATCAAATCTAAAGGCAAATCTTCTGGTAAAACATCTTGTTGCTCTTGAATATTTTCTTCAGATGACTGTGTTTCTAATGTACTTTCTTCTGCAAAAGATGAATGCGGTTCAAGCAAAGCAGCAAACAAGATTCCAAAAAATAGAATCATGGCAAAAGCCCGACAATACTTGCTTGTAGAATTCGACATTATGGTCATCCGCCTGAATAGGCATTAAAGAACTGTGGATAGAATCATCCGCTCCTATTGTACCATTAAAAACGCTATATTTAACAGCACTTTACTACATAAAGCCGTATCTTTAATATGATATTATGGATAACATAAAGCTTATTGGACTGACGCCTGTGCTTCAGCTAAAACTTTTATTGGTTTACCAATAAACCCGCTAGTTTCCGTATAACGGACCGTCAGGTTAGAGCATTTTGGGCTATCGGGTTTTTTAGCAATTTTTTTCTTCACATGACGCTTGCTGGTTTCAGCATAAAGAGAATAACCCCTTGTAAACTTTAACAAATATTCATTTCCACCCTGATTACATATAAAATCAAGGTCACCATAGGCGCTCTTGGTACCTTGGCGCGTCAAAGTAAAACTCGTAAAAATCTCTCCCCCTTGATCTACCGCATTAAAATCTTGAATTTCCGCGCTAACATCCAAATCGCCCTTTCGAACAATAATTGGCATACTAACGCCTGCTAGCATTTTCATAGAAACACCAGGTTTTTTGCCTTCGTTACTACTATCTCTATATGCCTGAACATCTTTCTCTGGGCGAATCCATAAATGTGACCTATATTCTCCATCGGCTAAATTTGAAGGCATACGCAACATCATACGAACTTGCTGAGAGCTCCTTGGCAATAAGGTAAAACGGCGCGGTGAAAAATGAACCATATCCACAACAGGGCGAATCTCTGGTGGAATATTATCTTCTGGAACGGCAACCAAGGATTTTTTCTCCGTCATTTTAAAATGCTTCCAACCCAGACGGTATGTTTGTTTGTGATTAGAATTGTTAATAATTGTAATAACTTCAGCTCTTTTAGATCCTTCAAAAATAACCCGCTTTACAGTAACTGCAATAGCATCTGCATGGCGCGGAAATAAAAAAAACGTCGTAACAGACAACGTTAGAAACACCAAAAATAAAAATTTTATTTTATAATTATTCATCATAAACAACCTCATTGATAATTAGCCATAACAGTATAGGTGCCAGAATATACACCATCAGTTTGTCCTGGTGCCGCTGCAACCGTTATAGTTGCCCCCAAAGGAAAGGAGGCAGGATTCGTTGTTAGTGTAACAGAAACAGAGGACCCACCGCCATTAATATCGAAAGTACCAACATTCATCGCGGGACCAGGACCAGTAACTGAAAACGTTGCCGCCGTCATCGAAACATCAATAAGGACCCCAGTAGATCCTGAAATAGATAATATCCCTTGTGTTTCTAACCCCGCCCCTGCCAAAAGCGTTACTGAACCCGTTTTTGTTCTGACGCCCACAGTAGAAATTGAAACCGTTCCCCCTGTTGTCCCTGCCGAAAAAGTACCAAAATGAAGGGCGGAAGTTGAGCTAACCGCAATTGTAATCATGGCTTGTGCCACAGACGGAACAACCGTAAGAGGAATAAACGCAATCGTGGCCGGCAAACATTTTTTTGCCAGTGCCCCAACCGAAAATTTATGTTTTTTTATTATTTCCATTTACCAGCAGACAATGTGCAACTATATGTAAAAAAATACTCACAAACAGAATAGCAACTGATTGTGAGTATTAAAAGATAATTATAAAATATTATTGATAAGTTACATCAACCGTATACGCACCTGTAAATGTTACTGGTGTAATCCCAACGATTGCTGCTGCTTGTCCAGCAGGAACATTCAACGTTGCACCAACAGGCACAACAACAGTTGTCGCAGGACCAACAATTGACGTTGTCACCGATGTACCACCAGCTGCAGTTTTCAGATTAAACTGGTTAACATTCATTGCTAAACCAGCACCACCATCATCGACTGTAAATACTGTAGCGGTCATCGCAACATCCATCGTAAGACCTGTTGCCGCAGTGATTTCGATTCGCCCTTCATTCTCTAAACCTGCGCCACCAACCTCGGTCACACTGCCAGTTCCAGCCCCTCTTGTCCCTGCCGTATCAACGGCAATATCACCTAGTGCTGTTGTAACAGTCATAGAACCGAAATGTAAAACTTGAGTTGATGTGACAGCAATCGGCGTCAAAATGATTGCGGATATTAAACCCGTTCCTGTAGTAGCTCCCACTGGATTAGAACTCAACGCCACAAGGGCCGTCCCCATCAGTAAAGCCTTGCCTATATCACTACCATTCTTGGTATTTTTCATAGCATATCCTCGCTTATATATAATGTTTACAAAAAAATATAATTAATTGATTATATCTTAAGAATTACTAATTTTAGGTTAATAAAGAACTTAAAAACCGAATTAATATTAACCTAAAGGTAACATTGTTAATAATTAAAAAAAAGAGAATATTTCGAGTAACTTACAATCATGTGTAAAAAAAAAATTAAGGTAAATGATTATGACAAAAATGAATGAGGTTACGTTAGATAAAGCACTCTTGATTGCAAAAGAGCAACATCAGGCAGGCAACTTAACATTGGCCGACAGAACGTACAGAGACATTATCAAAGTATACCCAGAAGATTTTACCAGCTTACATTACTTAGGAATCATAGCCTACCAACGCGGCGCACCTCAAGAAGGAGTTACTTTCTTAAGCCAAGCCGTCAATGTAAATAAGGACAATCCAGAAACATGGAATGCTTATGCTGTCATGCTTGAGCTAACAGGAGAAATTGATAAGGCAGTTAAAACATGGAAAAAAGCATTAAAAATAAGACCTGACTATCCCGACGCACTTAGTAACTTAGGTAACGCTTTGTGGAAACTTGGTGAATATAAAAAAGCACAAAAAGCTTGTGAAAAAGCTTTAAAAACAAAACCTAATTTTCATGCAGCACTAATCAATCTAGGAAACACCCTTGTTTCCCAAGGTAAAAACGAAGAAGCAATTACAAAATGGGAAAAGTCTTTAGAAATAAATCCAGACAACCACAATGCCCTAATAAATATTGGAAATGCTTTGCGTGACTTAGGCCGTATACAAGAATCTGAAGAATATTGCCGCAAAGCACTTAGTTTATATCCAGACAACCCTGATGCCCTTTTAAATTTAGGTAACGCTTTAAGCGACCAAGGCCAACACCAAGAAGCAGAAAAAATATTCAAGCAGGCCACAAATATCAAACCCGACTTTGCGAAAGCTCATAATAACTTATCCATTGCTTTAATTAATCAATTAAAATTTGATGAAGCTTTAACAGCAACAAGATACGCTATCGCTTTTGACCCTAATTATGCTGAAGCCTATGGGAACATGGCTGTTATTCTCAGAGAACTCGGCAAGTTACCAGAAGCAGAAGAGGTCGCACGAAAAGCTTTATCTTTAGATCCAGAATCTGTGGAAGCAAAAATTGACCTAGGTGAAATATTATTCTTAATTGATAACTATGAAGAAGCTGTCACGCTGTTTAATGATGCGCTGGAGCTCAAGCCTGAAACACCAAGGCTTTATATTAAATTAAGCACGGCCTTAGATCGCGCAAACCGATCAGATGAAGCTATAGAAATATTAGAAAAAGCCGTTGAGTTAAATCCTGAAATGCCGGAGGCTTACCATTTAAAAGGAGTAACACATCTTTCCTCTAACGAAACAGATAAAGCCCTGGAATCTTTAAACAAAGCATTAGAAATTAAACCCGATTTTCCTGAAGCCATCGCAACAAAATCTGAAGTCTTCCAATCCTTAGGGCAAATGGAAGAAGCCACTACCCTTGTCAGAAAATCAATTGATCTTAACAATCAAATCCCAAGCCTTTACCTAACACTAAGTAAAATTAAAAAATTTACAAAAGACGACCCAGATTTAAAAAATATGGAAAGCCTTGCTGTTGATATGGACAAATACGGCAAAGCACAAGCCCCTTCCCTTTGCTATGGCTTATTTAAAGCTAATCAAGATATTGGAGAGTACGACAAAGCTTTTGAATACTTAAAAAAAGGTGCGGATATAAGACGCTCTACAGTTTTTTACCAACCAGAAAACCAAGAAAATGTCTTTAAGACAATCAAACAGACCATCAACAAAAAACATATAGATCAATTTAAAGGTAAGGGTTGCGAATCAAATGTACCAATTTTTATTGTTGGTATGCCACGTTCAGGAACAACCCTAACAGAACAAATTATATCTTCACATCCAGATGTTTATGGTGCTGGTGAACTTTATGCTTTGGCTCATGTAGAAAAGGAAATTGGCATATTAAACGTTAATAACGCAAAAGAATGGGGTCAAAAATACATCGATCTTACACGTGCTATTAGTGCAGAAAGCAAGACAGCAAAAAGAATTACGGATAAAATGCCTGGTAACTACGTTCGCTTAGCGCAGATCGCATCTGCCTTACCCAACGCAAAAATAATACACTGCAAAAGAAACCCTATTGATACATGCCTTTCCTGCTACAAACAACTTTTTGCTAGAGGGCATTATTGGTCTTACAATTTAGAAGAAATGGCCTCTCATTACGAGCAGTATAATGGTTTAATGGATCATTGGCGGAAAGAAATCCCAGAACGTTTTTTTGAAATTAATTATGAAGACACCGTCAATGACTTTGAAAATCAGGCCCATAAATTAATTGATTATGTTGGCCTAGAATGGGACGATGCATGTCTATCACCACATAAATCAAAACGCGCCGTTCTTACTGCAAGTAAAGGACAGGTTATCAAGCCAATTTATAACACTTCTATCCATGCTTGGAAGCGTTATGAAGAGCAACTCCAGCCACTCATTAAACGATTGGAAAAATACGTTACCAACTAAAATCTAATTAAAAAATCCAGAATTACCTGTAAATAACTGAAGTATTGTAGCACGGCTTTGGCTAGCAAGACTAAGAGCTGTTGTCCCTAAATCTAGCCTTGTCTGACTAGCAAGAATATTTGCTCCTTCTTCATTTTGATCTGCAATAATAAGATCAGAAGCCCCTGCCTTTAAATTGGTAATAACATTTCTGGTAAAGTCTTGCCGTGTGCTAATAATTGAAAAATCTGTCGAAAGCTTTGTTCCAAAATCACGCACTTTTTCAATGGCTTTTCGAACATTGCGGATAGCATCTTCCACCTGTGAAGGTTTCTGAAAATTCACACTATCAAGACCCAATGCTGCAAGGGTAAAACTTTCTCCCTCTGTTTCTAACTGACTACTTCTATCATGGTTAAAATCTACAATAAGATCTTCTTTGTCTAACAAGTTAATTCCTCGAAAATGACTATCTTCGACAACAGAATCAATTTGTTCTAAAAACACCTGCATTTCCTGCCTGAATTGTTCTGAAAGAGGAAGTGATGTTGCCTCATAACGTGCCTGCAAGTCTGCTTGGGAAATAATGCTGTTATAAAAAGCGACATCGGATATTTCACCACGGAAAGCAAAAGATCCATCTGGGCGATTGGGAGCATTACCCGGCCCATCATCATGAAAATATATATCCTGGTCTATCGCACCGATAGCATTGCGGTTTGGATGGCTTCCTATCGGTACAGGAATAAAGGCAGAACCAAACTCTTCACCATTCAGATAACCTAAAAAAGTATTGTTATTTGCATCTTGAACCAAAGCAACGTGGTAAGAAGTCTCTGCATCAATCGGCACGCTAATATCCAAAGGACCATAACCGCCTGCATTTGTCGTACGGCCATTAACACGTAACAAACCATTATCAATATAGATGGTTAAATTATTGACAGGACCACCCTCTTCCCAGAGAACCTGCCGCCCGCCTGTACTATCTGCATTAAAAATAAGCTCTATTGTTTTTTCATTATAAGGACCTAGCGTGTTGATAGAATCATCAACAGGCACAGCAACATATTGTGCAGCCCCATCAAATTTTGCGGGCAAACCACCTGCTCCATAAAATAAAATTTCGTCTCCTTGCGTCACACCATTAGTGTAGACCCCATCACCACCAGCGCCCAAAGTCCCAAGGTTAAATGCTGTCGGCCCATCTGCATCATTAAGACGAAAATAACCAACAGGTGCATCTGCTAAAATAGCATTCGGTAAAGCAGAATCAGTCTTTTCTAATTCTTCTTTAGCTTCTAAAGCTTTTAACTCTGCTAAGTTTAAAATTTTTTCAATTGTTTCAACACCAGTAACAGCTTCCTGGATTGTACGAACACCCAATCCCATACCATCTAATAATCTATTAAATATATCTGCAGAATGATTAAGGGCAGATGCTTGAAAAAAATTTTGAGGCTGGTCTATAGCACGATTAACTTTGTTACCAGTCGCCAGACGTTCAGAAGTGCGCTCAAGATTCTCTCTTGAACGCTGAATGCTTGTCAGCGTGCTTTTAACTGTCGCACCTACTATAATATCATTACCCATTCATGCCTTCCCGCAATTATCGGTATATACAATGCAAACTTCATACCAAGTATCACTATGTTTCTACACGAATACTTTGTAAGATTTCAATGGCTTACATCATTACTACTATATTATAGAAAAAAAGTTAAATTATAATTAGAGAAGCCTTATACAGCCTGCTTAACAGGCACTCTTTGGGAAAAACTATCAACCCCATCAATAATATGGAATTCAACAGATTCACGCCCCTGCCAATTATTAATCTGAAATTGTCCCAAAAGATGAAAATTAGTATTTCTTGAGTTATTTAGTAACATCTTGCCTAAATCCGTATCGACACCACTAAAAAACATCGCCTTCATACGGCCACCGCCATCCGCATCACTTAACATCAAACGAATATGTTTTTCCTTTAATATGTCAACTTGAAAAACTTTGGTGTCAGATAGAGCAAAAATAGGTTCAGGATTGCCCATTCCAAATGGTCCAACATTATAATTAAGCAACTTAACAAATTCTGGTCGTGCGCCACATACCGTTGCAATACCATCAACATCAATTGAAGGAGATTCCTCAATCGTGTTCTTATGCGTCGAAATATATTCAGCAATAAATTTTTTAAAATCATCCAAACGATCAGGCATAATGGTAAAACCGCCTGCCATCGCATGACCACCACCTTTGACTAAAACATCTTCATTACGCGCCGCAATAAATATATCCGCCATATGAACACCCTTTACAGAGCGACCAGAACCTCGGCCCTCAATAACACCATCTTGGTTTTCAACATAGGTCACAACAATTGCAGGTTTATCATATTTTTCTTTTAATCGCCCTGCAACAAGACCGCTTAAACCAGAATGAAAGGATTCATCATCTACCAAAATAAAATTTTCATTATTACCTTTTAAAAATTCAACTTTGTTTAACGCTACTTGCATCATATTGGCTTGAATTTTTTTACGCTCTTGGTTGCACTCTTCCAAAGCATAAGCGATCGATAACGCCTCATCTGGATCATCTGTCGAAAGCAATTTAGCCCCAAGATCAGAACGATGGACACGACTTCCCGCGTTAATTCTGGGGCCAATAGACCATCCAGCATCTTTAGGTGTTGGCGCAATTTCAATCTTACCGACCTGACAAAGCGCCTCTATTCCTTTATTATTATGGGCGGCCATTTGTTCAAAACCAACTTTTACAAATAAACGATTAATGCCTTTCAATGGAACCATGTCACAAACTGTTCCCAACCCAACCAAATCCATCCATGATTTTAATGGGGCTTCACTTTTTCCAGTTTTTTCAAAATAATTTTTTGTACGCAGAGAATTATTCACCGCAACACAGGCCATAAACGAAACACCACACGCCGCTAACATATCCAAACCTGATTTATCGTCTTGACGTTTAGGATTTATAATATGTGCCGCAGTTGGTAACTCATCTTCAGCTTCATGATGATCAAACACCGCTACCCGTAAACCCATATCATGAGCGGCTTGTAGCGGTTCGAACGCCGTTGTACCACAATCCGCCATAATGATAAATTCTGCCCCCTGATCTTTCAAAGACTGCATTGCCTCTGCACTAGGACCATAACCTTCAGTTAGCCGATCAGGAATATATACGGGTGGGATCACATCAAAATGTCTTAAAAACCGGGTTAGTATCGCCGCTGACGTTGCTCCATCTACATCAAAATCTGCAAAAATTCCGATAGGTGTTTTATTGATAATACAATCAGCACAATCATCAGAAAATTTTTTCATACCCTTAAAAGAAAATGGATCAGGAAAATGCTCACGTAATGTTGGGTTTAAATATTCATCAACATCGTCTGATTTTATCCCACGCTGAACCAGCATCCGTGCCACAAATTCGGGCAAGCCATGATTTTGCGACAGGTTAACTATTTCATTTTCATCCGCTTGTGCAAAAGACCATCGCTTATTATCCAGCGATTTTTCTACGTTAAATATAGAAGAACCAGAATCATTCATCTTTCAGATCAAAACCCGTTTTAAGGTGAAAATTATGCGTCGATTCAATATAACGTACTGTGCCAGATTTAGATCGCATCACAATCGAATGGGTTGTTGCACTGTCCGCATAACGACGTACACCAGGTAACATTGGCCCTGTGGTTACACCTGTTGCTGCAAACATAACATTGTCAGGTTTGGCCAATTCATCCGTTGTATAAATTTTATTATAATCTTTAATACCCCATTTATCAGCACGCGCTTTTTCATCATCATTGCGAAAAACTAAGCGTCCTAACATATGACCACCAACACATTGAAGCGCAGCAGCAGCCAAAACTCCCTCTGGCGCACCGCCAGTACCTACATAAAAGTCAATTCCTGTTTTATCATCTGTTGCCGCAATAATTCCTGCAACATCACCATCTTGAATAAGGGAAATACGTGCGCCAGATTCACGTATACCTTTTATGATTTCATCGTGACGCGGACGATCCATGACACAAATTAATAAATCTTCAATTTTCTTGTTCTTTGCTTTAGCTACTTTTTTCAAAACCTCATCAATCGGCGCATCCAAATCCAACACATCAGCAGGAACATCTTTACCAACAGCCATCTTTTCCATGTAAGTATCTGGCGCATGCAAGAACCCATCTTTATCTGTCATCGCCATAACTGTAATAGCGTTTGCCCCACCTTTGGCTGTAATTGTTGTACCTTCTAATGGATCAAGCGCAATATCAACCTCGGGCCCACCTGCTCCTACCTCTTCACCGATATAAAGCATAGGCGCTTCATCACGTTCACCTTCACCAATAACCACACGCCCCTTAATCGCTAGAGAATTAAGCGTATCGCGCATCGCATCAACCGCCGCTTTATCGGCCGCCTTTTCATCACCACGCCCCACCATACGAGAAGCGGCAAGCGCAGCTGCTTCAGTAACTCGAACTGCCTCTAAGGCTAAGTTTCTATCCATTAAATCTTTTGCAATCATTTTTTGATTATCTTTCATAGTAATAAGGCTCATGACTTCATCTTTCTTATTATATATCTTCAATACGCATTAAAGTTGGTTTATCAAGAACGCTTGATAATTCACGAACTGAATTAATAGCGTTTTGTACTTTTTTGAAATGGGTTGAATGAGTGATAATAGCAACAGATGCCGTTCCATCTTCTTCATGCCCTTTCTGAATAAAACTATCTATAGAAACATTTTTATCTTTTAAACATGCCGTAATGTCCGCAATAACACCTGGAACATCTTTAACATGAAGGTGAATATAACACTGGCAATTTAAAGTTTCTGTTCCTTGCCATTCAACTTTGTCTAACTCCTTAACTTTAACCCCAAAAGTGGGCAAATAATTTCCCTTAGCCAAATCGATAATATCCGCCACAACAGAAGAAGCTGTTGGCTCCTCACCGGCGCCCTGACCAACTATAAATGTTTCGTCAGAAAAATCACCTTGAGTCATAACCGCATTATAGGCACCTTCCACACTTCCCATCGCACCATTTTTAGGTACAAAGCAGGGTGCCATCGTTTGAACAACACTATCCCCATCACGTTGAACCATGCCGATTAGCTTAATTCTATAACCTAAATCGTCGGCATGCTTAATATCTCTCATTGTAACGTGAGAGATGCCTTCAATTTCTAATGATTTAAAGTCAGGCTTAACACCAAAAGCAAGAGCACCTAAAAGAACCAACTTATGCGCTGCATCAATACCATCAACATCAAAACTTGGATCTGCTTCTGCAAAGCCTTTTTCTTGAGCTTCTTTCAAAACATCATCAAAACTGCGTTCAGTTTCACGCATCTTGCTCAAGATATAATTACAAGTTCCATTTAAAATACCATAGACTGTTGTAATTTTATTGGCCGCCAAACCTTCGCGTAAAGTTTTAATAATTGGAATTCCGCCTGCTACAGCAGCTTCATAGGTGATACTTACATTATTATCTTCAGCTAATTTCGAAAGTTCAAAACCATGATGAGCAAGTAGTGCCTTATTAGCTGTTACAATATGCTTGCCATTTTTTATTGCCTCTATAATAAAATCTTTTGCCTGCCCATCTGATCCACCAATCATCTCAACAACAGCGTCTAGACGTTTGTCTTGCGCCATATCTGATAAACTAGATGCCCATTCATATTTAGATAAATCAACGCCGCGTTCTTGATTTTTGTTAGCAGCAATAACAGAGATAATTTCTATATCACGAGAGGATCTTGTCGTAATAACATCCGTATTTCTTTGAAAAACTTTAACGACACCACAACCTACAGTCCCTAGACCCGCTATCCCAATTCGGAAAGGCTTAGTGCTATCTGACATTGTGTTTATCGCTCACCCATCACCACGTCAACACGGCGGTCATGCCTTTCATTACCCGTTGCTTTGGCAGACCCCCAGCTGACTGTTTTTAGTTTCTCCCCAGGCACACCCTTATGCATTAAAGCATTTGAAACTTTTTCAGCACGTTTCAAAGATTGACGTAAATTAATAATATGTGCCTGTGTTGTGTCTGTCCCCGCTTGCGTCGGCTTACTTGCAAAACCCTCAACGGTAACATGGTTAACAGGCGCAAACTTAGCCTGCCCTGCTAAACTTGATATCTTTTTCATGTCACCAGTGCCCAGACGTGACGAACCATGTTTAAAGAAAATCTGTCCTGCAGCATTACCGTAGGCTTGAGCATAATTTTGATTATAGGCCTGTGCAGAATTCATATTATTCCCATAGGGTTGAGTAGCCATATTTGGAGGGGCATCACTTAAACCATAAACTGTAACACTTGAATCCGATGTTCTAAATGCTTCACCATAAGTTAGCGTAGAATCTGCAGATGCATGAGATTGTTGTGCCGGTGATGATACACCACGTCGATATTCAGGGTTTAATTCCATATCAAAAATTTCGACAGAACTATCTAAGCTGGTCATCTCTTTCTTTTGATTAACCACAGGAGTAGGAAGCGGTGTAACCGTATCCGTAGCATTACTTACTTCCGTTTTAGGTTGAGGTTTTCCCGCATCCCCACTGAGAGAATTATGCATGCTTTCACAAGCAGAAAGACTTAATATCGCAAAAGCACATAAAACATAACGATGTAACGTATTCGTAAACATTATCAAAACCCGATTCCTTATAAGATTACGCTATCCTAGCCAAATTTACCGTAATTTCAAGGGATAGCCTTGATAAATAAAGGATTATCCCTGATTATGACTGACCTTTATATTCAGCCGCTAATCGAGCGTAGTTATCGGCGGAAACCTTAAGAAAATCAAGCTCTTGCGGAGTCATATCCCGCATATATTGGGCGGGGGAGCCACCCCAAAGCTGCCCAGATTTAACAATCTTGCCTGGTGGCACCAATGCACCTGCTGCCACCATCGAACATTCTTCAATAACGGCCTCATCCAAAATAATAGCCCCCATACCGATTAAGCATTTATTCTGAACCGTACAAGCATGAAGAATGCTTCCATGCCCTACCGTGACATCATCCCCTATATAAGTACCGGCAACTTTACGCGTAACATGAACAACTGAATTATCCTGAATATTGGTTCGTTTCCCAATGCGAATTTCATGCACATCACCACGCATTTGAACACCAAACCAAACAGAACTCTGCTCACCAATTTCGATATCACCAGCAACAGTGGCATTATCAGCCACCCATACACTGTCATGAATTTTTGGTAATATATCTTTGTATTTGAGTATGGTCATAATTTTTCTGCGTCCTCGCGCCCAATATTTATAAGCGCACATGACGGCTCTTTCTAAAATGGTATAGGATATTGACGATAAACACTATCAATCTCTGACATTACCCCGGCAGATAATTCAATATCAAAGGCATCAATATCTATTTTTAATTGTTCCATTGATGTCGCCCCGATAATAGTCGACGTCACAAAGTTTTGTTTGTCTATAAATTTAAGCGCCATTTGACATGGGTCTAACTCGTTCTTTTTTGCAACATCTAAATAACCATCGACAGCTTTGTGGGTTGCTTCATTAAGACGCCATAACCCAGACGTAAGCCCTAAAGATTGTTCAACATGGCCGCGTGAACCTTCGGGACACGCACCATTTTTATACTTACCACTTAAAATACCCGCTCCTAAAGGAGACCACGGCAAATAAGCAACATCTTCACGCACACAAACTTCAGCAAGATAAGGATCATCCGAACGATTGATTAAGCTAAATTCATTTTGAATAGATTGAACGCGCGGTAAACTATGTTCTTTAGCTTGTTCATTATACTTCATAATGCCCCACGCCGTATCATCAGACAAACCAAAGTGTCGCACTTTGCCAACCTTTACAACTTCATCGACAGCACGTTGAATATCGAGAAGGTTATCTTCAATTTTGGATGTTTTCTCCATCGCAAAATCAACCATACCAGCATGGTTCGATCCAAAATGCGGGAAATTTCTATTCGGCCAATGCAATTGGTACAAATCAATATAATCCGTTTGCAATCTTATTAATGACCCTTCAACCGCCTGACGAATACTATCACCCGTTAAAGGAACACCACCACGAATCCATTCTGGCCCCTGCCCTGCAACCTTACTTGCCAAAATAACCTTATCTCTGTTGCCAGACTTAGCAAACCAAGACCCTATAATTTTTTCCGTGGCGCCGTAAGTTTCTTTATGGATAGGAATAGAGTAAAGCTCTGCCGTATCGAAAAAATTAACGCCACGCTCCAGCGCATAATCCATCTGCTCATGACCTTCAGCTTCGGTATTTTGTTCACCCCATGTCATGGTACCTAAACAAACGCGTGAAACATCTAAACCTGTACGACCTAATTTTGAATATTTCATTTTCTCTCCGGCTAATAAAAAACCAGCTAGAGCATAGCTGGTTTTTAAAATTATTAAAGCATTTAGTAATATTCAGTATTTCTGTATAGTTTACGCACTCAACAGCAAATAGTTTTTGTGTTTGGCAAGGAAGATTAAATAAAGCGTATATAAATACGTGAAATTTAATCTGACGCAGACCAAACGCAAAAAATAGAAGCTGTTAACGTTTCGCCCACTGTTTAGAACGACGTGCTTTATGCTTACCAATTTTCTTACGCTCAACAACACGTGCATCACGTGTTAACATACCTGCTTTCTTCAGTGCTGGACGAAGCTCAGGCTCCATGTTTTCTAGTGCACGTGAAATACCATGACGTACTGCACCAGCTTGACCAGATAAACCGCCACCTTTAACAGTACAAATGATATCGAACGCATTCACACGATCAACAATTAAGAAAGGCTGGTTCAGCACAAGTAAATGTGTTTGACGACCAAAATATTGATCTTGTGTTTTACCATTAACAACAACCTGACCTTTACCTTTTTTAAGCCATACACGCGCTACAGATTCTTTACGACGACCCGTTGCATAAGCACGACCTAAATCATCAATCTTCGGTTCTTTTTTCTCAGCTTTAGCTTCAGGAGCCGCAGCTTTTTCTTCAACAGGAGCAACATCAGTTGCTGCGCCCAAATCTTTTAAGTCTTTAACTGCCTCTATTTTTTTTGAATCGGCCATTTTTAATCTCTCTTATTCTTAGGGTTCATTGCAGCAACATCCAAAACTTCTGGGTTTTGCGCTTCATGTGGGTGCTCTGCACCAGGATATACGCGAAGATTGCTCATAATTTGACGACCTAATGGGCCACTCGCAATCATACGTTCAACAGCTTTTTGAACAACACGCTCAGGGTGTTCACCTTCAAGGATTGCACCTTTTGAACGTTCTTTAATTCCACCTGGGTAACCAGTATGCCAATAGAAAATATCGCCATCACGTTTATTACCTGTTAGGCGAACATCTTTCGCATTAATAACGATAACATTATCACCACAATCCATGTGCGGTGTAAAAGCTGGTTTGTGCTTACCACGGAGGCGTGATGCCACAACAGATGCCAAACGACCCAAAACGACGTCCTTTGCATCAACGATAAGCCATTTCTTTTCGACCTCAGAGGCCTTCATAGAATAGGTATTCATCTTATTTTTCCTTATATATATTCATATTTACTGAATTCTGGGAGTGTTATCCAACATAAACGCCTTCCAGTCAAGAAAAAACGTGCAAAAACAATAGATTAAACTTGCGGTATTATTTTACCTTTATAAGAGCACTGTTCTTCTAGACCCTCGCCATAGAATCCCGCTACCCTTCCTTGTAAGGTATTGAAAGAGAAGAATATGTCTAGCGACGCCTCCAAAAAATATGGTTTAGAAACAATGTCCATCCACACGGGATCTGGCCCTTGCCCCGAAACTGGGGCACGGACAATTCCTATTCACCAAACAACAGCCTATGTCTTTAATGATGCTGAACATGGCGCAGATTTGTTTGCGCTACGTGATACAGGCTATGTTTATTCCCGCCTAACCAATCCAACCTGCTCTGCGCTTGAAGAAAAGTTAGCGGCTCTTGACGGCGGCAGTGGTGCAACTTGTGCTGCTTCTGGTCACGGTGCCCAGCTCCTCGTCTTAAGCGCACTCATGTCACCGGGCGATCACATCGTCTCTTCCTGTAAACTCTATGGTGGCTCAGCCAATCAATTTGCTACAATCTTCCCAGACATGTTTGGTTGGGAAAGCACAACATTTAATCCTGACAATGCACGCGAAGCCAAAGCCGCAATCACGCCAAAAACAAAAGCTATTTTTGCCGAAAGCCTGTCTAACCCTGAAGGCATAGTGGCCGACATCGAAGGGCTTGCCGCCGTTGCGCGCGAGGCAGGCATTCCCCTTATCATCGATAACACTATGGCAACGCCTTATTTATGCAAGCCATTGGAACATGGTGCCAATGCCGTCACTTATTCCACCACAAAATTTATGAGTGGTCACGGCAATGCCATGGGTGGTGCCGTTATTGACGGTGGTAATTTTGATTGGCTGGCACACGCTGATAAATTTCCGCGTCTTGCACAACCTGGAAAAAATTATGATGGTATTATCTTTGCAAAATCTTTTGGCAATGCTGCGCTCGCCATTCACAATCATGCCATTGGTTTGCGTGACTTAGGCGGACAGCAACAACCCTTCAATGCCTACCTCACTTTCGTTGGCTTAGAAACCCTTGCTGTTCGTATGCAAAAACATTGTGAAAATGCGCTTATTGTTGCTCATTATTTAGAACGTCACAAAAAAGTCGACTGGGTTAGTTACGCAGGATTGGAAAGCAGCCCCCATCATAAAAATGCAAAAAAATATATGAACGGGCATGGCGGCGCAGTTTTTACCTTTGCTCTTAAAAGCGGATTCAATGCCTGTAAAAAACTAGCAACAGACCTTGAACTTTTCTCACAACTTGCCAACATTGGTGAAACACGCAGCTTAATTCTCCATCCTGCTTCAACCACACACTCACAACTAGATGAAGATGCTCGTACAAAAGCTGGTGTAGCAGATGATGTCTTGCGTATTTCCGTTGGTATTGAAACAGTAGAAGACTTACTCAATGATTTAGAATGCGTATTAAAAACGATTTAACCACAGAAAGGAAAAAAACATGACTATCGCAGAACTCACAATATTTTTCGGATGGATGTCCGTTATAAATATTTCTTTACTACTTTTTTATGTATTAATCCTCATGACCTGCCGCTGCTGTATAGAGAGCATTCATTCTAAGCTGTTTGGTGTGTCAAAAGATGTATTACCATCAATCTATATGGAATTTTTAGGACGCTATAAAATCCTAATTATATTTTTTAACCTTGCACCTTATCTTGCCTTAAGAATATTTATGTAAGTTTAATTCTTAAAATAAATGGTCGGAGTGAGAGGACTTGAACCTCCGACCCCTCGCCCCCCAGGCGAGTGCGCTACCAGGCTGCGCTACACTCCGAATGAGACCGTGATAAAGAAAAAAGAACGGAAGATCAAACCTTAATCATGGCCCGCATAGCTTTAAGCTCGGTCAGCATAATTTCAAGCACAGCACGTTGATTGGTTGAGATAGGTTTTTGGGATTTCGCAGCAGCAACTGACGCTTGTACCTTTGGTTGTTGCACTGGAGCATTGCTTGCTTCTAATTGCGTCGCAACCATTTGCGCTTTGCCTTGCTCTTTCATTAATTTTTGCACACCCTTAATGGTATATCCTTCAGTATAAAGCAAATGATGAATACGCTCTAACAAGGAAACATCTTCAGGACGGTAATAACGACGACCACCGCCACGCTTCAGAGGGCGGACTTGAGAAAATTTTGTTTCCCAAAAACGCAAAACATGTTGTTGAACATCCAGCTTATCAGCCACTTCACTAATTGTACGAAAAGCATCTTTCGCTTTTTGAACTTGCTTAGTTTTTTGAGGCATTTGAACCGAACCTTGGGAGGATAAGCGCGGCGTACTACCAGCCGCCTCTTGCTCACCATAGTTACCAGATGTTTTATTCAAATTAGTCGTGTTCATAGAAATGCCCTTTTAAATTTGTGTCAGTATTATTGTTGAGTTGCTTTATTAATTTTGTCTTTGAGAACATGAGAGGCACGGAAAACCAAAACCTTACGTGGCTTAATTGGTACTTCAACACCTGTTTTAGGGTTACGCCCAATACGCTCCCCCTTCTCCCGCACAGAAAAACTACCGAAAGAAGAAAGCTTCACATGATCACCACTCACCAGTGCAACCATCATTTCATCCAACATTTGTTCAACCAAGTCCGAAGATTCGTTTCTAGAAAGACCAACCTGTGCATATACGGCCTCGGCCAAATCTGCTCTGGTAATCGTTTTTGATGTTTCGCTATCAAGTGTCATGATGTTGTTCCTATTCGTTAAGGTTGAAATTAAAGCCGCTAACGCCGCACGTCAATGAAGGCCAAAAAGTTAATCACAAAAAATAAACACGATCTACACAAACCCAAACCTAAAAAAACGATTCATTTCTAATAACTTAGCCCTACTCTCTAAGATAATATTATGGCATAAAACCGCTCCCTTTCCTATCAAAGACAAGAAAACACCGATTCTTGATATGGCACAAAAACTGACTTGCATCTTATTGATTCCATTCATAAATTAGAGTTACTCAGTTTGCTCCTTGGAAATTGGGGAGGGGGGGTATGGCCCCCCATTGTTTTACGTATTTTATGGAGGATTTTATAAGATCTCTCGACTTCGCTCGGGATGACAGTGGAAAGAGTGTGTGCGTGTAATGGTGGAGGAGGCAGGCATCCCAAACTTGATTTGGGATCCAGTTAGGTTTTGCTGGATCCTGACTTTCGTCAGGATGCTGGTGGTGTGTAGGGGTGACGGTGGAGGATTCGGGTCTAACGGTGTGGGCAGGCGGGATAACGGTGTGGGCAGGCGCAACCCCGTACTTGTTACGGGGTCTGTTAAAAGAAGGGAGGAGACCCCGCAATAAATGCGGGGTTACGGTGAGGGTTGGCGGGGTTGCGGTACAGACTCGCGGGGTTACGGTGAGGGTTGGCGGGGTTACGTTCTGTGGCTCTGCTTGTTTCTCTAAAATAACCATGTCGACACTATAGCAGGAAAAGCCTTAAAAAGAAAGGAATAATTTCCTATGCTTTATATACTCATCTCCACGTCATTCCCTGAATTTAACTTGTTAAATTCTAGGGGAATCTATCACCGCTTAGAGATCGCCCTAGAATAGGCGTTGCCTATTCAGGCGATGACAATAATAGTGGTGAATATTCTGGATTGCTTAGAGATCGCCCTAGAATAGGCGTTGCCTATTCAGGCGATGACAATAATAGTGGTGAATATTGATGATATATTAATTAGTGTTTAAAACCTTACCAACGCTGCGCCCCAAGTCAGGCCACCGCCCATGGCTTCGATTAATAACATTTGACCACGTTTGATTTTGCCACTGCGTACTGCCTCATCCAGCGCAAGCGGAATAGATGCCGCCGAGGTATTACCGTGATGATCCACCGTCGCAACAACCTGATCCATGTCCATATTCAGTTTCTTAGCCGTTGATTCAATAATACGAATATTTGCCTGATGCGGCACAAGCCAATCAATATCTTCCGGTGTAATGTTATTAT
Organism: Alphaproteobacteria bacterium; assembly: GCA_021775995.1. GTDB lineage: Bacteria > Pseudomonadota > Alphaproteobacteria > Micavibrionales > Micavibrionaceae. Next base: position 748,528 of record JAJFGS010000013.1, read on the forward strand.
GCGTTAGAACTTCACCAACAACATCGGCCATATATTGCACCGCATATTTAAAAACTTCGCGCCCCTGCATTTCAATGACGCCCCTTTCACCCGTGGTGGAAACACCGCCCGACGTTTGAAGCATGTCACGTTGTTTCCCATTCGCATATAGATGCGTGGAGTGTATCCCCTGCCCGTCCAGCTTATTTTCTTTGACATCATTATTTTCTTTGGCTTGTAAAATGACTGCGCCCGCACCATCGGCAAACAACACACACGTTGTACGGTCTGTCCAATCCAGCAGTGAGGACATTTTTTCGGCGCCAATCACCAAAATATTTTTAGCCTGCCCCAATTTAATAAAATTATCCGCCACGCTCAACGCATAAACAAAGCCTGTACAGACCGCCTGAACATCAAACGCCAAGCCCGTCTTAATCCCCAGCTCTGCCTGAACCTTCACCGCTACAGAAGGAAAGGTTCTGTCAGGTGTGGTGGTGGCCACAATGACACCATCAATATCATCCGGTGTTAAACCAGAATCCTTCAGCGCATTTTGTGCTGCAGCAATCGCCATATCACCCGTCGTTTCATTATCCGCAGCAATATGACGTTGTTTAATACCGCTACGTTGGGTAATCCATTCATCCGATGTATCAACCATCTTTTCAAGATCAGCATTGGTTAAAATTTTAGTCGGCAGATAAGACCCCGTAGAAAGAATGATAGAATTAATGCTCATAATATTTATTAAACTCCAACCGCTTCGACAAAAGATTCTTGCCCCATTAGCTTTTCTATTTCTTCAGCAACCTGCGTATTAAAATCATTACGGATTAAATCTGCAGCGACAAGGATGGCATTTTCTGTCCCCAGCGCATCACTACTGCCATGGCTTTTGACACAAACACCGTTCACCCCCAAAAACATACCGCCATTATATTTGCGCGGATCAACTTGATCTTTCATTTTTTTCATTGCGCCCATTGATAACAGGTACCCCATAATGGCGAGCGGTGAAGATTTAAAAGCCTCCGTCAAAAAATGTTTGGTAAGCTTTGCAACGCCTTCGGCTGTTTTAAGCGCAACGTTCCCTGTAAAACCATCTGTCACAACAACATCAACGGTGCCTTTGGTGATATCATCACCTTCAATAAAACCGTGATAACGCCCCGGAAACTTAACCGTTGAAAGCACTTCAGCGGCAGCGCGGATTTCATCATGCCCTTTCATTTCTTCGGTCCCTACATTTAAAAGACCAACGGAAGGTGTTGCCACCCCTTGCACCACCTTGGCATAAACAGCACCAAGCAAAGCAAACTGAACCAAGATTTCTGCATCACAAACAAGATTTGCCCCCAGATCAAGCATGACAACTTCTCCATTTTGCGTTGGCATGACGCTGGCAATCGCAGGACGGGAAATTCCGGGTAGGCTTTTTAGGATGAGCTTTGACATCACCATAAGCGCACCTGTATTACCCGCCGATACAATACCGTGAGCCTGCCCATCCCTCACCGCCTCAATCGCAAGACGCATAGAAGAATCTTTACCATGACGTAGCGCTTTTGATGGCTTGTCATGGCTAGAGATTGTAATATCAGTATGATGGAAGATGCTGTGTTTTTTTAACTTTTCATGTTGATCCAACAAAGGTCTGACGATTTTTTTATCACCATAAATGAGAAACTCGAGATCCTTTTGTTTATCCAGCGCATTTGCAGCAGCAGGAATATAAACACTCGGGCCAAAATCTCCCCCCATTGCGTCCAAGGCTATAATATAATTATTGGTCATAAATGTAGGCTACACGCTTATTATAACAAGATGATGAGATTTGCAGGTCGAACTATAGAAGTCAATTGAGTTTTTCCTATTATGATTTTGGCTCATGAAAATAAAAAACCCCTATCGAAAAACAGGGGCTTATTAAATACGCCATGCACATAAATGCGAGGGCTTGTTAAATATGCCATACACGTAAACGTGAGGGCTCAAATTACGTAAAACTACTCTTCGCGATCAGCCAGAACCTGACGACCTTTGTACATACCCGTTTTAAGATCAATATGGTGGTTACGCTTTGGCTCACCTGAATTGCTATCTTCAACCCAATTGGTCACAGACAAAGAATCATGCGCACGACGCATATTACGCTTTGATTTACTGATTTTGCTCTTTGGTACTGCCATTGTCTTATCCTTTTTAGAAGCCCTCATGCGCCCATATTTATTTATTGGCGCGAGGAGGCTTAGTCTTATTTAAAAGCCCTCATACCCGCAAGCGGGAGGAGGCTACCCTCATATTTCTTAAATTCTGGTGATTTCTAACCAAAACCACCATAAATTGCAAGGATTATCTTATCTATTCTCTTTCCAGTCTTTCAGCGCCTCAAAGGGATTTCTGCGCAGTGGCGACTTACTATCAACTTGCACATCATCACCGACCTCATAAGCAACGCCTTCCTTATGCGGATAAGGCGGGATAGCCAATGATATATGCTGAGCCACCAGTTCTCCCAAATCAATACGACCTTCAATAATAGGTTCAGGATCATCTTTTTCATCCAAAATTTCAACTTCAGCCTGCGAGCGAGCCACATCCCGCTCCTTTTTCGCCGCTGCAAAAGACACCGTTGTTTCTTTATCTGCAAACCATCCCTCAATAGGTTCTGATATTTCCGTATCAAAAGGTTCAAGCGTTACAACGCAGTTTTGTGTAATAACGGCATCAAGCTGACCTGTTACATGAACAATATGACCGCCTTCATGGATCAACTTAAGACTGGCTTTAGCCTTTGTAACGCCCTCAATAGCAAAACGGCGTGCCAAATCGACACATTCTTCTTCGGAAGCTTCGATTGTAAGCGCCGTCGGTTTTGATTTATCCAAATCATCAACATCAAAAAAATGCGACCATTCTTGCTCTAATAATTCTAATTTAGGCATGTTGTTGTTCCTTATTAAGTGCCGTCATGCCCGCAAGCGGGAGGACGCTGTATTAATATTAGCAAATTCTGCATTGCTTACATTCATCACGACTGATTGCTGCACATAACCCACCATCATTAATAAAATATCATTGGAAGACTTTTTAACAGTGCCATAAACATTACGTATTAAGGCTTGCTTTAATACATCAATATCATCAGCTTTGATAGCTTTTTCATAGCTTTGTATACGCCCATTAAAGCCCTGCATCATTCGCTTCATATGTTTTGGCACACCCACATCGCCAACACCCATTTCACGTAAGCTTTGATCCATATTTATAAAAAAAGTGTCAAAAAGAGCCTGTGCTTGGCGATACTCGCCCACCTGATTTAGACGATGGATAATGATGTAACAATGAAGAGTTATCAGCTCAAAACGACCATCAACAGTATCAGGAACGGCAAGGTCTTGATAAAATATCGGCAAACGAGCCTGTGCCACAGCTTCTTGGAAAAGTGCCCTCGCTTTTGCCTTCAAAATTGTACGTTGTTTAAAATAGCGAAACATTCTTGATTTTTTAGGGCTTTAGCAGCACTATGGCAAGCATGAAAACACTAGCTCCCTTAATTATGTCCTTAATACTCATAAGTGCCTGCACGCCAACTAAATCCACACGCGGCAATTTAGTTGAAGATTTTCGCATGAGTGAAATTACACCAGGCGTCAGCACGCGTAAAAATGTTCTGCATTCATTAGGCTCGCCCACAACCATCGCCCCCTTTGATGACAATGTTTGGTATTACATCGGTCAAAAAATGGAGAAGAAGGGGATTTTTGATCCTGAAGTAAAAGAAGAAAAAGTTGTCGTCGTTGCTTTTAATGAGGAAGGCATTGTCGAAACAATGGAAGAGATTGACTCAGAACGCCTCAATGTTCCAAAAGTACGCGATAAAACCCACACAGGTGGAAATGAAGTTACCATCATGGAACAATTATTGGGTAACGTCGGACGCTTCAATAAAGGTGGTGAAAGCAATTCCTCTAGAACTGCTGGTGATGGAGAATAACAAGCACCTCGCTCGTCATTAAAACTAGTCATATGATGAACAAAAAACCGACCCCATAAATTGGAGCCGGAGTAAAAAAATTTGAAGGAAAACTTTAAATGGCGCGTTGGTTGACGGCTTGTAATAGAATACCATTCACCTTATTTGCACCAAGAACCTTATCTGAAATACGGCTTAAACGTTCTTTTAAATCATCAACTTTTAAAACGCCGCCTTCCATTGAAGCTTTGCGATTTAAAACGCCATACATGTCCTGAATATAAGCATCTTTTAAACGTGGCTTTAATAACTCCACATATTTTTCATGCTCTTCACTATTAACCTCTAATGAGATAGTCAATGTCACAACCTGACTTACGCCTTGCGCATCAATAATGGGCAGAATAATCGGCTCCATCTCTACAAAGCGTAATTTTTTAGCCTCTTCTGCTGAAGCACGTGCCGCTTTATCACGCTCCATCTTATTTTTGACCGCCATACTATTTTCTTCACCCAACGAGGCAACTGCCTGTTTTTGAAAGAAAAAGTACCCACCGGCACCCCCCGCGCCAATGAGCACCATTGCTAGCAATAAAATTGTTATATACTTCATTTCTTATATTCCACGCTTGCTGAAAGCTAGGAATCCCCTAAAACTTAATATTTTCCCCATCACACCCATTAAATATAGCGTAAAATAGTTAACAAAAGGTATTTAAACCCCTGATACCAATGCAATTATGTGGTTATTATGGATAACTTGGCGGATTGTTATTATTAAGGGCTAATGACGCACTGTTTTACTGATGGAATCTAGTAATGCATTAACCAATTTGGCCTCACCCTCATCATAAAAAGCATGGGTTACATGAAGGTAATCTGAAATGATTAAGGGAGAATCAATCGCCTGAAGCGCCATCAGCTCAAACCCGCCACAAAGGAAGATGGCCTGTAAAAGAGGTTCGGTTTTTTGGGTATTACCGCCCTTTTCCCCACGATTAAGAATAACCATTTCATTGAGCTGTTCTTGATGTTCAGCCACGCCACGCACAACAAGCATGTAATGATCTTGATCAGGTGTAACCATTTCATCACCATCAACATCAATACCAGCACGATGATCTAAAAACTCTTTAATTGCCGTTTCGGCATCTTGGTCATTTTTATGCATTTGATAAACCGTCTGCACCGCCATTAATCTGGCGGCACTGTTGCGGGCTTTTTGTGAGCCTGTTTTAGGTTGGGGACGGTTCATCAGTTTTTTTCCTATTGGTACAATATAGTCATCCCCGCGATTTGCGAAGCAAATAATAACAGCGGGGATCCAGTATTGTGAAAAGCAAAGCTTTTCTCTTTACAGATCCCGTTCATGTGAGCTCGTTTCACTCGCACCAACGGGATGACGACAACGACGCGATATTAAGCGGCCTTATTCAGTACTGCAAAAGCACTCATGTTTTCAAGTGTTTTAACACAAGCCTCTGCCGCTTCTTTCCCCTTAACCTTGAAATGATCAAAGAAAAACTTGTGATGTTCTTCGCTATCATGAAAGTTGAGCGGTGTTAGAACCACGGATAAGATAGGCACACCCGTATCAAGCTGTACCCGCATCATCCCATCCAGCACAGCATGGTTCACGTATTCATGATGATAAATACCACCATTAATAATAAAACCGCAGGCAACGATGATATCGTATTGTCCTGTCTCTGCCAGCTTTTTAGCCTGTAATGGAATTTCAAGTGAGCCAGGCACATCATAAACATCAATCTGATTTGAGGTGACGCCCGCCTTTTCCATTTCAGCGATAAAAGATTTACGTCCCTCACCAACAATGTCGGCATGCCAATTGGCTTGAACGAATGCAATTTTGGAGTTTGAAGTCTGGTTCATAGTTTTTTCCTTTCATCTGGACTTTAACCGTCGGCTTTTGAATTACACCCTGCCCTAAAAACTGACTTATATATAAGGAGTTTAGGCTTTATATGCAAGAGCACGCTGAACATAGCGCGCCAGCATATCAATTTCTAAATGCACACTATCGCCCTGCTTGATAACGCCGAGCGTTGTGTTATCCCACGTATGGGGAATAATATTTACACCAAAACTGCTGCCATTAACTTCATTCACAGTTAAAGAAATACCATCTAGCGTCACCGAGCCTTTTGATGCAAGAAAGCCACCAAGATCTTTGGGAACATCAAAAGTTAAACGGTGGGAGTCACCTTCTTTTTCAAGAGCCGTTAATGTGGCAAGCCCATCAACATGACCAGACACAATATGACCGCCAAGCTCATCACCCATTTTAAGGGCCTGCTCAAGATTGATTTGCACACCCTCACCCCATTGACCGATGTTAGTTTTAGAAAGACTCTCTGCCGACACATCAACAAAGAAAACATCATCTTTTTTTTCAACGACAGTCAAACAACATCCTGCACACGCAATAGACGCCCCAATATCCGTTTGGGACAAATCAAACTTCGTGCGAATACCAAGACGTGTATCACCACCTTCATTATTGACGGAAGCGATGGTGCCTATATCTGTAATGATGCCTGTAAACATGCTTTCTTATACCGTCATACCCGCGATTTGCGAAGCAAATATTTACGGCGGGTATCCACAATGTGAAAAGCTACGCTTTTCTTCACACCAGATCCCCGCTGTGTAAGACTGCTACGCAGTCACCACGGGGATGACAATAGGGGGTTGATAAATATTTAGAACATCTTCGTTTAATTGGATTGTTTCTTGATGGACAAGGCTTGTTTCTTGCTCAATATCTTCAATATTAAAATGGGCGATAGCGTCCAATCCATCATCAGCCATGACTTTGGGCGCTTTAAACCAATAAAATTGGTCATACAGATTTTCTTTTAAGAAAGCACTGACAAGCCTTGCTCCGCCCTCCACGAGAAGTCGTGTAATGCCGAGTGATGTCAGTTCCGCCATCGCCTCGTGCAAATCAGGGTTGGTTATAACAATCGGATCGTTGTCGAAGATTCTTTCATTGCCCATCAGACGTTTATTTTTATCAAACACAATTATTTTTGAGCGATGCTCCACACCATCAAGACGTGTCGTGAGTGAAGGATTATCAACCAACACGGTATTCACCCCCACAGCTATCGCATCATGTTGCGCACGGATTAAATGCGCACGAGCGCGCGCCAGCTCACCTGTAATCCATTTTGACTGACCTTGTGCATCGGCAATTTTACCGTTGGATGTGGTTGCGGTTTTTAAAGAAATGAACGGACGATTTTTACTGTGCCGTAAAAAGAAACCTTTGTTGAGTTCATAGGCTTCTTTTTCTAACAAGCCGACCTCAACCTCGACACCCGCTTCTTGTAACATTTCAATACCACGCCCACTCACGCGACTATCCGTGTCTTTAATAGCAACAAAAACTTTTTTAACGCCTGCTTTAATAAGCGCATTCGCACAAGGCGGCGTTTTGCCTTCATGCGCGCAAGGCTCTAACGTGACATAGACCGTTGCGCCCTTCGCCTGTTCCCCTGCCATGTCCAATGCAATAGTTTCGGCATGCGGTCTTCCACTTATCGCCGTACATCCACGCCCCACCACATGATTATCTTTTATAATCACACAACCGACAGTCGGGTTCGGCGCTGTGCGCCCCAACCCTTGCCGCGCTAAATTTAATGCACTTCGCATGTGGTAATAATGAATGGATTGCTTCGCTGTCGCTCGCAATGACGTTAAGCCTTTTTCTTTTTGGGTGAGTTTTCTGCTTGAAGTTCCTGCACCTCTTGCAAGAAAGCATTGAAATCTTCAGGATCACGAAAATCTTTATAGACCGAAACAAAACGGATATACCCCACCATATCCAAATTAATCAACGCCGCCATCACCAAGTCTCCAATATGAGAAGCAGGAAACTCGTTCTCCCCTTCGCTTTCCAATTGGCGAACAATGCCGCTCACTGCTTTTTCAATGGACTCAATTGTAATGGGGCGTTTTTGAAGCGCGACCCGCATAGAACGAATAATTTTATCACGATCAAAAGGCTGAACTTTGCCATCTGATTTAACCACTGACATATCACGCAATTGAATACGCTCAAACGTTGTGAATCGCCCACCACATTCAGGGCAAGCACGACGCCGACGAATAGAAGAATTATCCTCTGTTGGTCGAGAATCTTTTACTTGTGAATCATCACTTTGGCAGAAAGGGCATCTCATTTTTTGATTACTACCTTTTTAAAATAATGAATAATAAAATGGTCAGCCTTTCCAGTTAACAAAAACCTTATACCAAAACCAAAGAAATAGAATAATATAAAAAACAAAAGGCCTGCCAAAGATACTTTACCCTCAAAGAGGTTATCAATACTAATAATAAGAAATATGAAAGCAAAGAAAAACCCTGCCCAATAAAAAAATAATCCAAGTCTATCTATAAAAACTTTTCTCATAAAAATTCTTACTTATAAATCGGGAAGCGTGTGCATAAAGCTTTTACTTTTGCTCTCACAGCCGCTTCAACGTTTGAATTACCTTCCGCACCATTGGCAACCAAGCCATCAAGCACCTCAAGGATAAGAGTTCCAATTTCTTTCCATTCCGCCGTACCAAAACCACGTGTTGTTCCCGCTGGCGTTCCAAGACGAATACCAGATGTTACGAATGGTTTTTCCGGGTCATTTGGAACCGCATTCTTATTACAAGTAATCCCCGCATGTTCCAATGCCAAGTCTGCGGCCTTACCTGTCAATTTTTTCGGGCGTAAATCCACAAGCATCATATGGCTATCCGTCCCCCCAGATACAATATCCAAACCACCCGCCTTTAAGGTGTCGGACAAGACTTGTGCATTCTCTACCACTGCCTTCGCATAGGCTTTAAATTCTGGCTTCAATGCCTCACCAAAAGCGACAGCCTTGGCGGCAATAACATGCTCCAAAGGACCACCCTGCAACCCCGGGAAAATAGCTGAGTTTAATTTCTTTGCCAAATCTTCATCATTTGTCATGATGGCACCACCACGTGGGCCACGTAATGTTTTATGCGTTGTTGTTGTAACAACATGCGCATGGGGAAACGCATTAGGATAAACACCACCAACAATCAATCCCGCATAATGGGCCACATCTGCAAAAAGATAAGCCCCAACTTTATCTGCAATTTCACGAAAACGTTTAAAATCAATAACACGCGCATAAGCAGATGCACCTGCGATAATCATTTTTGGCTTTTCTTTAATCGCAATTCTTTCAACTTCGTCGTAATCAATTAAACCTTCATCATTAATGCCATAGGTCACAGCATCAAACCATTTACCAGACTGATTAACAGGACAACCATGCGTTAAATGTCCACCATGCCCCAAATCCATACCCAGAAATTTTTCTCCCGGCTTCATGAGTGCCATGTAGACACCCTGATTAGCATTGGCACCAGAATGTGGCTGCACATTCGCAAACTCACAACCAAATAATTGACACAAGCGATCAATGGCAAGCTGCTCTGTTTTGTCAACATGTTCACAACCTTGATAGTAACGCTTCTTTGGATATCCTTCGGCATATTTATTGGTCATGACTGAACCTTGCGCTTCCATGACAGCTTTTGACGCAATATTTTCAGAGGCGATCAATTCAATTTGATATTGTTGACGCTCCAGCTCATCGGCAATAATTTGTGCAACTTCGGAGTCAACTTCATTTAAAGGTGCGGTAAAAAAATTATTGGATGTCATATCTTGAACTTTCATAGCTGGATTATTCATGGTTTTTTCCTATTTTGTCATTCCGATGCAAGTCGGAATCTGTTTAAAAAATAAAAGATCCCGTCCTTCGACGGGATGACGACTAAGTCGTCAGTTTATTGACACGACGTTCATGACGACCGCCCTCAAACTCTGTCTCTAAAAATGTTCTTACAATATCTATAACGACTTCCGTTCCTGTTAAACGTTCCCCAAGACAAAGAACATTGGCGCAGTTATGTTGGCGTGTTAAACGCGCCATTGTTGAATCTGTACAAACTGCGGCGCGAATAGCAGGATTACGGTTACAGGCAATAGAGATACCGATCCCCGTACCACAAACAGCAATACCAAATTCTGCTTCATCATTGGCCACGCATTCTGCAACAGCATAGCCAAAATCTGGGTAATCAACGGAAGTTTTATCGTTCTTTGCGCCTAAATCAACCCAATGCAGATCAAAACTGTCTTTGATGAACTGTTTAAGATTATAACCAGCATGGTCACTGGCAATGGCAACTTTTAATTTCATGTCTGTTTTATAGGATTTATGCCGCTTACAGGCAATAAAATTATTAAATTAGGGCTTTTTTCTTGAGGACATATTCCAATCGCTTGAGCGCATTAAGCTTCAAGGTTTCTTCCCCTGCCGATTTTGGTCCCTGAATAGAGATTTCGGTTAGAGTCTTCACATCCATTGCTGTCACCTTCACCAATTGTCCAATGGGGAAAAATTCGATGATTATCTCGCGGTTTTTTAAAGAATCTGAAATATCCATGTGATCTTTATAAACCACAGATGCACACAGATAAACACAGATTTTTACCCTTCACTTGACTTCCTGTAACCCCGTATTCATTACGGGGTCTGTTCGAAGCGGGTCAAGACCCCGCAACAAGTGCGGGGTTACGGTGTTAGGGTTACACAGAAGAAACTGGATTGCTTCGCTACAGTTGGAATGACAACGGGCTTTATTTATGTTAGATTTGATTCATGAAAAAAGCAGAATTCGACTGGAAAGATCCACTCCTCCTCAATGAAATTTTAACCGATGAAGACCGCATGATACGGGATTCTACGCATGATTTTGCGCAAAAAGAGTTAATGCCTGGCATTATCGAAGCCAACCGTCATGAAAAATTTGATACCAATATCATGAAAAAGATGGGGGCACTCGGTTTATTAGGATCAACAATTAAAGGTTATGATTGTCCTGGTGTGTCTTATACTTCCTATGGATTAATCGCACGGGAGATGGAACGCGTTGATTCAGGATATCGTTCAGCCCTTTCCGTTCAATCCTCCCTCGTCATGTATCCGATTTATACCTTTGGATCAGAGGCACAAAAAGAAAAATGGTTGCCCGGTTTGGCAAGCGGTGAGCTCATTGGTTGTTTTGGTTTAACCGAACCTGATGGTGGCTCCAACCCCTCCACTATGATCACACGTGCAAAAAAAGTTAAGGGTGGATATAAAGTTAGCGGCGCAAAACAATGGATTACCAACTCCCCCATTGCCGATGTGTTTGTGGTGTGGGCAAAAGATGATGATGGCAAAGTTGGTGGCTTCCTACTTGAAAAAGGTATGGAAGGATTAGACGCCCCGAAGATTGAAGGTAAATTTTCCTTACGCGCTTCTGTCACAGGTGGCATTAGCATGGACGAAGTTTTTGTCCCTGAAGAAAATAAACTACCCGAAGTATCAAGTTTAAAAGGGCCTTTAATGTGTTTAAATTCTGCTCGATACGGAATTAGTTGGGGTGTCATGGGTGCGGCCGAAGAATGCTGGCACATCGCACGCAACTATACGATGGAACGTGAAGTTTACGGCAAGCCCCTCGCCGGGCATCAATTAATTCAAAAGAAACTTGCCGACATGCAAACCGAAATTACATTGGGGCTATGCGCCGCTGTGCGTCTTGGGCAACTTAAAGACGAAAACCGCGCTCCACCCGAAGCCATCTCGATGATGAAACGAAATAATTGTGGTAAGGCGTTAGATATTACGCGGACATGCCGTGATATGTTGGGTGGCAACGGTGTTGCTGATGAATATCACGTTATTCGTCACATGATGAATTTAGAAGCCGTCAATACTTATGAAGGTACGCATGATATTCATGCCCTTATTTTAGGGCGTGCCCAAACAGGCATCGCGGCGTTTGAATAATTATTGTTGGGGTTCCAAACCTGTAAACTGAGTCTGCGCATTCCAGAAACGTTCGATGTTCTGCAAGGTTTGAATAGCCTCTTTCAAGCTTTCTGTCGTAAGCTTTGTACCATCAAGCTGTCCTTCATGGCGCACAAACATTTCATTCAAAACATTATAAAGCTCTTTACCTTTATCGGATAATTTTACACGGATAGAGCGTTTATCATGGACAGAGCGTTCTTGATCAATATAACCATTCTCGCTCATCTTCTTCACATTATAAGAGACATTGGAGCCAAGGTAATAACCACGCAAAGTTAATTCCCCTACCGTCATGTTTTCATGACCAATATTATAAAGAATCATCGCCTGCACGTTATTGATATCTTGGACATGCTTACGATCCAGCTCTATCTTCACCACATCTAAAAAATAACGGTGAAGGCGTTCAATCATCTGAATGGTTTCAAAATATGGTGTAGACACTATTTATTCTCCTAGAAAATTCTTATACATGATGTCAGACAAGAAGGTGATTTACAATCCCTATACAATATAATAAAGCTTAAGGATTAAATGCTTTTTAATATTACATAAAATACAAGACATTATGACTGATAAAACCTCTGAAAAACTCAAATCCCTGCTCCCCGATAATATGAGTGATCCGCTCAATGATTCAAAGGGCCATGCGGAGCTTATGAAACATAAACGCTTAACGGAAAATGCCTTTCCGCATGTGCGTATGCGCCGTCTTCGTCAAAATAGTGCCATTCGCGACATGGTTAAAGAAAATCAGGTTCAAGTCAGTGATCTCATCTATCCTATTTTTGTCGAAGAAGATATCGACACACCTGTGGCCATTAAATCCATGCCTGGCGTTGTCCGCGAAACTGAAAAAACCTTAGTGAATAAAATGAAAGAAGTGCAAGACCTTGGCATTCCTTCCGTCATGTTATTTGGTGTCTCTCATAATAAAGATCACGACGGTTCAGACTCGATGAACCCAAATGGTTTATTGGCACGAATGGTTTCTACAGCGAAACAAGCTGCTCCCGATGTTGTGATTAGTGTTGATTTATGTTTTTGCGAATATACTGACCATGGTCATTGCGGTCCAATTAATGGACATGGTGACGTTGATAACGATAAAACCGTTGAAAACATTGCGATGCAAGCGGTTATTGCCGCCGAGGCAGGTGCAGATATTGTTGCGCCATCTGGTATGATGGATGGACAAGTATCGGGTATTCGTCATGCCTTAGATGTTACTGGATTTACCCATGTCCCCATCATGGCCTACGCTGCAAAATTTGCTTCGGTTTTTTATGGTCCATTCCGTGATGCAGCAGGTTGCTCGCTCGGCCATGTTAAAAATGTACCGGCACATCGTAAATCTTACCAGCTTGACCCTGCCAATGCACGGGCGGCCATTCGTGATGCGTTAATGGATGAGCAAGAAGGTGCCGACATGTTAATGGTCAAACCAGGTATGCCATATTTAGATATTCTGGCAAAACTTCGCGAAAAAACTGAATTGCCATTGGCCATTTATCAAATTAGTGGCGAATATGCGATGATCAGATTGGCTGCCGAAGCAGGCGCATTGGATTATCAATCTGCGATGATGGAAAGCTTGCTTAGCTTTAAACGCGCAGGTGCCGATATGATTTTAACATATTCTGCCTGTGATGTAGCGAATTGGCTTAAGTAAAACGCCATGCGCGCAAGCGCGAGGGCTTAAGTAAAACGCCATGCGCGCAAGCGCGAGGGCTTAAATAACAGTAATCGCCATTATTCTTGATAAATCATTGAAAACAAGGGATACTATCTCCTAACAAAGGCAAATTCTTTGCTTTTTTTGCCGTTCTTGTAGTATCCTTTAATCTGTCTTCATTCCTTAGAAAGGATTTCTTAAGCCTATGAAGTTTGTTGCCATTATTTTAGTCTTTTTGTTTACCTTCGGAAGCATTGTTGTTGCTGCAGGGTTTGATCAAGGTTGGCATTTAATTACTTATGCCATCTTACCTGCCCTGCCTGCTGAAATGATGGTTATTTTCGGCGTTGGTCTTATGGCCTATATCATTTCCAACCCATGGAGCGTCGTTAAGCAAACAACGAGTTATTTCAAATGCATCAAACAGCCCGCAGCACATGACAAAGAAAGTTACGTTGATTTACTCAGCTTATTATACACTCTCTTTAAATTGGCACGCACCAAAGGCTGGTTGTCTATGGAACAACATATTGAACAGCCAGAAGACAGTGAGTTATTCGCCAGATTTCCAACAGTTAAAAACAACCATCACGCCGTTTTATTTTTATGTGATTATTTGCGCATCATTTCATTGGGTAACGATAGCCCACATGAAATTGAAGCATTGATGGATGAAGAGATTGAAACCATTGCCTATCATGAAGAACATCCAGGTCACGCCATGCAAGTCATGGCTGACGGACTGCCTGCGCTTGGGATTGTGGCGGCGGTTCTTGGGGTTATTAAAACGATGGCCTCCATCAATCAACCACCAGAAATTTTAGGGCATTTAATTGGCTCAGCATTGGTGGGAACATTCCTCGGTGTGTGGTTGTCTTATGGTTTTGTTGGACCTTTTGCCAACGCTATGCTGGCACGGGCGCACACAGAAATCATGTACTATAAATGTATCAAAGCGGGCATTATTGCATTTTTAAATGGGGCTGCACCACAAGTGGCTGTTGAATTCTCACGGAAGCTTTTACCTCATGACGTGCAACCAAGCTTTATTGAGCTAGAAGATAAATTAAATGAACTTCCTACTCTAACGACATAATATAGGAACAATGTATGTCAGATAAGCAAGACGAACTTAGACCTATCATTGTTAAAAAGGTTAAAAAAGGTAACGCCGCTCACCACGGTGGCGCATGGAAAGTGGCCTATGCCGATTTCGTAACCGCAATGATGGCATTCTTTCTTTTGCTTTGGTTATTAAGTGTCACAACCGAAGTTCAAAAAGAAGGTGTCGCAGAATATTTTACATCCCAACCAATGATTACCCGCAGTGAAAGTGGTGCTGGTGGTGTTCTTGGTGGCACAACAATTGAACTTGAAGGGGCAATGACCTCCAAGGTTAAACCATTAATTGAACGTCCAGCAACGCAAGATCCAGCCATGCGCCCTGGTAGTATTCCGCCAAAAGAAGAAACAAATATTTCCGATGAACGTTTTAAAAAAGAGCTAAACAAACGTGAACGAGAAAACTTTGAAGCCGCAAAAGAAGCTTTAGAACGCGCTATCAAAGCCTCCCCTGATCTCGCCGATATGAAGGACTCTTTAAATATCGATATGACCAATGAAGGTCTTCGCATCCAAATTGCTGACGAAAAAACAAAACCTTTATTCACCAGCGGTAGCGCAGATTTATTACCGCATACAAAAAAACTTTTAAGAAAAGTTTCTGGTGTTATCCAAAAACTGCCCAATGAGATTTCTGTGCGTGGACATACAGATAGTGTTCCTTATGGTTCAAATAATAATTATTCCAACTGGGAACTTTCCGCCGACCGTGCAAACTCTGCCCGCCGCGCCTTAATTAATGGCGGTATGCCTGCCCCACGCATTAATAATGTAGTGGGTAAAGCCGACACAGATCACTTTATTACAGATGACCCACGTGATGGGCGTAACCGTCGTATTAGTATTATTCTACTGCATAATAATATTACGACAGAAGAAGGGGCGAACAAATCTACCCGTGCCGTTCAACGTGAAAAAGCCGTTAAGAAAGAACTTTATAAAAAGACCGAAGGTCGAGTGGAGTTCCCTTAAGGTTTTGGTTTTATACCTTTAGGTTTTGGACGATCATAGACAGTTGGTTCAGGTGGAGTAACTTTTTTACCTTCAGCAGCTTTTCGTGCTTCAGGTGAAATGGTAACTCTTGTACCTTCATCTCCTCCTTTTTCTGGAGTCTCCTTAACAGCTAGAGAATTTCCTATTCTCTCCTGCGCTTGTTTTGCAAGCTCAGAATTATGGCTTGGATCTTCTTCGCCTGCTTTATCTTTCCCTCCCCCTTTACTTGCAAGTGGCGGCGGAGACACAAGAGGCTTGTCTTTTACTCCATCAATTGGCATGAAAACATCCTACCTTATACAGGGTAAAAAAGCAATAAATTTTTCATAAAACAAGGGAATGCTAGCTAAACTTATTACTCTTAGGGAAGCCATTCGGTGGCAAACGCCCCGCTTGAGCGCGATCACCCAACCATGGATTAAGGTCATCAACTAATGTTTCGCCAGAACCATATTTATACGTTAACCCATCATCCCATTTAAATGTTTTCAAGTCTGATAAGCCGCCATCTTTGTAACGTTGTAAGATAACGCCTTTTCCTTTAGACATTTCGGGAATTTGTTCTAGATCAAAGACAAGCACCTTACGGTTTTTACCTATCACCGCAATATGGTCATCACCTTCCCCAACAGGCTTACAAAGTTTTGCCTCTGCCTTACCTGACACATTCAAAATTTGTTTACCGTTTTTGGTTTGTGCAAAACAATCTTCCATCTTCACAATAAAGCCACGCCCATCATCGGCGGCAACAACCATTTTAGCTTCGACATCATAAAGCTCCATATCAATAATATCGGCATCATTAGGCAAGCCGACCATCAAACGAACTGGCTCCCCAAAGCCGCGACCTGATGGTAATTGATCTCCACCCAATGTATAGAACCGCCCATTAGAGCCAAAAATCAAAACCTTATCCGTCGTCATAATTTCCATGACGAACTTTTCACGGTCACCATCTTTATATTTAATGGCTTTGCTATCAAGCTCATGTCCCTTCATCGCTTTGATCCAACCCTTAGCCGAACAAATAACGGTGACGGCTTCTTTTTCAATCATAGATTCTTCAAGCTGTTCCATATCAACCGGCTCTAATGCCTTACCAATTCTTGTACGGCGTTTACCAAGCTCAGTCTTAGGACCAAATTCTTCATGAAGGGCTTTAATTTGTTTTTTGATCATCGTCCATTGACGTGTTTCAGATTTGATTAGCTTCTGAAGTTCATCGCGCTCTTTTGATAATTCATCATGCTCACCCTGCAGTTCAATTTCTTGTAACTTATTTAACGCACGCAAGCGCATGTTCAGAATGGCTTCTGCTTGAATTTCAGAAATTTTAAACGCCTTAATCAATTCTTCTTTAGGATTATCTTTGGTACGGATAATTTTAATGACTTTATCAATATTAAGATAAACAATTAAGAAGCCTTCCAAGACTTCCAAACGGTGAAGAACTTTTTCTAATCTAAATTGTGAGCGGCGCACCAATACCACTTGTTGGTGATCAAGCCATGCCTGCAACACTTCTTTTAATGGCATCACACGTGGGGAAATACCATTTTCCAGCACGTTCATATTCATATTAAAACGTGTCTCAAGGTCGGTCGAACGGAAGAGGGCTTCCATTAGTAATTCATCCTCCACCGCGCCACTGCGCGGAACAAGAACAATACGAATATCTTCAGCACTTTCATCACGTACATCATCAAGAAGAGGGATTTTCTTAGCATTAATCAGTTCAGCAATTTTCTCAATCAGTTTTGATTTTTGAATTTGATATGGGATTTCTGTGACAATAATTTGATAAAGCCCACGTTTTAAATCTTCACGCTCCCATTTGGCACGCATACGAAAGGCGCCTTTCCCTGTTTCATAGGCTTTAATAATATTAGCTTTAGGTTCAATGAGCGTGCCGCCTGTTGGAAAATCTGGACCCTTGATAATTTTTTCTAATGCCTTGGCATTAAGATCTCCTTCCAGCATCGCTAAAGACGCTTCAAACAATTCCGCCACGTTAAAGGGAGGAATATTTGTCGCCATTCCAACAGCAATACCACTGGACCCATTGGCTAAAATATTCGGGAACATCCCTGGCAACACAACAGGTTCATTTTCAGAACCATCATAGGTTGGGCGAAAATCAACCGCGTTTTCATTAATCCCTTCCAACATAAGTTGAGCAACACGGGTTAAACGTGCTTCCGTATAACGCATGGCGGCGGCATTATCGCCATCAATATTCCCAAAGTTCCCTTGACCGTCGACCATTGGATAACGCACAGCAAAATCCTGCGCCAAACGTACCATGGCGTCGTAAACCGAGGAATCACCATGCGGGTGATATTTACCAATCACATCACCAACCACCCGCGCAGATTTCTTAGGCGGCGCATCATGTTTTAGGTTCAATTGTGACATCGCATAAAGTAAACGACGGTGAACAGGCTTCATTCCATCCCGCACATCCGGCAGAGCACGGTGCATAATTGTTGATAAAGCATAGGCTAAATAACGCTCCGAGAGCAGTTCGCTCATCGGTTCATCAATGATTTTAGCTTCTATCGCTGTAGTGGTCTTCTTTGCCATTCATTATGTTTAGCCTGCGAATACTCCTTTAGCCAAGGGTTTTGTATCTTTTTCCTTGCACTTGTCCGCAGAAATCACCAATTACCGTAATATGAGTGACACTTCACTTAAGCGCAAAAACGCTCTTCGAGTAAAAGACGTGGCTCTGGCACACCCTTCGCATGATGGATAAACGCCCAATGTTCCAAGAAGTACCCTGTCATCTTTAAACCTAGAATAATATCTTCCTTGTCACCCGCTTCACCTTCGCGTGCATTTTCAGGGCGAAGAAAGTTTGGCAGCTCCAATAGTTTTTCTTTATAGGGCGCGGCTTGCGCTTTACTCACCGCCCGCCCTGTCTTGGGACTGACATAGCAAAGTGTATCAACATCACCACCGCCTGCACATTTATCAAGCTCCAGATGAAAACCAAGCTCACGCAACAATGATATTTCCCACATCACATAGGCCGCGCCCCAATGATCGGTTTGAAGCATTTCCATGAGCGCAATAAACCCATGATATAGGCCACTATGCCCTTCGCGCTCTGGCAAAGCGGCATCACAAAGACTACAAGCCGACAAAAGCGCCGCAAGTTTTAAGGAGCTGTCCAACACACCATCGGGTAAACCCTTTTCGGATTCCAAGGCATAGGTGCCAAGACTATCAGAAATGCGGGCACTCCATTGTGCTTTGGCTTGAGAGCCAGGCTCCAACATGCCACGCTTTTTTGACGACATGGCCCCATGAACATAGCCAGCATGGCGGCCGTTATTTTCTGTCAATAAAGACACAACGGCACCGCCTTCTCCATGAGCGCGGGCGCTTAACACTATGCCTTGATCTGTCCATTGTTCCATGTCTTTTAGTCTATAGATATTTTATAAAATATCTATAGTATGCCGTCATGCCTGCTTAGCAAAATACGGGGCGGGAGGACGCCACCTTAAATAACAAAGAAGATAAAATGAATCAGGATATCAAAATTGGTGTTGCAGGATGTGGTGCATTGGGAACCATTGTTTGCAACGCCCTACGGGATGGCATTGAGGGTTATGATTTTGTTGGCGTGTCTGACATTGAGGAAGTCGACTTTGGCGTGCCCAATTTATCATTCGCAGAATTAGCAGAAAAATGCGACATGGTCGTGGAATGCTTACCACCCAAAATTGTTCCAGAATTGGCGCAAGACGTTCTTAAACGTGATAAAGACCTTATGATGATAAGTGCTTGTTCACTTTTACTTTTTCCTGAAATAAATGATATAGCGGCAAAGTCAAATGGGCGCATTATGATGCCGTCAGGTGCCATTGCTGGGCTTGACGCCATATCGGCTCTAAATTGCGCCGGCATTGATAGTGCGACCATCGCTACAACCAAGCACCCACGTGGTTTAAAGGGTGCGCCTTATATCGTCTCAGAAAATATTGATCTCGATAAAATCGAGGGCAACACACTTATTTTTAGAGGCAGCGCCTTAGAAGCCGCCCAAGCCTTTCCCGCCAACATCAATGTTGCAGCAACCTTATCTTTCGCAGGCATCGGACCAGAGAAAACCCAAGTAGAAGTATGGGCAGACCCGAATGCACAAGGCAATTGCCACGAAATTACTGTGAAAGGTGGAAGTAGCACAATCAAAACATCCGTTGATAACTTACCCGACCCAACAAATCCAAAAAGCTCAATGTTAGCGGGATATTCATTAGTTGCCGCCTTACGAAAATCTCACGGAAAAATTGTTGTTATTTAAATGATAACGCCTAAAAAATTTTATATGATCCGTCATGGGCAAAGCGTTGCCAACAGAGATGGTTATTTTAGTGGCAACATGGATGTTGAATTAACAGATTTGGGGAAGGAACAAGCCTCTATAGCCCGCCCCCACCTAGAAAACTTAACAGACAAGCCTCTTTGCATCATTCACTCCCACCTGCAACGTGCCCGCCATACCGCCGAAATTATGAATCAAAATTTAAAACTGCCGATGCATGAAACGTCGTTATTGGGCGAGCATCATTTTGGTGATTGGCACGGAGAAGATTGGGATATAGTCCGCCCGCACTTCTTCAATGGCAAAAACCCGCCAAATGGTGAAACTCATGATGAATTTATGGAACGTGTGTGCAAAGGAATAAATTGGGCTTTAGAGTTTAAAGGCCCTGTCCTAATTGCTTGCCATGGCGGTGTATTCCGAGCCTTCAACAGGCTTTACAACCAACCGCACCAATCAATCGAAAATTGCGTGCTCTATGAATTTACGCCCCATGAAGCTACGCCTGACTTTCCTTGGCGCATCCAACCTATCGATTCATAGCCTGCCAGACGGTGAATGCCTGATGCGTCTGTTTGACATCATGAACACGAAAAATCTGTGCGCCTTGTTGAAGAGCCATGATTGCCGCTGAAATTGAGCCTGCTAAACGCTCATCTGCGGGGGTATTCGGGCAGATTTTCTCAATAAAACTTTTACGAGAGGCTCCCAAAAGGATAGGGCAATTCAATGAATGGAATTTATCAATGTTTCTCAATATATTAAGATTATGTTCCAATGTTTTACCAAACCCTATTCCGGGGTCAATGATAATCATTTTACGGTCAATACCTTCAGCCAAACAGGCCGTAATTCGGCCTTCTAGATAATCATAAATTTCGTGCATAACATCATCATAGCTGGGCCGTACTTGCATCGTGTCAGGCATGCCCTTCATATGCATTAAAATGACAGGTATTTGCGCCTTTTTTACCACAGATAAAGATTGAGGATCATGCGTAAGGGCACTGATATCATTTATAATATCTGCTCCCATATCTATCGCTTTTTGCATCGTATCACTATAGCGAGTATCAACAGAAATCAGAGCCTTTGGTTCTGCTTTTTTAAGACCCTCTATCACAGGCAAAATGCGCCTTTGTTCTTCCTCGATTGAGACGGCTTTCGCTCCGGGGCGGGTGGACTCCCCCCCTATATCGAGAATATCTGCCCCCTCTTCTAATAACTTTAATCCATGATCTATGGCGCACCCAGGGTCCAAAAAATCACCCCCATCAGAGAAGCTATCAGGGGTCACATTCACCACCCCCATCAAAATAGGCCCTTTGGTATTTTCTGGGATAAAATCAATCATCTTGAGCCATCTCCCCAAGCTCTTCTATTGGTTTTGCCTGCTGATCTTTCGAACAATGACGAAGCATCATATCAACATTTTGACCTGATTTTGGATGAACCCAGTTCTCATTAATATCTTGCAATGGTTTGAGAACAAATAATCTTTCATGCATGCGTGGATGGGGTAAAATGAGCCGTTCACCATCTACGATAATTTCATCGTGATAAGCGATGAGGTCTAAATCTAAAACTCTAGGTTCATTTTTTTTATCACGAACACGGCCAAATTCTACCTCTATATCGAACATCCTTTGAAGCAAATCTAATGGCGATAAATTAGTCTCAACCGCAATGACACTATTATGATACCAATCTTGGTCAGCATCAAATGGGACAGGTGCCGTTAACCAAATACGAGAAGATTGAAGGACTTTAATATTACGCGCCTCAATCGCCTCAATCGCCGCCAATAACGTATCAGCAGGATCACCAAAGCGACTTGGTAAATTTGCACCTAAAGCGATAAGGATCATAAATAATGCCTTTCAAAACAATATGAAAGGCATCTTACTTATAGTAATTGTTAAGGCAAGAGATTTTGGATATTACCAAGTACGAACGTCGCCAGAATCCATATGAACAAAGTTGCTCTTTGAATAATAGCCAACACCGCCCGCCCCTAAGCTTGTGGCGATGTCGCGGATACGTTTCGTCGAATATCCTTCCATCCGAAGGTCAATAGCGCGCCCCTCCATATGAAGTGATTTCTTCGCCACACCAGATGACGAAGAAACATTACGTAGCATGGCATTGGTCTTGGGAGAACGATAACCAGAAATGATTTCAAAAGGCGTATTTTGCCCTGTCATACGGTGAACAGTATAAATAATGTCAATCACGCGGGGATCCATAGGATAGACCTGATCCGTTCTAAAATCACGCAACACCATATTAATTTGCTTAAACGCATCAGGTAGATATTTGTTACCCACGCGATACACACCAGAAAAGCTTTCGCCTGTGTGAGCATTACGGAAAGACGCACGTCTCGAACCTGAATCAGTAATACCTGTTTTAAAATTTGCAGCCGATGCCGCGTTGCCTAAAGCAGGAATAAGAACACCACCCAAAGTTGCCGCGCCTATTCCTAAGAAAGAACGTCGATCTAAAGATTTATCTTCAGACATGACTGAGGCTTCATTTGTTTGGATTATATCGGAAAGTCCGTTTTCTTTATTAAGCATATTGTCTCGCAAGTTTTTGATTCCTGAGATTATAGTTTTTTGTATCTTTTAAGATATAGCTAAGTTGAATGCATACAATAAAAACTAAGATGGTATCCATGTAAAGAAAGATAATTAGAATAATTACCCTATAAACTCTAAGTTTACCGCTGAAAATTTAACAAATCAATAGGAAACCATCAAATTTTAGTTAATTTGCGCCGTTTTTGTTGACTTGGGCGCTGTAGGTACGGCCACACCATCAATTTCCAATAATGCCTTTATAAGCCGTGTATCATGCCCATAAATGTCTGCGCCATAGATAATTTGATTACGCTCACCCAACCAGACTGTTTGATAAAGAATATAAACAGGCAACGGTTCTTGCGCTCTTATTTCTCTTAATTTACCGCGTTGCAAGATTGAATCACGTTTTGATGATGACCAATCTGGGTTAGGACTTAAAACAAAATCTGCAAGCTCAATCGGTTTTTCAAGACGAATACAGCCAGAACTTAACGCTCTGTTCGACCGTTTAAAATAAGATTTCGTCGTCGTATCATGAAGGTAAATGTTAAATGGATTATTCATTAAAAACCTAACTTGACCAAGTGGATTACCCCTTCCAGAACCTTGTATCATGCGCATGGCATTTACTTCACTCCATGTTTTTGAATTCCAATCAATTTCGCCAGGATCAACGGTCATTCCATCTTCTACCAATTCAATACCACGATCCGATAAGTAATAAGGATTTTCACGGAGCTTCGGTAAATAATCATCGCGCTTAATTGTTGGTGGCACAGTCCATGTTGGATTGTAACGAATGCCTGTGACTTGCGTAGAGAAAATATTTGTTGGTCTTTTCGGACGTCCAACAACAACAGGCATTTCTATTTTTACTTTTTCATTTTCAACCGCCCATAATGTCGCAGAGGGCACATTGACCATGATGTAACGGTTCGGTTTACTTTGTTCGACCCAGCGCAAGCGTTCTAAATTTGCCAATACCTGATTAATTTTATCTTCACGGGTAATATTCATCAGTTTCACGGTTTGCCGCCCGACAATCCCATCAGGTTTTAAACTATGTGATTTTTGAAATGCCATTACAGCACGCGCTAATTCATCATCATAATAATAAGCGCCCTGCGGTGCGCTTTCGGCCTTATAGCCCATGCGGTTACGAATACGTAAGACAGCTTTATTATTTGCCCCCGGACGAATAAGACCTTTTACATTAACTTTAAAAGATTCCCCTTTCTCCGTTGCGGGCGTTTGATAAAGACGGTTTAATTCTTCTTGAAGTTTTTTATAAAGCTTTCCCTTTGGTGCCATGTTTTGCATCGCAGATTTCACATCTGAACTACCCGCCACATAATCAAGAATATCAATACCACGTAATGGAGTACGCCAATAGCGAGAGCGTTGTCCAATACGTTTTGGATTAACACGCATTGCGCTCATATCACGACCATAACGCACCAACGCATCACTGATAACCAAATCAAGTTGGAAACGATCAGCCCCTTTCGCTTCATCCATCAACTGACGAATTTCATTCGTATGATATTGATTTGGATTTAACCCGTGTGTCCAAGAATTTTCAAGCACACTCAAAATAGCTTTCGTTTTCTTCTGACCAAAAAATGAGTTTTGAATCCACACAGGTTCAGACCCACGTGACTCATAAAACGCCTTCATCCCTGGCGCATCATAAAACTTTAAATTATTAAGACTCCCCCCTTCCAGTGCAGACATGATACCCGCGCTGATGAGAGTTGGGCTTTCAACAGACAATGAGTTTTGATCTATTTCGCTCTGCAACGTCTTGCCTTGCGCTGCAGCAATACTTGAAACGCAAAAAAGACCAATGAGTATAATTATAGATAGAATGTATTGATGCCATCGAAGCATAGGTGAGAATCCTTAAATTACTAAAGTTACTCTACAGTGTAACATAAATAAATAAAGCTTACGCTCTATCAATACTCTATAAATCCACAAATGTGTATTACTGAACACATAAGGGCATAAATAACTATTACGGATTATTCGGCTTTAACTGCTTAGCGTAGTTATAAATGGAGACGACTTTCTCCTGAAGACGTCCCGCCAAGACATCACCGACCCCCCAAGCTGCAACAGCACCAGCAAGAACCCAATTTTGAGATTGAAGAGCTGTTGTCACACCAGGTACCCGTAAGAGAAGATTACCTGTTCCACAAATTGTTGGCATACTATCAGCAACTTTCTTCAATGCCGCATTATTAAAATGACTCGCAGCTTTTTCAAATGGGTATTTTAAAGCCCCAATTCCCCAAGCACCCGCCATAGCGAATAGACTATATTGTAAAAACGATCCCGAAGGCACGCTATTTGCGAAAGCCAAGGTTAAGTCACCCGTAGCAAATGTCGCGGCAGCCCCAGAGTATCCCCAAGATTTATGTCCGTACCGTGATAAAGATAACTCTGCAACAGTAAACTGAGCCGCAGCAGCAAAATCACTTACACCACCATTTAAAACAAGCAGACTACTACCCGTTAAGCTAACAACACCTGCCCAATTTTCTGACTTCATAGCCATATTCAACCTTACCCGCCTTTAATTTACGAAATAAGATAACAAGCGCTATTGTTATGTCAACCTAAATATCCACAAATATATGTTTTTCACTTTTTGCACCGCCATGAGTGACCGCACCTTTTGAGGCAGACCCCACCGTTTGCGTATATTTCCAGATAGCCCCCGATTGATAGTCATGCTCACGTGGTTTCCAGTTTTTCTTACGCGCGGCAAGTTCTTCATCTGTCAACTTCACTTCCATTGTTCCCGCTTCCGCATCAATGGCAATAATATCCCCACTTTCGATAAGCCCAATTGGTCCGCCATCGTAAGCTTCAGGACTGACGTGCCCAATACAGAAGCCACGTGTTCCACCAGAAAAGCGACCATCTGTTACCAATGCCATTTTACCGCCCATTCCCTGACCATAAAGAGCGGCCGTCGTAGAAAGCATTTCACGCATACCGGGGCCACCTTTTGGTCCTTCATAACGAATGACAATGACTTCTCCTTCTTCATATTCTTTTGCTTGAATGGCGTCATAAGCCGCCTGCTCTCCGTCAAAAACACGTGCCGGTCCTTCGAATTGTAGGTTTTCTAAACCTGCAATTTTAACAATGGCGCCTTCAGGAGCAAGATTACCCTTCAAACCAACAACACCACCCGATGGGTGAATTGGATTTTTGATAGAATAAACAACATCCTGATCTTCAGGGCGTTTAACATTCTCCAAAGTTTCTGCCAAAGTTTTTCCAGCTACCGTCATACACTCACCATGTAAAAAACCACCGTCAAGCAATTCTTTCATCACAACCCCAACACCGCCAACATCATAAAGATGTTTGGCAACATATTTTCCACCAGGACGAAGATTTGCAATCAATGGGGTGCGTTTGAAAATTTCTGCGACCGCCGATAGATCAAAATCAACACCGCATTCATTCGCCATTGCAGGTAAATGCAAGGCTGCGTTGGTCGAGCCTCCCGTGGCTGCCACAACCGCCGCTGCGTTTTCAAAAGATTTTAATGTAACAATGTCACGAGGACGTAAGTTATTTTTAATAAGATCCATGACAACACGTCCAGAAGCCTCGGCATATTCATCACGGCTTTCATACGGTGCAGGCGCACCCGCACTATTGGGAAGTGCTAAACCAATGGCTTCCGACACACACGCCATCGTGTTTGCCGTAAACTGACCACCACACGCCCCCGCAGATGGACAGGCCACACATTCCAACTCTTTAAGTTCCTCGTCCGTCATATTACCAACGGCATTCTCACCCACCGCTTCAAAAACATTGACGATATCGACATCTTTCCCTTTAAATTTTCCGGGTAAAATTGTACCGCCATACATAAACACAGACGGCACATTCAAACGCAACATAACCATCATCATACCCGGCAAAGATTTATCACAACCCGCCAAACCAACCAATGCATCATAACAATGCCCACGCATCGTTAGCTCAACAGAATCTGCGATAACCTCACGTGAGACTAAAGATGAGCGCATCCCTTCATGCCCCATCGCGATACCATCTGTTACCGTAATGGTTGTAAATTCACGTGGACTACCTTCAGCCGCCTGAACGCCTTTTTTAACAGCTTGTGCCTGACGCGACAGCGCAATATTACAAGGTGCCGCCTCGTTCCAACAGGTGGCCACACCAACAAGGGGTTGATGAATCTCTTCTTCGGTCATACCCATCGCATAATAATAAGCCCTATGCGGTGCAGACTTCGCCCCTTCGGTTACGTAACGACTGACAAGTTTTGATTTGTCCCATTTCGTCATGAGAACTTTTCTTTCTTAATGTAAATAAATTTATTGTTGTTGTTCTGTCGGCATAACAACAGTGTTATTTTTCTTCTTGGCTTTGCTTCTTGCATGCTCAATCGCCTTTTTAAAACGAATAGGTTGAGCGATAGGAGGCAAGATAACTTCACCAATCCCCATACCACGCACCATCACACGACCATATCCAAACAATCGCCCAAACACACCTTGAAGAACATTCACACCCTCAACACGGTCAATATTAATCTCACCCACAGCACGTGCAATAAGACCACGCTTATAAACAAGACGAATATCCGTCACGCCAATTTCAGTTGTCGCTTTAATGATCATCATCTGGGCAAATTTTAAAAGACCCATAACAAAAATAAAGAAGGCTAAAATTTTTACACCCGCATGAAGATTCATAATCTGTTCCGTAAATGTAACACCTTCATTAACAGTACCAAAAATCATAGGCTCAAACTTAAGCGCAATAATTATAATAAAAAGAGCTAAGAAAAAACTAAACAAAGCATTCAAAAATGCCCCAACCATATACATCCAATGAAAATGAGCGATATGAATTAGTTCTTCGCCGTCACTAATTGACTGTCTAATATAATCCACGCTCATCGTATTTCTCCGTATATTTTTCTATAATTAATCCGCAGATCTATCTCCAAAAGAGATACCAATTCCCCGCGCCGACTTAACCATTGTACCATCAGGATCAACTTGCTGATAGGCTGCAATCGCATCTTCAATCGCGACATCAACAACTTCACGATTCTTCCACGCTACCATTCTATCAAATTTCTCTGCCGCAACCAACTCCACCGCTTTCACACCAAAGGCCGTCGCCAATAAACGGTCATTATAAGTTGGCGAAGACCCACGCTGGACATGCCCTAAAACCGTAACACGCGCCTCGAATCCTGTTGCTTTAGAGATTTCTTCACTAAAATAATTACCAATACCGCCATAGCGTTTTTGACCATCTGTGTGGGTCACCATATAAGGCTGTCCTTCTATAGTTTTGACCGCTTCCGATACAACAACCAGTGCAAAGTTACGTCCCTTTTTCTTCACCTTTTTAATTTTTGCGGCAATATTTTCAATCGTATAATCAATTTCTGGAATCAAAATAACATCTGCACCACCCGCAACACCCGTCGCCAAAGCGATATGCCCTGCGTCACGCCCCATAACTTCTAAAATCATCACGCGATCATGGCTGGCCGCTGTCGGTTGCAATCTATCCAGTGCCTCAGTCGCCACAGAAACCGCCGTATCAAAACCAATAGACGTTTCCGTTTCACCAATATCATTATCAATAGTTTTTGGAATACCAACCATCGGCACACCGCCTTGTTGGGCAAAGCGCCTTAATATGGCATGAGAGCCATCACCACCTATACCAATAATACAGTCGAGCCCTAATTTTTTACAATTATCAATAATTTCGCCACTGCGGTCTTTAAACGTACCATCAGGCATTGGAAAATTCCAAGGGTCACCTTTATTGGTTGTTCCCAATATAGTGCCACCCATGCGCATCACAGTCCCATCAAATTCTGCTGGTGTTAAGGTGCGAACATCTGGCTCATCCCCCAATAAGCCCGCTGTACCATCAATAAGACCTATCACTTCCCAGCCTTTTTGGTCTGCGCTATGAACAACGGCACGAATGGCGGCGTTCAATCCAGCACAATCGCCACCGCTTGTTAATATTCCAATTTTCTTTGATTTATCTTGAGTCATACCAAGGGTTGTACCCTATAAGTCCCTCTAATCCAAAAGAAAATTTACCCAACTTATTCTTTTTCTACCCTTTATTCGAATTTTGTGATACAATTTTTAGGTCTAAATCACATAAATATAATAACTTAAGCGGTAGTCCTGATACTTTAATGGAAGATATTAACGAACTTGAAGAAAAACTCGTGGAATTACAACACGAGCATAAAGATCTTGATGACATTATTGATCGTCTTCAGGAGTCGGCCGCCGTTGACTTGTTTCAAATGAAGCGCCTTCAAAAGAAAAAATTAATGCTGAAAGACCAAATTCAGAAGATTAAATCAGAGATTATCCCAGATATTATCGCTTAATAATAATGACTTGATTTTCCTCAATAAATAGACGATTCTTCATTCCATGACACATTCAGACGAAAATCCGTTAGTTGGTATTATTATGGGCTCCCAGTCTGATTGGGAAACCATGGAAAAAGCGCATGACATTTTACATGAGCTAGGCATCGCCCATGAATGTAAAATCGTATCCGCACACCGCACACCAGATCGTATGTATGACTATGCCAAAGTCGCCAAAGATCATGGTCTCAAAGTGATCATCGCTGGCGCAGGTGGTGCGGCGCATTTACCAGGTATGGTGGCCAGCCTCACCCCAATACCCGTTCTTGGCGTTCCCGTTAAAAGCAAACACCTCAAAGGCATGGATAGCTTACTCTCCATTGCTCAAATGCCAGGCGGCGTGCCTGTTGGCACATTGGCGATTGGTGAAGCTGGTGCGAAGAACGCCGGATTATTAGCCGCCGCCATTATCGGGACATTTGATGATAAAATCTTGGCCAACCTTGAAGCTTACCGCGCCAAACAAACTGATAGTGTTAAAGACGAACCGAAGTAATTGGTGCTCTGCTTCCCTTAAGAATTTTCAAACCCCTCTTGTTTTATAATCAACTTCACGGCATAACCTATTGCTATGGCAGTAAATTCAAAAACCTTAGGTATTTTAGGCGGCGGGCAATTGGGCAGAATGTCAGCCATGGCAGCGGAGCGTTTAGGCATCACCACCCATATTTATTGCCCCGAAGCAGGTTGCCCTGCCTCTCTTGTTGCACCGCATTTTACCTGCGCTAAATACGAAGATGAACAGGCATTAAAAGAGTTTGCCAATGCTGTTGATGTCATTAGTTATGAGTTTGAAAATATCCCTCTGAAAACAATAGAATTTTTACAGACATTAAAGCCCGTTTATCCCGATAGTAAACTCTTAGAAGTTTCACAGAACCGATTGAAAGAAAAAGAGTTTTTAAACTCTATTGATATCCCCACAGCACCATGGGCACCATGCCGTAAATCAGATGACATAAAGGTGACCCTAGAGAGCTGGAAAACGGGGCAATGCATCATAAAGACGGCACGTTTCGGTTACGATGGAAAAGGTCAAGTATTTCATAGAGATAGTGATAACATCTCTGACTCTTGGTCGAGTTTAAATACAGAAGAGGCTGTTATTGAAGGTATTATAGATTTTGATTTTGAGGTCTCAATTATTATCGCTCGAGATCTACAAGGTCAAATGGCCGTCTATCCGCCCGTTAAAAACGAGCACAAAAATCATATTTTGGATAAAACCTTCTATCCCGCCCCTCTACCAGAGAATTTACAGGCAGAAGCGGCTGAGATGGCTCGTAAAATTGCAGATGCTGTTAATCTGGTCGGCGTACTCACCTTAGAGCTGTTTGTCACCAAGGATGGAGCGCTCATCGCCAACGAAATCGCTCCACGCACCCATAATAGTGGTCATTGGACAATTGACGCCTGTAAAGTTTCTCAGTTCGAAAATCATGTAAGATGCGTCACAGGGCTGTCTGTCGGTGATCCTGCGCCCCACAGCGCCGCAGAAATGCACAATTTAATTGGCGATGATATCGAACGTCTGGAGACCTATGAGAAGATGGAAAACGCCTATATTCACCTATACGGCAAAACCGAAGCCCGTAAGGGACGTAAAATGGGTCATGTAACGATATTAAAGGAATAAATATCTTTACATAATGTAATAAATAGCGTATGTATTTTGCCTATGTCCACTCTGAAACTTAATCACCGCCCCACACAGCACGTCACAATTCCAAATTATTTTGACGGTTTTGCTGACCTGTATACCCAATTATCTGATAATGGTTTTTTTGAAGATCACGCTCTTTTTCACAAATTGCTAAAACCGTTTTTGCCATCTCGATCAAAAATACTGATAATTGGTATTGCTTCTGGGGGAAAAGCAGAGCCATTTGCCAAGGATAATCATGAAATACATGGCATTGATTTTTCAAAAGAAATGTTAGAACGGGCGCAAAGAAAAGAGATTGCAAATGCTTGGCATCTACATTCTATCGATGTCACTCAAGCCCCCATCCCTTATGCTGACCATACATTTGATGCGGTTATTTCTAACGGTATCGTGTCCTATATTCCTGATGCTCATTTTCATGTTGCTGAAATGAATCGGGTTCTCAAACCTCAAGGACGCTTAAGTCTGAGTTTTATACCCTCTGCTTCTAATAAGGCACAATGTATAATGACAGATGTCACTGGGCATGATCAATCAACCCCCCAATGTACACAAATGATTGAGATGCATCATCACCCTATTGCAGGCATAACTGATATAGTAAACACCGCCTGCTCAAGACTACCAAAAACAAATAAATCTTATCTTGAATATACGAAAATAAATGGCGAACAGGTTCATTTTCAATATCAACTATATTAATCCCCCTAAAACCTTAAAAAATCCTATTTTCTGGCTATAGACTCTGACAAAGAGTCTATATAATCATGAAGAAAATAAAAAAGGGATTTTTTTGATGCCAAAAAATAATGACCAAACACGGATAGAAACAGATTCACTGGGCGAAGTTAGCGTCCCTGCCGATGCCTATTACGGCGCACAAACACAGCGAAGCTTACAAAACTTTGATATCGGTACAGAAAAAATGCCTGCTGCTCTTGTTCGTGCCCTTGGTATTCAAAAGAAGGCCGCCGCCCTCACCAATATGGCTCTTGGTGTCATGGATAAAAAAATTGGTAACGCCATTACCAAAGCCGCTGACGAAATTATTGACGGCACATTAGCGGATCAATTCCCTCTCGCCGTTTGGCAAACGGGGTCTGGCACACAAAGTAACATGAACGCCAATGAAGTGATTGCAGGCTACGCCAATGAAATATTAACGGGAACCCGTGGTGGTAAAGAACCCGTCCACCCCAACGACCATGTAAACATGGGACAATCCTCCAATGACACCTTCCCGACCGTCATGCATATCGCGGCGGCAGAACAAGTGCATAGCGCACTCATCCCAGCCCTAAGTGATTTACATGCCGCCTTAGAGAAAAAAGTAAAAGCGTTCGCAAAAATTGTAAAAAATGGGCGCACCCATTTGCAAGATGCAACCCCCCTAACATTAGGGCAAGAATTTTCAGGCTACGCCAAACAAATTGAATATGGTTTAGCGCGTATTGAGGCAACCATGCCGCGCCTTATGGAGCTTGCTCAAGGCGGCACAGCCGTAGGTACGGGCATTAATTGTAAAGTTGGTTTTGCTGAAAAATTTGCGACAAATGTTTCTGAAATTACAGGTTTAGAATTTCAAACAGCGGAGAATAAATTTGAAGCCCTCGCCGCCCATGATGCGATGGTTGAACTATCAGGGGCGTTGAATGTTCTAGCGACGTCGTTGATGAAAATTGCCAATGACATTCGTTTGCTGGGTTCTGGCCCACGCTCTGGTATTGGAGAAATTATTTTACCTGCGAATGAACCTGGCTCTTCCATCATGCCAGGTAAAGTCAACCCAACACAATGTGAAGCCCTGACTATGGTTTGCACACAAGTGATGGGCAATCATATGACCGTCACCGTTGCAGGAAGCCAAGGTCATTTTGAACTGAATGTTTTTAAGCCAGTTATCATTTATAACGTCTTGCAATCTATTCAATTGATAAGTGACAGCGTCACTAGCTTCACCAAGAATTGTGTTAAGGGTATTGAAGCCGATGAAAAACGTATCAAGATGCTCATGGAAAACTCTTTAATGCTCGTCACTGCGCTTAACCCGCATATTGGCTATGATAATGCGGCGAAACTAGCCAAAACTGCGTTTAAAGAAGGGACGTCCCTAAAAGAAGCGGGCGTAAAGCTCGGACTACTCACCGAAGAACAGTTTGATGAATGGGTAAGACCAGAAGACATGATTGGCCCAAAAGCATAAATGTCTGAAAACCTTTCAGACATCCTCAACGCTCCTATTGTAAAGCGATCTGTGATGATTGCAGGTCATGCTACGAGCGTGTCCATCGAAAAACCATTTTGGGATGCGTTTAAAAAAATTACAAAAGCACAACGTAAATCAATAAACAAACTCATCACCGAAATTGACGAAGCGCGCCCAAATACTACAGGGGTTAATCTGTCTAGTGCCATTCGACTTTATGTTTTAACTAACTTAAAACAAACCCTCTAAAACACCCTTAAGTACATCTTCAGGTTTTTCTATTTTATTTTGCTGTGCTGGGGCAGGCGTCACTGGCTGTGGTGCAGGAGAAGTATCACCTGTGGTAGGCGCAGGCACTGCTTCAGCTGGTACCTTATCTTTTGGTAAGATACCAAACTGCTTCAACTTATCGGTTACATCATCACCCAAAACATCAGGCAACTCCTTGGCCAGTTTACGTTTTAATTTAGCCCCTAAATAATCTTCCAACACGTTGGTTCCCAATGTTTTAGGATTACTCAATGAACCTTTTATTTTAATTTCAAACGGTTCTAAGTCTGTTACATTTTTTAATGTCACAATATTATCAACATTGATAAACCAGCTTGGTAAATCAGCATAACCTGTAGAATTAATAACGGCCTCCACATTATCCATTGCCATAGAAGCAATCACAACCTTACCTTTTGTAATATCGTAAACACCTTTAACCGTATCAAATTTTGTTTGACCGCCGTTCAATGCTCCATCAACCAGACTTCTAGCCGAAGTGATAAATTTTTCTTCAACAGCCAAGCCACGTGCCAGTTTCACCAAATCAAACCCCTTAATAATAACATCCGTACCATTTAGGTTGGCCTTACCATCCAATGAATTAACCAGTGCGTTTGAACTTGCCCCCGCACCCTTAACATTCATATCAAAATTCACAGTACCTGCGGCTTTTAACTTGTTACCGCCACTTAAGGCCTTGGCCAAAGATTCGACGTTAATGTTGTTCATCGCACTTGATAAGGACAAGCTTACAGGAGAGGCATTGACTTGTGTCGTCAAGGTTGCTTGCCCACCAAAAACACCAGCCTTCATCTGATTAATGTTAAGTTGCCCATTGGAAATTTTTAAATCTGTCGAAGGTTCCACAAAATTCCAGGCTCCATAAGTCACAGAAGTCGCACTTAAACCGACATCCACATCAAGCGTTTTCATCCATCCTAAATCAATTGGTGCGGTTGACCATTTATCACCGCTGCTTGAGGTAGAAGACCCACCACTGCTTGAGGTAGAAGAACTACCACCAGATGATTTCTTAGCACCTAACAAACTATCCAAAGCAATTTTACCTGCCACAATTTTACCGCGTACAGACACAGGATCAGCCCCAGCATTAATTTTTAAATCCCCACCAAAACCGCTAGAACCCAATGTCACCTTCATATCAGACAAATCATATTTTTTGCCATCAATATTGGCTTTTGAATAAAAATCTATGGCTTGATTTAATCCTGTTTGCCCAGAGAAGGACGGATTAACTATTTGAATAGCTTTCACCAAATTAGGGTGCTTTAAACTAATGGCAAGGTTGTTGTAGCTTAGTGATCCTAATAAACCTTTGGCAATACCGCTCGCTTCTAATTGTCCACCCAATGCCTTTACATTCGCATTAAAGTTAAGTTGGCTTGTATTACCTTTTCCTGACACTGTTGCTTCTAAGGCTTTTAATCCAGCAGGTAATTTTGATATATCTGCTTTTAAAGCACTCGCAAGCTGACCCAAATTATCGGTTTTTGTATAGAGACTTAAATCAAGACCCGTTAGATCGGATAAGTTTCCAACTTTTCCTTTAGCACTTATTGTTGCCCCAGCAAAATTATTCACCGAAGCTGTTTTTAAATTTAACGCAGAACCAATTAAATCACCTGTCAAACGCAGACCGTTTAAATCCGCACCATTAATGCGCGCTTTTTGTAAACTCACATCAAACGTTAAATCAAGCGGCAAAGAGAACCCCTGAACAGGCTCCAAAACCTCTTTTGTACTTTTGGGAGTAGAGACACCATTAGAAGAAGCAGGTTTTTTACCCTGCGTCTGCATAATACGATCAAAATCAACGGTATCCGCACTAATATCTATGGCTGCTTTTGCACGCCCCCCTGCTACCGCTGGTTTATAACTACCACCAAGACCGACAACCATGTCATCAAGCTTTAAAACACTCTCTTTTAAACTAATTGTGCTGCCACTAAACCCGCCCTTTAAATTAAATTGTGCCGTTTTATAAAGCTTTGTTACCGCACTGGTATCTGCATCAGGGGCAAAAGCTTTTAAAAATTCGGACAGTTGGTTGGCTTGTCCATTTACAACATAAGAAACAGATGGATCAGAATATATGACTTGCCCCGTTTTCGAACTTTGTGATGAAGAGGCGTAAGTAACATTTAAAACACCATCTGCTTTACCCTGACCTGGCAACTCAAGAGCCTTAAAACTCGCTTTCGTTACTTTATCTGTTTTATTTAAGTCAAGAAAAACACCCTTAATCAATTGCCCCTGATATTTAAGCCCCCCTAAATCAAACTTTACGTCCGCATCTATCGCCATTGGCAATGTTAATGCTTGCGGTACAAGAGCTTTATCCGACGCAGCATTTGCTGTTTTAATGATAGTGCTATTAAGATGTGCCGTTTTTTTAGATGGTTTCATAAAATCATTTAAATTAAGAACAGAAGACGATTTTATTTCACCACTTATTTTTAGAGGGTTTTTGTTTTCAAGGTTTTGAATGGAAATTTTTCCATTCCCAATAAACTCACCCAAAGATAATTTTAAATTATCAAATGTCACTTTGCTTTTATTGGCAGTCAATAAACCATCCAAACCGATAGACTTGCCATACCCACCTAATGAAATACCCGTTACCGTCTGAAATTTTGCAGGAGAACCAATTTTTACAGTCGTTTGCCCCTGAACATCATAAGGCTCTTTTATAGACGTCACACCATTGAAATTAAGCGCTGTTTCTGCATCAGGTAAAGAAAACTCACCTTGGATAGTAAGCCCCTCATCACCTTTAGGTAGCTTTCCAGTTTTTCCATTGATGGCAATTTTTTTATCTTGATAAATTAAACCACCCTCAATATCAAAAGGGCCCTTCAAGCTGTCAGCCTTTAAAACAACGTTCACATCCTGCGCAGATTGTGTTGAACCAGTTTGATGATTTATAAATTGTAACTTTCCGTCTTTAATTTCAAGCCTATCAAGAGCAATAGATTCCAATGCATTGCTTGCCACTTTTGCTGTATCTTTTTTAACAGCGTCAGGGGCAGCATCAGTCACTTTTTTAACTTTTGCTAATTTGTCTGTTGTCCATGATGGCGTACCATCTTGCAGAATTTCAATTTGAATATCTGGTGACACTAAAGTCACTGAAGAAACCTTCACTTCTTTTTTCAAAAGCGGCATGAGCTGAACGCTAACCTCAGCACTTTTCATTACCAATAAGTTTTCAAATTTCTTCTTCAGTGGAGCGGCTACAACTAAG
The DNA here is from genome assembly GCA_021775995.1 of Alphaproteobacteria bacterium. GTDB lineage: Bacteria > Pseudomonadota > Alphaproteobacteria > Micavibrionales > Micavibrionaceae. The sequence continues at coordinate 785,015 of JAJFGS010000013.1, forward strand.
TCTTCAATTTTGACATGCGGACTTGGAAAAACAGCTAATGATAAATCACCAGTGACTGTTACGTCTAAACCTGTTGCATTTTTAACCTGATCAATAATTTGTGGTTTATATTTGTTCCAATCAACAAAGCTGGGGCCAACAACAGCACCAACCAGCAAGAGAATAAGAATAGATAAAACAAAAAATATAAAGCGCATGAAAGTTCTTTCAAAAAAGGTGAAAACGAATAGGCACTATATAGCGCAAGGCCTCCCTAACCTCAATGGTTATCGGCGCATAGCGTATATTAAGGAAAATCTCTAGAGGCGTGCAGCCACTTTATCGCGGGCATCTATCGCAGCATCCATATTATCCGCTGTCGTTTCGTGGATAATAGCAATTAAGTTACCATTTTTTTGTGCGAAGACAACGGAAGATGATTTGCCACCATTAGGACCCACGCAAGCAATTTCAAAGCCTTGTTTGCCATTTGGAACCGTCGCAGGTAGTGAAGCGAAATCACCCTTACAGCCTTGCTTTTCTTTCGCAATATAATTTTGAACAAATTGCGATAGATTTTGACGTGCATTTGAAACCTGAGCCTTACCTGTCATGCCTGCAGCATTCCAAGAATAGTTCCCTATCGAATGTTGCTTCACCGGTGAAACGCTCGATAAACCAGATTGATTTAACAATTGCTGAATATTGCCCTGACCAAAAGAAGGGCGCGGTGGGGCAACAGGGATTTTAGCAACAGGAGGGTTTGATCTAATGTTTTTCGCAGAAGGATTTAATGGAGCAGCTGCCACAGGCTCTTTAGGAGAAACACGTTTTTTTGAATAAGCCGCCATTTTTTTACTTTGTTCAGCAATACGTTTTTCTGCCGCTTTGATTTCCTGCTCTTTTTTACGTGTTTCCGCTAACTTCGCATTTGCAGAAGCCATAGCTTGTGATGTTTTTATCTTCAGGGCTTGCTCTGCCGCCAATAACTCTTGTTCTTTTTTGTTGGTTTGCACCAATTTTGCTTCAGCCGATTTAACAGCCTGTTCCTTGGCACGTAACGCCTGTTCAGCAGCGGCTAATGCTTGTTCTTTTCGACGTGTCTCTGCAAGTTTAGCTTCTAAATCAGCCATAGCTCTACGTTTATTTTCCAGGGCCACAGCAGCAGCAGCTAATTCACCTTCCTTACGACGGGCTTCGGCAAGCTTAGCCTCTGCCTCTGCCATTTTTTGTGACCCTACACGCATTTTTTGCTCTTTTGATTTCAAATTGTGTTCTTTTGATTTCAAAGTTTGTTCTTTTTGCGCCAATGCAGAAAATTTAGCTTCTGCTGCCGCCACTTTTTGCGATTCTAATTTAACTTTTTGTTGCTCTTCTTGTAAGGCTTGCTGTTCTACTTTTAACTGCACTTCTTTTTGCTTGGACTCAGCCAACTTGCGTTCCATCTCCTGCAACCTTTGTTGAACTTGAGGATCAACTCTATTCACTTTTTGAGACTCAACCTGCAACTGCTTTTCTGCTGCTGCTAATTTTAACTCCAAATCAGACAACTTTCTTCTTTGCGCTTGGTCTGTCACAGCAGGATCAAAAAGCATCTCTTCAAGCTCAGTTTTCTCCTGACGATGGGCAAAACGTTGTTGCTCCAACAATAAACCTAAGCGCTTAATTTCACGTTCAGCTTCATTATAACGTGTTAAAGATCGCTGAGCATTGGGATCGCCTGTCAAAGCACTCACTTGTGTATCCTCTTGAACACGACGCAGTTCTTCAACCTCTCTTGAAAGCGCAAGATTGTCTGCCTGTGCAGCCGCTAATTTATTTTCATAGGCACGCATTTTCTTCAAGGCTTCATTGCTTGTTTTAACAACAGCCGTATCAACTTGACCACGCGCCTCTCTCGCTTCCCGATAAAGATTGTGATTTTCTTTTTCTAATTCTTTTAATTTTTTGCGAGCCGTTTCTAATTCTTTATCTGTCTGAGTTGGACGTGCCTCAACCACATTCTTTTGTTGCTCTTCCGTATCTTTCTGCGCAACATCAGCTTTAGGGGATCGTGGAACTGGTTTGACATTTTTTTCAACCGGCTTTTCAACCTTTTTTTCTATTTCAGCTTTAGCTTTTTCAACCTTGGGCTTTTCAATTTTTACTTCTTTAGCCGCTTCTTTTACTTCCTTTGCTGGCACAACATTTTCGACAGGCTTAGCTGGTTTTTTGGGTTCGTCCTTCTTCGCTACCTTAGGTGCTGGCTCAACTAGTTTTTTTACCTCATCCTGTTTTGTTACTTTAGGCATGGGCTCAGCTTGTGGTTTGGTCATTGCCATTTTAGTGTCAGGGGATTTTTGTGGCGTGGCCTTACTGCCGTAATCTTTATCTTGCCCAGCCATGGCTTTAGGTCTGGCTGATACATCAAGGTCAGGAGCAACAGAAACACGTGTATTGCTTGCCAATTTTTTATCTTCCATTTTTGGAATATCAGCTTCCGTAATTTTTTCTTTTTTAGGTACCGCCTTCACAACGGCTGGTTCTGGAACGACCTCTGGTGCTTTAATAGCAACTTTAGCTTCCTCAACTTTTGGGGCTTCCACAGCAGGCATTTCTGGCTTAGGCGTTGCTACTGGCGTAGATTCCTGACTATCAATGCGAGAAATCTGAATTGCTTTTTTAGGCTCATCCGTTTTTACTATTTTAACATCTGCAGGCCTTAACTCATCTGCTTTTACCATTTTAACATCTGCAGGCTTTGCCTCGTCCGCTTTAATGATAATAGGTTCTGGTGTTTTAATAGCTTCAGGAACGACAACCTCTTCCTTTTTCTCTTCTGCAATTTTTTTAGCGGAAACTTTTTCAGGGGCAGGAATATCAATTGGCTTTTTAACTTCAATTGGATTCTCAGGCGTAATTTCATTTTTAGTCAACTGGATAGGTTCTTGCAGTGGATCGGCATCTTCTACTTTTTCTGCACTAAATTTATCGGCAGTTTTTATAACATTCTCTCCCGTCAAACCCGCCATACAGTTTTTTAATTCCACCTTACCTTTACCCAATTGATCCATAGCAAATTTATAATTTTTGCCATCGATCTCAGCCTTAAGATGGCTAGATTTTTTCATTGCCTGCAAAAAGCTCTTATCGTAACCAAGACGAATAACCAAAGCCTGAGCTGAGGCTGGCATCATTTCATAAGCACGTAATTGACCAGGGCCTGGCTGTAAATTTATTTTATATGCTTTTTCTGGATTTAATTTTTCATTTTGGAAATCAAACGCCAAAGAATATTCATCGCGCGTATTTTGACCCAAGGTAAAAACAAAACCGTGATCATATTCCCTTGTCAGCGCACAATAACTATCTTCAGGGGTTGGTGCCTCAATCATTGTTGCCGCCCATCCTGATCTGGGCTTAACATCAATAAAAACTTTTTCGCTCGCATTTGTTTTTAGAGGCGCTACCGTTAATAGTGCGGCACTTAAAGCCAATGTTGAAATAGTAAGTTGTGGTTTAATCATGGATAGACTTCTTCTTCTCAAAAATTATAGTTAAAGCACTCTTGACGATTGAACAAATAAGGTACGGCGACCCGTCACAGGATCGTTATTTAATTGCGCATTAGGGCGAACTTTTTCATCAGTATACTGATTAAGCAATGATTGAAGAGCTTGTTCATAACTTCCGCTGGAATTAACAGGCAAACGAACCGCAAAGCCCTGATTGGCTTGCCAAACAAGCTCAACCCCTGCTTCTTTCGACCAGGTTTGTAAAACTTGTTGCAAGCTTGTGCCAACTGGGGCAGACCATCGACCATTATTTGAAGCTCCTGCGCCCATCATGCTAACAGGTTTAGAAACATTGCCCATCATACGGCTTGGAATAAGCTGTTGTGGTGAACTTGAAATTTGCGTCATGCCACTTTTTCTTTGTGGCGCAGATTTTATATTGGCATCCAAGCCCAGCGCAGCAGCATTACGCGCCATCAATGTTTGAACGGCATCTTCAAAAGACCCTTGTACCCGAATATCATCCGCAACAGTGCCGCCTTGATTGGCCTGCCAATCCAATTGAACGCCCGCACGCACGGCCCAACTTTCCAAAGTTGATTTCATATCATCGCCTGCTTTAGCTTCCCACATAGGCGCTTTCGCTATTTCTGCTTTTTTAATATCTTTAGAAACACGCGCTGAAACTGGCGTAACTTCTTCTTCCCATGTCATCGGTGATGGAGCCGAAGCCTTACCTAAAGGTAATAACGCCCCTTCCATCACAGGTTGCTTATCACCACTTGAACAACGATCTAGCTTAACCAACGCATTGTTAATACCACCCAAGGCAAACATCATTGGATTATCTTCAACATCTAACTTCATTTTTACAGCATCAGAAATAGCACTGTAAAAACCACCCATCTCCCGCATGTTAAAAATCAAAACACTTTTTGAAAATGCCGTACCAGAAACATTGCGATTGTAAGTATCATCAACACTTAGGTTCGCAGGATATTTACGCCCTTGAACAAAGACGTCTTGGCGAAAATCAATTGCCATCGCTAATATTTTTTGGTTAGAACCTGAAAAGCGTAAAGAATATCCATTGTTGTAAGACGTCGCCATCATACATGGCAGATTAATACCTTGTAACCCGCGTGCCTCGCTAAAAGCAGTTTGTTGAACTGTCCATCCTCCTGTTGGAAGGAATTGAGGAATTTTGCCAATCTGGTTTTGCGCCTTAGCCTGCCCCGCTCCCATCAAAGTAAGAACAGACAACAAAACTAATCGATATGACTTGTTCATCGTCATAAACTCCTAATAATTCATAAAATGTATCTGAACATAAGCCTCTAGAACCTTGTACGCAAGCAGATTTCTGGGGTTTTTATAATTTGTAGGCAAGTTTTATTCGCCAGATGTTTACTTAATTTTTCTACTTGTCCTCGCCACCAAAACGGTGGGCGAGAGTTGATTCTAAGAATCCATCAATTTTACCATCTAAAACACCCTGCGTATCCGTTGTCTCATGGGCTGTCCGAGCATCCTTAACCATTTGATAGGGATGAAGGACATAAGAGCGAATTTGATGTCCCCAACCAATATCACTTTTGGCTTCATGCGCATCAGCAGCCTCTTGCTCGCGCCGCTCAATCTCCGCTTCGTATAATCTAGCCTTCAGCATACTCATCGCCGTTGCCTTGTTTTTATGTTGGGAGCGTTCATTCTGGCAAGCCACAATGATGTTGGATGGAACATGCGTTATCCGCACCGCACTGTCGGTTGTATTAACGTGTTGGCCACCCGCCCCACTGGAACGATACGTATCGATACGCAAATCTTTCTCATCTATTTCAATATCGATACTGTCGTCTATAACCGGTGAGACACCGATAGAAGCAAAGCTGGTATGACGGCGATCATTTGAATCATAGGGTGATATTCTAACCAAACGGTGAACCCCACTTTCCGTTTTTAACCAGCCATAAGCCATATCTCCAGAAATACGAATGGTGGCAGATTTAATCCCTGCTTCCTCACCATTGCTAATATCTAGCATGGAAACCTTATGACCATGAAGCTCTGCCCAGCGTGTATACATCCGCAATAGCATTTCCGCCCAATCTTGGGCTTCAGTTCCACCAGCACCCGCATTGACCATCAGAAAAGCATCATTCGGATCGGCCTCGCCCGATAGCAAACTTTCGAGCTGGCGTTTTTCAATATCGACTTTCATGATCTCTAAGGCTTTTTCGGCCTCAAGGATAACCCCTTCATCACCCTCGGCCTCGCCCATTTCGATTAATTCAATATTATCATTAAGACTGGTTTCAATACCACGAACCGCACCAATTTGATCATCTAGGCGGTTGCGTTCACGCATAATATTTTGGGCTTTTTCAGCGTCATTCCAAAGTTCTGGATCTTCGACCAGCGCGTCCAACTCTTCTAGACGCTTAACAGCAACATCCCAGTCAAAGATGCCTCCTCAGCAACTCGATCGCGCTTCGTATATCATTAGCAATAGATTCGACTTCTGCTTTCATTTAGTCACCTTAATTGTCATTTCCTGAATTCGCAACGCTAATTCTAGGGGAATCCAGCAATATAGATCGCCCTAGAATTTATTTCATCAATTCAGGCGATGACAAAACACGCATAACGTCCTTAGGCTTGAAAAAACGTCATGCCCGTAAACGGGAGAACTTACCCACATGACGGCTCTTTTATTTAAGCGGCTTGATCCATGCTTTCTTGAGCAAACAATTCAGACATCATATCATAATAAGCCTCATCACATTTGCCTGTCAGTAAATTTTTATCCATTTGCGCAGGTTCGTTCATATCAGAAACATTACGACCTTCTATCATCTGTGCATGCGTCATAACATCTAAAGCATCATCCATAGCCACAACAGGTTTATTCGCGCTCATAAAACTTCCAATAAAGCGGCGCGTATGAGCAGTCATTTTTAATTTATCCATACTACGTTTTCCACCTGGAATAACCAAAGCATCATAATCCACGCCCAGCGCACTATTCAATTGGACATCTACAGCATAGTTATGCCCCCATGCCCCCATATCGTCATTGGTATTCCAACCATTGACCAATCCCTGATTCATACTAATAATTGCTACAGAAACATCCATTTCTGTTAATAATTTTTGCGTCTTCAGAAAGTTTATTTCATCAAAACCGTTCGCAACCAATACGGCCACCTTAGCTTTAGCAGTCAAAGTCATTTATAATACCCTCTATTAATTTTTATGATTTGTTTTTGGCGAGTGCCTTTTTTTGAATACTCAATTACTGTGCGTCTGTTTAAGCGAGCTATGGATAAAGTCAACCCTCTTATTTAAACTTTGGGCAAAATAAATGTACAAAATTATACCGCTTATTACAGTGCGCCCCGCTGTTCCCTCAGCTTCTGTCTCACCATTTCATCTTCTTCCAGCTTATTCTGCTTTCTCTCTATTCTGTCGGCGATATATAAATCATTACAATATGTCTTGGTCTCTCTGGCCTTCACCATATTTTGCGTGCGCGTTCTATAATCCCCATGAAGCAACTTTTCTCCCCATTCTTCTCTCGTCTGCATTATTTGTTCCAATAAAAAATTTTCGGGATCAGCGCGCTTTTCTTCTTTCACCGCATCAATCGCCTCCATTAAAAACCCATCTCTTTTTTTCGTCATTGCCTTATAACGCTGCTCATACTTCCCATTCATCTTCATCAAATCCAACGATGTTTCTATATAAGAGGCGCAGTTTACATATTCTATAGATTTGGCTTCCTCGGCTTCTTCAGCCTCCTCTTTAACCTCAGCTCCAGTCTGAGCTTCAGTTTGAGCGTAAGAAACTGTAGAAAAACATAGTAAAACAAGTAAAATAAAGCTGATTTTCATAGATAGAGCCCACCATAAACATTATAAAAATGGAAAATTTAACCTTATTGATAATAACATCAATTTTATAAATTCACCATTTTTCTAAAAAAAACTCTTTTTTTTCAAAGATATCTTTACAATAACCCCGATTAAGTTATAAAAAGTCATAACAAAGCGGTTTTATAAAAAACCGTTCCACGAAATATATTGAGGAGTTTTCAATAATGAAGATGTTGCGCTCTCTGGTTCTTTTAGCTGGTGTTTTAGCTATAAGCGCCTGTTCCTTTGATAAGATGGACGAAGTCAAGGCTATTAACAACGCAAATGCTGTTGGAAACGCTTTCACACAAAAACTAACTGAAGAATACAAAAATTATGTGAACAGTGAGTTACAAACTTATGGTGATCATGCAGATGCTCTTCACTTTTCTCGTAAAGGTCTATCTGCCGCTCGCGGTGACATGGTTATGCCTGAGCCAGTAAGTGACTGGAATATCAAACCTGGTCATGCTGAAGAATTAATTGTTGCGCGCTCACGTTTAGTGAACGTCATGGCTCTTGGTTCTCGTGAAACACAACCTGAACTTTCTGCTTTTGCGCAGGCACGTTTTGATTGTTGGATTGAAGAACAGGAAGAAAATTTTCAACCTGATCACATCTCTGCTTGTAAATCACAATTCATGGATGCGTTAGCACAGTTAGAAGCTGCAATGCCTGCTGCTCCGGCACCAATGCCTGAGCCAGTTGTAGAAGAACCTTTTGATGTTGATCCTAGCGAGCCAATGCTTGTTGAAAATGCAAAATACATTGTGTTCTTTGACTTTGATCAAAGTACTTTGAACTCTGGTGCAAACAGCATTCTTGATGCTGCTGCGGCAGAAGCGAAAAATCGTCAGCTCGTATCTATCGACTTAGTTGGTCATACTGATACATCTGGTTCTCGTGCTTATAACCAAAAGCTATCCATGAAACGTGCAAACGTTGTTCGGGATGCGATGGTTCAACGTGGCGTAGACGCAGGTCTATTAAGTGTTAATCATCGTGGTGAAGAAGAACTATTGGTTGATACAGCCGATGATGTTCGTGAGCCAGCAAACAGACGGACAGAGATTACCTTTCAGTAATCCTTCCCTCTAACATAATAATAAAAAAAGGTCGGATACTCTCCGGCCTTTTTTATTATTATCAAAACATGAAAACACACCTTGATTTTACTGATTTTATAGTCATTTGGCTTTATTTTCTGACAAGGCACAAGCGACGACGAGTATTTTTATACTTTAAGGAGCGAAGTAACGATGTCAGGGAATAAATGTAAATGACTATAAACGGGTATTGCAGGGAATCCTTCTTACCCATAGAATAGTCGTCATGAACATGCGTCCAATTTTACTCGTCACGGGAATCCTTCTCTGCACATTAGCGGCAAGCATGATTCTTCCTATTCTGGTTGATCTGCATGGTAATAATCCAGATTGGCAGGTCTTTTTACTTTGCATGACCTTCACAGGTTTTTTGGGCGGAGCTCTTATCTTAACCAACTCGTCCGATAAATTTAACATTAGCATCCGTCAAACATTTTTACTGACCACAATAAGCTGGACCGTACTTGCCCTCGCAGCAGCAACTCCTTTTGCACTCTCTGGCTTACAAATGAGTTTTACAGACGCCCTGTTTGAAGCCGTGTCAGGAATTACCACGACAGGCTCTACGGTTATGTCGGGGCTTCAAGATGCGCCACCTGGATTGTTACTATGGCGTGCCATTTTACAATGGCTAGGCGGCATCGGGATCATTGTCATGGCTCTGTCTGTTTTACCCTTTCTAAAAGTCGGTGGAATGCAGCTGTTCCAGACAGAATCCTCCGAAAGTGAAAAAGCACTCCCTCGTGCAACACAACTTGCAGCTTCTATAGGTCTTATCTATTTGGGATTAACGGTTATCTGCATGATTTGTTATCAACTATCAGGGATGAGCTCCTTTAACGCATGGGCACACGCCATGACAACCATTGCAACAGGCGGTTTCTCAACATTTGATACTTCTTTTTCACATTACAATTCCGCTTTCACAGAAATGACGGCCATTATATTTATGCTACTGGGTGGTTTACCTTTTATTTTATACGTCAAAGCGCTACGAGGGAATTGGCGTGCCTTATTTAATGACACACAAGTCCGCACCTTTTTGTCCATTGTCGTCCTTGCCATCATCTCCATGGTCATTTATTTAACCCTTCAAAACGAAGCGCCCTTTATTGAGTCACTTCGTCAATCAAGCTTTAACACTGTATCCATTATAACTGGAACAGGATATAGCAACGCAGATTACGGTTCATGGGGTGGGTTTGCCGTTATCATCATGTTCTTTTTAATGGTCACTGGCGGCTGTGCGGGTTCAACCACGTGCGGTATAAAAATTTTCCGTTTTCAGGTTCTCTATGCTGTAACAATAACGCAATTAAAACAGCTTATTCACCCACATGGTGTATTTACACCACATTATAATCATAACCCCATCCCAAAAGGTGTCGCATCTTCTGTGATGAGTTTCTTTTTCATCTATGCTCTGTCCTTTTCTGTTCTTGCCGTTGCTCTTTCTTTTATAGGGCTTGACTTCATGACCGCTATGTCTGGTGCCGTAACCTCTATATCAAACGTAGGTCCTGGCCTTGGAGATATCATTGGGCCAACAGGCAACTTTCAACCTCTTCCAGATTCTGCCAAATGGCTAATGTGTGTCGGAATGATGTTAGGACGCTTAGAACTCTTTACCGTACTCGTTTTATTCATTCCAGATTTCTGGAAAAAATAAAAAATATTTATTAAAAATATTCTAAAGTCATTTTGTTCTGCACCATATCTGAAACTGTACGGTCTATGTCAGAAAGAGTTTTTTCCAGCAATTCAAATTGTCTAAATTCACGCTCTGCCAAACTCGTGTTTTGCGGCACGACGAGTTGACGGTTTAATTTAATTGTAAACGGGGCTGCCCGTTGTCCATCTGCCCGTACAGGAGTCATTGTAATAAAAATACTTAGTTTATAATAATCTTCTGCCGCACCTGATAAAAAACCAACAATATTTTCTTCATCTGCCGCTTTTGTAAGCGTTGCATTTTGAATATCAAAGATTAATTTTGTTGGCAGACCGGCTGTAACAAACCGCCTATTAGCGTAACGTCGGATAAGCTTATCTGGTGCAACAGGCAACTCAGCTGACAATCTTTTTGTTTGCTCATCAGGCACAAATGATTGCTGGATAACCACCGATCCGCCATGAATAGAATAAGGGTTTAAATTTTCGTAACTTAAATTGGGCAGAGGTTTTCCCATAGGATGTTCTGAATAGGAACAGCCCATCAAAAATAACAAAGCAATAAAAATAATATGGTTTTTATTAAACAGAGGCATTATCTGAAGAACTATTTTTTGATTTTTCGCTAATTGATTCATTAAGGACAACAGGATCTAACTCATAATCTTTACTACAAAATTCACATGTCAATGTAATCATACCGTCAATAACCATCTCGTCTCGCTCTTCTTCTGACATCATCCCAAAAACATTTTTAACTTTTTGTTCGGAACAACGACATTGATGCTGCAAAGATGTAGGTGGGAACACACGAATTCCTTCTTCATGAAATAATCGCAATAAAATGGTGTGAGAATTTAAATCAGGCGCCAGTAACTCATCATCCTTACAACTTTGCATCAAAATCATAGAACGACGCCAGTCATCTTCATGCTCATTACTAATTTGCGCTTCATTCATGCCGTCATCGTGAGGCATATGCTGCAACATCAAGCCCGCTGAACGCCATTCACCATTGCGTTTTCCGACCGCCATTCTAATACCTGTATTAATTTGTTCACTTTGCGTAAAATAATGCTGCACACATTCCACCAGTGAATTTCCTTTTAGTTCGACAATACCTTGATAACGATCGGTATTATCCTCTTGATCAACAGTAAATGCGATGTAGCCTTTACCTAAAAGTTGGGCGAGAAGATTATCCGATCCCTCTCCCACATCATCAGAAAAAGCCGACAATTGCTTGGTGACGATATCAAGACGGTCTTGATTAAAACTCGCACAGCCACGAATATCACCCTCATTTGTGACATCGGCTACCAACATTGAGATAGGCCCATCCCCACTAATTTGAAGGGTGAAGATACCATCAAATTTTAACATAGAGGATAACAACGAGCAGAGTGTTATGGTCTCTCCCAAAAGCTGACTGACTGCTTCAGGATAGTCATGCGGTTTTAAGATATCATCTAACACTGTATTAAAACGCACAATACGTCCCCGTAGGCTTGATGTCTCAAGCTGGAAAGGACGGATCATATTGCCGGAAAATTCGTCAGTATTGACTGGTTTACTCATAGAATTATTATATCATACATGTAGAAAAATAGATTATAAAGTGCCAATCCTTTCCAAAATTATTACTGTCTGGGTGTAAACACTGACAAAGCCCCCTACTCATGCTATTCTTTACCTCATGATTGAAAATGCCAACGATATCGAAAATGCGCCTAAATATAAGGCTGAAAAAGGTCGCCCAAAATCCAAAAAAGAATTTAAACCGCCAAAGAAAATCTCTGAACGATATTTATATAACTCTGGTCTTGCCTATCTACAACGCTTCCCCGCCAGCTCCATGCACTTTCGAAGTGTTATGATGCGTAAAATTAACAAATCTTGCCGCCATCACATTGACCAAGATATCAATGAATGTATCACAATGCTGGATAAGCTTATCATAAAACTTCAGGAACTTTCTTTGCTCGACGATGCGGCCTACCTAAAAGGAATGATTGTATCTTTACGCAAACGAGGACTGTCTTCTGCACAAATCTACAACAAGCTTCAACAAAAAGGTTATAAGCGTAACAATATAGAAAGCGAGCTGAAAAAACATGACAAAGATGAATATGACTCTGAATATGAAGGAGATGTTCATGCCGCCCTTATTTTTGCGCGAAAGAAAAAATTAGGACTCTTTGATATCATGCAAAAACGTGACCCAGAAAAATCATTGGCGACAATGGCACGCGCAGGATATAGCTACGAAGTATCTAAAAAGATTTTAGCAATGAGCAAAGAAGAGTTACCTGAAGACCTCAAGCACTTAACTTAGACTTTTTCAGAGGGATTTGATTTTTCTTGTTCTTGCGTCGGTGATTTAGAAACTCTTTTTTGTGGGAAAATTAAAGTTGCTGTTGTCCCGATATTTTTCTGAGACACCAATTCAAACTCCCCACCATGCAATTCGATCAATGATTTCACCAATGTCAGCCCCAAACCTGTGCCTGATTTCTTTCTTTTATGCTCTGTACTGACCTGTCCAAACGGAGATAAGGCTTTGACCATTTCATCATCCGTCAACCCAATCCCTGTATCTGTTACAGACAGGTGCAAACGCCCCTCTACCCCCACTTCGGCATCCACCATGACATACGCATTATCAGAGCTAAAACGAATAGCGTTTGAAAGAATATTTAACATCATTTGTTTAATCGCATGTTTTTCACCGACAAGGTTTAACGTTGAATCTGTTACCTTATTCTCAATTCTTATTTTCTTCGCATCTGCTTTAGACTTCATCATATCCAAACAAGATGTCACTACATCTTTGACATTAACAACACCCTCTTTTAAATCCCTATCTCCTGCTTCAATATGAGACACATCAAGAATTTCGTTGATGACATTTAACAGGCGATTTCCACTATCAAAGATATTCGTCGCGTATTCTTTATATTCAGGTTGAGGTAGCTCCCCATAAGATTCATTTTTAATAATTTCCGCAAAACCAATAACAGAATTTAATGGCGTTCTTAATTCATGGCTCATATTTGTTAAAAACTCCGACTTAGCCCGGTTGGCCAAATCAGACTCTGTTTTGGCTACCTTCAACGCTATCTCGGCTTTCTTACGCTGATCAATATCCTCAATACTCCCCTCATAAAAAAGAAGCGTTCCATCATCATCTAAAACGGGGCGAATATTCTCACTCACCCAAATAACGTCACCATCTTTGCGGATAACCTGCACTTCAAACCTTTTTGAGTGACCAAGAGACGCGATCTCTTGTAAGGTTTTGTCTCTAAGAGTTTTATCAACATAAAGTTCTTCTTGTGCCTTATTAACATCACGCAGAATGTCTTCTGGATTTTCGTAACCAATGATTTTTGCAAAAGCAGGGTTTGCACTTAAGAACTGCCCTTCTGGTGTCACCTGATAAATACCACTAGCGGCATTTTCAACAATAGTACGATATTTTTTTTCTGCTTCGCCTAATGCACGTTCTGCACGACGTCTTTCTTCAACATCTGTAATTGTACCAACAGCACGAAGATCTTTATTCTCATCTTGCCTTAACATCGAAAATGCAATTTCGATTGTTCTATATTTACCATCAGCACAGCGTAACCTTGTAAAGGCACGATATGCCTTTCTCTTTCCTTGCACCAATTCATAAAAACTTTGTTTTTGCTCTTCCTGATCTTGCACATAAATAAGATCAAACAAATTCCTACCCATAGAACGTTCAAGCTCAAAACCAGTAACCTTGCTCCACGCATCATTCAAGAACAGTAATACCCCCTCAACTGAAACCTCAAAGATAATATCACTAACCGCATTAATGATAGCTTTGTTTTCTTTGGCAGATTTTTGTATCAAATGGTTAAGGCGTTCACGCTCTGACATTTCTTGATGAAGTTCATAGTTTTTATGCGCCAACTCTTTGTTCATAGAAGAGAGTTTTCGTGATTGTGTTTGGTTATTACGAACGTAGAGCGTACCAATCAAGGTTAACGTCATACCAAACAAAAGCATAAGAAGTGGAATTTTTTGTAAGAAAGCCTCTCTTTTTTCAACTTTTAAGCTCAACCTAATATCATAAATTTCACCTGAAAATGGTAATTCAGACATGCTCATATAATGATTTGCGCTATTTTTGGATACAGAATTTCCCGTCACTTTATATTCAAAAACAGGCATATTTTTCTTATCGCTTATCATTTGCAAATCATAAATAGATTTTCTCTTTTCCAACCAACCCGTCGAAATTAATTTTTCCGTATCTAATAAACCGACGACATAACCATCATAATCACTGTTAATATTTTTTGTGATGGCAATTACGTTTTTATAAAGCCCAGTTCCCTTCTTCGGAAGATATTTATCTTCTATGATAAATAGATTATTTTTTCGACTTGCTGGTATCTTATATTTTGCAAAGGCCTCAACCCATTCATCTTCAAAACTTTTGTTTCCTAAAATTGAGATAACTTCTGTCTTACCTTGACTAAACTGAACCCAAAATATTTCTTCAAAATTATTGATGCCAGGAAGTTGTTCTTTTGCATATTGTATTAAAGCCCCCTTCCTATTATCGGATGAAACTTCTACAAACGTATTCAACATTGATATTGTTTCTTCCATTTTTTTATAAGAAGAAGAAACATATTCTTGCACTTCAGTTGTGGTTTTTACAAAATCATCTTTGACAATTTCCTGAATAAACACGCTCAATGTCGCATAGGCCGTAACTGTTAAAATCAGGCCATTTAAGAACACCATCAGCTGTGCCATATTACTGGATAACCAACCAGCATTCCCTTTTATAGGAATTGGCGGTTTCATGCCGGGTCTATAATTGTCATTTCCAATTGTATTCATTATTCTCAATAAGATCTGTTTGTTTTTTTCTCACCAGAAGAAAAAAGAAGCGATTTCTACCCTTCTTATCATGACGAAATAGGGTTAATAGAAGGCTAAGAAACGAGAAAAAAGTAAATAAAATCAGTTGCTTATTTACATAATTTAGAAAATAAGACGAAAAAATAATGACTATTACATTTAATGATTTTTTAAACGTTGATATTCGGGTGGGGCGTATTATAAAAGCTGAAGAATTTCCTGAAGCGCGTAACCCTTCTTACAAGCTCTATATTGATTTTGGTGAGGATATTGGAGAGCGTAAAACATCCGCCCAAATTACCCAAAATTACACCATTGAAGCCTTACAAGGAAAACTGGTCGCAGCGGTGGTTAATTTTCTACCAAAACAGATCGGCCCCTTTATGTCTGAAGTTCTCGTTTTAGGGTTTCAGGATGAAAATGGTCATGTCACCCTCATAACACCAACCAAAGACGTTCCCCTTGGCGGCAGACTACATTAAACAGGTAGCTGAATAACGACACGAAGGCCGTCTTTGGGGCTTTTATCGAGCGTGATTTCACCGCCATGCGCTAAAATTATATCTTGGGCGATAGGTAACCCCAATCCGACACCGCCTGTTTTACTATTACGAGATTTTTCTTCACGATAGAATGGTTTGAAAACATCCTCATAATGTTCTTCAGCAATCCCTTGCCCATCATCATCAACATATATGGTTATATGATCTTCATCACGTTCTAAACTTATCCAAACATTATGCGCATATTTTTGTGCATTAGAAATAACATTACCAATACAGCGTTCAAACGCGACAGGACGTAAAAATAATTCATAGGTTTTATTTTCTTCTGCCGCCACTTCAATTTTAAAACCATCACGTTCAAAAATATTTTCCTGTCTTTCAAATATTTTCAAAAGATCAGTTCGTTCCATCTCTTCATTACCATCGCCTTTGGCAAATTGAAGATAAGCATCAATCATACGCTTCATATCATCAACATCGGACTTTAATGCTTTTTTATCTTCACCTTCTGATAACATTTCAACCTGCAACTTCATGCGCGTTAATGGCGTTCGCAAATCGTGGGAAACTCCAGCTAGCATTGATGTTCTTTGCTGAATTTGTTTATCAATACGGGCACGCATATCCATGAAAGACCGAGCCGCCTGCCTCACTTCCCGCGCCCCTTCTGGCTTAAAGAATGGTACATCCCGTCCCTTACCATAGCGCTCAGCGGCCACTGCTAACCGCTTAATAGGTCTAATTTGATTACGCATAAATAAAATAGCAACGACTAATAAAATGGCGGAAACACCTACCATCCAAAGTAAAAAAACGTAACCAGAAGAAGAAAATAATCGCCGTTGTGGTGACGTAACAATCAATGTTCCACTATCTAACTGTACTTGAATTTGCGTCCACTTTTCTTCGACATCAACCAATATTAAATATGGTCGCTTAATGCGTTTATCTAATTCATGGGACAGCATACTTCTAATAACTTGCCCTCTCCCGATATATTTATCAGAATCAGATTTAATTTTTCCACCTTCTATATATTTAAGGCTTACTTGAAAATGTGTGATACTGGAATCCATCAAACCTTTCATAAATTCGTCATCATTATGATGTTGATTAACCTGCTCAACAAGATAAGAAACTTCTCCTGCCACACTGGCTGACAGCCTGGCCGCCGTTCCACTCCAATGGCGATCAAAGAAAATATAGATACTGATAATTAATGTTAAAATAATTGGCAGCGTTAAGATAAGCAAAGAGCGCGCAAACAACGTACGGGGTAATAGCTTTTTTAACGAAAAAGAATGAATAATACTCACTTATCTTTTCTCCGTTCGTAAAACATAACCCTTACCCCTTACTGTCTGCAGATAGCGCGGCATATTACTATCTTCTTCCAGCTTACGACGTAAACGTGTCACCTGAACATCAATGGTTCGCGTGTTAGGATCCATATTACAGGCGGAAGACAAAGATACACGGCTCATCACATTTCCATTTTGCGCCAAAAGGGCATTCAGCAAATTTGCTTCACCATCGGTTAGCTTAACGCGTATCTCACCATCCAATAACTCATTGTAACTGGAATGATACATCCAGCGACCAATTTGTACTTCCTTTTCAATGATTTTAGGTTCTGGTTTACGGCGTAATATAGCTTGCAACCTTAATACCAATTCGCGTGGATCAAAGGGCTTCGATAAATAATCATCTGCACCAGATGTCAGCCCCTTAATCTTATCTTCCGTTTCGCCCATTGCCGTTAACAACAATATAGGCACATCACTATTCACATTATTTTGCTGACGTAATTCCTCGGTGAACTCCATCCCGTCTTGACCTGGCATCATCACATCGACGACCAAGGCATCATATTCAGCCAAGGCTAAAATTTCTTTGGCCTGCCCTGCATTTTCGGCTGTACTGACAAAAAAATCATGTTCTCTTAAATAACGAGCAACAAGCTCTCTTATCCGGTCATCATCATCAATGACCAGAATATGCGACAAAACTGCCAGATTTGTATTTTCTTTGCTCGCTTCCATACTCCCCTTGAATAACAGCTCCCCATGTTTTTAACAAGATTCTGATGATCAGGCTTGCATTTATAATATAAATGCCAAAAAATAGGGGAATTTTGAAATAATAGCATAAGGAAGCACAAGCAATGACTGCAGATTTTAGTGATCGTGATGGCTTGATCTGGATGGATGGTGAAATTGTGCCTTGGCGTGATGCTAAAATCCATATTCTAACCCATGGCCTGCATTATGCCTCTTCTGTTTTTGAAGGCGAACGAGCCTATGGCGGCAATATCTTTTTATGCCAAGAACATTCAGAGCGTTTGATCCACTCTGCTAAACTCATCGATATGAAAATGACAATGAGTGCCGATGACCTTAACAAAGCCAAATATGAAATTTTGAACACCAATAAATTAACTGATGCCTATATTCGCCCCATCGCATGGCGTGGCTCTGAACAACTTGGCATCTCTGCACAAGCAACCAAAACGCATGTTGCCATTGCCTGCTGGGAATGGCCAAGTTATTTTGGTGAAGAAGCGCGTGAGAAAGGTATCTCTCTCATGACATCTAAATGGCGCGCGCCTATGCCAGACACCGCCACCACCAGCAGTAAAACCGCAGGACTTTATGCCACACACACCATGTCTAAACATGCCGCAGAAGCCAAAGGTTATACAGATTCATTAATGCTGGATTATCGTGGTCTTGTCGCCGAAGCCACAGGCGCAAATTTATTCATGGTCAAAGACGGTACTATAAAGACACCTGATCCTGATTGTTTTTTGAATGGTCTGACACGTCAAACCGTTATTAAATTGGCAAAAGAACAAAATATTCCACTAGAAATCTGCCAAATCACACCCGATGAATTGAAACGAGCCGACGAAGTTTTCCTCACAGGCACAGCCGCTGAAGTCACCGCCGTCGGTAAAATTGATGATACGACCTATAAAGTCGGTCCCATCACCCGTCAGCTTCGTGAGGTCTATGAATCATTGGTTAGAGCGCCCGACGCACAAACTACTTAAAAAAAACATCTCTTTGATTTAATTGATAAAAACAGCCTTTTTGGGTTGTCTTTTGCGATTTATTAACTTTTTTCAGTATAATAGGGACATGATTATAGAAAAGGTTTTTTAGGGATTTAAAATGGCGAAGACAAATTTAGAAGGTTTAGACCTAGCAAAATTACAGTTGATATCAAGACAACTTGAAGCAGACATGCATAACAAGGATCTTGATGACATTGCCATACGTGAAGGTAAAGATGAAGGTTTCTATCAACGCCGTATCGCACGCCAATTAAGTGCTTTTGAAAATAATGCTGGTTTTGCTCAATCAAAACTAGGTGATGATGGAAAGCTCACAGAAGCAGAAACCTCCAGAGAAAGATTTATTTCTTCTGCTGGCGAAAAGGGGTTAAGCGAAAAGGAAATTGCAACAACAGAATCTCTTTTACTTGCAAGCGGGTTTGCAAACACCACGACCAATGGAGAACTTTCCGATGAAGAACGAGCAAATAGTATAAAACTTGCTGAAAGCCTTAAAGCTGGAAAAACAGTTTTGGGATTAAGAGGCGAACATCAAGAAACAGCAGCAAGAATTGTAGCAACGAATGCTGAAAATAATGCCACGGTCGATAACGGCCTAAAAGCTATGGGCTTTAAACCCGAAGATGCCACAGGTTCATTTACTCAAGTTTATGGTGACCGTCTTCAAATAGACGAAGGTACAAATTTTCGTGTAATAGAATCTAAGATGAAAACAGATCCAGCATACCGTGCAAAAATCGTTGGTATCGTTGCTCAAGAATTAGATCTAAGAGAACAAGTTGGTGAAAAACTTACCAGTGATAACCCTGAACAAATCAAACAAGCCCAAGCTATCCTTAGACTGAACGGACATGAAGACGTTAGGGTAACTGGTAAAATGGATTTAGCCACAGCAAAAGCTGGACAAGAATATATTGAAGACCCACGCGAACTTGGAAATATTTTAGAATTTCATCAGGGAAAATTTGCAGGGCACACTACTGAACAAAGTATAAATCGTGGCACAATAACCCTTCCTTCTTCAAAAGATGTTCCAAATAATCTTGTGGAATTAAAACAATTGGCAAAAGATTGGGAAGGTGCATCACCAACCGAATATGCTACAGATTTATCTGATTTTCTTGCTAATCCAGAAATGCGAGATCAATATAATGAATTTTTAAAAGGGGCACACACTGCAGACTTAACAGCAAAGTATAGCGCAGATTTAGAGGCTCAAAGCACAACATTACGAGGGGGAAACTATACGTTTGGTTGGGCTGAGAATATAGCAGATTACCTTATTATAAAAGACGATCACGCCACGACGGGGGAAAAACCACCCAACAAAGATAACGTAACACCATCTGCTGAAGAAAATTCTTTAGAATTTGAAGCTCCTGCTGACCTAAGTGGAATAAATGTAGTTAGTTGGTATGGTAAAAAGTTAGGGGGTGTATTTAAAGGATTTAGTAGTAATACTAATACCGCAGAAGCCGCTCCCGTGGCAGAAAATCCCTCTCCTGATCCTCGATTAAATCTAAAGCTTGAACCAGAAAATATTTCATTTGAAAAGAATGTTGAACCAAGTCTAACCGATGAGGTGGTTGCTGAATTAAAAAGTATATTTGGTATTAAGTCCGCACAAGACGCTCCCGTGGAGACAGCCGCCACACCCAAAGCGGCAGTTGGCAGCGTGATATCACCTACGACACCGTAACCTAATCAAAAATTAAGAGCTCTTGCCCCTATCCGCCCCACTTGATCGGCTATATTACGTCCCGCACGCTTCAAAACTGGAGTGATCTTAATAGTTCTGGTTCCATTAAAATCATTAATGATCTTCATATCTGGCTTGCCGTCTATACACTTAATACTCTTAGGATCTGCCCCTTTGAGCAAACTCTCAATAAGAGATTCTTGATTGCCTGATTTATTAAAAACAATATACATTTACTACTCCTCAACCGCTAATTATTAAAAACGAACACGCTATTACCATAAAAATAAATAGCATACAACCCTTTGTTTATTGAAAGATGGCTTTTGTGATACCCCTCTTAGGGGCTTATTCAAACATTAAACCTAAATAAAATGACATCACCATCATGAACGGTGTAATCCTTGCCTTCTTGGCGCATTTTACCGTTATCTTTGGCACCCTGTTCCCCATTATTTGAAACGTAATCTTCAAAGGCAATAACTTCGGCCTTGATAAATCCTTTTTCAAAATCGGTATGAATAGCCCCTGCCGCCTCTGGTGCTTTTGCTTCTTTACGAATTGTCCATGCACGCGTTTCTTGTGGTCCCGCCGTAAAATAATTATGCAGATTGAGCAACTCATACCCCGCCTTAATAATACGGTCCAACCCCGCTTCTACCAAACCTAAGCTCTCTAAGAACTCTTTCTTTTCTTCTGTGCTTTCCAGTTGAGCAATTTGCGATTCAATTTCCGCGCAAATCACAACAGAGCTTGCGCCCTTCTCTGCCGCCATTGAAGCAACCTTAGTGCTATAATCATTACCGCTTGCGGCATCATCTTCATTCACGTTGCAAATATAAAGAATAGGCTTAGCCGTCAGCATCCCCATCTGTTTTTCCCAACGTTCCTCATCTGGGTTTTCGGGTGGCACTGTTCGCGCAGGTTCGCCTGCATCTAATGCAGTTTTTACACGCTTCATAAAGTCATGCTGTTCTTTAAATTCCTTGTCGCCGCCTTTGGCTTTACGCTCGATATTTGTAATTTGCTTTTCAAGGCTTTCTAAATCCGCAAGCAATAATTCTGTTTCAATCGTTTCTGCATCACGGATTGGATCAACTGAATCATCAACGTGAATAATGTCACCATCATCAAAACAACGAAGCACATGAATAATCGCATCGGTTTCACGAATATTGGTTAGGAACTGATTGCCCAATCCTTCACCCTTACTCGCGCCCTTCACCAAACCCGCAATATCAACAAATTCAAGTTGAGCAGGAATGATTTTGGCCGAGCTTGCAATTTTTGCAATCTTATCAAGCCGTGTGTCGGGGACACCAACCTTCCCCACATTGGGTTCAATCGTACAAAACGGAAAATTTGCCGCTTGCGCCGCCGCTGTTGCCGTTAACGCATTAAATAAAGTTGATTTTCCAACATTGGGTAAACCCACAATTCCACAATTAAAACTCATATCTTAAATCCTTCGCTCACTCTCGTCATATATTCATCTTTATTATCACCCAATAAATAATCTACATTTTTAGACAACACATAAATCCAATCAGGTAGCCATTTTTGTTCTTCTTTACTAAAGTCATTCAGAACATAACCACTCACGCGGTTTTTATCCCCCGGGTGACCAATACCAAGACGCACCCGCCAATATTCTTTATCGCCCAAATGCGCGTCTGTAGATTTTATACCGTTATGCCCACCTGTACCGCCACCTTGTTTCACTTTAATCTTACTCGGCGCTAAATCCAACTCATCATGAAGCACGATAATTTTCTCTGCTGGTATTTTATAAAAATCTGCCGCCTTACGCACTGAAATTCCAGAGTCATTCATATAGGTCATTGGCTTTAAGATTGCGACCTTCTGGTTCGCAATACGCCCTTCAGAAATCTCACCATTAAATTTAGATTTAAAGTTGGGAAACATATTGTCATCAGCGATTTGGTCGGCAAGCATAAAGCCAACATTATGTCGATTATTCTCGTATTTATCGCCAGGATTGCCCAGCCCTACAATAAGCCACATATCTAAATTCTTTTTCTTTTTAAAAATGCCAAACATATTTCATGAATATAAAGCAGAAATAAAAAAGGGCACAGGATAAAATCCGCGCCCTCCCTTAAAATTCTTTATAAAACTAAAAAGCTTACTCTTTACCTTTATCCTTGCCTTTATCTTTACCTTCTTCAGCAGGCTTAGCGTCACCGCCCCCATCTTTATCGGAGCCTTTTTCGCCTTCACCACCTTCAGCTTTTTCACCGTCGGCACCTTCTGCACCCTCTTCGCCTTCTTCACCTTCAGCAGCCACTGGCTCTTCTTCGATGATTTCACGAGGAGCAACAACAGCTGCTAATGTAAAGTCACGATCACTAATCGTCGGTTTTGCACCTTCAGGCATAACGGCGTCACTGATTTTAATAGAATCACCAATTTCAAATTTGGTTAAGTCTACTTGAATTTCATCAGGAATTGCTGTCGCTTTACAGTCAATATCAACTTCGTAACGAACAACATTCAATATACCTTTTTCTTTAATCCCAGCACATTCTTCTTGATTTTGGAAGTGAACAGGAACCGCAACCGTAATCATAGTTTTGTCGGTCACGCGTAAGAAATCAACATGCATCACATTGTCTGATACAGGATGTAACTGAACATCACGTGCCAATACTTTCATTGTCTTGCCTTCAACGTCCATTTCACAAATAGATGTGAACATGTGCGCCTTGTTGAATTCAAGGTTGGCCTCTTTTGTGGGGATTGTAACCGTTACTGGTTCTTTTTTGTCGCCGTAAATAACAGCGGGTGTCTGGTTTTCACGACGTAGTGCTCTCGCGGCCCCCTTACCGGCGCGGTCACGTTTCGTCGCAGACAATGCATATGTTTTAGCCATAGTTTGCTTCCTTTATATACTAATTAAGACGCCCTCCAGGGGTGTGCGTCAGGTTAAATCGTCATACCCGCAAGCGGGAGGACTAGCCCCACTTTTGGAGCAATGGCGTAAATAACCCTATTTGGACAGAAATTTCAAGGAATTTATTGCTTTTATTACTTAAATAAGGCGGAAACTGAGCGCTCTTCAGCAATTCTAAGCATAGCTTCACCTATAACATGCGAAACTGAGATCTGTTCGATATTTTCACAATTTTTTACCGCTTCTGTTGCAGCGATTGAATCCGTAATGACCAAATTTTCAATGGGGGAGTCCATGACCTTAGCGACAGCCCCACCAGAAAAAATACCATGAACAATATAGGCATGAACGGATTTAGCGCCGCTATCTCTCAACGCCTGCGCCGCATTACACAACGTGCCCGCAGAATCCACCATATCATCAATCAAGACACATTCTTTACCTTCAACATTCCCGATAACATTCATTACCTCAGAAACACCTGCTTTTTCACGACGCTTATCAATAATTGCCAAATCTGCGCTCATACGCTTGGCAATAGAGCGTGCCCGCACAACACCGCCAACATCAGGCGATACCATCACCAGGTTATCACTATCAAAACGTTCCTTCATATGGCCTGCCATTGTCGGGCTAGCAATTAAATTATCGGTTGGAATATCAAAGAATCCTTGAATTTGCCCCGCATGAAGATCCATCGTCAATACACGATCCGCCCCCGCAGCCGTAATAAGGTTAGCCACTAATTTTGCCGTAATTGGTGTTCTACCGCCTGTTTTACGATCTTGGCGCGCATAACCGAAATATGGCATAACGGCCGTAATCCGTCTGGCTGATCCTCGTTTTAGGGCATCAATCGTAATTAACAACTCCATAAGATTATCATTACAAGGAGAAGAAGTTGATTGAACAATAAAGCAATCTTCACCACGGACATTTTCCAATATCTCAACAAATATTTCCATATCGGCGAAGCGTTTAATACTGGCCTTGGTCAAAGGAGTTTTCAGATATTCAGCAATATTTTCTGCGAGAGGAAGGTTGGAGTTACCAGCGATGATCTTCATGGTATGTTTTCCGTAAACTTTAATAATGTGTTATAGCCAGACATTAGAAAATGCCCGCCCTTAAATCAATAGCGAAATCAATATCTTCACAAAAATTATTACAATAAACCTAACTCACGACATCGTCTAAGAGCCCAAACGGCGTATTTCATCAAATTTGGTTGGGATACCGCCTCTTCAAAGCTTTCATAATAACGTGCCTCAGCCTCATAACATCCAGTTATCATATTCTCTTTATCATGCCAGAAGTACAAATGGACAAACTCTTTATGATTTGTCCAATCTTCGCTCACAGCTCCAATAAATTGGACTTCATTTTCTTTAACATCTGCGCCGACTTCCTCCTTTATTTCACGAAGTAAGCCTTCAATAATACTTTCCCCTTCATCAACATGACCACCAAAAAGATTAAGCCCGTCAGGATTACTCCCCCACTCAGGTGGTCTGTATTGAAGAAGGATTTTATTGTCATGTGTCACGATAACACAATCAGCCAATCGCTTTTCACAACTTTGCACATCGACGTCATTCAAATCTATTTCAGTAACACCGCTCATTCTTTAATCGCAATCGCGGATATCTGACGACCATAATCTGGTTCACCCGCATGTGTGGTGCGGCGATAACTAAAAAACTCATCCTTCATCGCAAAGGTGTCATGCCCTGTGATTGTGACCTGCTTGACACCATGTGCTGCCAAACGGCTGGCGACATAACCTGGCATGTCAAACATCAAATGCCCCTCTTTTCTGGCCTCACGGAAAAAATGCTCATCTTCTGGATTGCGTTCCAAAAACGGTTTCTCAAATCCAATAGACACCTCATAGGATTTAGGTCCAATGCAGGGGCCAATAGTCGCACGGATGCTCTCCATCTCCGCTCCCAACTCAAGCATTTTATCAATCGTTGACTCGGCAATGCCTTTTAATGACCCGTCCCAACCCGAATGAGCCGCTCCGATCACAGGGGCTCCATCAGCCTTCTTTCCTGCAAATAAGAGAGGACCACAATCCGCCGTTAAAATACCAAGTGCCAAGCCCGATTTGTCCGTCACCATGCCATCGGCCTTAGGGAGACTATCGCCTTCTGCCATTGGCTCATCAATAATAATGCAATCTGGGCTATGGACTTGCCAGAGCGAGGTCACATTATCCAAGGAGACATTTAAACTATTCGCCACCAAGGTACGATTATGCCGAACTGCCTCAGGCGTGTCATTTGACCCAGGCCCACAATTCAGGCTGCCATACACGCCTGTACTAACGCCGCCTTGACGACCAAAAAATCCATGCGCAATAGAATTATGAACCGCGTCCAATTTTTTATCTTTAATTATAATCATGCAAACCCCGCTAATACTACGTCCGCACTGGATGAAAATGCAATGACCTTAAAAAGTGCGCCCATCTCATTATTCTTCGTATCCTCACCCACCAATCTTTTTACCGCTGCATCTAAATCGCGCCGTTGCAATTCCGTTGCATCTTCCCTTAACAGACCTTCGCGTATCGAAATTCCGAGCCGTTTCAAATAGTCACCCTGTGACACAGGTCCATGCACCATCATGTTTTTCTTCATCGCTATTTGCGATATTTCAGCAAAATTAACATGCGCCGTAATGTCGGTCTCACCGGGTGTTTCTAATAGCCCGCAATAACTATGGTTTTTGACCGCCTGTATGGTATCACCTGCTACATTATGAACGAACCCATAATCTATAAATAATATAATACCACTTTGTTTTAAAACAATATTCATTAGTTCACCAAGGAAGCATTGTTGTTCAAGTGATACTTCAACTTGATCCCCTATCTTAGGAGGGATAAGAAACGGTATTAAGGCCTCAATTACCTCTTTATCGGCCTCAACTTCATGTAAACGGAGCGTATCGTTTATATCTAAATCAATAACATTTTCTAGCCAGCCTGTTTCATGCCAAGTCAGTTGACGCGATGGCAATGCATCAAGGAACTCATTACCAACGACAATGACAGGAATATCTTTTGGCAAAGATGAAAGGTCATCATGCCAAGTTGCACCATATTGCTCTAAATTCTTTGATTGCAAATCTCGCAAGACGGGACTCGTTTCCAGCAGGTGCATGTCTACCGCTTTGTGAAATCCATCAACATTTTTTGTTGCCCGCATCGCATCTGCCATCAATGTTCCCCGACCAGGTCCGCATTCAAGCAAGATAACTTTTTCAGGCGCGCCTATTTTGACCCAACTATCTGCAATCCACGCTCCTACAAGCTCACCAAACAGCTGTGAAACCTCGGGTGCCGTGATAAAATCGCCTTTTTCTCCAAACGGGTCACGGGTCATATAATAACCATATGTTGGATGCCCTAGGCACAGGCTCATATAATCGGCCAAGTTCATTGGTCCTGTTTTACGAATTTTCTGCTTTACAATATCTTCAAGCTCTGTCGGCATTTCATTTTCGGTCTTTTATGAAGGCATACGTCATTAACCCGCCCCCAACCAACACCATCGGCAGGCTTAAAACTTGTCCCATAGAGATTTGAGAAAACACAAAACCAATATGGGCATCTGGTTGACGGAAAAGTTCAACAATCATACGAAACACACCGTACCCAGCAAGAAATGCTCCGCTAACGACCCCAGGACGCGCCGCAAAATTCATTTTCTTATATAAAAACAATAAGATAAAAAATAGCAATGCGCCTTCAAGCAGTGATTCATAAAGCTGGCTGGGATGACGCGGGTATGAACCACCGCGTGGAAAAACCATCGCCCATGGCGCATCGGTAACACGGCCAAATAACTCACCATTGATAAAATTGGCAATCCGTCCAAAGAAGAGACCAATAGGCACACAGGCACAGACAATATCAGAAAGTCTTAAAAGCTGTATCTTTTGCCGCCAAGCAAATAAAATCAGGGCAAGAATAACACCTAATGCACCACCATGAAACGCCATGCCGCCTTCCCATACTTTAAAAGCATCTAACGGGCTAGCAGCGTATAAAGCGGGTTGATAAAATAAGACATACCCTAAACGCCCACCCAAGATAACGCCTAAGACAGCAAAGGGAATAAAGTTATCAATATCATCTTTCGTTGGGCGATTATTAGATGATAACCCGCAAAGGTGGAGCGCATACTTCCAACCCAATAAAAACCCCGCCAAATATGCCAGTGCATACCAACGAATTTCAAGCGGACCTAAAGAAATAGCAATCGGATCAATTTCGGGGAACGGTATCATTACTTATACGGATCCTCTTGTCCCATATAATTGGTAACAAAGTCTTTGACCCCATCTTCCAGTTCCATAAATGGTTTATCATATCCTGCCGCCCGCAACTTCGTCATATCACTTTCCGTGAAATATTGGTATTTCTCCCGCAAGTTTTCAGGCATCTCAATATAGTTAATTTTAGGTTCAATACCCGCCGCTTTAAAGGTCGCCAACGCCAAATCCTTAAAGCTACGTGCTTTACCTGTACCCACGTTAAACAAGCCACTAACCTTCTTATTCTCATAGAGCCAAATCATGACGTCGACGCAGTCTTGCACGTAAACAAAGTCACGCAACTGTTCGCCATCTTCGTACTCTGGCTTGTAAGATTTAAACAGCTTTGCTGCAGCCCCAGCCGTAACCTGCGGATGTAATTTACAAATGACACTCATCTGCTCACCCTTATGATACTCATTGGGTCCATAAACATTGAAAAATTTTAAACCCGCCCATTGTGGTGGTACTGGCTCTTGACCATCTTCCAAGACACGGGCAACACGGCGGTCAAACACGTGTTTTGACCAACCATAAGCATTCAACGGATGCAGATGTGCAAGCCCCTCTGTCGTTTCAACATCCTTAAATCCTTGGTTTCCATCTCCATAAGTTGATCCACTTGACGCATAGACCAGACGCTTTTGGTTCTTGCCGCACCACTTCCACAAACGACGAGATAAGACGATATTGGTCTGCGTAATTGAATCGACATCTTGCTCTGTGGTGGACGAAATTGCACCCATATGAAACACCATCTCAATCGCATCAATATGGGTATCTAAATAATCAAATAGACGTTCGGGATTAACAATGTCACGAATTTCACGTTTGGCAATATTGCGCCATTTATCGCCCTCACCCAACGTGTCGCAAATAACAATATCACGACAGCCCTTTTCTTCTAAGGCTGCCACAAGGTTAGATCCTATAAATCCTGTTCCACCAGTTACAATAATCATTGATAAATCCTCTAATGCCATTGAATCATAAACCCACTTTACGCTGTCACCTCAAAAAACAAAACCCCCATAAAAAAACGTCCTCGCGCTTGCGTGCATGACGGCATAAAAAAGTGTCCTCGCGCTTGCGCGCATGACGATCAAATAATAAGTGGATATGTAGGGGAATCTTTTCTTGTGCGCTTGTCACTGTTTTATCTGCAATGCTATCTCTTTCTCACCATGACAAAGCCTAAAGAGATTATTGATGATATCGCCCAGTTGGCAGGCGGTGCTGCAGGCTTGATTGGAAGTGCCAGTCAACAAATTCGTGATGATATAAAGACCCGTGTTGAAGACGTCGCGGATCGTATGGATTTAGTCCCACGCGAAGACTTAGACCGTGTTGAAGCTTTATTACACAAGGCCTTAGATGACCAAAAAGACATGTTGGCAAGAATAGAAACACTGGAAGCAAAGAAATAACCAAATATGCTTAATACCGAAAAAGAAATCGACCTTTACGACGATGTCAGCAATCCTTTAGATGGGATTGAAGAGATTATGCTCAATAATGACTGGACATTTGACCGCCTCAATCAAGATGAAATGACGGTTCACGTCTCTGGCAAGCATGGAACCTATAAAATGGTCTTTATCTGGCAGGAAGATTTTAGTGCGCTACAGTTTTGCTGCGCTCCTGATGTAACGATTGCCCCGAATAAGATTATCGAAGCGACCCAAACCATCAATAAGATTAATGCAACACTATGGCTTGGTCACTTTGACATACGGACGAATAGCAATGATGCAACCGTGAATATTCCATGCTTTCGCCATACCAGCCTGTTTCGTGGCATGAATGGCACTTCAGGCTTCGCCCATATGGAAGATCTGATTGATATCGCCTTGCATGAGTGCGAACGTTATTACATGACGTTCAATTTACTCTCCCAAGTGAAACACACGCCAACTAAGGATATGTCTTTGGCTCTCATGGATGTTGAAGGCCTATCATAAACCTCAAAATGGATCGTTAGCGCATCATGACCCAACTTAGTATTACATTAATAGGTTGCGGAAAGATGGGTGCATCTATGATTCATGGGTGGCTCGGTGCGAACCTTATCAAACACGCAGAAATCCTTGACCCGAATGAAATCGATGACTCGTTATCGAGTCATACTGACCTGTTTCACGTGAAACTTATGGAATCTCTTTCTTTGGCAAAAACTGACATCATTATCCTCGCGGTGAAACCACAAATAATGGATGATGTATGTGCCGAACTTTCAAAAATATTACCGGCAGGCATTCCTGTCATTTCAATCGCTGCGGGGACAAGTACAGCTTATTTTGAAAAGCAATTTTCTAAAGACACACCGATTATACGTACGATGCCAAACCTCCCCGCTATTGTTGGTCAGGGCATTACCGCGCTGTATGCTTCCGACACAGTAAGTAAGAACCATAAAGATATCGCGAGCTCTCTTTTAAATGCTGTCGGTGAAACAATATGGCTTGATGATGAATCCCAAATGGATGCCGTCACTGCTCTATCAGGCTCTGGTCCTGCCTATGTATTTTATATGATCGAAGTCATGGCACAGGCTGGGGAGAAAGCAGGTCTATCAAAAGAGCAAGCTGTGAAACTAGCACGCCAAACCGTCATTGGTGCCGCCGCCTTGGCCAAGGTTGACCATGACACGCCTGCACCTATATTGCGTCAGAATGTCACCAGCAAGGGGGGCACGACCGAAGCTGCCTTAAAGATACTCATGGATGGTAAATTTCAAAATATCATGGATGAAACAATTCAAGCCGCCAATCAACGCGGCAAAGAATTGGACAGCAAGAATTAATAGATCAGAAACGATCCACTCCTGCTAATTTCCTTGGCGGGCTCTTTGACACTGAAACGTCAGCATCACGCAAATATATAGGGTCAACCGAATTTTTATCTATTCCGGGTTCAAATCTTGCTAAACTCATCTGCGCCATGATAATTGGATCAGGCTGAACCAAGTTTTGAAGCGTATCGAAATTACCCTTAATTGTTGATTTAAAACGACTTAAGCAATCTCCGCCTATATCAAAGGTATCACATGGCGCGGCATCAATGACCTCTTGCGCCAACCCTGAAAAAGGGGGGGTTAAATCGGTTCTGGCTGTATCGAAATACTGAAAATAGAAGTCTTTGCGCTTCGTCTCAAGCACAACTAAAATTGGTTTTTCTGTCACATAATGGTGCGCCATGACTTCTAAACTATTAAGCCCGATAAGTGGAACATCAAGCGATAAACTCAAAACGCGTGCCGTCGTTAATCCGATACGAAGTCCTGTAAAAGATCCAGGGCCGACGCTACACCCTAAGAGGTCAATATCCTTGAACTCTATTTGCGCCTCATCAAGAACTTCTTGAATCATTGGCACCAACATCGAGGCTTGCTCTCTTGCTGTTTCCATCTGACGACTAACGATATGGCCATTCGACGCAATGACCCCAACAGAGATTCCCCCCATTGCCGTGTCAAATGCCAGAACTGTCTTTTTTGCTTTATCATTCATTGCGCCGCCACTTTAATATTATTTGAACAAGATTAGCTAGTAAAAACCCTTCAAACACTCTATCTATGGTGCATGCGGTATTTATTGTTCGTCACGCTGTTCATGATGACCTTCCCTGCTCAGGCACAAATGATTGAGGAAGATAAAGATGCTGTCCGCATCATGGCGTATTATGGGGTTGGTCAAGATGATGTCTCAGGGTTTAACGTGACGCTTGAGCAATTCAAATCTCACCTTCATGAACTTGAAACAGGTTCTTATAATGTGGTGGCCTTACCAGATGTTTTAAACGCCTACGCTAAAAATGCACCCCTGCCAGAAAATAGTGTCGTTATCACTTTTGATGGTTCTGATAAATCAATCCTGACCCAAGCCGCCCCGCTTTTAAAACAACACAAGTTTCCTTTCACCGTGTTTCTTGCACCGAAACGTATCCGTGAAAACAACCCGCGTTACCTGAACCGCAAAGACATTAAAGTCTTACAAAAGCTACAATTGGTTAATTTTGGTCTACATCCTGAAAATTATGACGCAGAGCGATCCAATGACATGGCGACAATACGCTCCAACCTTAATAATGCTGTGTCATTTTACCGTGACCTCTTTGACACCCAACCGACGCTATTGGCTTTTCCCAATGGTTTATATTCTAAGACGCAATTGGAAATCAGTGACTCTTATGGCTTTAAAGCTCTATTTGGACAACAATCTGCGACCGCCTATCAAAACTTAAAAGGAAGCGTTCTTCCTCGTTTTGTTATGAGCGAGCACTATGCCTATCAAAGTCGTTTCAAAATGACTGCCAATGCCCTGCCTATTCCCGCCGAAGATATTACCCCCATCGCTGCTAGTGGAATAGGCAATGACCCTATTATCGGCTTCACAACGTCAAAAGATCTAAATCTTGAGAAGCTATCTTGCTATGCCACGGGACAGCCAAAACCAACCATAGAAACACTGAACAACCGTATCGAAATTAGATTAAAGAAGAAAATTGACGAACCGCGTTTTCGGGTCAACTGCACATTACCTGTTAAAAATGAGGAAAGTGACACGCCTAAGCATTGGCGTTGGTTTGGCCTGCTATTACAGGCAAACTAAGCTCCAGATTGACGAACCTCTAGAACCTCTGGCACATAATGACGTAGCATATTCTCAATACCGCTTTTCAGGGTCATGGTTGAACTGGGGCATCCTGTGCAAGCACCATGCATGGTCAGATAAACAATCCCTTGTTCAAACCGATCAAATATAATATCGCCACCATCCATTGCCACCATCGGGCGAACGCGGGTTTCCAAAAGCTCTTTAATCTGAACCGTCAGCTCATCATCTTCACTGTCATCTGCCGTTTTATCTTCTTGTGGATCCATACCTTCACGGAACAAAGGCATCCCCGTCATGGCATGATCCATGATCGCAGCCATAATGCGTGTCTTTAATATATCCCATTGCGCTTCATCCGCCTTGGTAACAGAAATAAAATCACTGCCATAAAAAACGCCGGTTATGCCATCCAAGCCAAAAAGCTTTTGCGCCAGCATGGATATTGCTGCCTCTTCCATGGTTTTAAATTCTGCAACACCACGCTCCATCACTGGATTGCCTGGTAAGAATTTAACCGTATTCGGATTGGGTGTATTTTCGGTTTGTATAAACATTTCTAATCTCTTTCTTTTTCAACCAAACCATATGGTCATTCCCTGAATTCTGCAAGGTAGAATTCTAGGGGAATCTACTCATAAATATGAAATAGATTGCCTTAGAATTTATTTCATAAATTCAGGCAATGACAGTGTTTTGAATTAATAAGAAATTGTGCCTTCAGGACCTGTTTGCGCCCAGAAATATTGCTCCGCTTCACCTAGGAAGTTGGCGTAATCACCTGTCATATGCTCGTGATGCATCTTTTTGAAGTCAATTGACTTTATAACGCTTCTGAAGTTTGGTCCCCATCTCTCATAAGCATGGTTCAAACTCGAACATTCCGCTACATATAGCTTATCATGGTATAGCGACGCAAACATGATACCGCGTCTTTGTTGCATCGCCGTGCCATCGCGCATCGTATAACTGGCAAGAGCGTAGCTCGCCAACCAACGACCAAGCCCGCCGCCATCAAATACACGGTCAATCACATAATCATCATAATGACCCATATATGACTGCCAAAAAGGTATACTTACCGCTGTGCGTTGAACCGCATCACCATAATCTGGTGGAAAAATTGTATAACGACTATCATCACTCACCTTCACTGTACAAACAGGGTTATCACCATCTGACGGTGCAACAATGCGCAAAACTTCATCAGGATTGCGCTGTGATTGCATTTTCCATGTGTCTGGGAAGGTCATAGTCAAACCGCTTTTCTCATCCTGCCACAAAAAATAATCTGCGTGGGCAGGGGCAGTTGAAAGAAAGACAATAGCAAGCGTGAGTAAAATACGAGTCATGACAACTATTATACTTAGTTTTCTGAAAACTTTGTAGTTTTAATATTAAGCCTTCCAGAAACCCATCATTTTCATGACATCTTCTAGCGTTGGCGCAGCCAATGACCGGGCTTTGTCCGCTCCCGCCTTCAAGATATTATCAATCTCGGCTTTATCACTCATCAACTCGCTCATACGCGATGTAATCGGGCTTAATTTTGCGACAGCCAAATCGGACAGCGCCGTTTTTAAACTTAAAAATTGCTGTCCACCAAACTCTGTCATAACTTGTTCCGTCGTCGTATCAGAAAGCGCAGCATAAATACCAATGAGGTTCATCGCTTCTGGACGTCCCTCACCTTCTTTTTCGTTAGCAGGAACATTCCCCTGATCCGTCTTCGCTTTTTTAAACTTCTTCGCAATCATATCGGCATCATCGGTCAAGTTAATCCGCGTCATATCACTCTCTGCCGATTTACTCATTTTTTGCGTTCCATCACGAAGCGACATCACCCGTGTGGCTGTTCCCATGATATAGGGTTCAGGTAGTGGAAAATATTCTTTGCCACCCGCATATTTTTCATTAAAGACAGACGCAATATCACGCGACAATTCCAAATGTTGTTTTTGATCTTCACCAACGGGCACATGCGTGGCTTTATAAAGTAAAATATCCGCCGCCATCAAAACAGGGTAAGCAAATAACCCAAGGCTAGCACGTTCCGTATTTTTACCTGCTTTATCCTTAAACTGTGTCATGCGCTCCAACTTACCCATCTGCGTAAACGAGCCAAACAACCAGTTTAACTGTGCGTGTTCAGGAACAGAGCTTTGTGCAAAAATATAAGAACGCTTTGGATCAACGCCTGCAGCAATATACGCCGCCGCCGTTTCGCGCGTGGCATTGGCCAGCGCCTCCACATCATGTCCATTGGTAATGGCATGTAAATCTACAACGCCATACATACATTGGTTCTTATCAGTTCCTTGGCCCTCATCCTGCAACTTTACCCAGTTACGCAACGCGCCTAGGTAATTCCCCAATTGGAGCCTATTCGTCGGTTGCATACAGGATAAAATTCTTTTGGACATTATTGTTTTCCTTTTTAATTACTTAAAACTGTCATTCCGACCGACCGGTAGGGAGTGGAGGAATCTTTTTTAAGATCCCTCGACTTCACTACGTTTCGCTCGGGATGACATTATTTTTTTCAATTCGGCTACCGTAATGGCTTTGGTTGTTATAATGCTCAAACCATAGACAATCAAGCCCAAAGCCACCAATCCCACCAATGTTAAAACCTTATGAAACTCACCAAATTGTTGACCGCCCACATATTTATCAGCAACCAGCAAAACAAACCCCATCAACATAGCTGAAAAGACTATCTTAAAAATAACGCGTTTAAATCGTGCATCAAAATCAAAATTTTTCTGTTGTCGCAAACCACGATACAACAACGCCAATTGCACCCAACCCACAATCCCTGTGGCAATCGCAATCCCCGCTACACCAACAAATTGAATAAGTACGATACTTAAAGCAATATTGACGGCTGTTACAAAGACAGAAATTTTAACAGGGCTCATCGTATCTTGAGAAGACCAATAAGCCGTTGAAAAAACCTTCACTGCAATGTAGGCAGGCAATCCAACCGCATATCCCATTAATACCTTCGCTGCCACAGACGTATCCGTTGCCGTGAAAGCCCCACGTTCAAATAATACACTCATCAATGTTTCTGGAATAACAAACAAAGCAATTGCGGCAGGCAATGCCAATAACAAACAAATTTCTAACGAACGATTGAACAAATTTTGTGTTTCTTTTGTATCACCCGAAGCAATTGATTTAGACAACATAGGAAGCAAGGCAGTTCCGACAGCAATCCCCACCATACCCAAAGGCAATTGATTAAGCCTGTCCGCATAATAAAGATAGGAGATTGATCCGCTTGCCAAAGTCGATGCCAATATCAAATCAACAAATAGATTAATATGCATCACGCCTGCACCAACAACGCCAGGCCCCATCAATTTAAACAGTTTTTTTATATTACCTGTAAATTCAGGTTTCTTAAGACGTAACTTAATGCCTTCCTTTTTAACAAAATAAAGCAGCCATAAAAACTGTGTGACACCTGCGGCAAAAACACCCCACGCCATCGCGTGACCCGCAGTCTCGGTAAACTCCGTAAAAACCAACAACCCAACAATAAGGCATAAATTAAAAAAGATTGGCGCACTGGCGAATGGTGAAAATTTATCATGCGCATTCAAAACGCCACCCATCAATGCCGTCAAAGACATCATCAATAAATAAGGAAATGTAATACGCGTTAACTCAACCGCCGTATTAAACCGTAACGGCTCATCATGAAATCCTGGTGCAATCGCATATATAATGTAAGGCATCGCCACCATCGCCAATATCGTGAACGGCACAAGGAAAGTTAACATCACCGCAAAGGCATTAGAGGCAAAAATTGAGGCCTGCTCCTCCCCCTCTTTTGTCAGACTTTCCGAATAAAGTGGAACAAAGGCGACACTGAACGCACCCTCTGCCGTTACACGGCGGAAAAGATTGGGGATTTTTAGCGCAACAAAGAACGCATCGGCAATGGGCCCCGCGCCAAGAATGGCCGCAGTCAATATATCGCGAACAAACCCTAATATACGGCTGGCTCCTGTTAAGCCCGCCACCGTCGCCATTGCTTTAAATAATTTCATGGGAAAGTTTTAGCACAACATCCTGAAAGATCACTATTATATTTCGTTCTTTCTCTCAAAACTTTTGGCCACAACACCATATTTAGGATCGCCTCTATGATGGGCATTTATCCAAATCTCGTTCCCCGAAGCATAAACTCTAGGGTGGCCTGTTACTTTATGAAGAGCTGTCCCCTTCCTGCCCTCAATCGCGTTACCATATACATGTCTGTTTTCCTCATCTCTCGGTCGATTAATTTCAACTGTTTTATATTTAAAAAATGGTGGATTTGTATTTGGCTTTGAGTGAGTTTTTTTAGAACTGTGCGTTATAACCTTAGATCTTGGTTCATTATAATCTCTTAAAAACGGTAAAATTCTCAACGCAGTATTATCACTGACTGTTTGAAGAATATGTTTTGGGATTACATTTTTAAGTTCTGGATGCACAACAACGCTTGAATGCCATTCTTGCATTCTTCCCTGTTCATTAATTGTCCACGATGGTCCAAACATATAAGATACAAAATCATTATGTCCCATCAAGCTTGGACATCTAACATTCAAATAACATGCTACCTTATCATCAAATTGATATGCCAATACTATTGTTCTGGCTGAAAAAACCTCACCATTGTCTTTCAAAGATTCATCATATTCAAACAAACATCTATCATGAGGTAACCTATAATTTCCCACAAATATCTCATCTTTTGATATTTCATCGTCATCTGTATTTCCAAGGAAATATTTTTCTGATTCTATTACATGCTCGTTCATTCTGGTAGCACTAGTAGCAATTTGAACAGCGGCATTATGTGGTAAATCAGTAATAAAGCTAATCTTTATTCTGCTATCATTAAGCTGTTTTACAAATTGACGAGCAGAACTTAAGTTAGTTTTGCTTACATTATCTTCTTCTAATAAAAGAGCTTTTAATTTATCAAATCTAAGAAAGTCTTCTTTGGACATTCCTAGTTCAGAACATGCGTTTAAATATGAAATTTTATCAGAACAGGTGAAAATAATACGGTTACAGTTGGTTTGATTTAATACACCATCAACTATAGAAGGTACATCATCTGAATTCTGGATTTTTGCTGTAATAGTGTTTGGGGAAACATTAGCAAATTCTGACTGTAAAGTTACTTTATGTTCATTAGAAACAGTGTAATCTGGATGGGCAATAGAGTTTTTTATGTCCTCTTCTAAAGTTTTGAGTGCTTTACCTTGAAGTCCTTCAGCCAAAACAACCGCAATAAGAACATTACGGCCTTCCACTTTTGCAACGCCAATAGCTGTCGAGCCTTCTTCTAAAACACCATAAAGTTCAAACATATTATTCTACTCCATACTCAATAAAGAAGTGGTAAACAATACTTAAGATTATGTCAATAAAATACTGCGTGACCTTTGCTTTTGACGTGCTAAAACACTGCTTATGAGTAAAAATGCCCTAAAAAACCCTGAAAGCACGCAATTTGGGACGCGTCCCGTATCACCGGATGAAAAAACTGCCCTTGTTCGTGATGTCTTTGATTCTGTGGCCGATCAATATGATGTAATGAATGACGTCATGTCAGGCGGGGTTCACCGCCTTTGGAAAAACCACCTCATCCGCCGTATCCGCCCTAAGGCTGGTCTACATTACCTTGATGTGGCTGGCGGTACAGGTGATATCGCCTTCCGAATTAAGGATTATATAGGCAAGAGAAATAAGCAGCGTCCTCCCGCCAAGACTCTTTCAAACGGGCATGACGGCTCTATAACTTTATGCGATCTGAACTGGGATATGCTACGTGTTGGGCGTAACCGAGCGATAGATCAAGGAAAATTGAATGATTATGACTGGGTCACAGGCAATGCGGAAACACTCCCGCTTGAAGATAACAGCGTCGATGTCTACACAATTGCCTTTGGATTGCGCAATGTCACCCATATTGATGATGCCTTGAAAGAAGCTTATCGTGTGCTCAAACCAGGGGGGCGCTTCTATTGTCTTGAGTTTTCTCATGTTGAGAACCCTGCTTTTGCTGCTTTATATGATAAATTTTCCTTCAATATCATCCCTAAAATGGGCGAATTTATTGCCAAAGACCGTAAAAGTTACCAGTATCTTGTTGAATCTATACGTAAATTCCCAACACAGGAGAATCTGAAAGAAAGACTAGAAAATGCTGGGTTTATCAAGACATCTTATAAAAACCTCACCTTTGGTATCGCCGCTATCCATTTTGGTCTCAAAATATAGCCCTAGTCTAGACATAACTATTCACAGTTAATTTTCATATTTATTAAAAAAACAGTTGCATTCTGGGTCAAACTTCCTTTAATTAAGCCAATCTATTGTATAGGTGAATAAACATGTGTTGGGTGGAGACATATCAATACAAAAGAATTACATATTAAGGAAGGAACTATCTAATGAATAACAATGTATTAAAATCAGTCTTTTTCGCGGCTGTTGTTTTAGTAGCGGGTATCGTTGCTATGCAAGTTGTTTATAACAACGTAACTGACAATGAAGCTGACGGTTTTGCCTCTATCGCTCCTGCGGCTGGTGAAGCTATCGAAGATGCACAAGGTACAATGGGCGAAGCCTATGAAGCAACTGCAGAAGCTGCTGAAAACGCAAAGGAAGCTGCTGAAGAAGCTGCTGAAGCAACTGCAGAAGCGACTAGCGATGCAATCGAAAGTGCAAAAGAAGCTGAAAAAGAAGCAACTGAAGATGCAACTGAAAGCACAAAAGAAACTGCAGAAGCTGCTGAAGAAAAAGCTACTGACGAAGGAAAAGCTGCAAAAGAAGCTGCAAAAGAAGCTGAAAAAGCTGAAAAAGAGGCTGCTGAAATTGCTGAAAAAGCAAAAGAAGCTGCTGAAGAAGCAGCTGAAGAAGCACCTGCTGCTGGCGACGCAATCGACGACGCTAAAGATAAAATGGACATGTAATTTTATCACTAAATAATTTATGATAGGCCCTGCTTAGTAATTAAGCGGGGTCTATTTTTTTAAGAAAGAAATTCATTCGTGTTACGTGGTAAAAAAATACTATTGATTATCTCTGGTGGCATTGCTGCTTATAAATCGCTTGAGCTTATTCGGTTATTTAAAAAATCAGGGGCGAATATACGTTGTGTTATTACCAACGGTGGAACAAACTTTGTAACTCCTCTCTCCGTTTCCGCCCTTACCGAAGAAGAAGTTTATACCGACCTCTGGTCTTTAAAAGATGAAACAGAAATGGGGCATATTAGATTATCGCGCGAAGCAGATTTAATTGTTATCGCCCCTGCTAGTGCAAATTTACTTGCACAAATGACACATGGTTTAGCAGAAGACTTGGCCTCAACAACGTTACTCGCCTCCAACCGTCCTATCATGGTTTGCCCAGCAATGAATCCTATGATGTGGCAACATGATGCAACACAAGAAAATTTAAAAACTTTAAAATCACGTGGCATAAAAATCATTGGTCCTACAACAGGTGATATGGCTTGCGGTGAAACAGGCAAAGGTCGTATGAGTGAGGCTGAAGATATCTTCACCGCCGTGATGAATTATTTTTCTGCCAATAAACCACTCGCAGGTTTTCGTGCCATTGTTACCAGCGGCCCAACATATGAGCCGATTGATCCCGTTCGTTTCATCGGCAACAAATCATCAGGAAAACAAGGACACGCCATTGCAAGTGCATTATCTCATGCGGGAGCCTCTGTAACACTCATCTCTGGTTCCGTTAAAATTCCTGATCCTGACGGTGTTAAAACCGTCCATGTTGAAACCGCCCAAGACATGTTAGAGGCTTGTGAATCTGCCCTTCCTGCCGATATTGCCGTCTGTGCCGCTGCGGTTTCTGACTGGCGCGTTGATAGCTATACAACACAAAAAATTAAAAAAGGGGCAAGTAAAAAACCACCATCACTTAGCCTCATTGAAAATCCAGATATTTTAAAAACAATTTCTAATCATAAAACCAAACGCCCTACCCTTGTTATTGGTTTTGCAGCAGAAACTGAAAACCTAGATGACAATGCAACAGCCAAATTAGAATCAAAAAATTGTGATTGGATCATTGGCAATAACATTATAGAGAATAA
Organism: Alphaproteobacteria bacterium; assembly: GCA_021775995.1. GTDB lineage: Bacteria > Pseudomonadota > Alphaproteobacteria > Micavibrionales > Micavibrionaceae. Next base: position 825,352 of record JAJFGS010000013.1, read on the forward strand.
TGTCTTTGGTAGTGACAAAAATCAAATCACACTATTCACCACCACAACAAAAAAAGAATTTCCCATATCTGAAAAAACGATAATTGCACGTGACATTGTTGACGAAATTATCCATTATCTCGAAGCAAATAAATTAACCCAAGCTGCTGAATAAATGTTGCCCTCGCATTTACGCGTATGACAACCACTTAAAAAAAGGACGAACATAAATGCCCGATAAAATTAAAATTTCCCTCACTCCTATGGAACATGCCATTGGTCTAAAGTTCCCAACCTATGCCACAGAACAATCTGCAGGTATGGATTTAACAGCCGCCTTAGAAGAAGCCATCGAAATCGGTCCGGGTGAACGTATGCTCATCCCCACAGGATTATCTATCGCTCTCCCTGAAGGTTATGAAGCACAAATTCGTCCCCGCTCTGGTCTTGCCCTTAAACATGGCGTAACCGTCCTTAATTCTCCCGGCACAGTTGATGCCGACTATCGTGGAGAAATTGGTGTTATCCTTGCTAATTTAGGGCAAGAAGCTTTTACCGTTGAACGTGGTATGCGCATCGCTCAAATGGTTATTGCTCAACATGCCAAAGTTGAATGGGAAGTGGCCGAAGAACTAGACCAAACAGATCGCGGTGAAGGCGGCTTCGGCTCTACGGGTACCAAGGGATAAACTTTAGGGAAAACCCTTAAAAACCCCGTGACCTGCTACGTTGATTTGTCCTAAACTCTCACTATGTCACAAAGCGCCTTGAAACAATCTACACCTGTGGAAGAATCCTCTGCTGAGGATTTTCTGGCGCAAGGGCACACGCCAATGATGGCGCAATATTTAACCTTAAAAAAACAATACCCTGACTGCTTATTATTTTATCGCATGGGTGATTTTTATGAGATGTTTTTTGATGATGCCGTCCAAGCCTCCCAAGCCCTCGACATCACCCTGACCAAACGCGGAAAAACAGAAGGCACTGACATTCCTATGTGTGGTGTTCCCTTTCATTCGTACGAGCCTTACATGGCAAAACTTATTCGTGAAGGGTTTAAAGTTGCCATCTGCGAACAAAGCGAAACACCAGATCAAGCCAAAGCCCGCGCCAAGGCCGAAGGAAAACCTACCTCCAAAACCCTTGTAAAACGTGATGTTGTGCGTGTTATTACGCAAGGCACACTCACCGAAGACAATCTTCTTGATGCACGGGAAAATAACTACCTTGCGGCTTTATCAGAAATCGCAGGACAATATGGTTTGGCATGGTTAGAAATCTCAACGGGTGATTTCTATGTTCAGGCCATACACGAAAAATTAATTTCCCCCGCTTTAGAACGCATCAATGCGCGGGAAATATTAATTGCCGACAAAATGGTTCAACAAGAAAACTTATTTGATGTGTTTGCGCCTTACCAACAAATGATTACCCCTCTTTCAAACAGTCTTTATGACACACAAAACGCACAAAAAAGATTAGAGAGTATTTTTGGTGTCGGTACATTAGATGCTTTTGGTGCTTTCAGCCGTGCAGAAATTTCTGCCGCAGGTACATTGATTGACTATGTTGAACGCACCCAAAAAGGCAAGATCCCTCACCTGAAACGTCCCAATCAAATTGCCAGCGGCAACAATATGGAGATTGATGCGGCCACCCGCCGCAACCTTGAGCTAAACCGCACCTTGTCAGGGGAACGTAAAGGCTCACTCCTCTCAACAATTGACCGTACCGTGACAGCTTCTGGTGCCCGTGCCTTACAACTCAGACTATCCGCACCGCTTACCGATATTAACGCACTCACTAACCGTCAGGATGAAGTTGAAATATTCGTAAACCAAAAATCTTTACGTGAAGGCATGCGTGAACATCTGAAACAAGTCCCCGATATGGAACGTGCGCTTGCTCGTCTTTCAGTTGATCGTGGTGGGCCTCGTGATTTGGGTGCGCTTCGTGATGGGTTATACGCCGCCGAAACTATTCTTGCACTATTGTTAGAAACAAAAGAAACAGCCTTAACAAACATCACAACTAATTTAAAACAATCTAATGATTTAAAAAAGTTAAGCGATACACTGCGCAAAGCGTTAAAACAGGACTTACCATTTTTAGATCGTGATGGTGGTTTTATTGAATCTAATTTTCATGCCCGTCTTGATGAACTACGCGGATTACGTGATGACAGCAAACGCCACATTGCTGCGCTTCAGACAAAATATCGTGAAATGACGGGTATAGACACTCTCAAAGTCACCTATAACAACGTTCTTGGCTATTTTATCGATGTCACCGCCCGCCATGCGGATAAGCTTATGGTTAAAATTGGTGATGAAAAACAAGATGACAATCCCTTTATTCATCGTCAAACACTCGCCAATAATGTCCGCTTTACCACACCAGAACTATCAGAGCTTGAACGTGATTTATCATCAGCCGCTGACAAAGCTCTCGCCATTGAGCAAGAAATTTTCAGCGATTTTGTAAGGCAAGTGAATGCACTCTCCAATGATATAGCTATTGTTGCAAGCGCACTTGCCTCACTTGATGTTGCAACCGCGCTCGGTCTACTGGCGATAGAACAAAACTACACACGACCCGTTCTTGATAATTCACTGACTTTTAAAATCCAAGGCGGTCGCCATCCTGTAGTCGAAGCTGCCTTAACACAAAATGCCACTGCCTTTATTCCAAACGATTGTGACTTAAGTGAAAATCAAAAACTTTGGCTCCTAACAGGGCCTAACATGGCAGGTAAATCAACGTTTTTACGCCAAAATGCTTTAACCGTTATCCTTGCACAAATTGGCTCTTTCGTTCCTGCATCTTCCGCCCATATTGGCATTGTTGATCGCCTCTTCTCTCGTGTTGGCGCGGCTGATGATCTGGCTCGCGGGCAATCTACCTTCATGGTGGAAATGATTGAAACGGCAATTATCCTGAACCAAGCAACGGAACGCTCTCTTGTTATCTTAGATGAAATTGGACGAGGCACCGCTACCTTCGATGGTCTGTCTATCGCATGGGCGTGTGTTGAACAATTGCACGAGGTCAATAAATCACGTGCGCTCTTTGCGACGCATTATCATGAGCTTACTTCTTTACAAGAACGCTTGAACACACTGCGTTGTTATTCACTTCAAGTGAAAGAGTGGAAAGGTGATATTGTTTTCACTCATAATGTTGTCGAAGGGACAGCCGATAAATCTTACGGTATACATGTCGCAAAATTGGCAGGCTTACCGCCCAATGTTATTACCCGCGCTAAAGATGTACTCACTAATTTAACAACCGGCGAAGGCTCAAAAAATACTAAAAATATCGGCACTGATTTACCACTATTCACGGTTCAAGCTCCCGAACCAACAACAGCACCGTCTGACCTTGAATTAAAACTGGCTGAAATCGACCCTGACAGCCTGACACCGCGCGAAGCCTTAGAGGCACTTTATGCGCTTAAAACATCCTTAAAAAACTGAGATTAAATCTTGAGCTGGCAACGCTGTATAACCAATATAAAGCCCTATTAATACAACAATAACCCCTGAAAGAAATTTAATATATTTCATAAATTTTTCTGGCAATGTCTTTCTAAATAAAATAATTGGTGTGCAATAAACAACCATCCCCATACTATCTATCAGCATTAACATCGCTATGATTAAACAAGAAATTTGGACAGTTATAAATTCTGGCGCAACAAAAACAGGAATAATTGAAGCATAAAAAACTATAACCATGGGATTCGATAGAGTTAAAATGGTTGCTGACACCGCCATATCAATAAAGTTTTTAGGGGCATCTACCTTATCCGCATTTATATTAACATCATCATTACATGTCATTATACCCTTAGCACCTATTGTGATTAAATATAAGGCAGCAAAAGACTTGACCAATATAACAAAAAACAAAACATCAATTTCAAAGTGGTTTATACCCATCAAACCAATAAAAACTATCGCTAGATAAATTGCTAAACCGATATTAAAACCTAATAAAAAAGCACTTAATCCCAAAACGCCATGAGACAGGGAATAAGAAATAGAAGTTAAAATTCCTGGACCAGGTTTAAATGAAAAAATAAATACAGCCACAGCTAGAGCTAAAAGCGATTCTAAAGTCATAATCTAAAAATTCCTAAAAATTATTGAATATCCATCGATATTTCGACAAGAGCCTTTTATTTTTTTATATTCAACCTGATAAAAAAGTAACATCACTTTAAAACATCCTTAAAATAAGGCTGATAATAAATCTTTGGCAGGTAACGCAGAATAGCCTATATACAGCCCGACTAAAATAATCATAATGCTTGAAACTATATTAACCTTTTTCAAAAAAGATTCTGTGAAAGATTTACGAGATAAAGACAAAGGAATAGCATAAGACAGTGCTACAACAGAATCCGCAGCAACAATCACAAACGCCCCTAATAAGAAATCATCAAAAGAAATTTGTAAAACATTTAAAATCGTCGGTAATATCCCTGCAAAAAATAAAATATCAAAAGGATTACTTAAGGTCATAACAAATCCAGCTATGAAATTTTCTAAAAACCCTGTCTGTATCGAAGGCTTGTCACCATATGGCATTTCTATATCAAATTTCTGAAGCCCTTGGACACCAATATAAATCAGGTAAACCGCCGCCAAAGATTTTACCAAAATAGAAACAAATAACATGTCGCCATTGGCAAAAGACACGCCCAAAACCGCAACACCAAAGAAAAGAATTTTAACTAGGTTTGTTCCGACCATGAAAAACAGAACAGGCTTTATCCCCTCACCTATCGCTTTTGAGGCAACCGTGACCATACCTGGCCCTGGCTTTGCCGCCAAAACCGCGACCCCTAAAAAAAGTGCAATTATTGATTCCAGACCCATAATTCAAGCTTCCCTCTTGTTTTTCGTTATTCTACACGATAAAAAAGAAGCATTACATAGTAAATTTCAATAAGAAAGTTAGTTATGAAACAAACACCGCTTCATGCCAGCCATATTGTTCAAAAAGCAAAAATGGCTGAATTTGCAGGTTATGATATGCCTATCCAATATCCTGATGGCGTGATGACAGAGCATAATTGGACACGTGAAAATGCGGGTATCTTTGACGTCTCTCACATGGGGCAATTAATCATTGAAGGTGCAGGTTCAACAGGATTTCTTGAAAAACTAACACCTTCAACTTTCTCCACGTTAAAAGAAAATGTTGCAAAATACACTGTCCTGATGAATGAAGACGGCGGTATGATTGATGACTTAATTATCACCAGACTTGAAGATGATAAATATTTTGTCGTGGTGAATGGTGCTTGTAAAGATAAAGACATTGAATGGATGAAACAGCACCTTCCCAATGGCGCAACTCTCAAACACCTTGAAAACCATGCCTTAATTGCCCTTCAAGGACCAAAAGCCGAACAAGTTATGCGCGAAGCTCTATCCATTGAGACAACCGAATTAAACTACATGCGCTTTATGGCGCATAAAGACTTCTTTATCTCCCGTCTTGGTTACACAGGAGAAGATGGTTTTGAAATTAGCCTTCCTGCTGAACGTTCCGATGCTGTCTGGCATAAACTATTAGCGCACAAAGATGTAAAAACTATCGGCTTGGCGGCACGTGACTCTTTACGCCTTGAAATGGGCTACCCTCTTTATGGTCACGATATTGATGCAACAACGTCGCCTGTTGAAGCGGACAGCACATGGATCATGGGGAAACGGAACAATAAAACTTTCATCGGTGCCAAACGTGTTTTAGATGAACTTAAAAACGGTACGTCCCGCAAACGTGTTGGTATTAAAATTACTGGCAAAGGCGTTGCTCGCGAAGGCGCAGAAGTTTTTGATGCGGCTGGCAAGAAAAAGATTGGCGTCCTCACCAGCGGCGGCTTCTCCCCTACGCTTCAAACCGCTATCGGACAGGCTTATATTGATATAGAGCACGCCAACATCAATACAAAAATTAATATCCGCGTTCGTAATCGTGATATCGAAGCCATTATTGCTGACATGCCTTTTGTACAGGCAAAAACTAAAAAAACGACCAAGGAAGCGGCTTAAAGGTAAAAGATATGGATAAAATTACTAGACATGAAGTAGATGATTTATCAGCAAAAATTATTGTCAATTTTGGAATTATTAATACTGCCGCAATAGGTGCTGTTTTAGCTGCAGATACAGGAATCACCGCAACTCCTTTTGCTGTCGGTCTTATAAGTGCCGTAATTGCACAAATCGTTTGGTATATAGATACGGCTGTTGAATATGCTTGTGAGGGAGAGCCAATTTTTGATAATAAAATACTCGATATTATATCAGGTTTGACTGTATTCTTTTTAGTCATTGGAGGCGGGTGTCTATCAGGCGCAAGTATTATTTATGGTTGCCTCGTTTTTTTAGGTGTTTCCAATGCCATATGGTGGACATCAATAGGATGTGGGACACTCTTTTTAATACTTTTTAGCCTTCTAATTAAAATTGGTACAATAAAAAAAGCGGCTTAAAATTCTAATCTAAAAGAAAAAGGAAACTTTAAAATGAGTGAAGTAAAATATAGTAAAGATCATGAATGGCTAAAAATTGAAGGCGATACCGCTTGGGTTGGCATCACAACTTATGCGCGCCACGCACTTGGTGATTTGGTTTTCTTGGAACTTCCAGAAGTGGGTCGTAAAGTTGCCAAAGGTGATGATTTTGCTGTTGTTGAATCTGTTAAGGCTGCCAGTGAAATTTACACACCCGTGACTGGTGAAATTGTGGAAGTAAATGATAACCTACAAGACAACCTTGATGACCTGAAAGAAGACATCGACACAGGTTGGATTGTTAAAGTCAAAATGGATGATACAGGCGAAACTGCCAATTTAATGGATAAATCCGCCTATGACAGCTTTGTTGAAGACTTAGATTAATTATCTTCTAGCCATAAATAATTTACCCACGACTTCTGTCCTTCACGAGGATGAATTTCATTGACCATTGGCGGTTTTCTGCCTAAAAATGGAGTTATCCCGTTTTAGAAAATTGTAGAAAGTGCTTCAATGCGTTATCTCCCTCAAACTCAAAAAGCACGTACTGAAATGCTAGAGTCCGTTGGTGTTTCAAACGTTGACGAGCTTTTTGTTCAGGTTCCTAAAAAAGCCTTCATTAAAGGCAAGGCTGACTTACCTGATCATCAAGGCGAACTTGAAATTGAACGCCAAATGCTCAGTTACGCAAATCAGAATATCAACGCACAAAGCAATCGTTTCTTTTTGGGTGCTGGGGTTTATTATCACCATGTACCATCATCGGTAGATCATATTATTCAACGCTCTGAATTTTTAACAGCCTACACACCGTATCAACCGGAAATTGCGCAAGGCACACTTCAATATCTTTTTGAATTCCAAAGTTTTATTGCACTGATAACGGGTCAAGAAGTTGCCAATGCATCCCTTTACGATGGCGCAACCTCCATGGCCGAAGCAGGTCTTATGGCGATGCGTATAACCAAACGTAACAAGGTTTGTTTTGGTAATGATATTCACCCCCAATATACCGAAGTCATGGAAACTTACCTACGTAACAACGAAGGAACCTCCAGCTACAGCATTTCTGAAGACCCTTCAAAAATCGAAGACGGCACAGCATGTGTATTTATTCAATCTCCCGACTTTTACGGCAAGCCGCATGGTTACGATGAATGGCGTAAAACCTGTGATGAAAAAGGTGCATTACTTGTCGTCGTTATAAATGAAATTGTATCGCTTGGTATGTTACCACCACCTGAACAAGCCGACATTGTTTGTGGCGAAGCACAAAGCATTGGTGTTGCCATGTCATATGGTGGCCCACATCTTGGCTTCTTTGCCTGCCGTGAAAAATTCATTCGTCAAATGCCGGGTCGTGTTTGCGGTGAAACTGTTGATGCCGACGGCAAACGTGGCTATGTGCTGACGCTATCCACACGTGAACAACATATACGCCGTGAAAAAGCGACCTCAAACATTTGCACGAACCAAGGGCTCTGTGCCTTGGCCTTCACGGTACACATGTCACTTCTTGGTGAAGACGGTTTTAAACAACTGGCGGCTCTGAACCATGAAAAAGCTTGTGATCTTACCGATAAGCTAACATCTATCAAAGGCATTACATTAAAAAACGAAAATTTCTTTAACGAAATCGCCGTGCAGTTACCGAAAGGTAAAAATGCCGGAGACATTGTCCAACAATTGGCTGATGAACAAGGAATTATCGCGGGCTATCCTGCGGATGATAATACCATCCTTATCACCGCCACCGAAATCACAACTGAAAATGGTATCGACACCCTCACAATCGCTTTAAAGGAAATATTGAAATGATATTAACGATGCTCAAAAGTAAAATACACCAAGCCGTCATCACACAATGCGACCTTCACTATGAAGGGTCTATAACAGTTGCCGAAGACATTCTAGAACAATCAAATATCCTTCCCTATGAACAAGTTGATGTCCTGAACATCAGCAACGGCAACCGTTTCACGACTTACGCCATTATTGGTGAGCGTGGCTCTGGCATTATTGGTATCAATGGCGCTGCGGCTCGCCTTGCACAAGCGGGGGATCAAATTATTATTTGCGCTTATACCCGCATGGAAGAAGCTGAAGCAAAAGAATTTATGCCGACAGTTCTTGTAATGAATTCCGATAACAGTATCAAATCCTCTCCTCCTTCTTTAAAGGAGGTCGTTAAGTGAATAGCTTCGCCCTTAACGATAACGATACAACGGATACTATGGACATCAACGACGATACTCGCGGCTTAAACTATGATGAAAATCTATTGTTTGAAAAAGAACGTACCGACACACCGGGCGTAGATTTACCAACCTTAAAAGGAACGTCCAGTCGTACAGGCCAACCAACACGTAAAAACATCGGCCTGCATCAGGTCAGCGAACCACAAGTTGTTCGTCACTTTGTGCGCCTATCAACCAAAAACTATTCCATCGACAGTGGCTTTTTTCCTCTTGGCTCTTGCACGATGAAACATAATCCACGCATCAATGAAAAAGTTGCCCGCCTTCCGGGCTTTGCCCATATCCACCCCATGCAGCCCGAAAGTACGGTTCAAGGGGCTTTGGCGGTCATGCATGATTTACAAAACTGGTTGGCTGAGCTAACCAATTTACCGGGCGTTTGTTTAACGCCTGCGGCTGGTGCTCATGGTGAGCTTGCAGGGGTGATGACAATTCGTCGCGCTCATGAATCACAAGGCAATGCTCATAAAAATATCATGCTTGTGCCTGACTCTGCTCACGGTACCAATCCGGCAACGGCGGCCATGTGCGGTTACAAAATCCGTGTTATTCCAACTAAGGAAACGGGACGTGTTACTGTCGAAGCTTTTAAAGAAGCCTTATACGCTGATGGGGACGATGGCCATGACATCGCCGGCATGATGGTGACAAACCCAAATACATGCGGTCTATTTGAAACAGACATTGCTGAAATTGTTGACTTACTCCATGACGCTGGCGGTTACTTTTACTGTGATGGTGCGAACTTTAATGCCCTCGTTGGTAAAATTCGCCCGGGTGATTTCGGCGTTGATGTGATGCATATCAACTTACACAAAACATTTTCTACGCCGCATGGCGGCGGTGGTCCTGGTTCTGGTCCTATCTGCGTGGCAGACAACCTAAAACCCTACATCCCATCTCCCATTGTTCTCAAGGAAGGAAAGCAATACCGTCTTGAGCGTGACGGAGAACGTGAGACATCTTGTGGTCGTTTAAAAGGCTACCAAGGACAATTCGGTATGCATGTTCGTGCGCTGACTTATATGATGTCACATGGGGCAGACGGCCTGAAACGTGTCTCCGAAGATGCGGTTCTCAATGCCAATTATATTTTAAGCCAACTGAAAGATGATTATCACGTGCCCTTTGCTGGTCCTTGCATGCATGAATGTTTATTTACCGAAAAATACCAAAAAGAAAATGGTGTGACCACGCTTGATATTGCCAAGGGTCTTATCGAATATGGTATGCATCCCATGACGGTTTATTTCCCACTGGTCGTCAATGGTGCAATGCTGATTGAACCAACTGAAACTGAAAGCAAAGATGCGCTTGATCGTTTTACTAAGGTGATGAAAAAACTTGCCGCTGATGCTCGGAATGGTGAAACAGAAAAATTCCATGACTATCCTGTTTCCGCCCCTACCCGCCGCCTTGACGAGGTCAAAGCCGCGAGAGAACCAAAGTTAAGATGGAAAAATTCCTAGAGAGGTTTAGCTTCTAGTTTTGAGCCTTTTCCCTTGGCACCATCATAGTCGGAGCTGACCTCTGATGTTTCAACCAGTCTACTTAAATTAATATACGTGCCGTCAATCATTCTCACCTTGGGTAGATCTGGTCGCGCAACAAGTTCATCCATTCTGACCGCTTGGGCATTTTTAACTTTTTCTGCCTGCATCCGCGCTTTCCAGACAAGATGTGCTACACTGGCATCCTCTGGATCACCATTAAAGACGACGGATAATGGCGACTTTCTAGAATCGTAATCTACCGCCACCTGTAAAAATAAATTCCTATTACTAATACCTGGAACTTCTTGCGCCATTTCATCCACTAAATCTGTTGCAAAGGAAGAAACAACTTTTGCTTCGGAAAGGTCACTCCATAAAAGACCAGAATAAGCCATGGGACCAATATCTCGAATATTCGTATAAACTGTCGCCTTTTCAAGTTCCCAAGATGCAAATTTACTTTCCTTATCACGCAGATATGTTGATGCCTTTTCAATCGCTCTAACGATGGCAGTTTTTTCAGGAAGATTAATACCGTCATTGCCTAAATCACGCTCATCGAGCGATTGACCTAAAATGCGTCCATCCGGATGGACAATTACAGCGACAGGTTGCTCCCCTGCATCACGCATAATTTTCAGCACATTGTCAGGAACGATATCATCGTCAACAAGGTTTACTGGCGTATAAATCAGTTCTCCACTATGAAATTGCGCACTTGCCCCTAGGTTTTCTAAAAGCGCCTTTTCCAAATCAAAAAGCCCTTCTTGTCTTGAAAGAACACCCAATTCATGAATAGCTCTAAATGTTTGATCGTAAGGTGCATCATTAAAACCTGCGTCTTCTTTTGTTTGGTCATATGTTGCCTTAAAGACAACGTGAAACTGACCGGACGTAATCAAGTCCTCAACAATTAACTCATTTGCAAATGCAACCTGTTTTGACCGACAGCTGGGACAACTCTCCGCACTTGAAACTTGAACAACTTCCCAACCTTCCTCAGCGTTTTCTTTAAGAAAATCTTTGACTTGTTGGCGCTTTTCAGGCGACAGACTTTCCGCCTCCGCATGCGCACTTGCTTGACCTTTACTAACAACAGCATTGGAATCTTCCGGTTCCTGTACCGTACCGATAAGAACATGTTCGTTGGTTTTACGATTAACCAGCCATAACTGAGCCCCGAAAGGTCCACCCTTCCCTATTGGATCTTCTCTTGTGATGTTTGCCGCATGAAAGGCAGCCATATCACTTTGATTTGTTTGAATTTCCCAAAAAAGCGGGTTGGTTGGTGGAAGGTTACCTGCGGCGCTCTTAAAGCGTGGCTCATAAAAAATACTCATGACATTTTACCCATTCATTTACTTTTATATTGAGTAAATCTTATAAACAGGCTTAAAGTTATGTCAACAACAATCTAATGCCCCTCAACCTTCGCGGCATGCGTCGCCGCATCTGCCTCACTAAACACCCCTACCAAATCCGCATTCACATAGAAATGTACTAAAATCGCGGCGGTATAGCCGAGCAAGATAACAGGGGCCCATTTTAGATGACCGAAGAAAGTATATTGCCCACGCGCAACCCCCATTAACGCCACACCGGCGGCGGAACCAATCGACAACATGGAGCCCCCAACCCCACAGGTCAGCGTCACGAGCAACCACTGAAACTGATCCAGATCGGGGTTCATACTGAGAATCGCAAACATCACAGGGATGTTATCAATAATGGCCGAGGCAAAGCCCATAGAGATATTCGTCACAGATGCGCCATACCCATCATACATCGTGTTAGAGACAAGCTCGAGGAAACCCAGATAGGTTAAGCCACCCACACTAAAAATAACACCGAAGAAAAACAGCAAGGTATCCCATTCCGCATTGGCAACCTGTTCAAGAATATCAAAGTCAGGGTCACGGCTGCGTTTACGAATAACATAGGCGAAGATCATCAATAAACTCATCCCTGTCATCATGCCGAGGAATGGTGGCAACCCCAATGTCTGCTCAAAACCAACGGCCATTGCAATGGTCAGAAGACCAAGGAATATGATGGTCTTTGCCCCCGCCTTCATGCTGATATTTTCTTTCAGCGCCAGCGGTCTATGCGGCGTGACAAAAAAGCTCATGATGATAGCTGGCACCAAAAAACAAATCAGTGCGGGCAAAAAGAGCGGAAAGAAATCAAAAAAGTCTACATGACCTGCTTGCCATACCATTAAGGTTGTAATATCCCCGAATGGTGAAAATGCGCCGCCAGCATTGGCCGCATTCACGATATTAATACAGGAAAGGGAAACAAATTTTGGATCATTTGCGCCCACCGCCATCACCACAGCACCAAGAACCAATGCGGTTGTTAAATTATCAGCAATAGGCGAAAGCATAAAGGCGAAGATACCAGTCACCCAAAAAAGCTGGCGCATATTCATACCCGCTGCGACGAGTTTTATGCGCAATGTTGCAAAAACTTTACGTTCTTGAAGCGCCGCAATATAAGTCATCGCCGCAAGCAAGAAGAGTAAGAGCGATGCATATTCTTCCAACCCGTGAAGTACAGCACCATGCACCGCATGATGTGAAATATTATAATCTGGTGCCAACAACCCAATACAAACCCAGATAATCCCTGCACCCAACATGACAGGTTTAGATTTTCGAAGATGTGTCTTTTCTTCAAACAATACCGCCAGATAAGACAAAACAAAAACCACCAACGCGGTAATGGCTAATGGATGATCAATCATACTTGGCGTTACCATTTCATGATTGTCTGTTGCGGCTATGGCAGGAATAGAAAAAACCGCTATTACCGCTAAAAATGGAAAAATCGAGCGCTTAATAAACTCATTAAAAGACGGAAACTGAAAAATCATGCATTATCCTGAAACAAAAGGTTACATAAGTCTATGAACATAGACAGACTAGGCAATTTTGGCAGATTAGCCCTTATTGTCAACTGCATAAGAATCCGCCTAATATCCCAAATATGAAGAATACCATTATCATTTTTATGACTATTTTCTTACTCAACGCCTGCAGTAGCGGAGAGAGCAGTACTGGCTTAACACCCTTTCCTGAAAAAGATGAACCAAAAGATGAAAAATTGGTCGAAGCCGCAACAAGCTATGTCCAAAGTCGTGGCGCACCGCCAAATTCTGACTATGACTTTGCTCGTGTTGACCTCAATGGTGATGGACGACGCGAGGGGATTATATTGTTTAAACTACCTCACACATATTGGTGCGGCTGGGATGGGTGCGGCATGCTTATTTTAAAAGCAGGTAAAGATGATTTTACCCCCCTATCAACCATCAGCAATGTTCGTGGACCAATTTATATTAGCTCAGAAACCAATAATGGCTGGCGCGATATTATTATTCGTACTTCTGGAACCAACATGGCAGATAAAAATATTAAATTAGAATTTAATAACGGCAACTATCCACAAAGCCCGCTCTTAGCGCCGACCTTAGAGATTCCACTTTCTGCATTGAACACTCAAACATTTTTTAGATAATTTTAAACTGGTTTTTCTTTTCTCGTTTTAAGAAGGTCAAACAAGTTCTTACTATTATCCGTTTTAAAACTCCATTGATTTCTATTTAACTCAACTTCATTCATCATCTCACGGCTTTCTTCTAAATAGGATAGATTTTCACCAATAAACGATTGTTCTTTAAACATCTCTATAATACGTTCTTCTTGTTTAACAAAATTACCATCGCACCACGCAACAGCGCGAGCGAGAGCAAAAAAATCTTTCTTATCTTGTTCGTCGGTAATTTGTGAAAAAATCTCATGTGGGTTTTGTGGGTTTTTTAAATCATCAAAAATAGTTTCTAACTGCTCAGGCGATAAGTTCATATCTTTAATATAATCATTAATAAAGGAAAGCTCTTGTGGTGCCACTAAATTATCCGCATGAATCATGACGACGACTCCACGCCACATATAAAATCTGCTTTCGCTAATGCCCTCTTGTTCTTCCATACTATACCGTCCCCTCAGATCTTAATCCGTTAAAAAACCCTAATAGATCTCCATCACTTTCGGTTTCTACTTTCCATTGATCTTTACACAACTTAATTTCATCTACGGTGTTTCGACTATCCATCAACATCTTTTGATTTTCTTCAAATAGATTTAATTTTTCTAACTGTTCAATGATCGATTTTTCTTGGGCAGCATAATCACCATCACACCAACTTAAAGCGCGAGCGAGAACAAAAAAATCCTTTTTGTCTTGATGGTCTGTTACTTTTGAAAATATATCATGAATGTCTTGGGCTTCACGTAAATCGTCACCAACAATATCCAATTGTGCTTTAGAAAGGGATAAGTCTTTAATGTAATTATTAATAAAAGCTAATTCGTGTGGCGTAATAACACCATCTGCATGTGCCATACCGACGACACAGCGCCACATGTTAAAACGGCTTTCACTTATACCTTCTGTCATACGACAACCTCTTGTTTTATTTTGATTTTTACCTCAACCACCCTATTATACATGATATCAGCTCAAATGTTAAAATGTGCTAAAATTATTGGCTGAAACTCCCTTATTGCACAATTCTACGCCATCCCTTAAAACACCTCTATAATGACAAATAACAACAATATATCTCCTATCCATATCATTGGCGGCGGTCTTGCTGGCTCAGAGGCCGCATGGCAAGCCGCACAAATGGGCGTACCCGTTATCATTCATGAAATGCGCCCAACACGTAAAACAGAGGCTCACCAAACTGATGGGCTGGCAGAACTGGTTTGCTCCAACTCCTTTCGCTCCGATGATAAAGACTATAATGCTGTCGGCGTACTTCACGAAGAAATGCGCATTTGCGGTTCATTAATAATGCGCGAGGCAGATAAAGCCGCAGTGCCTGCTGGTGGTGCCTTAGCTGTGGATCGTGATATCTTTTCACAAGGCGTTACCGCCGCATTAGAGGCTCATCCGCTGATAACGATTGAGCGTGACGAAATTGCAGGTCTACCTCCTGCCGAATGGGACAGTGTCATCATTGCCACTGGTCCCCTCACTTCTGTACCACTCGCAAAAGCGGTTCAAGAGATTGGTGGTGAAGACCAGCTCGCTTTCTTCGATGCCATCGCTCCCATCATCTATAAAGACAGCATTAATTTCGATACAGCATGGTTTCAGAGCCGATATGATAAAGAAGGGCCTGCTGGAACAGGCTCCGACTACATCAACTGCCCTATGAACGAAGAGCAATATGTTGCTTTTATTACTGCATTAATTGAGTCAGAAAAAACTGAATTTAAAGAATGGGAAAAAAACACACCTTATTTTGAAGGATGTATGCCCATTGAGGTTATGGCGGCACGCGGGATAGATACGCTACGCTATGGTCCGATGAAACCTGTTGGATTGACGAACCCGAACACAGGAAAACGCGCCTATGCGGTGGTGCAGTTGCGTCAAGACAATGCCATCGGCACTTTATACAATATGGTCGGCTTTCAAACCAAAATGAAATACGGCGCACAAGCCGAAGTCTTTAAAATGATTCCGGGTCTAGAAAATGCGGAGTTCGCACGCCTTGGTGGCATCCACCGCAACACCTTTATTAACTCGCCAAAATTACTCAATCAAACACTGCAAATGAAGGCGATGCCGCGCTTAAGGTTTGCAGGACAAATCACAGGGTGTGAAGGTTATGTTGAAAGTGCTTCTGTTGGTTTAATGACAGGACGTTTTGCCGCCGCCGAACGTTTAGGTCTTACGCCAGAAGTTCCAGAAAGCACAAGTGCTATGGGCGCACTCATCAATCATATTACAGGCGGTGGAAATGCCGACACATTCCAACCGATGAATATTAATTTCGGACTGTTTCCTGAATACCAACTATCTGATAAAGAGAAAAAAGGATTAAAAGGAAAAGAAAAAGGTCGCGCACGAAAAAAAGCGATGGCAGTGCGTGCCCTTAAAAGCGCAACCCAATGGAACTACTCTTTCTCTATTAAAAAACAAGCCGCTTAACATTCAAACATGATTTTTTAACCAAAATCATTTATAATGATAAGAGAACAATAAATAGGGCTTTATAACAGATGATCTTATCAACACTTGCACAAATTGCTGGTATTACAGGAACTTTACTCACAACCCCTGTTGCCTCGCCTGTTACATGCACCATCAATCAAGCCGCTATTATTAACATCCGTCCACAAACTAAAGAAATTCAATATGATTTGGAAAAAACCTCGATAGAACTTGGTCAATTACAATCCAACACAATATCGCCCTATGGACTAAACGTTGATCAAACAACAGGTGGCTTACGTCATGACCAACCAATAATAAAAACTGTTTTAAAATACAACGTCGTAGAAGACCCAAGAACACAAACAATATGTATGTCCTACCACACCATTAATGTTGATATACAACTACAACCAAAAATTTATATTGCCAAAGAATTTAATAAAGGTCGCTGTGCCCGCGAAGTTATAAAACATGAAAAAAAACATGTGACCGTGGATAGAAAAGTCATCAATAAATATTCGAAGGCGATGGGCAAGGCCATTGAAAAAGCTGTGAATGAAGCTGGCGTTGTTGGTCCCTTTCCTGCGTCTCGCTCTGCCGAAATGCAACAAATGATGGGCAGTCATATTGAAAACGCCCTCTCATCCATTAAATTATATATGACGAATGAAATGAATAATCTTCAACAACAAGTAGATTCATTAGAAGAGTATGAGAGCGTTAATCAATATTGCGAAAGAGCTTCAAAGAAAGCTTACCAAAACAAACAAAAAGCTCTAAAAAAGCAGCGGCGTTAAAATTGAGGCTTTAAAGAATTTAAAGCCTTCTGAAGCATAGGTTTTCTTAGATCTTCATCAGGCAGGGTTTTTGCCATTTCTTCAGCTTCGCTCACAGGCATCAAGAAATCATTTCCATCTCTTTTGCTAACCTCGATCTTTCCGCCTTCGTCTACAACCACACTTTCCCAACTACCACCAATTCCAACCATCTGAATCTCCCGCTATTTAAAAAAATTTAACATTATGTATAACATATTACTTCAAAAAGCAAGCCTTTTTTACATACCCGCCCATAAACGTAAAGCAAAAAAGCGCGGTGGCACAGATAAACCAGCCTTAAAAACATCATACTCGGCGGATTTTATCTGACCCTCATAAAGTCGGGTCATTAATTGCACTTTTTTCAAAAATTTTGAGGGTTTTTTATCGGACTTGTCGTTTCGAAACTGCTTTTTCTGGCTTAGAATATCTTTTATAACTTTAGGTAATCCATTTTTCTCATTGAAATCAAATATTTTTTGCGGTGACAAATTATAATTGGCTAAAATATCCGCTGGTAACATCATTCGACGCTGATTTAGCATATAGGGGACGGCGCGTATCGCTCCAATGAGGGCATAGCGCTTAGAAATATCCACAATGACCGTATTGTTATTGTCCTGACCCACTATTTTTAAGGCTAATTGAAAAAGCGGCGCTGACGTGTACTCACAATAGTTGAGTAAACCTTCTAAATTGGTTGGCGTTACATCTTCCAAATCAAATTCACGGGCGTAAATTAACTTGTCGAACAACTCTCGTGGTAAATCATAGTTTTTAATCGCATCGGCTAAAGGCTGTACAATCTCATGACGGCGTATCGGTTTATCCTCATAAATCTCAGCAATCGTATCCCGCCACCATTGAAGACGAATTAAACCAATATTTGTCTCGCTGACCACTTCACGGGTTTTGGCAATTTCATAATTAAATGCGAATAATGCCCATAATGCTGGCCGTGCGGTGCGTGGCGCAAACAGGCTTAATAAAAACCTATCGGGGTCATTTTGACGGACAATATTCATACAATAATCAGACATATCCAATTTTCTTATTCTATTCTCCTTTATAAAGGAACAAAAATATGCGAAAACCTTTGTTAAGATACCAATTCATTAAAAATAAAAGGATATATCATGGCTTTTGAACTCCCAAAACTTCCCTATGCATATGATGCGCTTGCCCCCTACATGTCGGCTGAAACATTAGAATTTCATCATGACAAGCATCATCAGGCTTATATCAGTAAAGGGAATGAACTTATCGCAGGTTCTGGTCTTGAAAATATGTCTCTGGAAGAAGCCATGGTTGCCGCCCATAAAGATCCTGCAAAGGCTGGTCTGTTCAACCAACTCGGACAGCATTACAACCATATGCATTTTTGGAACTGGATGGCACCGAATGGTGGCGGCACAAAAATCGCAGGCGATTTAGAAAAGAAAATTGCCGAAGATCTTGAAGGTTATGATGGGTTTAAAAAGAAATTTATCGAAGCGGGTATGACACAATTCGGCTCTGGCTGGTGCTGGCTCGCCATGGATAATAATTCAGGCAAGTTAGAAATTGTAAAAACACCCAATGGTGAAAACCCTGTTGTCTTTGGTAAGACAGCACTTCTTGGTTGTGATGTATGGGAACATTCTTATTACATTGACTACCGCAATGCACGACCAAAATATTTGGAAGCCTTCGTTGATAATCTCATTAACTGGGAATATGTGGCAGAGCTTTATGAGCAAGGCCCTCTAAAGATTGCAGCTTAAATAATATTTTTTTTATTATTTGAGTTTTTATTAATTATTTGAAATTTTTATATATTTATATGGGTTTTTATAAGCATCTTCTGGTATTTGTGGCATACCAAATATTTTTTGATAAAGATTGTGTTTTTCTATAAAAACTTCTGACCGGAGCTGTTGTAAGCGATGTGCAATTTTTTCTAAGTCATGAAGTAAACTCCTAAGATCGCTTTCATATATGGGCTTTATCCACTGTTTCAGAAAAACTTCAAAGTCGTTGTCATTAGCTCTCATAATTTGCAGCATATTATTATGAACTAATTGGTTAATTTGAATAATCTCTTGTGTATTTTCATTGTGCCCGTACAGAGCTTTGAGCACCTCATTTCTTTTTTTACTTAATGTAGAAAAATTATCCAACACTTCAGAGTATGCAAAGCGCCATTTTTTAGGACACTTGGCTTCTTCCAGTTGTTGAATAAATGTTCCTAAGAGTTCCCTTCCAAATATATGTTCAATTTTTTTCTTCCTTTTAGCCTTTGGTGTTTTTATCTTTTCTGGAACACCCCAGTCACATACTAAAGTAGCCTTTAAATTTTGTTCAATACCTGCATGTGTGATTGTTATTTTTCCAATAAGCTCATGATATATACGTTTCTTCCTCTTAAGTTTTTTTACTTTAATCCAACTGAGAATATTTCTTATAGAAAAATAGTTATTTATAAATTTTTCTTTGTTGTGCTGTAGTTTATTTTCAAGACGTCCTCGCTTTTCTTCTATTGTTAGCTCAATACGTCTTGTTTCTTTTGTCTGAACATTACATTCCAACCGATGCGCAGAAGGAAGAAACTGTTTAGGAACAAGTTTAGAAATCATTTCAAAAATATGTTTTGTCATTTTTTTAACGCCACCTCAGAAAAATTATAAATCTATGAAGAGTCGACTCTGGTCGGCTTTTTTTTATTTTGAAGGCATTAAAACCGCAACAACCCTGCGGCCCTCAGCCATGAGCACATTATAAGTGCGGCATGCCGCGCCCGTATCCATGACATCAATCGGCAAGCCAAGTGCGCTTAATTCATCACGAAGTTTAGGCTGAACGAAGCCCATTGTTGCCCCTGTTCCGAATAAAATAACATCAATATCACTAGCATGCGCCAATAAAGGTCTAAAATTTTCAACAGATACAGATTCTATATTTTCTGGCGCATCAACCCATTCATTTGTCTGGTTGGGAGCGACAATAACTGCGCCTTCATAAGAAATGCCGCTAATCATAAATAGACCAGCGGCATAGCTTTGTATTATTTGTTGTCCGGATGCGACTAAAGGTGTGACATCCATCTAGATTTAAGAACCTGTCAGTGTAACACCTATATGATCCAATGTTTCATATGTAATGCCACGTGATGCCAAGCTATTTTTCAACTGGTAATTATTAATAGCATCCATTGTTGAATTGCCTAACTTACCATCTGGCTTAAGGTTATAACCTTTTATATTAAGCGCACGTTGAATCTGCATGATCGCGGTAGAACTCAAGTTAGTTTCGCATAGAATACGACGCCATTCCCAACTTTCTGCTTTAATAATATTTTGCTTTGTTATTGTTTCAAATTTAGCAGGAACCATTTTATATTCTGGTTGCTCTGGTGAAACAAGAACACGCTTTTCAATATTTTTATATTCTGCTGGCTCTTCAACCAAACAAAGAATTTCACCCGTTACTTCATTTTTCTTCGTAATTGGGCCTTTACCTGCTTTCCAGAATTGACGCGCTTCTTTAACTTTTACACGCTCAGTCGTGGTTTGATATTTTGCAGGAATAATACGGTCTAAAACTTTTTGTTCTTCAGAAATCTGAATACGCTCACTCGTTGACTCTGTAATGGCAGGCGTTAACACCTTCGCATAACATTCACCTGGACGTGCATTTGGTGGTACATCGCCCGTTGCACCTGTTGGCACAGAAGTAGCGCCCGCAGATGGAGAAATAGTTGCTGTTTTACTAGAAACTTTTTCACTCGTCGCTGCTCCCATCGTAACCGTTTCCATTGGTTTGCCATCTTGTGAAATTGTTTTGGTTTCAGGAACAACAGCAGCTTCCATATCGGCTTTAGCTTCTTGTGTTTCAACCTGAACGGCTGTTTCCATATCGGCTTTGGCTTCTTGCGTCTCAACCTTAACAACTGTTTCCATATCGGCCTTAACTTCTTGCGTTCCGACTTCAACAGCCGTTTCTATGTCAGCTTCTGCTGTTTGTGTTTCAACTTTGACAGCTGTTTCCGCCACTTGTGTTGAACCAGCATTATTAACGATAATGTCATCACGTGACCCTAGATACCCTATGTCATCGTCTGAACCAGAACATGCCCCTAATAAAACAGTAGCAACCGCCACCATTAATAATGATTTAAAACTACTCATGGATTTCTCCCCCTTGTGGATAATTAAAGAATTCTACGCTCCAATAAACCCGATATAGCCTATAGAATCAAGCTTTAAGCCGTTTCTGCTTGGGTTTTGGCGTTGTTTTTGTTGTCTTCCCTGATATTAAGGAAAATCAAAACAGGCGATGCAACGAAAATAGAGGAGTAAGTTCCGACAACAATACCGAAAATAAGTGCATTCACGAACCCACGGATCACTTCACCACCAAAGGTCCATAAGGCGAGCAATGCCAATAAAGTCGTAACCGAGGTCATCAATGTTCGTGACAATGTCTGATTAATCGCATTGTTCAACAGCTCAAAAATCTGCATTTTTTTGAATTTACGCAAATTTTCACGGATACGATCAAACACAACCACCGTATCGTTGATCGAATAACCCGCAATCATCAAAATCGCCGCTACAGTTGATAGATTAAACTCCATCTGGGTTAACGCAAATAATCCAATGGTCGCAATCGAGTCATGTAATAACGCAACAATCGCGGCAACACTAAACTGCCATTCAAATCGAAACCAAATATAAGCCAACATTCCAAGAATTGAAAACAACACGGCATACATACCTTGTTTCTTTAATTCTTTTCCAACTTGTGGGCCAACAAATTCTACGCGGCGATAATCAACGCTTTCAAACTTTCCATCTAAATATGTTTTTAATTGTTTTAGCGCACTCTCTTGTGCGTTTAACGGACAATTTGTTTTTGTTGTTCCTTCTTCCAAACATTCACTACGTTCTTTTATGGCTTCTTCTGTATCTTTTTGTTCTGGCATACGAATGAGCAAGTCATCTGCTGCACCAAACTCCTGTAAAGACATTGCGCCTAACTCTAAATCATTGAGACCATTACGCAGCTCGCCCAAATCCGGCGTAGCGGGCGAAACCTTTATTTCCACCAATGTTCCACCAGTAAAATCAATCCCGTAATTTAACCCCTTGGTCATGAGAAGAGCTATGGAAGCAATCAGCAAGAATGCCGAACACGCAAATGCGACATAGCGCATGCCAATAAAATTAATCTTTGTGTCTGTTGGAAATATTTTCATTTTTATCTCTTATATCTTTAATTCACTTGGCTTGTTTTTATGAAGCCACACAACAACCAAAAGACGCGTCACCATAATAGCACTAAAGAATGACGTCATAATTCCAATACCTAACGTCACGGAAAATCCTTTAATCGGTCCCGTACCAAATGAATATAAAATCATCGCTGCAATTAACGTCGTTAAGTTGGAGTCAATAATCGTTCCCATGGCACGGCTAAATCCTGCATCAACCGCCGACATAACAGAACGACCATTCTTCAGTTCTTCTTTAATGCGTTCAAATATCAAAACATTGGCATCCACCGCCATACCAATGGTCAGAACAATTCCTGCAATCCCTGGTAAGGTTAATGTTGCTTGAAGACTAGATAATAACGCAAAGATAAGCGCGACATTAACAAGCAAGGCAACACTGGCATAAACACCAAAACGCCCATAAGTTATCAGCATAAAGATCAAGACGCCCACCAGCCCAATAATGCTGGCAATTTTACCAGCTTCAACTGAATCCGCGCCTAATGATGGACCAACGGTACGCTCTTCTAAAATATTGAGTGGTGCAGGCAACGCCCCTGCCCGTAATAACAAGGCTAAATCATTGGCTTCTTTTAACGAAAATCTACCTGAAATTTGCCCTTGTCCGCCACAAATGGGCTCACGTATAACAGGCGCACTAATCACCTCACCATCCAAAACAATTGCGAATAAACGGTTTACATTTTTACGACTTAAAGTACAAAATTTCTTCGCCCCAATTGTGTTAAACCGAAATGATACCGCCTCTTGCCCATTTTGATCAGGGGCATATTGTGCGTTCTCCAACATATCCCCTGTCAGCTCCGCACGACGGAAAATATTAATCGGTGGACCATCATCATTAGCCATCGGTAACGTCATTGATCCGCTGCCACGTGTGCCACTCATATCAACAAGGTGGAAACTTAATTTTGCTGTCGTGCCTAACAAGTCTTTAATTTCTTGCGGATCGTCTAATCCCGGCAATTGTACCAAAATACGTGTATCGCCCTGACGTTGAATGGCGGGTTCTTTTGTTCCTGTTTCATCAATACGGCGACGAACAATTTCAATGGATTGGTTAATTGTCTGATCTTGAATTTCTTTAATCATGACCTCGGAATATTTACCTTCAACGACGTCACCATTAACCTTGACCTCTAAATCACGCTCGACATCACGAATAATTTTTTTCAGTTTTTCGGCATCGCCCGCTTCACGCACAGTAATAACAACACCATTCTCAATGTCATTTAAACGCCTATAACCAATTTTTTCAGCGCGCATCGCAGGGCGTAACGCACTGACCAGGCTCTCACTACGCTCTTTCATGACCGTGCTTAAATCAACTTCCAATAACAGATGCGAGCCGCCTTGCAAGTCCAATCCCAAATTCACTGTCTTGCTTGGAAAAACGGCAGGTAGTTTTGTTTCAATAAACTCTCGTGCGCCGCCGCCTATAACATTGGGTAAGCTATACAGCAGACCCAACACGCAAACGGCGATAATTAAAGTTATTTTCCAACGGGCAATATAAATCATGGCTATTCCTTAGATTTTGTCATTCCGACGGAGCGAAGCGATTGGAGGAATCTTTTTAAGACCCCTCGACTTCGCTCGAGATGACATTACTTCTTGTCTTTTTTATCGTCTAAAATATCAGACAATGTGTGGCGCAATGCTGTAACTTTCGTATCGCCCAAATCAACTTCGACTTCTGTATCACTGATTAATTTTGAAATCTTACCAACCAGTCCTCCAGCCGTCGAAACTTTATCGCCCATTTTAAGGCCATCCATCATCGCTTTATGTTGCTGAAATCTTTTTTGCTGTGGCTTAATCAATAAAATATAAAACATCGCAACCAGAACAAGGATCAATCCCATATTCCACATGAACGCACTTGTTGCACTTGGCGCCTCTGGCATGGCGGCGGTTTCTGCTGTAATGTCTGCCGTTATTTCTTGCGCGTAAGCCGTTGAAATTAACATCTTTTTATGTTCCTTTTTCTCTTTGTTTGAATAACGATTAGGACTATAAAGGCTACGACTATAAAGGCAAGAGAAGCACTCAATATTATGATGAAAGATTCACAATTTAACGCTCTAGAATCCCTGCTAACCCGCATTGTAGATACATTAGACAGCAACGCAGGCCGTGGAGACATTTACAAACCATCTGACTGGGGCGAGGCCACCGCATGGCTCTGGCAATCTAATAATATGTCATTAAAACCTGTCTACACCACAGACAGCATCCCTTTAGATCTTCTAATTGGTGTTGATGATCAGGCCAAAACCTTGACGGATAATACCATTCAATTTGCCAAAGGTTATTCTGCTAATAACGCTCTTTTATGGGGCGCACGCGGCACAGGCAAAAGCTCGCTGATTAAAGCCATTCACAATAACCTCGATAAAGACCCAAAGCTCCCGCTTCATTTAATCGAAATTTATCGTGAGGATTTAAAAACTTTATCCGCCCTGCTTGATATATTAAGAAGCGAGCCGGAAATCCGCTTTATATTATATTGTGATGATTTGTCTTTTGATGAATATGATAGCTCTTATAAAAGTCTAAAAGCTGTGTTGGATGGTGGCATAGAAGGACGCCCTGATAACGTCATTATATATGCAACATCAAACCGCCGCCACTTATTGCCACGGAATATGATTGAAAATGAACGTTCTACCGCCATTCACAAATCCGAAAGCACAGAAGAAAAAGTTTCTCTATCGGATCGTTTCGGTCTCTGGCTTGGTTTTTATAATTGTGATCAAGCCGCTTATTTAGACATGGTTCGCGGTTACGCCAAACATTATAAACTAACATTTAAAGATAAAGAGGCTCTTGAATGGGCTGTCACTCGTGGTAATCGCTCGGGACGCGTTGCTTATCAATTTATCCAGCATGTCGCAGGGCAGCAGGGTAAATCCCTGTAAATCCAGACTTTCACCACTCCAAACACAACAGTTTCTATAGTCGTTTGGCTTTGTTTTCTGACGCGGCACGAACGACGACGAATAGTTCACCTATTTTAGGAGTGATGTAACAATGTCAGAAAGCAAATGCAAATGACTACAAATACTTCGTTGGGTTTAACGGCGTAGACCCTTTACGGATTTCAAAATGAAGTTGCGGACTGTTCACTTGTCCTGTCGAACCCACCGTACCAATGGATTGCCCACGAACAACATTTGCACCACGCTTAATTAATGTTTTATCTAGATGCGCATAAGCACTCATCATTTTATTTTCATGGCGGATCAGAACAAGATTACCGTAGCCTTCTAAATCATCACCATTATAAACCACAATACCATTCTCTGCCGCCCGCACGGGGCTACCACGCACCGCCTTAATATTAATACCATCATTCATCAAGCCATCAGCTTTGGGGCCAAATTTAGAAATAATTTTTCCATCAACGGGGCGCATAAATTTTCCAGTCCCTGACATTTTCGGCGTGGCATCAGGAATTTTTGCTCTGCTGTTCACCGATGCTTTTTGTACTGTTGCTTTATTATTTTTAGCCGCCTCTGGCGTTTTGGTATTTAAAGCTTCTCTTTCAACCGATTCCACTTTTGCAGATTGGACAGTGCTTTGGCTTGATTGAACCGCCGCCTGTTGAATCTCTGCCACTGCTTTCCCTGATGGTGTTGGCAAACGCAGAACTTGCCCCTTGGCTATATTATAAGGCGGCTGTAAATTATTAAGACTAACCAATCTATTCGGACTAACCTCATACATGCGGGCAATCATTTCAACCGTATCGCCTTCACGCGCCTCATGTTCATTAGGCGGCGGTAATTTCATGCGATAACCCGTATTCAAAACATAAGGGGCCTGAATATCATTCAGCGTAATAATTTCCCGCATGGGCAACTGATAATTCTTGGATATTCTATAAACTGTATCACCTTCTAAGACTGTATGAACGCCGACACTCCCCGCACCTTTTTCAACACCATAGGTATTAAACCGTGCAGGTTCCTGACGCGAACACGCACTAAGCGATAAAACCAAACAAATCACCGTCATCCCCGCTAATAATAAAACGTCATCCCGTTGGTGCGAACGAAGAGAGCTTACACGAACGGGATCTACAATGTGTTCAGCTTTGCTGAACTCTTTTACCAGATCCCCGCCGTCTAATTTCTGCTGACGCAAAAACGCGGGGATGACAAAAAACTTATTCCACGCTTTTATCACGCCATCACCTCTTCCTGTATTTCATCCCGTGCCCCATCTTTCGCTATGTCAGGTAACAATGGTACAAAGCGCACAGGTATAATATCTGAAATCGCATAAGTGTCCGCTGACTCTTTCTTATAACGTTTC
Source organism: Alphaproteobacteria bacterium (assembly GCA_021775995.1). GTDB lineage: Bacteria > Pseudomonadota > Alphaproteobacteria > Micavibrionales > Micavibrionaceae. The sequence goes on from JAJFGS010000013.1 coordinate 852,042, forward strand.
AACATTTGTTTGCCGCTCTCACCAACGGGCGCAACCATAATGCCACCAACCTTAAGCTGTTCTATTAATTTTTCTGGCGGCTTTTCACGTGCGGCGGCCGTCACAATAATGCGGTCGAACGGCGCTTGCTCAATGCCGTGAATTTTTGGCCAGCCCTTCATACCATCACCACATAATGTTGTAATATTCCGCAGGCCTAATTCTTTAAAATTATTTTCTGCAATATCATGCAAAGGCTTGTGCCGTTCAATCGTATAAACACGGCGACAAATTTTGGATAAGACGCAGGCTTGATAGCCTGTCCCTGTTCCAATTTCTAAAACTTTATGCCGGTCATTTAATTCTAACGCTTCGGTCATCTTTGCCACGACAAACGGTTGACTAATTGTTTGTCCCAATCCAATCGGCACCGCAATATCTTCATAGGCTTGGTCTTGCATAGCTTCGGGAATAAAATGATCCCGTGGCACGCGCTCAATGGCTGACAGCACAGTCGTGTCTCGAATCCCTGCTTTGCGCAAAGACATGACTAATCTAATTTTTTTACTATCGGCGGCGTTCACGGTTTTGAATCCCAAAGAATAATGGACTTGATGGACTTTATTAAGGCAATTTTACTATGTTCTGCCCATTAGGGCAAGCTAGCGTCACGTATAATGGAGAAATCTGTTACGCTCACCGCAACCCCGTATTCATTACGGGGTCTATTGAAAATTACAACCAAAACCCCGTCATCCCCGCGATTTAGCGAAGCTAAATACAAACAGCGGGGATCCACAATGTGCAGGCAACGCCTGCTTCCATAACTGACCTAGATACCCGCTCACAGGCGGGTATGGCCCTAACCCTTAACAATCTTCTCCAACCTTAACTTCTCGTCATCCCGTTGAAAAACGGGATCTCGTCTTAATTCAGCCAGATCCCGACCTTCGTCGGGGTGACAACTAACCCTTAACGATCTTCTCCAGCCCGCCCATATATGGTTTTAGGACTTCAGGAACAAAGACGCCGCCATCTGTCGGGTCATAATAATTCTCCATCACGGCAATAAGACAACGCCCAACCGCAAGCCCAGAACCATTGAGCGTATGGACAAATTGCGTGTTCTTATCACCTTTTGCCTTGAACCGTGCATTCATACGGCGGGCTTGGAAATCACCACAGGTAGAACAGCTTGAAATTTCCCGATAAGCATTCTGCCCTGGCATCCATGCTTCAATGTCATAAGTTTTCCGTGCCCCAAATCCTGTATCACCACTACATAACACCACCGTACGATATGGAATTTCCAACGCCTCCAAAATACCTTCGGCACATTTCAACATCCGCTCATGCTCGGCATCACTGTCTTCAGGTTTTGTAACAGCCACCATTTCCACTTTATAAAATTGATGCTGACGCAACATACCACGTGTATCTTTCCCCGCACTCCCTGCTTCTTTTCTAAAGCAAGGTGTAAAGGCGGTATAACGGCATGGTAAAGTTTCAGCCTCCACAACTTCTTCACGAACAATATTTGTCAGCACAACCTCAGCAGTTGGCACCAACCAACGACCATCTGTTGTCTCAAATTGATCGTCTTGAAATTTCGGCAACTGCCCTGTTCCATACATCACATCCGTATTCACCAACAATGGCGGAGAACACTCTATATAGCCATTTTTTTCTGTTTGTGTGTCGAGCATGAATTGCGCCAAAGCCCGCTCCAGCCTCGCTAATGGACCACTCAGCAATACAAATCTTGACCCACTCAGCTTCGCTGCCGTTTCAAAATCCATCATGCCAAGCGCTTCACCAATCTCGTAATGCTCTGGTGCTTTATTCGCCCCATTCGGATTCTTCGGTTCACCCCATTTTTTTATTTCAACATTATCTTCTTCATCCGCACCATCTGGCACATCATCTTTCATGATGTTTGGCAGGCTTGATAATAATGTTTTTAATTGCTCGCCAATTTCTTTGTCTTTTTCTTCCAGCGTCGCCATTTTATCTTTCAACGCACTCACGGCGTCCATCGCACCTTGCGCATCGCCGCCAGATTTTTTAATTGTGCCAATCTCTTTGGATTTTTCATTCCGCTCAGCCTGAATGACTTGCAATTCTGTTTGCACAGAACGACGTTCTTCATCCAACTCCAAAATTTTTGGTGATTGCGCTTCCAATTTTCTGCGCTTCATCGCCGCATCAAATTCTGCTGGATTATCCCGAATGGCTTTAATATCAAACATTGTACTCCCTCTTATAAATTGCCCAAATTTTGTAACATGGAATGTGACATATATAAAGTCGTCATTGCGAACGGAGTGAAGCAATCCAGCTTTCCTACCGTAACCCCGTATTTATTACGGGGTCTGTTTATTTATTGACCAAGACCCCGCAACCAGTGCGGGGTTACAGCCATGACGATTAGGACAACTACCAAAAACTCCTTGGCGTATTCTCGCCTTGGCGGCTAATATGACTCTATGCTGATTGAAAATGTTCTTGAACTCATTGCCCCTAAAAACCCAATTCCGCTGATCTTTGATAGCCCCCATAGTGGCACGCATTACCCCGCAGATTTCAACTATAGCTGTGCGTTTCAAACCCTTGAAAAGGCCGAGGATCAATATGTCGATGACCTTTTTGCTGCTGCACCAGATTATAATGCGCCCTTGCTTCGTGCCCTGTTTCCCCGCAGTTACCTTGACGTTAACCGCGCCCATAATGATATAGACCCTGAATTATTTGACGGGGACTGGCCTTATGATGACATGCCGATTGACCCAACCAACCGTTCTTATGCAGGAATAGGACTCATCCGCCGCCTCATTAGCCCGAATGAGCCCGTCTATGCAGAATTATTGTCGCCAAAAGAAATTAAGTCGCGAATAGAAACATATTATAGGCCCTATCACGATGTTTTAGAGAATATCATTGATGGAGCACATAAAAATTATGGTCAGGTCTGGCACGTAAACTGCCATTCTATGCCCTCAAAAACCTTGGGGGCCTCCTTAAAAAATAGTGCCTTAGGGCGTGTGAACCCCTATATTCAGCCAGATTTCGTTTTGGGTGACAGGGATGGAACCAGCTGTGACCTTGACTTTACCCACTCTATCCGTGACCACCTTAAGTCAAAAGGCTACATTGTTGCTATTAACAACCCCTATAAGGGCGTTGAACTGGTTGAGCGTTACTCCACGCCCTCTATTGGTCGCCACTCACTTCAAATTGAAATATCCAAGGCACTTTATCTCAACGAGGAAACCCATCAAAAATCTAAAAACTACGAAAAACTAAAAGCCGACATAACAGGCCTGATTGCCTATTGCGCAGATTACACCCAATCCAACCTCATCCCTATGGCTGCCGATTAATATTGAGTTTAAAATACTGCAATAGCTCTTGAGAAGAATTGACAACAAGATCGGCTCCTTCTTCTTCCAGAACCGCCGTCAGTGAAGAATGATGTTTCGGTAACTTATCCGCCACAGTTGCTATCATTAAACAATTTGCAACTTTTGCAGCCCATACATCTGCCAAGCTATCCCCTATCAAAACACAGCTTTCTATCTTTACGCTCATCTTCTCTGCCGCAAGGTGCAATATTTCTGCTGATGGTTTTGGTGCATTCTCATCACCTCCAGCAAAAACATTCTCTACCAAAAAATGTTCTGCTAAATTTGTTTGGCGCAACTTCTCATGTAGATTATCTTTTCCTGAATTTGAAACAATCGCAATAGGAACGGCGTTGGCGTTTAAAAATTTTAGAGACTCTTCTATCCCCTCAATCACTTGCAAACCATGTTTTACAGACAACTGAGCATAACTTTGCATAGCATTATTAAACCAAGCATCACTTAACTTCCAATGGTCGTCATGATGCCTCTTTAAATTTTTGTATCCCGCTGTCGCATCAAAACCTGTGATGGCACGAAATGAATCCACGTAAGACATGGTCAGGCCAACCGCTTTAATATGTTTCTGGTAAAATTCTCGAACAATTGAGTCATGCTGAACAAGTGTTCCATCTACATCGAATAAAACGGCTTGAATGTTATTTAACATGGCATAATTTGTATGAGACTCTTATCAATAAAACAACTTATTTAATGATATGGGCACCAGTTCTCAAGAGATCTAATCCCTATGGTTGCCGATTAAGACCTGGTATGTTTCGGCAAATGGCAATGTCACTTAGATGCGCTTGTCTTTGTTCTGGATCCGCCACATAAAAAACATGTCTTTTCTGAAAATACAAATCCTGATTGACAGATACCACAGGTTTTACAATGTTTGCAAAATCTTTAGACTCAACCCGCCATAAATTCAGCCCCTTTTGCTCAAAGGGTGTCAAAACACACAAAGCATCTGGATCATTTAATGGCTTACCAACAGCCTGAAGGAGCAACGACCCAGCAGGCATTTCCTTTTCTTTATTATCAAAAAGGTCTGGGAATTCATGAGCGATGCCTAAGAATTTATCATCATAGAGAGATTTATAGACAGCCGTTGTAAACTTAATGGCCGTACCTAGATCCTTCGGGGATTGAAGACCTAGGGTTGAAATACCGCTAACAATGACTGGCGCTTCAAAACGCCTCCCTTGAAAAAAGTTCCACTCCGAAGAAGAAGCAGGACAATTCGCTAAAGCTCGTAATCCAACTGCAAAAAAGAAATGCTGGGTTAAAGCTATAGTCCCTGGTGTTACTATCCTGTTAGAATCTTTAGCTGCTTGTTCAACCATAATTACCTCCCTTAATTGTATTACGTAATATATTTAACCCGTAATTTTACGAAGCACAACATTTAATATCTTAGAATATTTTACTGAAGGTCTTTTGTAAGGCTAAATCCAACTCTTCCATTGTTGCCTCAACGCCTAAATCTTCAAAACTTGTGATGCCATGCGCGACAATGCCACAGGGAACGACACCTTTAAAATGTGATAGATCGGGATTAAGGTTAATTGATATCCCATGATAGGTCACCCAATGGCGTATTCGCACACCAATGGCGGCAATCTTCGCCTCGCTTCCATCCTCCTTCACCACCCATATCCCGATACGGCCTTCACGGCGTTCTCCTTTAATATCAAATATTTGCAATGTATCAATGATCCACTGTTCTAAATCCTTAATGTATTGCTTTATGTCTGGAACGCTCTGACGCTTCTTTAGGTCGAGCATCACATACCCCACACGCTGACCAGGGCCATGATAGGTATGTTGCCCGCCCCGCCCGGTTTCAAAAACAGGAAATTGAGGATCAAGCAAATCTTCGGCTTTTGCACTTGTACCCGCTGTATAAAGCGGCGGATGTTCCAAAAGCCAGACCTGCTCTGGTGATGTGCCGTCATGAATGTCCGCCACTGTGCTTTCCATCACCGCCAGCGCGTCTTCATACTCAATCGGTTTTGGGCTAATCGTCCATTCAATGTCAGAGTCAGTCATACCCTATTCATTAAAAGAGCCATCACATAAAGTAAATCCCTAGCTTCATCATTATAAAGCTTGCTTAGAAAATGACTACCAACCAAAGGAACAGTTTAAACCTGCCTGCCCACTAATAATATGTATTCCTCTGTCTGGCCCAGTAAAATGCTGCTCTCTATCAACAGACACAAACCCGTTACAAGATTTTGTAAATTTATAACTTATTCCCATTTCGATTCCTGCAATCTTTGCTTTATCATCATCTGATAAATCCGCAGGTCTATGAATATAATACGCAGCAACTTGAACACTAAGTCCCTTCACGAATAGTTCCTTTTTTGATAACTCGGCATAAGATAAACTTAGAACGCCATCATGGCCCTTAACACCGTGTGAATCTTTAATGAATGTTGTTTCTTGAACAAAATCCGTCTTAAAACCACCTTCGGATTCACTATTGTCTCCCCATGTTCTCTCAAACTGCCCAAAAACACTAACGTGTTTTTGGGCAGTCTCTGTAGATTCTCCTTTGGTGTAGCTACCAAACTCTGTTCCAAGTTTCCATGAACCGCCCTTAAAGCTTTCAACCAAAGACATATTAACGATTGGCGAAAAACCTTTCGTTGTTAAACCATCTCGAGGGGCATCATTATTTCCAAAAAGCGTATCATTCAATTCAGGAATAAGACGAGAGAATGACAAACTCGTATCAAGCTTTATATCCTTATCAAGGGGTGTTGTCTTACTAACCTTAACGCCGAATTGATCGGCTTGAATTTGATTTTCAACACCATATTTTTCAACATGAATTGGTGTGTGCCATTGAGAGGAAAAATCCTGCAAAAAATTACTACCTAAAAAACCAAATTTTCCAACTTCATACATAACATTATTAACATCATAACTTAAAACTAATTGATCAAGTCTTACTTTAGAATCGCTCAATGTTCCATCTGGGTTTTCTACCTTAAGACCAAACCGCCCCGACACAGAGTTTGTAAAATCATGCTGAAGAAAAAGTTCTGCCGTAGGACTAAATTTTGAATCTAGTACTGGCGCATGAGCATTTCCATTCAAGAAATCAACGTCGATGTCAGCTATGGACTCCGCAAATGCTGTTGAAGATAAAAGAGTACTCAAGACGGTTGCTGCGGCTAATTTTGTTAGGATACTTAATTTCTTCATCGTTTACTTATTTTCCGCTTTTCCTACCTTTAGCGTTATGTAAAGATTTTTTGTGGGCCGTAATATACATTAATTTCTTAAAAAATCAATGATTATTTTCATAATTTGTTCGTTTTTTAACGGCAGATTTTTTGCATTTCTTATTTAGAAACAATGGGTAAAATATTTGAACCTTGCCCCCCTTTCCGTTATTTGCTACCAAGCTCACTCTACTATTGTCGTTTTAATTTTTTTCTGACAAGGCGGAAGCGACGCTAGGTAGGTTCACTACCTAAGGAGCGAACCAACGACGTCAGGGAATAAGTAAAACAGACAAGAGCGGTCGTGGCGGAATGGTAGACGCGCAGCGTTGAGGTCGCTGTGGGAGATAATCCCGTGGAAGTTCAAATCTTCTCGACCGCACCATCTTTCTTCATGGATATCGTGCAAAAACACAGCAAGAACTGATAGTGAACTGCCACATTTATGATAACAGCACGGCATGATGCCGTGCGGGAAGTTCAAATCTTCTCGACCGCACCACTATACCAAATCATTATGAAAAGAGTTTGGGGGTTTTGAAAAAATTGTCCTGAATTACTCCTTAATTACTCCTTGCACCCCTGCCCCTTAAACAGGCAATATAGCGGCGTAATAACTTGTACCTGCACCAAAGCGGGCATGACGTAATCAATAAGGAATTTCACTTATGGCTAATAATAAAGACAAGAAGAACCAAACCAAACAGGAAAAGCTGTATGATGCTGCACTGCATTATCATACCAGACCTCAACCTGGAAAAATCTCTATGAAGCCAACAACGCAGTTGGAAACACAGATGGATTTGGCATTGGCTTATTCCCCTGGTGTGGCTGCCCCTTGTTTGGAAATTGAAAAAGATCCTTTAAAAGCGCTCGATTATACATCGCGTGGTAATGTTGTGGCTGTCATCTCAAATGGAACTGCTGTTTTAGGTCTGGGTGATATTGGCGCACTTGCTTCTAAACCTGTGATGGAAGGTAAAGCCGTTCTGTTCAAAAAATTTGCAGATATTGACTGCTTTGATTTGGAAGTCAATGAAACAGACATTGATAAATTTGTTGATGTTGTTGCTGCGCTTGAACCTTCCTTTGGGGGTATAAACCTTGAAGATATAAAAGCACCTCAATGTTTTGAAATTGAAAAACGTTTAATAGAACGGATGAATATTCCTGTCTTCCATGATGATCAACATGGAACTGCCATTATTGTTGCTGCGGCTTTTACAAACTGGCTTGAAATCCAAAAACGTAAAATTACGGATGTCAAACTGGTTGCGAATGGGGCTGGTGCGGCGGCGATGGCTTGCTTAGACTTAATGGTTTCTCTTCTTGGTCTACCCCGTGACAACATTACGGTCTGTGACCGTGAAGGTGTTATCTATAAAGGGCGTAAGAAAGGCATGGATCCTTACAAAGAAAAATATGCCGTCAGCACAAATGCCAGAACATTAAGTGATGCCCTTGAAGGGGCTGATGTTTTTCTTGGCTTGTCTGGACCAAACATGGTCACAGCAAAAATGGCTGGGACAATGGCTGATGCGCCACTTGTCATGGCACTTGCCAACCCAACGCCAGAAATTATGCCTGACGAAGCCCGTAAGGGATCACCGAATGCTATCATTTGCACGGGTCGTTCTGATTTCACAAACCAGGTTAATAACGTGCTTTGCTTTCCGTTTTTGTTTCGTGGGGCTTTGGATGTTGGTGCAACAGCCATTAATGCAGAAATGAAACTCGCTTGCGTAAAAGCTATTGCGGCCCTTGCCCGTAAAGAAGTCACACCAGAGGTCGCCGCCATTTATCCAGGTGAGACAATGGAATTTGGACCAGATTATATGATTCCAAAACCGTTTGATCCACGCCTTGGCGTTGAACTTCCTGTTGCTGTTGCAAAAGCCGCCATGGACAGCGGCGTTGCGGCACGTCCTATCAAAGACTTTGATGCCTATAAAGAAAAGTTAAAACAATTCCACGTCAAAAGTAATCTTGTTATGCGTCCTGTTTTTGCGGCAGCAAAGAAAAAAGCAATGCGCATTGCTTATGCTGAAGGTGAAGAAGAAAATGTTCTTCGTGCTGTGCAAATGGCCGTTGACGAACATATTGTAAAACCTATTTTAATCGGTCGTAAAGATGTTGTTTTACATCGTATTGAACATATGAACTTGCGCCTAAAAATCGATGAAGATTTTGAACTATGTGATCCGCAAGAAGATCCGCGCTATAAAGATTACTGGACAAGCTATCATAAAGTCATGGAACATAAGGGTGTTACCCCTGCCATGGCAAAAAATATTATCCGTACCGATACAACAGCTATTGGTGCCCTCATGCTTGAGAAAGGTGAAATCGACGCCCTAATCTGTGGAACTGTTGGTGCATATGCTGAACATCTTCATAATGTTGTTGACGTTGTTGGACTAAAAGAGGGTGTTGAAACACCTGCTGCGCTGCGCCTTCTTATTATGCCGAACCAAGGAAACTATTTTGTCTGTGATACGCATATCAATCCGAATCCATCTGTTGCTCAACTCTCTGAAATGACTTTACTGGCGGCAGAACGTGTTCGCGCTTTTGGAATTGAACCAAAAGTTGCCATGTTATCGCACTCAAATTTCGGCTCTCATCGTGATAGCTCGGCAGAAAAAATGCGTGATGCCTGTAGTGAAATTAAGTCACGTGATAAAAGTTTGGAAATAGATGGTGAAATGCATGCCGACACAGCACTCTCTTTGCAAGTACGTAAAAATATAATGCCTAATTCCTCATTAACCCATCGTGCAAATTTGCTCATTATGCCCAACCTCGAAGCCGCTAGTATTTCTTTCAATATGCTAAAAATACTGGGCGACGGGATACCTATTGGTCCTCTCTTACTCGGTGTTCGTAAACCTGCACATATTCTGACCCCGGCAGCAACGGCACGTGGCATTTTAAATATGACCGCTGTTGTCTGCGTTGAAGCACAAATGCAGGCCAAGCCCGCGCAAAAAGATAATAAAAAAACAACGGCAAAAAAAGGGAAGCAATCTAAAAAATCTAGTAATAAGCAAGCGGCTTGATTGCCTCTGATTTAACTTTAATAAAAGGATCATCAAATGGCCGAAGAAGATAAAGTCGATGATGCCTCATCGCCAAATCTTGCTGAAGAATTCGACGAAATTGCCGAAACGCCAAACCAAGTTGGTTTAAGCGATGACTCTATTCGTGAAATTACCGATGCCCTTCATGAACCAGAAAATGATAATCATGTTGCGTTAATTGAAGAGCTCAGCAATGCCGATACGGCTGACCTCCTTCAGAAAATATCAGAAGACGATCGTAAAGAACTTCTTGAAAAAAATGATACAGAAATTGATCCGCAGACCTTTGCTTATATGGACTCTGATTTGTGCAAAAGCACCTTGTCGGCCATGTCTGCTTCACAAGTGGCACAAATCATTTCTGAACTCGACAGTGATGATGCCTTAGACTTAATTGAAAATCTGGACGAAGATTTTCAACAAGATATTATTAAACAGCTTTCTGCTAAAACCCGTATTGCCATTGAAGAAGGCCTAACCTTCCCCGAAGATTCTGCTGGTCGTTTGATGCAACGTGAATTTGTTGCCATCCCAGAGTTTTGGACAGTCGGGAAAGCCATTGATTATTTACGTGCCGCCGCCAATGACCTCCCTTCTGAATTTCATGATCTTATTATCATTGATCCTCTCTATCATGTTGTTGGTGAAATCCCTCTCAACCGCATTTTGCGGTCTAAACGCTCAACAAGAGTCAAAGAGCTCGCTCTTGACGAACTTCATACTGTGCCCGCCGACATGGATCAGGAAGAAGTCGCCTTAATTTTCCGCCGTGAATCACTAAACTCCGCCCCTGTTGTTGATAATGACAATCGTCTTATCGGGGTTATCACCTTTGATGACATCCTCGACGTTATTGATGAAGAAGCTGAAGAAGATATCTTGAAACTGGCGGGGGTTGAAGGCGATGACCTTTACCGCGCCATTCTTTCAACAACAGGAAACCGCTTTCGTTGGTTATTTTTAAATCTTCTCACGGCCATTGCTGCCTCCGTTGTTATTTCTTTCTTTGATGCGACGATTGAACAAATTGTGGCACTCGCCGTCCTCATGCCTATTGTCGCCTCAATGGGGGGGAACGCAGGGACACAAGCCTTAACAGTTGCCGTGCGCGCACTCGCGACAAAAGAACTCTCCAGCACGAATATGCTCCGCGTTATTTCAAAAGAAACACTTGTTGGTACATTCAATGGAATTGGTTTTGCTATTATTATGGGGGTCATTGCGGCACTTTGGTTTGACAATCAAACACTTGGTCTCGTTATTGCCGCCGCCATGATTATCAATTTATGTTTTGCGGGATTTTTTGGCGCGGCTATCCCTATTTTCTTAGATAAAATTGGCTCTGACCCTGCCTTATCCTCCACTGTCCTGCTCACAACCGTGACGGATATTGTCGGTTTCTTTGCCTTCCTTGGCCTTGCCTCTATCTTTTTGATTTAAACAACTTTTTCATGTATAAGAGTATCCACCATGTCTGCTTCTAAACTCATACGCCCAACCATTGAATATAAAGATGATTACCTCAAAGCTTTGAAGGAATATCACGCTGAAGGCCGCTACCTTCATCAAGATATTGACCTTCTCAATAAAGACTTTGAAACTTTTATCAATGCAATGAAAACCGAAAAAGGTTACCCGCACCAACCTTATCAAGATTGGGTAGAACCTGTCCCAGAAACTGTTGTCTGGCTTGTTAAAGACGGAAAATATATTGGCACAGTTGATATTCGCCACCGCTTAAACTGGCATCTGGAAAAATGGGGTGGCCATGTACATTTTAATATTCGCCCCTCTATGCGCGGCAAAGGTTATGGCTTGAAAATCCTGAAAAAAGCCACCCCTATTATCAATTACTTAGGCATCGATAAGGCGTTGATTACCGTAAAATCATCTGATGAAGCCGCCATCCACATTGTTGAATCTTGTGGAGCAGAATTTGAAGATGAAACAACCGCCACTGATAAATTCCCTGCTATGCGCCGCTATTGGTTAGATTGCACTTAAACCTCTAGGCAATGGCAAGGCTTCTTAATGGCCTTTTTCTCTCCAGCGAATATACAATTCCGTTCTGAGATTTCAAACCATATGCGCCTGGCTGTTGTGTAGAAAAATGATGAAAGACGTTATCACAAAATGCTGTTCTTAGGCTATCATCTGGATCTAGCTCTAAAACAGGATCAACTTGTTCATATCCTATCCTGAGAATGATATCCTCTGGAGCAAATTTCTGCATCAGAGCACTCTGAAATAATGTTGCTCCGTTATGACGCACCAGACCCGTTTTCCAATTTCGAACATAATGATCTGGGCCATCTACTTCCACCAATATAGTTTCACCTCCACGAGAAACTGGAAAATCAATGGATTCGCCAAAAAAAGCTTTTAAGCAATTTGGTGCCTCCCCCTTAATCGAGTAACCTGCATCTTTAAATAATGTACCTACTTTTCTTTCAAAACCAGAGACAGTTCCTTCACGCTCAGGATTTAAAACCTTACTTTTCCCTGTAAACCATAGATCAGAATCACGAACCTGCCTTTGCGCTTCTGGACAGTTTATTAAACTTTGATCGCTTATATTAACGCGAATAGCCGAATAAAGCTCTTTCAAATCCTGAGAATTGGAAAAGCTGTCAATCACTGAAACTGCCCACAAACTATTGTCTAAATTTTGAGAATCAAACTCGTCTTGATTCAAACTACTGGCTAAATCTTGGGACTTAAACGCGTCCCGCTTCATTCGTGCAAGGGCTTCCTCTTCCCACACCGCTATAAATTCTGCACTTGGTTCTATACCTAATGTGGCATAGGCCCACAAACTATTGGCTAGACTTTGGGAATTAAACTCTCCTCGCTTCATCTGGGCAAGGGCTTCCTCTTCCCACACCGCCATAAATTCTGCACTTGGTTCTATACCCAATGTGGCATAGGCCCACAAACTACTGGCTAACTCTTGAGAATTAAACCCGCCTTGCTTCATCCATGCAAGAGCTTGATCTTCCCAAAAATTCACATGCTTTGTTAAAAATTCAACTGCTTGCTTATAACCTGGCGTATTTTGTTGTTTATCCCGCTTTAAATGTTTTGCTGATTTATGCATTATATTAGCAAGGGACTTGCTATCTTTTGCGTCATGCGTCTCTAGCAAACGCCATTTTCTTTCAAAGTTTTTTAAATTCTTCTCATTCAGCTTGAAGAAATAGAAAAAATCAGAGTCCAGTAATATTGGTTTTTTGAGAACTTCTTGTAACACATCATAACTTTCTTTACGTTTCCATAATTTAAAGGCTTTTTGCCGCCTGTCAAGTTTTTATCATCTGGACTTTTTTACTTCTCCCGCCTATGACTATTAAGCATTTTAAATCAGCACGACATCGAAAGCTCCTATGGCGAAGAAATCGACAGGCACTAAAAAGACTAAGAAAACAAAGCGAAAAAGTAAACGCTCTGCAGATAACTTATTCACTAAACTATTTAAATTTTGTTTTAAATGGGGGTTGGTTGCTGGACTTTGGATGTTGATAATTGTTGGCGGCATTGTTCTTTGGTATGCACAGGAATTGCCCGACATTACAAAAGAAATGGTTTTTGAACGCCGCCCGACCATCATTATTAGAGCATCCAATGGTGAAGTCGTTGATCGCTATGGTGATATTAAAGGCAAAATTGTTGATGTTAAAGATCTGCCGCCTCACGTTGTTAACGCCGTCATGGCAATTGAAGATAGACGTTTCTACAACCACTTTGGTATGGACTTAAAAGGCTTCTCCCGCGCACTTCTTGTAAATGTATCACATGGCGGTTTTGTTCAAGGTGGCTCCACCATCACACAACAACTTGCAAAAAATCTTTTCTTATCTCGGGAAAGAACTTTAAAACGTAAAATCCAAGAATTGATTTTATCTTTTCAACTTGAACATGAGCTGACCAAAGATGAAATTCTAAGTGCCTATTTAAATCGTGTTTATCTTGGCTCTGGGGCTTACGGTATTGACGGAGCCGCTCGGGTTTACTTCAATAAATCTGCGAACGAGCTCGATATCCGCGAAGCGGCGACAATCGCTGGCTTACTCAAGGCACCCTCTCGTTATTCACCCAGCAATAATCCAGAACTTTCGACCCAGCGCACAAAAGTTGTACTACAAGCAATGGTTGATACAGGCTATATCACACAAGAAGAGTTAGACTCTTATAAAACCATCCCTCCCGCTCCACGACGGAAACCTTCTAGTGGTAACTCTGTTCGCTATTTTACCGACTATATTGTCAGCCAATTGGATGATCTTGTTGGTCCTTTTGATTCCGACATCACTGTTGAAACAACATTAAGTCAAGCGACGCAAAAAGAAATGGAAGAATCTATCACCAAAGCTATTCTTGAATATGGTCCGAAAAATGATGTTGAACAAGCGGCTGGAATTTTTATGCGCCTTGATGGTGCTGTTGTTGCCATGATGGGCGGTAAAGATTATCAAAAAAGTGAGTTTAACCGTACAACGGAAGCCTTCCGCCAACCCGGCTCCTCTTTTAAACCTATAGTTTACCTCACTGCGCTTGAAAATGGTTTTAATATGAACAGCTTGGTTGTAGATGAACCATTAACAACGGGTCGCTATCGCCCTAGAAATTTTGGTGGGCAGTATATGGGTGAAGTGACCTTAATGATTGCGTTAACAAATTCTTTAAACACTGTTGCTGTCCAACTTATGCGTGCCGTCGGCCCCGATAAAGTCATTGATATGGCCCGCCGTTTAGGGATTACAGCTGATCTTGAACCTAATTTAAGTACGGCTTTAGGAAGTTCTGGTGTGCCCATGATACAAATGGTGACCGCCTATACAACATTGGGGCGTGCTGGCTCTGCTGTTGACCCTTATTCCATTAAAAAAATATTGAGCAAAGAGGGAGAAGTTTTATACGAACGCACACCACCACAAACTTTACGCAACGTTGTTGCTGTCCGTAATGTCGCACAACTTAATGCGATGATGCGTTCTGTTGTTTTAAACGGTACAGGGCGCGGTGCTATCCTGCCATATCCATCTGCAGGAAAAACAGGAACATCACAAGATTATCGTGATGCGTGGTTCATTGGTTTTACCAATAAATATGCAGGCGCCATCTGGTTTGGTAATGATGACAATTCGCCAACAAAAAGGCTAACGGGTGGCTCTGCCCCTGCACGGGTATGGAAAGAAGTTATGTTGAGAGCGCAAATACAAGGCGGGAAATCCTATAGCAGTTTTATTCCTGTTGATGGTGGCGCCTTTGATGATCTCTTAAATAGTATTTTGAATGATACCTCAAACCAAAATAATGGGTGGTTTGGTAATTTGTTTAATAATAGGCGGTCTAATCGCCATGCCCCTGTCGAGGAATACACACCATTGGGACGTCACCAATGGGAAGTGAATGAATAAATTTTAAGTTTCTACATAAACAGTTTCACTCGTTACTTTTATGTCGTGACGTAAGGCGGCAAACTTATCTTCGCCAATTTTATCCCAATAGTTTTTAAGCTCCACCAAACTTTCGTTTGGGCTACCTAAATCCCATTTTTTACGCATAAAGCTTTTATCAGCAAACTCTAAATAGGCGGCTGGGAATGCCTTACGTGGGCAGCGCAATCCCAAATCAACCAGCGTCTTGGCAACCAACGCATCACCAACATCTAATAGATCAGCCGTAAATTGTATCGCCGACAAAATTTTAATTTCAATACGACTATTGGGAACCATTCTGAGATGCCGCATAAACCGTACGTACATTTCCATTTCACTTCGGATATTATCACCTTGTGGTGCAAGGGGCAGAATAACTTTGCTCCTGTTATCGTTACTTTTTAAGGGGTTTTTTAGCGGGGGGGCCATTGCAGTCTCCTCATTTAAAATGCGCCGCGAAGCGGTTTGCTCCGTACTCTAAGCTTGGGACTAAATAATTAACAGAATCTTAATGGAAAATGGTTGGTCTGTGAGCAACTATGTGGATAAGGACTCTAACTCTTTGGAATTGCTTCGACTGCCAGCTTATCCACACGCTCGTTCATTTCATGTCCCGCATGTCCTTTTACCCAAACAAATTCAACAGAATGTTCTTGAACGAGCGAATCGATTCGTTCCCACAAATCTCTATTCTTTACTTCTTTCTTCGATGCGCTTTTCCATCCTCGCGCTTTCCATCCCTCCAACCATTCATGCACGCCTTGTTGCACATATTTACTGTCGGTATAAATTGTCACTGTTGATGCCTTGTTTAAAGCTTCCAACCCTTTAATCACCGCCATCATTTCCATGCGGTTATTAGTGGTCTCGTCTTCACCACCTGACAATTCTTTCTCGTGATCGTTCCAATGTAATATAGCGCCCCACCCTCCAGGGCCAGGATTACCACTACACGCACCATCTGTATAAATTTTAATACTCATTCTTTTCTTTCTGTCATTGCGAGGAGGGCGTAAGCCCGACGCGGCAATCCAGAACCCCTTTGCGTAACCCCGTATTCATTACGGGGTCTGTTCATATTTTTGCCAAGACCCCGCAACAAGTGCGGGGTTACAACAAATGGATTGCTTCGGCACTTCGTTTCTCGCAATGACGCTTTTGTTATTCATACTCATCGGGCAGATACCTTACAACAATCTCTAAAAACTCATCAGCGGTTTTAATATTTCGAAATTCTTTTGATGGGATCGTGACACCATATTTATCAGCGATAGCTTGATATTTTGGCAAACGATTTTCAAACAATTTTGGAAATACCCAACGTGAAAAATCTTTTGAATTAAATTCATCGGTACTCTTAAATTTATGCTCCATTGCATATTGCGCTATCCATGTATCTAATTTTTCAGAAGAAAAATACATAGGCTTTGGATATTCCTGCGCACGCTTTAAAACCTCTTTTTCTTCGGTTTCATTCGCCTTAATATAAACAATCAAAGAATCCTTATCGACGTTATCCAACAAGACGTCATTATCAATTTCACAAAAACTTCCCGTTGAATCATTGATAACATGCGTGTGACCATCTGCCACCGCTTCCTTTACAACGCCTTGCAGATCACGCAAGGACTGGCGTTCGGCTTGAATATATTGATTTTGCCGTCTTTTAAATTCATCTAATGACAACTTGCCGTTGCCTAAACAACTTATATAATTGGTCAGCTGTGATAAATCATCCGCTGTCACACGATTTTCTTTACCTAAAGTTTTTTCAATCTCATCACCGAGATACTTTGTTCCAATTCTTAAGTCACAAGAATGATGAAACCAGCCATCTTTTCTTAAGATCGACGACAAATACGTCTTACCAACACTAGACATCCCCATCAAGGTGATAACCTTATGTTCAACTTTATTGAAATCTTTTTTTGTAATCGTCATTTTTTACGCGGCAGTGTCCCTTAAAATCTTAGGTATATTAAACACAACATTTTCTTCTGTTATGCTTTGTGTTTCAACCTCTACATTATAACGTTCCCCAATGGTATCAATCACCTCTTCAACCAAAATTTCTGGTGCCGATGCGCCTGCTGTTAAACCCAATGTTTTAACGCCTTCAAGCCACTGCCAATCAATGTCATTGCTACGTTGCACCAACATAGATTTTGGACAGCCATAACTTAAGCCTACCTCAACCAATCGGTTTGAATTTGAAGAATTCGGTGCCCCAATCACAATCATCGCATCACATTTTTCCGCAATGGCTTTGGTCGCATTTTGTCTGTTCGTTGTGGCATAACAAATATCTTCTTTATGCGGGCCCTTCATATCAGGAAATCTCTTTTGCAACGCGGCGACTATATCTGCCGTATCATCAACCGACAAAGTCGTCTGCGTACAAAAAGCCAGATTATCTTCATCCGTCACATTTAAGGCCGCTACATCGTTCAGCGTTTCCACCAACAACACCGCCCCTTGCGGCAACTGCCCCATCGTTCCTTCAACTTCGGGATGACCAGCATGACCAATTAAAATAACTTGTCGTCCCGCTGCAAAATGCCGTTCGGCTTCTTTATGCACTTTACTCACCAAAGGACAGGTTGCATCAATAAAAAACATCTCGCGACGTGTTGCTTCGGCTGGCACAGCCTTTGGTACGCCATGCGCAGAAAAAATAACCGGCTGCCCATCATTGGGAATTTCATCTAACGTCTCGACAAAAACCGCACCTTTATTGCGCAGACTTTCTACGACATATTTGTTATGCACGATTTCATGGCGGACATAGACAGGTGCACCATACTTCTCCAACGCCTTCTCCACAATCTGGATGGCACGGTCAACCCCCGCACAAAACCCTCTGGGGTTCGCCAGAAGTATTTTCATATTATTTTTTGGCTCAGAACTCATACGCACTTATATATAAGACAGGCATTTAAAAATCTATAGTAAGTCTCTTTTTATCTTGTCAATTGAAATACTCTCTCATAATCTATCACGATGAAAACATATAAAATTATACTCGTCGCTTTATTCACCATTTCCTTAGGTGCCTGCCAAACTTTTGAAGGTATAAAAAAGGATTTTAGCTTAATGGGCAACAAAGTTGACAATAAAGTGCAAAGCTTGAAAAGCGATGATGCAAATCAAAACGCTACCGCCATTTTAAATGACGGCTCCTGCCCGCCTATCTCTGTTGATCCACAATTAAACTCTATGTCTGAATTTTATGACATCGAAAAACCTTCTGCGGGAACAGAAGTTTCAACCTTAAATTTAATTGGTACAAAAAGCGCCTGTACATCTGATGGTGAATATCTAGAGGTTCAGGTTGAACTCTCATTCGAAGGAGAATTAGGACCGAAAGCAAAACGTAAAAAGGGCGACCGTCCTTTCTTCGCTTATCCTTACTTCATCTCTGTCACAGACAATGAAGGAAAAGAACTGGCTAAAGAGTTATTCGCCGCCTCTGTCACTTATGATGCCAATCAGGATAAAATTCAATTAGTTGATACTATCCGTCAAAAATTACCTTTAAATGATAATGGCTCAACACCAGGGTATCAAATTAAAATTGGGTTTCAATTGACTGAAGAACAGTTGTTTTACAACGCCTCGAATTAAGAAAACGTAACCCCGTACTTGTTACGGGGTCTGGTGACAATATGACAGATACCTATATCTACATATTAACAAACAAACCAAACGGCACTTTATACATAGGCCTTACCACAAACCTTTTAAAAAGAATTAATGACCACAAAAATAAGGTAGTCAAAGGCTTTTCAAACAAATACAATCTAACTAATCTTGTTTACTATGAAAAACATAGTGATTTAAAAGAAGCCGCTTACAGAGAAAGAATAATGAAAAAATGGAGACGGCAATGGAAGATAAATGTAATAGAAGAGAAAAATCCTTGCTGGTATGATTTATATGAAGACTTAAAGTATAAAATAAATTAAAAATAACAAAAGACCCCGCAATAAATGCGGGGTTACAACAAAATTCAAATAACGCAACCCCCTACTTGTTGCGGAATTGAAGAAAAAAAACAACCCCGTATTCATTACGGAGTCTCGTATAAAGAAAGAAAAGCGTAACCCCGTACTTGTTACGGGGTCTCGTCAGAAAAAGGAAACAGTAAAACATGGTTGATCTCAGCAGCAAACAACCCGAAGTTAAAACACCAACCAAGGGTTATGATGATCTGGAATACTGGACAGAAATAACAATGGCACACACTAAATGTGCCGCCAAAACTTTCTCTAGTCAGTTTGAAGTCATTCAACAAATGGTTGATATGGCGGTTGAAGTTATCAGTAATGGCAACAAAATCTTATTTTTCGGCAATGGGGGCAGTGCCGCTGACAGTCAACATATCGCCGCAGAAATGGCTGTAAAATTAAAAGATGAACGCCCGCCTATCGCTGCCCTTGCTTTAAGTTTGGATTCTTCTGCATTAACGGCGACCGCCAATGATTTTGGTTTTGATCAAATCTATCAACGTCAGGTGCGCGCCCTTGGCTATGCGGGTGACCTTGCTGTGGGCTTAAGCACCTCAGGTAACAGTGAGAATATTTTAAACGGTCTTAAAAAAGCACGCCGCATGGGCATGAAAACCGTTGGTTGGTCTGGTAAAACAGGCGGTAAAATGCCTGCGCATTGTGATCTTATGCTCTGTATTGATGAAACTGATCCTGGTCGTATCCAAGAAATGCACATTACCATGGGGCATATCTTTGTTGGTATGTTAGAACGCCGCTTGGGTTTGGTTTAATTCTTCTGCCACGCCTGTAAAATTCTAATATCATCACCTTCAATCGCGGCACAGCTTAAAGGGCCGCCATTATAAAGACCACTATCTAGGT
Organism: Alphaproteobacteria bacterium; assembly: GCA_021775995.1. Lineage (GTDB taxonomy): Bacteria > Pseudomonadota > Alphaproteobacteria > Micavibrionales > Micavibrionaceae. The sequence goes on from JAJFGS010000013.1 coordinate 872,053, forward strand.
TTAATCGATTATGTTTATGATCGACTTCCCCTTGCCGCGACACAGTATGACCATGCACCACAAAATGTTCGTGATATTCTTCGTAACTCAAAAAGGGCTCGCGCGTATATATTAAATCCTCCAGCGTTTGCGACTCCAACGCAATGCCGGGACGAAATCCTGAATGAACGAATAAATAATCATCAACAATATGCGTTACTTTTAAATCTTCCATGAATGATATGTGATTTTCTGGTATGCAAGATTTCAATTCTTCCGATATTTTTTTAGAAACTTCTTTTGATATATTTTCATGTCTATCAAGACTATCAAGACCATAGCTTTTGCACGCCGCAATATCATGCGATGGCTTAAAACTAAGATTGATACCTTCTGGATTTCTTATAAATTCAACCAAACGGTTTTCGTGATTGCCTAGTAAGAACACATGATCAATATGTGGCACCGCTTTAGGACGCTCGATCAACATATCAATAACCCCCTTACTATCAGGGCCACGACTCACATAGTCTCCTAAATAAACAATCTGGGCTTGCGGAATAGGACGCGCCGCCAAATCCTCTTCAATCACGTCATGCATCCGTGCCAAAACATCGGCATAGCCGTGAATATCCCCAACGGCATAAATACGCTTACCTTCACCAATTTTATAGGTTTTACTCATAAGAATTATTCTATAATCTCTATCGTGAATATGAAACCAATTTTATATACCAGTACAAAAAGCGCACAGCACGATACAGGCACAGGGCACCCCGAAAGCCCTGCCCGCATTCACGCTTTGGAAGAATTATTTCAAACCGCTCCTTTTAAAGATTGGCCACAAAAAACGGCGAGCGCCGCTGATCTTGATACCATCCTCCTCGCTCATGATGAAAATTATATTTTTGATCTTCAGGATAAAACACCTGACCACGGATTATTTGCTCTTGATGGTGACACAGTCCTCTCCCCTGCCTCTTACGATGCTGCGCTTCATGCAGCCGGCGCAGTTTGTAACGCAATAGATGATATCATGCGTCCTCCCGCTTGCGGGCATGACGGCACTCAAAATGCGCGAGCATTTTGTTCAATAAGACCACCGGGACATCATGCCGAACCAACGCACGCCCTCGGTTTTTGCCTGATGAATAATATTTTTATTGGTGCCCGGCATGCACAAAAAAAACATGGCATTAAAAAAATCGCTATTGTTGATTTTGATGTTCATCATGGGAATGGAACAGAAACAATGTGCCGCGCCCATAACATCGCCCACCCAGATAAACCAATTTTTTATATTTCTACGCATGGTCATCCATTATTTCCCCATGGAATCGTAAAGGGTGGTGACCCAGCGCAAAATGATGCGACGACGCTCAATATTCATCTGCCTGATAAATGCTCCTCTACCCAATTCCGCACACTCTATGAAAAGCAGGTTTTTCCTGCACTAGAGAACTTCGCCCCTGACCTTCTCATGCTCTCGGCGGGATTTGATGCTCATAAGGATGATCCACTAGCATCAGCCTGCCTTGAAACTGAGGATTATGGCTGGCTCACCCAGAAATTATGCGATATCGCCGCTAAATATAGTCAAAAACGTGTCATTTCTGTTCTTGAAGGTGGCTATGATATTCCCGGCCTGACCGCCAGCGTCACTGCGCATTTGCAGAAACTATCTCTTTAAGGTGAAGTGGGTTGTATAATAGATTTGTTCTTTTCTGCAATAATCAATGGTGAATTATAGTGTTCTACAGCAACTATAGACACACGAACTTCATCAAGAACTTTACCTAGATCACCAAAAGAAAGGGTATAATCAAATTCTTCTGATAACATATTACCTAAATTTTTTGTTATGCCCTCGGAAATTTTTATTTTTAAATACTCAAGCCCGTCAAGTTTAAGCTCACGACCGTTTTCAATACTTAAAAATACGTCATGTGCTTTTCTAAAGTTTTGCTCAACACCCCACCCTTCAGTATAACAAAATCCCAAATTACTTTGCGCTTTTGCACTCCCCTGCGCGGCGGATTTTTTAAACCACCCCACTGCCTTTTCAGAATTTTGTTGAACACCCTTCCCTTCAAAATAACAAACGCCTAATAAACTTTGAGCTTCTGTCATCCCTGCCTCGGCTAATGGCAGGAGTAAGTCAGTAAGCCCGTCATAACGCCCTTCATAAAAAGCTTGCTGTGCTTGCACATATATCTCTTTCTTTGCTTGCTCACATATCTCTTTCTGATCTTCTTCTATACTCATTTTCACTCACTCCTAATAGATTCTCTCTTTGTTGGAATTATCTCTTTAACTTTTATCAAAGTTTTCAATAGCTTTTTTTAATACACCAATCGGTATTGGACTATTCTGTTTTAAAGCATCTATAGACTTACAAACGTCACGAAAAACTTTAGCTAGATCATGACAAACGTCAGAATTAAATACTTTCGATAACTCACTATCTAAATTTTTTGTGAGAACCTCGGTAACTTTTATTTTTAAATGTTCAAGCCCTTCAAGTTTAAACGCATGATCGTCTTCAAAACTTAAAAATACGTCATATGCTGTTTTAAAGTTTTGTTTAACACCCTTCCCTTCAAGATAACAAAATCCTAAATTATATTGCGCGTGTGCGAATCCCTGTTCGGCGGCCTTTTCAAACCACTTAAAAGATTCTTCATGGTTTTGTTGAATACCCCTCCCTTGAGCATAACAATATCCCAAATTATATTGCGCTTCCGCAAGTCCCTGCTCAGCGGCTTTTTCAAACCAATTAAAAGCTTCATCATCATTTTGTTTAACCCCCTTCCCTTCAAGATAACAAAATGCCAAATTATGTTGCGCGGCTGCAAACCCCTGCTCGGCGGCTTTTTTATAGCAATTAAAAGATTCTTCATGGTTTTGTTGAATACCCAACCCATCAGCATAACAAACGCCTAATAAATTTTGAGCGTCTGGCATCTTTACCTTAATTAATGGCATAAGTAATGTAAAAAACTCTTCATAACGCCCTTCAACATAAGCTTGCCTTGCTTGCCCATATATCTCTTGCTGATCTTTTGTTATACTCATTTCAACTCATTCCTTATAAAATTTAACTAGGTTCCCTCATAACTTTTCCCTTTGCCGCAACAGTCGGCATTGTACTACCTTGTTTTAAAGCATCTATAGACACAGAAACCTCACAAAAAACTTTATCTAGACCAAGAAGAGAAGCGGTAGAATAAAATTCTTTCGAAAACTCACTATTTAAATTTTTTGTGAGAACCTCAGAAATTTTTATTTTTAAATATTCAAGCCCTTCAAGTTTAGACTTGTAATCGTCTTGTATGCGTAAAAATAACCCATGCGCTGTTTCAAAGTCTTGTTCAACACCTTGCCCTTCAAGATAACAAATTCCTAAATTATATCGTGCGCCTTCCAATCCCTGATCGGCGGCTTTTTCAAACCACTTAAAAGCTTCTTTAGAATTTTGTTGAACACCCTGCCCTTCAGCATAACAAAATCCCAAATTATATTGTGCTTCTGCAAATCCCTGCTCAGCGGATTTTTTAAACCACTTAAAAGCTTCTTCATCACTTTGTTGAACACCCTGCCCTTTAGCATAACAAAATGCCAAATTATTTTGCGCGGCTGCAAGTCCCTGCTCGACGGATTTTTTATACCACTTTACTGCCTCTTTATAATCTTTATCAACACCCTGCCCTCTAGCATAACAAAATGCCAAATTATTTTGCGCATTTGCAAACCCCTGTTCGGCAGAGGTTTTAAACCACTTAAAAGCTTCTTTAGAATTTTGTTGAACACCTCGTCCTTGAAAATAACAAGTTCCCACATTATTTTGCGCTTTTGCAGATCCCTGCTCAGCGGCTTTTTTAAACCACTTAAAAGCTTCTTTATCACTTGGTTGAACACCACAGCCATCGCCATAACAAAGTCCCAAATTATTTTGCGCTTCTGCAAGTCCCTGCTCAGCGGCTTTTTTAAACCACTTTACTGCCTCTTCATAATTTTTCTCAACACCCTTCCCTTGAGCATAACAAACTCCTAAATTATTTTGCGCTTCTGGCATCCCTTTCTCGGCTAATGGTATGAGTGATTCAGCAACCCCTTCATCACACTCCTGATCATAAGCTTTCTCTGCTTGCCCATAACTATCTGTTTGTTCGTAACCCATTTTCACTCGTTCCTCATGCTTAAAAAACCATAATCAACCACCCTTCTTGTCTTATGTCAACAGCCTTGTCTTCTCCGCCTCCTTTATTCTTGAGAGACAGCACGTTTTGACATACACTGCCCTCTAATTTAATGGGAATAACGGTAAATGAGCGCACAGACTAAACCTGATGATATGAATTTTGAGCAAGCTCTCGCAGAGCTCGAAACCATCGTCACAGCCTTAGAAAGCGGCAAAGCCCCCTTAGAAGACTCAATTTCTTCTTTTGAGCGTGGCATCGCCCTTAAAAAACATTGTGAAAAAAAATTGAGCGAGGCTCAGGAAAAAATCGAGAAAATTAGTATCGGTCCAGACGGCGTTCCCACGGCCAGTGCCTTTGAAACTGAATAACTAGATACGAAAATAATAAGTAAAAGAAAGACTTTATAAAATGCCATCACCACGCGATGCCTCCCCTCGTCTTCAAAAGGCACTTGATGAAACTGTTGAAACGGTTGAAAAAACAATTAAGCGTCTGTTACCTGAAACAAATTTGGCAGAGCGTCATTTGTTTGATGCCATGCGTTATGGTGTTTTAACGGGCGGTAAACGTCTGCGTCCTTTTATGGTGGTTCAGGCAGCGGCCTTATTCAATGTTGATCCTTCCCGTGCGCGTCGTACGGCGGCGGCGGTTGAATTTCTTCATTGTTATTCTTTGATTCATGATGACTTACCCGCCATGGATGATTCTGATAAACGTCGTGGGAAAGCAACCGTTCACCGTAAATTTGATGAAGCCACGGCCATTCTTGCTGGTGATACCTTACTAACGCTTGCCTTTGAAACACTGTCTGATCGTGACACACATGCCGATCCCCATGTCCGTATTGAATTGGTACGCAAATTGGCTATCGCCTCTGGCGGTCATGGTATGGTCGGCGGGCAAATGCTCGACCTTATTGGTGAGAAAGAAGAATTTGATCTTGGCACAATCTCACGTATGCAGCGTATGAAAACAGGGCATCTTTTTGCCTTTTCCTGCGAAGCTGGCGCGATACTCGGCAAAGCGGATGAGCCGCATAAAAAAGCTTTGTGTAATTACGCTTATGATCTCGGTCTGGCCTTCCAAGTCACCGACGATGTTTTAGATGTTGAAGCCGACCCGCGTGATACAGGCAAGCCTGCCAATCAAGATGAAAAAGCAGGCAAGTCAACTTTCGTTTCCACGATGGGGAAAGAGCAAGCCAAGATGCGCGCCGAGATGTTGGTTCACCAAGCCATCCGTCATCTGCATATCTTTGGCGGACGCGCTGAAATGCTCAAAGAGCTCGCCATGTATGTTCTACAACGCCGCGCTTAAACCTTCATGCAATTTCTTGTAATCGCCAAAGATGGAGATGATGATGAAGCGCTAAAGCGCCGTAAAGGTGCGCGCGATGATCACATTAAATATAGTGATTTCGCCGTCGAAACGGGCGAGCAGATTGTTGCCGCCGCCTTGCTGGATAAAGATGACGAAATGCGGGGTTCTGCCATGATTGTTGAATTCGACACCGTTGAAAAGCTCCAAGAGTGGCTCAAGCATGAGCCTTATATGACGGCGAATGTCTGGAAAGACATTGATGTCATCCCGTGTAAAGTCGGCCCCAGCTTCCAGCATGTTTTGAAGAAAAAAGCTTAAATTACTTGGATTTAGGGCAAAGCCACGCTAAAACGGTGCATCATGAAAGTCGCCCATAGCCAAATCGAGCCTCAAGACGCTCCCCAAAGCAAGACACCCTTGCTAGATACGGTGTATGAGCCTGCGGATATGCGTGGTTTCAGCGATGTTCAGCTCCGTCAATTGGCGGATGAGGTTCGTACCGCCACCATTGATGCTGTCTCTAAAACAGGTGGACATTTGGGCGCAGGACTTGGCGTGGTTGAGCTCACCACCGCCATTCACGCTGTTTTTAATACGCCCGATGATAAGCTTATCTTTGATGTTGGTCATCAATGCTACCCGCATAAAATTCTGACTCAGCGCCGTGATCGTATCGAAACCTTGCGTAAGGGCGATGGGTTATCGGGATTCACAAAACGTGCTGAGAGTGAATATGATCCTTTCGGTGCGGCGCACAGCTCCACGTCGATTTCCGCTGGACTTGGTATGGCGGTGGCACGTGACCTACAAAATGGTAACAATAATATTATCTCTGTGATTGGCGATGGCGCGATGTCGGCAGGCATGGCGTATGAAGCCCTCAATAATGCCGGCGCGCTTAAATCAAAACTGATTGTGATATTGAATGATAATAATATGAGCATCGCCCCGCCCGTCGGCGCGATGAGCCGCTATTTAACAAACCTTGTATCCTCACAGCCTTACTTGACCGCCCGTGATATGGCGAAAAGATTTACCAAACTCCTGCCTGGGCCACTCCAAAAAGTCGCCGCCCACGCTGAAGAAGCTGCGCGCGTTTCCCTTGGTGGGGGGACGATGTTTGAGGAGATGGGCTTTTACTATGTCGGCCCTGTCGATGGTCATGACATGAACGCGCTGCTCGGCATTTTGCGCAATGTCCGTGACAATATTGACGGGCCTATTCTTATTCACGCCATCACCAAAAAGGGCAAAGGCTACGCTCCCGCCGAAAATTCGAGCGATAAAATGCACGGCGTCGCAAAATTTGATGTGGTGACGGGCAATCAATTTAAACCGAAATCTTTACGTCCCGCTTATACCAAAGTCTTCGCCAAAAGCTTGATTGAAGAAGCCCGCAAAGATGATAAAATTGTCGGCATCACCGCCGCCATGCCCGACGGCACAGGCATGGATTTGTTTGAAAAAGAATTTCCCACCCGCATGTTTGATGTCGGCATCGCCGAACAACATGCGGTGACCTTTGCCGCTGGCCTTGCGGCGGAGGGCATGAAACCTTTCTGCGCCATTTATTCCACCTTCCTGCAACGTGGCTATGACCAAGTCGTCCATGATGTCGCCATTCAAAATTTACCCGTGCGTTTTGCGATTGACCGTGCGGGACTGGTCGGCGCAGATGGTTGCACGCATGCGGGGTCGTTTGATATCGCTTATCTCGGTTGCTTGCCGAACTTTGTTCTCATGGCGGCCTCGGATGAGCTTGAACTGAAAAACATGGTCGCCACCGCCGCCGCTTATGATGATGGGCCGATTGCTTTTAGATACCCACGTGGCGAAGGCACAGGTATTGACATGGATGTCCCCGCTGAAATTCTCCCTATAGGAAAAGGCAGGATTGTTTATAAAACGCCTCAGGACGGCAAGCCGTCTACGGCGGAACACAACAAAGACCAACAAGACCCTGTCATCCCCACTTCTCTGTCATCCCCGCCCAACACTGTCATCCCCACTTCCCAACCTGTCATCCCCGCGCAGGCGGGGATCCGGATACCCGCACAAGGCGGGTATGACGTCAGTGGTGATATCGCCCTACTCTCGTATGGTACTAGACTAGAAGAATGTAAATTAGCCACCGAGATGCTAGAAACCAAAGGCATGACTGTCACCATCATGGATGCTCGCTTTGCCAAGCCCCTTGATAAAGCACTGATTAAATCTCTCGCGCAAAACCATGAGACTTTGGTAACGATAGAGGAAGGCACCGTCGGCGGTTTCGGCTCTTACGTGCTGGATTATCTGAATGAAGAAAATTTACTGGGTGACAATTGTCGTCTGCATAATATGACCCTGCCCGATATTTTCCAAGACCAAGATGCCCCACAAAAACAATATGAACAAGCGTCCCTCACGGCGAAGGATATCGTTAAAAGAGTTATTTAAAACTTACTGATACACTTCTTTACCCTCAGAAATATTTATCAATTCTGGCATAACATATACTGTCGGGCTCTGCCCTTTACCCTCTTTTATAACTTTTATTAGCCTTGCCTCCGTTAAAGATCTTAAAATATTATTTGCTGTAACCTTAGTTGGTATAGAAGATAATTCATAAAATACGGAAGCATTAACAATAGGTTTTGAAAAGAAGACATCTAAAGCAGCTAAAGCATGTTTTGAATTAGTAATTCTAATAAACTCTTCTTTCATCTTTTTATATAGGTCATGTATTTTTTGAGCTTTATTCGTATTTCTTTCTGCCTGAACAATAACAGCATTAAGAAAGAACTTTACCCACCCATGCCAATCACCTTTTTCAGTAATTGCTAAAAGCCTGTCTCTATACTCCAAATCATTCTGTTCAATAAACTCACTCAAATAAAATACAGGTCTTTGTAAAACTTTTTTCTGACATAAAAATAAAGGTATTAGCATTCTCCCCAAACGACCATTACCATCATTAAACGGATGAATAATTTCAAATTGTGCATGAATAATTGCCATTTGTACAATAGGATCATCAATATCCATAGAAATAAAACTTTCCAAATTATCTATGCTTTCTTTCATAACGATGGGATTAGGTGGTATAAAACGTGCCTCTTCAATCGGCCTTCCTCGTTTACCAATCCAATTTTGATTTTCCCGAAAAGAACCAGGGTTTTTATCTTGTCCACGAACACTGTCCATTAAAACACTATGAAGTTCTCTAATTAAAGACATTGAAATAGGTCTATCTTTTAAATAGTCCTCTGCAATCAAAAGAGCTTTTCGATAATTTATGATTTCTTGGATATCAATTTTTTTTTCTTCCTCAAACACTTCACCAGCTTCATGCTGAAGAACCTCTCCTAAAGTTGCATATGTCCCCTCGATTTTAGAAGATAATACAGCTTCGTTAACTGTAATAGGCGATAACAAAACAGCCGAATTTACAATTCCACTCAATGTGCCATCATATCTAGCGATAGCTGATATAGCTTGACTTACAAGCCTAACAAGTCCATTCCACTCGATATCAGGCGGTAAAGTATCTGGAATACAAGGTTTTTTTGTAGATGCCATTTTTCTTCAAATTTGTATAAAGTTTATATATCAAAAAACTATTTGTATAAAGTAACACCCCCTTTCACTTTATACAAATAGTTTAGTATTAAACACACTATACACAAAACCCTTGACTTTAGAGGAATTTAATCCTATATTGTCTGTATGACAGATGATAGCAACACACCCCACACCCCCGAAAACCCCAATATCACCGCAGAAGAGCCACTGACGGCGCTGCAAAAACTGATGATAGAGCATGGCAGGCGACCGGCGCCAGAAGACGTGCCGCCGCCCGTCCCCGCCCTCACCAAAGGCGTCGATGACCCCAACGTCATGGCGCTGCCCAATAATTTAACGGCGGCGAGTATTGCCAAAATGACCGAGAGTTTGGACCCCGCCCATCCGGCGGCGCAGCTTGGGGCGGTCAATGCCGAGTTCCTTTCGCTGATGGTGGCGGAAGATGATCAGACCTGTCTGCTCCGTCGGCAGGCACAGACGCTCGACACGCTGTTTCACACCATGCTCGGCTTTGGCTTTACGCCAAAATCATCACGGCAAAAGAAAACAAAGCTTGATAAAGACAACATCGCCATCGCTCTACAAAGTCAGCGCCAATGTTTTGACGTCGTTAAAAATTTAAACGCGACCGAATATACCAATGCGCTGGCGCAACTTGTTTTATCACGTATCGCAACCCCCCTCCCCCTCATTCCCAACGAGCAAAAAGAAGACGGGGCATAAATGGCTGGTAAATCAAGGTCTTGGACTCCCGAAAGACGGGCGGCGCAGGCGGAAAGAATGCGAACGCAAAAGCCTTGGTTGAAAACCACAGGGCCGAAAACCGATGCGGGCAAGCAACGTGTCGCCAAAAATTCTCAGACTCATGGACGGCGCAGTGCGGAATTTATGCAGCAGGTCAAAATCTTGCGCACGCTTTTGCGCACACAACGGGCGCAGTTAAAAAACCTCTCCCCTGTCATCCCCAAAATACTTCCCCCTGTCATCCCCGCGCAGGCGGGGATCCGGATGCCCGCACAAGACGGGCATGACAACAACAAAAATAGAAAGTTATCGCAGTGATTCCAATTCAGGATTATAAACCGCCGTATGGTTGCCGCTCTCTAATAATTTCTTTTGCGTCATATAGCTTGTGATGAATCCTAAATCAACGCTATCAAAAAAATGGCCGAGCGAGACTTGCTCGCCGAGCAATTCTAAAACGCGCTCGACATTGTTCAGCTCTCTTGGCATTTTAATCACATTCAAATCATGTCTGTCCTTTTTACCGAGCATCATTGCCGTTTTATTCAGCGCTTCATTCAATCCACCAATCTCGTCAACCAAACCACGCTCTAGGGCTTGTTCACCCGTCCATGCCCGACCTTTCGCCGCCGCTTTGGCTTGTTCTGGGGTCAGTTTTCTGCCTTCAGCAACACGTGTGATAAACGCATCGTACACATCATCGATCAGAACATTCATGCGGGCGGTGGCTTTGGCATCGAACTTCTTATGCAACGCCCAAATATCTGCATTGTCACCAAATTGTGGGCCTTGCCAATTGATGCCGAACTTCTTGAATAATTCACCGCCTTCAAACTTGCCCATCACAACACCAATTGAGCCCGTGATTGTGCCTGCACTTGCGACAATCGCATCCGCATCCGTCGATATCCAATATCCACCACTTGCCGCAACGGGTCCCATAGAGACGATGACTTTCTTACCCTTCTCTTTCGCCTTCACCAAACCACGTCGAATAGTCTCCGACGCCGTTGGCGATCCACCAGGTGAATCAACCCGCAAGACAATCGCCTCAATCTCATCATCTTGATAGGCTCGTGTAATCGTATTGGTGATATCATCTGCACCCGCATTACCCGAAGCGCCGGCACTATCAACAATTGTTCCAACAACATATATAAGTGCAACACGCTTACCTTTTTTAGAAGACTTGGCTTTATGTTGCGAATAACTCGCCAAAGTCACCAACTCAACAGACTCATCGTCTGGATCTCCCGTGGCGGCTTGGCGTATTTCAGACATCATGACATCGCCGTAATCCAAACGATCCAGCAATTTTGCGTTCAGGGCTTCCTGACCCGACAAAATAGCTTTATCAATTTGAGCTTTTAAAGCGGCTTCCTTCATTCCACGTTCTTGCGCAATATCCTTCACCATTCTCAATGACAAACTATTGAGCAAGGATTGCAGAGCTTTCTGATTAGAAGGAGAAATTTTAGAGTTCGTGAAATTCTCCATCGCACTTTTAAATTCTTCTCGTTGAAAAAATTGAGCACTAACTCCTAATTTATCCAGCGCATTTTTTGCAAACGGCATTTGCATACTCGTTCCAGAGATTGAAACCATTCCAACAGGTTGCATCCATATCTCATCAAATGCGCTCGCCAAATAATACTGACTTAAACCGCCCATAGTATCGGTATAAGAGGCCGCATAAACCTTGGTGAATTTACCACTTTCACGGAATTTTTTAATAGCGGCACGAAGTTCTTGCGTATGGGCAACACCAACAGACGCACCATTTAATTTTACAATCAAACCACGAACACGATCATCTGTCTCTGCTTTTTCGAGCGTATCAATTATATTACGCAATGTTGGTTGCATAAAGGGAAACGGGTCTAAAATCGTTGGTTTTACTTGTGTTTCACTGATTCCATCCTCAATATTAAAATATAAAACAATATCATCTGGCAATGACGGCGTCGACTTTCCTGCCATCGCCGTTACAAGAAATACAGATATCAAAGTTGAAATTAAAACTGCCGCACCGATGGCCGTACAAGTTTTACGAATAGCTTTCCCCAAAATAGACCAAACATTCCATCTCTTGGATTTAATCGCTTTCTTATTCTTTTTAGGCTTATAAAAAAGTGAACCAAATTTTTTCATGGAGAATCTTTCTTTTTAATATCAAAGACATTGTGCTTTGTGACGCAAATAATGATCGGCTAAAACACAAGCCATCATCGCTTCACAGACAGGCGTACCTCGCAAACCAACACACGGATCATGACGACCTTTGGTAACAATATCAGTTTCTGCGCCAGATTTATCAATTGTTTTTACCGGCGTTAAAATTGAACTGGTTGGTTTAAAGGCCACACGCACAACGACATCTTGCCCTGAAGAAATTCCACCAAGAATACCGCCCGCATTATTCGATTGGAAACCCTCTTTGCGGATTTCATCAGCATTTTCTTCACCGCCCAACTCAACGGCGTCAAAGCCTGCACCAATTTCAACAGCCTTGGTTGCATTGATAGACATCATCGCCTTGGCAAGATCAGCGTCCAACTTATCATAAACTGGTGCGCCCAAACCTGCGGGAATGCCGCTCGCATGCACTTCAACAACCGCACCAGCACTCGAACCTTTTTTACGTTGCCCGTCTAAATATGCTTCCCAAGTTTTTGCGGCTTCGACATCAGGACACCAAAACGGATTTTGTTCCACCTGATCCCAATCAAAATTATCACGGTTAATTTTATGTGGGCCTACCTGAACAACACATCCTTTTATTGAAAACGCTGAGGCGTTTTCATTTTGCCTCAGGCGCGCAGGCGCGCTACGGCCGCTCTCTTCTGAATAATATGCAGACAACTCATGTTCCAGTATTTTACGTGCCACCGCTCCCGCCGCAACACGCATTGCGGTTTCACGTGCAGATGATCTACCACCACCGCGATAATCACGAATGCCGTATTTTTCATTGTAAGTATAATCTGCATGACCCGGACGAAATTTATCTTTGATATCGCTATAGTCTTTTGATTTCTGATCGACATTTTCAATTAACAAACCAATCGGCGTCCCTGTCGTTTGACCTTCAAAAACACCAGACATAATTTTAACTTGGTCAGGTTCTTTACGTTGGGTGGTAAATTTACTCTGCCCTGGTTTACGACGATCCAAAAATCCTTGAATATCAGCTTCGCTCAGCTCAATACGTGGCGGCACACCATCAACGACACAACCAATGGCTGGCCCGTGGCTTTCACCAAAGCTTTGATATTGAAACAAGGTTCCGAAACGATTACCTGACATTATGCCTTACCCATAAATATAGCTACACAAGCAGCAACCGCACTTACAACCGCTGCAATTGCGGCAACCCAAGAAACCTTCACAGACCTACTAGTGGTCATATTTGCTTCTTTAGCCCGTTCTAAAACCTCCCGATTATAAGCTTGATTTTTTTCATCTTGCTTAATTCGAATTACATGATTAAGCGCATCCAATTTATGTGTTCCCGAAACAGCACGAGAATCTCGAAGTCTAATTAAATTTTCTAGCTCCTGCTCTTCATATTGAGCTACGTATTCATCAAATGTTGGCATGAGAGTTAAGCCGCCTTTTCTTTGTCCTTTTTAGGAGCGAAGGAGCTTAAAAGTTCAGCCGTTTCGGCAGCTGTATCAACGGCGCACATACCAACTGTATGATAACCACTATCAACATGCAGGCATTCACCAGTAACCCCACTGGCCAAATCAGAAAGTAAAAATAAACCTGAACGTCCGACATCATCAATGGTAACGTTACGACGTAATGGTGAGTTTAACTCGTTCCATTTTAAAATCGCACGAAAATCACCAATACCAGAAGCTGCCAATGTTTTAATAGGTCCTGCGGAAATCGCATTCACACGAACATTTTGTGGCCCCAAATCATTAGCAAGATATTTAACAGACGCTTCTAATGCCGCCTTTGCCACACCCATCACATTATAATGAGGCATAACTTGTTCCGCACCGTAATAAGTGAGTGTCACAAGGCTTCCACCTTCTTTCATTAATTTCGCCGCACGTTTTGCCACCGCCGTGAAAGAAAATACTGAAATATCCATTGTTTTTAAGAAATTATCGCGGGTCGTGTCCACATACATCCCATCCAGCTCATTTTTGTCTGAAAAGGCAATTGCATGGACAACAAAGTCGATTTTACCCCATTTTTTCTCAATCTCAGCAAAAGCAACATCAATACTGGATTCATCTGTTACATCACACGGCAGGATAATGTCTGAACCCACGCTCTCAGCCAGAGGTTTTACGCGTTTCAACAGCGCATCCCCTTGATAAGTAAAGGCTAATTCAGCGCCAGCATCGCTAGCAGCCTTGGATATTCCCCAGGCAATTGAGCGATCATTTGCCACGCCCATTATCAATCCGCGCTTACCTTCGAGCCAATTCGTTGTTTTTTCAGTCATTTTTTGTTGTTTCCTATCTAAATATGCACATATCCTACACTTTTCCTCTGGAGGTCGTCCAGTGCCTTTATGTTGCAAATTGTAACGGTAATAACGGCCATTTACCTGTAATTTTGACCTTTTCTTAACCTTTATGTCATAAAATATAGGGGAATTAAAAGGAACGAAAAACACAGGGCGCAATTAGCTATGGCTGTTACAGAAAGCCAAATCAAAACCATTATAGACGATATAACGCGTGACACTAAACATGCCTATACGGGTCTTTCGCTGTTTTTTATAACGCATAAAATCGGTAAAATGCGTGAATCTATCGCATTAGCCGAACATGAAATCGTATCTCACCCTGCGGGAAATGCCGCTCGTACGATTATCCGTAAACATACAATTAGTGAAAAATCCTCGTTCCTTGGCTTAGCCATCACCAGTGAATCAAAAATACTGGGCTTTAAAAGAAAAGATCATCTGCTAGGGATATTTAATGTTAATATTGATGAATTTGAAAATATGGATGAAGCAAGAGCCGAAATCTATCATCTGGCTTGGCATGCAATTGACCTTTATGAGATTCGTCAATTACCGCCATATCGTCATAAATTTAAAACAGGGCCTATGATTCCGAAACGTTCGCCAATGAATTCTGCAAAAGCCTTTCTTCAAGCTGATACTTTTGCCATCGCTTATTCAGCCCTACGAAAAGAAAATAACTTGTTACCACTTATTTCTACAAAGCGCGCAAAAAATACTTTGGAATCGACCAGTAATTTTCAACCAGAAGATTTCCCTTCTGTTATTGCAATGGACGCCTGCAAGTTAGCCATTGAAGATCTAACCACCCAAAACATACGTGAAGAAGACTATATTGCAAGTGCTCGTCAACTATCTGTTAATGTAGGACATGCTTTTGATGAAGAAAATATTCGTCAATGGTGGAACTTTACAATACCCGCTCAAGACATGGCATGGCGAGGCTTTAGCAAAGAAAAAATACTAGGGGCTGCCATCCATACAAGCAGTGATCCTTATGTGAGATCTATCGGATTTTTAATTCAAGACGTTACGAAGATAGAACCTTCATCAGCAGAAGTTCTTGAACATGGTTATAACGCCTATGTTGATCCTGAAGTCTTAGCTAGCCTTCACAAGGAAATGGTCGACACTATTTTTCAAGATGCCGTTATTAAAGGGTTAGAAGAATCCAGTAGCCGCGCCTTTTTAAACGCTGCTAATAATTTAAATGAAGCTTTAACCGAAGGACATATTTTAGGATGGTGTTCAAATGCCCTACATGATGCCGCACATGCTTTCGAACGCGCCTTATTGAATGGAGCCTCACCCGATCAAGCCGCACGTATGCAATTTGAAGGTAATAAAAATCATCCTAAATGGGAAACACTCAAACAACTTGGTCAAGATATCGTTGAACAAAAACGACAAGGATTTGCTATCACAATGGGACATATTGCAGAAATTTGCCACAACCACCCTGCATTCTCACCGGTTTTAGATTCACTAAAAATAACAATGAATGATCCTGCTTATGTTCAAAGACTTGAAGCATCTAATGACTTAAACATCATTCCAAATATTCCAACAATGGCTCCTTCTGCACCGGCGCCAAAGGGACCAGAGCCTCAAGCTCCTGCGCCTCAAGCACCAACTGCCGCACCAGCCTTAGGCGGTAACAATAATGCAAAACAGGTCATACATCAAAAAAAGTTGGCAGCGCAAAAAGAACAAGAAAATCAACAAAAAGATAACAACGAAGAAACATAAAAAAACCGCTTAAGACTTAAGCGGTTTTTTTTATTCTTTTAAAAGAAGTTATTCATTAACTAACTATCTTCCAAGTTCCATCAGGTTGTTGGCAAGCTATGCCATAACCTTGTTCTTGTTGTCCACCAACATAAATTGTTTGTTGATATTCACGACAGTAATTACCGCTATTTGCATCTTTACCATCACGAACAGGCGTTACTGAACCAGAGTTGCCGCTATCTGGATTATTCCATGATATAGATTCACCAAGAGGTGCTGAATGTGCTTCATTATTTGCACGGTTCGCATAAGCAATATCTGCTTTATCAAGCGAACGTCCTACTTCACTTCCAACCAAGCCACCAAGAAGAACACCAACACCAGTTGCCCAGAGCTGTCCACTGCCGCCACCAACTTTAGAACCTAAAATTCCTCCCAAAACAGCACCACCAGCAGCACCAACAGTTTGTTTTGTTCCGGCTCCTTCAAAGGATTCACACCCCGCCAAACCGATAGAGGCAATCATAGCCATCATTAATATTGTTTTTTTCATTTTAATACCGCCTTTCAATGCTTGCGATTCTCATTTTAAACGTTAATCTATCCCAAACACTAGCTATATAATAGGACGAAATAAAGGCTATATTGCCCCTAAATAACTTATTTTTGACAAAAACATGAATAAAGAAACCCCAGAAACTTTTAAGCCCCCTGACAATCCCTATGATTTATTCAAAGAATGGCTGGCTTTAGCAGAAAAAAATGAAATAAACGATCCCAATGCGATGTGTTTGGCAACGGCCACCCCTGATGGTAAACCCAGCATGCGCATGGTCTTATTGAAAGGCTTTAATGAGGCAGGATTCATTTTTTATACAAACAATGAAAGTCACAAGGGAGAGCAAATTGTTAACAATAAAAACGTAGCCCTTTGTTTTCACTGGAAATCATTACGCAAACAAGTACGAGTAGAAGGTGTTATAGAAGAAGTCAGCGATAAAGAAGCAGATGCTTATTATAACACCCGCCATCGGGGCAGTCGTGTTGGCGCATGGGCTTCAAAACAATCACAACCTCTTGGCTCATATGACGAATTAAAAAAGTTTGTTGAAAAATATGAAGAAGAATTTAAAGACAAAGAAAACATTCCACGGCCACCTTACTGGAAAGGCTTCCGCGTTAAACCAAAGAATATTGAATTTTGGATAGATGGTGACTATCGTCTACACCAACGCCATCTCTATACTGCTGATGACAACAACAATTGGACAACTGGGATGTTGTACCCTTAACCTTTAAAACGAATGAAGACTATGACGAACGCAAAGAAAAAAGAAACAGAACAACCAGAAGAAAAAATGCAATTTGAAACAGATGTGTTTCGTTTGCTGGACATTGTCACCAACGCGCTTTATTCCAATCGCGATGTCTTTCTGCGTGAGCTCATCTCAAACTCTGCTGATGCATGCGACAGACTGCGTTATGACGCACTACAAAATGCAAAGCTAACCGAAGGCAGTGCCCCTTTTAACATTCGCATCACGCCTGAAAATAACAACACAACCTTAACCATTGCCGATAATGGCATTGGTATGGATCGTAAAGAATTAATCGAAAATTTAGGCACCATCGCACGATCAGGCACAGCCGCCATTTTAGAAAACTTAAAAAATAGCGGCAAAGACAAAGATATGTCGCTCATCGGACAGTTCGGTGTCGGTTTTTACGCCAGCTTCATGGTTGCAGGAAAAGTAACAGTTATCAGTTCAAAAGCTGGTGATGATACAACTTGGTATTGGGAATCAGATGGGCAAACAGGCTTTACAATCAGAGAAGCCACAATAGATGAATCCAAACTTATTTCTGATGAGCACGGTACAACCATCATTCTTGATATGAAGGGTGATGCGATTGATTATTTACTGGAAGATAAAATCACACAAATTATTTTAGAATATTCCGACCATGTCGAAGTTCCGATTTATTTGGACAACAAATTAAAAGAACTCAAAGAAGGTGAAGAAGAACAACCGATTAATGCGGCTTCCGCCCTATGGACTCGTCCAAAAAATGAAATCACCAAAGACCAATATAAAGAATTTTATCATCATATTGGCAATCTATTTGACGAACCTGTCCTTACATCCCATTGGACAGCAGAAGGTAAAATCGAATATACCGCACTTTTGTTTATCCCATCTTTACGCCCTTGGGATTTATATGATCCCGAGCGTAAAAATGCCCTACGTCTCTATGTGAAACGAATTTTTATTACAGATCAACTTGATACAATTTTGTATCCTTGGCTCCGTTTTGTACGCGGTATTGTTGACTCCCAAGACTTACCTTTGAACATTAGCCGCGAAATGCTTCAAACAAATCCTGTCGTACATAAAATTCGCAGTGGCGTGACCAAAAAATTATTGAGTGAGATTGATAAATTGTCACGTGATGATGAAGCCAGTTTTGCTACGCTTTGGCATCAATTTGGAATGGTTATTAAAGAAGGGCTTTATGACGCCGTTGAACATCGTGATGATATTTTTAAAATTTGCCGTTTCTTTTCAACAAACGACCCTGAAAAACCGACCAGCCTTAAAGACCACATTGGACGTATGCCAGAAGAGCAAGATACCATCTATTACATCTCTGGCGATAACGCCGAGTCCTTACGTAGCTCTCCACAAATTGAAGGGTTTACCGCCCGTGGCATAGAGGTTTTACTCATGACAGATACGGTCGATGAATTTTGGTTACAACAAGTTAAAGAATATGAAGGTAAAAAATTCAAATCTGTTACTCAAGGAAACATTAACCTCGATAACTTCGATAAAGAAAAAAATGACGACAACAAAGAAGAAGACAAGGAAAATGATGTCAGTATCGAGTCACTGACAACAATACTCCAAACTGAATTAGCAGAACATATCTCCTTCGCTCGTGCGTCAAAACGTCTAACGGATTCTCCCGTTTGTTTGGTTGCCGATGAAGGTGGTGTGGATATGCACATGGAGCAGGTTCTAAAAATTCAGCACAAGTATGAGCCAAATAGAAAACCAATTTTAGAAATAAATCCGAAGCATAAACTCATACAAAAACTGGCAGAACTTTCCGACAAGGGAGAAAACCAAGAGCTTTTAAAAGATTCTGCGAAGATGCTTATGGATCAGGCTCTGATTATACAAGGCTCTCCCCTTCCTGACCGTGCAGGTTTTGCCAAACGTATGGCCAGCTTCATGGAAAAAGGGTTGTTAGATTAATTACAACATACCCTGATAATGACGGGCAGACATCTCTTCAATTTCATCTTCGGAAAAATCAAAATGATTGCCGATTTCTTCAATCATTGCCTCGCGAATCATTTGCGTTAAATCTAAACCTGACTCACACCAGGCATCTAAAATAGGACGACGATATAAAACAAGAACATCGTCATCATTGGCTGCTTTTTTTTCAACACCGGGCGCCAATTCTTTTCCTGCCTTATAAAGTGCTAAAAGATCAAAAGGATCCTCTAACTCTAAATCACTCTCGGTTGTCTCGTCAGGAATCTCTTCTATTTTAATTGTTAGATCTTCGTAAAATTCATTCAATTCGTCAGGTAAATTACCAAGCTGCTCATTCGCAATCACGGAAATATCATCTTCCGTTGGTGCCGCAGAAAAATTCATTAGAATTTGTTGATTCATGTCGACCTCCCATTTGATCTGGTTAACGCCTAATATTTGTTTATAATTTCAATTTACGCTGATTTGCTATATTTGCCAATGGCTGAAAAGGCTTTTCAGCCCTCATTCCTGTATATTTATAATAATTTAAGACTTTTTATGGTACTATATTAGAGGTTTTACACATAAAGGTGATCTATGGAAGCAAGTTCAGGAATAGCGGCACAAATTGCGCAAACACGCAATGAATTCGCATTAAATGCTATTAAGCAGACAGCTGAATCTGATAAAAAAATTGCAGATTTATTACAATCTGCTGCAGCCAGTATCCCTGGTTCTCCCATTCGAGGAACAAACGTCAACATTAAGGCGTAACTTAAAAAAAGAATATAATTAAATTGGTGTCGCTTCGGCGGCATTTTTCATGGCTTCTTCAATATCAGCCAAATAAGGATATGCTTCCTGCGTTCCTTCATTAAGGCATGACAGACCAGAAGCAACTGTCGCCATTTTCAAAGCCACTCCTAAAGACCGACCTTCATGCAAACAAGCAGCAAACGTTCCACAAAAACAATCACCCGCCCCTGTTGTATCCGCAATATTCTCTAATTCCATGGAAGGAATTTTCCACCCTTTACCATCTTCGGATACTGCAATAACTCCTTCAGCCCCCATCGTTACGATGCAAGTTAGCTTACCTTGTTTGGCCATAGCCTCCGCCAATTTAACGGTTTCTTTTTTGGCATCTATTCCTAAGCTTTTTGCTAATTGCTTGGCTTCAATTTGATTAACAACCAAATAATCAACCAGCGAGAGCATTTCTTTTGGAATGGTTAAAGCAGGCGCTAAGTTCAAAATAACTTTTGCACCATTGTCATGCGCTGTTTTCATTACAACGGCATTTTGTTCGAGGGGCACTTCCATTTGAACCAAAAGAAGATTTTTTGAATGAAGTATCTCAGCAGGAGCTTGCTCCGAACTCACCCCAACATTGGCACCAGACGCCACAATAATTCGATTCTCACCAGACTTTTCTTTTATAACAATGGCCATCCCCGTTGGATACTCTGTAGATTTTGCGACACCAGATGTAATAACTTCGTTCCGTTTCAGGTTACTCAGAATTCTCAAACCTGGACCATCATCACCAACACAGCCAACAATAGCTGTTTTTGCTCCAGCACGCGCCGCAGCCAAAGCTTGGTTTGCACCCTTTCCTCCAGGGGTTGAACTATATGATGGCGTTAAAACTGTTTCACCCGATTCAGGGAAACGCTTTACATCCATGTTAATATCCATATTAATAGAACCGAAAACAATAATCATTTAATTTATCCGCTTTTGTTGCTACATAGTATAATCACAAACACGCATAATACGAAGTTTAAATTGATATGGACTATAACCAAATATTCGACAATCATTTACAAAACTTACACAAAGAAGGGCGCTACCGTGTTTTCGCCCCTTTAGAACGCATATGCGGCAAATTTCCTAAGGCCGTCTATCATGCTCCCGATGGCTCATCCAAAGAAGTTACAATCTGGTGCTCCAATGATTATCTAGGCATGGGGCAAAATAAAACTGTTATTAATGCCATAAAAAATGCCGTTGATAATCATGGTGCGGGGGCTGGTGGTTCACGTAATATTTCAGGCACACAAAAACTACATATTGATTTAGAAAATTCTTTAGCCGACCTACATCAAAAAGAAGCTGGGTTAGTTTTTTCTTCAGGCTATGCTGCCAACGAAGGCGCTTTAAGCACCATTATTAAATTATTACATGACCCAATTATTTTTTCTGATGAACATAATCATGCCTCCATGATTCATGGTATCAAGTCAGGAAAATGCGAAAAATATATTTACCGCCATAACGATATTGAACACTTAAAAGAATTACTCCAAAACGCAGATCCCTCACGCCCTAAAATTATTGCCTTTGAATCAGTTTACTCCATGGAAGGTGATATTGCGCCCATTCAAGAAATTTGTGATTTAGCCCAAAAACATAAAGCACTCACTTATCTGGATGAGGTTCATGCCGTAGGCTTATACGGCAAACGTGGCGGCGGCATTGCAGAACAACGTGGCTTACTTGACCAAGTTGACATTGTTGAAGGAACACTTGCCAAAGCCTATGGCGTTATGGGTGGATTTATCACAGGGCCAAAAAATATTATCGATGCCGTGCGTTCTTTTTCCTCTGGGTTTATTTTTACGACCGCCCTACCCCCTTCTATTTTAGCGGGCGCATTAGCAAGCGTTGAATATTTAAAATCATCAGAAATTGAACGTGCCCGTGCACAAAGTAACGCCAAATATTTGAAACAAAAGCTAGAAGAAAATAATTTACCTTACTTAAAAGGTGAAAGTCATATCGTCTCATTGATAGTTGGCGATGCTACTTGTTGCAAGGCTGTCACGAATATATTATTGCAAGAATATGATATTTACGTCCAACCGATTAATTATCCGACTGTACCAAAAGGGACAGAACGTATGCGCCTTACCGCAACAGCAGCGCATAGCACCAAAGATATAGATAAGATGGTTGATGTTTTAACAGCCCTTTATCAAGAACATAATGTTCTTAATTTAAAAACTGGATAACCGATTACTGGTTCCACATATTTTCCCACCAAGGCTCGTTCTTGATATCGTCCTTGATATTAGAAGATTGACCATTCTTTGCCATTTTGCGGCGAATATCATTAACATCCCACCCCGTTAAATTCGCCAAAGTTTTGGCTTCTTTATCAAAGCGTGGCTTTAATCCATCATAATATGATCCTGCTGCTTCACATTGCGCTTTGCCTTTAAATGGGTGTTGCATCACGTAGCGGCCTTGGAAGTTTTCACGGTCTTCTGTAACTTGCAACATAATATCCTCTGGGAAACTATCTGCCGTATAACGAATATGCATCCGCGTTACAAAAGCATTCACTGGTCCGCCTTGTGGCGGCATAATACGACGGTTCATTGGCACAGGACGACCAGGCTTCCCATGCTCTTGATTCAGCCACCACACACCCATCTTACGCAAATCTTTTGCAGGAATGGGATCGGCGGCACAAGGATCGCACCACGCCATATCCCATGCATATTCCAGCATAACGGTTTTCATTTTTTCTTTTTTGACCGCCGTATCAAACATAGCTTTATAGAACTCGCCGAATTCATCCGCGACAAATAATGGAATATTATCTCCGGTTGGAATTTTAGTTGTTCGATAATTTGTTGGCTCAACACGTCCTGTTTTGGTTAGCGTAAACAAAAGTAAATCTTGAGGGCCTTTAGCATTTAAAGTACCCAAGCGCACAGGCAACATAAACTTTGGCGATTCATAAGCAACCTGAAGCGGACGTAAGTAAGTATAGCCAGAGCTTTCAAATTTATCGAGATTGACTTTCGCAACAAAGAATTTCATGTCTTGCTTTATATAACTTTTTAAAACTTTTTCTGCGCCCTTAGGAAGCTTATAGCCTTCTTGGTTTAACCATTTATTCAGCCCATCACTTTCCTTAGCGGATAAAATAAGAATGTCATACTCACCAACGCTAAAACTTTCCTCTATAGTAACGCCCAATGCTCTAGCAGACTCTTCTACACGCCTACTCTTCATAGCCATTGGCGCATTACCCGCCGCCATATCCATCTCCATATAGATTTGCTGGCATGGATCACTATCAAAATATTCTACTAAGCGTGGTGCCGTATACGCATCCAGATGATCAATAATTTTTATGTCGCCAATATTCACTTGTGATTTTTTAATCACTGTCGGTACAGGAATAACAATGGCAAAATCTTTTGTATCTCCTTTAAAATCATTCACCATAGTCATGACAGTGCGCTCACCTTCACGACTCATCACAACCTTTGATGCCTCGTTAAATAAGCCAGCATCCGCTTTTGCAACATAAAAGCCACAAAATGCGTTGGCGTGGCTTGGTATAAATGTAACCAACATTAAAATGGTAAATAAAAATTTCGTCATACTTTTCTCCATTGATAGATCTTATCTTTCAAAATTAAATCAATTATAGGCGTTGTTATACAAACCATAAACAACGCATAAAATATCGCTTCGCGCACCTGAAACACATATTGTAAAATATACGCAATGACCGCCACCGCAAAAGCAAATAGTAAACGCCCCCATCGATGGTTCGGTGTTGTCATGGGATCTGATATCATAAAGAAGGCAAAAATAAGGAGAGCGCCGCTTTGCAAATTATGAATGGGGATAGATAAAGGGTCTCCAAGCCATAATGCACGGGCAAAAAGCAAGAATACCCAGCTTCCTAGAAAAAATAATGCCATATCCACCCTTCCCGCTTTATTGAGCACCAACACCGCAAAACAGACCAGAGCAAATGCCAACCAAATGGCGTTCCCCCATTGACCTGGTGATATCCAGACATGATCAGGCATCAAAATAAGTCCTAAAACTATGGCCGCATTCGCAGGGTTAAACAGATGTTTGTTATTGTACCGAATAAGGAATTTCCCACTCATCGCAACAACACCTGCCAAAGGATATAGCCAAATTAGATTTGTTTTAAACAATAAAGCGAGCGATAAACTCGTAATAAGTGGAGAGCGGAAATCCAAAGACGGAATTTTGAAAATTTTTAAAAATAAAAATTGCATACACAACGTCGACAACACAACCAACACAACCGCTGCAAAAGACGGGGCAAAATCACTCCATAAAACTAAGAATAGTAACAATGACGACAATATCAAAATCTGAAAATGTCGTGCATCATTCATAATTTTGAAAGAAAACTTCATACCTTTTAAGATATTGGCAGTGAATTATAAAGCATCTCAGCCTTATCTAACGCCTTGTCCAGCGTTGCCATCGTTTTACTCATATCGGGACTGTCATCATCTTTCCATGTTTTTAAAACATAAAGATAAATCCCTGTTAAGCCAGTGACCCGAACACAACCCGCAATTCCTTGCGTTGAAATATTTGCAGCCTCCAAAACGCGAGTCATAGATCGCCCCAAATGCGGCAATCCTAAAACGGCTTGTTTAGGGTCATCTTTAAAAGAACTTAAAATTGAAACAATCGCCGCACGATTTTCATTCACCAAATCAAAACGTTCCATCAAAATATCAAATATGGCTTCTCGATGAGACATGTCAGATACATTTGAAATATTTTTCATCATCTCACGATCAATTTTCCGACTATAAGCCGCCAAAATATCAACCTTATCATCGAAATATTCATGAGCATCTTCTAAAGCAACGCCCGCTTTTTCTATAATTTCCTCAAAAGACACATCATCCCAGCTTTTATCAACCGCAAGGCTCAAAGCGGCATCAATAGCCTTATCTTTAAGCGTTTTATCTTGTGTCTTTTTAACCATAGGAGCTTGCCTTTTCTAAGGATTTTATAGAGATTAAAGGCATAAAAATCAATCACTCTAAACGGAAGTAAGGTAAATACTATGTCTAACCCTGAATATGGCCTCATCACTATTGGCAATGCGCTTGTTGATGTTTTGGCAAAAACAACTGATGAGTATATCGCCACTCAAAAAGAAACTGATGGCATGGAAAAAGGGTCGATGAACCTTGTTGATTCAGCGCGGGCACTTGCACTTTATGGAGACATGGAAGACCCTACCAAAATGTCTGGCGGCTCAGCAGGAAATACAATGGCTTGCTTCGCCTCCTTTGGTGGAAAAGGCGCCTATATCGGAAAAATTGCCGATGATGCGTTGGGCACAACATTTGCCGGTGACCTTCATCATATGGGTGTTGATTATAAAACCGAACCTTTAACAAACGGGTCTTCAACAGGTCGTTGCATGATTTTAGTAACACCCGATGGTGAACGCACAATGAATACTTTCCTTGGTGCTGCGGTTGAATTAACACCAGAAGATATTGACCCTGAATTCATTGCAAAAGCGCAAGTCGTTTATTTAGAAGGTTACTTGTTTGACCCGCCAAAGGCTATGGAAGCTTTTATCAAAGCCGCTCGCGAAGCCCATGAAGCAGGCCGTCAAGTCTCTCTTACCTTATCAGACCCCTTCTGCGTCAACCGCCATCGTGAATCTTTTAAGGACCTTGTTCAAAACCATGTCGATATTCTTTTTGCAAATGAAGATGAGTTAAAATCACTTTATGAAACAGATGATCTTGAAGAAGCCCTAGAAATTGTCAAAGACAAATGCGCTATCACTGC
This sequence comes from Alphaproteobacteria bacterium, assembly GCA_021775995.1. Lineage (GTDB taxonomy): Bacteria > Pseudomonadota > Alphaproteobacteria > Micavibrionales > Micavibrionaceae. The sequence continues at coordinate 897,966 of JAJFGS010000013.1, forward strand.
GACTACACGCAGTGAAAAAGGTTCTGTTATTATTAATTCTGGACACCGCACCGATATCGAAGCCGAAAAAAATGTGAAGGTTATTGATACCACAGGCGCAGGTGATGCCTATGCCGCAGGTTTTCTTTATGGCTTTACTAAACACATGAACATGGAACAATGCGGTCGCCTCGGCTCTATCGCTGCCGCTGAAGTCATTACACAAATGGGGCCCCGCCCTTCCGTCAGCCTAGCTGAACTTATGCAGAAAAAAGCCGCTTAAGATATGTTTAAACTTTTAACTATCGCTCTTCTTATTCTTTCTTCCCCTGCTTTTGCAGAAGAAAAATTAGGCCAAAAATTTGGCCAGAAATTTGGATTGGCGATGGTTGGAGAACCTAAGTATAACGCTCGAAGTCCAAGCCTTGATTACGCTAACCCACGCGCCCCCAAAGGCGGCACCCTAAGACAAGCCGCCACAGGAAGCTTTGATACGCTGAACCCCTACTCTATCAAAGGTCGTGCGCCTGAAGGAATGAGCTTGGTTTTTGGTCGCTTGATGGCACGTGTTTGGGATGAACCTTTTACGATGTATCCACAAATTGCTCAAAGCGTGGAAGTTCCCGAAGATCGCTCCTCTATAACATTCCATCTTAATCCCGCCGCAAAATTTCATGATGGAACGGCTATCACCACCGAAGATGTTTTATTTTCTTACTCTACATTAAAAGCTGAAGGTCGGCCGAACATGCGGCAAATTTATAAGCTTGCCACGCCAAAAGTCATTGATAAAAAAACTATAAAATTTTCTTTCAATGGAGATTATGATCGTGAAACCGTCATGATCATGGCGATGATGCCTGTGCTATCCAAAGCCTATTGGTCGGGTAAAGCGTTTGACAAAACAACATTGAAACTTCCTCTTGGTTCTGGTCCTTATAAAATTCTCAGTGCCGAACCTGGAAAACGTATTGTTTATGAACGCGTCAAAGATTATTGGGGTAAAAATTTACTGGTCAGTAGAGGGCACCATAACTTTGATAAAGTTGTCTATGAATATTTCCGCGATGATACCGTAGCCTTTGAAAGCTTTAAGAAAGGTGACCTTGATTTACGCCGCGAATGGGATGCTGGAAATTGGAACAGCACCTATGATTTTCCTGCCCTGAAAGAAGGAAAAATAGCCAAAGAAAATTTAAAACATGGACGCCCTGACAAAGTGCGTGGGTTTATTTTCAATACCCGCCGTTTTCCGTTTGACGATATCCGTGTACGCCAAGCGCTTAATTTATTTTTTGATTTCGACTGGGTCAATAAAAATTTATTTTATGATCAATATAATCATATTGATAGTTTTTACCCCAACACTGACTTAGCACGTGAAGTTGCTAAAGCACCTGTTGAAGCACCAAAAAACCTGCGTGAAAAACTACGCATGGGTAATGAATTACTTGAAGAGGCTGGTTGGACTATTCGTAATGGTAAGCGTACTTATAAAAAATCTGGTAAGTCTATGAGTTTTGAAATATTGCTGGACAACCCTGACGATGAAAAAATTGCGCTTTCACTCAGCCGTAGTTTGAAAAAAATGGGGATTGAAGCAAATGTTCGTGTTCTCGACAGCGCCGCTTTTCGGGGTCGTCTTAATGATTATAACTACGACATGATACTTCATTATTGGTTTTCCACTTTATCGCCAGGAACAGAACAAAATTTATACTGGAGCTGTGCCGCCGCCAAAGAACCCTCACGGTGGAATTATGCGGGTATTTGCGACCCAAAAATCGATGCTTTGGCCAAATCTATCCCAACCGCCAGATCCCGCCAAGAGCTAGCCGCTAAAACCCAACAATTGGACAGAAGACTATGGGAGGGGACTTATATGATCCCGCTATACCATAACCCAGTTGATTTTGTGGCTTATTGGAAACACTTGAAACACCCTACATTTAACCCGCTTTATGGCATGGTGATTGAAACATGGTGGATGGATAAGGCATCAAATCCATAACCACGCTTGAGCGGCCTAAAAGATACTGATATTCTATTATTTGTAATTTTGATTCGAACAAAAAGCGCATTCTCATGACCTCTAATAAAATACTTCTTTCTTTATCTTGTCTTTCTATTTTAGGACTTCATGCCTGTAGTAGCACTGGACCTAAAATTGAGGATGCAAAATATTGGCAACGTAACTCCGCCAGCTCCGCTCTTTATTTGCAAGGCCCAAAAGCACAACAAATGCTACATATGGATATCGCAACCTGCGTGAATGAAATAAGCGAGCTAGAAAAATTAGGCGAAATACGTCGCGCCGTTCCTGCAAATTACAACAGCGGTAATGAAATCGAACAACGCACCGCTTCCCAACAAGAACTTGATCAATGGGACACCCCACAGCGTGATGGGTTTTTACACAGTGAACATCTTGAGTATCACGATTTTGAAACCTGCATGAATGCCAAAGGATGGGAACGTTTAGAACATCTTCCTTATTCACAAGCAGATTTAGCGCGTAAAGATTATTTAGACCGCTATGGTAAGAAAAAGAAAAAATCCTACGGTGATCGTGAAAATGTCACGACTTTAGATACCAAAGCGCAAAATCCGCCGCCTTATAAAGACGTGAATGAATAAGTTATTACTTATTTAAAAAAGTTTTTATTGTTTCCTTAACTGCCTCAACACTCAGGCTTGTCATGAGCGTACGATCTAGTATTTCTGGCGCATATCCTTCAAAATCAATGAGTTGGTCAAAAGTTTCAGGCGTTCTGGCGTAAGCCGTATGGTCTCCCCAAGGAGCATAAAGATTTGGATAGCTGGGGCCAAAGACACCCACCGTTGGCACATGACTGGCTGCCGCCGCATGCATAAGACCTGAATCATTCCCAATATAAAAATCACATAAACTAAGAGCCGCCGCAACTTCCCCTGGGTTACCCTTGGCAATACCATCAATACGCTTATCTTCTGCTATGCTCATTAAAACAGGTTGAGCTTGCGCCTCTTCCCCTGGTGCTGCGAAGACAGCGACACGTGCATGAGGGAACATTCCTCCATCACCCGTTAACCACTGCATCACTTCAATAAATTTTTCAGGTTCCCATGTTTTACCAATCCAATTAGCCGATGGCCCAACACCGATCACTGGCGTACCGTCAGGAATTAATTCACGGGCGAATTTTTTCTGTTCTTGCGTAAAATATAATTGAGGCGCAGGAACAGTATCGAGCTCCATGATTTCTGCGGCCTGCTCCACCTTATGCTTACTCTTATCTATATGACTGCCAAAATTATAACGTTTCTTGCTTCGCAAAAGACGTGATACCGCACTGTTACGCAGGTCAACGACCATATCCCATTTGGTGCCCGTAACCTGTTTCCAAAGCTCTATCCAATGACCATGACGTTTTTGCTTTTTCAGAGCAATAATCTGAACAACGCCTGGAAAACCCTCAAATATAGTTTGTGGCAAAGGGCCGCAAGCCACCGTTACTTGCGCGTCTGGATATTGTGTTACAATATGATTCAGCAACCCTGTTGATAAAACAGCATCACCCAACCGTGTTGATGTGATAAAAAGTACTTTCATAAACTCTATTAGAAAGCTAAGACTAAGACATGTCAAAGCCATTTTTTGCCCCTTATTATATAAGCATACCCAACCGCAGCCTTATTCATATTGAAGGCGAAGACCGTATAGAGTTCTTACAAGGTCTTGTGTCTAATGATGTAAGAAAGTTAAAAGAAAATCATATCCTTTATGCTTGCATACTCACGCCACAAGGAAAATTCCTCTATGATTTCTTTATCCATCATGGTGATGGCTTTATCTTACTAGATTGCGAAGGCAATGATCGTGCTCAAGATCTATATGATCACCTCAATAAATATCGCCTTCGTACTGATGTTAAAATCTCATTAGAAAAAAATAATGCTGTTTATGGTCTCTTTAATACTCAAATCGGCTTACCTGATCCGCGCCACTTTAAAATGGGAACACGCAGTTTTGAAAAACCAGATGATATTTTGGAAGAAGGATTTGTCGAATGGGACAAAGAACGCATTACGCTTGGCATTCCTGATGGGTCACGCGATATGGCGGTCGAACGCTCTACACTTCTTGAATGTAATATTGATAAATTTAACGGTGTTGATTGGGATAAGGGGTGCTATATAGGACAAGAACTAACCGCCCGCATGCACTACCGCAACCTTGGTAAAAAACACATCCAAACTGTTAAATTTAACGGTGTGCCACTTGCGCCATTTTCAGATATTGAAATTAATGGTAAAATAATCGGTAATATGCGCTCATCTTGCGGAGACATTGGTCTCGCAATCATAAAGGATGAGGCAATAAAGGAATTAAAAAATGGGAATGATCATCCATTACGTATTTTGGGATAGCGACAATACCCTCGTTGAAACAGCTGAACACCATTGGCGTAAACATGCGGAAGTTTTAAAAGAACTTGGCATTACGTTAGACAAAAAATACCGTAAAAAAATATATGAGAATAACGGCGTTCAAAATTGGGCATGGATATCAAAAGAACTCGGCTTAGAGCTCTCCCAAGAAGATTATTTACAAAAAATTGACGCTTGGTATTTTGACCATATTGATGAAATAAAAATTCGTGATGGCGTTTTGGAGGCCATTAAATATTTTAATGATAATGATATAAAACAAGCCGTCGTTTCAAATGGACGCAAAAAATCTGTGACGGCTGCCTTAAATGCCAAGGATTTAGCCCGCCATTTTAAATTCATTCTATGCAAAGAAGATTATGAAGGGCGCAAACCAGACCCCGAACCTTACTTTTCCGCTCTATTCAGAATGCAAATAGAAACAGATGAAACAATTAAACCCGAAAGCTGTCTTGTTATAGAAGACGATCCTCTCGGCGTTGAAGCTGGCAAAGCCGCAGGCATGGCTGTTCTTTATCGCCCTATCGGCGATGACAAACCTATAAAAACCTTGGTTTCTTAGAAAATCCTTGACTTATGAAAAATATTATGTAATTAATGACCAAATCATAATTATATGGAGAGTAAAATGAGTTTTAAAAAAGTTATACCAGCGTTAATCTTTGTGTTTGCTAGTACAACACAAGCCTTCGGAAATTCTGCTTTTCTAACAGTACAGAGTGGTGACGTGATTCATACAAACAGCAAAAAAGTAGCCAATGACGATCAATGTTTGGGGTTAGCATATGCTGCCGCCAATTCGGGATCACTCATTATATCTTCTGTAGCATGCCTTCATGACGATAAATCGAAACCTACTACTTTTTATAAATGTGGTACTGAAGAGGCAGATGGTATAGGTAGATCATTACTGAAGAAAGACCGAGGCTGCCATCAAATGCCAGGCCCAAAATTAAAACTAGGCCCAAAATTAAACAAAAAATAAAAGTAAAGAGAATCTAAGCCACAATTTTAATTTTTGAATTTTCTTTACTCTGTTTGATGGCCTCTTGTGCGGCGGCCAAGCGTGCAATCGGTACACGGTATGGTGAGCAAGATACGTAGTCGAGCTTCACGGATTCAAAGAAAGCGATGGATGATGGATCACCACCATGTTCACCACAAACACCAAGCTTAAGATCATCACGCGTTTTACGACCCCGTTCACAGGCGATAGAAACCAACTGCCCAACACCGTCTTTGTCTAAAGTTTGGAATGGGTCTTTTTCTAAAATATGTTGGTCCACATATTCTGGTAAAAATTTACCCGCATCATCACGGCTCATCCCCATACAAGTTTGGGTTAAATCATTTGTACCGAAACTAAAGAACTCAGCCTCATTTGCAATATCATCGGCCATCAATGCCGCACGTGGCATTTCAATCATTGTACCAACAAGATATTCAACCGTTTTACCTTTTTCGGCAAATACAGCTTCGGCCTGCTCAACCACAATATCTTTCAGAATCTTCAGCTCTTCTTTCCCAATAATAAGGGGAATCATTACTTCTGGCACTGCATTTGTTTCAACGGCAGCTTCAAATATCGCCCGCGCCTGCATCGCACAAATTTCAGGATAGGTAATCGCCAAACGACAACCACGATGACCGAGCATAGGGTTACTTTCATGCAGCTCTGCCTGACGACGTGTTACAAAACTTGGGTCAAGACCCGCAGCATTTGTAAAGTTTGAAATATCTTCTAACGTTTGTGGTAAAAATTCATGTAATGGTGGATCAAGAAGACGAATTGTAATTGGTAAACCATCCATAATTTGAAACAACTCGGTAAAATCTTTGCGTTGCTCGGGCAATAGCTTTGCCAATGCTTCTTCACGCCCTGCTTTATCTGTCGCAAAAATCATCTCACGCACATGTTGGATACGGCTTGGCTCAAAAAACATATGTTCTGTCCGACAAAGACCAATCCCTTCGGCACCAAAATCAAGGGCTGTTTGTGCATCCAAAGGCGTTTCCGCATTCGTTCGAATTTTCATGCGGCGCGCTTTATCGGCCCACTCCATGATGATGCCAAAATCACCAGATAGTTCTGGCTTAATCGTCGCCACCTGCCCCAACATCACTTCGCCAGTTGAACCATCAATGGTTAAAATATCGCCTTCTTTAACAACATTGTCGCCAACACTTAATGTCTTTGAGGAATAATCAATAGAAATTTGTCCTGCACCCGCAACGCAAGCACGCCCCATGCCACGCGCGACAACTGCCGCATGCGATGTCATTCCACCACGTGTTGTCAAAATCCCTGCTGCTGCGTGCATGCCATGAATATCTTCAGGTGATGTTTCTACACGGCATAACATCACTTCCTCCCCTGCATTGGCACGTGTTTCTGCATCATCAGCTGTAAACACAACAATACCCGATGCCGCTCCAGGAGAAGCCGGCAAACCTTTTGCAATAATATTTTTAGAGGCCTTGGGATCAAGAGTCGGATGTAAAAGTTGGTCTAGCGCAGAAGGGTCAAGACGAAGCAACGCTTCTTCTTGTGTAATCAGCTTTTCTTCAACCATATCAACGGCTATTTTTAATGCCGCCGCTGCGGTACGTTTTCCTGACCGTGTTTGCAACATATAGAGCTTTTCTTGCTGCACCGTAAATTCAATATCCTGCATATCTTTATAATGCGTTTCCAATTTATGGCGCACGTCATCCAATTGTTTGAAAACTTCTGGCATCACTTCCTCCATAGCAGGAAGTTCTGACCCTTCTTTTTCTTTTCCCTTAGTTGTTAAACTTTGTGGTGTACGGATACCCGCAACCACATCTTCACCTTGAGCATTCACCAGATACTCACCATAGAAGAAATTCTCACCTGTTGATGGGTCACGTGTGAAGGCAACACCTGTTGCACAATCGTCGCCCATATTACCAAACACCATCGATTGAACGTTAACTGCCGTTCCCCAACCTTCAGGGATATCATTAATTTTACGATACGTAATCGCACGCGGTACCATCCAAGAACTAAACACTGCGCCAATTGCGCCCCATAATTGTTCCTGTGGGTCTTCTGGGAATGGTTGTCCTAAATTTTTCTCTACCATTTCTTTATATCGTACAACAACCTGCTTCCACCCTTCGGCGGTAATGTCTGTATCTTCCGTTACATTTACATCTTTTTTATGTTGTTCCATGATATCTTCAAAATCATGATGATCTAACCCCATCACAACATCACCATACATTTGAATAAAACGGCGATATGAATCCCATGCAAAACGCTCATCACCAGATTTTTTGACCAAACCTTCAATCGTTTTATCATTGAGCCCAAGATTTAAAACCGTATCCATCATACCGGGCATCGACACACGTGCACCAGATCGAACAGAAACAAGAAGTGGATTTGTTGCATCGCCAAATTTCATCCCCATTTGGGATTCTATTTTACCAATGGCATCGACAACTTGTGCTTTTAATTCTTCAGGATACTGACTGTCATTTTCGTAAAAAGCAGTACAAACCTCGGTCGTAATTGTAAATCCAGGTGGTACAGGAAGTCCCAGCGAGGACATCTCGGCTAAATTTGCGCCTTTGCCCCCTAATAAATTCCTCATGTCCGCTTTACCGTCGGTGGTTTTACCGAAGTGATATACCCATTTGGTCATGATAAGGCCCTTTTACACTTGTGAATCCTGATTACCTTTAAATTTAGCCATTTTTGGTCAAAAATCCAGAAGAAAAAATTATAAACCCTTCACCAACATCAACGCCAGATCGTCATCCACAGGATAAGCCTGCCCAGCCGTAACCCCTTCGCGGTCACAAGTCACTCCATAACCGTCGGGCATATAGCCCAACTTACAATAAAGTCGCTGTGCAGGGCCGTAACCCTTGGTGAGGCCGACAGAAATCCCCATACTTTTTGCACCTTGATCACGGGCAATATTTTCAAATGCCTCCATCAACATCGTGGCAATGCCCTGCTGCCGCGCATCTGGGATAACATTTAGATCCTGAATTTCTGGTATGTCTAATTTTTGATACAAATTATATTTTGGTTCAAAATTTAAGACACCAAAACCAACATCTTTCTTGTTTTTTGATGCCATCAATATCAAGCATTCTTTTTCAAAACATGTTTCGAAATATCCTGCATCTTTTTTACCGATTAAATCGTAAAGAACATAAAGCGCGGGAATATCAGCCTCAACCGCTTGCCTAATATCGACACTCATATCGTTCCCATTTCACGCAATATATTCTCAGTTTGCGCTGTGTAACTTCCATCCTCGTTATGAAGTACAAAGCCAGCATGCAATGTCGCAGGGCTTTTTCTATCCTTAATACATCGCAATATAACCCGCTTAGCATCCTCTCCTGCTTTAGGCCAAAGCGGGAAAATCTCTACAGCACCAAAGCGTTTGCCCAACGCCATAATAATTTTATCAATTTTATCGGCACGGTGAATCATACTCAAACTACCATTCGATTTTAAACAAAAATGTGCGGCATCAACCCAATCTTTAACCGTTAAATCTTCATTTTCATGTCCCATGGCTGTGGCTTTTTCGGCATGGGGCGACCTTAAATGTGCGCCCGCCTCTAAATAAGGTGGATTACAAATAATATGATCAAATGCCTTCTCTTGACGATAATCCCGAATATCCGAAACTATAAATTCTGCTCTACTTTGCATCATATTAGCGATGGCATTTCGTGTTGCTAAAGCAACATGGTCGGCCTGAATTTCTACTCCTGTCAGACGCGCGCCCTCAACACGGCTTAAAACACAAAACCCTGCACCCCCCACGCCACAGCCCATATCCAAAATATGATCCCCTGCCTTGGCAAGGCAACTGGCCGCCAAAAGCACCGAATCTATCGACGTTTTAAAGCCTTTTTCGCTATGCGCCAATTTAAGGCGCTTATTTAACACATAAATTTCTTGAAGTGCTTCCATATCCCTATTAAACCATTGTTATGGTCGCATTACAGCATAAAAATGAAAATAATAGTCCTCGCGCTTGCGCGCATGACAAACCAAGCTCAAATCCTCTTGATATTTTACAAGAGCAGATGCATGACGACATGACGGCTGTCAACGCTATGATCATTCAACACATGCAATCTGATGTGCCACTTATCCCTCAATTGGCCAGTTATTTAATTGCCGCAGGGGGAAAACGTATCCGACCGCTCCTTACTCTTTCTTGTACAGCTTTATTTAATGGTGACATGGTACGCGCCCATCGTTTAGCAACGGCCGTTGAGTTTATTCACACTGCTACCCTTCTTCATGATGATGTTGTTGATGACAGTGACCAACGTCGTGGAAAAGAATCAGCCAATATTGTATTTGGTAACGAAGCCAGTGTCTTGGTCGGAGATTTTTTATTCTCCCGCGCGTTTCAACTCATGGTCGCCGATGGTTCACTCGACGTCCTTCGTATTCTTTCTAATGCTTCTGCTATCATTGCCGAAGGCGAAGTCATGCAACTGTCAGCGCAAAATAATTTAGAAACAACAATAGAAGATTATTTTTCTGTAATAGAAGGAAAAACAGCTTCCCTCTTTGCTGCGGCTTGCGAAGTTGGCCCTATCATTGGCGATCAAGATAAAGATACTGTTCAATCCTTGCGTGATTACGGCCACAACCTTGGTATGGCCTTCCAAATTATTGACGATGTTCTGGATTATAAAGCTGATCGTGCCAAGCTTGGTAAAAATGTTGGTGATGACTTCCAAGAAGGCAAAATGACTGCACCCGTTATTCTGGCTCTTCAAAAATCTAATGAAGAAGAAAAACAGTTTTGGCAACGCACCCTTGGCGATAAAAACCAAAAAGACGGTGATTTAGAAACAGCACAAAGCCTGCTTTCAAAACATGGCACTCTTGCTCAGAGTATGAAACTTGCCCATAGCTATGGCAATAAAGCTATTCAAAACTTAACGCCTTTGCCCGACAGCAATCTAAAGCAAACATTAATTGATCTTATATCTTTCACAATCAACCGAGAGCATTAAATAAAGAACTATTAAAAGTTAATTTCTGACCGCACCCTTACAAGGAAATACTTCGAACAACGCCAGACTTACCGCAGGAGCGGCAATAAATTGATCATGATAAGAATTAGCTTCCAAGTATTTCCAAACGATATCCTGCAAATCATTTAATTTAACATTAGCAGGCACACACAAATCTATGTTGGGCGATGTTCCTAATGAACTTAACAAATTATGATAGTCAACCAAGCCTGCAATATATGATTGGCACGCAATATGGGCGCCTTTAACCAGCTCTCTTCCATCACTATCGCGCTTACAAAGCTCTAATAAATAGGCTCCAGAAATAAGAGCCCCTGTTTCCTGCGCTTTTGCAGAAAACGGCAGAACTGCCATTACAATGATAAGAAGGATTTTAAAACGCATTATATATTCTACTTATTAATCTTTTTTACCAGTTTTTAACTGCTGTAAGATTGCAAATGGAGAGTCTTCAGGCTTACTTTCCGCTTCGGCCGTATAGACATGTTGACGTGGTGGCGGCTTCTTTCCAGATTTTTTATGGTCTGGTTTGAATTTCTTCTTATCGGATTTAAAATCCATATTAGAAAATTTCTTATTTTTAGATTCTTTTCTGCTGCTATCACCACTTGCTTGCGCCCCACCAATGGCCTTACCTTTTTTCAAAGCAAATGTTGCGAGTGCGGGCTTTTCTTGCGGTTTGGCTTCTTCAGCTTTCACTTCTTCCGTAACAGCACCCTCTACGACAGGTTTAGGATTTTCAGGAACGGCTTCTTCAACCTTAACGTCATCCGCTTTAACTTCTTCAACCTCAACTGCAACTTCATCTGCAGGGTCATGAATTTTTTTATGCCCCATCGCTTCCAACACGGCATATAAATCAACAATATTACTCCCCAACCACTCTGCCATTTGATGTTGTGCCATAAACTTTCCATCTTTTGCTGTGTCATAGACGGCGCAAATAACACGATCCAACATATCAACACGAATTGAGCGAGGGCCATAAATTGGATAACCAACCGATTGATAATATTCATTATCAAGCTCTTTACCCTCAACAGAAAAAGAAACGATGCCATCGGCTGGCACTTCGGCTGGCAAATCTTTATCCTGCCAAAGGCTCAACAACAATCCACGCAATCTTACTGCTGCAGGCTTATTTAACTCAGGCAGATAAACCAACAACGGTCCAAAACGAATTTTTTTTGTTCGCAATGCATTTCGTTTGTCTTCATCCATTTGTGCAATTAAACTTTGTAATTGTTCACGTGGAATAACCCCCAGCGCTTCATATATTTTTGTTGCAATGTCGCGTGGCGCACCTTCAGGAATATCGTCTTCTTTTAGTTTAAATAGAGGCTCTAATGCAACGGCAACATATCGCCCCAACCATTCAGAAATGAATTTAAGCACCGCTTCTTTGTCTTCACTCTCAAGGACAGGGCTATCCACCAAAGAACAGGTTGGACTTAAAACGGCATCGCCTTTTTTAATTTCAGCGACAACTTCACCAGGCACCGGATTGGTAAGGTCTTTTTGCCACGTAATTTGCCCATTTTCGGCTAGAACAAGCTGTTTATCCAGAGAATTTAAAATCATATCATTTACTTACCCGAACTTGGCGGATTGATAAAGGAAAATAAACAAAAAACAGGCTTTTGATAGACCAATAAAATTGCTAGGATATGGCAATCTTAACAAATAGCAGTAAGTTCACATTCATGACATTCAAATTCGTCCAAATTTTTACCATTTCTTGCCTAACTCTCTTAATAAGCGTTTTTCCCACTTATGCTGTGGAAATTAATGATGCTGGGGCAAAAGATCTTAAAACAATGCTGTCAACACACATAGAAAATTATAAAAAATCCATTCAGAATTCTGGTGGAGATTTGAAACCTGAAGGGGAAATTACAATTGAACAGGGTAATGGTTATTATGCAGCGACCCTTCCCGCCACAACTTATCAAACAGCTGCAGGGGAAAATATTAAAATTGGTTTGATAGCCATGAATGCTATTCCCACGGATAATCCTAACGATTGGAAAATATCAATGGCCATCCCTACGCCCATTCTTATCGTTGATGAAAACGATACAACAATTCGGCGCATTGATATCGGCGAACAAAACATGGGTGGGCTTTGGTCTAAAAAATTAGAAGGATTTTCAAAACTTAAAGCTCACTATAATGATATAAAATTCACAAATATAGAAAAAGGGGGATTTTTTAATATTGATAAAGTCTCTCTTAACAGTGATTTAGAAGAGAAAAAAGAAGGCTTATGGAGCGGACCTACGAATTTTATCTTATCCAATTTTTCTGCTGTAAAACCTAATGCAGAGCAAGCATTTGCTTTAAAAGAAATCAGTGCTGTCATCGATATTGATGACTATGCCCACCATGAAATAAAGAAGGCCAAAGAAAAAATTCAAAAAATGAGCAAAACCGAAGAGAAAAAAGATATAGGCGGTCATCTTTTTAACATCCTCGGATCAATGGGAGATTTTTCAGCTCAATTCAACCTTAAAAATCTGGAGATAAACAGCCAAACAGAAAGTAATAATCTAAAAGCGATAGACCTTATTCAATTTGGTTATAGTTCTGCCACCCCCAAGGACAACAACATTAACCAAAGTTTTAATATTGGCTATAGTGGACTCCAATTTAAAGATCAAGCAGAAGACCTTGCCTTAATACCAAGACAATTTAAAACATCTCTTTCTCTTGAAAATTTTCCTCTCCTTGAGGTTGTGCAGTTTGCAGAAGAAGCCATTGGTTCAAACAAAGATAGCTCTGCAAAGCAAGTTGCCGCAACAAAAGCAATAAACTTTCTACCACAAAAATTAAAAGAAGCAGGAACAGTTTTATTGCTAAAGAACACCAGTTTTGGAAACCCCCTCTATGATGTTGATATTAATGGGGAACTGAAAGCTGAAGCGTCTTCAAAAATTGGCGGCACAGGATTTCTAAATATTGAAACAAAAGGTATAGACGCCGTCATGAAAGAATTACAAGGCACCGAAAAAGGAGCTAAATACGCCCAACAATTAACTATGTTTAGAATGATAAGTGATGAAAAAGGCGATAAAAATGTTGCTCGTATAAGATTAAACGAAGCTGGCAATGTCACCGTTAATGATAAAGATGTGAGCGCTCTTATGGGCGGTGATGCACCAGCGCAATAAACCCTACAATAAATAAGACAGCAAACCATTCAAACGTTGCATTCCATTTTGCGTTGGCATGATGTGTGTTTTACTTAAGGCTAATAAATTTTCATCAACCAAATGTTGTATTTTGTCTTGCGCTAAAACCATGCGCCAATCTTGACCAGTTTCATCTTCAATATTTTTTAATGCTACACCATCACGAAGTCGCAACCCCATCATCATCATTTCAGTTAATCGCTCTTGCGCCCCAACTTCTTCAAACGGATGATATCCATGTCCCTCTTTAGATACCTTATCAAGCCAAATATCAGGCGCACGATGCGTCCGTGTGGCATATTTATAAGAACTTGCTGGTGATGAAGCAGCCTCCTCGCGCTTGCGCGCATGAGGGCTTTTAAATGTCAACCTTCCATGCGCTCCGGGGCCTATTCCTGCATAATCCCCATAACGCCAGTAAGTCATATTATGTGTGGACTCTTGCCCTTTTGCTGCGTGGTTTGAAATTTCATAGGCAGGCAATCCAGCCTGCCCCAAAACATCTTGTGTCACTTCATAAAATTCACCCGCTTGATCTTGTTCAGGAATACGAAACTCCCCTCTCGCCGCTTGCGTATAAAACGGTGTGCCTTGTTCAATCGTTAATTGATAAAGAGATAAATGACCTTGGGCATATTGAATAGCTTCTTTTAATTCTGCCTTCCAATCATCAATCTGTTGTTCAGGACGCGCATAAATTAAATCAAAACTATAGCGATCAAAAATTTTGGCGGCAGTTTTAATAGCCCCAACTGCCTCAATCGCTGAATGCTCACGCCCTAAAAACTTTAACTGATCATCCCTTAAAGATTGCACACCAACAGAAACACGATTAATTCCCGCCACTTTAAAATCTTGAAATTTTTGCGCCTCAATAGACGTTGGGTTAGCTTCCAGCGTGATTTCTATACCTTCTTTAACATGCCAAACTTTTGCAATATGATTTAGAATTTTTTCAACCGTATCAGGTTTCATCAATGATGGCGTGCCGCCACCAAAAAAAATTGAGGTGACCGCACGTCCTTTTGTCATGCTCGCTACATGGTCTATCTCACGCAAATAACTTTGAACCCATTTTTCATGGTCAATTGAATCGCTAACATGGGAATTAAAATCACAATACGGACACTTGGCCTTACAAAATGGCCAATGGATATAAACACCAAACAAATCAGGCATTTTTAATGAGGTAGTTTTTAAATTTTTCAATCGCAATCGCGCGATGGCTAATTTTATTTTTTGTCTCCATCAACATTTCGGCGCAGCTTGTCTTAAAACCCACAGGTACAAAAATAGGATCATAGCCATGCCCCCTATCCCCACGCATCGGCCAGCATAAATTTCCACTTAACTTGCCGTCAAAAATTTCCTCATGCCCATCTGGATAAACCAATGCTAAAACTGCTGTAAAATGTGCCGTTTGCGTTCCATCAATCCCGCCTATCTCTTTATTGACGCGCTCCATTGCAATATTAAAATCTCGTCCTGTCGCCGTCTCTCCCCACCGGGCAGAATAAACACCTGGCGCCCCATCCAATGCATCAACTGATAGACCGCTATCATCTGCCAAAGCAGGCAATCCTGTTGCCTTGCACGCCACATGCGCTTTTAACAAAGCGTTACCAACAAATGTATCTTCCGTCTCGGTAGGTTCAGGCAAGTCAAAATCTGTCGCTGATTTAAGAGAGATATCTAAACCGCTTAACATATCGGTAAATTCAATCATTTTACCTTGGTTGTGCGTCGCTATTAAAAGTGTTCCTATTGACATTAAATACCGATGGTCTTTTTTTGTGCTTCAACCAACTGTCCACACCCTGATTTTGCTAAATTTAACAACTCTTGAAATTCTTCTTCACTAAATGGCGTTTGTTCCGCCGTACCTTGAATTTCAACGATACCACCTCTACCTGTAATAACAAAATTTGCATCCGTTTCCGCATCGGAATCTTCGGCATAATCTAAATCTAAAACGGGTGTGCCTTTATATATACCACATGAAATTGCTGAAACCGTATCGGTCAAAGGTAATTTATCCAACAATTTTAAATCGACTAAATGTTGTAATGCCATATGCAAAGCAACATAAGCTCCCGTCACCGACGCCGTTCTTGTTCCCCCATCCGCTTGAATCACATCACAATCAATTTTAACCTGACGTTCACCAAGTCCCTTCATATCCACGACCGCCCGCAAAGCGCGTCCAATCAGGCGTTGAATTTCTTGCGTTCTGCCAGATTGCTTACCACGTGCCGCTTCGCGATCCATACGTGAATCAGTAGAACGTGGTAACATGCCATATTCTGCCGTCACCCAACCTTTACCAAGACCACGCATCCATCCAGGAACCTTTTCCTCAACACTGGCTGTACATAAGACATGCGTGTCGCCAAAGACTGCCATACAGCTTCCTTCCGCATGCTTAGAATAATTAGGGATAAGCTCTACAGCTCTAAGATCTAAAGGGGTGCGGCCTGATGGTCGGGTCATAATGATTCTCTTTTAAATTGGTTAATTTCTGTTGCCTACATTACGGCTCCAGCCATATTTGTCAATTATGCCCTTATTAAGGCTAGGCCGTACTCTTAAGCATTTGCCCTGTCCTACGATAACCGTTATTATAAATAATGATATTCACAAAGGTTAATTGACCATGAAAAAACTCATTCTTCTTATTCTCTCCTTTTATATTGCTCTGCCAGCTCAGGCGCAGGAAACACAAACTTATATTCCCAAAGGAACCAATTGGGATAATCAGGCTACAGGTTATACTGAGCAATCAATTCAAGGAGTAGAAGAGCAAACCTATATTCCCAAAGGAATCAATTGGGAGAATAAAGCGGCAGATGTCAGCCGTTATTTAAAAAGCCAATCTTTATCAAGAGCAAATAAAATGCCTGCTGGCATTGTCAATGTTTCTATTGTTCATCCTGATTATTTAGAACCCACCCAATTCGGCCTTCTCATGACAAAAGCCAATAGCTTTACAGGATGTCATGAGTACAGCTCATTGGAGTATGAAGCAAAATATATTGAACATCATTACATGGATATTAATGTTAATCATTTTCGTCGCACTCTTAAAGAAACACAAAACCCAGAATTTGATTGCAATACAAAAAGCAAAATTATTTCTGGCCTCATTATTTTTAATGCCGATGACTTAAGAAAGAAAAATATTCGACAAATTCGGTTCAGTAATGGCACTTCCCGCGATTCTTACGATGTTATTCTTACAGAAGATTCTATCCGTTTAGTCCCTCAAAGCATGATTGCCTTTAAAGCCCAAGATTTAAAGGGGCCAGATCAAAATTATCTTGAATATAATTTTGCTGATAAGAGTTTAATTACATTACAAGTGCCGATGGCAAAAAATGGTGAAGATGTGGCGCAAGCGGTTCGTAACCTTGCTTACAAAAGTGCCCTTGACCCTGTCTTTGAACGCAATGGTTTAGATACATCCGGTGAAAACCATGTCTTTTATTTTACTGACCCAAGCGGTAAAACTTTAGAACAGATTGGAACCGAAGGTTACACAGAATTTGGAACCATTCATGTAAAACGCCCCTATGATGGGCCAAATGGACGGGTTGGGTTACCAGTACCGCTAAAAGTTTTCCTTGCACGTCCAAACGTAACTTTGTAAAAAGCAAGAATGAACGATATGAATACTGAAGAAGACAATGAAAACCTTGATGATAACAACGAAGAAGAAAATGTTGTTAATCTTGATGGGATGAATGGTGAGCCTGATCTGGAAATAAGCCCAGAAGATATAATAGCCTCCCTTCAACAAGATTTATTAGAAGCGCGTGATCGCACCATGCGTGCGCTGGCTGATGCTGAAAACACACGAAAACGCGCTCAAAAAGACCGTGAAGATACTGGTAAATATGCCGTGGCAAATTTCGCACGTGATTTACTGGATTTTGGTGACAATTTCAAACGCGCTCTTGAAAGCATGCCCGACAGCACGCCCGCTTCTGTTACTGAAGGCTTAAACGCAATGGAAACTGAGCTACTTGCCACCTTTGAACGTCATGGTATCAAAAAAATTGAACCGCTTGATGAGCCTTTCGATGCAAACTTCCATGAAGTGATGTTTGAAACACCAACACCGGGTAAAGCCCCCGGCACAATTATTCAAGTTATTGAAGCTGGTTATGTTTTAAATGATCGCTTGTTGCGTGCCGCCAAAGTTGGTCTTGCTAAAGCAGGTCCTGCACAAGAGGGTCCTACCGACCCTGGCGCTCAAGTAGATATTGAAGGTTAAAAAACTAGAGATGACGGTTTATTAGCTATGCTCTCAGCGTGTTCTATTAATTGCTTCGTCCGATCATGTACGTTAGAATCTACATTTTCTCTTTCAGATTTAGTCAGACTTTCTCTGTGATCTCTTACTGCATAAAATATTCTTGCTTTTTGTCTTGCTTCGGAATTAAAAGATTCCATAAAAGACTCTAAGCCTGCTCCTAAAGTAAGCGTTGTCATCATAGCAAAGGGACCTGCCAACAAGCCTGCCGGACCACCTAATCCTCCAGCTATCGCACTAGGAATCGCAAAAAGTGCACTCAGTCTAAAGCCGCAGCGCATACCATCTTTGACCATTTTTGCTCGAATTGGCTCATTCCCTACTGACATATTAAACATATCAAAATAAACGGCATTAAATTTCTCTCGATATTTATCCGCGCTCTCTAACGCGCGATTTAACCTTTCTGCTGCCGGTAAAATAACCATAATAATAACAATACTCCTTCTTTAGGTTGGATACCTTCTTACTATAGAAAGGCGGTTATGTCAATAATTATCGGTTTGAAAGAGCCTAAAAAAGAATTAGATTTAACAGCCGCTTAAGCGACTTTATTTACTTTACTTAGCTCTTCTAACGTTTTTAAAACACGAGATTCCGAGTTTTCTGAACCTTCGGGAAATTCAAATTTCTGCCCTGTAAGTTTCTCATACACACCAATATAAATCTCGGCTGTTGCAATGCGCAACTCATCGGGAATATCTGGAATATCATCTTTATACGGGTCAACACGTGCCACAACCCAACGACGCACTTGGTCTTTATCCAATGTTTGCGGCTCTTCGCCAGCCTTAATTCGCTCTTCATAGCTATCCGCCATCCAATAACGGCTACTATCCGGCGTATGAATTTCATCGCCCAGTGTCAGCACACCATTTTTATCAAAGCCAAACTCATATTTGGTATCGGCTAATATCAATCCAGCGCGTCCCGCAATTTCTTGCCCTCGTGCAAACAACGCTAAGGCATACTCACTCACCTGCTCCCATACATCAGCAGGCAATATACCTTCTTCAACAATTTGTTGCGCTGATAATGGTGCGTCATGATCGCCCGTTGCCGCCTTGGTTGTCGGGGTAATAATTGGCGTTTCTAACTTTTGATTGTCCGCCATACCATCAGGAAATGTTGCACCATACATGTCACGCTTACCTTGTTTATACATGGTTAAGACTGACGTTCCTGTAGAGCCCGCCAAATATCCCCGCACCACCAATTCAACAGGCAGCATTTTTAAATCTTTACACACCATAATATTCGGATCTGGATAATCAATCACATGATTGGGACAAATGTCTTTTGTTTGTTCAAACCAAAAACGTGACAGCTGGGTTAGCACCTGTCCTTTAAATGGAATGCTGGTAATCTGACGATCAAAAGCAGTGAGACGATCTGATGTTACCAAAATCTTATTACCATCTGGCGTATCATAACAATGGCGCACCTTGCCAATATACGGATTTACCCCTTCAACAAAATCTATATCCTTAATCGTCTTATCCAAAAAATCTTTAATCATTATTCTTATTACCTTGTTATTTGTTACGAATTTATAGCAACTTACGAATAAATTGATAATAAAATACTGACAAAAGTATTTTACATACAAATTTGGTAAATATTCTTGATTTTTGACCGTCAAATTTGCTATATAAATGTATATAGGAGTGCTGTGAAAAACGGGCTTTTATGTTTATGAAACGGCTTTTCTGGTTGAACTCATCAACAGAAAGGTTATAACTCGCTTACTTATTAAAAGGAGAAAAAATATGAGTAAAGTAATAGGTATTGACCTAGGAACTACAAACTCTTGTGTTGCCATCATGGATGGTAAGGAGCCTCGCGTTATTGAAAACGCTGAAGGTGCAAGAACAACCCCTTCTATGGTGGGTTTCACCAAAGATGATGAACGCCTTGTTGGCCAACCAGCCAAACGCCAAGCCGTCACCAATCCAGAAAATACAGTTTACGCTATCAAGCGCCTGATCGGTCGCCGCTTTAAAGATAAAGACGTTCAAGAAATGGCAAAGAAAGCCCCTTTTAAAATTGTCGAAGGTGACAATGGCGATGCTTGGGTTGAAATTGACGGCGAGAAAATGGCTCCGTCACAAATTTCTGCGATGATATTGCAAAAAATGAAAGAAACAGCCGAAAGCTTCTTAGGTGAAGATGTAACACAGGCCGTTATCACTGTTCCTGCTTATTTTAATGACTCACAACGTCAAGCAACAAAAGATGCTGGTAAAATTGCTGGTCTTGAAGTGCTTCGTATTATTAACGAGCCAACAGCCGCCGCCCTTGCTTATGGTTTAGATAAAAAAGCCACAGGAACTATCATTGTTTATGACCTTGGTGGTGGAACGTTCGATGTATCTGTTCTTGAAATTGGCGATGGCGTTTTTGAAGTAAAATCAACCAACGGTGATACATTCCTTGGTGGTGAAGACTTTGATACACGTATCATTGAATATTTAGCCGAAGAGTTCAAAAAAGAACAAGGCATTGATTTACGTGATGACAAACTTGCGCTTCAACGTCTTAAAGAAGCCGCTGAAAAAGCAAAAATCGAGCTGTCATCTGCGACACAAACAGAAGTTAACTTGCCGTTCGTAACGGCTGATGCTTCTGGTCCAAAACATTTAAACATCAAACTTTCCCGTGCAAAACTTGAAAGCTTGGTTGATGATTTGGTTAAACGTACAATTGACCCTGTGAAAGCAGCCCTTAAAGATGCTGGTTTAAAAGCTTCCGACATTGATGATGTTATCATGGTTGGTGGTATGACCCGTATGCCAAAAATCATTGAAACAGTGAAAGACTACTTTGGTAAAGAACCACATAAAGGTGTAAACCCTGATGAAGTTGTTGCCGATGGTGCGGCTATTCAAGGTGGTGTTCTTCAAGGGGACGTCAAAGACGTTCTTCTTCTTGATGTAACGCCTCTGTCTTTAGGTATTGAAACTTTGGGTGGTGTGTTCACACGTCTTATTGATCGTAACACAACAATCCCAACCAAAAAATCTCAAGTGTTTTCAACGGCGGAAGATAATCAGTCTGCTGTGACCATTCGTGTTTTCCAAGGAGAACGTGAAATGGCGGCAGATAATAAACCGCTGGGTCAATTCGACCTTGTCGGTATTCCTTCCGCGCCACGTGGCATGCCACAGATCGAGGTAACATTTGATATTGATGCCAATGGTATTGTTCAGGTGTCTGCTAAAGACAAAGCGACAGGAAAGGAACAACAGATCCGTATCCAAGCCAGTGGTGGTCTTTCTGATGATGACATTGAAAACATGGTCAAAGATGCCGAAGCCAATGCAGACAGTGATAAAGAAAAACGTGAATCTGTGGATGCCCGCAACCAAGCGGAAAGCCTGATTCATCAAACTGAAAGCACATTGAGTGATTTAGGTGATGATGTTCCTGAAGCTGAAAAATCAGAAATCGAGTCCGCTATGGGTGAATTGAAAACTTCACTTGAAAATGAAGATACACCTGCTGATGATTTAAAGACAAAAACAGATACTCTTATGCAGGCTTCTATGAAACTTGGTGAGCTTATTTATCGTAAGCAACAAGAGGAAGAAGCGGCTAATGGTACCACTGATAATGGTTCTAGCGACGAAGCCCCTTCTGATACACCTGATGATGTTGTCGACGCTGACTTTACTGAAGTTGACGACAACGATGATGACGAATCAAAAGACGAAAAATCAGCTTAATTAATTTTAACAGAGGCGCATTATTTTTGTGCCTCTGTTTTCTATCTCATTAGGAAATAAAAATGAGTAATGATTATTACAAAACACTCGGCGTTGATAAAGGTGCAGATGCGGCAGAGATAAAAAAAGCCTACCGCAAACAGGCCATGAAGTATCACCCTGATCAAAACAAAGACAACAAAGAAGCCGAAACTAAATTTAAAGAAATCAACGCAGCCTATGATATTCTAAAAGATGAACAAAAACGTGCCGCTTATGATCGCTTTGGCGAATCTGCCTTTGATGGTTCCCAAGGGCCTTTTGGGGGCGGTGGTGGCGGTGGTAATCCGTTTGGCGGTGGATTTCAAGGCGGAAACTTCTCTGATATTTTTGAAGATATGTTTGGTGACGTTATGGGCGGCGGCGGTCAACGGCGCAGCTCAAATGGTGCCGTGCGCGGTAATGACATGCAATATGCTATGGACATTGCGTTAGAAGAGGCCTTCAAAGGCATTGAAAAAACAATCACCGTTCCCATCAACGATACTTGTGATGAATGTAAGGGCAAAGGCGCTGAAAAAGGCAGCAGTGCTGAATCATGTACAACCTGTAAAGGGGCTGGTCGTATCCGTGCACAACAAGGATTTTTTACGATTGAGCGTGCCTGCTCCACTTGTGCTGGTGAAGGTACAGTCATCAAAAACCCATGCAAAAAATGTTCTGGTGCTGGGCGGGTTCGCCGTGAAAAGACATTAAAAGTAAATATCCCTAAAGGGATTGAAGGCGGACGTCGTATTCGTCTATCTGGTGAAGGCGAAGCTGGTGTTCGCGGCGGCCCTTCCGGCGATCTTTATATTTTAGTGGGACTTAAACCACATAAGTTTTTTAAACGTGATGGTGCCAATCTTCATTGCCGTGTCCCTATCGCCATGACAACAGCGACCCTTGGTGGCACTATCGAAGTTCCGACCATTGCTGGAAAACGCTCCGAAGTAAAAATTCCTGGTGGAACTCAAACAGGACAGCAATTCCGTTTGAAAGAACAAGGGATGAGCGTGCTGAATAGCTCTACAAAAGGTGACATGTATATTGAAATATTTGTTGAAACACCTGTAAACCTGAACACAAAACAAAAAGATATGTTTAAATCACTCGACAAAGATTTAAGCGGCAAAGATGGTAAAAAATACTCCCCGGAATCTAGCGGCTTTCTTAACCGCATGAAGGACATCTGGTCAGACTTAACAGACTAAGGCACAATAAATGAGCATATGGTTTGAAAAATATGATTTAGAAACGCTCAATGGCAGTCGTAACGAAAATATGCCTGGGCATTTAGGTATTGAATTTATTGAAATTGGTGAAGATTACCTAAAAGCACGCATGCCTGTTGATGAACGTACCAAGCAACCTTTTGGTATCTTACATGGCGGCGCTTCTTGCGTTCTGGCTGAAACTCTTGGCTCTGTTGCCTCATGGATGTGCATTGATCCTATTCAAAAGCGCGCTGTCGGCATTGAAATCAATGCCAATCATATCCGCCCTGTATCGGAAGGCTTTGTAACGGGTATTTGTAAACCTGTCCAAGTTGGTCGCACTATTCATGTCTGGAACATCGAAATTTTTAAAGATGACGGTAAACTCTCCGCCACTTCTCGCCTCACCTGCACAGTAAAGGATACAAACATATGATTAAAGTTGGAATCACAGGATATAAAGGCCGTATGGGAAAAATAATCTTGCAAGAAATAGAACTTGCTGATGATCTAAACTTTGCTGGCGGTATTGACATGGGTGACGACGCCGAAATCCTATTTAATGAAGCCGATGTTGTTATTGATTTTAGTGTCCCTGACGCTACCATCACGCATACACGTTTGGCGGCCAATTCTGGAACCGCACTTATTATCGGCACCACAGGTCTTAATGAAACTCAAGAACAGAAAATTGCTGAAGCCGCTAAAAAAGTGCCTATCGTTTATGCCGCCAATATGAGTGTCGGCATCAACGTTCTCCTCGCTCTTGTTGAACAAACCGCAAGCCGCCTTGGTATTGATTGGGATATTGAAGTTTTTGAAACACATCATAATCAAAAAATTGACTCGCCTTCTGGTACAGCCTTAGCTCTTGGGAAAGCTGCCAAAGCAGGACGCTCTAAAGTTATAGAAGGGGGCGGTGATTTTGTAACAGATCGTGCTGGTAAACGTGTCCAGGGTGATATTGGTTATGCTGTACAACGCGGCGGTGATATTGCCGGCGAACATGATGTTACCTTCTTTTCTACAGGTGAACGTATTACGTTAGGGCACAAAGCCACAGATCGTAGCCTATTTGCCAAGGGAGCGCTTCATGCCGCACGTTGGATAAGCGATAAACCTGTTGGACTTTACTCTATGAAAGATGTTTTGGATTTATAATTTCCCTACACCTTCTAGGTGTAAGATTTTCTCTTTTAATTCGACGCCCCAACCATAATTACCAAGGCCACCACTACTCTGTACAACACGATGGCATGGCACAACCAATGACACTGGATTTTCCCCAACCGCAGAGCCCACAGCACGCGATGCCTTCGGTCGTCCGATATCATTGGCAACGTCACCATAACTAATCACTTGCCCTCTTGGTATTTGCAACAATGCTTGCCATACCTCACGTTGAAATTCCGTTCCACGTAAATCAAGCTGAATATCGCTCAGTGTATCTTTGTCCCACGCCTTCATAATATCATCAACAACCGCGACAGTCTGTGCATCATCGCGTACTAATTCAGAATTTGGAAAAAATTCTGTCATGCGCGTAAAGCCATCGCCTTTATACGCACCGTCTTCTCTACCCACCATAAAACCTAGCCAGCAAATACCCTTGCAACTTTGTGCAACAACAACTTGGCCAATTGGCGTATCGTGTAATCCGTAGGTGATTTTCTCCATAGATTCGAGTATAAAGAGAGTCTAACCAACAAATCAACAGGCATCAAATGACTGAAAATAAAGAAAAAATTACTTTTATCGCAACGGGCGGGACGATAGATTCCATCCCCACTGGCGATAAAGTCGACTCAGCCTCTAACGCACGAACAGGACGAAAGGTTATAAAAGATACCAGCGGTATTCCCAACTATATTGAAAAAATGATTGCTCCACATTTTGACTTTGAAATGAAACGAGTGTTAATGATTGATAGCCTGGATATAAATGAAGATCATCGTCAAACAATTTTAAAAAGTATCAAAGAAACAGAGGGGCAGAAAATAATAGTAACGCATGGAACAGACACCATGATTGAAACAGCTTTGTTTTTAGAAAAAAATCTAAAAGACAATGATAAAACCATCATACTTGTTGGGTCGGTATTTCCTCTTTATGAAATACATGGTTCCGATGCACCATTTAATTTAGGCTACGCCATTGCACAAGCCCAAGCTAAAAATTCTGGAATTTATCTTTGCATGAATGCAAGCTGCTTTACACCTGATAAAGTTTTAAAAAATCGTAAAATCGGTCGATTTGAATTTAAAGAAGCTTCTTAAATAAATGAAAAAAGAAAAGGTTATTGAATTTTTTAAAACGCTACAGGCAATTGAACCTGAACCAAAAGGCGAGCTTAACTACACCAATCCTTTTACCCTTTTGGTCGCTGTTGTTTTATCGGCTCAAGCCACAGATGTCGGCGTTAACAAAGCCACCCCTGCCCTTTTTGCCGTTGCAGATACGCCTGAAAAAATGGTCAAACTGGGCGAAGATAAAATTCGAGGGCTTATTAAAACTATTGGCCTATTCAATGCCAAGGCCAAAAACATCTTTAAACTCTCTCAACTTTTAATTGATGACCATAACAGCCAAGTACCACAGGACCGTGACACGTTAATAACGCTACCAGGAGTTGGTCGTAAAACCGCCAATGTCGTTTTATCGATGGCCTTTGGCATTCCAACCATTGCTGTTGATACCCATATTTTCCGAGTCTCCAATCGTACAGGTCTTGCAAAAGGAACGACGCCAGATCAAATCGAAGAGAAATTAGAAAAAAACATACCCGATGAATTTAAGTTTCACGCCCATCATTGGATGATTTTACATGGAAGATATATTTGTAAAGCACGCAAGCCCGACTGCAGCAACTGCCCTGTTTATGATTTATGTGCCTTTAAAGATAAATCAGCGTAGATATCGTTGAAACCATCGTCAATCACATGACGGCGTTCTTGAATAACAGACTGCACACATTGCCACTGCACAGGGTCTACCACGGCTTCCGTACCATCAAGAACGGAGCGTCTTTGGCGAATTTCAAAATAGGAAACTGGCTTTGATGATGGCTTCTCTTTCCAATAAACATCCAGAACACAACCCTTTGTCCGGTATTGCCATAGGTTGTTCTGACCATCCTTACGTTCTAAATCTGGCTTTGATAAAGCCAATTTAATTTCATCAGCATTTAGTTTTTTTACATTATCGGGGGTTTGTAACAATGCCACTTGTAGAGCGTAACCATAGCGCACCAAATCTGACTTACTGAGTTGCTGTAAGTTTGCAGGTCTATTTGAAAAATCAAAAACCCCTGCACTTTCATTACAGCTTCCTACTAAAAACAAGCTGAGACAAAGTGCCAACAAAGATATTTTTTTCTGATGTGTCATAAATAAATGAGCAGGAAGCAAAAATGATGACCCAAACTTAAAAGTTCGGATCATCTTATTTTTCGCTTGTTGCAGCATGCATGGATTAAACCTAAGCACTTGCGAAACTCTTTTTTTATTAATACGCGTTTTAGTTAATCAGCTGATTATTCAGCTGCCTCAGCTTTGTCACTAAATGGCAATTCCGCACCATTATTTTGCATCGCTTTTTTTGCTCTTGGTGCAGATTTATTATTTGCATTTTTTGCAGCATTTTCTGAACCAATTGGGCTAACAGATCCGTCAATAACCGCACCTGCTTCCATTGAAAGCTCTTTATAAGAAATAGAACCAACCACTTGACCTGTTGATTCAATTGTCAAACGACCACGGACAGTGATATCGCCTTCAAAACGGCCTGCAATATTAGCTTCGTCAATCTCGACTGTTCCTAAGAAAGCACCGCTTTCATAAACATCTAAAACACTTGCACCTCTTAATGTGGCTTCAATTGTTCCTTCAACGATTAAGTGTTCACAAGACTCAATTTCACCAGACATTGTAATGCCTTGACCAATAACAAGTTTACGACCGTTATCACTTTTGCTTTGTAAGGCATAAGGGTTATTCGCCGCTGCTGTATTTGCAGCATATGAACCAGGGTAGTTAGGACGACCAGCGGCCTGTGCGCCAGGACGTTGAAAATTATTACCTGGAATATTTACATCACGACCTTGCGATGACTTTTTATCTTCTGCAGGTGAATTATCTTTAATTTGTGGTTCTGGGTTATTCATGGAGCTTGCTTCCTTTTCGTTATATATTTCTGTTGTATTTATTTGTTGATCTTGAGGTACTTCCATCGGAGCACTCACATTCTGGTTTGCCAAATTCGTCGGCGATGATACCTCTTCCTGAGATTTTGCATATCGTTCTACAGCTGAACTTTCAACTCTGTTACGAAACTTTCTTTTATCCGTCATATTCGGTGCTTGGTCTTGCCCCTGACTATTCATATTCTTAGAGGTTTTATTCTTTGGGGGCACTACGGCACGATGGAACATATCCACTCCTGTTCTAATTACGTTTATAATACGTTGTTTATTGTTCGTTTGAATGGTTGAGTGTTACCAAATCGTTTGGGCTTTCGCAAGCAGGAAATTGAAGCTTTTTGCCATTTTCTGTGCATGACTCACCAAAGCATTTGATTTATTTATGCTTTTTTACGCTATATTGATAGGGGATGAAAAAACACCTGTATTGCTTAATCAGTTATAAAATCGGAAAGACCTGCTATGTCATTGAGAATAATAGAAATTTCGGCCCCCGAAGATTCCTCTGAAAAAATTAGAGCGCTGGCAGAACGTTATGAAGCCATTGATTGCTGGCAATCAGATCGTAAAAGCTGGCTCCAAAAGAAAGAGGATAACCGCCTCACTAGCCGTATCTTGGTGGATGTCAAAAACCAACAAGATATGCTCGATGCCCTCCAGCGCGCGGTGAGTAATAATGATGATTGGCGCATTATTCTCCTGCCTGTTGAGGCCACCTTACCACGCCCTATAGAAGAAGAGCCTCAAAAGAAAAACAGCAATGGCAACGGTAAATTTCAACTCAAAAATATTTTACGTGGCTCCGTCACCCGTGAAGAACTCCACGCGGACATGGAACGTGGGGCTATGATTACCGTTGATTTTCTACTACTCGTCGCCCTCTCCTCTCTGGTGGCAGGGATTGGTCTTATTCAAAGTGATGTCGCCGTCGTCATTGGCGCCATGGTGATCGCACCCCTTTTAGGGCCAAACCTTGCCTTAGCTTTTGGTGCAGCTTTAGGTGATAAGAGTCTCATTATAAAGGCAATTAAAACAAATGTTGTTGGACTGACCTTTACTTTAGTCATTGCAATTCTAGCGAGCTTTCTTGTCTCTGACAATGCAGTTTTAGCCAGTACAGAAATGATGAACCGTACGAGTGTGGGTTTCGCCAGTATCATTCTTGCACTTGCCTCTGGTGCTGCTGCTGTTCTGTCATTAACAATGGGGGTCTCTAGTGCTCTTGTGGGGGTTATGGTTGCGGTTGCCCTCATGCCGCCCGCCGTCACTTTGGGTGTGACATTAGGAAACAATCAACTTGATTTAGCCTATGGCTCATTCCTATTACTGGCGACCAATGTTGTTTGCGTCAATTTATCCGCACAAGCGATTTTTCGCCTGAAAGGCATAAAACCACGCACATGGTATGAAGAAAAAAACGCTAAAAAAGCTTCAAAAATCAATAGTTTCATCTGGCTCGTCATGCTGGCTATCCTCGCTATACTTATCTGGCTGAAAAAGCAGCATCTAGGCTAACGATTTACATATTGACAATTCTTGTTTCAATCTATACTTACTCCTCGTTATTTATAATTGTATGAACCGGTGGTTAAAACCATGACGAATGATATTACAGATTTGGAACAGCTTTTACCTGAAGCCATTAGAATAGCCCGTGAAGCTGGAGCCGCCATAGAATCATACAAACCCCAAGTTGAAGACAATACAATACTACAAGTTATTAGAACTGACGAAAAAGATCATCAAACACCCGTTACTATCGCTGACTTCATATCCAACGGTCATATAACGCAAGAATTACAAAAACTAACACCAAATATTCTTATCGCATCTGAAGAAAATGACGTAGCCCCAGAAACAGGCAAGCCTTTTTGGGCTATTGATCCGCTAGATGGTACTAAAATTTTCTTAGGCGGCGGTACAGGATATGCCGTCAACATTGCTCTTACTGATAAAAAGGGAAAAGTCGTTTTAGCTGTTGTTCACTGCCCGGCAACAAACGAAACTTATTACACAATAAAAGAGGCACTATCTTATAAAAAAATTGGCGATCAAGACCCTGTAATAATTCGGGCAGAAAGAAATATAGATCGTAGAAATTTAACAGTGGCCTTCGATGATTATCATGGTAATCCCAAATTATATCAAAAAGCGAGAATGATGCTCATGACGGATTTTAATCTCCACATTCCTGAAAAACCTACTTTATCGAGAGTAAGACCTATCAATCTTTTAGTGGCAGAAGGGTCGGTTGATGCCGCAATAAAAACAGGAAGAGATCCGTCATTTAGAGGGTCGGGTGGCTTTCCTTGGGACAATGCCGCAGATAGCTTAATTGTAAAAAACGCTGGGAGCCACTGGGCAGATTTATATAATCGTTATTCAGGATTAGCCCCTATAGGTACGGCGGGCAGAAATAGAATGCATGGCTATCTTACCCTCGGTAATGCAGCGTTAGTAAACAGTATTTTTCCGCAACATCCTAAGAGCCCTAAAGAAAACGGAGCTGAAATACAGCTCCGTCGTTTAAATTTATAATTGTTGGACTAATCCTAATGATAGACAACGTCTTTCTGATGATCTGAACTATTGTCACTGTACAGATAATTAAGAAATACAGACGATATACCTTTAGGTGTCGCTTTCTTTACAGCTTTAGAACTTTCTTCCGCAGCTTGCTTTTCTTTCAGCAAACGTGCTGCTTCAAAAGTTAAGCTCCAGTCCATTCCTTCTGCTAAGACAGGCTTTTCCTTTTCTTGTTCCACTGACTCTGTAATTTCAACAGTACCTTGTGGTTTTTGTGCTGGAGTACCTTCCAAAATCCTTTCTTCAATTGAATGGATAGCATTAGAGAAAAATCCAGTTTGCTTTTCAACGCGTTCAACCCGAACTGACATATCCGAAACTGACTCTTTCATCGCTTTAGTTTTTTCTTCATACATTTTTGTACGTTCATCAAGCTTATGAATAGCATCGGCAAAAAATCCAGTTTGTTTTTTAACAATTTCAAAACCAGAACGTAGGCGTTCAAATCCTACACCTAAAACAAGACTAGTTCCGATCGCTGCTACCGCAGCAAAAACAGCAAACATGAGCGAAATAACAATATACATCTCGACTGATACAGGCATGAGACCCACCTTTCTTTTTTTATATTTTTTTATAATCTTATATTTTTCTTTTTGTAGAGCGTTTCAGCCTATCCAAAAAGAATGGGGAGTATGATTTATCAATCAATAGAACCAACCACCTACTACATTATGTTAAATCATAAAGCCTTGAGCGTCCAGAGATATCGTTTCGAAATTCCTTCAAATGCTATCTATTATACTGCCCAGAACTACCCAGAACTGCTTAGAGCGCCTTAAGACTCGTTAAAAAAGCCATAAATCTTCTCGGCCATAGCTTGCGATACACCCTCAACAGAGCGTAAATCCTCAATTCCTGCACTCGCAACGTCTTTAGCAGAGCCAAAATGGAGCAATAACGCCTTTTTACGCTTCGCCCCTATGCCTGCTATCTGATCCAGCGGGGATTTAGAGATATCATTCTTGCGCCGTGTCCGATGTGCGCCGATAGCAAAGCGGTGTACCTCATCCCGCAATCTCTGTAAATAATGAAGTGTTGGATCATTAATAGGTAGCTGAAATGGATCTTTCCCATCTACAAAAAACTGTTCTCGCCCTGCATGACGACCTTCATGTTTAGAAATTCCCACGATCATCACATCATCATAGATACCAATTTCTTCCAGCGTTTCTTTCACCGCATTAAATTGCCCAAGCCCACCATCAATCAACAATAGATCTGGCCAATCATCCCCTTCTTTACCAATATTTTCTTTTAAGGCACGGGTGAAGCGTCGTGTCATCACTTCACGCATCATGCCGTAATCATCGCCTTCTTTGGCCTCTTTAATATTAAACTTACGGTAGGCGCTTTTGCGAAACCCTTCAGCTCCCGCCACAATCATACCGCCGACCATGTTGGTTCCTGCTATATGAGAGTTATCATAAACTTCAATACGTTTCGGTGTTTCCTCCATATCAAACAGCTTGGCAACATTTTCTAAATGCTTGGCTTCCCCTGCGCGCTCCGCCAAATGACGTTTTAATGCACCCCCTGCATTCGTCAAAACAAAATCAACAAGGCGTTTACGTTTACCACGTGACGGTTTTGAAATACTAACTTTGCCCTGATCTCTGCGTGTTGTTAATGCATCTTCTAATAAACTGAGTTCACTCGGCTTATGACTGACAAAAATTTCTTTTGGGACAGGTTTGTTCTCATAAAATTGTGCCATAAAGACAGAAAGTATATCTTCAACCGTTTCCTCAACATCATGACGTGGAAAATACGCTCGATTACCGTAATTTTGCCCACCCCGAAAGAAAAATACCTGCACGCATGTCTTACCATCATATTGGGTGAGAGCCATCACATCCGCATCACCAACGCCCTCCAGATTAATATCCTGCTTGGATTGTATAGCCGCCAGTGCCTTAATACGGTCACGCAACTCCGCCGCTTTCTCAAAATCTTCGGCTTCACTGGCGGTCTGCATATTTTCTGCAAACATATCCTGCACCGCACGGCTTTCCCCTAATAGAAATTGCCGTGCCTGATGAACCTGCTCGGCATATTCATCCTTAGATACTTTTTCGACACACGGTGCCGTACATCTCTTAATGTGATACTGCAAACAGGGGCGATCACGGTTACTAAAAACACTGTCAGAACAATTTCTTAATTGAAAGACCCGTTGTAAAACTTGAGTTGTATAATTGACGGCGCCAGCTGAGGCAAACGGCCCAAAATACTCACCACCACCTTTTTCATTTACCTTCTTTCTCACCCCACGATGTTTTTTAATTTGTGCAAAATCATGGTCGCCCGTAATTAAAATATAAGGAAAAGATTTATCATCACGTAAAAGAATATTGTAACGCGGCTTTAATTTCTTAATCAGATTGGATTCAAGAAGTAACGCCTCTACCTCAGTATGGGTATCGACAAATTCCATGCTCGTGGTAAGTGCCACCATCCGTTGCAGGCGCATGGGCAATTTATCAACATGGGTATAGCTCACCACCCGCTTTTTCAGTGCTTTGGCCTTACCGACATATAATATGTCGCCACTTTCACCAATCATGCGATAAACACCAGGTGTGGTGGGCAAGTTCTTCACATACCCACGGATTACCTGTGCTCCACGCTCAATTGCTAACTCTTTTGTCATAGAATTCTCTTATACTATTATATATGCTGTCGTTAAAGAGGATAACGAACTTAACACGCCTATGTCACAAACAGCCCTAAATCGAAAACAACGCCGTGCAACGAAAAACCCGCAAAATGATGCCGCTACATTTTTTAATAGAGCTAAGCTTGCTATAAAACAAAAGCATTACGCCCTCGCAATAGATAATTTCATAGGCGCTATTCAGGCAGATCCAAAAAATCATCATTATAAAATTCAGCTCTGCGGACTCTTAAAAAACATCAGTTTCAATACCTTTAATCCAGAGATTAAAAAAATAATTCTAAAGCTTCTCATGACAAAAAACATAGACCACCAAAGTCTATGGCAACCATGGTTCTCTCTTTTAATGACTGATCCTGCAATGAGTGAATTACAAGAACTCATAAATGGAGGAGATTTAAACGCCAAAAAACTTAGAACTTGTCTCAATGATCCCTATTTACTGACAGCTTTAAATCAACTGCTCTGTTTTGATATAAATTTTGAACGCACCATACAAAAAATTTATACCGATATGAATGGCGGCACCTTATATCCCAAATCTTTCCGCAAAGCTTTAGACGCCTACTGCTCTCATAATGAATATCTAACCGGAGCAATGCCCAAAGATAGCAACCTATATGAAATTGACAAATCCATTGCTACGTTAAGCACCACGAACAACAAAACCTCTCAAGCAGTATCTTCTCAATATGAAGAAAATCCTTATCCACGTTGGATCAGTTATAACACTCAAACAGCTATACCAGACAAAGCCCACAATCATTTAATTGCGGGGTGTGGCACAGGATATGCCGCCTGTATGACGGCCATGCTCTACCCTAATGCAAAAATTACGGCGATAGATTTAAGTCTCGCCAGCCTATCTTACGCCAAAAAGAAAGCAACAGAACTTGGGCTAAAAAATATTACATTTTATCGGGCTGATATTCTTGATCTCGACGCGCTTGACCAAAAATTTGATGTTATTGAATGCTCTGGTGTTCTTCATCATATGCATGATCCTCTAGAAGGATGGCAAAATCTAATAAAAAAATTAAAACCCGATGGTAAAATGCATATTGGTCTTTATAGCGAGCTGGGTCGTCAAGATATTGTCGCCGCACGCAAATTTATTACGGGACAAAAATATGAAGCAACACCAGAGGGAATAAAAACCGCGCGGCAAAAAATAGCTGACCTGCCGGATAATCACCCCGCTCACCCTGTTACCAAGCGGCGTGATTTTTACAGTATGTCCAGCTGTCGTGACCTCTTATTTCATGTGCAGGAACATCGTTTTACAATTCCTCAATTGGATCAATCCCTCAAAAACCTAAATCTTGTTTTTGATCGCTTTAATATTGAAATCCCTGATGTTTCGCATAAATACCTTCACGCTTTCCCTGATGACCCTCAAATGCAAAATTTAGAAAATTGGGCCATTTTTGAGGATAAAAATCCAGCCAGCTTTGGCGGGATGTACCAATTTTGGTGCCACTGCGCATAAAATAGTGAGTCTCCCATAATCCAATCTTGCAAGCGCGGTAAACATATGTTTTATACGTATATCTGTTGTCATACAGGTTTCGGCATGATGGTCATTTGGCTGTTATGCTTTGATTTTAGACTAGGCATGAGGCGCGTCGCGTATAATAAAATACGCAAGCAACGAAATAACGACGTGTAAAATCAAATGATGACAACCAGAGGGGCTGTGGCGGAATGGTAGACGCTGCAGACTTAAAATCTGTTGTCCTTATGGACGTGGGGGTTCAAGTCCCCCCAGCCCCACCATCACCTATATTTCTTATTTAATATCAACAACTTAAAAGACACAATCTGACCACTCCTTACAATTTGTTACATAGGAGTGTTACACAATGTCTAAACATACTCACCTTTGGAACCGCCAAGGGTATTACTATTTTCGTATTGTCGTTCCAGCTAAATTAATCAATAGATTTGACTGTAAAGAGCTGAACTGTTCTTTACGTACAAAAGACTTACATCAAGCGAAATATCGTTGCCTAAAGCTTCAAGAGGTTGTTCAATATGTCTTCATGAAGATAGAAGCAGATACCAAACTTGAACCTAAAGAAGTTCAACAAATCACAAAGTCTTATTTTAAAGAGGCTTTAATACGCTTAGAAGCACAGCACGATACTTCACACGAACAAGCTAAAACATTGGATGCTGTTCGGAGAAGTATTCAAAACAATGTTGGCACTGAGCAAAGCCTAGAGTGTTTATCACCCGCATCTATTAGTGACCGCTTAGATTATCTAGTTCCCGCTAACTATAACCATCCTAAGAATGATAACGGGGAGCGAACAGGTTCTTATTTTAGCCCTTTCTTTTTTGATGGTAACCCAGATGTAGTTTTAAAATATGTCTTGGAAGAAAATAATTTAGAAGCTTTAAAAGACTATACTCCTAGTTATCGCTCTCTTAAAAATGGAATTGTTAATGCTATTGATGAGTTAAAATATAGACAACAACAACTAATTGACGGCGAGTCTGAATTCAAAATAAAACATGATTGGTTTAGAACGGATAAGAATGAACACACCTCCCTTAATGAAGATGAAAAGACACTTATTTCCGAAGCTTTCAATGACTATATTTCTCAATTAAAGATAACAGATGAAAGAGGCCTCAATAAAAGAATAGCAACATTGGATTTGTGGTTAGAAATCAATGGAGACACACCCCTAGGCCTTATAGATAAGGCAAAAGTACGTAAATTTACTGAGATTTTGCAAAAACTCCCCTCAAATCGTAAGAAAAAATATCCTGACCTAAGTATTGAAGATATCCTAAAGCGAAAGATACCTACCAATGAGTTAATGAAAAATAAAACCATTAATGGTCACTTGTCACCGTTAAGTTCTTTCATCGAAAACCACGCTCTAAAGAAGTACAGTTTACATTACGACACTAATCCTTTCACAGGAATGAGTCTAAAAGAAGAAATACCAGAAGATGAATTGAGAGAACCTTTTTCTGAGGAACAACTTATTGGTGTATTTTCTTCTCCGATATTCCAAGGTTGCTTAGGACACACCAAAATAAAACGTTTCCAAAAGGGAACAAAGATAGTCAAAGATTCTATGTACTGGACACTATTGATAGGATTGTATTCAGGTGCAAGATTGAACGAAATACTGCAACTATACGTAACAGATATATACAAAGTTGAAAATATTTGGGTTTTTGATATCAATAAAGATGGTAACGACAAAAGGTTAAAAACTAAGAATAGCCGAAGAATAATACCTATTCATAAGAAAGTTATTCAAATGGGTTTCGTTGATTATTTAGAAAAAATTAAAAAGAAAAAAGAAAAACGTGTGTTTCCAGATGCGGAAATTTCAAGTGATGGCACATACTCAAATAGATTTTCTAAGAAGTTCTCAAACTTCCTAACACGAGAAGAACTAAAAACAGATATAACTGCGTTTCATAGCTTTAGGCACAATGTAGCTGATGTCTTACGGCATAGTGAACACGTAGATGAAGAAACAAGCAATGCTATTACTGGTCATGTAAAAGAAGGCACAAAAGGGAAATATGGCTCTGGCAAAAGAACACAAGCAGAGTTATCTAAGCATGTACCTAAGCTAGAAAAGGCTATGGAACACCTTCAATACCCATTCTTGGACGATGTTTTGAAATAAAGTTCAATCTTCTAAAAGTTTACTGGATTTAACCTCTAAAGCCTCTGCTATTTTTAGAAGAACTTCTATAGAGAAATTATTGTGACCATTTTCAATATAGGAAAGAAAGCTTCTATCCATTTCAACCATACCCGCCAAGTCTTCTTGAGTTATTTTTTGCTTAACTCTCTCGTATGCAATCTTTTGACCTATGGATTTTAAACTTGTCATTAGATTATTGTGTGGTATATATGCCACTACAACCGTAGAATATATTAGACCAAATTAATGAGGCATTTATGAATAAAGCATTAGTTTTAATAACCCTTTTAATCTTAACGGGCTGTACAGGTGGTGCGCAGTTATATCCAGCAAATGCTAAAGCAAAAACATTAGGAGCAATTTCCCTGCAATACCAAGCGAGTTTAACGAGTGGCTTAATGGGAACTGTGAGTGGACAAATGCCTAATGGTGAGAGCCTTAGTGGTCAATACACAAGTATAGATAATCGCACACAAGGATTTGGTTCTATTTATTCTTCTGTTTATGGCACTAGCACTTCTTCGGCTTCTGCCATTGGTACAGGCGGTTCTGCAATAGGAACTGGGATGTCTAACTATAGCGGTTCTGGATCAAGTTCGATTTCAACGTTAATCACACCACAATCAAGACTAGGTATGGTCAATGTATTAGGTAATCAAGGTACAGTTATCGAATGTGAGTATGTCTATAACAATTCTGGTGGTGGCATTGGTGCTTGTAAGACAGATAAAGGTGCGCTTTACAAAATGCAGATACGTTAAAATGAAAATTATTCTCTATTTACTTTGTATATCCTTCTTTAGCTTTCCTTCTTATGCGGGAATATTTAACCCTTCATCAAAACAACAATGTATAGAAAAATACGTTCCTAAAGCTAAAACAAAATATGCGGCTTACGCCTACCACTCGGCTTGTACAAAATTGTTTGCAAATAAACCGAGCAAAGAGGATTTTGTTCTAGAAGAAACACAAAAGACCCATAAATTTACTCAAGAAGACTATAAAAATATGAGTAATGAGAAATTTTCTGACGTGATAGATGGAATAGGAATGAAAAGCCAAATTCGTGCACAAAAGGCTACTAAATCTTGGAATAAGGGTAAAGATTGGGCAAACTGTATTTTAAATAAAAAGAAGTTGCGTGATGTTGAGACCGATATAGGTGCCAACGTGCTTATTCAATCTTGTGATGAAGCTTATTAGGGTTACCTTAAATGTAAAGTTTGTAAGTTTTAAAGTGTTGTTAAATATGACCTTTTAAAGACCTCTAAGACTTCACTTGTTAAATAATAATAATAATAATAATAATAATAACCTTACAAAAACACACAAATGTAAAGTTACAGATAGGCTTAAGCCTTTACCTCTAAGGGTTCCTTTTTCGCCATGTAGTACCTTGGTGGTGCTTTTAAGGAATGGTTTTAAGTGTCATGAGCGAAGCGAGTATACAGTCACTTCGGTGAGAATAGTTTTAATCCCCTGTAGAGAACACGTAAAAAAAATACCTATAGAGGTACCTCTTTGTGTTCCCTACAGAGGATAGCTTCTTAAAAACTTTATTGAAGTGATTGTCACTTGCGGAGCTTGAGTAGCTTCATCCAATAGGGTCTCATAGCGGCTGGAGGTGGGAAGCATTGTACCTCGTCCTTGACCCTGTATCCTTCTTCCGGTTACACGCCTAAGCGTGAGCGCATATAAAAGCCATTGGAAGCGACTCTTATACGCCCAAGATTGCTCTAACAGCATGGTCTTGGTCTTTTCTCCTGTGTTCTGCTTCAGTTGAGACTGGTGGTCTATGGAATCTTTATTCTCTTAACCCACCTACTATGATTATACAGGGGTGTATTCTCGTTATTTAAAAAGCTATTCTCTTAATATACCAGATTGGGATTTCCACTCGCAAGTGGTGCCGTTTTGTACTATAAATACTAAATCATGTGTAGAGAGGATTTTAGATGTCAGAGGCGAGAGAAGCTTTAGATTGTCAAAAAAATTTATACAAATATGGGTTTGATGCCCAGTTTTATAAAATTCGACAAGCCTTAATGGTTGTATCTTCAATATGTCTTGGCATATCGTTTTTGTCACCTACCACTACCGCTGAAGGCAAATCTTTTGAAGTAAATGCACTAATAATTAAAGGGGTATTGGATAACCCACTTTATTTATATGCCTTTCTTATTTTTACCAGCCTTTACTATCTCTTTTGGTTTTGTCTCCATGCGGAAAGTTCTGTTATCGATAGCTATAAGAATATACGCCAAGGATACACTCAGCAACTGGCAAGAGTGCACGCCTACAGAAAATATCGTGCCATAGCAATCAAATTTTCAAATGAACACAAAAAACCATCAAACTTCGCACGCAATTCACCTGACTTTCAGCCTTCGCAGGGGAATTTGGATACTTATCAAGCTAAAGGGATTATAACAAACAATACACCTGTAGACCAATATAAAGAATTGATGGTCATCTTAGGTCAGCATGAAGGGTTTCGTGTAAAAACCATAGAGAGAGGTTACGAAGTAGAGTATGAGCACAAAATAACAGCTGATGACTATATTTATTTGAAACAACATTTAAACCTACATTGGATAGGAAGGCGGAAAGATTGGTTTGTTACTCTTCTACCTATAGTTTACTGTGTGTTCAGCTGCACCCTTTTACTAAACAAATCAATTGAATTTTGGTCTGCCTGAACATGTAAAAACTGTATCAATATCAATGAAATATGTTTTTAGGTTCTTAAGAGAAGTCACTATCAGGATGGGTCATTTTAGATACCTATTTGGGACACCTCTTTAGGTTTTGACTTAGCTCACAAATGGAATGGCTCTATTTGACTCATAGGAGTCCCTAGGGAATCAATTGAAGTGTGATGGCTACCACCCTGCCTGAAATACTTCGAGAGTCTCTACGAGTCCCTATGGAGTCACAGACATCGTTATTTTACGACATCTACATCTATAGGATTTAAATGAAAGCTTTGGTTGTTATCGATACTTAATACACCCAAGAAAAATTTTAATTCTAAAGGTGTTGATATAGCAAAAACCATTGACCTCTTTGACCTCACAACAATCTTTTTCCATGTGTTCTTATCAATAGTTGATGGAATAGCCTCTCCATGAGGGTGCGTATGCCATTCACCTATGTAAGTCTTAGTAAAATTTGACTTTTTCCAAGCATCTAAAGCTTTCTTCTGGTGGTATCTCTCTTGTCTTACAAAACTAAACATTTTTGAATTATCATCAGAAGAAGGAAACGTTAAATCATCAATTTCTAAATGTGGCCCCCTTATCAAACCTATAAATATACCGCCATGCTCAGGTTTATTCTCTCGGCTCTTACCTTTTTCAAGAAGAATTTTATATAACTTTTCTGTTATTAAGCATTTAGTATTCGTCATGATTTATACTTAGAACAACAAGGACAAACCTCACTAACTGGTAGATTTTTATTTTTAATTAATTTTGTGTTTTCTATATCTATTCGCATAGTCCGAAGCCTTGGAGAATAGCTTTCATTTGCCCACTCTAAAACCATATTACAACATAAAGCTGCTGCAATACATGAACCACTAACGCCATACGGAACATAAGTAGATTCACCGCAAGCCCCCACAATTTCTTTAATAGTTTCGGGATGTTTCCTAGGGTCAGAACGCCATACACCATCATGTTTTGGCTTTAAGCACTTATAACAAGCATTATCATCATTCTGTACAAGAAGGGCTTGAGCCGCTATAGCATTACCAAACAACCAAACGAAAACTCCTTCTATCTTATTTCCTGATATTTGCTGTTTTTTAAGCCATTCATTAACTACCACTGATAAAGGCTCTTCTCCCGTAGCATCAATTAATAAGTCAAAATCATAAAGCTCATCCAAACTATCTTGTATATTAGCTTTAACACCCCTTATATTACAATTTGGAAAGAGCCTCGTTAATTCTTTTTCACAAGCCAATGCCTTATTTTGACCAATGCGATTAACACCTAGAAAGTGTCTTCCTACATTTTCTGCTTCTAGATTTTGATTATCAACTAAAATAATTTTTCCATTTCCTGTTCCTGCCCCACTTTGAACTAGCATTTTAGCTAAATGACTTCCAATAGTGCCACAGCCTAACAAAGCAATTTTTTTGCCTTCTAAATTCGTTTTCATGTCTTTTGTATTTCTTTTGAAAATTATATCGTTTGATACTTTTTTTGTTAATAATCTTTCAATAACTAAATCCTGTGAAAGTCTTTTTATACCTTTATTAAAACCAGATTTTCTTGTCAAATCTTTAGGAAGTGATAAGAGGTCAACACAGAAACCTATTAAAGCATTGTTAGCTTCTATAAAGACCGTATCAATTAAGTCACCTTGATAAAAATCCAAACTAGATACTATTCTACCCCCTAGATTATCACCTTGTGTATTCGCCCAATAAATTAATTCCTTTAAAGAATTTGGTTGTTTTTGACCGTCTAAAAACGTTAAATCTTTAGAATGGTTGACTATTTTAACGTGTCTTTTTTTTCCTTTTGAAAAATCGCCAATACAACTATACTTTGCATCACACTCAACAATAATTGCCGATGTACCACTATCATTGTTTACTTCTCTTAAAAGAGCATGTCTATCCTTACTTTTTGATAATTCAGACATATAAAAATCTTTACTATGCCAATGCTGAGAAAACTCTTGAATTATATCTTTTGTTAAGTCGTTTATTAAGTGTGCTTCAACAGCATCTTTCATCATATTAATATGAGATAAAATCGCTTCCTTTGGGGAATATTTATTTATAATATTCTCACCATTTCCTACATAACAATAAAACCCTTTCTCATCAAAGTGAGCTATAGATTTATCTATTAATTTATCATCTAGTATTTTTAGCTTTGGTAATCGAATAAAATCAGTATCCACTACATGAATCTCACATGCTATCTTAGATTTTTTTAATTTTAGAAATCCTTGATAGATTGGTGGATATTTACCCGCATTAATTAAATTAAATCCATCTGCTAACAAATGCTCATGAATAAGGGATAGGTTACTAACGGACACTTTTTAACCAGAAATCTCTCTCTTCACATGAGGTTGGGGCATGGTTGCTGGCTCGTAAGCTTCAACAGCAGAAAAGTCACTCTCCGAAACAATAAGAGTTTCATCATCAGGCATTTTTTTTCCAAATTTTGCTCTAAGCTTTTGTATTATCTCTTCTTCCGACATGTCTTCATTTAAGACACTATTAAGAGAAAACCTGAGAGAGCGAGCTTTTTCAACATAATCTGCTTGCATTTCTTTCGTCCAGTTATCATTTAGAAATTTTCCCTCAACAACGGGGTTTGACACTTTTCCAAGGAAGTAATCAGGTAATTTTTTTGTTACTTCAAGTAAAGCTATATCGTCCCTATCTTCAGAAACTCTAGACTTCAAGTCTGTGTAAGCCATAACTGCACACTGCATAAGAGTGATTGAACTTAATTTACATTGCTCTGAATCAATCCAATTAAAATCACGCCACCCCTTCAAGTAGCGACATACACGTCTAAGCTGTTCTCCATGAATTTTAACTTGTTGCTCAAACCAATCTTCCATTTTTCTAGGGTCAGATTCCATCCAACCATCTTTACGGTGGGCTAGCCTGATACCGTTAAAGTCTATTTCTTTGTAAATCTGTTCATCTAAAGCAAATCCATGATTCAAGTCATTAATAAACCCATCATTAAAAGCGGCTTGTTTTCTGCTTTCAACTAACGCCTCGTATGAGTCATCAGGAATGGCGTAAAGAGGGATATCTAAATGTGCTCCACATTTTAAATCTATTCTGATACAGCTATCTTTAGACTTAATTAGCTCCCACTTTTT
Organism: Alphaproteobacteria bacterium; assembly: GCA_021775995.1. Lineage (GTDB taxonomy): Bacteria > Pseudomonadota > Alphaproteobacteria > Micavibrionales > Micavibrionaceae. The sequence continues at coordinate 939,896 of JAJFGS010000013.1, forward strand.
TTCTTTACACAAAGGCTCTAAAATATTTTCAATTAAAGTAAAAAAACCCTCACTCATAATTTTAGGGCTATGCTTTCCCTCTTCCTCAAGGAAACTAATGGGTAAGAATAAGCCATCATCTAAATCTACTTCTTGAGGAGGTTTGTACGCTGGGTCATTCAATGTCTTATATTGATAACTACCCTGTGTCTTAAACTTTGCCCGTAGTGTCAGTTGATGGCTAAATTGGTTTAAGACAGAATACCTAAAGAGTATATTGTCTTCGGTATATGTTTGCCAGTTAGCTAAACCATCATTTATGTGTTTACGAACCGTGCTTCTTGAATCAGACAATACGTCATTAAGCCCTTCTGGTATATCTAATGCGCCAATAAGACCTTGTTTGGTAGAAGTTCCGTAAAATAATTTGTGTGTGTTTGCAGTTGTCATCAATAAGCCTATGTAGTACGTTCTTTCAATATAGAACACAATATATAGTATGCTCTAACTTATCTCAAGGACATTTAGATGATAAAAATATTACATTGGAAAACAATTCTCTACATCGTTGTAGGCCTAACAACTCTAGTTGCGGCCATAGGGTGGATATTCAATGAACCTGATAATACTCTAGATTTTTTAAAGCTTTTTGGTGGTGTTGGATTTGTATTTACTATCTTAGTCATAGGTATAGGAGAAACTTTCCTTTTCCGTATTCTATGCAAAAAAACAAAATTAGGTAAAATATTTCCCGAGATACACGGTGATTGGGAAGCAGATATTTTTTCAAATTGGCCAACGATAGCTGAAAAGTGTGATATCAAAGATTCTAATGGCGAACCATTTAAAGAAAATATTACAAAAACAACAGTAAATATAAAGGCAAGTCTTTTATCTATATCTATTCATTTGAATTCAAATTCAGGTTATCAAGACTCAAGAACTCTATCATCATCTATTAAAAAAGATACTCATGGAAACTACGAGCTTTGTTATATTTATAGAGCTTTTGTTAATAACCCTAAGCCTTCAGACGAACAAAGTTTTTTAGGCGCTGGATTGATTAGATTTAGTGACCTCAAAAATAATACACTAAAAGGTGAATTTTGGACTAACCGTAAGTGGAAGGAAGGTTTAAATACAGCGGGGACAATTACATTAAAAAGAATAGAAGATGAGTAAAAGGTCACCATCTTTACAATGTAAAGTCTCTAAAAATTGCCTCGTAATTTAGGCACGCTTATTACAGTACTGAAGGTACCCCCCTTTTTCTTGGGTGGGGTGTCCTATTTAGGCTTTTATATATACAGAAGGTCAATCCAGATTTAAACGAAACAAGTCTAGGAAAAACCCGAATTTGTTACACTTTGTCACAGGTTTGTGTTACATTGTTAGCTTAAATCCAGTGGTCAAAGTCTTCTAGTTACCGCTATTACTAAGATTTACAGTTATGGTAGGGATTCCCCCCAGCCCCACCAATTGGTTTAGAGAAACTGTGTTCTCCACATACTACTATGAAATACTGTGAACTTGATTGGTCTTGTTAACATCAAGACGCCCTAAGGCAACGTTTTCCGCTAACTCTCTAATAGAAGGTTCAAATAAATCACCCGTTCTATTGAATAATGCATCATAAAATGAGCTACTCGCTTCTAATGTAGAATGTAATTTTTCAGCTAAACAATCAGTTCCTGTCTTAGGCTGCTCTACCTTTTTTAATTTTTCATTCCCATACAACGCTTGCATACAATTATGAGTCGCTGTTAATGCGGCACCCATCATAAGTTCATTACGCCTATCAGCTAAAGAAATTGGTTGATTGCCTGATGCTTTTGCAATGAGATCAGCAGCCCTTTTAGATTCTGCCTTTATTTCGGCATTAAATATATACAATAGTGGAATAGCTGCAGCAACGCCTTGGCAAGTCAGTCCTGATTTTGAAGAATCAATGATGCGCGTACTACCTTCAAGAAATACATCTGCATCATCTCCTTCTCTTTCAATACTGAAACCAATAAAAGGTACGCCAGGATCTGCTGAAAAATTAAAGACAGTTAATCTAAACTCTTTCCCAGCTCTAAATATTTTTAACGTGGGCTGATCTTCTTCTGGGAGCTCACTTTGAGATTCCGTATATGGCATCTCATTCCTATCAAGTAGGGTAACATGACCAGAATTTTGAACAAATATTTCTTCTGCTTCGTCTGGGGATGTAGCGTGTCGTCGTACACGAAGGGAACTAATTTTAGGAGAAGGATTACTAGAAACTAATTTCAACATATTTTCTTTACGCTCACTTTAATAAATACATTTAAAACGCATGCCTGCCATGCCTTAAGACAAAATCATATTAATCATTTTCATAAGAGTCAATCAACGTTTTGATTTATTTTTATCAGAAACTATGACATTGCGGAAACCTTGAAGCTTTTAGTATCAATAAGTTAGAGTACTAGATGTATTTTTGGATCGTTTTCCTCTAATCTGACCACTCATGAACCATCATAGAAAGAGCCACAGCATGAAATATCTATCCGTCCTTATCCTTATCTTTTTAACGCTTCCCTCTTCTGCTCAGGCCGAGGACGATGTTGAAATTACACAGATCAAAGATAATCTTCATATGTTGGTTAGTCCCATGGGCGGCAATGTTGCTATTTCATCTGGTGAAGATGGAATTTTTATTATTGATGATCAACTCACCGAGCGGAGTAAAATTATTGATAACGCCATCAAGACTATTCGCAATAAAGATGTTAAATTTATTTTAAACACGCATTATCATTTTGATCATACAGGTGGTAACGAATATTTTGGTAACAAAGATGCTGTTATTGTTGCCCATGACAATGTGCGTAATCGTTTAAGCACAAAACAATTCATTACATATTTTAAACGTGAAATGCCGCCAATGCCGAAAGCTGGCCTGCCCGTTGTCACCTTTACCAATGACATGACATTTCATTTTAATAATGACGATATTCGCGTTATTCATTTACCCACCGCCCATACAGACGGGGATTCTGCCGCCTATTTTACCAAAGAAAATGTTATCGTAGCGGGTGATACAATCTTTAATAACATGTACCCCTTTATTGATGACGAGCATGGCGGTTCTATCAAAGGAATCTTGGCAGCGCATGATGTCTTGCTCAATTTAGCGAATGATCAGACCGTTATTGTTCCCGGACATGGTGCCTTAATGAGCAAGTCTGACCTTGTTGCCTATCGTCAAATTTTACAATCGATCACCGATAATATTGAATCGGCTATAAAAGAAGGCAAAACGCTTGAACAGATAATTGCGATGCAACCGACAAAAGAGTTTGATAAAATCGTTGATAAAGGCATTATTCCATCAAAAGATTTTGTAACACTTATATATAAAGAGCTAAGCCGTTAATATAACGAACCGCTCACGTATTAAAAATTCTATCGCCGGCATCACCAAGGCCAGGAAGGATATAAGCATTTTCATTTAACTTCTCATCCAGCGCACCTAAATAAATATCAACCTCTGGATGTTTATCATGCACCTCTTTCACACCTTCGGGGGCACCAATAAGACCGATAAATTTTATTTGTTGAACGCCCCACTCTTTTAATATTTCTATTGTCGAGAGCGCAGACCCGCCTGTCGCCAACATCGGGTCAATAACATAGGCCACCTCTACGGGGTTTCCTTTAGGCAGTTTATTATAATATTGTACAGGTTGATGCGTTTCTTCATCACGATACATTCCCAAAAAATGAACTTCGGCTTGCGGCAGGAATTCTAAGAACGGATCAACAAAACCAATCCCTGCTCTTAATATAGGAACAATTCCTATACGCCCCGAAACAACATCTTCTTCTGTGACTTGAAGTGGTGTTTCACAAGACTCAGATTTTGTTTTCAAATCCCGTGTTGCCTCAATCGCCAACATCAGACCCAAACGCGCCACCTGCTTTCTAAAAACTTCTGAAGAGGCGTTTTTATCCCTTAAATCTCTAAAATACCCACCCTTTAAAGGGTGATTTAAAACACGAACATTCTTTTGAGGCATTACAGCGCGGCCTTTCCTTTCAAATATTTAATGGGGTCAAGCATCGCACTCTCCTATAAAGACCGCAGACCTCCCAGTTGTAACGTTAAAATAATTAATTTCAAGCCTAGTATTTCAACTTTTCCCCTGCTAACGAGAGGCATAAATTTTATAAATAATAGGGGTCTATATTAATGGATATTCATACAATTTACGCAGGAATTGGCTTTATGCTGGCGGCTTACGCCGTTATCGGTAACGATTCGGTTCAAACACTCGGAACGTTTATTGCCTCTAATATTAGGGTTTTTAAATGGTACTGGCTCTGGATCGCCGCCAGTGTGGTTTTAGCCTTTACTCTTACTTATGGCTGGTACATCAATGATGGCGATATAACCTATGGCCGTTTGGACAAAATCCCTCCCGTTGAAATCCAATGGTATCACGCTGCCGCCCCTGCTATTTTGGTGCTCTTAACTCGAATCGGTATTCCCGTTTCTACCACATTCCTTGTCTTATCGGTCTTTGCTTCCACCTTCATACTAGAAAAAATGCTGGTCAAATCCATCGTTGGTTATGGTCTGGCGGCTACTGTTGCCTACGTTCTCTGGATGGTGCTGTCGCATTTCATGAATGAAAAGTTCAATACCGTGAAAAAAGGAAGCCGTAAATATTGGCGGACTGCACAATGGCTGTCGACTGGATTTTTATGGTTTTCATGGCTCTCGCATGACATGGCAAATATTGCTGTGTTCTTGCCACGTGATCTCCCACTTGAAATTCTTATCGGGGCTATCACTGTTTTGGTCTTTTGGCTTGGCGTTATCTTTTATACCCATGGCGGTAAAATTCAAAAAATTGTCTTGGAAAAAACAGGCTCTCGCTTTATGCGCTCGGCAACCATTATCGACCTAATTTACGCTTGTATCCTCTGGTACTTTAAAGAGCTGAACTCAATCCCTATGTCTACAACTTGGGTCTTTGTTGGCTTGCTGACGGGACGTGAATTGGCTATCGCCACAGTACACCGCGCAGATTATAAATTTGGCTACGTCTTTCCATTAATTGGTAAGGATTTCGCCAAAATGATGCTGGGCTTAATTGTTTCTGTTGCCTTGGTGCTAACGATCCATTACCTCATTAACCCCACTCCATAAAAGTGGGATTAATGGGTTAGCGCCCTCTTGATCTGTCTAAAGGTGATGACAAATAACAACGCTGTAACACCGAATGATAACTCAACGGTTTATCTCATGCGTTCATAGATTGCGTTTTAATTGTAGATTTATTACTCGTGGCCAAGCTTAAACTGAATGTTTAGAAATGGTGCTGGTGTCGGACTAATATCATTATCTGTGAGATCTCCAGCTTGCGGCTCTATTAAAGCAACACCAAGTCCTGCACTCCAATCGCCATCATCACTATCATAAAATTTAAGACGTCTTTGTTTTGGAATAGAGGGCGCCGCCAAATCTTGAGAAGCCTCAACTGCGCTAAAAGCCTCAGACATCTCGAATGACAACTCTTCTTCTATTTCTGCGTTTGCTGGTACTGCATAAAAAGACAAAGCAACAACGACGCAAAGGCATAGATAAATTGGTTTTTTTAGTTCTGATATCATTTTAAACTCCATTATTAATGGTAACATAACCCTAATGTATAGATAAAATTTTAATAAAATTATAATTGATTATGAAAATAAAACACGATAAAACAATGACTTACGCCACCGCTGAAGACTTCAGTCAATAATACTAGAAACTGCAAAAGTAGCAAGGGCGCTCTACACAATAATCGGATTATCTTCGCCTAGAGACTTAACCAAATCTGCGACTTCCTGCGTAGATTTCGCCAGCGCAGCCTCATCTATGCCACGCAGCACCAATGTTGTGCCAAATTTTCCATTTTGATATTTCGGGTATGACCCAATAGAAACCATCGTATATCGGTTTTGAATGTCTGCCAAACCATCGGCAACCTCGCTCTCTGGCAAATTACAACTGACAGAGCGTGAAACAACAGGCTTACCACCCACTAAAGTTGGCAGGACGCTATCAAACATCGCCTGCATAATGCGGGGCACGCCCGCCATCACATAAACATTACCAATATGAATACCGGTTGCACCACTTACTGGATTTTCAATCAACGTTGCGCCCTTGGGAATAATCGCCATCTTCTTGCGGCTCTCTGTTATATCCGCAGGGTCATCATAATAAGCCAGCAATGCGTTAAAGGCTTCTTCGTTTAACTCCAACTCAACACCAAAAGCCTTCGCAACATTTTCTGTTGTCATGTCGTCATGTGTTGGACCAATACCACCTGTGGTAAAAACATAATCATGAGCAGCACGCATTTCATTGACGGTATCAATAATCGTCTGCCCTTTATCGGGAATAATCCGCACCTCGGTTAACCTGACACCGCTTTCATTCAGCTTTTCCGCAATATAAGGCGTATTGGCATCTTTCGTGCGACCAGAAAGTATTTCATCGCCGATAATAATAAGCGCCGCCGTATAAATCTCTTTTGCCATATTTTATCCTTTAACTTTGCGCTTATATATATAAACTGTCCTCCATGATGACACAAGCCGAAGCCAATACAGAAAGTAAGTATAACCACAGCGGGATTGAAATCCACACCGAGGCTAATTTTGAATCCATGCGCGCCGCAGGGAAACTTGCCGCGCAAACTTTGGATATGATTACCGAGCATGTTCAACCCGGTGTCACCACCGAAGAACTCGACAGGCTCTGCCATCTTTTTATTACCAAGCATGGCGCTGTCCCTGCGCCGCTTAATTATAAAGGCTTTCCTAAATCTATTTGTACGTCAATCAACCATGTTGTTTGTCACGGCATCCCCGAAGAAAAATCTTTACGCGAAGGCGACATCGTTAATATTGATGTCACGGTTATTTTAAATGGCTGGCACGGCGATACATCGCGCATGTTTTTTGTTGGCGAAAAAGTTCCCGTCAAGGCACGCAAGCTTTGTGATGTCACCTATGATTGTTTAATGGCGGGGATTGATGTTGTGAAACCCGGGGCCACATTGGGTGATGTGGGTCATGCTATTCAATCCATGGCAGAAAAAAATCGTTTTTCTGTTGTGCGTGATTTTTGTGGTCACGGTTTAGGGCGTGTATTTCATGCGCCGCCATCCGTTGTTCATTTTGGTGAGCCCAACACGGGCGAAATATTAGAGGCTGGTATGTTCTTTACCATTGAGCCAATGATTAACGCAGGAAAATATCACACCAAAATACTTCAAGATGGTTGGACGGCTGTCACCCGTGACCGTTCGCTCTCGGCACAGTTTGAACATTCCCTCGCTGTCACCGAGACAGGATTTGAAATTTTTACACTCTCACCGAAGGGGTTTACAAAACCGCCTTACAAATAATGATTAGTCATACCCGCACCTTATATAGTCATACCCGCACCCTACATAGTCATACCCGCACCCTATATAGTCATACCCACACCCTATATAGTCATACCCGCGCAGGCGGGTATCCGGCAAGATGACAAAAGAAAATAAGAAATTTTACGTTTATATTTTAGCAAAAGAACGGAACAGTACATTTTATGTTGGCATAACTTCGAATTTGCCAAAGCGGATATGGGAACATAAGAATGAAGTTGCTGATGGCTTTACGAAGAAATATTCTATAAAGAAATTAGTATATTATGAAATCTTCGATGATCCTGAAAATGCAATAATACGCGAAAAACGCTTGAAAAAATGGAATCGTCCATGGAAGATGCGCATTATAGAAGAAATGAACCCCAACTGGGATGACTTATATGAAAAAATCTGCGCGTGATACAAATAGCCAGACCCCCGCCGTCGCGGGGGTGACAGATAATACTACGGAGGTGACAGATAATGCTACGGGGATAACAGATATGTCAGCAACGATAACAAAAAAAGACAAACCCCATTACACAGGTCATCGTGATCGCTTGAGAGAACGCTTTCTTGATGCCCCTGACTCTCTACCAGATTACGAGCTGCTGGAAATTCTTCTTTTCATGGCGATACCCCGCAAAGATGTCAAACCCATTGCCAAACAACTGATTGATCGTTTTAAAAATATCAATGGCGTGCTGAACGCCTCCTTGAATGATCTAGAAGGCGTTGACGGCATCAGCCACAATAGCGCCATCGCCATTCGCGCCATTCGCGCCGCAGGACTTCGCCTGCTCAAACAAAATATCATGGGTCGCCCCATCCTCAACAGTTGGCAACGGCTGATTGAATATGTAGAGGCGGCAATGGCGAATGAAAATAATGAACATTTCCGCATTATCTTTTTGAACAAAAAGAACGAGGTCATGGCTGATGAAGTGCAACAAACCGGCACTGTCGATCACACCCCCGCCTACCCGCGTGAAATTATGAAGCGTAGTTTAGAACTTGGCGCCACCGCGCTCATATTGGTGCATAACCACCCCAGCGGTGATGCCACACCATCGGATGCCGATGTCACACTGACCAAACAAATCATTGCCGCCGCCAAACCCTTTGATATCATGATCCATGACCACCTCATCATCAGCCGTAACGGCACGCAAAGCTTCAAGAATTTAGGATTGATTTGAAAATGTTTAAATACCTATTGAATAATCCCTATGATTTATATTTAGTAGAAATTGAAACTAATTGTTTAATAATAAAAAAAGCTTATAAAACCTTAATAAACCAACACCTATATTACACTGACCCAAGATGCAAAACTACCGACTATACCTGCTCTCCTATAGAACTACTAGCTAGTATAAATTTATTTATTAACTCCACCAGCATAATCAAAAAAATATTTTTTCCTGTCCCTGATAAAAACACAGAAAACAAAGATTTTACAGTTTATAGGGGGAAAAAATTACTAAATTTTTTTTCAAATCCACAATTAACTCACCTAAGAAAGGTCAAAGTTAGAAATTCCTATGAACACATAGATGATCGTTTTGATAATATTTTTCAAAATCACAATAATAAAAAGTTAGTACTTTATGATTGCACAAAAAATTCAAATACAGAAGATGAATTAGTTATAAAAAAGTTCCACCCAGTAGAGTTCACAATATCTTTAGAACATCGTCATGAAGAAATAAATGTTAAAAAACTATATGAAGAAATTTCTTTAATTGAACAAAATATTGAAATAGCAAGAAAGGCTATTAATCAAAATAAATGATATCGTCATTGCGAGGAAGGCGAAAGCCTGACGCGGCAATCCAAAAAGGCGTAACCCCGTATTCATTACGGGGTCTCTTCACGCCCTGCAATAGGCCCCGCAACAAGTGCGGGGTTACAGTAAAAAATCTGGATTGCTTCGCCCAAATAAATTTACGCTCGCAATGACAAGTAATGGGTACTCCACCGTCACCTTCCCACCTCGTCACCCCTCACCCAACAACGTCACCTTCGCCTTTCCACCTCGTCACCCCCACCCGCCCCAACGTCACCCCCGCGAAGGCGGGGGTCTGGCTTTTTATTTTTCCAGATGCCCGCCTACGCGGGCATGACAATAGAGAGGAAACAAGCATGACAATAAAAAAGAGAATCGTCGCGCTCTTTGTGTGTCTTCGCGTCCTTTGCGTTAAAATGAAGAGATCCCCGCACTCAATAAAATACTGGGCAGGGATGACAGTATAACCTTTTCATGCTATACTCGTTCCACTGTCCGCGAGACACCGCCCTTCCGTTTACGGATATGGCGGCCTCATAAAAAAGCGGCATGGCTTGGCGGGAGACATCGTCACGCAGGACGAAGCCAGACGAACTCCTCTTCACCCCCTTGTCATTATGAAAATAAGGCAGGCGGGTGCTACCCCCCCCCCCTCAAATTTCCAGCGAGCAAACTGAAGATGGAGTGTTTTTGTAAACTCTTTCAATAGGTTACAGAGCAGGAAATCGCTGAAAAACTAATCATTTATGGTGTCATTATAGTGTCGGGGGCTGGTATATTGGGCAAAGCGGTGCTAAAACACTCTTTGAATAAGAAAAAGCCCTCATGCGCGCCCATCAATTTATTTGGTGCGAGGAGGTTGCTAATCCATCAACCTAAAGAGTAATTAGAACATGATCCCCAGATATACCCGCCCCGAAATGGCCGCCATATTCGAGCCAGAAAATCGCTTCAAAATCTGGTTAGAAATTGAAACGCTGGCTTGTGAAAAAATGGCGGAACTGGGTGTTATTCCTGAGGCGTGCCCGAAAGCGTTACGCGAAAAAGGTGGGTTTGATGTGAAGCGCATTGATGAGATCGAGCTTGAGGTCAAACATGACGTCATCGCTTTCTTGACCAGCGTCGCCGAGCATATTGATGATCCCGATGCGTCACGTTATGTGCATCAAGGGATGACCAGCTCCGATGTTGTCGATACATGTTTTGCCTATCAACTGACGCAGGCGGCGGATATTTTGCTTGGTGATTTAGATAAGCTTTTAGCGGCACTCAAAAAACGGATTGAGGAACATAAAAATACCTTATGTATCGGGCGCTCTCACGGTATTCATGGCGAGCCAACAACTTTTGGCTTAAAGCTCGCAGGGCATTATGCCGCTTTTAAACGGGCGAAACAAAGGCTAACGGCGGCGCGCGAGGAGATTGCAGTTTGTACAATTTCTGGTGCGGTGGGAACTTATGCGACCATTAATCCGCAAGTCGAGGAATATGTTGCGGCACGTTTGGGTCTTCGTCCCGAGACTGTCGCCACGCAAGTCATTCCCCGTGATCGTCATGCAACTTTCTTTTGCACGCTCGGTGTTATTGCGAGCTCTATCGAAAACTTTTCCATTGAGATACGCCACCTGCAAAGAACTGAAGTGCGCGAAGCTGAAGAATTTTTCTCTAAAAATCAAAAAGGTTCTTCTGCGATGCCGCATAAGCGCAATCCAATCTCCACCGAAAATCTCACTGGCTTGGCACGTGTTATTCGCGCAACAGTAACGCCAGCCTTGGAGAATGTCGCTCTCTGGCATGAACGTGATATCTCTCATTCCTCTGTCGAGCGTAACATTGGTCCTGACGCAACTGTGACATTAGACTTTGCGCTTCACCGCCTGACCAACGTTGTTGAAAATTTAATTGTCTATCCAGAAACAATGATGGAGAACTTAGAGAAAATGGGGGGCTTGGTTTTCTCCCAACGTGTTCTCCTCGCCCTCACCCAAGCAGGAATTTCTCGTGAAGATGCCTACCGCATTGTCCAACGTAATGCGATGAAAGTTTGGGAGAGCAAGGCCCAGACAACTTTGTTAGACGCACTTGTAACCGATGAGGACGTCACTGCGAAACTATCTGAGGGCGACCTAAAGGCAATTTTTGATTATAAAGCCTACACACGTCATATTGAGTCAATTATTCACAGAGCATTAAACTCTTAAAAACAAGTATTCTTAGAAGGAGAACAACATCATGAAGGGCGACAAAGAAGTCATCAAACATTTAAACAATGCATTGAAAGGCGAACTTACCGCAATCAATCAATATTTCTTGCATGCCAAAATGCTAGAAGACTGGGGCATCACAAAACTTGCCAAGCATGAAAAAGCTGAATCCATTGAAGAAATGGTTCATGCTGAAAAAATTATTGATCGTATTCTTCTCCTTGAAGGCCTACCAAATTTGCAAGATCTTGGTAAAATTAAAATTGGTCAAAATGTCAAAGAAGTTATCGAATGCGATATGATTTTAGAAAAAGGCGGTATTGAAGATTATCGCGTAGGCATTAAGTCTGCTGAAGCCGCCAGCGATTATGTTACTGCTGATTTATTCAAAGCTATATTGGCGGAAGAAGAAGAACATTTAGATCATCAAGAAACACAGCTTCAAATGATCGAAGATATGGGCATTGAAAACTTCATCGCCCTGAACTCTGACGGCGAAGGTGCTGAATAGGTACTAGAAATGGCAGTTAAAATAGGCACAGTCGTTCATGTTAATGACTTAATGCAAACTGCTTATTCTTACGAATTATCTGCACCAATGGGGAAAGAATTTGATCCCAGTTTTACACCAGCGTTTTCACCAAAAGAAATGCTTGAATATGGTGTATTCGAAGGAAAATATTGCAATGATTGCCGTGATGAATTTCCCAAAAATTGGTTTACCAAAGCAAAGTTAAGCGACGCACCAGCCCCTTCCGTTAATTGCTTTGGTATTAAAAGCCGGCAGTCCTTACAAGTATGGCAGGACAAGGGATGGATTATCTCCCCTGACCCACGTGGTTGGTTTCAATGGTACTGTCGTTATTATATGGGACGTCGTATACCCGATGTGGACAGCAAACAAATCAAACGTTGGCGTGCCTTTACACGACATTTAGCTCAAGTAAAAATAGGCTGCGACCCTTTAGATTTTAACTGTCGTCCACGACAACGCCAAGGACTGCTACAATGGTCATATGACCCTTTTATTTAAAACTGTTAAAATCTACTTGAGAATTATTCTTAATTGCACTAGATTCAAAAGATATAGAGAATCTCTCTTATATCTAAATAACCTGAGCTGGAACTACTAAATTATGTATATCTGCATGTGCAATCCCTTTACCGACAAAGACCTTGATGGTGCGCTAAAGAATGATTCCGTAAAGAAAAAAACCTCTGCCGTATACAAAGCTTGCTCTGGCGGCGTTAAGCCTTGCTGTGGAACCTGTATCTGTGAAATACGTGAGCGTATAGATACTCATAACACCGAAGCTCCTGTAATAGCGGCTGAATAACTTAAAATATTAACTTATACTTGCCTTGTAATTGCCCAATTACTGTGGCAATTTTGGTACCTATTCAATCTTTTAAGAGGATTAACTATGCTTAAAACTATCACTTTATTATTAGGGAGCTTACTCATTATGACAGCCGCAACAACAACGAAAGCCGCAGAGCTTGATCCAGAAAATACACTCTTGCTGGATTTAAAAGATGGTCAAGTAACCATTAAATTAATGCCAGACATTGCACCAAAGCATGTTGAGCGTGTTAAAAAACTAACACGTGATGGATTTTATGATGGGATTGTTTGGCACCGTGTTATTGATGGCTTCATGGCACAATCTGGTGACCCAACAGGAACAGGAACTGGCGGTTCTGACCTTCCAGATTTAAAAGCTGAATTCAATGACTATAATTTTGGTCGTGGCACAATCGGAGCAGCACGTTCCGCATCTCCAGACAGTGCAAACTCACAATGGTTTATTTGTTTCGATGATTGTTCGTTCTTAAACAACCAATATACTGTATGGGGTCAAGTTGTTAAAGGCATGGAACATGTTGACAATGTTAAACGTGGTGAACCACCTACAGATCCAGATAAAATCGTAAAACTTCAAGTTGCCGCAGATGTTAAAGAAAAAGCTACGGATATAAAAGCAGAGGCAACAGAAGCAGCACCCACAAAAGAAACAGTAAAGAAAGCTGCTGCTGAATAATCAAAATACTTAAAGTTAATATTCAAGGCGATACTTTTTAATAAGAGTATCGCCTTAATCATATGAAAGAAAATCCTAACGAAAGAGATATCTATGTCTGATATAAAATGGTGGAAAAAGGGTGTTTTTTACCAAATCTATCCACGTTCCTACATGGATAGCGATGGTGACGGCATCGGCGATATTGCTGGCATCACAGACAGACTAAATTACATCGCCAATTTAGGTATCGACGGCCTTTGGATTTCGCCTTGCTTTGAATCACCCATGAAAGATTTTGGATATGATGTATCAGACTATCGAAAGATTGATCCTATTTTCGGAACCAACGAAGATTTCGATGTTCTTTTACAAAAAGCACATGAGTTAGGTATTAAAGTTATCATTGATATGGTGATGTCTCATACATCAGATCAACATACTTGGTTTAAAGAAAGCCGGCTCGGCAATGATAATCGTAAAGCTGACTGGTATGTTTGGGCAGATCCTAAACCAGATGGTTCTCCCCCTAATAATTGGCAAGCTATTTTTGGTGGCCCTGCATGGACTTATGATACAAAACGTTGTCAATATTACATGCATAGCTTTTTAAAAGAACAACCTGATTTAAATTTTCACAATCCTGACGTTCAAAAGCAAATGCTAAGCGAGTGTGAATATTGGTTAGAAATGGGCGTTGATGGTTTCCGTCTTGATGCAGTTAATCACTGTTTCCATGATCAAGAATTACGCGATAACCCAGTAAAAAATAAAAATGATCTTTCTACTGGGTTACAGATTGATAGCGTTATTCCTTATTCAATGCAAACACATCTATATGATAAATCGCGCCCTGAAATGATAGATCTTTTACAAAAAATACGTGCCTTAATGGATGAATACCCTGACACAATGACCTTGGGCGAAATTGGTGATGATAATCCATATATGCGCACGGCTGAATATACATCGGGTCATGATAAACTTCATACAGCCTATAATATTGACTTTATTGCAGGATCAAGCGAAACAAACCTAAATATAAACAAAATTAAGTTGCCATTCCGTGAAGTAAAAAAACATCCTGAATATGGATGGCCAAGCTGGGCCTTTACAAACCATGATTCCGTTCGGGTTGTTACAAGGTGGGGCAAAAATATAAAAGACAAAGATGCCTTTGCAATCATGCTCAACAAGCTACTTCTCTCCCTAAGAGGAACACCTTTTCTATATCAAGGGGATGAACTTGGCTTACCTGAAGCCACAATACCATTTGAAAAAATTCAAGACCCATGGGGGAAGTTTTTATGGCCTGAGTGGCAAGGGCGCGATGGATGTAGAACACCGATGCCTTGGCGTTCTGATGCCCCACATGGACGTTTTGCACGCAACGTAGGTGAGCATTACGAAACATGGCTCCCTATTCCCAATGAACATTATAGACATGCCGTTAACTTACAGGAAGATAATAAAAACTCTGTTCTAAATCAAACGCGCCAATTCATAAAATGGAGAAAAACACAACCGCTACTACAAACAGGTGAGATTGAATTCAAAGAAGATGCAGAAGATTCACTACTCGTCTTTGATCGTTACGACGATAACAACCGCATGAGATGTATATTCAATATTACTGAAAAAGATGTGAAATATAACGATGAAATTTATGCGCCATTAAGTGCAAGTTTTATTGTTCTATAAGGGTTAAGAATCCGCTTCTTGCTCTTTGTCCCTATCATCTTTCTTTTTAACGTAAAGTTTTTTATAACCCGTTACCTCTTTTTGAGTTGGAAGTAACTTATTGATACTTGCAATCAATTTGCTAACAAGCTTATCAATCTTTACTTCATCGGTTAAAGGATTAAATGTTTCAAAACGAAACACCCCCTCTTCGCCATCCAATAAAACAAGATTGTCGGAATTCGAAAGCTTTAAAATATTGTTCAAAACAACAATACGCTCCTCTGTTAAATATGAATCAACCGCTTCTTTATTCTGCGAATAGATATGATTTGCCTTAGCATCCCATTTTTCATTTTCTAATGAATGAGGGGTAATAGTTTCCAAGGAATTTAAAAAAGGTAACATCTCGGCTGTTCCTGCACCGATAGAATCAACAAAAGGTTTTCCAAGAATAATTTGTACAACAGTAAGTTGGCGGTTTTTACGCGAATCTTCTTTTTGTTGAGTCGCTGTAAAAAAGGAAACATTCATACCATCAATAGAACCTTCCATAGCACAAGGCCCTGCTAAAGTGCCTTTCGTAAATACTAATTCTTTACTTTTAGCATATGCCGCCCAGGCCCGCTTTTGTTTAAAAAGAATAACAAGCGACCACGCCGTTGTCCCCAAAAGTATAAAAGACAAAACAAACCATAAGAACCACCAGATTGACAAAAAAGACTCCTGATATTTTTGAAAAACGAATTACTAGTTATATTGTATCGCAGACAAGAACAAAAAGTCACTTTTTATCGTAATTTTCGTCATATACCCGCCTAGACTGCCAAACTGCGCCTTTCTATAATATAAAAATAACTACCTGAAAAAGCTTATATAATCAAAATATTATGTAATACCAAGGGGATAGAGTAAAGCAAATTTGCTTTTTAAGGGCTAAAAATGGAATCATTAAACTATAAGAAATGAAAAACGTTTTACCTTGGGAAGAGAATTAGGAAAAACATGAAAAAGACCGAACCAACAAATGATAACCTCACATCACGCGTTATAGCAGGCTTAAAATCACAATATAGAATTGTATCACTACCCTATTGGGCATGGTTTTGGCTCGATGACTTCATGCTTCAAAACCGAATCAGCTACCAAGGAATATTGGATACATTTGGTTATAACGGTGATGTGAATAATACCTTACGTGGCATTGCTGAACTTCACCAAGATCATTGTATGCGCGGCATGCATAATTTGGCCAATGACAATATGTTTTATGAACCTAAAAACTACAGCAACTTAGTGCATTCAAAAACACTCCAAAAATTAAAAGATTATAATATGCCTAAGATTTATAAATTATTTGGATTTGTTACTTGTACGACAACATTAAACTCTGTTTGGACAAGAAAGAATTATGATGACCGCCACCAAATTAATTAAAATAAAATTATCAACGACGCGATTAATAAGAATTCGCGTACCACTTTGTAATACGTAATAATTCAGTTTATTTCTCCCCCCACTAAAGCGCCGCGTGGTCCCCAACCACCGGCGTTCTTTTATAACGCTCTCCAACCATATCAAATTATGTTAATTTTTTAGATTGTTGATAGTTAAGGCCATCCAGCTTATCATCCCTCTCATGGAGAACGCTCAATTTAAAACCGATAGCGCTACTGATTTCATCACAAAAGCACTAGATGATTTTCTACGTGACAAAAAATTACAGCTCACCACCCAACAGCATGAGAAATTAAAAAAACTACTCATGGTACGGCTGTTGGAAGAAGAGATGAGCTACGCCAACGCCTATAACCACCTCAATGACATCATGGAATATCGTAAAGATTACGAAATCAATGCCAATGCCCTTGAGGAAGCTGAAGAAGAAATGATCCGCATTATTGGGGCGGCAGATATACAAGAAAAAGAGGTTATTGTTGAAACGGCGCGTTACAAAAAACGCTTTATCGCTACCATTGCTTTATTGGCACTGTTCTGTGTTGGCATTGTTGGGTTGCAGGCCGTGACCTATTTTAAAAACAAGAACACTGAAATGACTGCGGTTATTACAACAGCGGAAGAACAAGAACTCAAGGCCTTGGTTCAAAAACTTGTTGAGCTCGAAAAATCTCGTGGGCAAGAGATCACACATAATGCGATCTATAATCAAATTAAGAAATTAGAGAGCGTTCAATCCCTCGGCACCGCCACCAGCTACAAAAAATTCAACCGCGCACAATATGATGCAGCAATGGTGTTTTTGAATAAGCAAATTATAGATTAAGCAGCTTTTTTAGTAGTCTTATTAACTGTTGGGTTTTCTATTTGAGTGATTTGTAACTTCTTATCTAGGATTCTCATATCTCTAGCAAGATTATTAAGTGAGAATTTAGCTATGGTTGAGTTAAAATCTTTTATATTTTTAAAACTGCGTTTTTTTGAACTTGTATCTGATACAGCAAGAACAAAAACAATACTTCTTTTTTTATTATCAAATAAATTTAAAAAATCATTTTCAGATATATTTAATGCTTGATTTCCAATATCTCCCTTTCTATTCTTCATCTTATTATAAATCTTTTTTAAATAAGACTTAGGAGCTTTACCATTAATATCCTGATTTAATCTTTTAGCGGCAACAACAATTTGATTAGACAATTCTCTCATCTTATTCGTAAAACCAGACTTAACATGAATAAGATAAATATTATTGTCATCCCAACGTAAAATATCGCACAATTCTACACCATCAGGTGTTAAGGTATCTAATACTAGAGTATTCTTAAGCCCTATATATTCTAAATTATAAGCACCTTCTGTAGTTTTATTACTATCCCAGGGTTTTAAATTATCTTGGTATATGTTCTCAGAAATAATGCTTTGGCATGATTTTTCCAAATCTAAAATAAAGTCATTTTCAATTAAATACCACTGCCTATCAATACAAAAATACTTTTGTGGTTTATTTTTGATAGAAACGTCTCCTATCAAATGCTTACTTAAACTACCCTCCGACAAAAGCACCCCCTCCGAATCATAAGAAGAAATTTTTATTTTATCCATTAAAGATATAAATTTATTTTTATCAACTATATTTAAGTCTGACTTAATTTTTTTAAATAAAATATCTATATCGTTTAATATTTCAAATTTATAATCACCCTTAAAAATATTTTTATCCGTCCGCTCACCTTTTACTGCGCCCTTTTTAGTAACTATATAATAATCTGCCACAAGATATTCTTCAAACTTATCACAATGACACAAATCAAAATCTATAAAATAGTTAAAATTGTTATACCTATCCCAAAGATCATCAATTAATGAATTTTTTAAATCAGATATAAGAGTTTTATGCTTAGAATTATTCAATTTTTCTACATTATTAATCTTGATATTAGCGTCGGATTTTAAAAGTTTTTCACAGCCCATAAGCACTTTTATTAGTTCATTTATATCTAAGGACTTTGTTATTTTAAAAGAAGATTTTGCAACACAAGAAGTTCCAGATTTTATTTTTTTCTTATCAATATCAAAGGAATTTGATAATAAATCTCTATCAACTGTGGCTTTTAATTCTTGAATAATAGACCCAAATTCCTGATTTTCATATAAAGTACTGTCTTGCCTAAAAAACTTACTTACACCCAATATTCCTCCAGCTAAACTAATCTCTCTCGTTGACTTTAGATTACGATCATCCATTTTTTCTAATCTTGAAATAATCTCCATACCAAAATCATTTTTTATATGATCTTTTATAACATTATATCCATTGCCACCTGAAATTGCATAGATTGCATTAGTAGACTTCATAAAGAGAAGAAGAACAAAATTTTCTGAGGTACTTTTATCAATTTTAAGAATATCTTCTTTAGAATCAGTTATAGGCTTGATAAAATTTTTCCATGGAGGGGTTCTATCAAAATCCTTATAAAATAATGACAAGCTAAACCCATCAATCGTTGGCTTGGTCAATTTTTGTTTTTTATAGCTATGACTTAAAATATCTTTTTCAATATCAGAAAGTTTTTTATTTTTTTCTATTTTATAAATAGAAATTTGTTGTTTCTGCCCCGTCATCTTATCTTCTCCTTCTATAAGCGAGTTAAATTTATGCTCCCCTAAAATTAGGCAGAGCTAAAACTGAACGTAACAATTTACGATTGCCTTAATGCTCTCATAAAATTGATTTAAAAAAAAGAGAAAAGAACAAAAGAGAACAAATCTGTGGATAAAAAACTGTATAAGTTAGTGTATAAACTTGTGAACTGTTACGTAAATAATGCTATAACCCCAACTCCAATTGTTCCAACTTTTTAATCTCATCACGGATTTTGGCGGCTTGTTCAAATTCTAAATTACCAGCCGCTTCACGCATATCCTGCTTGAGCTTTTCAATATGTTTGGTGAGTTGCGCAGGGCTAGCCTCTAACGCATCTTGGCTTTGATCTGACAGGCTGGCCACAGTACGGCGTGTATCCATCTCGACATCATATTCTTTCATGCCTTGCATCAAATCACCAATTTTCTTTTTCACGCTTTCCGGCGTGATGCCATGCTCTTTATTATAAACCTTTTGTTTTTCACGGCGACGATCTGTCTCTGTCATGGCGTATTCCATTGAGCCTGTCATTTTATCAGCGTATAAAATCACACGGCCATCAACATTACGCGCCGCACGACCAATCGTTTGCACCAATGAAGTTTTGGAACGCAAGAAACCTTCTTTATCGGCATCTAAAATTGCCATCAACATACATTCAGGAATATCAAGCCCTTCCCGCAGCAAGTTAATTCCCACCAACACATCAAATTCCCCAAGCCTCAAATCACGGATAATCTCAATACGTTCCAAGGTCTCTATATCTGAATGAAGATAACGACATTGCAACCCGTTTTCATTGAGATACTCCGTCAATGCCTCTGCCATTTTCTTGGTCAGTGTTGTGACCATGATGCGCCCACCTTGCGCTTTCACCTTGTGGCACTCACTCATCAGATCATCGACTTGATGCTCTGTCGGTCGAATTTCAACGGGTGGGTCAATCAGACCCGTCGGGCGGGCGACTTGCTCCGCCGAAATACCACCTGCCTGCTCAACTTCCCACGGTGCTGGCGTTGCCGACACGTAAATTGTTTGCGGGCGGAACTGGTTCCATTCTTCAAATTGGAGCGGACGATTATCCAACGCCGCAGGAACACGAAAACCATAATCAACCAAATTTGTTTTGCGTGCCCTATCCCCTTTATACATCGCCCCAATCTGCGGCACCATCACATGAGATTCATCCAGAAACATAATGGCATCTTTAGGGAGATACTCAATTAATGTCGGTGGCGGCTCACCCGGTGCGCGTCCTGTTAAATATCGGGAATAATTTTCAATCCCCTGACACATGCCTGTCGCTTCCAACATTTCAATATCAAACTGTGTCCGCTGTGCCAAACGTTGCGCCTCGACCAGCTTTCCTTCACCTTCAAACCACTTCACACGTTCTTTAAAATCTACTTTAATTTGTTTTATCGCCTGAGAAATTGTTGGCCCTGGTGTGATATAATGTGAGTTCGCATAAATACGAACACCATCCATTTTCTTATATTTTTCACCTGTCAGCGCATCAAACTCGGTAATTTCTTCTATTTCATCGCCAAAGAAAGAAAAACGCCATGCCGCATCCTCCATATGAGAAGGGAATAATTCTACCGTATCGCCACGCACCCGAATGTTGCCACGCTCGAACGCCAAATCATTACGTTTATACTGCAATTTAATAAGCTTTTTAATCAGCTCCTGCCTGTCCATCTCCATGCCTTTGGTAATATCAAAGGTCATCGCCACGTAATCTTCTTTTGATCCTATGCCATAGATAGAAGAGATAGAGGCAACAATAATTGTATCCTTACGTTCGAACAGCGCCCGCGTTGCTGCATGGCGCATGCGATCAATTTGTTCATTGATCGAACTATCTTTTTCAATAAAGGTATCTGTCCGTGGAACATACGCTTCTGGCTGATAATAATCATAATAAGAAACAAAATATTCAACCGCATTATCAGGAAAGAAATTTTTGAACTCACCATAAAGCTGCGCCGCCAAAATTTTATTGGGCGCCATAACAATTGCGGGACGTTGCAACTGTTCAATGATATGCGCCATCGTGAATGTCTTACCTGATCCCGTTACCCCCAACAAAACCTGATCACTCAACCCTTCATTAATCCCCGTGCAAAGCTTAGCAATAGCCTGCGGCTGATCACCAGACGGTTCAAAGTCTGAATGGATTTTAAAGGGCTGCGAGTTATCAATGCCATTGGTTTGCATCTCACTCGCCGCCTGATTAAGTTCGGCAACATCACGCATGATTATTTTATAAAGGAAAGTAAGAAGAAAAGCTAGAAAACTAAATCTATAAAAACCCTATATCTTTAAGTATTTTCTTTTCTTTTTTACTTAAGTTTTTAAGACCGAGTGTTTCATTTATATAAACAAGGTAATTATTGATATAACCCTTTTGCTTGTTTTTGGGTTGTGATTTCACAAACTCAGCAAAGCCTTCTACATATGATTGTGATAACTCACCTTCAACAACCATTTTATCATTCTCACTATTGTAATAGGCGACGCCATTGTAAACCTTATGTCCCTGCCCCTGCATTAACAACCTAGCTTTTATTTGTTGAAACAAATCTGACCAAGGGCGTTTTTTTAAGAAAGGACTATTTTTTATAGGCTCGTCTTCAGGTAAATTATAAGCACGACGAATAAAAGTCTCTACCAGTACCTGGCGATCATTTTCTTCTATTTCTTTTGACGTCATTCCAATCCAAAGAAACATAATGTGAGTAACCAAACTATCAACTTGGGTATAATTTACAAAAAGATAAGCTTCATCATAAGACAGTAACTCCTTGACCTTCTGATGAAGCTCTCCATTTTTTTTCATTGCAGAATCTAAATCATCCAAGTTACCCATTGCAGGAATACTGAGCACCATATCTTTATTGGCAGTATTTTTTATTGGCGACGAAAAGAAAGAATAAACAACAATAATTAAAACTACACTTGCAATAGAACCAAGAATAATTTTCTTGTTCTGTTTAAAATCAAACCGCTCTAAATAATTTTTAATCATTCTTCGGTTTTAAGGTTGGAAAGCAAATAACGTCACGAATATTAGATGAATTGGTCAGCAACATAACCAAACGATCAATACCCATCCCCCAACCACCCGTTGGTGGCAGACCAACCTCTAAGGCTGTAACAAAATCATCATCCATCATTTGTGCTTCTTCATCACCGGCTTCACCTTGCTTTACTTGCTCTTCAAAACGCTGATGCTGAATTTTTGGATCATTCAGCTCACTAAATGCATTCGCAATTTCCCAACCATTAATATATGTCTCAAAACGCTCAACAAGACGTGGGTTATCACGGTGAACCTTAGCAAGTGGAGAAATATCCAACGGTAAGTCCATGACATGTGTTGGTTGAATCATTTTTGCTTCACAACGTTCATCAAAAACTTCAGCAACAACTTGCCCCCAGTTACTGCCTTCATCCATATGAACACCCTTTGTTTTAGCCAAGGCAATGGCATCTTCTGCTGTTTCGACAGCCATAAAATCAAGACCTGTATGTTCTTTTATAAGATCACACATGGTCGCACGCTTCCAAGGTGTTCCAAAATCAATTTCATTTTTACCAAACGTAATTTTCTTGGTTCCATGAACTCTCTCAACCACTGTTCCGACCAAGTCTTCAACCAAATCCATAAGATCATAATAATCATAATAGGCATGATAGGCTTCAATAGAAGTGAACTCAGGATTATGTTTGATGGAGATACCTTCATTTCTGAAACAACGACCAATCTCGTAAACACTATCAGAAAGGCCACCAATAATAAGGCGCTTTAACGCCAACTCTGGCGCTACCCGCAAATAAAAATTACTATCGAGTGCGTTATGATGCGTTACAAATGGTTTTGCCGAAGCGCCGCCCATAATGGCTTGCAGATTAGGTGTTTCAACTTCAATCGCCCCCATATCATCCATGTAATCACGAATAAAACGAACAATTTTTGAACGCGTGCGTAACGTCTCACGACTTTCTTCGTTCACAACCAAATCCAAATAACGTTGACGGTACCGTGTTTCAACATCAGCCAACCCCGCATGCTTATCTGGCAAAGGCATTAAAGATTTGGTCAACATAACCGTTGATGTACAGCGTACTGATAATTCACCACGTGGTGTGCGGCGCATTGTTCCTTCTGCCCCGATAACATCACCAATATCATAAAGCTTGAGTAAGTCTAATGCTTCTTCGTCCATAGAATCTTTATGACAGAATATCTGCACCTTACCACTCGCATCCATCAAATCGATGAACATGCCATTATTACGGATCGCCATAATACGTCCCGCAACGCGCACAACATCTTTGGTTTCCTCGCCATTTTCAAGCCCTTCATATTTGGCTTGAATTTCTGCCGCCTGATGAGAGCGGTCAAATTTGGGTGGATAGGGGTTAATGCCCTTTTCCAGTAATAATTGTAATTTATGCTCCTTCGCCTGACGAGGGTCAGTAAGGTCTGGGCTATTTTCATCTTTAGCAGTATTTTTTTCTTGTGCCATGGCTTTGTTAACTGTCATTTTTCTTCGTTTGTGATAAAATTTAAGAATGTTAAGAAACTCATCGAAAAGTAAGGGCTTTTTGCCCAAAAAACAAGATTTTAAAGAGAATTCAGGCGTTAATCCTCAATCAGGTAGCGTGATTGTCTGGATTTTAGTCGCAGTTGCCCTTTTTGCCGCCCTTAATTATGCGGTTAGTTACAGTTCGCGTAGTGGCGGCGCTCAAATTTCATCAGAACAAGCAAAATTAGCCGCTACAGAAATTCTTGATTATGGTCACGCCATCAGAAATGCTGTGCAAACCCTTCAGATCAATGGCTGTAACGATACAGAAATTAGTTTCGATCAGGCCATTGTTTCAGGGTACTCCAACCCAAATTCACCATCCGATAATTCATGTCATGTTTTTCACCCCAATGGTGGCGGATTAAGTTATCAGGCGTTACAAGATGACTGGTTAGATGGACTGGCGACAAGTCAAGCGGCGACACACTATGGCACATGGTATACAAATGGAGGAGCTTGGATTACTGGTTTAGGAATTGACGGTTCAGGCTCAGCTTGTGCAACTGCCGTGCAAGACTGTCGAGAGCTTTTAACAGGCGTTCCTTTTATAAAAGAAGAAATTTGCAAAGAAATTAATAAAAAACTGGATTGGGGAACAGATAGTAACGGGACACCTTATAAAGACACTGGTACTTCTTACGGTGCTAGTCCAAGTCTATTTTTTGATGGAGCCTATGACAATGAGCTTCACATGGGGACAGCAACACCCTCTAATTACTCAAGCATAATGGCTGGGTGCATTGAAGGGGACACTAGTCCTGCTTCTGGTACCTATAGCTTCTTCCAAGTATTAATTGTGAGGTAATAAAATGAACACTCAAAAAGGTAATGCACTGTGGTTTATTTTGGTTGCTATCGCCCTACTCGGCTTATTGACCGTGATGATGTCACGCTCCTCTTCCACCAGTAATGAAACAGGCAATTACGAACAAGGCGTTATCTTCGCCAACGAAATATTAAGCTATGCTAAAGGCATGGAAAACGCCGTACAGGGATTATTAGCACGAGGTTGCAGTGAAAACGAAATTTCTTTTCAAAATGCTATGATAGCTGGCTATAGCAATACAATTTCTCCAACGGATAACTCCTGCCATGTTTTTAATCCAGCTGGGGCTGGAATGACATTGCTCACACCTAATGAAAACTGGTTAGATAGCAGTGAAAGCGGTGGATTTAATTTTGGTGACTTTGTATTTTCAAGCACCAACACCGTTACCAATCTTGAAGACAATAAAGATGAACTTATTATTCTTTTAGAATGGTTAAATCAAAGCACCTGCGAAGCTATAAACAATACCCTTTTCTCAGAAATAACAATTACAGAAGATCCGGATAGTTTCAGTTATGACCCTAATGCCAGTGGCGGTTTCGATACAATAGCCGATAACATTAATCTATCGAGCTATGCACTACATGACGGTCAAACTTCCGCCTGTTTTTCTTCAGCAGACGAAGGTGGATTTCATTTCTATCATGTGCTTCATACCCGATAACTACTTCGCGCAGTTAATACAAATTGCTATGGCAGGATCTAACCTTAATCGCTCTTTAGGTATCTCTTCGTCACAAGAAGCACAATAACCAAAGTCTTCAGACTCAATTCGTTTAAGCGCAGCCTCTATCCGTGTCATATCAATTTGTCGGCGACGGCCTGTTTCCTTTGCCATTTCTTGTTGAATGAGCGCATCCTGACGTGACAATCGCCCCTGCGTTGTTTGATCAAGCTCTACAGGTGCTCGCGATTCTTCTGATATTTCCATTAAACGCACCAAATCTTTTTGATGTTTTAATAATTCATCTTTAAAAAAATTTAGATCGGACCGATCCATAACTTATGACTTGTTCGCCAATTTCCAAATTTCGGCTGGGGATTCTTTAACCGAATCAGGAAAGCCTAATCCCTCCATTCCTTTATCTTTATGGACAAAGTACAGCTTTGTATAAGGCTCTTTAATCGTTGAGTCTTTATCAGGAAATTTGCGTGCTGCCGCGTTCAGACTATTGGCATTCACGAGAACTTCTTCATCTTCAAGGCTATGGAGTATTATTAGGCTCATAAGCTAATCTTTTCATGATTCACGACTATTGTACAGGGGGCGAATATGCTAAATATTATCCATGAATTCACAGCCACAAAAGCAAGCTTTGCAGGCAAAAATCGCCTTGCCAGACATTCCCGCTTTATGCGTTAATGCGCGGCAAGCCGCTATCCTGACAACCGATGGTGAAATTCGTGTTCTGAACCATGAACAAGCTGGTCAACTTATTCATAAAAAACCTGTCTTGGTTTGCCATGCGCCCTATACATGCAAAACTTTAGAAACCGAAGATATTAACGGATATGATTTACTAGAACTTTTTGCTTTTGTTCATCCTGCAAAATTTTGTGTGCCAACACCTGTGGGATTATCTAAAGCTTTAGGAATTTCTCCTCCCGCCTCTTTTGATGAATATCCGTTTACTTTAATGGAAGCCGCCCGCGCCCTACTTTCTGATTTACGCCAAGACATTTGGCAAGCCAAAGCCAATCCACTTAAAATTGCGAACGTCATGGGGCAACAAGGTAAGGGGTGGAACTGGACGCCTTTTATATTCAGTGCGCTCGGTGAAGAATATGATCCACGCATCCCCGTCATTAGTAAAACAGATTTAAATATCTGGAAAAATTTACCTGAATGGTCAGAGGAAGCACCACCGCCGCCGCCTTCTCATCATCCTGTTACTGGCGAAGAAGCACGTGCCCGATTAAAAGAATTATTGGGCAATAATGCCGAACCCCGCGAACAACAAATAAATTACGCCAGTTTGTTAACTGCAGCCTTTGCCCCTAAAGATGACGCAGAAGAACCCCATATTGTCTTGGCAGAAGCCGGAACAGGCGTTGGTAAAACCCTTGGTTACCTTGCCCCTTCCTCCGTTTGGGCAGAAGAAAATAAAGGCGCCGTTTGGGTTTCAACTTATACCAAAAATTTACAACGACAGGTTGATCAAGAATTAGATAAACTTTATCCCAACGAAGATTTAAAAGACAACAAAGTCGCTATTCGAAAAGGACGTGAAAACTATTTATGCCTGCTTAACTTGGAAGAAGCAGCCGCAGGTGCAGCCCTCTCAAAAGATAGAAAACAAGCCATCGCCCTTGGCATTATGGTGCGATGGGCCGCAGCAACCAAAAATGGTGATTTAGTCAGCGGATCTGACTTCCCTGGTTGGTTGAATGATTTAATGGGTTATAAATATACAGGCGGACTATCTGATAGACGTGGTGAATGTATTTATTCCGCCTGTGATCATTACCACCGATGTTTTGTTGAACAATCTGTACGGCGCGCACAGCATGCCTCTATCGTTGTGGCCAATCATGCCCTTGTTATGATACAAACCGCCATCAATCAAAACATAGACGAGCTTCCCAAACGATATGTTTTTGATGAAGGACATCATCTATTTGATGCTGCCGATAGTGCCTTTGCAGGGCACTTAACCGCACGCGAAACTTATGACCTACGTCGGTGGTTACGCGGTGCAGAATCAAGCAGTAAAAGTCGTATGCGTGGATTAAAAGCACGCGCAGAAGATCTTGTTAGTGGTGATGAAAAAGCACAACATGACTTGCAAGACATAT
Source organism: Alphaproteobacteria bacterium (assembly GCA_021775995.1). Lineage (GTDB taxonomy): Bacteria > Pseudomonadota > Alphaproteobacteria > Micavibrionales > Micavibrionaceae. The sequence goes on from JAJFGS010000013.1 coordinate 967,333, forward strand.
TAGAACAGGCCAGACATTTAACCACTGATGGATGGCAGAAACGTTTACGTGAAAATACTCCCAAGGGACCAACCGAAGAATTTATATTGGCCGTCTACACGCAAACTTTTTCTCGTGCCAATGGTCGTAACAACGCCTACTCCCTGGAAACACAAACTTACCCTCTACATGATGATGTTGCCAAAGCCATTCCAAAATTAAAAACGGCCTTAAAAAATCTACAAAAACCAATGCTATCACTGGCAGCTCTTCTTCGTAAAAAACTAAATGAGCAGGCAGAAACGTTAGAAAGTGATACACGCAAACGTATTGATGCGGTACAAACTGCACTGGAAAGACGAGCGCAACTTAATATTGGTGCATGGATAACTATGCTTGAAAATATTGAACAAGGGATAGAGAACAAAGATTTTGTTGATTGGATGGAAATTGAACGTTTTGAAGGACGTGCGATTGATATTGGTTTATACCGTCACTGGATTGATCCAATGATTCCTTTTTCTACCGCCTTAAAACCTCATGCACATGGCGCCGTTATAACATCGGCCACTTTAAAAGACGGTACAGATGATGATGAAAAAAATTGGCAGGTCGCCCATCAACGCACTGGTGCTAATTTATTAACCAGTAATGTTGTTCAAGAAAACTATAGCTCTCCCTTTGATTATAAAAACAAAACTAAAGTTTTTATTATTGATGATGTCCGCAAAGATGATACAGACCAAGTCGCCAGCGCCTATAAAGCTTTATTTGAATCCAGTAATGGTGGTGCTATTGGTTTATTCACCGCCATCTCTCGTCTACGCGCTATACATGAAAAAATAAATTTACCCTTAAGCGACAAAAATATTCCACTTTATGCGCAACATATTGACCGTATGGATGCAGGAACATTGGTTGATATTTTCCGTGAAGAAGAACATGCCTGCTTACTTGGAACTGATGCAATTCGTGATGGTGTTGACGTGCCGGGTAGCTCCCTTAGACTGATTGTATTTGACCGTGTACCTTGGCCTCGCCCCAACATCCTACATAAAGCTCGCCGTGAAGCATTTGGCAAAAAACAATATGATGATATGCTGACGCGCTTAAAGCTAAAACAAGCTTTCGGTCGCCTTATTCGCCGCACCGATGATAAAGGAGTTTTTGTCATGTTAGATTCAATGATGCCCTCACGACTTTATGGAGCCTTCCCTGAAGATGTAGAAATAGAGCGGGTTGGATTGAGTGAAGCCACTACTAAAATTAAAGGGTTTCTTGATGTCCCAAAACAATAAAAAGAATAATAAACAGATTAATATTCAAAAATGGGATGGATCTGATGCAATAACGTGCGCTAGGGATTTAGCGCGCAAACCTTACACGCTTTTCTTTGACAGCAACCACCCCTCCCACCCCCTTAATCAATGGAGTTTTATTTGTTTTGATCCTATTGAAATTATTGAAACAAAAAATGGCATCATCACTCACAATGATAAAAATATAGATGAAGTTGATTTTTTTGAATTTTTACAAAAACGTCTCGAACATTATAATCCCCAAGAAATAGAAACTGATATTCCTTTTATTGGTGGTGCTGCGGGGTATTTTGGTTACGATTTGGGGCGTCAACTTGAAGTCATTCCCAATAATACAATAGACAATCTGAATACGCCCGATGCCTGTATCGGCATATACACCAACATTCTCGCCTTTAATCACACAAATGATGAAGCGTGGTATATAGGAGATAATATGCCGGAGATTGGCGGTGTTCCTGCCGCTCCTTACATTGTGAGAGACATAAACTGGGCGACAGACAAGACGGAAAATCAATATTGCGCCGACATTCAAAAAACTATTGATTATATTTATGCTGGTGAAATTTATCAGGCTAATATTTCCCGCCGTTTTGAAGCCACTTTACCTGATAGATTCGACAGCTTTTCTCACTATGAGTATTTACGCAAGATAAACCCTGCGCCATTCTCCACTTATATGAATTTTGGTGATTTACAATTAAGCTCTTGCTCTCCCGAACAATTTTTATCTATAAAAAATAATGAAGTGACGACACGCCCTATTAAAGGCACCCTGCCTTCTTTTAAAGACTCAAAAATTTTACAACAAAGTCAAAAAGATATTGCTGAAAATACAATGATCGTCGATCTTCTCCGCAATGATCTGTCTAAAGTTTGTGAATATCATTCGGTGCAAACACTTGAACTTTGCAAGCTCGAAACTTTTGAAGGATTACATCATTTAGTATCCACAGTAAAAGGCACATTACAAAAAGATAAAAAAGCAACCGATGTCATTCGCGCCTGTTTCCCTGGAGGATCAATTACTGGCGCGCCCAAGATACGTGCCATGGAAATTATTGAGGAATTAGAAGAAACCCGTCGTGGTCCTTATTGTGGAGCCATGGGTTATATTGGGTTCGACGATAAAATGGATACAAATATTATCATTCGTACGATAATATATAAAAATAACAAAGCCTACCTTCAAACAGGAAGCGGTATTGTTAGTGATTCCACGCCCAAACAAGAGTTACAAGAGAGTCTAGACAAGGCCGCAAAAATATTTGAAAGCTTTAAAAACAAAAATAAGGAAAATGTAGCATGAGCCTCTTATTTTTAAATGATGATTACATTGAAGATAGCAGTCCATTCATCTCTCACCGTGACAGTGGTTTCACAACGGGAATAGGTATTTTTGATTCTATGCTCGTAGAAAATAGAAAACTTATTTACGCTGCTGAACATTTTGAACGTATAGTTCATGACTCTAAAGCTGTTATTGGTATCAAACCTTATTTTTCATTCGAAAAATTTGAAGAAATTTGTAACACATTAATAGAAAAAAATAATTTTAAAGAAAATTATGTTCGCATAAGAACAACCATCACGGGTGGCGTTGTCAAAGCTCCTCTTTTCCCTACACACACACCAACAATTTTAATCGATGCGAGGGCTTCGGCAAACCCCGAAAACGTTAAACCTGCAAATTGCGTTATTATAACCGACTTTCCTCGTATTGCTGGATGTGTCCTTGAAAATTGCAAACGTTTAGACTACTCACGTAGCTATGCTGCCCGCCGCGCCGCTGAGAAACTCGGTGGTGATGAAGCCATCCTCACCAATACAGATGGCAACATAGCTTGCGGCACAACCAGTAATCTTTTTATTGAAGAAAAGGGAGTGCTCATAACACCACCTTTATCCGATGGCGTACTCGCCGGCGTCACGCGCCAAAAACTAATAGAAGAGCGTGATGGTAAAGAAGAATCTATTTCTATCGACCGCCTCAAAGCTGCCGATAAAATATATCTCACCAACAGCTTTATTGGGTTACGTCCCTCTTCCATTCTTTAATATATAACGCCCCACCCCAATCACATTTGATGTACCACTCATGAGCGTCAAGGTAAGACCTGCATACGAACCTATAACTAAATATACAGCCACCCATGTCACCTGACAGGCGATAGAAAAGAATCTATAAGTATAAAATCTATCTCTAAACAAAGATGCAATACTCATAAAGCTAGATGCTATTGGCGGAAGGTAATCAATAACGTCTTGCGCAATATAAAAACTAATCATCCAGACCAAAAACAGATTGAAAACAACAACTATTTTCACCCATTTTTCGTTTTTGGAAAAAGCAGCAACAAAATTGCGAAGAGCACCAAAAAGAATAACAACAAGCGTTGTTAAAGGAGCATTAATTCCATACAGGTGAGGCAAGAGAACAAGAGCCGAGATCCCGACCATCAACAAAGTCTTACGCGGTTCTAAAATCTGATAGGAAAATACAAAACAAGCAACGGAAACCCAACCAATAATTTGCCAAATAGAAAAAGGATTGTCGAACGCAGAAAAGAGATTTTCTACGACATCCATTAAGCCGCTAAAACGCCTGTGACTGCTGTCAGTTTAGCCTTAACGATGGATAATTGTGTTGTATAACGATTTACCTCAACATTATCTGTAGCAGCATTTAATTTTTCTTCTAAATCAGAAATTTCTTTTTCAATTTCTGACTGATCTAAATCATCGACCATCATGGCTTCTTCCGCTAAAATTGTACAGTTAGCTGCCGTTACATCAGCAAACCCGCCAGCAATAAATATCTTCGTTGGGGCATCACCTTGAGCAGAAAGGATTTCTATTACACCTGGGCGAACAGAAGAAACCAGAGAACTATGATTAGCGAGCACACCAAAGTCACCCTCCTCACCAGGGATAGTGACCCGCCATACTTTTTCAGACATAAGCTTGCGTTCTGGTGACACCAGTTCAAAATCAAAATTATTTTCTGTTTGTTCGTTCATTTTCTTTCTTCCTTTTTAACCACAGAGACACGGAGTCACAGAGTTATACCATTTTATTCTTTTACAAACTTCTCACCACTAATAATTGAGGCCGCATCTCGAAAAACCAAATAAATAAAAATAGAAATTGCTATGACAACCGCAGCATATTCTGGAGAACGATAAATTGATTCCCCTTTGTCCGTTTCTATCATGACTTCAAACAAATTAGTAAGTGCGCAGAAAAAACCTGCAAAATACAAAAAATACGAAAATGCTTTTCTCATTTAAAATACCTCTCCGTGTTTAAACTTTTAAGATCCCTCGACTACGCTCGGGATGACAGTCTTATTAGTTATTTTAAAAGCTAACAGTGTTTTGGTCTGTCTAGGCAAATAAGGCGAAGTTTATAATTTATAAACGAGCCGAAATTTAACAACGACAGAACGAAACAATGAACGCTTTTATGCTGCTTCGGCTGCCATTTTCTTAGCCTTTGCTTCTACTTCTTCGATTGTACCAACCATATAAAAAGCACTTTCTGGAAGATGGTCATAGTCACCGTCAACAATGGCACGGAAGCCTTTAATTGTGTCTTCCAAGGCTACAAATACGCCAGGTGACCCTGTAAATACTTCAGCAACATGGAATGGTTGAGACAAAAATCGTTGAATCTTACGCGCACGCGCCACAACCAACTTATCTTCCTCAGACAACTCATCCATACCCAAAATCGCAATAATATCTTGAAGCGCTTTATAGGTTTGTAATGTTTTTTGAACATCCGCCGCACATTTATAATGCTCTTCACCTACAACACGTGGATCCAAAATACGTGATGTTGAATCAAGCGGATCAACCGCAGGATAAATACCAAGCTCAGAAATCGCACGAGACAAAACAGTTGTTGCATCCAAATGCGAGAACGCTGTTGCTGGCGCAGGGTCAGTCAAGTCATCCGCAGGCACATAAACAGCCTGAACCGAAGTAATCGACCCTTTATTTGTTGATGTAATACGTTCTTGTAACGCACCCATATCTGTTGAAAGCGTTGGTTGATAACCAACCGCAGAAGGAATACGACCAAGCAACGCAGAAACCTCCGCGCCCGCTTGCGTGAAACGGAAAACGTTATCCATGAAGAAAAGAACGTCTTGTCCTTCTTCATCACGGAAATATTCCGCCATAGACAAACCGGATAAGGCAACACGGGCACGCGCTCCTGGCGGCTCATTCATCTGACCGTAAACAAGGGCGGCTTTAGACCCTTCGGCGCCACCTTCTTTAATAACACCAGATTCCATCATCTCATGATAAAGGTCATTTCCTTCACGCGTACGCTCACCAACACCCGCAAAAACAGACACACCACCGTGACCTTTTGCAATGTTGTTAATAAGCTCCATGATTGTCACAGTTTTACCAACACCGGCACCACCAAACAAACCAATTTTACCACCTTTTGAATAAGGACAAAGAAGGTCAACAACCTTAATACCAGTCACAAGCTGTTCAGTTTCTGTTGCTTGATCCGCAAAGCTTGGTGCATCACGGTGAATTGGGTAAGATTTTTCATGTTTAACGGGGCCAAGCTCATCAATCGGCTGGCCGATAACATCCATGATACGACCCAAAGTACCTGGACCGACAGGAACCGAAATCGCTTCGCCCGTATCGCTTACTTCTTGGCCACGAACCATACCATCCGTTGCATCCATCGCAATCGCCCGCACTGTGTTTTCACCCAAATGCTGCGCTACCTCAAGAACCAATGTCTTACCATCGTTTTCTGTGTGCAAAGCATTCAAAATTGCTGGAACATTTCCATCGTTAAACTGAACGTCAACCACCGCGCCCAATACTTGTGTTACTATACCATTTGCCATTTTACTTTTCCTCTTTTTTAATTCTCTTTAAATATTCGTTGTTAATTCAATCATTATGTACTCTTCTTTTTAGAAGAAGCATCCTTCTTGTCCAATTCATATAAGTTCTTAACATCATCCAACTCTTGCCGAACAGAATCTACTTTAATCAAAGCGGCAAAAAATTGATCTGCCATATCCTTACCAGCTTGTGAATCAGAAGGATAATGAAGACCAAAAATTTCACGACGGAGTGCAGCAGCATCAGATCTCTGCAAATACGTAGAAGCCTGCGCAGAGTCAATATACCCATAAACATGGGCAAATACGCGCGCCTGCATCGCATGTCCCGAAGGATAAGATGCGTGTCCTGGAATAGGAATCCCCGCCTTCAAGGTCGAAGAAAGTTGGGTAGGTCTTGCCCTTTTAAACCTTCTCTTTTCACGAAAGAGAAAATAAGACAAGTCATGATTGGCTATATCAATTAGCCCCTTAACCCTTTTCTGAACATCTGGTGAAACAAATGTCTCTAAACCAAACTTCATAGTTTTTACAAAAGTGCTTACTTCAATTTTTACAGCCTCCAACTGTTCCGGCGTACGCATCGTTTCTTGATACTGAAGCAACAAATCAATTTCCTTGGCTGTTTCTGGCGTACTATTCGCCGGGAAAGGTGGAATTGAAAAACTTAAATCTTTACTTAGATGTGTAGGAGCACTATCTAGAATTTTAACAAAACCTGGTTCCCACATATCATCAGAAAATTGAATGTCATCTAAAGATGTTGCCCGTGCAGCCCCACTCAACAAAAGGATACATAAAGTTATAAAGGTAATTTTAGAATAAAAAACAGACATGATCCGTACTAAACTGCCTCCGCACCTGAAATGATTTCAATTAATTCTTTTGTAATGGCCGCTTGACGTGCGCGGTTATACACAAGTGTGAGACCATCAATTTTCTCACCCGCATTACGTGTTGCATTATCCATCGCCGTCATACGCGCAGCCTGCTCCCCTGCGGCACTATCCAACAACGCACGGAACATTTGCACGCCTAAATTACGTGGCAATAACAAACCCAAAATTTCATTTTCTTCTGGCTCAAACGCATAAGGTGATAAAAGATTTTCTTCTTTTTCATCACTGACTTCAACTTGAGCATTCTCAGGAAGCTTAAACGGAATAATTTGTTGTGTAAGCGGCTCTTGCGTCAACACAGATTTAAAATTGTTATAGATCATAGAAACAACATCAATATTACCTGCTTCAAATTGCTCTAATACCATTTGTGTAATTTCATTGGCTTCGCTAAAATTAACGCGACTACCACCACCAATACCCGTAAAGCTATGCAAGATTTTATCTTTATGTGCACGTTTTAATAAATCGCGGGCTTTACGGCCGACAGTAATAAGTTTCACCGTCTTTCCCTCACCCTCCAGTCGCATAATTTCTAACCGTGCTAAGCGGATAAGGTTTCCGTTAAATCCTCCACAGAGCCCACGGTCGGAAGTCACAACAACCAAAAGATGTGTTTGGTCTGAACCAGTTCCAATTAATAGCTTTGGCGAAGAGCTTGTAACGATAGCACCTTCAGCTACACGCGCCAACATTTCACCCATCGCACGGGCATAAGGCTGTGATGCCTCAGCTTGGCTTTGCGCTTTTTTAAGCTTGGACGCCGCCACCATTTTCATTGCCGACGTAATTTTTTTTGTCGACTTAACGGAAGCGATTCTATCGCGATAATCTTTCAAACTTGGCATTTGAAAATTCCCTAACTTTTAAACTTTAAGCTGCTTTTTTATGTGCAGATACGTAACCCTTGGTGAATTTCTCCAAGAAGTTTTTCATTTCAGCTTCGAGCTTATCATCCAACTTTTGCTGTTCCGTAATTGTTTTCAAAACGTCTTTACCGTTTGCACGAACATCATCTAATAGCTTACGTTCATAATCAGAAACATCGGCAACAGCTACATCATCCGCATACCCCTTTGTTCCTGCATAAATAACGAAAACCTGCTCAGCCATTGTTAGTGGTGAGTATTGCGGTTGCTTCAATAATTGTGTCAAACGTGCGCCACGTGCGAGCAATTTTTGCGTTGCGGGATCAAGGTCTGATGCGAACTGAGCAAAAGCTTCCATTTCCCTGTACTGTGCAAGCTCAAGCTTAATAGAACCAGAAACCTGTTTCATTGCTTTTGTTTGTGCCGCAGACCCAACACGAGAAACTGATAAACCAACGTTAATCGCAGGACGAATACCTTTAAAGAACAAGTCCGTTTCCAAGAAAATTTGACCGTCTGTAATAGAGATCACATTTGTTGGAATATAGGCAGACACGTCACCAGCTTGTGTTTCAATAATAGGAAGTGCCGTCAATGAACCAGAACCTTTTTCTTCGTTCAATTTACATGAACGCTCAAGAAGGCGAGAATGAATGTAGAAAACATCTCCTGGATACGCTTCACGTCCTGGTGGACGACGAAGAAGTAAGGACATTTGACGATAAGCCACAGCTTGCTTAGACAAATCATCATAAATGATAAGGCCGTGCTTACCATTGTTTAAAAAATACTCACCCATTGCACAACCTGTATATGGCGCAAGGAATTGCATCGGTGCAGGATCAGAGGCTGTAGCGGCAACAACGATTGAATATTCCATCGCACCATTATCTTCCAGCTCTTTAACAAGCTGTGCCACAGTTGAACGTTTTTGGCCAATCGCTACATAAATACAGTAAAGTTTTTTGCTTTCATCATCACCAGCATTCACATACTTTTGATTAATGATTGTATCAACAGCCACCGCAGTTTTACCTGTTTGGCGATCCCCAATAATAAGCTCACGTTGACCACGACCAACAGGCACAAGTGCATCAATCGCTTTAATACCAGACTGCATAGGCTCATGCACAGATTTACGAGGAATAATTCCTGGGGCTTTCACCTCAACACGACTAAATTCTTTCGTTTTTATCGGACCTTTTCCATCAATAGGATTTCCTAAACCATCAACAACACGACCTAACAGCTCTTCACCAACAGGCACCTGAACAATTTCACCTGTACGACGAACAATATCACCTTCTTTAATATCACGGTCATTACCAAAGATAACAACCCCAACATTATCAAGCTCAAGGTTCAATGCCATACCTTTAATACCACCAGGAAACTCAACCATCTCTCCGGCACGCACTTTATCAAGACCGTAGACACGTGCCACACCATCTCCAACAGATAATACTTGACCAATCTCAGCTACGTCAGCTTGAGCACTAAAATCAACAATCTGTTTTTTTAAGATTTCTGAAATTTCTGCTGCTTTAATTTCCATTTACTTTTTCCTCTTTTTTTAAACTTATAAAATTTTTATATTAATTTTGATTAGCAACTTTTTTATTGCTTGTGTTGCTATTCGCATTTGATTTCATCGCAATTTTCAAACGTTCCAATTTACGTTTCACAGAATCGTCAACCATTTGCGAGCCAACAGTAACAACCATACCGCCAATTAAATCTTCTTGAACATCAACCTTAACAGCCACCGCTTGCCCCATGGCTTTTGTCAGTGACTCTTGCAAGGCGTTCTCTTGCTCTTTTGTTAGCTTGAACGCAGAAGAAACATGGGCGGAAACTTCTCCACGAAGGCGCGATATATTTATACGTGCCGCATTCATAATACTTGGCAACATACCTAAACGACGGTTCTGCGCCAAAAGGCTAAGAAAATTAACTGTGATATCCTGAAACTTAGCTTTTTCGGCAATAGCCTGAATAGCTTGTTGTTGCTGAATTCTTGATACAAGCGGAGATTTGATTAATGTTTGTAAATCAATAGAGCTAGCCATCATAGCCTCAAGATCATTCAAATCTTGCTCAACAGAATCAATTTTACCAGCACCATTGGAAGAATCGGCGGCAATTTCCACCAGAGCGGTTGCATATCTTAAGGCGGCTGCGCCAGAGGTCTGTTTGGAGGCCACTTTTGGTCCCTTTTGTTTGCTTATTAAAACTTGATGAGGATTTAGCATAGGAAACCGAGCCATGCAAGCGTTCCCAAGCAAAAATTAAGCAAAAAACGTAGTTTTCAAGAAGTTATTCCAAAAGGGGCGCTTAACCGTATAACCAATGCCACTGAAACCAGCCAAAACGCTCAGGATACAGATAAAACGCAATTGATTTCAGTATAAGCAAATGAACCACATAAATCTCTAAACTATGGCGTCCCATGAGCTGTAAAGGCGCTATTATGAAATGGGGGCATTTTACCGTAAATTCAGGATAAGTCTTTGGCTTAAATAAGATTAACATATAACAAACAGCCACGAGCCCAACGACCAGCAGAATTGCTTCCACCTGATTAAAAGCAAAGCTCAATGCTTCAAACCCTGCATGTGTCAAAACGGCCAATAACATGAACCCATATTTAACTTGAGCTGAAATATTATTTTCTTTATCCCTTACAAAATAGCCAAGCATGGCAAACAAAAAAGCAAACGTCCCATAATCAAAAACCACCGAGGTTGGAATAACCAGCAACGCTAAAAGAACATAAGTAAACAATGCAGATTCTTTATTTTTTAAAAAATTAAGTGCCAAACTGTCGACAACCAGACGTGCCGCTAATATTGTAAAAAATATATTCAAACTAAAGATAGATTCTCCAACAACAATATTACTGACAACAAGAATAGAACCACCAATCCATAGCAAAGGTGCCAGCTCCCTTGTCTGGGCATACCCAATAAGGAACAGCCAAACAGGCATCGACATACGCCCTACCAATCTCCATTCATTCTGTTCGGGAAATAAATACATGCCGATGTGATCAACAACCATCGTAATCACGGCAAATGATTTCAAAAGATCATAAGAGGTTAGCTCTTGAGGCAAATTTTTAGAAAGCTGTATTTTCATTCATTAATTATATGTCATTTATAATGAATCTGAATAATTAAAATAAACTTATTTGTATAATAAGTTTATCTATCTATCCTAATATCTCCATAATAAAGAAAAGCAAAAGAATGAAAAAAGCTATATTTCTCTATTTTATAATATTTATAGAAGGATATGTTGTTCTATCCACTGAGCTTCTTGCCATAAGGCAAATAACGCCCTATGTCGGTGCAGGTACTGATACAACATCAATTATTATTGCTGCCGTTTTATTACCCTTGGCTTTGGGGTATTACGTTGGCGGAAAGTTTAAGCCAAAATTAGGCTTAATGGGTAAACGAATTACAATTCGTCGCAAACTTCTTCAAAATATCTTTATCTCAACAATATTTTTAATCTTTGGATTATCTTTTGTCTTTGTTCATGATTTTTTTGAACTGTTTTTTATTTCCGTTCATCACAACAGCAGACTAAACACGTTTATTTATGCAATGGTATTTATCGTGTTTCCTGTTTTTCTTTTGGCACAAACCATACCACTTACAAGTAATTTATTTAAAGAACAGAAATTATCTACAATAACTGGAAAAATGCTTTTTTTCTCAACTCTCGGCTCTTTAATGGGCGCTACTTTTTCTACATTGGTTTTAATGGCGACTATAGGTGTTAATTTAACCGTGACAGTGACGATTTTTTGCCTGTGTTTTTTATATATACTTTTATCTAAAAGACTAATATCGAAGCAAATTATAGCCATCATCTTATTGGCAAGCGCCTCCCTATATATAAACAGCGACACAGTCATGAAAAAATCTAATATCGTTCAGAGCAACAACTATCATACAATACAAATAACCGAAAATAAAAACGGCAAACGATTAATGAAATTAAATGGTCATTATTCAGCTGGCCTCAATAAAAATGAAAGCCTTCCTTTTGGTTATATGAAATTTTTTGAAAATAATTTTATTCGCCCCATCCAAAACAAAGGAGAAGTTAAGTCAATCTTAGTTATAGGATCAGGTGGATTTACCCTTGGCTTACAAGATAAAAAAAATAACTACGCTTTTGTAGATATTGATGGGGACCTTAAAGACATTTCTGAACAATATTTTTTGAAACAAAAACTAGGTGAAAATAAAAAATTTCATGTAATACCGGCAAGAGGTTTTTTACAACAAGCCATCAGTAAAAACCAAAAATATGACCTCATTATTATTGATACCTTTTTAGGCGTTAAGATCCCTGAACATCTTATCACTAAAGAATTTTATGAAACTGTTAAGTTAAGCCTAAAAGACAATGGCATTGTTGCCATCAACATTATTGCATCGCCTACATTTAACAATGCATTTAGTGTAAATTTGGATAACACGCTGAACGAAGTATTTCCGAATATAAACCGAGATGTTGTTGGCAACTATAACGCTTGGATAAGCAGGCCTCAAACTGTTAGAAACATCGTCTATAGCTATTTCAACAAAAAATATGATGAAGAGCCTGCTATTTATATAGATGATAAGGCTTCTCCCTACTATGATAAGACCAAGCCCATTGACTAAGTATATTCAGTAGAAACTTTGTGGATCTATATCTATTTGCACACGAATTTTTGAAGACAGCTTTATGCTTCCAACCCAATGCTTAATTGTTTTTTGAACGTCGATAGATTTGTCACTACGTATTAACAAGCGACGGCGAAATTTTCCACGCAAACGATACATCGGTGCTTCAGCGGGGCCTAGTGTTTGAATTTTTTCACCTTGTGGTGCAGCACGGCCTAGCACCATAGCGGCCTGTTCTACTTCATTTTCATCACGCCCCGATACAATGATTCCCACCAACCTAGAAAAAGGCGGCATGTTTGCAGATTCACGTTCAGATAGCTCTACTTCCATAAATTCATCGCGCTCTCCACTGGCTAACGCCTGCATCACCCGCGCCTCTGGTGTAAAGGTTTGCAAATAAACAACACCCTTTTCAGCTTCGCGCCCTGCACGTCCTGCCACTTGATGAAGAAGTTGGTAAACACGTTCTGTTGCCCGCAAATCACCGCCTGTTAACCCTAAATCACCATCAACGACACCCACACAAGTTAGCTTAGGGAAATGATGACCTTTGGCAATAATCTGCGTGCCAATAATAATATCAACGTCACCGCTTTGTATTTCATCTAACTTCGCTCGTAATTCATCATGCGTTGTCGCTGTATCACTGGACAGCACACAAACACGAGCTTCAGGGAAACGCTCTTTAACTTCTTCTAATATACGCTCCACCCCTGGGCCACAGGCAGCTAAGGAATCAGGCTCGCTACATTCAGGACAAATGTCAGGCATTTTCACGTAATGATCGCAATGATGACAGTGTAACTTTCCCGTGCGGCGATGTTCAATCAACCACGCGGTACAACGTGGACATTGAAACCGATGTCCACAATGGCGGCACAATGTTAATGGGGCATAGCCTCGACGATTCAAAAACAATAAGGCTTGCTGTTTTTTCTCAAGTGTTTCCGCTACCGCTTTTTCTAAGGTAGGCGCAATAAAATGTTGCCGGTCTTCTGGTTTATCGACTTTTAAATCAATTAAATGAATATCAGGCAAGCTTGCGCCGCCATGACGCATTGGTAAGCTTAAGTGCTTATACCGCCCTTCCCATGCATTTTGTATTGTCTCTAAGGATGGCGTTGCCGATACCATAACGATAGGAAAGCTTCCTAAACTTGCTCGCACCACCGCCATATCTCGTGCATGATAAATCACACCTTCTTCTTGCTTATAGGCTGGGTCATGTTCTTCATCAACAATGATCAGACCTAAATCTTGGTATGGTAAAAACAGAGCCGAACGCGCACCAATCACAACCTTGCTCTGTCCTTCAGCAACACCACGCCATGTGGTTTTACGTTTTGCTACACTTAATGATGAATGCCAAAGAGCTGGCGCACAACCAAACCGTGTTTTAAACCGATCCAAAAACGCATTTGATAGGGCAATTTCAGGAAGCAATATAAGCACTTGTTTATTTTGCCTTAACGCTTCTGCTACCGCTTCAAAATAAACTTCTGTTTTTCCTGCACCCGTTACACCATCCAATAACGCCGCGCTATAGCTCTTATCTTTCACCATACTCACTAAAGTGTCAGCACATTCGCGTTGCGGTGCAGACAGCAACGCCCCTGCCCGCTCACTATCAGGCACCCGACAAGGTGGCGGTGTTTGCAGTTCTACTGTTTTTAAAAAACCTTTATTAAAAAGTGTTTTAATAACACCTGTTGAACATTCTGCCTCTTCTGCCAATTCCGAAGCACGGCGCGGTAACCCATCTTGTGCGACATCTAATATCCGTTTAGCCGCAGGAGATATTCCCTTATCATCTGGCCTTTGTTCCCCAATCACATAACCCGTTATTGTTACAGGCGGTTCTAATGCTTTTGGAACACTCAACGTTAATTTTAAAACCGCCCCCTTGGCCGCCATGGTATAGCCCGCCATCCAATCCAAAAACTTCCGATGGACATCAGGCAACGGTGGTAGATTATAATTAGAAATAATGGGTTTAATTTTATTGGGTTTTACATCTCCCGCACCATCACCCCAAATGACGGCGGGAATCTCGCGACTTCCCAACGGTACACACACATAATCCCCCGCCTGCCCCTCAATATGTATCGGTAGGGCATAGTCATAGGCCTTATCAATAGGGTAAGGGGTCAATACGGCTTTGGTATTCTGTGTGTTCACAAAACCTCTCTCTTGAAATTATAGATCTAACTGTTTACTTATATTAAGCAGAATACACTTAAACCATAAGAGAGATAAACCCATGAAATTTTTTGCCGATACTTCCGATCTTGATGCCATTAAAGACCTTGCTGACTGCGGCATGCTGGACGGTGTAACCACCAATCCTTCAATTATTGCAAAATCAGGCAAAGAATTTATCCCACTTATCCAAGAAATCTGCAAAATCTGCGATGGCCCCGTCAGTGCTGAAGTCGCCTCTACTGACTTTGCAACCATGATGAAAGAAGGCGAGAAATTGGCTGGAATCGCCGAAAATATCGCCGTAAAAGTCCCTTTAACCGAAGCGGGTCTTAAAGTATGTAAAAATCTAAGTGATAACGGCACAATGGTGAATGTGACACTATGTTTTTCACCCTTACAGGCTCTCTTGGCCGCCAAAGCTGGCGCAACCTTCATTTCTCCTTTTGTTGGACGTCTTGATGATATTGGTCAAACAGGCATGGATTTAATCGCTGAAATTCTCACAATTTATGATAATTATCCTGAATTCTATACCGAAGTCCTCGTGGCTTCCGTCCGTCACCCACAACATATCCGTGAAAGTGCGCTAATGGGTGCCGATGTCGTAACCTGCCCACCAGCTGTGATTAAAAAACTTTATAAGCACCCTCTAACCGACAATGGTCTTGCCGCTTTCGTTGAGGACTGGAAAAAAACGGGGCAAAGTATCCTTTAATCTCTTTTTTCGTCATTGCGAGGAGCCTATAAGGCGACGCGGCAATCCACCTTATAATCTCTCTGGATTGCTTCGTCATTTCATTCCTCGCAATGACGTAATATATGCTAAAATGAAGGATGACTGATTCAAAAGAGATTGATATGCCGCGCCTGACTGCCGATGATGTAATAGAATTTTTGAGAGATAATCCAAAATTTCTACAACAAAATCCAGAGGCTTGCGATTTTCTTATTCCACCCAAAAATGATGATAAGAATGTTACAGACTTCCAAGGCTTCATGATTAAACGTCTTAAAGACGATAAAGAAAAAGTAATCGAGACCACCCAAAGCATTGTTGAAAACGTGCGCTCCAACATGAACAATCAACAACGCATTCATAAAGTTATTTTACGCCTGCTTGAAGCACGCAACTTCGAAGAATTCATCCACATTATTACGATGGATTTATCAACCATGCTGGACACAGATATTTCGGTCTTGGTTGTTGAAAGCAACGGGGAAGATATCCCTAATATAACGACCAGCGGCATCCGTGTTCTGCCTGAAGGTACAATCGATAAATGGATGAACGGACAAAATGTCTTATTACAATCCAATATCACAGGCATTGAAGCCATTTTTGGCGGTGGTGCAACCCTTGTTCAATCGCAAGCCTTATTACGTGTTGGCATATCAATGGATACACCACCCGCAATTCTTGCCTTTGGTTCTCGTGACCCTATGATGTTCCAAGATAGCCAAGGTACTGAGCTTATTGCTTTTCTTGCTCAAGTCGTTGAACGTAGCTTTAGAAGCTGGCTTAATTTAGCAAGTTAAAAAAACCTTCTTCTATGCTAAACTATTTTCATGATACCGCTCATCACCTTAGAACGATGTGAAGCTGACTTTGCCAAAATATTAAATAATTGGCAAACATGGTTACAGGTTGAAAAAAATGTTTCGAAACATACTTTTCGTGCTTATTGCAGTGACATGTCCCGCTTCATTGATTTTCTCAGCCAACATCAAAGCGAAGCTATCTCTATTAATTCTTTAAGTGCTGCCAATATCACAGACTTTAGAAGCTGGCTTTCCAAACAAGCTGTCGATGGTGCTTCTAGCCAAACTCGTGCGCGGGCTTTATCAAGTATTAAAAATTTTCTTAACTGGATGGACAAACAAGGCATCGCTCATAATGCCGCTATCAACAATATACGAAGCCCAAAACTTCCCCGTAAACTTCCCCGCCCACTGGAAGAAACCCAAGCCTTCCGTTTACTTGATGATATGATATTAGAAGACTGGATTGCCATTCGTGATCGTGCTCTTTTTACACTTCTCTATGGCTGTGGTTTGCGTATTAACGAAGCATTATCTTTAAATATTGAACATCTACCACGTGATGGATTTTTGCGCGTCATTGGGAAAGGTAATAAAGAACGCCAAGTTCCTATTTTAATGCAAATTGAAAAACGTCTTGAAGAATACCGTGCGGCCTGCCCCTATCCAGAAACGTCTGATCGCTCTTTCTTCTTAGGTCAAAAAGGAGGGCGTCTTCACCAAGGCGTTGTTCAAAAATCTATGCGGGATTTGCGGGCGCAACTTAATTTACCTGAAACCGCAACGCCACATGCCCTCCGCCACAGTTTTGCGACGCATCTTCTACAAAACGGTGCAAACTTACGTGAAATTCAAGAATTGCTTGGCCATGTTTCACTCAGCACGACCCAACGGTACACTGATGTAAACTACGAAGACCTAAAAAAAGTTTACAAGAAAGCTCACCCTAGAAGCTAACAGAACTACATATGGATTTCGCCACCATGCACCGCAAGTGCTGCTTCTTTAACTACCTCTTCCAATGTTGGATGTGCATGACAAGTACGTGCTATATCTTCACTCGATGCACCAAACTCCATGCCTAACACAACCTCGGCAATCAATGTTCCTGCCTCTGGCCCGATAATGTGACAACCTAAAACACGGTCAGTTTTAGCATCGGCAATAATTTTAACAAAGCCATCAACGGCATTCATCGCCCGCGCACGACCATTGGCCATAAAAGGAAACTTTCCTACCTTATAGGCAACGCCAGATTCTTTTAATTGCTCCTCAGTTTGTCCAACATTCGCCACTTCTGGCCATGTGTAAACAACACCAGGAATTAAATTATAATCAATGTGACCTGATTGACCATCCAACATTTCAGCCAAGATAAAACCTTCATCTTCGGCTTTATGGGCAAGCATCGGTCCTGCTATCACATCACCAATGGCATAAATACCATCAACATTTGTTTTAAAATGACCATCGGTTTTTATACGTCCACGCTCGTCTGTTTCAACACCAACGGTGTCTAACCCTAAACTTTCTGTGTAAGCTTTACGGCCAACTGAGACCAAAACAACATCGGCATTTAATTTTTCCGACGTTCCACCCGCTGCAGGTTCAAGTGTTAAGTCAACACCAGATTTCGTTGCTTTAGCAGATGTAACTTTGGTTGATAACTTGAACTGAATACCTTGTCGTTTGAAAATTTTATTGGCTTCTTTACGAATCTCACCATCCATACCCGGTAAAATTTGATCTACAAACTCAATAACCGTCACATTACTGCCCAAGCGTGACCAAACAGAGCCAAGCTCTAACCCAATCACACCGCCGCCAATGACAACCATTTCTTTTGGTACTTTGGTTAATTCTAATGCACCCGTAGAAGATACAATTTTTTCTTCATCAATTTTAATACCAGAAAGTCCAGCGACATCGGACCCCGTAGCAATAACAATATTTTTTGTTTCATATTCAGTGCCATCAACATCGACTTTGTTTTTAGCAGTAATTTTACCTTCTCCTTTAAGCCAATCGATTTTGTTTTTCTTAAAGAGAAACTCAATACCCTTCGTATTGGCTTCAACAACACTATCTTTATATTTCATCATAGTCGGCAGATCGAGCTTTACACCGCCTGTTTTAATACCAAATTTTTCAAACTCGGATTGAGCGGCATGATATTTTTCAGATGTACTCAATAATGCTTTTGATGGGATACAGCCAATATTCAAACAAGTACCGCCAAGTGTGTCACGTTTTTCAACACAGGCCACCTTCATACCGAGTTGCGCCGCACGAATTGCACAAACATAACCACCAGGACCAGAACCAATAACTATAAGATCATAAACTGAAGACATAATTTAATATCCATAACCGTTTAAAAGTTGAATTTTACACGTAGATTTGTAGCTTATTGGGTAAATTAAGGCTAGTATAATTACAATTAAAGGCTGAATAACTCTTATGACATCTCCCCCTTTCTTACATATGCAGGCTGCAATTGATATTGTTCCCAAAAGCCAGCACCCAACCAACAAAATAGCCGCCGCTCTTTTTGGTATCAATAAAGATGGAAAAGAATTTTCAATATCTCGCACCAATCATTGGCCTGAGCCTATCTATGAAAAAATTGGCACCACAAAAGATGTTGGTAATTCTTCAGGTACGATTCATGCTGAAACCGCCTGCATTTTGAATTCGCCTTACGCGACTGAAAACGCATCACTTTGTATTACCGATCCCTTTTGTCCCAACTGCGCAAAAAATATTGCTGAATCTGGTATAAAAAATATTTATCTTGATGAAAATGGATTTGATAAAGATTTCTTTAAACGGCGTGGTGATCATTTTGATCGTATGTCGATGCAAATTTGCGAACGTGCTGGCATTAATGTTTATGCTTTAAGTATGCTGGCCAAAAAAACACGCACTATTTTAAAAATCCCTGATAACTATAAGCCTGCTGAAGACAGCCCTATTATAGCCGAGCCTATTGAAAGCGTTAGTGATGCAATTTTACATGACATTATTGAGTCTGCGACAACACATAACAAACGCCGCAAATTCGCTATTGCAATGGTTAAAACAAAAAATGGAAATGATTTTGCCCTCATTGCGCGCGCCCATGCTGTTATCGGTTATTCTATGCAAGAACCCGAAGAAGCTCTCGATCTTCTGACTCCGCGCGGTAAATACAGCTTTATCCAAGAACCCATTAATAGGCTAATGATGTACTTAGCACGCAAGGGGCACACACTCCATCCTGATTATTTATATTGCAGCCAAGTTCCCACGGCACGAGAACAAGTCAATCTTGTTGGTGCTAATATTAAACGCATTACAGTCGGCAATACACAACGTTGCCGCGATCCGCGTGGGCTTGATGCCATGAAAATTCTAAAAGACAAAAAAATATTAGATTATTCTTAGATATCCAATAACAATCGTTGAGGGTCTTCCAAGGCTTCTTTAACACGCACCAAGAAGCTCACAGATTCTTTACCATCAATAATACGATGGTCATAGGAAAGCGCTATATACATCATCGGACGCGCTTCAATCTCACCATTTGGCATGACCATTGGACGTTTCTGAATTTTATGCATCCCTAAAATTGCTGATTGCGGCGCATTCAAAATAGGTGTGGCCATCAACGATCCAAAAACACCCCCATTGGTAATGGTAAAGGTGCCGCCTTGCATTTCTTCAATAGCAATTTTTCCATCACGCGCACGCCCACCAACATCCATAATATCTTTTTCAATTTGTGCCATAGATTTTTGATCACAATCACGAATAACAGGAACGATCAAACCTTGTGGCGTACTAACAGCAATACCAATATCGTAATAATTCTTAAATACAATCTCATCACCATCAATTTCAGCATTCACAGCAGGGAATTCTTTTAGAGCCTGTACGGCGGCTTTGACGAAGAAAGACATGAAGCCTAATTTTACATCATGTTTCTTCACAAAATTATCTTGATACTCTTTACGCAAAGCCATAATTGCGCCCATATCAATCTCATTAAACGTTGTTAAAATTGCTGCTGTTTCCTGCGCACTCTTTAAACGTTTAGCAATAACTTGTCTTAATCTTGTCATACGCACCCGTTCCTCACGTTGCGTATTATCTGGTGCTACATTCGTCGGTGCTGCAGATGGCATTGGAGGGGCTGGCTCTGCCGATTTTTCTACACCACCCGCCATATGATTTTGAACATCTTCTTTAGTCAAACGACCATCTTTACCTGTGCCATCAATTTTTGAAGCATCTAGATTATTGTCATTCACCATTTTTGTTACAGCTGGTGATAACTTATGGGCTTCATCATTTTTAGTGGGCGCAGGTGCGGGTGCTTCCTTTGGTGCTTCAACTGGTGCAGCGGCAGGTTTTGAATCATTCGCAACACTGCCACCAATTTCACCGAGCAATGCCCCCACTTCAACATTTTCACCCTCTTTAACAACAATAGAACTAATCACACCTGCACTTGGTGCATTAACTTCTAAGGTCACCTTATCAGTTTCCAACTCTACAATAGGCTCATCAACGGCAACGGTGTCGCCTTCTTTTTTAAGCCATTGAGCAACCGTCGCCTCGGATACAGACTCACCTAAGGTTGGAACTACAATCTGGGTCATTTTTTATTTCCTTTAATACTACTCTATAGGTTTATTACAAAGTAAGAGCCTCATCAACCAATTTAGCTTGTTGGGCATTATGGATTGTTAAAGATCCTGTAGCCGGCGAAGCCGCAGCTTCCCGTCCTATATAAGACGGACGACCTACCTTATGCTTAACTTCCGCTAAAACACCCTCAATACGGCGATCAACAAAATTCCATGCCCCCATATTTTGGGTTTCTTCTTGGCACCAAACAATCTCCGCATTTGGATATTGTGATAATTCTTCTACCAATACATCATGTGGGAATGGATAAAGCTGTTCTATACGTACAAATATAATATCTTTAATCTTACGATCCCGACGCTCCTGCAATAAATCATAATAAACTTTACCTGTACAAAGTATGACACGTTTAATATCTTTTGGTTTAGCCAACTCATCTTTATCATGATCCTCAAAAATACGATGAAAACTAGAACCTTCAGAAAAATCTTCCATATTAGAAACACAGAGTTTATGACGAAGCAAAGATTTGGGGGTCATTAGAATTAATGGCTTTCTAAAATCGCGGCACATTTGACGGCGTAAAATATGAAAGTAGTTGGCTGGCGTCGTACAATTTGCTACCTGCCAATTATCCTCAGCACTCGCTTGCAAAAACCTTTCAAGACGCGCAGAAGAATGTTCAGGCCCCTGTCCTTCCATACCATGTGGCAACATCAACACAAGACCGCACATTCTAAGCCATTTTGTTTCACTAGAAGAAATAAATTGATCAATAATCGTTTGCGCTCCATTAACAAAATCACCAAACTGCCCCTCCCACATTACCAATGTTTTTGGGTCGGCAGACGCATAACCATACTCAAACCCCATCACCGCAAATTCGGACAATGGGCTGTCATGGGCCTCAAAACAGCCTTGGTCTTTCTTAATATGTTCCAAGGGAAGATATTTTTTTTCAGTTTGTTGGTCATACAAAATCGCGTGACGTTGTGAAAACGTACCCCGCCCCACATCTTGGCCAGACAAACGCACACTAAACTTTTGGTCAACCAATGAACCAAAGGCCATCGCTTCAGCTGTCGCCCAATCAAAACCTTTTCCTGTTTCAAACATTTTGGCTTTCGTCTTTAACTGACGTAGAATTTTACTATTGATATTAAAATCACTTGGCGTACTCGTTAAAACTTTACCAATTTCTTGCAATGTTTTTTCATTTACAGCCGTATCGCCACGACGGTCACCATCTGGTGCTATTTTAAATCCACTCCATTGACCTTCTAGGTAATCAGCCTTGTTAGGTTTAAAATCTTCTGCTGCTTTAAAGGATACACTTAAATATTCGTTAAATTCATCAACGATTTTTTGCGCCTCATCTGCGCTTATCACTCCATCAGCGACCAGTTTTTCACCGTACTTCTCACACGTTGTTTGTTGACTGGAAATTTGTTTATACATGATAGGCTGTGTAAAGGAGGGCTCGTCCCCTTCATTATGACCGAAACGACGATAACAAAACATATCAATCACAACATCTTTTTTAAATTTCTGACGAAATTCTGTAGCAATACGCGCTACATGAACCACAGCCTCTGGGTCATCCCCGTTCACATGAAAGATTGGTGCCGCCAACATTTTAGCTACATCGGTACAATAAGGACCTGAACGCCCATAGGCAGGGCGGGTTGTAAAACCAATTTGGTTATTAATAACAATATGAAGTGTTCCACCAACTTGATATCCTGGCAATTCAGAAATCATCAATGTTTCAGGCACAACTCCCTGCCCTGCAAACGCCGCATCACCATGAAGCAACATAGGCATGACCTCAACAGATTCTGTATCACCCGACCTGACTTGTTTGGCACGCACTTTTCCAACAACGACAGGGTTTACACATTCTAAATGTGATGGGTTTGCTGCTAAAGATAGATGAATGTTATTTCCATCAAAGTCACGGTCACTTGATGTTCCCATATGATATTTTACATCACCAGATCCTTGCACATCATCAGGTTTCGACGATACGCCGTGAAACTCTGAAAACATTGCTGTAAATGACTTACCCAATACATTGGTCAAAACATTTAAACGGCCGCGATGCGCCATACCCAACGAAATTTCCTTTAAACCCAATTGCCCGCCGCGCTTCATAATTTGTTCGATGCATGGCACCAAAGCCTCACCACCATCTAAACCAAAACGTTTTGTGCCTGGATACTTAACGTGAAGGAATTTTTCAAACCCTTCTGATGCAACCAACCTTTGATAAATCGCTTTTTTTCCTGTTTCAGTGAAATTTGTTTTATTATGCGGTTCTTCAATACGCCGTTGAACCCAACTTTTTTCATCTGGGTCAGTAAGGTGCATAAATTCAACACCAATCTTCCCACAATAAGTTTCTTTTAAAACTTTTATAATTTCATGTAGACCGGCACTCTCAAGACCTAAAACCCCATCAATAAAAATTGGGCGGCCATAATCAGTTGATTCAAACCCATAATGCGCAGGATCTAATTCTGGACGATACACTTCTTCACGCAATCCCAATGGATCAAGATCTGCCATTAAATGTCCACGGGCACGATAAGCGCGGATCAACATAATTGCACGAATAGAATCCAATGCTGCCTGACGCGCATCACTACCCATATCCATTTTTTCATGCCCATCAGAAATAACAGGCGCAGTTTCAACTAAATGTTCACCACCTTCATGGGAAAATCCATTACCATCACGGCGGTTTTGTTCTGGTGTCCAACTGGCTCCATGAAGTTCTTTCAAAATAGAAATTTCTTCATCATTCAAATCGTCAAAAAATTGTTTCCAGCTTGAATCAATCTTTGCAGGATTGCGTCTGTACTGAGCATAAAGATGCGCAATATATTCAGAATTTATACCAGTTAAGAAAGACAGATTTTCAGACATCGTTACTTCATAATTAAGGTTACCAAAAGAAATTCAGGAAAGACCATTACCCTTTAAGAACAGTGCGTAGTTTATTCAAGGCAGCTTTTTCAGCGTCACTTATATTCTCAGGATTTTTACCTAGGTTAGCACCACCACCTAAACTGCCCATCCATTCGAAAAGACGATTAAAATGCATTTCATTATCAGGGTCTATTTGCTCACCATAAGCTTGAGCAACCACCATACCCATTCTCCAAATTGTTTGTTTATATTGTGCCAAAGCTTTGTCGCCTGCCTTTTCTTTACAAAGATTGAGTGCTGTTTCGACTTCAGCTAAAAACTTACCTTCATCCGCTACACTTGCCCATGACGGCCAAGAAGATTTGTTTTGCTCCACACCTTGCATCACCGCAGCGGCAAAAGGAGCTTTATTCTGTTTTGCTAAACCGGAAATCGCCGCTTCCATGGCTTTGCTTTCCTCACGCTCATCAATCTTGCTACCCGTATTATCATCAACATTTGATACCCAAACGCCGACGCGATAAGGAATAGAGGCAATCAAAGTACGTTCTTCAGCGGTAAATTTTGATAAGTCAGCCATGGTGAATCCTGCTTTTGAATTATTTTAACTCTATATTCTGCCATGTAAGCCAAAAAAAAAGAAGGGATAGGTTGAAATTTTCAATACCTATCCCTTCTTAAGAGGGGCTCTACCTTCATAACGAAGGGAAATGAGGTAAAGCTATGGGTGGTGTGCGCCATAAACCGGTATGCGGCTATGACGACTTGGTTTAAGCCTCCTCGCGCCAAATAAATGAATGAGGGCGCATGAGGGCTTACTTTAAAAGAGGGGTTCAGGCTCTTTTGGGAATTCAATTTTTACATTAAAAACCTAAAAAGTTATAATTTGACCTGCAAGGTCAGTCATATTCTCTAAAGGGTGAAAATCAGCAATTTTTGCCAAAGTAATCAACCATAATGTTGTTCCTACGAAATATATCTTGTTTGTCATGTTAAGGCTCCCAAGTTCTAGTTATCTTCTTTCCTAATACGTTGCAAAGCCAATGCCAAAAATTAATCAAATAAAATCAATAACTTAAATAAAAAGAGGGCTCTAAGCCCTCTTCACTTTCTGCCCATAGGCACTATTTTCCGTAACGATTAGGCCGCCATCGCCTCTTTCATGGCACGCCCCAATCCACCAGGACTGTCTGATACAACAAAGCCTGCGGCGCGCATCGCATCCATCTTGGCTTCAGCAGTATCATCACCACCAGAAATAATGGCGCCAGCATGCCCCATACGTTTTCCTGGAGGAGCCGTAGCCCCTGCGATAAAGCCTGCGATTGGCTTTTTATTTTTCAGACCTTTATAAAATTCAGCTGCATCAATCTCTGCGGCACCCCCAATTTCACCAATCATCAAAATACCTTGAGTCTCATCGTCTTTCATAAATAATTCGATACAATCGATAAAGTTCGTTCCATTTACTGGATCGCCACCAATACCTATACAGGTTGATTGCCCCAATCCAACCGCCCCTGTTTGAGCAACAGCTTCGTATGTCAACGTACCAGAACGTGAAACGATTCCAATTTTACCTTTTTTATGAATGTGACCCGGCATAATACCAATCTTACATTCATCTGGTGTAATCACCCCTGGGCAATTTGGTCCGATAAGACGTGTGTTAGAACCTTGAAGTGCACGCTTCACTTTTACCATGTCCAAAACAGGAATACCTTCGGTGATACAAACAACCAATTCAATTTTGGCATCAATTGCTTCTAAAATTGAATCTGCGGCAAATGGTGGCGGCACATAAATAACAGAGGCATTCGCTCCTGTTTTAGCTCTCGCTTCATCAACCGTATTAAAAACTGGCAACCCTAAATGGTCTTGCCCGCCCTTACCTGGGGTTACACCACCAACCATATTGGTACCATAGGTAATGGCTTGCTCACTATGAAATGTACCTTGTGAGCCAGTAAAACCCTGACAGATAAGCTTTGTATTTTTATTCACTAGAACAGACATGTTTTTTCTACTTTATTGAAAGGTTATAATAATATTTTTTTAAATAGTAACAACAGGACTCATGTTTTTCGCGTTAGAAATCCAATCATTCACTTCATCAACGGTTGGCACTGTCGGTGCAATGGTTTCTTTACCTGCATTATTGACGGTTTCCATTTCCGCAACCAAGTCATCCGCATTGGCTTTTGCCAACTGTGATATTGTTGAAATTCCAGTCGTATAAGCAAGTTCAGCATATTGATGATCTATTCCTTCAACACGTAATAAATCAGACATCGACGCCCAATCATGAATAGGTTTAACCAAAATGTTTAAATCCTTTGCCGCTAATTCACGAGAAGATGGTGTATGAAGTTTACGTAGTAAATCACCCACTGTTGAAATACCGTACTCACGGAACAAACCACCCGTTTGAGGGCCAACCCCTTCCAAAGTTTCAATGTCATACCCATCAGCATCAAGATTAACATTTGTATCCAAATTAATCGTTGCCGCATCCTCAGCATCATCAACATAGGGAGATGAAAAACTTGTTGCCGTATTTGCAACATCTTTTTTCTCTTTTTTACTTTTGCCGCCGCAACACATCTTACATAGCAAGTACCCTAAAAGCAGACCCAATAAAAACGAGATAAGAAGACACAATAAAATTTGAGTGATAAGATATGCCATGGTTATTTCCTCTATTAATTATTTTTGTTAATTTGTAACTTTTAAAACTTTAAATTCAATGCGGCGATTTTGTTCTCGCCCTTCATCTGTATCATTTGTCGATACAGGATCCTTCGGACCATTACCAACAACACGAATTTCTTGACGCACACCTTTGGAAATTAAATATTTTCCAACAGACTTTGCCCGCGCCAAACTTAACTTAACATTGGCACCAACATCACCCGAATTATCTGTATAACCATGTATAGTGATAATAGAATCCTTACATCCTTTTGCTGCACTGGCAATACGATTCAAAAGATCATGACTGCTTTGCTGAACAACAGAACCGCCAGAAGCAAAATTTATTTTTTCTTTCTCAAGCAATCCAGCCAATTCACTCTGACATTCCTCAACATCTTCAATTTGCTCAACACTTGGTACCGCTTCAGGCTCTTCATCCAATTCTGGCAAAACTTCTGGCGCAGGATCGGCATCTGTTTCTGCACTTGTAACGTCTATATCAGCATCTATTTCTTCAGAATCAGGCTCAATTTGTGCATCAAAGCTCATACCTTTTAATGGTGCCATTTTTATTTCTGTATTTTCAATGACTCCGTCTTCGTCTTCTACAGGCGGCATGATATCTAAATCAAATATTGGTTCTTCCTCTATCACTGAAGCAACAGGTTCAGGAACAATAATTGGTGGTGGTTCAACAACCATAACCTGGTTATTAACGGCGCGGACACCATGCAAATTTATGGCTGTTTTATAAGCACTAGCTTTTGTCTCTTCATCGACAACTGTCCCACTTAAAATAACGTCACGTCCTGAAACATCCGCTTTGATGTTTTTAGAAATATTATCACCATCAAAGCTTTCAGCTAAACGGGTTTCAATGTCTTGTTCAATTTTGACGCTGTAATACGAAACACAATAATAAGCGAGCAGAACTGTAGCAACTAGTCCAATTATAAAAAGAATTTTTTTCATTTTATGTCTCCCTTAAAAAGTTTTTACCCTTAAGCTGCCTTCTGAGCTTTTTCCGTCGCCTCAACAACTTTTTTCGCTGCATCCTCTAAATCATCAGCGGAAATAATTGGCAAACCTGATTTAGCCATAAGCTCTTTACCCTTCTCAACGTTTGTACCCTCTAAACGTACGACCAATGGCACAGCAAGATTTACCTCTTTCGCCGCCGCAATAACACCTTCGGCAATAACATCACATTTCATGATGCCACCAAAAATATTAACCAAAATACCTTTAACATTGTGATCAGATAAAATAATTTTAAACGCGGCGGTTACACGCTCTGCTGTCGCACCACCCCCAACATCCAAAAAGTTTGCAGGCTCGCCACCATATAACTTAATAATGTCCATTGTGGACATTGCCAGCCCAGCACCATTCACCATGCAACCAATATTGCCATCCATTGATACGTAAGAAAGATCCCAGTTTTTTGCTTCGCGTTCATTCTCATCTTCTTCAGTTTCATCACGCATATCGGCAACAAGTTTTTGACGAAACAACGCATTCTCATCAAAATTCATTTTTGCATCTAGCGCCATCACTTCGTTTTTATCTGTAACAATTAATGGGTTGATTTCAACGATCGACGCATCTAACTCAACAAAGGCCTTATATAAAGACATGAAACACTTCACAGCCGATTTCATTGCATCACCTTCAAGTCCCAAAGAAAACGCCAATTTACGCGCATGGAACGGCATCATACCTGTCGTTGGATCAATCGACGCATGCGTAATTTTTTCAGGATTGTTTTCGGCAACCTCTTCAATATCCATACCGCCTTCGGTAGAGACCATGAAGCTCACACGATCCGTATTTCTATCTAAAACAACAGAGCAATAATATTCTTTTTCAATCTCAACACCATCGGTCACATAAAGACGTTGAACTTCTTTACCCTCTTCACCTGTTTGCTTCGTCACAAGGACTTGTCCCATCATTGCTTCTGCGGCAACCTTCACCTCATCCGATGTCTTACAAAGACGCACGCCGCCCTGACCTTCTGGATTGTTCTTAAAGTGCCCTGCACCACGTCCACCAGCATGAATTTGCGCTTTAACAACGTATAACGATCCTGGCAATTCTTTTGCGGCTTTAACGGCTTCATCAACGCTCATCGCAGCAATCCCTTTAGGGACGGAAACACCATATTTGGCGAGCAATTCTTTTGCTTGATACTCATGAATATTCATCTGAAATCCTTAGTAATTTCAATGTGTTAGAACATAAACCGCTATAAACGATTATAAACAAGCTTATTTGTTAGCATAGCCAACAGCCACTTCCAAGGCTGAAGTAGGCTGTTCGCCTAGTTTCCTTCATTTTTTCTTAAATATTGTTCCCTATAATAAGAGCAGAATAGGACATAAATCGAGTTTTTTGCATTGAAATACTCCGTTTTGGTATAATTTACACATGAGCACAACAAGGTTAAATTTAGTGGGTACGGCAGAAGACCAATATTGGTCTTCGAAGGGGGCTTATAATGTCATTGCCACCTAGAGGACTAACAAATCATTTTGAATCAGGAACGGGCGAAATCTATAACCTTCTGAAAACACCAAGTGTGGTTGTAAATCAGAAAATTAAGGGCTTAGTACCAAATAATAGATTCAGTAATGACACACTAAGTATGCAAAGAGATTTAGCGGCTTTAGGCTATGATCTCGAAGGCGGAAAACAGTTTAAAAATGATGGTGTTGATGGGTATTACGGTAATGCCACCAAAAATGCCGTCATGGCATTTCAGAGAAATCATGGATTAGACCCAACAGGAATTGCAACCACAGAAACATTGATGGCAATGCGCGAACAAGCTCTTGCAAATGAAAATGATGGTTTAGAACCAAATAATAAATTCAGTGATGCTACACAGGATATGCAAAAAGACTTAGCGGCTTTAGGCTATGATCTGGAAGACGGTCATCAGTTTAAAGATGACGGTGTTGATGGACTTTACGGTAAGGTCACCAAAAGTGCCGTTGCAAAATTCCAAAAAGATAATGGGTTTAAACAAACAGGCATTGCAACCACAGAAACATTAGCCGCAATGCACGCACATGTTATTGCACAAAACATTGAACCCGCTGCAGTTGGAAATGTTGCTGAAAAAGATGTTGAGCCCACCACAGTTGAAAACGTTACTGCACCAGATATTAAATCCACTATAGTTGAACATGTTTCTGAAAAAGACATTGAAATTGATGGTTTAGTACCAAATAATGATTTCAGTTTTGACACAAAGGAGATGCAAGAAAAATTAGCGGCTTTGCACTATGATTTAGAGCAAAATAAAGAATTTGACAATAACGGTGTTGATGGACTTTACGGTGATATCACTAAAGATGCCGTTGAAAATTTCCAAGAAGATAACGGTTTAGACCCAACAGGTGAAGCCACCCCAGAAACACTGGCCGCACTAGAAGAGCAAGTAAAAGCACAAGGCGTTGAATATGTTCCTGGCATGGAAACAAAAGACCCCTCCCTTAAAGGCAGCATAACAAGAGTATTCCAAGATGTTGGTGATCATGTTGCGCAAAGTGCTGCTGATTTTGCCCAAGATGCTGGTGATTTTGCCCAAGATGCTGGTGATCTTGCGCAAAGTGCTGGTAATTTTCTGCAAAATAATGTTAGAGCCCTATTAGATTATATTGCTAAGCCCGAATCTAACGGAGATTACAATGTAGCTGTTGGCGGGAAGAGATATGACCTAGAAAACATGACCATCAATGAGGTTCAGAATCTACAAGCTGACGTAAAGCTTACTGATGGTACACCTATGGGTAAATATCAAATTAAAGATACTACTTTGTCGGGTTTAAAAAAGAACATGAACTTAACAGGTAACGAATTATTTGACCGCGACATGCAAGACCAAATGGGAGTTGAACTTCTTAAGGGCCGAGGATTAAACAAGTATTTAAAAGGTGATATTGATACAGAAACTTTTGCAGATAATATTTCCAAAGAATGGGCCGGCGTACCCAATAGCACGGGTAACAGTCACTATAAAAACATTGCAAACAATGCGGCTGGCGTTTCACGTCAAGAATTTGTAGCCGCGGTTGAAAAAATAAAAGCACCTGATGAGCAAGACCGTATAGTAGCATCTTCTACCTCCCCTGCCCCTGTTCAGATTTAAACGGACATTATCACCCTATTTTAGACGGCAGATAGAACCTAACCTATTGATTTAATTAAATATACCATCCTTCCCACCTTTTGCATTCGTTAACCCATTTTTGGTATAATAAGGGTATGAATGCGCCAATAACACATAAAGCACCAAGCAACCTAGGCGGGCAGAGCTCTGACTGGGCGGATTTTAATGTGTCACTCCACGATATGACTCGCGATATGACTCAAGACAAAGCTTTTGGTTTTGACGAAAAAGGACTTTTGCTCAGAAGCAATGAAGAAGCTTACGGTGGTTTTACTTCTGTTCATAGGGAAGAAGAGGAAAGAAAAGAGCGCAAAAGAGATCAGCGAAGAGTCATACAACAAGCTTCTAGCTCAACGGTAAATATTGGAAAACTTCTTGATGATAGAATTAGAGGTCTAAAAGGAGAAATTGAAAAAGTTAACAAAGAAATAGAAATTACCGAAGAAAAATTAGGTGCCGCAAAAGAAGAACAAGAAAATGCCATTGAAGAAGAACGTGCAGCAGAAGAAGTGTTAAAGGAAACTGAAGTTGTAGAAGAAGAAAATCATGACAAAGCAAACACGGAACTATCAAATGCAGCAGACAATTACCCTAAAGAGCTTGCTGAAGCAAAAACCCCTACGGAAGAAGATGCTGTAAATAAAAAATTCATTGAATTAGCAGAAAAAGTAACAGACGTTAAAAAAGACCGTGACGAGAGAGTAGGAAATGCAAAAGGAGAGGTAGATATTGCAAAAGAAAACAGAGCCCATGCAGATCACAAGGTAACTGGATTAAAAACAAAATGCGAAGAGCTTGAAGCTAAAAGAGCAGGATTAACCGCAAAACTTAAAGAATATGAAGATTTTAAAGAAAAATTTGATGATAGCCCAGAGATTCAACAAAAACTAGAGGACGGTACGCTTACCCTTCAAGATTTAAAAGATGCTGGTGCACCGCAAGAAGTTCTTGATCAATTCAAAGGACAAGAATTAAATCAAAAATTAAATAGTGATGATGTCTTAACAAAAATTTCATCCGCAAAAAGTAATACAACCGCTCAGTTAGAAGAGTTAGATAAGCATAAAAACGGACAAGGCCATGGAAACGGAACACCCAATGAAACCCAAGTTGCCCAAACAGGCCCAGACCGCACTATTCAATCAGACGTAAACACCACAAATCATTTCAATGCTGCCACAAATGGTACCACGCCAAACCTTGTTGCCAGTGCGCCAAGCACTCCTGTGGTAGCCAACAACGCCGCCACCTTTACAGTCTAAAGCCATGGGCTAAAACCACAGAAACACCCCTTTATATTATGTATAATACTTGACATATCACAAAAATGTGCTATGATGCAACTAAATGAGCACACTGGCGTTGAATTTTAGAAATTCTACAAAAGGCCTCTCTCCTGAGGTTGAAAAGCAAGCTCATTACTTCAAGCAGGTTGCCGAACGGGCAAAACGTACCAGAATTCATCTTGAAAATTATTATTCTAAAGCCACTGATAGCTTATCTACTAGTATTGGTACTATCCGTCGTGGCGTAGGACGAAAAGTAGAAAATGCTGCTTTTGCGCTTTTTGGCAAAAACCCTCTACTCACATTGGGACTTATTGATGATCTAGAGCGTAGTTCATTAGAACTATTCAAAGATATACGCGCTATGTTTAGTGGCGTTAAATCTACAGCGGCCGTTGCAATACCCGCAAGTGCAAATTTAACGGAAACATTTTCTGCTACTAAAGTAGACATTGAGAACGTTGACCAAGATTTAGCTCTAAAATTTCAAGAACATGTTAATAATCAAAAATTAGCCTCTGCTGCTACAGCAGAGAGTATTGCAAAGAGTGAATTTATTGGGCCATTACCTCGTAAGATGCACGAACTAACATCACAATTCATGGACAAGACAGCAACAACGCCGATGACCAGGGATGAATTTGAAGCCCAAGCAACAAGACAATTATTAGAAGATGCAGGGATTATCTTCTCTAAGACCGATCCAGATAGATTTGCACTTTCTAGATCTGTATTTGAAGCACTTCGTAACGAATTTGAAACACCACGTGCTCACAACTCTTATTCAGAAAATGCGGCCATCTTCGTTTTTAACAACGCCGTAGCGCACAATAATGCAATACCTAAAGAGGTGATTTTAAAACTACCCGTAACACCGACAGTCAAGCCGCCTGCTCACGCCCTTGCGGCCTAAGCAGCCTTTGAAATTTTTTCCATCGCTTCGACAAGGTCTTTAACGGCCTGAACAGACTTATCAAACATCACTTGTTCATCGCTGTTCAATTTAATCTCGATGATTTTTTCAACACCGTTTTTACCAATGACAACGGGCACACCAATATAAAGACCATCCACCCCGTATTGCCCGCTTAACTTTGCGGCACAAGGGAAGACTCGTTTTTTATCTTTTAAATAACTTTCCGCCATCGCAATCGCACTTGAGGCTGGCGCATAATAAGCTGACCCTGTTTTTAACAACGCTACGATTTCTCCACCACCTTTTCTGGTACGGTCAACAATGGCATCAATTTTGGCTTGCGTACTCCACCCCATCTCAATGCAATCAGGAAGCGGGATACCCGCAATTGTTGAATAACGAATGGATGGCACCATTGTGTCGCCATGCCCCCCCAGAACAAATGCGCTCACATCTTCAACAGAGACACCAAATTCTTCAGATAAGAAATAACGGAACCGCGCAGAATCCAAAACACCAGCCATACCAACGACTTTATTATCGGCAAAACCTGTGGCACGTTGCATCACTTCAACCATAACATCCAATGGATTTGTAATCACAATCACAAAAGCATCAGGCGCATGTTTTTTAATTTCTGCACCAACACTATTAATAATACCTGTGTTAATACCGATTAAATCATCGCGACTCATCCCTGGTTTACGCGGGATCCCAGCGGTCACAATAATAACGTCTGATCCCTTAATCACTGCGTAATCATTACTGCCCATAAACTCACAATCAAACCCTTCAACGGGAGCGCTTTCTGCTAAATCCAAACCTTTGCCTTGTGGAATACCTTCGGCAATATCAACCATAGCAACATCACCCAGCTCTTTTAATCCTGCCAAATGTGCTAGTGTCCCACCAATCATACCTGCGCCAATAAGTCCAATTTTTGCTCGTGCCATAATGTAAGTCCTTTCTGAATAAATTACGGTCTAAACATAGCCCTAACCGTTACGGGCTCCAAGAAAAATTTCCATTTTTTAAGGAACAATTTCTATTGGCGTACCTTCATCAATTAAAGCCCAAATTTGATCCATCTCATGGTTACGCACCGCAACACAACCTAAAGTCCAATTTTGAGGACTAATAGAGCCTAAATAGTTACCTGCCTCATTGGGCATACCATGAATAACAATATCTCCACCTGGTTTAACCCCTTTCTTCTTCGCCGATTGAATATCGAGTTCATTGGGATAACTAATTTTTATGGATCTATAAAATTTACTGTTAGAATTCTTATAACTCAGTTCGTAAATTCCTTCAGGGGTACGCCCATCCCCTTCTTGCAATTTATGACCTTTCGGATTGAACCCAAGAGCAATATCATAAGCTTTTAAAACTTCGCTACGTTGATAAAGATACATTTTATTCTGCGATTTTTGAATCAAAACATAATCAGCTTTTATTTGAGAACACGCACTCAGAACCAAACAGGATAAAATAACAATTAATTTTTTCATTTAATGTCCAAATATTCAAGATACCAAAGCATATCTTTCTCTGACAAAGGATAGTCTGTTCCATTACGTGGAACAATCAATTCCTGATGAGATATCCCCGCTAAATCTTGTTGCAAACGAAACGCAAAGCGCATGGAAAATCCTGATTTCCAACAAAGCGCACAAATAGTTTCAGCCTTTTTCATAGTCAGCGCTTTATTTAACCGAACCAAGCTAATATTAAGCTTATGCGCCAGCACAGTGACAACGAATTCATTATCTCGCAAGGCCAAATGGTCTAAAACTATAATTTCATTCAAATTATCATTTGCTTCTAACTCACGAATATATTTTTTTAATTGCCGAGGCGTTCTGTTTTTTATTTTTTCTTCTAGTTTAATACGGCGGCGCGTGACATCAGTTACAACTTCGCTTTCACCAAAATTAAACCCGCCTTTATCTTGTAACAATTTTCGAATACGTGAATCTGCATATTTTGCCAACTGATGCGCCATATTCTCAGGTAATTTATGATTCTTTACTATAGGTTCATGCCATTCAGGAAATTCCTTAGCACGAATAATAATTTCATGAAGAACATCTTCATCTATTTCGGCGCCCTTATTTTCAATCAAATGTTTCCCCGCAATCATATTATTTGTCGCAATCACCGCTTTCGATATTCGCGCACTAATCTTTGAACGTTGCGCTATTGTTTCTGCCGCCCAAGGCTGGGAATGAGATTTAAGAATATCGACAATAACGTCATCATCCAATGCGACGCAAAAACGTAAAATAGGTTCTGCCACCTCTCGTTCAATATCCTTGGCCAGCTGTGCGGCGACCAAAGGTGGCGCATAGGCATGGTCTTTTAATGTAACCGCTAAACTCTTACGGATTTTTAAAACCTCATCTAATGCCAATGTTCCTAACGCTTGGACTGTGTAGGCATAAAGTTGGCTTTGCTTATCAATCGATAATTCCGGCAATAACTTTACCAGCCGTCCAGACAAGGCTAACCTTACATCTTCATGGGCATCACCTGCTAAAATTTTGTTTGCATGAAGCGGGGTTGTTTTATTTAAAGCAACTTGCTGACGTACAATTGTTTCAGGATCATTTTCGGCTAAATAAAATAAAATCTCTTTATTTGTTTTAGAGGATTTTGCAAGCGTTAAACGCTCTGTCTTTGTTCCACTTTTCGCAATTTGTCTTTGTTGCTCATAAGGTAATGGCTTAAAGTTGTTTATTATGCCCTTTACCCAACCCATCTTTAATTCCGTCTTCTATTAACATATGCGCCAGATTGCATTTCTGCCAACCGGCTAACGGCACGTTCAAACTCTAACTCATGCCCATCACTGTAAAGCTTTTCAACGGGTTGTTCTGCAGAAATTATCAATCTACATTTCTCTTCATATAAACAGTCAATCAATAGTATAAGCCGCTTTACCTCGTTACGATTATCAGATGTTAAGGTTGGAATTTGCGTTAAAAATACCGTGTCGTATTTCTTGGCTATCGCAATATAATCCTCTGCACCATACGGTTTTTCACAAAGGCCTGAAAAAGTAAATTGGGCCACATTACCCGCTGCATTTACTAAAATGTCCCGTGCTTTTACCGTTATAATCTCTTGCTTTATTTCTGCGCCATTCGATAACTCAAAAAACAATTGTTCAATTTTATTTTTTGTTTCTTTGTTCAACGGATGAAAGTAATAAATATTTTGATCTGGATCAGAAATTGTTCGATAATCCGTATCGCTGTCCAAGTGAATAATTCCCATTTCATCTTTTAAGAGCTTGATAAATGGTAAAAACAGCTCACGCTGCAAACCACCTTCATAAAGATTATCGGGAGCCCAGTTGCTGGTTGCGACAACAACAATACCGCGCGTAAATAATTCAGTAAATAACCGCCCCAATATCATTGCATCCGCAACATCGGTTACATGAAATTCATCAAAACATAAAAGCTTTAACTCACCCACAACATGCTCTGCATAGCGCGGTAACAAATCATCCATCCCCTTACCCCTATGCACATGCAGCCAATCATGGGTTTCAATCATAAATTCATGAAAATGGGCACGCCTGCTTAACGGGAACTTTTTATGCGCTTCGTCAAAAAACAAATCCATTAACATTGATTTGCCACGCCCAACACCACCATATAAATATATGCCCTGAATATCGGTTTTTTTACCGAATGCCCAAAGCTTTTTAATGGATTTCAAATCAATTAATAAATGCTGTAATTCATCAACTGCTTTTTGTTGGAAATCATCTGGTTGCCAATCATTTTTTACCAAAACTTCTTTATAACGTTTGTTTAAATTAGGCATTTTGTTTTTTATCTTGCACACGCTGTTTTTCAAAAAAGCGAACCAATATAATTGAAACTTCATAAAGACCTAAAATTGGTACGGCCAATCCAATTTGTGAAATAACGTCGGGCGGGGTTAAAAACGCAGCCACTGCAAATGTTCCAATGATCGCATATTTACGTTTTGCCGCCAGCGTTGCAGATGATACCAATCCTGCCTTCCCCATCAGCGTTAAAAGCACAGGTAATTGAAAACAAAGACCAAAGGCAAAAATCAACGTCATAATAAGATCAAGATACTCACTCACCCGCGCTTCTAATTGAATAGGCAGTGCCGTATCTGCTCCGCTACTTTGAAAGCTTAAAAAGAACGGCCATGCCATAGGCAGGATACCGTAATACACCGTTGCGCCTCCTGCGAAAAATAAAATTGGCGTAGCAATAAGAAAGGGTAAAAAGGCACGTTTTTCCTGTTTAAATAAACCCGGTGCAATAAAACCCCATAACTGAGCCAGCAAAACTGGAAAAGTCAAAAACACTCCCGCGAAGAAAGCAACTTTTAGATAAGTAAAAAATGCTTCGGTTAAACCTGTATAAATGAGGCGGTTTGTACTACCACTCCCCATAGCATCAGCAAGTGGCGCAACCAAAAAACTATAAATTTGATCGACAAATAAATAACAAATCCCTGTTCCTAAAGCCATCACCGCAAAAACCCAAAGCAAGCGTTTGCGCAACTCGATCAAATGAGTAGTAAAAGGAAGTTTTTGGTGTTGTTCATTAGTCGGAGGGGTTGTCATGATCGCCCTCATCTTTTTTAACTTCTATAACTTCCTCATCAAATTTGGCTTCGTCCAAAACTGCTTGCGCGTTGCGTTTGGCTTCAAAGTTTACGCCCTTACGCAACTCCTCAATATCGCCCGTATTCATGATGTCTTCAAATTGTTGGGAAACCGCAAAGCGCACATATTGAATACGGCGCACAATGCGCCCCAATCCATACATAATGTTTGGAATATCTTTCGGGCCGATGACAAAGACTGCCACGGCTACCAGAATTAATAATTCAGCCCATCCAAAATCGAGCATAGTATATGTAAATCCTCTTGACTCTAGGTTAAATCAAATTACCATACTCAGATATTACAGGGAATTAGAAGGAAGTAAAATCATGAGTACATTGTTTAAAGATTTAGATTTTTCACAAAGAGTAGAAAATTTTGAAACCACTCCAAAAAGACTTATGATCGGGGGAACCGTTTTGGCTGCTTTTAGTGCCTATGCAACAATTAAACTGGGAGACATTTCATTACTAAAAGATTTTCTAAAAGCAATTTTAAGCCAGCCATTCAATAGTTTTAATACAGGCTGTCTCCTTATGATAGATGGTGGACTTTCTGCACTAATAAAAAGAGATAATCAATCTCCTACACCACCTCAGGCCTAATCTTCTTTTTTATTATTCGGCGTATCATCTTCGGCGATGCCTTTTTTGAAAGACTTAATGCCTTTGGCGATATCTTCCATCACACGTGGTAAACGACCTGCGCCGAATAACAAGAATACCAGAACCACAACAATTACAACCTGCCATAAACTAATACCCATTATTCTTCCTCCTGCTGTTCTTCCGCATCATCATGCTGCTCTGCACGTAATTCACGTGCTTTGATTTCTTTATAGTTCGCCTCATCATACGCATCATCATCACTTCTATCCAGAACTTCTTCAGCGTCAACATCACCGCTATCAAATAAATCGCCTGTATCAGGGATTGTATCAATTGCCGCCCGTCTATCAAGCAAGCCTGAGGCTTTAAGCTCATCCAATCCCGGTAAATCCATTAAACTTTCAAGTTGAAAATGATCAAGAAAATTGTTGGTTGTCATCCATGTCAACGGACGCCCTGGCGTTTCACGCCTGCGACCTGGTTTTACCCAACCCATTTCCATTAGAATGTCCAACGTCCCTTTATGTGTTGCCACACCACGAATATTTTCAATCTCCGCCCGCGTAATGGGTTGATGGTACCCGACAATCGCCAATGTCTCCAACGCCGCTTTTGACATTTTTCTAGAAACTTCTTTTTCAACAACCAACGCCGCACCAACATCTGATACAGTCCGCATTGCCCATTGCCCACCAACTTCAACCAACTCAATACCGCGCCCTTGATATTGCTCTTGCAATTGCGGTAACAAAACATTCAAATCCGCTCCCTCAGGCAAACGCTCCAATATAACTTGCGGAGAAATAGGTTTACTTGAAGCAAATAAAATAGCTTCTAACATCCGCAATTGGTTTTCAGGCGTATCTTCTAATTCTTCAACAACTGCGACCTCCGCAAGATCTTCTTGCTCTTCGGTATCTTCTTCATCCATTAGAATTTCTTCCGCTAAATCATCCATATTTTCTTTAATGTGTTGTTGTTCCATGTCCACTCTCTTCTGGTTTTTCTTCTTCAACAAATCCTGGCTCACGATCCGCTGTTCTTAAATAAATCGGTTTAAACGCTCCGTCTTGGCGAATTTCTAACTTGCCTTGCTTCGCCATCTCTAACCCAGCTGAAAAGGTTGAAGCCACAGTCGATCGTATCAATAATGGATCTTTTATTCCCTCAGGAATAAAGCTCTGCAATGTTGTCCAAACACTATGGGGGCCAGAGCGCGGTAAATTCCCCAACATCTTCGTTAAACTTTTTGCCGCATCTTCCATACTTACAATATTGAAGATTGGCAAATCATACGTACTATGTTCTTTACGGCGTGTGATATCACCATACGCTTTTAACAAATCATAAAGACTAACTTGCCAATGCGTATCAAACTTAGTATGCAACCCATCCGGCATACCACGAGAAAAAACATTCACACCCAATCGTGGTTGCTTCATTAACATTTGCCCGGCATGGCGCATAGCCTCCAAACGACGTAATTGAAACTGCAAAGCTTCCGCCATTTGATCGCCGGTATACTCCGTATCTTCTTTTTTATCTTGTGGTAATAACAGGCGAGATTTTAAATAAGCCAGCCACGCCGCCATCACCAAATATTCTGCGGCTAACTCAAGGCGTAATTCTTTCGCACGCTCAATAAAACCCAAATATTGTCGTACCAATTGCAGGATAGAAATTTCACGCAAATCAACCTTTTGCGTGCGCGCCATATCAAGCAAGACATCAATTGGTCCTTCATACCCATCAATATTAATTAAAAGTGCGTCAACATCACCTTCTTGCGGAAGGCCTCCATGACTACGCGGCTGATCTTCTTCGAATACTGCTTCGTTCATAACGCTCAAAACCTAAATCTGTGAGCGGCGGAATATCCGCCACCACTTGCTCCATCTCTGTTAGAATACCCGCACAATATAGCGTGGCATCGCAACCAGACTCCAGCGTTTTTATGGCTCTATCCGCAAGATTCCCGTATTTTTTGAGCGCTAACATCGAAATATCGTCTGCTAACAGGAATTGATCGACTTTCATGTCATTTCTGACGTAATCCATGACCTTCTTTGACACTGTCGCGGCATACTCCGAATCAAGCGCAGAATAGATGATATGAGCGACCATCCCCCATGTTTTCTCCGCAATCGGTGTTTTAGCAAACTCACGAAATGGTTCAAAGTCTGAAGTTTCTAATTCACCTAAAGCTGTATCAACAACAGGCAATTCTAAATGACTATCAGCACTAGCGCGACCATGTCCTGGCATATGCTTGACGATAGGTGTCACACCCGCCTCTAAATAAGCTTGTGCAACGGCCAAACCTTTTTCTAAAACTTCTTGCGGATTATCACTAAAGGCTCGATCACCAATAATGTCATGCGTTTCTTCACAAAGAAGATCAATACACGGCGCACAATTCACATCAATATTTAAATCTGTTAAATCCGCCGCAATATAACTGGCAATCCCCGCCGCATCTTCTGCCGTATGGCAACTTTGTGCTGGCATAAATTGTTGCCAGTGCGGTGGCTTTAATCGCTGAACGCGTCCACCTTCTTGATCAATTAAAATAGGACAATGCCAACCCACAGTATCACGAAGCTGATGATTTAATTTTCGTATTTGTTCTGGATTGTCACAATTGCGGGCAAACAAAATAAAACCTAGCGGATTTGCACTCGCAAATAATCGCTTCTCTGCATCACTCAAACTATGACCTTCGCAGGAAAGA
Source organism: Alphaproteobacteria bacterium (assembly GCA_021775995.1). GTDB lineage: Bacteria > Pseudomonadota > Alphaproteobacteria > Micavibrionales > Micavibrionaceae. Next base: position 1,008,348 of record JAJFGS010000013.1, read on the forward strand.
ATAATTGCGGCTGACATAGTTTCAGTCATGTTTTTCCCAATTAATATTATTTTTTCTTAACAAGGCATCCACTAGGTGTTTTAATTTTTATCGCCTTACAAGTTTTATCCGCTTGGCTTTTACTCACAGGTCCTGCTTGAATACGATAATACGTTCCTTTTGCAAGGTTGGCTGTTTCAACACGATACTCATAGCCTGATAGAACAGAACCGTATTTAGATTTTAATTTTTGCCACTCACCTTCTGCACGCGTGCTATCTTGTACGCTTGCAAGCTGAACGTAATAATCACCGCCACCCATAACTGCCGGTACTGATACTTTTGGTTTGGTTTTAGGCTCTTCTTTAATAGTAGCTTTTTGCTCTAATACTGCCTCTGCTTCTGATATTAAATTTGCAACATCTTCTTTAATCGTGATAACAGGTTCAACTTTTTCTGGCACTTCAATTTGGGTATCTTCTTTAACTTCAACAATGGCATCCGCCCCATCTTCAACCAAGTTGGTCACAACGGCTTCAGCTTCTTTTGCTTGGCTTACAATACGCTCTTCACCTTCGGTCAATGGCTGATCAAGTGGTGTTTCTTGTGCTTCGGCATGTAAATCAGGATTACGTTCCGTATTTAATCCAGCAAATAATTGTGAACGCGGCATCGGCTCTTCATCTTCATCATCGGCTAATAGATTCTCAATACCTTCATCCTCATCACGATCGCTATTTAACGAAGAAAAAATTGTGCTGTCTTTGTGTGGCATCTCCATACCACCAGCTTCCTCTGGTACAACCTTATAAGGCTCGGTATCAACACGAACGATTGGCACATTCTCACCACCGCCATCGCCGCCACCGACATAAAGCTTCCAAACAACGCCAATCATAAAAGACAGCGCAATAAGAACTATAAAAAAAGCGGCCTTTGGCCCAACTGATCCTAAAAAATCACTACCTTTTGGATCATCAAATTCATCATAATCATTCATGAGTCGTAGGGTAAGAGAAAATTATGGCTTTCTCAAGGAGAAGTAGAGGTTACTTCCCAAAATATTTTTTAAAAATTCACAGTTATATTGTAATCCCAAAGACATAGCCCACGCCTGCCGTCACCGCCATAGCCACGGCACCCCAAAACAATATTCTGACCACACCTTTCCATATTGGCGCACCACCCACATAGGCACCCAAGCCCCCCAATATCGCCAGTAAGCAAAGCGAAGAAACAATGACGGCCCCTATAACAACATTTAAAGGGACAAAATAAGCGATAATTAAAGGGATACCCGCACCAATAGCAAAGGTTATCGCTGAAACAAAAGCCGCTTGCAAAGGTCGCGCCGTCGTAATTTCTGAAATTCCCATTTCTTCACGGGCGTGCGCCGCCAACGCATCTTCTTCTGTTAATTGCACCGCAACTTGCTCTGCCAAATCACGTGTTAATCCACGCCCGACAAATATTTGCGTTAATTCTTCCAATTCAAATTCTGGTTTACGCTCTAATTCAATGCGCTCTTTCTCTAAATCCGCTTTTTCCGTATCGGCTTGCGAACTAACAGAAACATATTCACCTGCTGCCATAGATAATGCACCTGCAACCAAACCTGCAACACCTGCCGTTATCACTTCTGCATGACCCGCCATTGCGGCGGCTACCCCGACAATTAAACTTGAAACAGACACAATGCCATCATTGGCACCCAGCACCGCAGCCCGCAACCAACCCACACGATTTATATAATGATGTTCAGTATGAACAAATTCCATTTTCAGCTACCTTAAGTCCCAATAAAGATCGAACAATTTTTCATGCTCACGAATGGCATATCTATCCGTCATCCCTGCTATATAGTCACAAACAATCCGGGCTTGCGCAATGTTATCAATCAAACCACCCGCCTGCTCCACTCGTTCCTGCCAGTGGTCGGGTAATAATTGATAATGCTTCATAAAAGTATTAAACAAATCAGGAATAATACGCTCAACCTTAATCCAAATACGATTAACCGTATAATGACGATACATCCGCTTCAATAAAAATGCCCGAAGCTCTTCAACCTTGGTAAACATATCAGGAGAAAAACCCACCATCTGTTTATCGGCATGACGCACATCTTCCACACTCTCGGGCTTTAACTCATCCAAACGTTTTTTCGTTTCTTCCAAAACATCCGTCACCATCGCGCCAATCATTTCACGAATGGTTTCTTGGATAATATAATGCTCGGAAATATCAGGCCACTCTTTTTTCACCCGTGCAATAATAGGTTTCATCAACGCCAATTCATCCAATTCATCCAACCTAAACATCCCTGCGCGCAAACCGTCTTCTACATCATGGTTATTATAAGCAATGTCATCGGCAATCGCCGCCACTTGCGCTTCAATGCTGGCATAAGTGTCCAATCTTAAATCCGTCATCGTTTGAATATCTTTTAAAGTGGCGGGAAGTTTCTCTCCTGCCTTAATTTTCACAGGACCATTATGTTTGACAACCCCTTCCAACGTTTCCCATGTCATATTTAATCCGGGCCAACCAGGATATTTTCGCTCTAACTTTGTCAGCACGCGTAAAGACTGATCGTTATGTTCAAACCCATCATATTTTTCCATGCACTCGCTTAAATAGTCTTCGCCAATATGAGCGAATGGCGTATGTCCTAAATCATGGGCAAGAGCAACAGCTTCGGCGAGGTCCTCGTTCACCATCAATGCCCGCGCGATAGAACGTGCAATTTGTGAGACTTCTAAAGTATGCGACAACCGCGTTCTATAATGATCACCCTCATGATAAACAAAAACTTGCGTTTTATATTTCAAACGGCGAAACGCACTCGCATGAATAATACGGTCACGGTCACGTTGAAACGGCGTGCGAGTAGCGCTCTCATTTTCTTCATAAATTCTACCCTTACTTTGGTCTGGTCTGCAGGCATAGACCGCCATTGGCAAAGCACAATAATTATACTCTGCCTCATTCGGGGTTTCATTTTCTTCACTTTTTTTGGGGTCAACCATATCAACGTCCATTGCAATTTATAAAATAACATGTTTATACTAGTGCCATGAGCATAACATTGACAGATTCATGCGTAAAACAGTTAAAAGCTTTACGTGAACAAGAAAATTCACCAGACCTGATGTTGAGAATTCAGGTCAATGGCGGCGGTTGCCAAGGGTTTGAGTACGCTTTTAAATCTGAGACACAGAAAAACACGGATGATATCGTTATTGAAAAAGACGGTACCAGCGTTATCATTGATGAAGCCTCCGTCCCTTTTTTAGAGAATGCGGAAGTAGATTATGTCGACGATATGATCAGTGCACGCTTTCAAATCAACAACCCTAACGCGACTTCCTCTTGTGGTTGCGGCGGTAGCTTTTCAGTTTAAGTAGAATTTTAATAAAAACTGTAGCGATTTATTCACTGCTAATACGCCTAAAATTGGCTATTACCGCCACTTTATGGTAATATGGGGGTATGGAAGTCAAGAATCTCACAATTGCTCTTTTTACCATCTTCTTTGTCATACCTATTATCATTCCTCAAAATGTTTTAGCAGACGAAGGGGAAAGCGTAGATATCCAAAATGAAGAGCCTGCTTTTGTAGAGTATGAAGACCCTACTGTACCTGAAGATCAAGAGAGTAAATTCAAACTAAAATTTGCTGAAAAGAACGATTTAGAACAAAGAATTATGGAAGAAATTCCATACGCAAAACAGGCTAAATATATGTGGAACGTGGTTGATGGTGATGTTGATATATATTTTGAAGATTTACGTGTAGATCGCCGAAATAGAGGTCTCGTCTATACCACCAACACCGTGCCCTTCATTGGCGAAGTAGATGATATAGAATTTAAATTTAAAGCTGGTAAAAAAATGAATGTATCTTTTGAAACCAGCCGTATCCCCTTTGCAGGAAAATTAGAAGGCTTTAAGTTCAAAGGTACTGTTGGAGATAACAGTAAAGTCTCCGTCAGATATACGATTCCCCTCGGCATTAAATAATCATTAAAAATCACACATCTTTATGACGTAGTTGCAGCATAGGCTTTTGTTGGTTAATACTAGCTGCATGAAAATTGCCATTTGGAATGTTAATTCAATTAAAGCGCGCTTAGAGCACGTCAAACACTGGCTGGAGGAAAACCAGCCTGATCTTCTTATGATACAAGAATTAAAGGGGTTAGAATTTCCTACGGCAGAATTTGAATCCATCGGCTACCAATCCAATGCCGTGACCCAAAAAGCTTATAACGGCGTTGCCATTTTCTCAAAACAAAAACAAGAACTTATCCTTGACCACCTCCCCCATGATGAAACCGATGAACAGGCGCGCTATCTTGAAATTGATTATAAAGGAACACGCATCATTAACATTTATCTGCCCAACGGTAACCCTGTCGACAGCGATAAATACACTTACAAATTAAACTGGATGGATCGGCTTTATACCCACCTTAAAGAATTGCGCAAAGCCAATGTCCCTTTTGTTATTGGAGGGGACTTTAATGTAATACCTGAAGATAAAGACTGTCATGACCCAAAGGCGTGGCGCGGCGACGCTTTATTCCGTTCTGAAACACATTTAAAGTGGCAAGCCCTACTTAATTTAGGACTATACGATTCGTTTCGTATACAGAATCAAAATGCGGGTGAGTATAGTTTCTGGGATTATCAAGCTGGCGCATGGCAAAAAGATAATGGCATTAGAATAGATCATTTTTTACTCTCCCCACCCCTCGTTGATAAACTAATAAGTTGCCAGATCGATAAAGACCCACGTGGCAAAGAAAAAGCCTCTGATCACACGCCTGTTATATTAGAGTTAAATCTATGAAAAGAATTATAGTCTATTGTTTTTGTTTCGTTTTATGCGCTTGTGTAGATAGTGACTATAAGCATTACCTTAACCTTTATAATATCCAACCACCCAAGCAAAATAACTTCACCCATTGCTTTAACTATGGCTGCCAAACCCATCAAAATGTTGCGCTACCTGAAGCAACATCACAGGCACTTCAACAATTATTTATAACGCCTGTTGCTATTTCTGCCCAAGAAGAACGGGTTAAAATCTCTCAAGCCATTCAAATCTTTGAAACTGATATTGGCGCGCTAACAGGGACAAAAAATGATAAGCATGGCACCTTCCGCCTTTACCAAGATGACGCGCCGAGTACCGCCAGCTTTCAACAAGATTGTATCGATGAAAGTACAAACACAACCATTTACTTGGCTTTGCTAGAAAATATGGGGCTTTTGAAATTTCATAAACCCGCCTTTCCTGCCAACCGCCAACCCTTCCTTCATGGTGCTCGGTGGTGGCACCAAACCGCTGTTATCATTGATACAACCACCAATGAAAAATTCGCCGTTGATTCATGGTTTTTTGATAATGGAGCCCCTGCCGCTATTGTTCCTTTAAAAGAATGGAAAAATGGCTGGCGCCCACCTAAATAAGCCAGATTATATAAACACTACAATTTTGCGGTGGTAATAAAGCCTTTTTCAGCATAAAATAGTGTTTCATTTCGACAAGGGCTTCACATGAAATACATCATTCTTTCCAGCTTCGTATCTCTTCTTATCTTAAGTGCCTGCGGTACAGAGACTGAGCTACATCAGCAAACAGCAAGTCATATTGCCCGTCCTGCCTTCATGGTCGAACGCATAATCAAAGCAGGGCAATTTGATATCAATGGCTGGGAACGGATGCATAAACGTAACGCCCCTGCGACAATTTATATCGAAGGTGACACAGTCACCAGTACAGCTTCACAAAATGATTTTAAACTTGATGGCTTATTGGGCATTGATGCAACACGGACAAACCCTGTCGGGCTCCACCTCGCCTCACGTGATCTATCTGAAAACTTGAGCTATCTGTCCCGCCCCTGTCAGTATGTAAAGTTTCCAGAGAAAAAAGACTGTAATCCAAAATATTGGGGAGCAGACCGCTTTGCTCCCGAAGTCATCGAAGCTTATCAACTCGCCTTGGATGATGTCGCCGCCCGTTGGGATATCACAGATTTCCATTTGGTTGGCTTTAACGGTGGTGCCAATATCGCCGCTGTCTTGGCGGCAACACGTAATGATGTATCAACCTTGCGCACAGTGGCTGGAGATTTAAATCCAGAGTTTGTTGATAATGTGAAAAATATTCCCGTATCATCAAATGCTGTCTTGGCGGTTGATTATGGCTCTAAGTTAGCCTCCATTCCGCAACATCACTTTATCGGTGCCGCAGATGATATTGTCACACCAGGAACATACCACAGCTACCGCCAAGCGATTGGGCTTTCTGACTGTATCCATTACTCGCTCATCCAAGATGCTGATCATACACGCGGCTGGGTTGAAAAATGGCCACAGCTCCGTAACGTTGAACCTCAATGTGCGGTACTGCATGAACCTGAGACTCCACTACCACCTTTGGCGGATTTCCCTGGGAATTTCAACAAAGGCAAAAGCTTTAAAAAGTAAAACGATTCTGTATCAATGCAACCCATGATACTTTGTGGGAAAGCATTTACTAATTTATAAGTTGAAATTTTTGCCAGCTTGCGAACTCTTCGTCATTTTGGAGATTTTGCGCAGATTGTCTTCACCTTCTTCTATTAATTTCGTTAACTCTGGCAATGAATCTGGAGCGTATTTTGTAACGGCTGTTATCAGTAACCGTTCTGAGACAAGACCACAAGAGTCCATAAGTTTTGCCGCAGACGCCCCCCCTTTTTCAATATGTGCAATAAAAGTATCGGCCATCACTTTTTGTACGAATTGTCGATAGTTGTTTATATTTTCAGAACCATAATTTTCTTGAATATGTGCGTTAATACGAGCTCTTGGTACTTTCAGCTTTTTGGCAACCTTGTCTATAAAGTGATTTTCAGGATCAGATAATATCCCATAATTTTCAGGATCAAATAACTTAAGCTTCTCCATATGCTTGGCAATTATTTTATCTATAGGATCAGCCTCTGAAAAACATCCCTTCATATAGAGCATAAGGTCCACCCCGACAGCAATCTTAAATTGGTTTTTTAAGGGGACTATACTTCCACAACGAACTTCTATTTCATCTTGTATTGGCCCCCTGCGTTCTCCTGCTTTTTTGTATTCCTTTATAAGAAGAAGAAGTGTTTTTACAGAGCTCCCTTCGTCACTCTTCATGATTTCTTTGGCGTTGGCTTCAGCCTCTTGCATTTCTTTGGGTGTTAATTTTTGCTGTGGTGCCTTCGGGGCTTTGGCTTTGACAACAACATTAGCGATCATACCTAATGTCTCTGTATACTTAAGCCATGTCGAAACACCAAAGTTTTTTTCAATCCACTTATCAAATCTGCTTTCTCCTATCTTGAGTAGCCTTCTAACATAAGTTTTACTAAGTTTTTTCCTAATCTCTTTACCGGCCTCCACTTTCACTGCCGCAGCTGCTTTCAAATCCCCTTCCTTTTTCAGGTCTTCTTCCTCTTTCAGGTTCGCTGCCGCTTCCGCTTTTACTTCCGCAATATACAAATGCAGCTCTCTGACCTTATCGTCATTAATTTCAGGATCATCAATATCGTCATCTTTTCTGGTAGATTTTACTCTCAGGCTCATGATAGTTTTTCTCTTCTGCCCCTTAGGACGGTTAAATTTTATACCAGTCCTAGCCTTTTATCCTTAAATCAACATTATGGCAAGTTATTTCGCCTTTGGACAGGCAGGCCAGTATCATGGGGCAAAATTCATAAAGACAGAAGCTTTAAGAAGTAAACTAAAAGGCCTACTATGGGAGACTTTTTGAAAATGTCTTATTCAAGCGGAGATACCGATGGGCTTTTATCAAAAGTAAAAACAGCATAGTCATCATCTTCATCTGTGCCAGCACTTTCAAAACTAATATCACTTATGATGTAACCTTTCATCAACCATAGCTGAAATAAATTATTTTCATCCGATGATATAAATTGATTAAACTCATCTTTAGACATTGTCCCAGCTAAAAATTCTTGTAATGCACGCGCTGAAATTTTCATGATTATCTTGTCCTCTCTTGTTGTAATTTTATTACCTAAATGCCATCCCCTTGCCGAAGGTGCAAAAGATTGTTGTTTTTGTAGTGACCTAGCTTGGTACCCTTCAAATCTAGGGGTTGGTATCAATGCTAAACCCTCATTTAATTTTTCCAATGAAATCTCTTTATTATCTTTAGAAAAACATGAAACTTGCCAATTTAGATTGCTAAAAGCAGGATAAATTGAAGAACTATCTCTCTTAGGTGAAAAAACAAAAATCAAATCGACAGAGGCATCTTCCATAAATTTGTTTATAATTTCCTGACCAGATTTATACAGATTTAATGGATCTTTGTCTGTCAATTTTCTGAGCAATTGACTACCACCATCAGCTAAAAAAATAACTTTGTAACAGCCTTTAGGAACCCCCGAAAGCTGACTGCGCTTATCTTTAAGCCTTTTATATAAAGGATTATCAGTAATGTCGTATGCTAAAGGGGGCAAAGAACACCAGAAATTAAACCCTTCTTTTTGTCTGTGAGATTTAATTTCTATTGTGACAGCAATCTTGTCGTTTTGAAGGTATAAACGATCTGGTTCTTTACAGCTAGGTATCCATGCTCTTAGTTGTGACTTCTGAGCATCATCAAGATCAAAATCGTTAGTAACGCAGCGTTGACGAGTAAATCTTCCTTCTTTCCAAGAACTTATTTCTTGAAACGTATAATACATAAAGTTTCCAGCTCTTTTTTTTATAGTGTTTGAAAAAGAGGTGATTATTTGTGCAGCTCTTTGCATTTCTTTTTCGCCAGACAAATCAGCATCAGAGAGAGTTGTTATTTCGATGTAAGATGGTACATTAAACAATCCTTCAGTATATGCCTCTGGCACTCTTGTGTTGTCAGGAAGAGTAGGTTCAATCTCAATATCTGTCACTTGTTTTACTCCCCAAAGAAGAGCCAGCTCCATTTCAGCCCCTAATACCTGCTCTGGCTTTTTACCCTCTAAGCGCGCTAATAAATCTTTAGTTTTTCCTCCTTCTCCAAGCAACGGCCTTAAATCATTGAGCATATCCTGTATTCGTCTGCGAGAAAAAATTGGCATAAGTCAAAACCTTTACTTTTTCTGTTTTTCTTTGTTAATTTTTTTTCACGTCTTTCAAAGAAGGGCGGAAGGCTCAGATAATAGACAAGGAAAAACAAGAAAATGGTGCCCGGGGAGAGAATTGAACTTTCGACACGAGGATTTTCAGTCCTCTGCTCTACCACTGAGCTACCCGGGCAATCCTGTGGTATAATCGATAAAATTTATAGGGTAATAAGGAATAGCTGGCAAGCCCTTAAGACCTTAAAAACAAAGCTTTTTAACAAGGTCGTGGAATATGGCTTCCTTTTCCCCGTTGGCAACCCCGTATTCATTACGGGGTCTCCTCCCAACCCCTAACAGACCCCGCAACACGTGCGGGGTTACAGGGGTTATAAAATACTTTGCCTTACCGCAGAGATGACGATCATTAAATCATTTATATGGCGCACGCTATGTGCTATACTCAGCCCATGTCCGCTTGGAAACAGCGGCACGGCTTGTGGGAGACATCGCAAGACGCATAGGCAAGGTTTCATCACGCCCGCCACAGAGATGACACACAGGTGACTGGGTACTTCAAAACCATCAAACAAAGACAGACCACAAATTAGGCAGGCCACAAACGATAGAATGCTCTATCTGAAACCCCTCTCTATTTTCTCTCATTTTGAATTATGGAAAAATACACCCCCCCCCCCTCCCCAATTTCCAGCGAACAAAAAGAGTAACTCTAATTATTTAATAATAACAATAAGTTGTCGTACGTGATTTGGGCGATTTGGGATTATTCAAGAACTAAATTGAGTCGATCTTGGAGAGCGGGCGTCCGACGCTTCCGTGTTATCTCCACCAATCCTAAATTCGTAACACCATGAATTTGAACGGTGCATGGATCTTCCTGAACAATTTCTTGTAGCGCGTCCATGATTTGATCTTTTTCTTTTTTGGTTTTGAATTTGAGTAAATCAACAATAATAATGCCACCCAAATTTCTAAGACGGATTTGACGACCAATTTCTTCCAACGCCTCTAAATTTATAACATGGTTCGAGCGTGTATCTCCGCCACGGTTAATATCAATGGCATACAGCGCAGCGGTTTCTTGAATAATGATATTGCCGCCGCCTTTCATCAGAACATAGACTTGAAATAAATCTTCAATCTGATCAAGGATATCGCGGAAATCGAAAAGCCCTAAATCAAGTTCTTGGTTGGGTAACTCGATTGGTTTTACTTTGGTAACCAGATCTGGTGCATAAATTTCGCACCATTCCTCAACCTCCTGATAACGCTCCATCGTTACAATCTCGATTGAATCAATTTGTTGCGTGGCTTGATCACTTAAAGTCCGCTGAACCGCATCAGGGCCCTCCATAATCAAGGCAGGGGTTGTTCCTGTTAAAAACTCCTGAAGCTGATCCCAAATTTCTTTAAGGATTTTTCCTTCACGAATTAAAATATCAGTTTGTGTATCTGCTGCTGATGCTCGTAAGATACAACCATTAATATTTTCTACATTGTTCAACATCTTCGTTAATTGCTTACGGCGTTTTTTTTCATAGATGCGTTTTGAAATTCGATTTTCATCCATCATAGGAGAGAAAATTAAATGGCGTCCTGGTAATGTAATATTCATACTGACGCGTGGAGATTTATCTTCAATGGTGACATCCATGGTATCAATACGCGGTAGATACCCACTCTTTGCCTGCACGACTAAACAATCACCTGGTTGAATTCTTTTTCCAATAGCGACATCACTATTTTTTATGAGGATCCCATTTTTATCAAAAAGCCGTAGATCTTTGTTATGAAGTAAACCAACATTTTCACCATCTAGATCAACAAAGGCGGCATCCATCGCTTTGTCGATTTTAGTGACTTTGGCCCAATAAATAGAACCCCAGCGAACTTCTTCGTCGACAGGGTCAATTTCTAAACCATGCAGGCGTTTCATCTTGGTTGTGGCAACCCAAACACTGCCTTCCATCTCGTCTATGAGAATTTCCAAATAAGTCCTCTATTTTAAATATTGGCTGCTTTCTAGTATCTTTATTGTATCATAAAGAGAGAGACCAACAACATTGCTATATGATCCCGCGATGTATTTCACGAAAGCACCTGCTAACCCTTGAATAGCATAACCTCCTGCCTTCCCTTCCCACTCCTTACTCGCTAGATATTGTTGAATTTCAGCTTCACTTAAAGGCTTGAATTGAACCAGAGTTTCACAACAACGCGTGACAAGCTTACCTTCCGGATTGATTACACTAATCCCACCATAAACCCGATGGCGATGGCCTGATAATTTCCTTAAATAGGTTTCTGCCTGCCTAACCGTTTCTGCTTTATCCAAGATCATGGCACCACAAGCAACGACAGTATCCGCCGCCAACACAAATTGATCATGAGCTTGAGAATCTATGGCTTGGGCTTTTAACTGGCTAAGTCGCCGTGCAAGGTTTTTAGGTTTTTCACCCTTTATTGGCGTTTCATCAATTTCAGGAGAAATGACGTCATCGGGCGTTATTCCAACCTGCTTAAGAAGCGCCAATCGCCGTGGAGATTTGGAAGCTAAAATGAAAGGAAAATCAGGCTTATTTCTCATTAGAGCACTCTATCCGAAATGAACCATTTGACAAGACACTATGAAAATTCTTTTAATAACAAAGCTTTATAAGTTTTTATACCACTTGACGCAAATATCATGAGGCGAGTAGAATGTAGCTGTAAATGGTTGATTATAATAGTTATGTTTTTTGATTACTTTGGGTAATAGAGTGGCAAGAATTAATACAAATAATACAGTAGAAACTATTGCCCGCGCTTTGCGGCGCGCGTTTCGTCTGGCCGACTGCCCAGATGATATCGAACCTGTTTTCCGTGAAGCCGCTGAGGGTGAAGGCGACGACGACGGTGCTAAATGGCACGGAATGTGCCCCATCGGTATCCCTGGTGCTAAATTTCATGCCATGACAGGACAAACGGAAGCGAGCAATGATGTACGCCGAAGCAGAGTAGAAGGCAAGAGCTACCGTAACAAAGTCATAGACCGTGCGGATTACTATGATTCTTTTGACAAAGTGAACTCACTTAAAATGTAATTAATATTATTTTTCGCGGAAAGTAATACGACCTTTGGTCAAATCATAAGGCGTCATTTCAACAACGACTGTATCGCCTTGAAGCACTCGAATACGGTGTTTTCTCATTTTTCCAGCAGCATGTGCCAAAATTTCATGGTCATTTTCTAATTTCACACGAAACATAGCATTCGGTAAAATTTCGGTAACAACACCTTTAAATTCTAATAAATCTTCTTTAGCCATTCTTCTTCAATAATCCTCAAAACTAGCCATCTTATAAGCCTTTGACCTATAAAAGGCAAATAGCTTTTCAATTCCATCCCAAACCCCTATTAAGATACCGCCTTGCGAAAAATCTTAATCCATTGCTGCATAGCCGTTGGAGCGGTTTTAAGAGCCGCACGGTTCACAACTAAATGTGAGGTAATATCTAATATTTGCTCGACTTCAGTCAGCCCATTGGCTTTTAACGTTGCTCCTGATGACACTAAATCCACAATATGTCTAGCAAGCCCTAATGTCGGTGCAATCTCCATCGCACCGTTAAGTTTAATACATTCGGCCTGCACCCCACGCGCCGCAAAATGTTGACGCGTTAAATGAGGATATTTAGTCACCACACGAACATGGCTCAAATTTTTTCGGCTTGGTTGGCTGGCATATTCATTCGGTACCGCAACTGACAAGCGGCAAGACCCAATTTTCAAATTCACGGGCGCATAAAGTTCAGAATAATCAAACTCCTCTATTACGTCAGAGCCAACCACACCCAAATGCGCCGCACCAAAAGCCGTAAACGTCGCCACATCAAAAGCCCGCACACGAATAATATCCAAATTATCATGATTAGTAGTAAAACGAAGCGCGCGAGACTGAGGATCAGAAAAAGCGGCTTCAGGCTCAATACCGCATTTTTGAAGTAGCGGTAAAAGTTCCTCCAATATCCGTCCTTTCGGCACCGCCAATATAAATTTATCGGTTGTCATGATGTTGTTTTAACATGGGAGTTAAAAAAATCACAATTTATTTTATAATTATAAAAAAGCAAAAAACCCCTAAGAGAACAATGGCGACAACGCCTTCTGCATCGATTTTAAAAATAGAAAAATCAATAGAAATATGGCATTTATGCAACAAATCTGACATGAATTTACCCATCTAGTTGACTTTCCGCATCTTAATTCTTGGTCGATAACCAACATCCTTTAAAGCATAGGGTGTTAACTTTCGTATTAACCCTTTAAAATCATAAACGGTTCGAATATCGTCAGTTTTTACTTGCTCCTTTTCCTTGCTTAACAGCCCAAGTTTACAAAGCCTTTTTATAGCTCTTTGAACAGTTCTAACCTCAACACCCATATGCTTAGCGATAGTATGCAAATGAGGATAAGGTCTTTTATCTGCGTACCACCAATACATACTTAAATTTATTAAAACCACCAAATCTGTAGGCGAAAGACCTAACTCTTTTTGCTTCTTTAATAATATGTCTGGGAGAGGCTGATAGCCAGCATTGGCAAGTTCTTCCCACTTTTCAGAAGGGTTTATTAGCTCTTCACTTTCAACATCATCTTTAATCATGCTCCAATTTAAGCACAAAAAACACAAGGAATAAATATATCTGTTTATTAAATGACAAAAATGTCGTTTTATTTTTAATCGGCTTCATTTTTTATATTATCTGATTACTTAATACGTTCTATCTGTGCGCCGACAGCCGTAAGCTTATCAACAATGTTCTCATAACCGCGATCAAGATGATAGATACGATTAATGATTGTTTCCCCTTCGGCAACAAGACCTGCCAAAACCAAGGCCACACTGGCGCGTAAGTCAGTCGCCATAACTTCAGCACCTTTCAGCTTTTCCACCCCACGAATAATCGCTGAATTTCCTTTCACGGTGATATTCGCCCCCATACGTATTAGTTCAGGTACATGCATAAATCTATTTTCAAAAATCGTTTCTGAAATCATCCCCGCACCATCACATAATGTGAGCATGGTCATAAATTGCGCTTGCAAATCTGTGGCTAAACCAGGATAAGCTTCCGTCATAATATCAACGCCTTTAATTTTTGCGCCATTTCTACGCACAATAATATCATCACCATTTTGTTCGATAAACATGCCCGCTTCTTTTAAAGGTGAAATCAACGCCGATAAAAAATCAAGACGTGTATTTTTGAGGTGAAGCTCACCACCGCACAAGCCAACCGCACACATATAAGTTCCTGTTTCAATACGGTCAGGGATAACACTATGCATTGTACCACTTAATTTTTGAACACCTTGAATGTGAATTTCTGATGTACCGAGACCTTCTATTTTTGCTCCCATTTTAATAAGTGCTTCGCCTTGGTCGACAATTTCTGGCTCACGTGCCGCATTTCTTAAAATTGTTTCGCCATTCGCCAACGTTGCTGCCATCATCAAATTTTCTGTCGCGCCGACAGACACGAGTGGAAATGTAATATCGGCTCCCTTCAATCCACCATCAGGGGCAGTCGCCTTCACATAGCCATCTTCCAGCTCAATAGTTGCCCCCATGGCTTCAAAGCCTTTCAAATGCAAATCAACTGGACGAGCGCCCAACGCACACCCCCCTGGCAAAGACACATGAGCAATATGTTGGCGTGCAAGCAAAGGCCCTAAAACCAAGATACTGGCACGCATTTTACGCACCAACTCATAAGGCGCAATATGGCTCGTGATTTTTTTGGCATGTAAAGTTGCAACAGAGTTTTCTTTATCCAAATTAATTTGAACACCCAAAGCCTCAAGAACTTGAGAAAGCGTTGCCACATCACGCAATGTCACAGGCATGTTTTTTAATATGAACGGTTCATCCGTCAACAAACTGGCACACATATGTTTTAATGCCGCATTTTTTGCGCCACTAATTTTGATATCACCATTTAATTTTACACCGCCAACAACGCGCATTTTATCCATGCCACTTGTTGCGCTGGTTGATATATCTTGATTCATATTATCTTCTAATTTTCTTAAAGGTTCTACTGACATATTATTTTTTGATTTTTGGCAAGGTCACACCTTGTTGACCCATATATTTACCCGCACGATCAGCATAAGACACCTCACAACCGCTGGAACCCTTGAAAAACAAGAACTGTGCGACACCTTCATTGGCATAGACCTTAGCAGGCAATGGTGTTGAATTTGAAATCTCTAACGTCACATGTCCTTCCCAACCTGGCTCCAATGGTGTGACATTCACAATCAAACCACAACGTGCATAAGTACTTTTACCAAGACAAACCACCAACACATCTTTTGGAATACGAAAATATTCAACACTTCTGGTCAAGACAAAACTATTCGGTGGAATGATACAAACATCTGTTTTTCGATCAACAAAGCTATCACTGGTAAAGTTCTTCGGATCAACGATAGCATTATCAACGTTGGTAAAAATTTTAAACTCATTTGAACAACGTGAATCATACCCATAAGAAGAAAGACCATAAGAAATTTTTCCCTCCGCCGTTTGTTTTTCAACGAAAGGATCAATCATACCGTGATTCAACGCCTGCTCGCGAATCCAATGATCTGGCATAATGCCGGGCATGTGCTCAATAGCCTCTTGTACATCTGTCTTAAGATTTTGCATCTCTAATCTTCCTTCTTCTCTGCCTGTTTATTCTGTTCTGGCTGCTTCGTATCCTTGATAAACGCCTTACGCTTTTTAAGGTTATCCCGCAGAGCGGCGGCACGTTTATCTGCCTTTTGCTGTACTTTTTGACTTACCGCCATGGCAACCCCCTGCTTATTTACGAAACTTCTTAAAATTAGGGGAAACTATAGGCAAAAGAGGCGTGACATACCAGACAAAATATTATAGTTTGCGCAAGTATTTTAGCCTGTTTTCTTAAGGTTAGCCGCGGTAGCTCAGTGGTAGAGCGCATCCTTGGTAAGGATGAGGTCTGGAGTTCAATTCTCCATCGTGGCACCACTTATTCATTATGCAGTAAAACGCGGTCAATCTCTTGTGACCATTTGGCTAAATAGGCTTGGCGTTTTTCATCCAACATATTAGGCGTATATGTCTTGGCCATCTTCCATCCCGATGAGATATCATCAAGGTCTTTGAACAAACCTATATGAAGCCCTGCCAAATACGCCGCCCCCAAAGCCGTTGTCTCGGTAATCTTTGGCACTTCAACCACACAATTTAAAATATCTGCTAAAAACTGACAAACAAACGCGTTGTTAGAAAGCCCCCCATCGATGCGTAAATTTTGAATCTCAAACCCCGTATCATTTTGAAAGGCAGATATAAGATCATGAGTTTGAAATGCCTGCGCCTCTAGCGCAGCGCGTGTGATATGCGCCTTTGTACTCTCACGACTTAAACCTGTAATTGCTGCTTTTGCATTTGGATTCCAATAAGGCGCACCAAGACCCGTAAAAGCAGGCACAAAATAAACATCATTGTTATCTTCGACAGAAATCGCAAGCGCTTCACTCTCTGCTGCATCTTTAAAAAATTCAAGGTTATCACGCAACCATTGTATCGCCGCCCCCGCAACAAAAATTGATCCTTCCATCGCATAGGTTACTTTGCCATCCAATTGATAGGCAATCGTCGTCAGTAATTTATTTTGCGATATTTTGAATTCCTGACCAATATTCATCAGCGCAAAACAACCAGTTCCGTAAGTTGACTTCACCATACCTTTGTCAAAACAAGCTTGACCAACAGTTGCGGCCTGCTGGTCTCCCGCCATACCCGTAATTGGAATTTGTTGGTTACCAATATCTGCAACACCAAAATCATGGCAATTATTTTCTACACACGGTAAAAGGCATTCAGGAATGTCAAATAAATCTAGAAGCTCTTTATCCCACGCACCGTCTTTAATATTATAAATCATGGTTCGTGATGCATTGGTAGCATCTGTAGCATGGGTTTTACCGCCTGTTAAATTCCACAATAAAAAACAATCTATTGTTCCGAACAACAACTCCCCTGCCTCAGCCCGTTTACGAACGCCTTCTACATTATCTAAAATCCATTTTATTTTTGTTGCTGAAAAATATGGATCAAGAAGAAGTCCAGTTTTTGCCGTTATCTTTTTTTCTAAACCCTGCTCTTTTAACTCTGCGCAGTAATCCGCCGTGCGTCTATCTTGCCAAACAATCGCATTGTAAACAGGCTTCCCTGTTTTTTTATCCCAAATAATAGTTGTTTCACGTTGATTGGTAATGCCTATGGCGGCAATATTATCGGCGACATCTTCTTTAAGTATTTCTTCAACGGCCCATTTTGTATCATGCCAAATATCATTAGCATCCTGCTCTACCCAACCTTTATGCGGATAAAATAACGTTAATTCTTTTTGCTTAATCGATAAAATATCACCTGCGTTAGAAAATAAGATTGCACGAGAACTTGTCGTACCCTGATCTATTGCTAATATTGCTTTAGGCGGTGGCATTTTTATACCGCCCCTCTTCCGTATGCGCTTTCATCGAAATACTTACAAAGCCATTTTTTAATTTTTCAAAAGTTTTAGCAGAAATATGTAGTCCTAACTTTGACCGCCGCCATAAAATATCATCTAAATTTTGAGCAAATTCATATTTAATGAGATAAATCATTTCCGATTCATAAATATCATCACCATAATGAATACCTAAATCTTCTACAAATTTTGCACTACCCAAAATAGCTTTCATTCTTGTGCCATAAGCACGGGCATAACGATAAATAAGATACGGAGGTAAAAAATCATAAGCTTCACAATTTTTCTTAACAAAGCCATCAAAATCACCGTCTGGAATATCACCACCAGGTAAATATGCATTCTCTGTCCAAGGTTTAAGATTATTATCCGGATAAAATGTAGCCACACGATCCATGACATGTTCAGCCAGCCTTCTATGCGTCGTGATCTTGCCGCCAAATACCGATAAGATAGGTGGGCCATGGCGTTCATCAACATATAATTTATAATCACGCGTTACTTTTGAAGCATTTTTCTGTCCGTCTTCAACCAACGATCTTACGCCGCTATACGTCCAAAAAATATCCTCAGACGAAATTTTTTTATTTAAACTAGAATTAACTGCTTCGCATAGATAATCTATTTCTTCCTGACTAATCTCCACACTTGAAGGATCTTCTTCATATGGCACATCAGTCGTTCCAATGAGAGTAAAGTGTGTTTCATACGGAATCGTAAAGACAATACGTCCGTCAGGTTGTTGAAGAATAAAAGCCTGATCCCCTTCATATAATTTTGGGACAACAATATGACTTCCTTTTATCAATCTAACATTCGGCGTAAATTCATTTTCTCCACCAGTAATTTCAGAACCATCAAGTACGTTACGAACCCACGGCCCCGCTGCATTTACAACCATACCTGCAGAAATTGTGAACTGATCTCCGTTCAACATATTTTGTAAATGAATATTCCAACTTTTCTTGTTCTGTGATGGCGCTAAACCCATACAGGCAGTTTGTGGCATTATTACCGCTCCACGCTCATAGGCATCCATTGCATTCAAAACAACAAGGCGTGCATCATCAACCCAACAATCAGCATAGGTAAATCCACGTTCATATTTATCATCCAAAGGATCGGCAAGTTCAATCGTCGCAAAATCAACGGCTTCTGATTTTTTTAATTTTTTACGTCCGCTCAAAAAATCATATAAAAACAGTCCTGCTTTTATCATCCAATAAGGACGCAGATGCCGATTATGGGGAAGAACAAAATCCATAGGCCAGATAATATGGGGTGCGCTTTTTAATAAAATGTCACGCTCCCTTAAAGATTCTTTGACCAACTTAAATTCATAATATTCTAAATAACGCAGACCGCCATGTACCAATTTTGTGCTACAGGATGATGTGGCACTGGCCAAATCCATAGCCTCAACCAAAAGAACCTTAAGCCCTCGACCTGCTGCATCGCGTGCAATACCACACCCGTTAATTCCACCCCCAATGACACATAAATCATAATCCATGAAAACAAGGTTACATCAGTTATCAAAAACAGCAAGAGCGTGGATAAAAAATCTTAAGCTTTTGACTTTAAATAATAAAATGAGGACAATTAGAGTCTGATTAGAATAATCTTTTAAGGCAGTATGCCCTTATTAAAATTCAAATTTTTATCCTTAATTTTTGCCATCTCTTTGATAGGCACTGCCTGCCTATTTATGCTGTCGGAAGTAAAAGCAGAAGAGTATAAATCTCACACACCGCGCTTTAACCTACCCTCCTCAACCCTGACAGGCATTACCGGTTTAAATGTCATTCCTAACTCACGGATGGATCAAATGGGAACTATGCGCATTGGAGTTAGTACCAGCGATCCCTATGTTTTTACTTTTTTAGGCTTTCAAGTCGTCGAACCCCTTTATGTTAATATTCGTCAAACCAGCGAAGTTTCAAGCCTCAATGACTCTGCAAATCGATTATATCCAGGGCTGGATTTTAAATTAAGGTTAATTAAAGAAGCAGCAAAGCGACCAGAACTTTCTATCGGTGCCAATTCTGCCTTTGGCCACCAAAGAACTGCTAGTGAATATCTGGTCCTTTCAAAACGAAAAGGCAGTTTTGATTTTACAGGCGGCATGGCATGGGGACGTTTAGCAGGCAAGGGTCATATTAAAAATCCACTTCGTGCAGTTTCATCTCATTTCAACCAGTCTCGAAATTATAATGCGGAGGGTGCCCAAAATATTGATAACTGGCTCACAGGCAAAGAGATTGGTTTTTTTGGTGGCATTGAATATTTTACACCTCTAAAAGGATTGTCCTTAAAAGGAGAATATGGTGGATATGATTATAAACCTGAGACCACAACGAATGCAGGATTTAACAAACCACAACCTTGGAGTTTTGGTTTAAATTATAAACCATGGAATTATATTGATATATCCATTGCCGCGATAGGTGCTGAAAAAATTATGGCGCACCTCTCAATACAAGATCAAATTCAAAAATGGCCAGGGCGTTTATCAAATAATATAGACCCGCCTACTCTTATCTATCCGCGTCAAAACCATGCAGGTAGTCATGAAGTTACCTTGAACTTAAACACCTATCAATCAACAGGCCAACAAATAGGTCATCAAGCGCGTTTAACAGCCAACCAAACAAACATAGATAATGAAAGCATAGAAATTTCTCTCAACCATAAAGGATTAAAAGGTCCAAACATTCAGCTTATCCGTCACGATATAGAAAAAGCCGTTTTATACAATCAAAGTAGTGCCGAAGAAATTTGGCATGACATTAATTTTTTACCTAACAAGACACAAACATTTCATTTCAAAGATGTTGATTTAAAAAATTTAACCTATCGTCTTATTTTGGATAATAAAGTGAGTTTAGCAGAAAAGGATACAGGTATCCTCTATCGTAGTTCCGCTATTATAGAGTTAGAGAAAACTTTACCATTTGGTTTCAGATTAGGTGCATCACCAAAAGTAAATATAGCTGATAATATTGGCAATATTCAAAGTTATCGCATTCCATCCAGCAAACCAGTTCGAAGCAATGAAGATGAGTTTGCAAGCAATCGTTTCTCTATCGATCAACTTTACGCTTCATGGTTACATTCTTTAAGCCAAAGCACACATATAAATTTAAGTGTTGGTTATTTAGAGGAAATGTTTGGCGGTTTTGGCGGTGAGATTTTATATCGACCATTTGGTAAAACCTTCGCAATTGGTGCTGAAGCTTGGCAAGTTAAGAAACGTGATGGAAATTCATCGCTTGCCATGCAAACAACTGAACAAGATCGTTTTACAGGATATTTAAACTTGTTCTACGAATTACCAAATAAAAGCACAACATTATTTACAAAAGTCGGACAATATTTAGCAGAAGATTTTGGCGGAACATTTGGAATAAAAAATAATTTTCAAAATGGAAAAACTTTAGAAGGTTTTATTACAGCAACAAACCAGCGGGATAAAGATATATTCGGTGGTGACAACTATCTTTATGGTGGCGTAAAATTTACTTTACCGTTTGGGAACGTGCCATTTGTTCCGAAGGGAAGTGAAGCAAGGTTTACAACGGCTGCCTTCGCACGTGATGCAGGACAGACTCTAAACATTCCAAACAAACTCTATGATGTTACTGAACCAATCTCGTACCGCCAGTTGAGCCGTAGTTGGCCTGATCTTCTTCGCTAGTATCATCATTCATATCAGCCAAAGCGCCGCCCTTTAAGAATTTTTCTTCTGCCAACTGATCGGCTGTCTCACCAGTTGGACGTCCCTGCTCTTGCGCAGCAAGAATATTATCCGTCACTGTTTGACCAATACGCTCAACATGGTTAACCATACTGCCACGTTCAATATTAAAGTCTTGCGGGTTATAATCAGACTTGCGGAAATATTCATAGCCAACACAAATAACACCACCAGAATTAATCACATAGTCAGGAATATATAATATTTCCTTACCCATCAAAACTTTATCATGGTGAGAAGCCAAAAGTTGGTTATTCGCCGCCCCTGCAACAATATCAACTTTTAGTTCTGAAATTGTTTGATCATTTAAAATACCGCCCATCGCACAAGGCGCAAAAACATCAGCCTCAACACCAAAAATTTCATCGGGTTTAACAATTTCAACATCACCCAATTCTTTTTTAGCCCGAGTTAAGCCCTCTTCACTAATATCTGTAATAATTAATTTTGCACCATCTTGTTTTAAAAGTTGCGCAAGCGCTAACCCAACTGCGCCTACCCCTTGAATAGATATTGTTAAATCAGCCAAGGTTTTTTTATTATTATAACGATGCGCAATGGCCGCCTTTATACCGTGATAGCAACCTAACGCAGTTAACGGTGACGGATTGCCGCCAAGCTCGCCATATTCACTACCCTCTAACATTTCAGGCGGAAGCCCTGTGACATGCTCGGTAAATTTTGCAATTTCGACCATATCCTCTTCACCTGAACCACTATCCTCGGCAGTAACATAGTTGCCTTCAAAACTTTCAACTGCCGCGCCCATAGCTTGCATAAGTTCTGGTGTTTTTTGTGTACGGTGGTCACCGATAATAACAGCTTTACCTCCGCCAAGCGGCAAACCTGCCAGCGCGTTTTTATACGTCATGCCCCGAGACAAACGAAGCACATCATTAACGGCTTCGGTTTCGGTAGCGTAAGGCATCATCCGACAACCACCCAGTGCCGGACCTAAGTTTGCGTTATGAACCGCAATAAAAGCGACGATATTATCTTCCAGAACAAAACGACGAACACATTCATGGTCATCATAAGAGTCAAATTCATCTAATAATTCTGAACCTAAATCGTTAAAACTCATCACATTCTCCAAAAAATACACCGTGCTGTTACTATTATGCCTGCGGGTATAGCGAATTTAAACGTCCTTGTCATTGATAATATATAACTTTGTAGCAAAAAACCAAAAATCACCCCGCCTATCCTCTTGATTTTAATCATTTAAACCCCCCTCTTTAGTTTGCTCGCTGGGAATTTGGGAGGGGGGGCATTGATATAAAAGGATTTTCTTTCAGCTTCCTCGCAATGACGAAAAACTGGTGAAGCGTAACCCCGTACTTGTTACGGGGTCTGTTACAGGTCGGGATGAGACCCCGCAATAAATGCGGGGTTGCGGTGTTGTCATGCGGGGTGATGGCAGGCAGTGTGGGAACGTTTTTTTGTGTCT
Source organism: Alphaproteobacteria bacterium (assembly GCA_021775995.1). Taxonomy (GTDB): domain Bacteria; phylum Pseudomonadota; class Alphaproteobacteria; order Micavibrionales; family Micavibrionaceae. Next base: position 1,031,212 of record JAJFGS010000013.1, read on the forward strand.
GCTCTAAAATAATCATCCCGTAGAATAGCATAAAAAAGGGGAATTTAATAGGAATTATTTCTTATTTGATTTGTACTTTTCAACATTAAACCCACTTACATCAAAATCAAAAACTGGAGAGCCTTGTTGGTAAATATTCATGGAAATACGAACCCGTTTGGCTTTCATCATTTTTCCTACAAATCTGCTGTAATTCCGAATAAAAATGGTCTCTGAACTATTATCTGCCGCACCTACCGCAGTATATCGAGACGCATCTTCATCATCAAATCTCACTAACACTGTACAATTGTCATATGATGGGCAGAGGATTTGGCCTTTTTCTATTCTAAAAATAACATCCTTCCCATATTTTGGGTCTGTTCTGAGAGTTAATCTTCCGTGCTGTTTACCACCATAAGGAAAATCAAACTCCACAGTGTTAGAACTTGAAAGAGTAGCTGTATGGGTTTTGCCTTTGCTCATAGGATCATCATTATGATAATATGACCATGGTGCTGCCGCCGCTTCTATAGCTTGTTTTTCAAGAACAACTTTTTGTTTTTTAACAGCGGTATCATGAAGTTTTTTAAATTCACTATCTGCTACCTTAATATATTCAGCACCAATAGTCTGCGCATAATCATAATTTTTATTAGCAAGCTCTTTCTTTAAATCAGTAATAAGGACAGTACGTTTTTCTTTAAACTCATTTGCAAGACGTTCTTTTTCTAGCCTTTGTCTTTCCTCCTCCTGTTTGGCAAGCCCTGCAATAGCCTCGCCATTCAATCTTTTAATTTCAGGATGGTCTACTTCAAGTAATTGCCCCGTTTTTTCCTTTACCGCCTCCCAATTTTTATTTTCAACGTATGTTGATATTTCCTGAAGAACCTGTTCAGGATTTCTTTCAAACTCTTCTTTTGCGTTTAAACTACGCTCTTCTGCTAGCTTTAAAGCTTTCTCCATTTCTTTTTCTGTGATTAATTGTTCTGCTGTATTTTTAGAGGAGTAATCAGGAGTGCTTGATCCAATAGTAAAGATTGCAAAAACAGTAAGCCCTAAAATTGTGTAACCAATCCTTTTCCATGTATTGAAATAAGTATCTTTTAACTTTGCTTGCGCTTTAGGAAGAAATAAGACACCCGCCACCGCAAATAATAAGGCTGAGGTTATAGATGTTGTAAACATAGCCAAAGCAAGAAGGGCATAGATAACAAATCCGAACCCTTGTAATAGCTGTTTCGTTCCATCAATAATTTTAACTTTTAAATCCATAGACTTTTCCTTATTTCTTATATTTTGAGTTAATCATAAATTACTTAGAAAAACAATTTGGATTTTACGTTAAATACTAGAACGATTATCCAATCTCTGGAACTAATTTTTAAAAGCTGATGTGTATGTTGAAGAGAGGCTATCCATCTACACTTTTGTTTTTGAAGAAGAGAGCGGCTTCATAGTGACTTTAATACCGTAGCATATAAAGAAAAAACCCCCCTAAAGACTTAGGAGGGTTTGAGTTTTACTATGGGTACCAGATTGGTAATAAACTAAAAAGAAAAGTAACTATATTTTCGTCCCTTTGACCGCCTTTTAAAATGCCCTAAAAAAAGCCCCATCGGGTAGTTTGTAAACATAAGTTTTTAAAGTCGAAGGGTCTTACACTTTGAATTAAAAAACCTTATATATTAATAATAGCTATTTTCTTATGTAAATAGCAAATAATTGGGAAATTTCTATCTAAGTTATTGTTTTTAAACAATTTTCTATATTTTGCAAATCATCGGGCATATCACATGTAAAGTGCAGTTTTTCACCAGATCGGGGGTGAATAAAGCCGATTTCAGCGGCATGGAGCGCCTGACGCTTAAATGCCATGATTTGTTCAATAATGCTCTCTTCATAGCCAGAGTGCTTTAATAAAGCCGTTCCCTCTTGGTCAGGCAGACCATAAAGTGGATCACCAATCAAAGGATGTTTAATATGTTGCATATGGACACGAATTTGATGGGTGCGCCCAGTCTCTAATTTACATTCAACCATGGCAACACCATCAGCATATTTATCTTTCAATAAATAACGCGTCACGGCTTCGCGTCCACTGGTCATCATAATCCCCATCTTAAGACGGTTATGATTGTCACGTCCGATAGGCATATCGATTTTACTTTTAATGATTGTCGGCACACGCCAAACAAAAGCTTTATAAATACGACTCAAACTTCTGTCTTGAAGTTGGTCACTGAGCCCGCTATGTGCCAGATCATTTTTAGCAACCACAAGAAGACCACTGGTTTCTTTATCTAAACGATGAACAATGCCAGGACGTTGCACGCCGCCAATGCCAGAAAGATTACCTTTGCAATGATGCAACAAGGCATTGACCAATGTGCCATCCCAATTCCCTGCCCCCGGATGAACAACCATGCCGACAGCTTTATTCACCACCAAAAGATCATCATCTTCATAGACAATATTCAAAGGAATATCTTCGGCCAAAATCGTATCATCTTTAGCAGGCGGAATCTGAATTGTAATTTTATCGCCTGCCACAACTTCATAAGATGATTTTTTAATAATAAAACCCGAGACGATAACTTGACCCTCTTTAATCAATGCTTGTAGGCGTGAGCGAGACAAGTCAGGGCATTCTGCTGCCAAGGCTTTATCCAACCGTATAGACGGGGCTTCCTCAGGGATTTCTATTTCTAATTTGTCTTGTATATCAGTCATTGGAATACGAGATATCACTTTATAAAGCATTTGCCCATATTTAAATAATTCTATGAAAATTCTTATAAGTACAAAAAAGACTTGAAAAACCAAGGTAATATCTATTTTGTAGGGACAATCGTCCTCGGGTCAAGGAATTAACAGACCCGCATGACGACCTTTAAAGTAGCGTCCTCCAGCTTGCTGGTATGACGGCTTTTAAAAAGAGTGGGCGGTTAGCTCAGCGGTAGAGCACCTCGGTGACATCGAGGGGGCCACAGGTTCGATCCCCGTACCGCCCACCATTTTTCTAAATTATATAGGATCTCTTAAAAGAAGTTCAACAAGACTCGATTTTTTTGTACTTACGCCGCTTGTCTTTTTTGTTTGGCACTTGCCGCTTCATCAAGAAGACGTTGCGCCGCAGCATCAGATTCTCCACTGACTTTATCACCAGCAAGCATACGAGAAATTTCATTGATACGTTGATCAATGGCAAGTTCATTCACACTAGAAATTGTTACTTCACCTTCTACCCGTTTACTAATGTGAAGATGTTGGTCACCACATGAAGCCACTTGCGGACTATGGGTGATAACCATGACTTGGGTATTTTCAGACAGCGCAGCAATACGATCGCCCACGGCAGCGGCGGCAGAACCACCAATCCCCGTATCAACCTCATCGAAGACAAGCGTAGTTGTCGTTTGAATTTCTTGCAATACAACTTTAAGCGCCAAAATCATCCGTGCGAGCTCCCCGCCTGAAGCCGTTTCAGCAATAGGGCTAAAAGGCATTCCTGGATTCATACGGGCCGTAAAGGTTACAACGTTAAAGCCTTTTTCCGTCCAAGGTAGATCTGGTTTTTCTTCTACAACCACAATGAATTCTGCTTTTGCTAATTTCAAAGGTGGAAATTCTTTTGTAATGGCTTTGCCTAATGCCTCAGCAGCAATAACACGTTTTTTACTAAGAATTTCTGCATGTTTAAGGAAATCATTTTTAGATTTGACCAATAAATCTTTAAGCTCAACGAGACGCTCTGGACCATTTTTAACGCGTTGATCTTTACCATACACATCTAAATAAAATTCGGTGATATCTTCATATGCTATTTTATTATCTGTCGCTATAGTTTTTAGTACATCTAATACTTTTTTTAAGTGAAATAGTGGCCCCGTATCAATTTCATATTTAGGAGTCAACGTTGTCATTTCATCAACCGCATCACGGGCATTTTTTAAAGCAACGTCAAGATAATTTGTTAAAGCCTCCATCTCCGCTTTATCAACATTTTCTTGTGCCTCGATCGTACGTTTAGCCGACGCCAAACTACCAACAATGCCGTTACCAGAAATAAGGCGCGATAAAATCAACTGAAATGCTTCTGATGTTTCTTTGGCCATTAAGAGCCGTGCATATTCTGCCTCTGACTCTTCAACAAACCCCTCTTTCATTTCAATTTCTTCAAATTTACGAACAACCGCCCGTAATTTTTTCAGCCGCATTCCCCTATGCTGTGCAAGAAATTTTTCTTCCTCTTCCAATTCTCTGGTGTAGCGATGCACATTGTGTAACGCTTCAGAAACATTGGTGAAAACCTCAGGTTCAAAATTACCAGATAAATCCAGCAAGTTCATTTGGTTTTCAGGACCAAGCAAATTATGGTTTGCTGTTTGTCCATGAATCTCCATCAAGATTTCACCAACTTCTTTTAAAATTTCAAGCTCAATTGGTTTGTCATTCAAGGTAATGGTCTCGGTACCTTCGGTGGTCATCACCCGATAAATTTCAAATTCTTCTTGGTCTGCAGTGACAAGGTCTTTTTCCGTTAGATACGGCCAAACACCATGATTTTTGGGTGGTGCAACAACAGCTTTAAAAATTGATTGGTCATGCCCTTGGCGTATTGATTTAATTTTAGCGGGCTCTCCCAATATCATACCCATTGCACCCAAGATAATAGATTTACCCGCACCAGTTTCCCCAGTAACGATCGTCAGACCGTCTTCAAAGGTCAGGTCTAACTTGTCAATAATAACAAACTGTTCAACAATAAGTCTTTTAAGCATGGGTAATTATAAATCCTGAGTAATCTATGAGCAATTGGGCAGTAAAAAAGTACATTAAATTATAGCATAAAACCAGTCGGTTAAGGCAACCTTCGGATTTATACCCCTATATAGTGCCCTGTATGGGTTAAAAATAAATTAACAATTTCAAAGATTTAGTTTGACAGAATCCAGAAAAGTGCCTATAAACCCTCCAACGTTTGATAAATGTCTCTCAGCCGATTAAATGAGAGATGGAGCTTTCAGAAAAATATCCAACTTATTCGGATATGTGGTTGTTAAAACGCCCCACCTTTTCCACAAAGTTCACATTTATAGATGAATGGCCAATGAAGGCCCTACCCTTTGGCGCAAAATGCGCCCGAGTTAACTTTGTTCCATTAATTTGGGCGGAAAAGGAAATATAATGAAAAATTTCGAAGGCTTTGGCCTATCTGAAGAGTTGAATAAATCGCTCACAAAAATGGAATATACAACGCCTACCCCTATTCAGGCACAAGCTATCCCCCTCGCCCTAAAGGGTCGTGACGTTTTAGGATCTGCTCAAACAGGGACTGGGAAAACGGCTGCCTTTAGTATCCCTTTAGTAGAAACATTATTAAACAACCCAAGTGCTGGCGCATTGGTGATGACACCAACACGTGAATTAGCCAAACAAGTTTTAGACGTTATTCATCAATTGCTGGGTTATAAAAGTAAAATTAACACCGCTTTTATTATCGGTGGTGCCCCAATGGGAAAACAGCTGAATGAATTGCGCGCCAAGCCGCGTATTATTGTTGGAACACCAGGTCGTATTAATGACCATTTAGAGCGCGGCACAATAAAATTAAACCAAACAAATTTCTTAGTCCTTGATGAAACAGACCGTATGTTAGATATGGGTTTTGGCGTGCAATTAGACCGCATTATCAAATATCTACCAAAAGAACGCCAAACATTGATGTTTTCTGCGACTTTGCCGCAAGAAATTGTAAAGCTTTCTAGCAAATATTTGAACAAACCAGAGCGTATTTCTGTAGGGCACACCAATGTTGTTGCCAAAAACATTCAAACAGATGTTATTCGCATTGATCAAAGTGAAAAATATAAAGAGTTAACAAAACAGCTAGCGACGCGTAATGGCTCCGTCATTGTTTTTATTAAAACAAAACATGGCGCAGACCGCATGGCAAAAAACCTACGCCGTGATGGTTTCACATCAGAAGCATTGCATGGTGACTTGCGCCAAACAAAGCGTGACAAGGTCATGCAAAACTTCCGTAAACAAAATTTTAGAATTTTAATTGCAACAGATATTGCCGCTCGTGGATTAGACGTGCCACATATTGAACATGTTGTGAATTATGATTTACCGCAAGTAGCAGAAGACTATATTCACCGTATGGGCCGTACAGCCCGCGCCGGTGCAAGCGGCTCTGCACTTTCTTTTGTGTCCGCACAAGAAGGCCGTAAATGGTACGCCATTGAATGTTTATTAGACCCAGATGCCAAACGTGGCCCAGCCCCGAAAGAAGCTAAATCTGGCCGTAAAGCACCATATCGTGGTCGCCCAACAGGCGGGAGAAATGGCCGTGATGATAAGCGTGGTGGCTTTAAGGGTGGCGCTAAACGTGGTTCAAAGTTCGGCAAAGATAATTTCCGTGATGCTCCTAGAGATGATCACAAGGATAACCGTAGGGATGATCGCAAACCTAAGTTTAATCATGAAAATAGCAGCGAGCACAAAGAATCTTCAAGCAATAGCAAATACCGAAAAGATCGCAAGCCTAAATTTAACGATAATAAAAACGAGTATCGCGGAGATCGTAAACCAAAATTCAATGATGATAAGGCGCGTACTGATTCAAAATCTTTTTCTAAAAAAGCTAAATCTAAAAAGCCTTATGTTTCAAAAGAAAATAAAAATAACTTCTTTGAAAAATCTGAAGATAAAAAATATGGTGGATCAAACTCTCAACCGAGACAAGAGGAAGGTAAAAAACGCCGTACTGATTTTACCAAGCCTAAAAATGGTAATAATAATTCTTACAAAAAGGATTATTCTAAAGACGATGAAACGCGTTCAAATAATGGTCGCGGTCAAGACTCCAAACCATATTCTAAATCAGGTAAGAAACCTTACAAAGCAGGTGGAAAACCATCAAATGGTAAGGGTGGAGGTTATGAAAAGTTTAAAAGACCTTCTGGTTCTAAGCCCAAAAGATCTGGTCTAAAAACCCACACAGCGAAGCCAAAAAGCAGGCGTGCGGCATAAAAACAGGCGTTTTATAGCGATTATCGCTAATTTACTGCATTTTATTGCGTAAGTTAGTTGACGAACGCCTAAAAGCCATGCTTAGTGCTAATAAGTTTAATAATGGACTTATATATACGCTAATTTTTTACAAAGGAGTAATTCATGGCAAAAGGTAAAGTAAAGTGGTTCAACCCACAAAAAGGTTTCGGTTTTATCGAGCCTGAAGAAGGTGGCAACGATGTGTTTGTTCACATCAGCGCAGTTGAAGCCGCAGGATTTAAAACTTTAAATGACGGCCAGAATGTTGAATATGATCTTCAAGAAGAAAAAGGTAAGCAATCTGCTACCAATCTGAAAGAAGCTGCTTAATTTCTATAGCACGTACTTAATAATTTTGAATGAGGTGGAAATAATATTTCCGCCTCATTTTTTTTTGCTTAAAATTTAAACAAAAATACTGCCATTATAATGAAAGAGTTATTTTATGTTCTTAGGCTATAATCAAAATATCAAAAGCTTCAAGAAAAGCTTCATTGGTTAAACCTGTAACACTATCTATTGTCGCAACGACTGTCGTTGCACCAAAGCTAGCTGTTCCTCCAGTATCAACACGAATTTCAGAATCACCGCCACTGTCAGTAATTTGTACAAAATCTGTAATGACTTCAGTCGCCGGATTATAACCAGTAAGCAAGTCAGACAAGTCAAGTTTATCAACTTGGAGATCAAAGTTAAAGATTGTATCTTCGTTCGCCGCACCAGTATCACTGAATACAAAAATTTCCTGACCAGCAGAGCCATATAAATCATCATTCCCTGTTCCACCTGCTATCGTCGTAATATCTTGTCCTGTTTGTGAGTATGAAACGACAACAAGACCATCGCCACCGTCATTACCATTCGTCCGTTGTGCACCACCAGCTCCACCAACACCAACACCCGCAAAATAAAATGAATTACTTTGGTCAGGGGCTGTTCCAGTCGCCCCTGTATTCGTTGTGCCTGTTGCTGCACCATCGAGGTAATTTGATCCGCCGCCACCGCCGCCGCCAGAAGTATTACCACCATTACTGGCTGTACCGCCGCCGCCGCCATAATAACCAGCACCACCAGCACCACCACCAGCACGACCAAGTGCCGTTGAGGCCAATCCACCTTCACCACCACCATTAATTCCAGCTGCTCCGCCTAACGTTGCCGCCGCACTCGTTGTATCACCGCCATCACCACCTGCGAGAATTCCACCAGCGCCACCAGCAACTGTTTGTGCATTATTACCACCACCTGATGCACCGCCAGCGACCTGTGTACCACCACCACCACCACCAACGGTTCCACCACCACCACCGCCTGCTGCACCCGTGTTACCACCACTTGCACCGCCTGCACCACCATTTGGTGCACCGCCTGTGTTATCACCACCGCCACCGCCACCGCCAGCGCCAGCTACAAATAATGCGTTTGCTTGACTAATGCTCGTCGTAAAGACGCCAGAATAACCACCACCACCACCGCCTGTTCCTTCGCGATTGTTGACAACTGTATCAAGACCCATGCCACCAGCACCACCAGTGGCAACTTCAATCGTTGCGCCACTCGCAACCGTAATTGTTCCTTCTACAAATCCACCGCCACCAGCATCACCACCAGCATTAGCATTACCGCCACCGCCACCGCCACCGCCTGCGCCCCATGCGGCAACATCAATTGAAGTAATGCCTGCCGCCAACGTCGTTGTGTCAGTTCCTGCTGTTGCGTAAACATGCATAATAGTTCCATCTATCGCAAGAATAGCTTCGGCATTTGCCGCTAATATAGCACTGATACCAGCGTCTATAGTTGAGCCAGAATTAACAGTATCATCCCCTGAGCCCAGCGTAAGCGTATCAGCATTGGAACTACCTGTGACTGTAATATCGTCACTTTGATTTGAAAGATCAACTGTAACGTCCGTTACCGCGCTAGCCACAGAAATTGTTTCAAGTCCTGTTAGGGAACCATCAGCTAAACCATTTAATCCTGTCGATGTCGCATTAAAATTCAAAACGTCGGCACCACCGTTAAAGCTTAAAGTTGTAAAGCTATTCAACTGCGTTGCAGACATTGTAACAACATCAATACCAGTGCTACCATTCAATGTTTCAATTGTTGCAAGCGTCCCAATTGTGAAGTCAACTGTTGTCGCGTTCGTTAAAGTAATGTTATCTGTATTTGCCCCACCAGTTAAAGACTCACCAGCTGCAAAATCTCCATTGGCAAGATTAATCGTATCATTCCCTGTACCGCCATCAATCGTATCAGCACCTGTACCACCTGTCACAGCATCGGCGCCTGCACCAGCATTAATAGTATCCGCGCCAGATCCGGTTGTAAGTGTGTCTGCGTTACTACTGCCTGTGACAGTGAAGGCTTCTGTTTGACCAGAAAGAGTGATTGTAACACCAGCCCCTGCCGTCGACGCAGAAATATTTTCAACACCAACAATAGAAGCGTTCGTTGCACCCAATGTATTAAGGTCAGCCGACGTTGATGTGAGATTAATTGTATCAGAGCCGCCAGCGCCCAAGTCAATTGTTCCAGCACCGACTAAAATGGCATTAAGTTGCGCCCCTGTTAGTGTAATAGAATTGTTTGCGCCATCACCAGTCAGGCTTCCAGTTGTAACATTGCTGACTGCTGGCGTACCCGATCCAGAAATATCGCTGTTATCAGCAAATACATCCAGAATATTTGTTCCGGCAGCAAGGTTAATTGTTGTAAAGCCGGAAAACTGTGTTGCAGACATTGTAATATCATCATTACCAGCGCTTCCGTTCAATGTTTCAATAGTCGCTAGTGTTCCTGTTTGAAAATCAACTGTTGTCGCATTTGTAAGCGTAATATTATCTGTATTTGCACCACCAGTTAAAGACTCACCAGCTGCAAAATCGCCATTGGCTAAATTAATTGTATCGTCGTTCGCACCACCATCAATAGTGTCTGCGCCTGTACCACCACTAATGGCATCATTGCCATTGCCGGCATTAATAGTGTCTGCGCCAGATCCAGTTGCAAGTGAATCTGCGTTACCACTGCCTGTAACAGTGAAAGCTTCTGTTTGGCCAGATAATGTAATTGTTACACCTGCTGCTGCCGTACTCGCAGAAACTGTTTCAACGCCAGCAATCAAACCATCCGTTGCACCCAATGTATTAAGGTCTGCAGAGGTTGTTGTAAGATTAATGACATCTGATGCACCACCGCCCAAGTCAATTGTTCCGGCTCCATTGATAATAGAATTTAGCTGCGCACCCGTCAGTGTAATAGAGTTGTTTCCACCATCCCCTGTAAGATTTCCAGTTTCTGTACTGTTTACAGTTGGCGTACCTGATCCAGAAATATCACTATTATCTGCAAATATACTCAGAACATCTGTTCCACCAGCAAGATCAATCGTTGTAAAATCAACGAACTGTGTTGCAGACATTGTGACATCATCATTACCAGCATGCCCGTTTAATAGTTCAATTGTTGCAAGTGTCCCTATTTGAAAGTCAACAGTCGTAGCGTTGTTAAAAAGAATATTATCTGTATCTGCACCGCCTGTTAAAGATTCTCCAGCAACAAAATCTCCATTCAGTAGAACAATAGTATCATTCCCCGCACCACCATCTAGAATATCGATACCGCCTAGACCTGCAAAAATATCATTTCCTGCCCCTGCATTGATAACGTCATCTCCTGCTCCTGTAGCCAGGATATCTCCAGAAGTACTGCCCGTTACAGTAAAATCTTCAGTCTGACCAAGCAATAAAACAGTAACGCCAGCCGCAGCACCTGCGACAGAGATAGATTCAAGACCTTGAATAGAGGCGTCCGTATTACCAAGCGTATTTAAATCTGCCGATGTTGATGTGAGATTAAGGATATCTGCGCCGCCATTAAAGTTAATTGTGCCTGCGCCCACAATAATTGCATCAAGCTGCGCACCTGTTATTGTTAAATCATCTGCGCCTGCACTACCAACCAAGTTTCCTGTGTCTACATTATTGACTGTTGGTAGGCCGGACCCTGAAATGTCTTCGACACCAACCGAGGAAACATTCATTACATCTGTACCGCTCACAAAATCAATCGTTGTAAAACCAACGAACTGAGTTGCAGACATCGTGACAGTATCGTTACCTGTACTACCATTCAATGTTTCAACTGTCGCAAGTGTCCCAGTTGTGAAATCAACTGTCGTTGCATTCGTTAAAGTAATATTATCTGTATTTGCACCACCAGTTAAAGACTCACCTGCTGCAAAATCACCGTTAGCAAGGTTAATCGTATCATTCCCCGCGCCGCCATCAATTGTATCAGCACCCGTTCCAGCAGTAATAATATCGGCAAATCCGCCGCCTGTTACAGTGAAAGCTTCTGTTTGCCCGTTAAGGTCAATTGTTACACCCGCTGCTGCCGTACTCGCAGAAATTGTTTCTAAATTCTGAATAGAACCATCCGTTGCACCCAATGAATTAAGATCTGCAGAAGTTGTTGTAAGGTTTAAGACATCAGCACTTGCACCAAAATCAATAGTTCCTCCCCCGAAGATGAGAGCATCTAGCTGTGCGCCCGTTATTGTTAAATCATCTACACCAGCAGAACCTGTTAAAAAACCATTCTCGACATTAGTAACTGTAGGTGTACCCAATGCCGTTACATCAACTGTTCCACTAATTTGAACACGACTATTATCTACACCCCCAGCTAAATCAATTGTTGTAAACCCTAATGCCTGATTGATACTATAAGTCACATCCTGAGCATCATCAGAACCAGTGAGTGTTTCAACTGTTGCAAGTGTCCCCGTTGTAAAATCAACTGTCGTTGTATTTGTTAAAAGAATTTCATCAGTGCCTGCACTACCTCGGATGACTTCACCGACAGCAAAGTGACCATTCGCAAGATAGAATGTATCATCACCATCATTGCCATCCATGATATCGGCACCAGCACCACCGACCATGTTGTCAGCACCATCACCGCCATCCATGTTATCAACACCGGCACCGCCATGGAGCAGATCATTACCATCACCGCCATCTAATGTGTCATCACCAGAACCACCTGTCAGTGTGTCAGCATCATCGCCGCCAAATAGAAAATCATTCCCCGTACCACCATTAAGCTTGTCTGTACCAGCACCCCCCACCAAGACATCATTACCGCTTTTACCAACTAGATTATCATTACCGATACCACCATGAAGCTCATCATTCCCTGCGTCACCAAACAAACGGTCATCGCCAGAACCACCATAA